>CAWFRV010000006.1:0-50344 GCA_963818325.1 uncultured Gammaproteobacteria bacterium | reverse complement strand
CCGCCCGGAACTGGCGATGGTGGATTCGGCCAAAGGCATTTCCGACCTCATTCCCCCAACCATGTCATCGTGGATGCCTCCATGCCAGCCATGATCCGCAATGGCGGCAAAATGTATGGCCCGGCAGGTAAGTTGAAAGATACCAAGGCAGTGATGCCAGAAAGTACCTTTGCGCGTATTTATCAGGAAATCATCAACTTCTGTAAAACCCACGGTTCGTTCGATCCGCGCACCTTGGGCACTGTGCCGAACGTCGGTCTGATGGCGCAAAAAGCCGAAGAATACGGTTCGCATGACAAGACCTTTGAAATTCCCGAAGATGGCGTGGCACGTATTGTCGACGATCAGGGCAATGTCCTGATTGAGCAAAACGTGGAAGCTGGCGACATCTGGCGCATGTGCCAGACCAAAGATTTGCCAGTGCGTGACTGGGTGGGTCTGGCAGTCAGACGGGCGCGTGAATCACAATTGCCTGCGGTGTTCTGGCTGGATGAGTACCGTCCGCATGAATATGAGCTGATCAAAAAGGTGAAAATGTACCTGAAAGATCATGATCTGACGGACGTGGATATTTGCATTATGTCCCCCCTGCGCGGGATGCGTTTCAGTCTGGAACGGATTATTCGTGGCAAGAACACGATTTCCGTGACCGGCAATATTTTGCGCGACTACCTGACCGACCTGTTCCCGATTATGGAAGTGGGCACGAGCGCCAAAATGCTGTCGGTTGTCCCGTTGATGAAAGGCGGCGGTTTGTATGAAACGGGTGCGGGTGGTACTGCGCCAGTCTTGGTGAAGCAATTGCTGGAAGAAAACCATCTGAGCTGGGATTCTTTAGGGGAGTTTTTGGCGCTGACGGTTTCCTTTGAACAGGTGGCTAGACAATATGGCAGCAATAAGGCGAAAGTGCTTTCTGAAACGCTGGATGAGGCTATCGGCAATGTGTTGTTGAACGATAAGTCACCCAAGCCGCGCACTGGCGAGTTGGATACACGCGGCAATCACTTCTATTTGGCGATGTATTGGGCGCAAGCACTTGCCAAGCAAACCGAAGAGCCTGAGATGGCGGCGCATTTCGGCAAGTTGGCTAAAGTTCTGGCGGAAAATGAAGAAAACATCATTGCAGAGATGAAAAGCGTCCAAGGCCAGCCAGTGGATATAGGAGGCTATTTCTTCGCCGATTCTGCCATGACCAAAGCGGTGATGCGTCCGAGTGCGACGTTCACCAATGCCATTATGGCGGCACGGTTGCCGGGCTTTACGGCTGCGGAACTGGACGCCCGTCAATGCTACTCTGCTTCCAGTGCGTAAGGCAATTCCAGCACCTTCACAGCGTACTCGCCCATGTGCAGTGGGCTGGTCGCTTCCGCAATCTTCATCACCGCGAGTGCTTCCACATAACCATCCGGGTTGAGGGTGGCATTGAGGATAGTGCCTGCTTCCGGGTCAGTGCTGCTGCTAAGGTTTGTTCCAGTGGCAGGCACTTTCACGCAATGGGGAATGCCGATCCGGTACATCTGGCGTTTGCTTTTGCCCAAGTATTTCAGGCGGGCAACGATCTCCTGACCGGGGAAACAGCCTTTGGTAAAACTCACGCCGTTGATCAGGTGCATATTGAGCATTTGCGGAACCCACGCCTCAGAGCTGGCTTGCGTCACCATCGGCACACCGGACAGCACATTGAAATATTCCCAACTGCTGCGCCCCACACAGGCGGCGTTGACGTTGAGGCGTTCCCACAGCTTGCGGGCTTCATCCAGCTCACCCAGAATTTTGAAACGTGGGATCGGCGCGGGTTGGCGCATGAGGGTCAGGCTACCGCTTTGCTGGGTGTCGTAAGCGTTAGCAGGTGCTGCTTTGCCGAGGATTTCTTGCAAGCGTGCCGCGCCATCGGGTGCGGCATAGCCGAAATGTACCAAGCTGGTGCTGGCATCTTCCAAGGAAACTTTGGAGCGCATTACGTACATGCGCAAGCGTTTGAGGATGGGTTCGAGCAAATCCCGCGCTACGCTCAAGTAGTAAACGCCTTGGCGCTGGGTGATGAAAAAGGTCGCCAGTGTGCGGCCTTTGGGGGTGCAATAGGCGCTGAGTTGCGACAGCTTGTCCGTTACTTGCTGGATGTCATTGGTCAACTGACCTTGCAGGAAAGAGGTGGCGTCTGCGCCGCTGACGCTGATCAGGCCGAAGTGCGACAAATCGCACAGGATAGCGCCTTGTGGCGGGATGCGCCGTTCGCGTTCAGGGTTGCCGAAAGAGATGAGTGAATCGCCTGCGAATTCTGCACCGTGATCAATGAGAAAGCTTTTCCATTCTGGTTTCATGACGGTTTCCTCGGCTGGTAGCGGGGTGGTAGGGGCGAAAACAATTCGCCCCTACATGAGATTATTTCTTTTCTTCAGGCTTTGCAGCAGCAGGGGCGGCGTCAGCAGGTTTTGCGTCTGCTTTGGGTGCGTCCGCTGGTTTGGTTTCTGGCAGCGTCACTTTAATGTCAGCCTTGGTTTTCAATTCATCCATGTAAGCCAGCATTTTTTCTGCTGATACTCGCGTTCCAGTTGTGGCTTGAGTTCATCGAATGCTGGTGGTTTCACGTCGCGGCGTTCTTCCAGCTTGATAACGTGGAAGCCGAACTCGGTTTGTACCGGTTCTTTGGTGTAAGTGCCGGGTTCCATTTTGGCAACAGCATCGGAGAATGCTTTCACCATCGAGCCGGGTTTGAACCAGCCCAGATCGCCGCCTTGGGCAGCCGACGGGCCATCGGAAGATTTTTTCGCCAGATCAGCGAAATCGACTTTGTTTTCCAGTTCCTTGATGATGCCTTCAGCTTCTGCCTTGGTTTTCATCAGGATATGGCGGGCTTTGTATTCAAACTTCTCACCGCTGGTGCGCTCTTCGTAAATCTTTTTCAGCTCATCATCGGTAGGTTTGAAAGACGCGGCCTTTTCTTGTGTCCAAGTATTCAGCACCAGCCGGTCGGTAGCATCCTTGATCTTGTCTTTGATTTCCTGACGCTCGGTGATACCCGCTTTATTGGCTTCCTGACGCGCCAGTTCGGTGATGATCAGGTCATCGAGAACCGATTTGCTGTCAACTTGTGCGCCTTGACTACCGACCATGCCGACGACGGTATCCAGTGTTTTCTGCGTGATCTCAGTGCCGTTGACGTTAGCCACGACTGTTTTATCATCTGCATACAGACCCGTAGCCATCAGGGTCAGACCAACCAGCCCGGTTGCGATGATTTTTTTGCTTGTGAAACGCATGATGAGATTTCCTCTCTGTTTAAGGTAATACTTTCTTGAACGGTTTGACGGTAACGTGCTGGTAAACCCCCGCCGCCCGGTATGGGTCGGCGTCTGCCCAGTGTTGTGCCGCTTCCAACGACTCGAATTCGGCAATGATCACACTGCCGCTAAAGCCTGCTTCACCCGGATCGTTGCTATCAATCGCCGGGGTAGGCGCCTGCTACCAGCAGGCGGCCTGCATCACGCAAGGCGTGCAGGCGTTCCAGATGTGCCGGGCGTGCAGCAAGCCGCTGTGCCAGACTGTTTGCAACATCTTCGCCGATAATGACATATAACATGGGGATAGTGTCCTTAACGTTTTGTAACTATTCAGTGGTGTTGTCGGTGGTTTCTATCGCGTGCCTTTGCAGGTAGAAGACCTGCGCGATGATAAACGCAATGGTCAGCCCCAGCACCCCAAACAGTTTGAAATCCACCCACGTTTCTTCGCTGAACAAGTATGCCACGATCAAGTTGACGATACCGATGCAGGTGAAAAATCCCACCCATAGCATATTGGTACGCTGCCAGATATGCGCCGGGACTTGCACGGCATTCGCCATCATGCGTTCAGTCAAGGTTTTACGTGCGCCCACATATTGGCTGATCAGGAAGGCTAACGCGAATCCCCAGTTAATAATACTGACTTTCCACTTGATGAAAATAGGGTCTTTGAGGAACAGCGTCAGCGTACCAAACACCAGCAGTATCGCCAGCGTGATCAAATGCATCCGCTCGAAACGGCGGTGCAGGGCGAAATACAGCGCATTTTGCACGATAGTCGCCAAAATGATCACCAGTGTCGCCATAAGGATGGCATCTTTGGGTTCACTCTGGTTTAGTGACATCAGTGGAAACTGATTGGCGGCTGCCACCCATGCGGGGGGCAGCTCACCGAAGAATTTGTACACCATAAAGAACAGTGCAACCGGGAAAAAGTCAAACAGGAACTTCATACGTATTGGTATAATCGGTTAAAGTTAAACATTCTAAACGATAAATGAGCAATGAGTCAGTATTTTCAAATTCACCCAGAAAACCCTCAGGTACGCTTAGTCCGGCAAGCAGCCACCATCATCCGCGAGGGTGGGGTAGTGGTATTCCCGACTGATTCCAGCTATGCAATTGGTTGCCATTTGGGCGACAAGGCGGCGATGGAGCGCATCCAACGCATCCGCCGGGTCGATAGTAAGCATAATTTTACCTTGCTATGCCGCGACCTGTCGGAAATTTCCCTGTATGCTCAGGTGGACAATATCAACTATCGCTTGATCAAGTCGCTGACGCCGGGGCCTTACACCTTCATCCTTCAGGCTACCCGTGAAGTCCCGCGCCGCTTGCAGAACCCCAAGCGCAAGACTATCGGCATCCGTTTGCCTGATCATATTGTGACGCAGGCATTGTTACAGGAACTGAACGAGCCATTAATATCCAGCACCTTGATTTTGCCGGGGGAGGATTTGCCGATGGTTGACCCGTATCAGATCCGTCTGTCGCTGGAGCATCAGGTCGATTTGATCATTGATGGCGGTTTCTGTGGGCATGAAGCCACTACGGTGGTCGATTTGATGGAAGCCCGGCCTACTATCCTGCGTGAAGGCAAGGGCAATATTGACTGGTTAGTGGAGCATTAAGCATGGATTTTGACCTGAATACCTTTATGTATGGGGTGGCAACATGGGCTATTCCGGTGTTGTTTGCCATTACCTTGCATGAGGTGGCGCATGGCTGGATGGCGAACAAGTTGGGCGACAGTACCGCGAAAATGTTGGGGCGGCTTTCCTTGAACCCGATCAAGCACGTTGACCCGATAGGGACAGTCGCTGTACCAGCCGCCTTGCTGTTGATGGGTTCCCCGTTCCTGTTTGGGTGGGCGAAGCCGGTTCCGGTCAATTTCCGTAACCTGAAAAATTACCGTCAGGATATGGTGATGGTGGCTGCCGCAGGGCCGCTGGCCAATTTGCTGATGGCGGTTGGGTGGATGTTGTGGTTTGCCATTTTGTACCATACGGGGGTGGGTGCTGACTCTGCTGTAGGTCAGGGGTTTCAGGATATGGCGCAAGCAGGGGTTTCGATTAACCTGTTGCTGATGGTGTTTAACTTGTTGCCGATACCACCGCTGGATGGCGGGCGGGTGCTGAGCGGCCTGTTGCCGTTGCCACTTTCCCGTATACTGGAACAAGTTGAACCCTATGGCACGATTATTGTGGTGGCATTGCTGTATTTTGGGGTGCTAAATAGCATTATTTCCCCGGTGATCGCTGCATTAGCGTCCACATTGGGGCATATTTTTCTTTAATTCAAGGTATCTATCTGCGTGAGTACTACGCCTTCGCATAACCAGCGCGTCGTTTCCGGGATGCGCCCGACTGGATTGTTACATCTGGGGCATTATCACGGTGTGCTGAAAAACTGGGTGGAAATGCAGCTCAATTACGAGTGCTTTTTTTTCGTGGCTGACTGGCACGCCCTGACAACCCATTACGAAACACCGGGTGGCATTTCCCAACATGTGGAAGACATGGCGATTGACTGGTTGGCAGCGGGCATTAGCCCCAGTTCTGCCACTATTTTCACCCAGTCGCATGTGCCAGAACATGCTGAATTGCACTTGTTGCTGTCGATGATTACCCCGCTGGGCTGGCTGGAACGTGTGCCGACCTATAAGGATCAGCAGGAAAAGCTCAAGGAACGTGATCTGGCGACTTACGGTTTTCTGGGTTACCCGCTGCTGCAATCGGCTGACATCCTCATCTATAAGGCCGACCGCGTGCCGGTAGGGGAAGATCAGGTGGCGCACATCGAGCTGACCCGCGAAGTGGCGCGGCGTTTCAACCACCTCTACGGGCGTGAGCCAGATTTCGAGCAGAAAGCCGAACAAGCTGCCAATAAGATGGGCAAGAAACAGGCGAAAATGTACCGTGATTTGCGCCGCCAGTATCAGGAACAAGGCAATGCGGAAGCACTGGGCGTAGGCCGTGCGCTGCTGGAATCGCAGCAAAACCTATCCTTGGGTGACCGCGAACGCCTGTTCGGCTATCTGGAAGGTTCTGGCAAAATCATCTTGCCCGAACCGCAGGCAGCGTTGACTAAAGCCTCCAAAATGCCGGGGCTGGACGGGCAGAAAATGTCCAAATCCTATAACAACACCATTGCCTTACGGGAAGCGCCGGAGAGTGTGGAGAAAAAAATCCGCACCATGCCAACTGACCCAGCACGCGGACGCCGTACCGACCCCGGTGACCCGGCAAAGTGCCCAGTGTGGCAATTTCACGAAATCTATTCCAGCGATACCACCAAACAGTGGGTGCAGGAAGGTTGCCGCAGCGCCGGTATTGGTTGTTTGGAATGCAAGCAACCTATCATTGAAGCGGTGCAGGCTGAGCTTGCGCCGATCCAGCAGCGTGCCGCCGAATTTGAACAAGACCGGGGGCGGGTACGTGACATCCTGCGCGAAGGTTCCGAAGCGGCGCGTCAGGTTGCCCGCGAAACGCTCGCCGATGTGATGGAAGCGATACGTTTTACCCACCATCAGCGATGATCCAGAAAGAAATGCCGTTGGCGGTGGTGCGTGGTGAGCAAGTCATCACCATGCCGGAAGATTTGTATATCCCGCCTGATGCGCTGGAAGTCTTTTTGGAGGCGTTTGAAGGGCCGCTGGATTTATTGCTGTATTTGATCCGGCGGCAACACTTTGACATTTGCGACATTCCGATTGCGCATATTACTGAGCAATACGTTGCCTACGTCGAACTGATGAAGGATTTCAAGCTGGATTTGGCGGCGGAATATTTGCTGATGGCGGCGATGTTGGCGGAAATCAAATCGCGCTTGCTATTGCCACGCCATGCGGAAGTCGAGGAAGAAGACGATCCGCGTGCCCAGTTAATGCGCCAGTTGCAGGAATATGAACAGTGCAAGCGGGCGGCGGCCGATTTGGATACCTTGCCGCGTTTGGAGCGTGACCATTGGGTGGCGCAAACGCTTGCCGATTTCCCCCAAGTGCCGCGCCCGCAGCCGGAGGCTAGTTTGCGTGAGCTGTTGTTGGCGTTTAAGGATGTGCTGAAACGGGCGGATATGTTTAGCTCCCACCAGATCCGGCGGGAACATTTGTCGATCCGCGAACGCATGACGCAGGTGCTGGCGATGTTGCAAACCCATCCGTTCGTGCCGTTTGAAAACCTGTTCCGGGTCGAAGAAGGGCGGCGCGGGGTGGTGGTGACGCTAATGGCGGTGCTGGAGCTGCTTAAAGCGCACCTGATTGATGTGGCGCAAGGCGATGATGCCTATGCGCCGTTGTATATCCGGGCAGCGGGGTGAAGAGGGTTTTTAGGTATTTAATTCCAGCAGGATGAGGTCTTCTTCCACGCCTGCCATTTCACCTAACATCCCGGTGTAGCGGCGTAAGTCCGCTTGCAACTCGGCGAGTTCGCGGCGGAATTCATCGCAGTGTGCGGGGTTGTCAAATGCCTTGTCCAGTGAGCGTTTGTGCCAGCGGGCAGTGAAGGGGCGGATCACTTGATTCAGCACCACAATCGCCAGCTTGGTGAATTGCAGGCTGTTACGCCCATGTTGCTTGATAATGGTGCGGGTGGTGGGGAACAGGGAATAGATGCTGTCCAGCGCGGTCTTTTCGTCGCCGTGTTGGGTGTCGAGCGTTTGGGTGGTAATGCGGGTCAGCAATTCGATATACATTTCCCACGCGGCGCTGCGGTCGGCATCGGCGAACTTCAGCTCAATGTTGAGGAAGGGGGAATTGAGTTGCAGCTTGGTCATTTGCCATTTTTTAAGCCAATCGAGCCAGATCATGAGGTGTCCCTTGCTTGTTTAGTGATGGGGAAAGCATACACCAAATTAGGTTTCTTGCATAAATGCCCAGTCGATTTGTAAATCGCTGAACAAATTTGCAGAGGTTGGCTCATCCATCCCAAACATACGCGGCAAGCCATATTGCCCGTCGTCTTTGAGCGTATACACCATTACCCAGCGGTCGGTTGGGTGGATAATCCAGTCCGGCGCACCCCGGCAGCCTTTGTCATCCAGATTGTTTTTATCGCAGATCACCGCAAGGTCGGGTTGCACGGTGGTGTCTACCTCAGCGTCGGCTTCGTTGTGGTTGGGGAGGCGTATGTCGAACGGGGCGGGGTAAACTTCACAGCTTTTGCCCCGTAAATAAGTGGCAATTTGCACACTTATCTCCAAGATGTATTTTTGATGTATGCGTGATGGAGCAGCCATTGCATACGCTACACCCTCAATCAGTTCCCAACGCTCATCTTCCGGCCACTTGGCGTAGTCGGCGTAGGTGAAATGTTGCTGTAACTGTTCTGCTGCACCCATTGGTCATGCTCCCGACGTTTTCATTGCACTAGTAGCAAACATAGCATATCCCTTCTCATGGTCACGGATTTTTCATTATTATCAAATTATTTTTCCCAAAGAAGGGAGGGGTTGTGGAATTACATTGTACAGAAGAGGGCGTATTGCATACGTCCTTCCCAGCGTTGAACAATTACGTTGTATTTATGAGGACAAACCATGCAACTTGAAACCATCCTACAAGCCATTCTGCTCACCGCTGACAAGCCGCTGTCGGTTGAGCAACTGGAAGGCTATTTCCAGCCGGAAGAGAAAATTTCCCGCACTGCTATCCGTGAGGCGTTGCGGGCAGTGCAGCTTGCGTTGTGAGGCGCAGAGCTTTGAGTTGCGGGAAACGGCTAGCGGTTTTCGCCTGCAAACCCGTGCGGAATTTCAGCCATGGGTGCAGCGCCACAGCGAAGATAAAGCCTCGAAATACTCGCGTGCGTTCCTTGAAACCCTCGCGTTGATTGCGTGGCGTCAACCGATTACCCGTGGGGAAATCGAAGAAGTCCGGGGCGTGGCGGTCAATGCCAGTATTATCAAAACCTTGCTGGAGCGCGATTGGGTGCGGGTGATTGGGCATAAGGAGCTGCCCGGACGCCCGGAAATGCTCGGCACTACCCGCCAGTTCCTCGACTATTTCAACCTTAAGTCTTTGGATGATTTGCCGAGTCTGGTGGAGATGAAGGAGATGGATGTGGAGAAATTGCAACTGGAGTTGTTGGGCGGCTAGAATGCACCAGCACAAAATCAGGAGCAAACCATGCCACAACTCACCACACTGTTATTCGACGTAGACGGCACACTCGCCGACACCGAACGCGACGGGCATCGCCCCGCCTTCAACAAAGCCTTCCGGAAGCAGGGCTGGACTGGGATTGGACAGTGGAAATCTACGCCGATCTGCTGACGGTGACGGGCGGCAAGGAACGTATCCGTTATTTCGTCGGGAAATACCTGCCAGACTTTGCCCCAGAAGAGGGCATTGCCGAGTTCGCGGCGCGGATGCATAAGCGCAAAACCCATTTCTACCTGGAACATGCTGCAAGCGGGTGAAATTCCGCTGCGTAATGGGGCAGAACGTTTGATCCGTGAAGCGCGGGCGGCGGGTTTGCGTTTGGGTATTGCCACCACGACTACGCCGGAAAATGTCACCTACTTGCTGAAAGCCACGCTTGGGGGAAGAATCCATTGGCTGGTTTGAGTGCATTGCGGCGGGTGATATTGTGCCGCAGAAAAAGCCTGCCCCGGACATTTACCTCTACGCGATGGAAATGATGGGGGTGCAGCCAGAAGAGTGTTTGGCGTTTGAAGATTCTGATAACGGCATCCGCTCCTCCACTGCGGCTAATTTGAAGACCATTGTCACGGTCAACGATTACACCCGCGACCATGATTTCAGCAAGGCGGTGTTGGTGCTGGATCAGTTTGGTGAGCCGGATGCGCCGTTCACGGTATTGAGCGGTGACGCAGATGCTTACACCTGCGTCACCGTTGGTTTGCTGCAAAAGGTATCAGAAACCGCTTAACAGGCTGTGGGGGCGGTAAGTGTTGAGGCGGTTGCGCCAGCCGGGCAGCCATTTGGCTTCGCCGCGTTCGGGTGAGGAATTGGCGATCCGCCGGGTGAGGACTTCTTCCGCTGCACGGGCAAATTCATCCAATGCCTGCGGGCCTGCTGCTACCGGGCGCATTGCCAGCAACACTTGCAATAAGCCCCAGCCTTGACCGTTGTAACGTTCGGTGGGGCTAGTGCCTTCGCCTTTGAAGTTGACGTAATCCAGTAGGGGGTAGAGGCCACGCGGGGATTTTTCCACGGCTTGATAGTTGCTCAATGCCCGGTCACGATCCTGTGGTGCTACCTGATTGAGCATGGTGGGTAGCGCACGGGTCAGGCGTTCTGACATGTAATTGGCCTGGATATTTTTGGTTTGTTCCAAGAAAGTGCGCAATTGCTGCATTTCTGGGTCGTTTCGTGCGCGTTCAAACGCGGCTTTGTTGACCCACGGTGCGGTGCGGGCAGGGCGATTAGTCAGCCATTGCGGAATCGGCACGCCTTGCGCTTTGGTATAGTCGATCAGGCCGGGGAAGGTTTCGGTATAAGGGCCGCGATGCCCTGCGGGATACCAGATGAAATGCCCAATGCCGAGTGAGGCGAATTCTTCGCGGTCATTCCACACCACCAGTAAGGCGGGGTTGCCACTGGTTTCATTGCGGTAAACCTTATCGGCAATCCAGTTCAGATCCTTGGCGGGAACCACGGTCGGTGTGGGTGGAGTTACCTGCTGATTCATCGGTGCGCACGCCGACAACCCTAATCCAGCAATGACAGCCAGTGACAATACTATTTTTTTCATGACAAGCCCTTGTTTCCTCAGTAGAACAAACAAGGTATTCACGCCTGAATACCTGCATTAATGTTACAAGATAGAGCGTTGATCATGCTGAAAGTTCCTTTCGTTGATCAATGCCCGTGTGTAATCTTATCGGTAAGGTTATAGTAACAATAGGTAGTGAAGGAGGTTAATGTCATGAACGAGAAATTACAGCAATTAGTACAAAAACTGGCAAGTGAACGTGATGATTTCCGCGATGGCCTGCATCTGGTGGGCGCTGAAGTGCGCGAAGAATGGGATAAGGTTGAAGGCAAGTGGCAAACGATGCAGTCACGCTTGCGGGATACCGGCTTGGAACTGAACCTGAAAGCCAAGGAAGAAATCCACGATTTGGGTGAGGATGTGGATAAGCTGCAACACAAAATCGGCGACAAGGTGGCAGATATTCGCTTGGAAGTGCTGGAAGAATTGCATGAGTTGGGCGAAGAAATTGCGGGTTTGTACCAGAAAATCCGCCGTCATTTTTGAGTAAGGCAGATAGGCGCGGCGGCGGTATGCACAGCATCCGCCGCTGGTTGTATGTGGCGTTGGAAGAACAGAAAGGTAATGCGTGGGCGAGATTCATTAACCGTTTCCTGATGGTGCTGGTGACGGTTAATGTTATTGCCGTGGTGGTGGAGTCTGAACATCCCATTTATGTGGTCTATGAGCCGTTTTTTTGGTGGTTTGAAATCTTTTCAGTAGCGGTTTTTACCATCGAGTATTGGGTGCGTGCATGGATCTGCGTTGAATCCGATAATGTGGATTTCCAGCATCCTATCGGCGGGCGTTGGCGTTACTTGCTTTCCTTAAAGGCGCTGGTGGATTTGGTCGCCATTTTACCGTTTTACCTTAGCTTCTTTCTGGGGGTGGAGGATTGGCGGGTGTTGCGCAGCTTACGCTTGTTGCGCCTGTTGAAGTTGGCTCGCTATTCGCATTCGCTAGGCTTGTTGTTGGCAGTGCTTGCGGCAGGAATCGGAAACGTTGGTATCGGCATTGTTTATCTTGTGCATGTTGATTTTGGTGTCCGCCACCGGCATTTATCTGGTCGAAGGGCATGTCCAGCCCGAAAAATTTGGCAGTATTCCCCGTGCGTTGTGGTGGTCTACAGTGACTGTCGCCACGGTAGGCTATGGCGATATTGTGCCGATAACCTTGTTGGGCAAGGTGTTCAGCGGCATGATCATTGTGGTGGGGATTGCGGTGGCTGCCTTGCCAGCCGGTATTTTAGCTTCCGGTATGATCAGTGAACTGAGACGGCGCAAGGAGGCATTTCGGGTTGAAATGATCCGTGCGATGGAGGATGGCAAGCTCGATTTTGGCGGTTTGCGTTATCTGGAAAAAGTACGGGTGAACATCGGTATCAGCCGTGCCGATGCCCGTCTAGTATTTGAAGAGGTCAAGCAGGAAACCCGCTTGCAAACCTATACCAACTGCCCGCATTGTGCGCAACCTATCGTGATCAAACATCCGCCGGGGCATATTCATGTGCGCCCTGCTAAAAGGCAGCGGGAACGTTAGCCTACTGATGTCCTGCGGAGTAGAATGGATGGGAAACTCAAACCAAAAGGAGTCAGCGTGCATACTACTCAGGACATCAGAAATATTGTCTTCACCGGACATACAGGCGCAGGCAAAACCAGCCTGATCGAAGCCCTGCTATTTCAGGCAGGCGAAACCACTCAAGCGGGCGATATTGAAAAAGGCAATACCGTCACTGACTTTGACCCGCTCGAACAACAACATCAGCATTCCCTCTACGTTTCCGTCGCTACCGCCCACCATGCGGGTTGCCATATCAACTTCATCGACACACCGGGATACCCTGACTTTCAGGGGCAGGTGCTGACTGCCCTGTCAGCCGCCGATACGGTTGTGGTGGTCATCAATGCCTCTGCGGGTATTGAGCCAATGAGCCGCAAAATCATGGAGTGGGTCAGCCATCAGCGTCTGCCGTGCATGGTAGTGATCAACCGTATTGACGCTGCCCCTGAGAAACTGGAACAGCGCCTTGAGGAAATTACCGAAGTATTTGGGCGCGAATGTCTGCCACTGGAACTGCCCGTCGACCACGCTGCAAAAGTGGTGGAAGTGTATGACCACGAGTCGGGCGCAGCGGACTTTTCTTCGGTAGAGGCAGCCCATACTTCATTGGTAGAGCAGGTGGTGGAACTGCACGAAGCCGCGATGGAACATTATCTGGAAGAGGGCACAGTGCCAGCAGAGGAATTGCACGCAGCCTTTGAACAGGCTTTGCGTGAAAACCATCTGGTTCCGGTCTGCTTCACCTCCGCCAAAACCGGCGCTGGCATTGCTGAACTGCTGGATATTATCGCCAAACTTGCGCCCAATCCGCTGGAAGCCACACCGCATCCCTTTATCCGCCACAAAGGTGAAAAGACTGTGGAAACATGGGCTGTTCCCGACCCGGACAAGCCGTTGCTGGCACACGTTTTCCATGTGGAATTCGACCCGTTTGTGGGCAAGTTGGCGTTGCTGCGTGTGCATCAGGGCAGCTTGAAACTGGGCAGTCAGGTACTGGTGGGTGCTGAAGGCAAACCCGTCAAAATCGGTCATTTGTATCGCTTGCAGGGCAAAGAACGCATTCCTGTTCAGCAGGCCGTAGCGGGTGATATTTGCGCCGTCGCCAAGATCAGTGAGATTGAGCCGGACACCATTTTGCACGAGCGCCATGAAGATGATGGCGTCGAGCTGTCCGGCATGACGTTACCAACACCATTGGTGGGCTTTGCCCTGCGTGCCAAAAAACGCGGTGATGAACAGAAACTGTCGGATGTCTTGCACAAACTGGTCGCTGAAGACCCCTGCCTGCGGATTGAATACGACACGGCAGCCAATGAAACTGTGCTGCGTGGCTTAGGCGATTTGCATCTGCGCATCGCGCTGGAGCGCATGGATAAGCAATATCATGTGGAAGTGGATGCAGCCCCACCCCGGATTCCTTACCGGGAAACCATCACCAAGTCGGTGCAGGCGCAATATCGCCACAAAAAGCAAAGCGGCGGCGCGGGGCAGTTTGGCGAAGTGCAGATTGAAGTCGAGCCGCTGGAACGGGGTGCAGGTTTTGAATTCGTCAACCGCATCGTGGGCGGTGCGATTTCTGGCTCATTGATACCAGCGGTGGAAAAAGGTGTGCGTCAGCTATTGGCCTCCGGTGCGATTAGCGGACATCCGCTGATGGATCTTCGGGTAACACTGGTGGATGGCAAGATGCATTCGGTGGATTCCAAGGAGATTGCCTTCGTGGTGGCAGGGCGCAAAGCGTTCATGCAAGCTGTTGCCGAGGCCAGCCCCATTATTCTGGAGCCGCTGGTTGATCTGGAAGTGACGGTTCCCGCCGCAGCGATGGGTGATATTTCCGGCGATCTGGCGACCCGACGCGCCCAGATTCATGATGCGCAAGCCGATGCAGGCAATATGGTCATACAGGCCAAAGTTCCACTGGCAGAACTGGAAGATTATGCCTCACGCCTGAATTCCCTGACGGCAGGTGAAGGGAGTTGGGCTATCCAGTTCAGCCACTATGAGCCGACCACGGAAAAGACCCAGCAGGCGCTGATGGCGCAGTACAAGGCTGCTGACGACTGAACTAACTAAGATATTGATATTATGGAAAAAGTTAAGGTTCTCTTCGTGTGCATGGGCAATATTTGCCGCTCACCCACGGCGCACGGTGTATTTGAGCATTTGGTGCATTCTCAAGGTCTTGCCGAGCGCATCCTGATTGATTCCGCCGGAACTCATGCTTACCACGTTGGGAAATCACCCGACCAGCGTTCGCAGGCGGCGGCAAAAGGTCGTGGTTTGGATTTGTCGGGGCAACGCGCTCGGCAAGTGGATGTGTTGGATTTTGAGCGTTTTGATTACATTCTGGCGATGGATCGTGCCAATCTGCATGATTTGCAGGCATTGGTGCAAGCACCCCAGCGTGAACGGGTGCAGTTATTTATGCAATTTGCCACACGTTGGAATGTAGATGAAGTGCCTGACCCTTATTACGGCGGCAATAGCGGCTTTGAGCGGGTGTTGGATATGGTGGAGGATGCGGCGGCAGGCTTGTTAGAGCATATCCGCCGCAACCATCTTTAGTCAGCCACCCTTCATTGAGGGTCGGTGTGCATCCATGAAGGGCGCTTTTTCACCGGGGCAGGGGCAGCATCCTGCCCGTCCGCGCCGACAGTTTCCGGGATTTGGTTCTCGGCAGGCTGTGGCTTGGCTTTAGGTTTTTCCACTACTGGTTTGTCGGCAACCACTTCTGGCTCAGGCTGGGGTTTAGCTTCTGCTTGAGGCTTAACTTCCGGCACAGGCTGAGGTTTGGCTTCCGCTTGGGGCTTAACTTCCAGCATGGGTTCTGGCTGGATGCGTACTTCGGGCTTGGCTTCCTCTGGCTTAGCTTCCAGCAGTGCAGGGATGGCTTGGTATTCCGCTACGGGTTCCGGTTTGGCTTTGGCGGGTTGGCGCTCATAACGGGGTGGATTCGACGCCTGTGTTGAGGTCAGGTCGATAATGAACGGTTCCATGTTTTCCGCAGGCTGTGCTTCCAACTCAGCCGATGCTGGGCGTGGTGGGCGCTGCTGGCGGTTTTGGTTGCCGCGTGGGCGACGGGTGCGACCACGGCGTTCACGCGGGCCGCGTGGTTGGGATTCGTTGGTTTCCACCACGTCATCATCACCTTCGGCGTCTGCTGCGTCGAGCAGATCATCTTCATCGGCACTGTCCATCTCCGCTGCTTCAGGGATGTTGGGGGCAACGTTACCACCACGGCGGTTTCTGTTGGCAGGTGGTTTGTCCTGCTGTGGCGCTTCAACGTCAAGCGGTTGGGATTCAGCCGGGGCTTCGAGGTCAGGCGCGGCTTCTTTAGCCCGTGGCTGCTGCTGGTGACGTGGGTTGCGCGGCCTTTCCTGCTGCGGTGCATCATCCGTGGTCGGCGCTTCGTTGCTGTTAGGGTTAGCTTCGTTTGACGCTTGGCGGTTGCGTGGGTCACGGCGTGAACGGTCACGGCGATTTTGGGGCTGTTGCCCATTGTCGCGGTTGTTATCGCGTGATTCACGGGGGGCGGACAGCATGACTTCGACTGGCGTCTGGTCATCAGTCTGTATCAGCGGCGCGGGTTCTTGTTCCTGCGTTCTGGGTGGGCGCTGCTCCCGTGGTGGGCGGCGGTTTTGTTGCTGCTACGCCAGCGGTATTGTCATCGCGCTCATTGCGGTTGCGGTTACGCCCATTGTTGCGGTCATTACGTTCGTTAGCGTTGCCGCGCTCAGTGTTGCGTTCAGTGCCACGCTCGTTGCTGCGTTCGCCACCACGTTCGTTACCGCGCTCATTGTTGCGCTCGTTGTTGCGGTTCTGACGGTTTTGGCGGTTGTCTTGTCATTGCGTGGGCGTGAATCGTCAGCGGCTGGGCGTTCGGTTTCTGGCGTTGGCTCGCTTTTGCCGTTGTTACGGTTGCGGTTGCGTTGGTCATTGCGTTCGCCACCACGGTCAGCTGCGTTCATTGCGCTCGCCACGGCGGTCACGTTGCTGTTGTTCCGCACGTTTGCGGGTTGGTGGGGCGGCGGCTTCGGCTTTGATTTCGGCTTCTTCGGCTGCCTTGTCGACGGTGGGGCTGCTGCCAAACAGGCTGCTGAAAATGCGGCGCATCAGTCCTGGGCCTTTGACTGGGGCGGGTGCTGCCACTTCGGCTGCGCTCCCTTCGGCTGCGCTCAGGGGACGGCGGGCTGTTTCAGCGTCTTGAGTGCTATTGCGCAAGTTCTGCGGGGCAGGGGTGCTGGGCATGACGTTGGTGACGGCCGCTTCTACTGGCACTTGCGCTTGGCTTGCATCCTGCTGGATGGTTTCTTCCAGTGCTGGCGGGGCTGGAATGTAGTGGTAACTGCTTTGGACTTCCTCTTCTTCGAGGTTGTCGTTGCGGATACGGCTGATGTCGTAATGCGGCGTTTCCATGTACGGGTTAGGAATGATGGTCAGCTCAACATTGCGCCGTGCTTGGATGTCGGTGATGGCTTGACGCTTTTCATTCAACAGGAAAGTGGCAACCGCAACCGGCAGGCGGGCAATGACTTTGCCGGTCATTTCCTTCATGGCTTCTTCTTCGACCAGACGCAGGATGGAGAGTGCCATTGAGTCGGTGCTGCGGATGTGACCATGCCCGGTACAGCGTGGGCAGACGATCTGGCTGGATTCGCCGAGGGATGGGCGCAGGCGTTGGCGCGACATTTCCAGCAAACCGAAGCGTGAAATACGCCCGACTTGCACCCGTGCGCGGTCTAGTTTCATGGCATCACGCAGGCGTTTTTCAACATCGCGCTGGTGTTTGCTGGGCAGCATGTCGATGAAGTCGATGACCACCAAGCCACCCAAGTCACGCAGGCGCAATTGGCGGGCAATTTCGTCGGCAGCTTCAAGGTTGGTATTGAGGGCGGTTTCCTCAATGTCATGCCCCTTGGTGGCGCGGGCAGAGTTGATGTCGATGGAAACCAGTGCTTCGGTATGGTCGATGACGATAGCACCGCCGGAAGGCAGGGCAACAGTGCGCTGGTAAGCGGTTTCGATCTGGTTTTCGACCTGAAAACGGCTGAACAGCGGTGTGCCGTCGGTGTATGCCTTGAGCTTGCGGATATTGTGCGGCATGACTGCCTGCATGAAATCACGCGCTTGCTGGAACACTTTGTCGTTGTCGATGACGATTTCACCGATGTCACGGCGGAAATAGTCACGCAGGGCGCGGATGATGACGTTGCTTTCCTGATACAGCAGCGTCGGGCCTTTGTGCTGGCTGTAGGCTTGCTGGATGGCATTCCACAGGGTTTTGAGGTAGTCCAAATCCCATGACAGTTCTTCGGCATCGCGCTCGATACCGGCGGTGCGCACGATCACGCCCATGCTGTCGGGAATGTCCAGCTCGTTCAGGGTTTGCTTGATTTGCTGGCGGTCATCGCCTTCAATCCGGCGTGATACGCCACCCGCTTTGGGGTTGTTGGGCATCAGTACCAAGTAGCGTCCGGCAAGGCTCAGGTACGTGGTCAGGGCAGCGCCTTTGTTGCCACGTTCTTCCTTGTCGACTTGCACCAAGATTTCCATGCCTTCACGCATCACGTCCTTGACGGCAGGACGCCCGGTGTATTTGGCATTCGGGTGGTAAAATTCCGGCGCAACTTCGCGGAACGACAGAAAGCCATGGCGTTGCGCACCATAGTTGACGAAAACTGCCTCTAAGCTCGGCTCGACGCGGGTAATGACACCTTTGTAAATATTGGCCTTTTTCTGCGCACGTAGGGAGTGTTCGATGTCAAGATCGTACAGGCGTTGCCCATCGACCATCGCAACGCGGATTTCTTCCGGTTGCGTTGCATTAATTAAAATACGTTTCATGTACTACATAAACCTTGGTTATGCAGCAATTGTTACCTGTTTGTTTCAGGTGGGGTCGATTAGTTTATTTCGAGTAATATCAAAGCATTAGACATTATCTTCACCAAGCTATGGATTAACCTTAATCGGGCCTACCTTCAGAAAGAATCGTTCGGTCATTACGGGTCATGGGAGTGCCTCATAAGGGCGGGCGCATGAGTGTTGTAAACCGCTGGCGCATTCTTGCAACAGACATCAGCAACAAGTCCTGCTGTTAATGTCATGCCCGTCCGCTTACTTTTTAATCTGCATAACGGGCATTGGATGATGGGTGGAAGGATTTTTTTATCCTGTTCATCCCGCACAAACTCTTGGGCGAATGTACTTGCCGCTAGAATTTGTGATTGAATCAATCAGGCATGGGTCATATCATATCGCGTTCAGATTTGATCGAACCCATTGTGTCAGGTTTTCACCCGAAGTTTGCCTGTTGCGAATATATCAATTCGGTTAATTATATTCAATTTGCATTTAAATTTAGTTGGTATGTTTTTTCACTTTTATGGCAGTTCAATACTACACAGTCACCGAAAACGAAGACGGACAGCGAATCGACAACTTCCTGATCCGTCATCTCAAGCAACTTCCCAAGAGCGCCCTTTACCGAATTTTGCGCAAAGGCGAGGTGCGGGTCGACAAAAAACGCGTCAAACCGGAGAAAAAACTGGTACTGGGCGAGATTATCCGTATTCCACCCATCAAAATGGAATCCGAGGTGAATCCACCGGATAAGCCAGCGGTGGCCTCCGATTCTTTGCTGGCGGTACTGGAAGCGGCGGTGTTGCAGGAAGATGAGCAACTGATTTTCGTCAACAAGCCTTCTGGCCTGCCGGTACACGGTGGCAGCGGCTACAAGCTGGGCTTGATTGAAGCGTTCCGCCAGTTACGCCCGAATTTGCCGTATGTGGAACTGGCGCACCGTATCGACCGCGACACCAGCGGTGTGGTGATTCTCGCGAAATCGCGCCAAGCCTTGACCGAACTGCACGCGCTTGTTCCGTGACGGCAAGATCGACAAGCGGTACAAGGCGCTGGTGGCAGGGCGTTGGAAGCACGGTCGCCAACACGTCACGATGGATTTGAGCAAGGAAGAAGGCACGCGCCAGAAAGTGCAGGTGGTGGAAGACGGTGAGGGTAAAGTATCCGAAACCATTTTCTCCTCGCTGAAAAACCTGCACGGTGCATCGTTGGTTGAAGCGCAAATCCTCACCGGGCGGATGCACCAAATTCGGGTGCAATTGCAGAATTTGGGGCATCCGATCCTCGGCGATGACCGTTATGGTGATTTTGCGCTCAACCGCAAGTTCCGTGAAATGGGCTTGAAGCGGCTGTTTTTGCATTCTGCCAGCGTGGATTTATTGCTGTGCCTGACCGGGCGGCGTTACGTGGTGGAAGCACCACTGCCCGATGAGCTGAAAGAGGTGCTGATCAATATAAAAATCAATGCGGTAGAACGTTGAGATGAAACCCTATTCCCTGCTGATTTTTGACTGGGATGGCACGCTGATGGATTCGGCGGCGCACATTACCCAGTGTATGCGCAATGCCATTGCCGTGGTGGGGGCGGAACAGCGTACTGATGCCGAAATCCGCCATATCATCGGGTTGGGTTTGGATGAAGCTATCCAGCACCTTTACCCTGCACAAGCCGCTTGAGCCAGATTCGGGAAATTGCCGACGAATACCGCCAAGAATTTCTGGTGCGCACCAAACATGGCAGCGAGTTGTTTAGCGGCGCACGCGAAACCCTGTATGCGTTGGCGGGGCAAGGCTATACGCTGGCAGTTGCTACCGGCAAATCGCGGCGTGGGTTGGATAAGGTGCTGGATGAAACCGGGTTGCGTGAACTGTTCCCCATTACCCGCTGTGCTGACGAAACCCGTTCCAAGCCACATCCACAAATGCTGGAAGAGATTTTGACAGACTGCGATACCTGCCAAGCATGATGCGCTGATGATCGGCGACAGCGAGTACGATTTGCAGATGGCGCTGAACATCGGGATGGATTCACTGGCTGTCAGTTACGGCGTGCATGATCTCGAACGTTTGCGGCAACATCAGCCGCGTGGTCATGTCGATGACGTGACCCATATTCCCGACTGGTTAGCAGAACAAAAGGTTAAAACATGAGCCAAGATGACACGCAAGCGATTCAAGCCCTCAAAGATGTGGCGCTGGAAGGTATCAAGGAACAACGGCGGGCGCGGCGTTGGGGGATTTTTTTCAAGCTGTTTTTCGTCGCTTATTTGCTGGTTGGACTGTTCGCCTTGCTCGGTACGGGCGTGACCGATGGCAAACTGGCTACAGCAGACAAAATTACCGCCGTGGTCAATATCAATGGCGTGATCATGGATGGTGCAGCCGCTAGTGCTGAACTGGTATTGCCCAGCCTGAAAGACGCTTTCGAGAACAAAAAGACCAAAGGCATCATCCTGCACATCAACAGCCCCGGCGGCAGCCCGGTGCAGGCAGGCATCATCAATGATGAAATCCGCCGTCTGAAAGCCGAACACAAAGATATTCCGGTATACGCGGTGGTTGTCTGACTTGTGTGCATCGGGTGGTTACTACATCGCGGTGGCAGCCGACAATATTTATGCAGACAAGGCCAGCATCGTGGGTTCTATCGGGGTGCGGATGGATAATTTCGGTGCGGTCGGGCTAATGGAAAAGCTGGGTGTTGAACGCCGCCTTTATACCGCAGGGGCGAACAAGGGGATGCTTGACCCGTTCCTGCCCGAAAATGAAACGCAGGTGCAACACGTCCATAATATGCTGAACACCACCCACCAGCAATTCATTAAGGTGGTCAAGGAAGGGCGTGGTGAGCGTTTGCAAGATAACCCAGATATTTTCTCCGGCCTGTTTTGGACGGGGGAAGATGCGCTCAAACTGGGTCTGATTGATGGACTGGGTAGCGATGCTTACGTTGCCCGTGAGCTGATCAAGGCCGAGGATATGGTCAACTTTACGACCGAAAAAGACTTGCTCCAGCGCTTGAGCGAGCGGGTGGAAACCTCGGTGCAGTCGCTGATTTCGTTGGATGCTGCGCCACGCACGGTGTTGCGTTGATGGATATGTTGCTGCACTCAACTGGCCGATGTGTTGATAGCCAAAGGTTGGATGTTGGCGACGGCGGAATCGTGTACGGGCGGTTGGATTGCGAAAGTGTGTACCGATTTGGCGGGCAGTTCTGCGTGGTTTGAACGTGGTTTCGTCACTTACAGCAATGAAGCCAAGCAGGATATGTTGGGGGTGCAGGCGGCAACGCTGGCAGCAGCATGGCGCGGTCAGCGAGGCGGTTACGGCGGAAATGGCAATGGGTGTATTGCAGCATTCGCGGGCGCAAGTGGCTGTGTCGGTCAGTGGCATTGCCGGGCCGGGGGGCGGAACGGCTGCCAAGCCAGTGGGTACGGTTTGTTTTGGCTGGGCAGTGCAGGGCGGGGATGTGCGTACTGAAACGTGTCATTTCGCGGGTGATAGGGAGGCAGTGCGCCGTCAGGCGGTGCAACATGCTTTGCAGGAATTGTTGCCGTTGTTGTAAGGCTTGCACAGGGCTATGCTTTATCCTCAGGGGGGGCCAGCCATGCCCGCATATCATCATTCTTAACCCGCTCGTAAATGACTTCGACGGGTAAGGTGGCATTGACCGATTCCAGTACCATCTCATCCCCAAGAAAATAATAAGATGGCTGCCAACCCATGCGGCGGCGTTGGACTTCGACTTCGGCAAAATCTTGCTCAATCAGTACGTATTCCAGCAGGCTGGGGATGGCAAGATATTCCAGCCGTTTTTCGCCCTTGTCTTTTTTGCGGGTGCTTTTGGATAGCACTTCAACGATAAGTATCGGGCTTTCTCTGATACGCTCATCTGCTGACGGGTCGTCGTCGCAAACCACTACTACATCCGGGTAACGGAAGCGTTTTCCCAGTGTTTTCACCAGCATGTCACCGCTCAATGACTCACAGGGTTGACCCCGCAAATGGTTCCACAAATAGGCTGAAACGTTGGTTGCAATCCGATTGTGATTAACCTTTGCGCCCGCCATCGCGTACACCTGACCTTCCACGTACTCATGCTTGACCTCGCTAATTTCTTCACCCGCGAGATACTCTTCCACCGTGATGTAATTCAGTTGTTCTGCCAACGCTGCCATCAGTTCATTCTCCGCTGCTTCATGTTGTTGATTCTAACATGAATGCCTCGCTTTCATCTTCCAGCATTAACGCTGGCAAAGCATGGCGCGGTCAGCGATGTGGTGCATCTGCTGTAGGAGCCAGCTCTGCTGGCGATTCTTCTGCCATTCTGAAAGCAATCCGCGTAAATATCGGTTATTATCCGTTTATCGGGGCTTCACCATCAGTTATCAGTATGCATGACATTTTTCTCAGTTATTCGACCAAAGATCGCGAGCGTTTGCAGCCGCTGTTTCAGGCATTGGAACGGCAAGGCTGGTCAGTGTTCTGGGATCACCGCACCATTGATATTGGCGATCATTGGAGTAAAAAGATTAACCATGCTATCCGTACCAGCAAGTGTGTGGTGGTGGTGTGGTCAAAAGCGTCGGTTGATTCTGAGTGGGTCGTGGAAGAGGCTAACATTGGCAAGCAACGCAAAGTGTTGTTGCCGATCCAAATTGACGCGGTGGATATTCCGGTGGGTTTCACCATGCGTCAGACGGGGGATTTCGTTAGTTGGAGCGGTGATACCAACGATTTACAGTTTACCCGGCTAGCTGAAAAAGTCAGGGAATTGGTGGGGCAGCATGATGCCGAACAAGCCCAGCGCGAAGCAGAAGCCGTAGCAGAACAGGAGAGGCTTGCAAAGGAAAAAGCCGCCATTGAACAACAGGTACGTGAGCAAGCGGAACAACAACGCCGTTTAGAAGAGGAAGCGCGCCTCCGCCGTGAAGCAGCAGAAGCCGATCACGTTCAGGTCGCGTTCGCCAGTCGCTGCTTCGACCGCATCCATCGCCGCGATCGCCGCCTGCATGTAGTCTTCAAAGTTCAGGTCACGGTGCTGACTGTCGGGGTTGACCCACGAAATCATGAAGACGGTGTTGCCTTGTGCTACCGACCATTTGACGAACGAATTCTTTTCACGCAAGTCGAGGATGTAATACTTGTTGATCCACGGCGGTACGATTAGCACAGGGCGTTGGCGCACTTTGGCAGTGGTTATGTTTACGTGGAATCTATGCGGTCAGGCTCCATGACTGCTGTGAAAATATCCTCTCTTGAATATTTAAATGTAACTACAAATGTAGTATGTTCATGTCATGAAGTTTGCAGGAGCAGACGAACGTGAGCAATACAGTAAAATTTAGCATTGACCCCCTAACCCCGCGCCACTGCCACTGAGCAGCGCGAGCGTCTGAACGCAATCGCGCGATGCCAGATACTGAGATTGACTACAGCGACATTCCGCCCTCATCAGCACTGCTGTGTGGACGCGCCCCGGTGCATTGGTCGCGTCTGAAAACAAGCAACAGGTGACGCTACGCTTGGATGCAGATGTATTGAATTTCTTCAAAGGTACAGGCAAACGCTACCAAAGCCGCATTAATGCCGCGCTGCGTGAATATATGAAAATGCATCAGAATACTTTTCCCCTCACCGCGAATAATAAACCCCCGGCGGTGGCTCTTTCACATAAACCGGCGGTTCCGGCGGCGGGAACAGCACATCCCATTCCAGCACCAGATCGGGAAACAGCCCGGATGTTTGCGTACCCTGCGTTTCTTCGATCAGCACCGCGCCATAACGCCCGCTATCGGCGGACAACTGCCACATCATTACCACCCGGTCTATCGGATGCACCACCCAATATTCCCGCACCCCATAGCGTTCATACAGCCGCAGCTTGTGGATCAGGTCTTTGGAGGCAGTGGAAGGGGATAGCACTTCAATGATCCAGTCGGGCGCACCTTTGCAACCTTTGTCATGGATTTTGTTGCCGTCACAAATCACGCTGATGTCAGGTTGCACCACATTGTTTATCTGGTCATCCGCCGCATCGGCAGCGGCGAGGCAAACATCAAACGGTGCAGGAAAAACTTCGCAGGATTTGCCCCGCAAAGCAATGGTCAACTGGGTGACAAGTTCGCGGATAACCCGCTGGTGCAGTGTGCTGGGGGCAGACATCATCACGGTTCACCTTCCAGCAATTCATAACGCACCTCATCAGGCCAGCGCAGGTAATCCTGATAGGTGTAACGCTGTTGTGTGTCTAATTGGTAGGCAAGTGACATACGCTGTTCTCCCGGTCGAGTGCTAAGGCGGTTTGCGACTGTTTCAAGTCGCTGATTCTACCATAAATGCCCGACTTTCATCTTCCAGCATTGGCTTGCAGCTACCCATTATGGAATAATCCCCGCTTTCACCACCTGAATCCAGAATTTAAAGGAGTGTCCGCATGGACGAGAACAAAAAGAAAGCCCTCGCCGCCGCCTTAGGCCAGATCGAACGCCAGTTCGGCAAAGGTGCGGTGATGCGCATGGGTGACTCCAGCGCCGCCCGAGATATTGAAGTGATTTCCACCGGCTCACTGGGGCTGGACATTGCCCTCGGTATCGGCGGCTTGCCCAAAGGCCGTGTGGTCGAAATTTATGGCCCGGAATCTTCCGGCAAAACCACCCTGACCCTGCAAGTCATTGCCGAATGCCAGAAGCAGGGCGGCACAGCGGCGTTCATTGATGCGGAACACGCCCTTGACCCGATTTACGCGCAAAAAATCGGCGTCAACGTCGATGACCTGCTGGTTTCGCAGCCTGATAATGGCGAGCAGGCGCTGGAAATCGCCGATATGCTGGTGCGTTCCAACGCGGTGGATATCGTCGTGGTTGACTCGGTAGCCGCATTGACCCCAAAGGCTGAAATCGAAGGTGACATGGGCGATTCCCACGTCGGTCTGCAAGCGCGTTTGATGTCACAAGCATTGCGCAAACTGACCGGCAATATCAAGCGTTCCAACACGCTGGTGATTTTCATCAACCAGATTCGCATGAAAATCGGCGTGATGTTTGGCAACCCGGAAACCACCACGGGCGGTAATGCGCTGAAATTCTACGCTTCCGTGCGCCTCGACATCCGCCGCATTGGTGCGATCAAGAAGGGCGAGGAAATCACCGGCTCTGAAACCCGCGTCAAAGTGGTCAAGAACAAGGTTGCGCCACCGTTCAAGCAGGCTGAATTTGAAATCCTCTACGGTGAAGGCATTTCCCGCGAAGGCGAATTGGTTGACCTCGGCGTTAAGCAAGGGCTGATCGGCAAAGCCGGTGCGTGGTACAGCTACAAAGGTGACAAAATTGGTCAAGGCAAGGATAATGCCCGCACTTACCTGAAAGAACACCCAGCAGCGGCGGCAGAAATTGAAAAGGCTATCCGTGAAGCTCGCCTGCAATGCACCGGGTTTTGCCGCCACGGTTACCGAAGATGGCGGATAGCGATGAGCTGACGACGTGGTTTAATGGCTAGCGGGCGGGAATGCGAAGCGGTCGCGGTGCGTTTGCTGGCGCAACGTGAGCATTCCCGCCATGAATTGGCGCAAAAAGTGCGCCAACGTTGTGAGTGTGATACTGATCAGCCTGAACCAAGTGCTGGACAAGTTGCAGGAATGGGGTATCTGGATGATGCCCGTTATGCGGCTGCTTTCGTCCGTTCGTCTGTCTCGCGGGGGCGTGGGCCACAGCGGATTGGCTATGAATTACGTGAGCATGGCGTGGATGATGCCATTGCTTCACAAGCATTGGCAGAAGCCGATGTGGATTGGCATGCGTTGGCCTGTGAACAACGGATCAAAAAATTTGGCAGGGAAATCCCTGCGGATTACAAGGAACGCGCCCGGCAGTCTCGATTTCTCGCCGGGCGCGGTTTTTATACCGATGCGATTAAAGCTGCTTTCCAATGAATACTGCTGAACTAAGACAACAATTTCTCGATTTTTTTGCCAGCAAAGGCCATGAAATCATTGCTTCCAGCTCCTTAGTGCCGGGTAATGACCCGACCTTGCTGTTCACCAACGCAGGCATGGTGCAGTTCAAGGACGTGTTTTTGGGCATGGACAAACGCGCCTACAACCGTGCGACGACCTCGCAGCGTTGCGTGCGTGCGGGCGGCAAGCACAATGACTTGGAAAACGTTGGCTACACCGCACGTCACCACACGTTTTTTGAAATGCTCGGCAATTTCAGTTTTGGCGATTATTTCAAAGAAGATGCGATCAAGTATGCGTGGGAATTCCTCACCGAAGTGCTGAAGCTGCCCAAAGGCAAGCTGTGGGTCACGGTTTACGCCGAAGACGACGAAGCCTATAACATTTGGACAGCAGCAAATCGGTGTGCCGACCGATCGCATTACCCGCATCGGTGACAATAAGGGGGCGCGTTACGCTTCCGACAATTTCTGGCAGATGGGTGATACCGGGCCGTGTGGGCCTTGCACCGAAATTTTCTACGATCACGGCGAACATATTTGGGGTGGGCCACCGGGAACGCCTGAGGAAGATGGCGACCGTTACATCGAAATCTGGAACTTGGTGTTCATGCAGTACGAGCGCACCAAAGATGGCACGATGCATCCGCTGCCCAAGCCTTCGGTCGATACCGGCATGGGCATGGAGCGTCTGGCGGCGGTGATGCAGGGCGTTCACAGCAACTACGAAATCGACTTGTTCCAAGACCTTGCTCAACAAAGGTGCGGCATTGGCGAAAGATGCCGATTTGAATAACCCGTCGCTGAAGGTGATTGCTGACCACATCCGTTCGTGCTCCTTCCTGATTACTGGATGGGGTGTTGCCGTCGAATGAAGGGCGTGGCTATGTATTGCGCCGCATTATTCGCCGCGCTATCCGTCACGGCTACAAGTTGGGCATGGAAGCACCGTTTTTCCACAAGCTGGTACAGCCGCTGGTGGATGAAATGGGCAACGGCTTACCCTGAACTTGCCAAAGCCCAGCCACAAGTCGAACCGGCGCTGGAAAAGGAAGAACGCCGCTTCGCCGAAACGCTGGAGCAGGGCATGAAGATTCTGGAAGAGGCCATTGCGGGTATGTCCGGCGACACCATTGACGGCGAAACAGTGTTCAAGCTCTACGATACCTACGGTTTCCCGGTCGATCTTGACGGGCGACATTGCCCGCGAACGCAACCTCAAGCTGGATGAAGCCGGTTTTGAGAACAGCGATGAATGCGCAGCGTGAACGCGCCCGTGCTGCCGGTAAATTTGGTGCAGACTACGGCGACAAGCTGGATGTCAGTGGCGCAACTGCATTCCACGGCTATGAGCAATTGGCGGAAACAGCCACCATCACCGCGTTGTTCCGTCAGGGCGACTGCCAGTGACAGCTTGCAGGCGGGTGATGAAGGGCAAATCGTGCTGGATCATACCCCGTTCTATGCCGAATCCGGTGGTCAAGTGGGCGATACTGGGCGTATTGCATACCGATACGAGCGGTATTCCGCGTGACCGATACCCGCAAGCAGGGCAAAACCTTTATCCATATCGGTAAACTGGAATCCGGCGAATTGTCCGTGGGTGCTAGCGTGGCGGCGGAAGTGGATGCCGAGCGCCGCCAAGCCATTATCCTCAACCATTCCGCCACGCATTTGATGCACGCTGCATTGCGCCAAGTATTGGGTGAACACGTTGAGCAAAAAGGTTCGCAAGTGACGCCTGAGCGGCTGCGTTTTGACTTTTCCCAACCCGATCCGGTCACACCTGAGCAGATTGCTGAAGTCGAAGCCATCGTCAACCGTGAAATCCGTGCCAATGCTGCTACCTTGGCGCAAGTCATGGGCATGGAAGACGCCAAAAAATCCGGTGCGATGGCGTTGTTCGGCGAGAAATACGGCGATGAAGTGCGGGTGCTGAAAATCGGTTTCTCCACCGAATTGTGTGGTGGTTGCCACGTCAACCGTACTGGCGACATCGGCTTGTTCAAGATCGTCAGCGAAGGCGGTGTTGCCGCCGGTATCCGCCGTATCGAAGCGGTGACCGGCGCAAACGCCCTGGCATGGCTGGGTGATGTCACTAGCCGTTTGGATAACGTGGCGCGTTTGCTCAAGTCCAATCCGGTGGAAGTGGCCGACAAGCTCGACGCGATGCTGCAAAAGAACCGCGCACTGGAAAAGGAACTGGAGCAGCTTAAAGGCAAAATGGCTTCCCAAGCCGGTTCTGGCCTTGCTGATCAAGCGGTAGAAATCGGCGGAATGCGCGTATTGGCGGCGAATCTGGAAGGCGCTGACCCCAAATCGCTGCGCGACACGGTTGACCAGTTGAAAAACAAGCTGGGCAAAGCGGTGGTCATTCTCGCAGCGGTTGCCGATGGCAAAGTCAGTTTGGTGGCGGGTGTGACCAAAGACGAAACCGCCAAAGTCAAAGCCGGTGATTTGCTGGGCTTTGTTGCGGGGCAAATCGGTGGCAAAGGTGGCGGTCGCCCGGACATGGCACAAGGTGGCGGCACAGATGTAGCAGCACTGCCAGCAGCACTGGCAGCGGTGGCTGGCTGGGTTGCCGACGGGTTTAATTTGAAGTGTTTTGAAGGTAAACAGTAAACAATGGCACTGATCGTACAGAAATACGGCGGTACATCCGTTGGCACACCCGAACGTATCGCGGCGGTGGCTGAGCGCGTGATCCGTTGGCGACAACAGGGCAATGATGTCATCGTGGTGGTTTCCGCGATGTCGGGCGAAACCAATAAGCTGGTCGGCGCTGATCAATGCGGTCAACCCACAAGGTTCCGAGCGCGAAAAAGACGCGATTCTATCCACGGGTGAACAAGTCACGATTGGCTTGCTGGCGATGGCGCTGGAAAAGCAAGGCCAACCAGCCCGTTCCTATACCGGTGGCGCAAGTACGCATCCTGACCGATGATGCTTATACCAAAGCCCGTATCTTGGACATTGATGCCGACCCGATCCGCCGCGATCTGGCCGAAGGTCGCGTGGTGGTGGTGGCCGGTTTCCAAGGTGTGACCGAAGATGGCAGCATTACCACTTTGGGGCGCGGCGGTTCTGATACCACGGGCGTGGCATTGGCAGTTGCGCTTGAAAGCCGACGAATGCCAGATTTACACCGACGTGGACGGGGTTTACACCACTGACCCGCGTGTCGAACCCAAAGCCCGCCACATCCCGCGCCTGACCTTGGAAGAAATGCTGGAAATGGCTAGCCAAGGTTCCAAAGTGCTGCAAATTCGCTCGGTCGAATTTGCCTACAAATATGATATGCCTATCCGCGTGCTGTCCAGTTTCGATGAATTCGGTCAAGGCAAAAGCACGCTGGTCACTCGTGAGGAAGAAGTAATGGAAGAAGTATCCGTCCGTGGTATTGCGTTCAACCGCGACGAAGCCCAATTGACTGTCACGGGCGTGCCTGACCGCCCCGGTGTGGCTTACCAGATTCTGGGGCCGATTTCCGATGCCAATATCGAAGTGGATATGATTGTGCAGAACATCGGTTCTGATGGCACGACCGACTTCACCTTCACTGTCCACAAGAACGATTACGCCAAGGCGAAGGATATTCTTTGCCAGACGGGTAAAGCCTTGGGTGCAAAGCAGTGTACCGGCAATGAAAACATCGCCAAGGTGGCGATTGTCGGGGCAGGGATGCGTTCCCATGCCGGGGTTGCCAGCAAGATGTTCAAGACCTTGGCGGATGAAGGTATCAACATCCGCATGATTTCCACCTCTGAGATCAAGGTTGCCGTGGTGGTGGATGAAAAATATCTGGAATTGGCAGTGCGCGTACTGCATGAAGCATTTGGTTTGGCACAGGCAGCCTGATATTTTTCAATAATTATTCTTAATGACCCACCGTTGCTTTACTGCGCGGTGGGTTTTTTTTGTCAAAATTATGAATGATTTGCGTGTATTTTTTAATCTTGTTGCTTAAATGATACAATGGTAAATATGCAACGTTTTAACAAAACAGTTAAGCCTCAGTTCAGTGCCTGTGTGGGATTGTGTACCCTACCAACCGGTTGTCAGTGAAGCTTTAGGGGCGTCACGGGGCTTTTTGGAGATAAATTGCAGCAATATGGAGATTATGCGATATGTTGATACTAACGCGGAGGGTCGGAGAGACTCTCATGATTGGGGATAATATAAGCGTTACGGTGTTAGGGGTTAAGGGAAATCAGGTGCGTTTGGGGATTAATGCCCCCAAAGATGTCGCCGTCCACCGTGAAGAAATTTTCGAGCGCATCCGTCACGAGCAAATTGATGCGGTTGCGGTTGAAGAAAACGTAAATTAGGGCTTTACGTTGCCGTTGTTTGAAGGTATCCTTCCGGCCTTCACTGAGTACCCAAATGGAGAGGTGGCCGAGAGGCCGAAGGCGCTCCCCTGCTAAGGGAGTATGGGCCAAAAGCCCATCGCGGGTTCGAATCCCGCCCTCTCCGCCATTCAGTTTCACGGTTAATCAAAGATTCATTTTTTGCTTGACCAGACTCAGTGAAATGCGCATAATGCGCCGCTCACTCAGCGCATCCGTAGCTCAGTTGGATAGAGTACCTGGCTACGAACCAGGTGGTCGGAGGTTCGAATCCTTCCGGATGCGCCATCTATATCAAAGGGTTGCCTGAATGGCAGCCCTTTTTTTGTCCCGCAATTAGATATTTCCCCGCCAGTTAGTTTTTGCTGAATGTTATGAACATTTTTGCTAATATGTTCATAAATAAATTCATAAATAAAAAGATGCCATGAGCGCGAAAAGTACAAACGTTTATCAGGGAGACGGTTTTGTTAGCCGTTACATCGTGTATATCCTGTCTTTCTTGTTATTGATTGGTTCAACGCTGGTGTTTTGGTTCAGTTATCAGAAAAGCCGTTCGGTTAATGAACAGATTGCGGTCTACGAGGCGAGCCAGTTTGCGGCATCGGTTGCCCGCTTCCGTACTTTTTATTCCGAGCAATTTGTGCCGCGTGCCAAGGAAAATGGCATTCCTATCACCCATGATTACCTGTCTAGCAAGAATGCGTTGCCGTTGCCTGCGACCATGATGATTGATTTTGCTAAATTCCTCACCGACAGCGAAGACAGCAGCTACAAAGTGCGTTTCTACAGTGATCTGCCATTTCCGTGGCGTAAGGGCAAGGATGGCGGGGCGCATGATGATTTCGAGAAATGGGCACTCGACGAACTGCGCAAAAATCCTGCTAAAGCTGTTTGGCGTTTTGAAGGTAATGATGATGCGCAGGTATTGCGCTACGCCCGCGCCGACCGTTTGGGCGAAAGCTGCGTGAACTGCCACAATACCTACCCCGGTACGCCGAAAAAAGACTGGAAAGTGGGGGATGTACGCGGTGTGCTGGAAGTCAGCCGCCCGATCAGCGGTTTTGAGATGGCTACCAAAGAGGCGATGATGGAATCTTTCCTCATGCTGCTGGGCTTGGCGGTAGCGATGTTGCTGGTGTTGGTGCTGGCATTGCGCGGGCTGCGTGCTTCACTGAAAGTTTCACAGGCATCAGTCGAGGCTGCCCGCACAGCCAACCATAAGCTGATGTTGGGCATTGAAGAGCGCGAACAATTGGCGGAAGACCTCAAGGCTAGCCAGATCAAAAGCCGTACCATTGTCGATTCGGTATTGGATGCTATTGTGGTGATCAACTCGAAAGGTATCATCGTCGAAACCAATGAATCGGTTTACCCCGTGCTGGGCTACACGCAGGAAGAATTGCTGGGTCAGAATATCAATATACTGATGGAGGGTGAACATCACGCTCCACCATGATGATTATCTCCAGCGTTACTTGCAAACTGGCGAACAACATATCATTGGCAAACCCCGCCAGCTCATGGCGCGGCGCAAGGATGGTTCGCCGTTCCCGATTGACCTTTCGGTGAATGAAGCCCGTTTCGGTGACAATGTGGTGTTTACCGGCATTATCCGCGACATTAGCCACCGTATTGCTGCCCAGCAAGAGTTGGCGAAAGCACGGGATGCGGCGCTGGAATCCGCCCGCCTCAAATCTGAATTCCTCGCTAACATGAGCCATGAAATCCGCACTCCCATGAATGGCGTGATTGGCATGACCGAACTGCTGCTGGGCAGCAAACTGAGCCGTGAGCAACGTGATCAAGTACGCACGGTACAGCACAGTGCCGAATCCCTGTTGCGCATCATCAACGACATTCTGGACTTCTCCAAAATTGAGGCAGGCAAACTATCCATCAGCAAAAACCGCTTCGAGTTATTGCCGGTCATCGAAGGCGTGGTGGATTTATTGTCGGAAACTGCCCAAGCTAAAGGGATTGAACTGGCATTTTTCATTGACCGCGCGATACCGTCAGTCATTATCAGCGACCCGATCCGTCTGCGGCAGATTTTGATCAACTTGTTGAACAATGCCATCAAGTTTACCGAACGGGGTTACGTCATCCTCAACATCAGCACGGTAGGGGCAGTTTGGCAGCAGGAAGGTGACCGGCAAACCTTGCGCTTTGATGTCATTGATACCGGCTGCGGCATCCCCGAAGAGGCGCAGGTAAAACTGTTCAGCGCATTCTCACAGGTGGATGGTTCTGTCACCCGCCAGCACGGTGGCACAGGTCTGGGGTTGGCGATTTGCAAGCAACTGGCGCAACTGATGGGGGGCGATGTCGGCCTGCTTAGCAAGGTTGGGGTTGGCTCCAGTTTCTGGGTGACGATTCAGGTAGAAGTAAGTGCTTGCGTGCATTGTGAAATCCAGTCGAAACTCACCTCAGTGTTGATGCTGGGTTCCAAGCCATTGCTCAACACCTACTACGAAAAGCAGATGCAGCAATGGGGCATGGAGCCGGTGATGGTCGATACCCTAAACAGCCTGCTGATGACGCTGGAGGAAAATAGTGCCTATGATGTGATCGTGCTGGATGCTGACATGTTCTATTACAAACCAGAGCATCCGCTAGGCATCGTGCCAGTGATCAAAGCGGTGCGCGAACACACCAATGTGCCGATCATCATTTATGGCAGCGGCAAACAGATCCTATTGCTCGAAGCTACCCGTTTGGGGCGGCATATCCAGTTACTTGCCAAACCGATCAAGCACTCGGTTATCCAGCGTTACCTCAACCGTATGCAAGCCGTGAAGCCGGAAGCTAGCTAGAAGCAATGTACCCACCAAGGAAATGGCGGTACAGCCCGCAGACAGTGTAATCCGGATCCTGCTGACCGAAGACCATTTGGTGAACCAGAAAGTGGCGCTGGCGATGCTGAAAAAACTCGGTTACACCCACATCGACTGCGCCCTCAATGGCGAGGAAGCGGTCAAAGCGGTGCAACAGCAAACCTATGACATTGTGCTGATGGATTGCCAGATGCCGCTCATGGATGGCTATGAAGCCACCCGCCAAATTCGCAAGTTGGAGGATGCCCGTTATCAGGCATTGCCGATTGTGGCGCTGACGGCTCATACCATGAAAGGTGATGATGACAAGTGCTATGAGGCAGGTATGAACGACTACCTCTCCAAGCCAGTGCGGGTGGATGAGCTACAGCAGAAGCTGGAAAAGTGGTTAAAGATCAAACAGCGGCAAGCTGTCGTAGCTTAATCTTCCTGCAAAAATTCCCCGCTTTGGTGTTGCCACATTTCGTGGTATTTGCCGCGCAATGCCAGCAGTTCGCTGTGGGTTCCCTGTTCGATAATCTGCCCGTTTTCCAGCACGATGATCCTGTCCATGCGCAGGATGGTTGCCAGCCGGTGCGCAATCACAATCGCGGTTTTGTCCTCAATCAGCGCGAAAATCGCCACCTGAATCTGTTGCTCGGTGAGTGAATCCAGTGCGCTGGTGGCTTCATCCAGCACCACAATCGGTGCGTCTTCGAGGAAAGCACGGGCAATCGCTACCCGCTGCTTTTCCCCGCCGGAGAGCTTCACGCCGCGTTCCCCCACCATCGTATCAAAGCCTTGCGGCAGCTTGTCGATGAAATCCAGTGCCCGCGCTTTGCGTGCCACCTCGCGCAATTGTTCTTCAGAAATATCTTTGCCCAGCACAATATTGTCGCGGATGCTGCGGTGGAACAGCTCCGGTTGCTGCGGAACCAGTGAAATCTGTTCCCGTAACGATGCCAGCGTGAAGGTTTGCGCATCCACCCCATCGAACAGGATTCTGCCGTGCTGCGGGTCAACAAAACGGAACAGCAATTTGGTCAGCGAAGTTTTACCCGAACCGGAATGCCCCACCAGAGCCACCTTCTCCCCCGGCTTGATGTGCAAGTTGAAGTCCTCAAACAAGCCGACGTACTGGTTGCTGAGCGTAGCCGAAGCATACGCAAACCCGATCTGTTCAAAACGGATGTCACCTTGGGTGATGGTGTGTGCCTGCATCCCCGCCTGATCTTCCTCAAGGTCAGTCTGGCGGAACACATCCGCCATTTCGCGTGCATCCGCCAGCACGCTGAAAAAGCGCCGGAAGTTCATCCCAAAATCCCACAAATGCTTGATCAGGATCAGCAGCACGGTCTGGAACAGCACAAATTCGCCAATCTCGAATGCGCCATTTTTCCATTCGCCAATCATCCAGTAAATCAGCAGCAGTTCGATGCCGAACACCAAGGTACTTTGCACCGCAAACGAAACGAAGGTGAGCAGCCAAGCCACATTGCGCTTGCGGTAAGATTCGTCAGCCAGTGCCCCGATATTGGCACGTTCGCGTTGCTCCAGCGCAAAGCTTTTGACGATGGCAATATTGCTGATGCCATCCGCATACGCGCCGCCGAGTTTGGAATCCATTTCCGCCACCCGCAGGTCGAATTTCAGCTTCCACACCAGATAACCACCGCTCCAGCCCAGAAATATTGCTACCCAGATCAGGAAATACAGCGCAAACCGTGGTTGTTGCTGGTAAAAAATGATGAAAGCGAGGGTGATTTGCAGCAAATTGCCGTAAAACTGGAAAATCAGCCAGTCGATGATGGTTTCAAATGCCTTGATGAAACGGTTGGCCTGCTTGACCAGACTGCCTGCGAAATTATTCTCGAAAAAATGGTGGCGCTGTTTCACCAGCACGTCGAAACAGCGTTTGTCGAGCTTGTTCAACCCCCAACTCTGGAACATGATCATGCCCAGCTCCAACGCCCGCCAGCTCAGCCAGATCACCCCATAGGTCATGGCAATGTAACTCAGGTTTTGCAGCAACAGGCTGTGGGTGGCGGGGCTAAACGCCTGTGACAAGCCATTGGCGATTTCCTTGTAGAACAGTGGAACCAGCAGTTCCAGACCCGCGCCGCCCGAAATGCCGACCATAACGACCAGAAACCAGCCCCATTTCTGGCGGATGATTGAGCCATATTCACGAAAAATAATATCCATATACCTTGCCTTTAGCTGTTGCTTAACCAGCGGATCACGCCTTGCCCTGCCTGCCGTCCAGTGGCAAAGCACGCCGTCAGCAGATAACCGCCGGTCGGCGCTTCCCAATCCAGCATTTCCCCGGCACAAAATACCCCGGGAAGTTGGCGTAACATCAGGTTCTCATCCAATGCCTCAAATGGCACGCCGCCTGCGGTGCTGATGGCTTCGTCGATGGGGGTAGTTGCTGTCACGGTCACAGGAATGGCTTTGAGGGTGGCTGCCAGCAGCGGGATGTTCATGCCATTGGGTTTTATCCAAGGTTTCAAACAGTAAGGCTGCTTTCACCCCGTCCAGCTTGAAACGGCTTTTCAGGAAAGTGCCCAGCGTTTTGTTGGCAGGCTTTTGCTTTAAGGCCGCTTCAAGTTGTTCAAGGCTGTGGTTGGGCAGCAAATCCAGATGAAACGTGGCTGAGCCGTGTGCAGTGAGCTTGTCACGCAAGCGGGCAGAAAAGGCGTAGATCAAGCTGCCTTCTACCCCGCGTTGCTGTCACGATCATTTCACCCATGCGTGTTTCGGTTTGCCCGCTCAGATCGGTGAAACTGAGGGTAACGGATTTTAGTGGGGAACCGGCAAAGCGGCTGCGGAGGTGTTCGCTCCACGCGCACAGAAAGCCGCAGTTGGCGGGTTGTAAGGGGGCGATGGGAATGTTGCAGGCTTCCAGCAAGGGAACCCATGCGCCATCGCTACCGAGTTTTTTCCAGCTACCGCCGCCGAGTGCGAGGATGACGGCAGTGTAGGGAACGGTAACGGTTTCTTGCGGGTGTTTCAAACACGAGTTGCCCTTGCGCATCCCACCCTATCCAGCGGTGACGTGGGTGAACCCGCAGCCCATTGCGTTTCAGCCGTGCCAGCCATGCGCGTAACAGCGGTGCAGCTTTCATTTCCTTAGGAAACACGCGCCCCGATGTACCAACGAAGGTTTCTACCCCTAACCCGCTGCACCATGCCCGCAATTCCTCCGCGCCGAATTGTGCCAAGAGCGGTTGTATTTGCGGCTGACGTTCAGCGTAGCGGCTGCAAAACGCACTGAACGGTTCAGCATGGGTGATATTCAAACCGCCAATCCCCGCCAGCAAAAACTTGCGTCCCAGCGTCGGCATGGCGTCATACAAATCAACGGCATACCCCGCGTTGGTAAGCTGTTCGGCAGCCATCAACCCGCAGGGCCACCGCCAATGATGACGACCGCTTTCAACTGCGGATCCCGATGCCTTTGTGCAATAAGTACAAGCTAAACCCGCCCAGCAGCAGGATAAAGCCCATGATCACCCCGTAGCTCAACCAAATCGACATATCCGACGCGCCCAAAATGCCATAACGGAAGCCGTTCACCATGTACAGCACCGGGTTCAGCAACGACAGTTTCTGCCATACGGGGGCAGCATGGCAATCGAGTAAAACACCCCGCCCAAATAGGTCAGCGGTGTCAGCACAAAGGTCGGCACAATGGTGATGTCATCGAAACTTTTGCGCGTACACCGCATTGATCAGCCCCGCCAGTGAAAACAGCGTGGAAGTCAGCAGCACGATGGTAAAGGTGATGAACACATGTTGCACACTCAAGTGAGCTGAAAAACAGCGACACCAGCGTGACTGCCAGCCCTACCGCCAAGCCGCGAGCGACCCCGCCACTGATAAAACCGGCGAGAATGATCCAGTTCGGCATGGGCGATACCAGCATTTCAGCGATATTGCCCTGAAACTTGCTGCCATAAAACGACGACACCACGTTGGCGTAGGAGTTGGTGATCACGGTCATCATGATCAACCCCGGCGTGATGAAGTCGATGTAGCTATGCCCGCCCATATCGCCAATCTGCGAGCCGATCAGGTTGCCGAAAATCACGAAATACAGCGCGGTGGTGATCACCGGCGGGATGATGGTTTGCACCCAAATCCGCGTAAACCGCAGCACTTCCTTGACCAGAATGGTGGTGTAGGCTGTCCAGTTTTGCTGTGTATTCATTGCCTTGTTGTTCTCCACCAGCTCCATGAAAAGCTGTTCCAGCCGGTTGGTTTTGTTGCGCATACTGTTGACCACGACACCTTGTTCATTGAGGAAGGCGAACACCTGATTGAGCGAATAGTGTTCTTTGTGGAATACCACTTCCAACGTGGTCGGGTCTTGCAGGGTGAAATGGCACAGGTTGCTGGTGGTGGGCAAACCATCCAAGGCGCTGGCAAGGTCGAACACGTAGCTTTCGGTATCCAGCCGGTTGAGCAGCTGTTTCATGCTGGTGTTTTCGATCAGCTCGCCCCGGTCGATAATGCCGATATTGCGGCACAGGCTTTCGGCTTCTTCCAGATAGTGGGTGGTGAGGATGATGGTTGTGCCTTCCGCATTGAGTTTGCGCAGGAATTCCCACATCGAACGGCGGATTTCAATGTCAACCCCAGCGGTCGGTTCGTCGAGGATCAACAGGCGCGGTTGGTGGATGAGGGAACGCGCAATCATCAGGCGGCGTTTCATCCCACCGGATAGGCTGCGGGCTTGGTCGCGGGCTTTTTCCCACAAGCCGAGTTGTTTCAGCAGGACTTCAGCGCGGGCAAAGGCTTCCGCACGGGGGATGCCGTAATAGCCACCTTGGTTAGTGAGGATTTCCACCACTGGCTCGAAGATATTGAAGTTGAATTCCTGCGGCACTAGCCCGATTTGCGCCTTGGCTTGTTCGCGCTGGGTGTCGAGGTCGTAGCCGAAAATGCTGACCTTGCCTGCGGTTTTGTTTACCAAGCGAACTGGCGATACCGATAGTGGTGGATTTGCCCGCACCATTTGCGCCGAGCAGGGCGAAGAAATCGCCTTGTTCCACCCGCAGGTCGATGCCCTTGAGCGCGGTGAAGCCATTATCGTAGGTTTTGCGCAAGTCCTTGAATGTCGAGAGCCGTCGTCATAATGCTTTTTCTGCTGAAAACGAAACGCGAATGTTACCACGTATCTCACGGGTGGGGATTTGTTCGTGACATAATGCGCGGCATTATGAAACTGTATGATCTGTTCACCAAATGGAAGGCACAACACTGGGCGCACTGGCTGTGGCGCGTCCCGTTGTTGTTGCTGTTGGCTTTATGTGTGTGGCTGCTGATTTTCCGCTGGCTGCCTGTGCCGACTTCGGCGTTTATGCTGCGCCAAGATGTGGTGGCAATCTTTAGTGCGGAAACACCGTTCGTGCGCCATGATTGGGTGAGTTTGGATGAGATTCCGCGCCACATGCAACTGGCGGTGATTGCTTCCGAAGACCAGCGTTTTGCCGAACATTGGGGCATTGATATGGTGGCAACCGAGGCGGCGATTCGTGCCGAAATGCGCGGGCGTGGCAAAGGCGGCGGCAGTACCATTACCCAGCAATTGGCGAAAAACCTGTTCCTGTGGGAAGGGCGTAGTTATCTGCGCAAGGGGCTGGAATGGGGCATTGCTGGCCTGATGGAAATCTTCTGGTCGAAGGAACGGATTCTGGAGGTTTACCTGAATACCGCCCAGTTTGGTAAGGCGGATTATGGCGTGGGGGCGGCGAGTGCGAATTTGCTGCATAAGCCGGTGGGCAAGTTGGGGGCGACGGATGCGGCATTGCTGGCGGCGGTGTTGCCTGCGCCGAGTCACTATAGCGTGGTGAAACCGTCGGGGTATGTGCGTACCCGCCAGAACCGGATTCTGCGGCAAATGCGCTCGATTGGCGGGGCGGCGTATTTGCAGCGTTTGGATTAAGGCAACACCACCTTCACCGACTTCCGACGGCCTCAACAACTCTTTGGCATTGCGCTTAAAGATAATATCGAGTTCGTAAATCGCGCCTTCCGGCTCAATCCGCACCGCTTCCACGCCTTGGCTGTAGACCTTGCCGCTGCGGTTATCGCCATTCACCAGCACTTGTGCCGCTGACCCGACCGGATAACGCCGCAACACATCCGCCGTTACCAACACCCGTGCCAGCATCTGGTCATCCGGTGCAAGGCTGATCAATGGCTGATCCTGCTTGGCAGCGAAGATAACCGCGCCTTGCCAAGCGGTATTGGCGGCAATAATCCCGGCAAATGGTGCTTTGAGTTCGGTGTGTTCCAATGCCACTTGTGCGGCTTCTTCAGCGGCCTTGGCGGATTCCATTTCGGTGGTGGCAACCGCTTGTTTCAGTTCGCCGTCTTTGAGTTCTTCCTCGGCAATCAGGCCACGGTCAAATAACTCTTGGGTGCGGGTTTGTTCGCGTTCGGCACTTTCCATGCTGAGTTTGGCGCGGGCGACGCGGGCGCGGGCTTCGAGCAGGGTGGCTTTTTGCTTGCGTTGATCCATGCGCAGTAACAGGTCGCCTTTGTTGACGTGTTGCCCAGCGGTGACGTTGACTTCTTCGACCACGCCGTTTTCGACCACACGCATGTCAACCTTGTGTACCCATTCCAGCCGGCCTTTGAGTTCCAGCGCGTGGGCGGGCAGGCTGCACAGCATGAGCAGCGGGAAAAGTAGCCGGATAGTTAGCGGGCGATGTCTCATTTGGGCTTTTCCTGTTTTTCTGCGGCGGGTGGTGTTGCTTCGGGTAAAGGCCAGATGGGTTTGCCTTGCAGGGCGTTGAGTTGGGCGAAGGTCAGGGCGCGGCAGAATTGGATTTGCTGCTGTTGCAGGCGTGCTTTGCTTTGTTCGGTCATGGCGTCGCCGAGGTCGGATTTGACCTCCTGTTCGTACAGGGTGCGGCTGCGTTCGAGGTAGTAATCGCGCCACAGGATGTCGGCTTTGGAACGTTCTTCCGCCACCTTGAAAATATCCAACCGCAACAGCAGTTCAATGATTTGCTGGCGTAGTTCCATGTCGATGACGGCGCGTTCTTCGGTGCTGGCAGCGTCACGGCGCTCATCCAGCCATGTGTTGTTTTTTAGGCTGGTTTCGACCAGTTCATCCAACGGCGGCAATTCAGCCGGGAAAGCGTGAATGTCGGGTGGGTTCAGTTCGCTGGGCAGTTTTTGCGGGTTGTTGATGGCTTGCGCCAATAGCGAGCGGGTCAAGCGTTGTGAGGCAGTGCTGGCGGCGCTTTGCTGGCGGACAATCTGGTATTCGGCATCAAGTTCGGCGACATCCAATTCTGAAAACTCTTTTAGCTCCATGCGGGTACGGGTGCGGTCGAGCGGGATGAAGTAAACCGCCATGTTTTCGCTGTCACGCCCCGCGCTGGAATCAGCCAGCAGCACGTCGAAAAAGCGTTGCATGATGTCCAGCCGTTGGGTATCCAACGGGGAAACCAAGTTGGGAAGTTGCCGGTCGCGCTGATTGTCGGGGCTGGCATTATTGTTGTAGGCAAGGTTATGGCAATCCAGATACAGCGGTTGCGGCGCAGGGTGGCGCTGGGCAATTTCCGGCGTAAGCTGGGTGCGCGGGTGGCCTTTGGCGTAATTCAAGGCTTGGTCAAGGCTGATGGGGTCGGGGACTTCAGCAGCGTAGAGACCGGGGGTGATGAGAATAAGGGAGAAGAAAATCCCCCTCAATCCCCCTTTTGCAAAGGGGGACGTAAGAGGAATAGCAGTGCTACTGTCTGGTTCCCCCCTTTGCAAAAGGGGGGCTAGGGGGGATTTAGCTCTTAGCATCATCCGCCTTTGCCGCATCGCCAGTTGTTGCATCGCTGCCTTGTTCACGCTTGAATTTGGAGAAGGGTACGTCCTCGTTCTTTTTCTCGACGATGTATTTGCCGAGCAGCATGAATTCATCGGCGTCCTTGGTTGCGCCCGTCAGGCGTCCGTTTTTGATTGGCTCGCCATCCAGCCCGATGAATTGGAATACCGGGGTGGCGCGTACCCGGAATTCTTTCAGGGAAAAGTCTTTCTGGGTGGTGGCCTCGCCCTTGAAGTTGGTGAGTTCCACGTCGCCCTCGATGTCCACGTTGACGATACGGAAGTTTTCCTTGTAGTAATCCTGAATGTCGCTGCGGTTGAGGACGGTGCTTTTCATGCGTTGGCAGAACGGGCATTCATCCATCTCGAACATGATCAGCAAGCCTTTTTTGCCGTCAGTTTTGGCGGTTTCGAGGTCTTCCTTCATATTGTTGAAGCCTTCGTCGAAGAACTGGGCGACATCACGGGTTTCGACCTTGTCCGGTGTGGCGCTGTCAGCGGCTGCTTTGTCAGGTGAACCCACTGCGGTGGATGTGTCGGCCGCAGGTTTGTCTTCCGCGAAAGCAATGGGTATAGAAATGCTCAGCGACACGAATACTGTCAGCAAAATTGTGCGTAACATTGGGTAATCCTCCTAGGTTTATGTGCCGATAGGCATCTGGTTATGCGGGTATCCTATGGGGATTTTAGAGTGCATTCAAGTGCAAAAGTGCCGGTTTAATTAATGCGGTAACGCAAACCACAAAACGGCGGGGATAATGAGCAGGCTGGCGAGGTTGCCCAGCAGCACGATCGAGGCAACCCGATCCGGTTCTTGCCGGTATTGTTCTGCCACCAGCACGTTCAGTACCGCCGGGGGCAGGGCGGCAAAAATCAGCAATTGGGCGTATTGGGTGGCATTCAATGTTAAAAAAGATGCCATCAGGAATGCACTGGCAATACCCGCCGCAGGCCCTGCAATTGCACCGAAAGTCCCCAATTTCCAGTCACGGAAATTCACCTCCAGCAGGCGTACCCCCAGTGAAAACAGCAGCAGTGGGATGGAGACTTGCCCCAGTAATTTAACCGTATTCGCCAGCGCATCCGGCAAGGTAATGTGCAAACTGCTGCACAACAACCCGAGGATAGTGGCTTGGATCATCGGCATTTTCAGCAATTGCAGTGGGTTGGTGCGATGGTTGAGGATGTAAAACCCCACCGTAAAATGCAGCACCATTTCGATAATGAACAGCACGATGGCGGCCTGCAATGCCTGTTCCCCAAACGCAAACAGCACCAACGGGATACCCATATTGCCGGAGTTGTTGAACATCATCGGCGGCAAAAAGGTTTTCAGGTTGATGCGCAACAGCCACGCCAGCGGCAACAGCAGCAAGCCAGAACCCAACACTACCGCCACCCCACCAATGGCTAAATCGCGGTAAGCCAGAAAGTCGAACGGCTTATCCATCAACGCCCAGAACACCAAAAAGGGCGCGAAAAATTCCATGTTCAAGCGATTCACCACCGCCATATCAGGGCGGCGGTAATAGCCGTAAGCCGCACCTAGCGCCGAGCAGGCGAAGACCGGAAAAATAATGCTGAAAATGCGCAGGGTGGCTTCGAGCATGGTTAGCTCAGAATTCCTTCACCCAAGAAACTTTGTGATTGCCGATAACCCAGTGCCCGGTCTGTACGCCGACGAATGCACCCAGTGCATCCCATGCCAGATCCTTGCCGCTGAAACGGTTACCTTCGCTTTGGCTGTCAGCCACTTCCTTGAGAACACCCGGTGCGATTGCCCAAGCAAATGCTTGCGCCCGATCATGTGTCTGCGAGTAGGCGGCTACCCCTAGCGCAGCAGAGACGGCAAAATGCAATTGTTTGTCTGTACCCGTCCATTCATCGGCATGGAGGGAGTTGGAGGAAAGCAATGCTGGCAACCCCAGCAATGAGGTTGCTACTAACATTTGCAGTCTATTCATGTGTGCCTTTGGCTAATCGGTAATTCGTACCGCCATTACATCACACGGCACGCCTTTCAGGGTAGCTTCTGCGGTTGAACCCATGAACCCCAGCACGCTTTTTTTGCCGCTATTGCCGACGACCACCAGATCAATGCCATTATCTTTGACGAACTGGATAATGGCTTCGCTGGGTTTGCCGCTGGTGTAAGTGGTTTCCAGCGCGGCATTTTCAGGGATGCCCAGCGTATGCGCCAACTTGCGGAGTTTGTCGGTGGCTAGGTTGATCTGGTTTTGCTTCATGGCGGGCGTCATGCTGAGCTTGTCTGTCCCACCGAAGGCGACAGTGCCGAGCGAAACGTCTTCCAATACATTCAGTAGGGATAGGCGAGCTTGATAAAAATTGGCTAGTTCATTGGCGCGGGCAACGATGGTATTGCTGATTTTGGTGAAGTCGACCGGCACGAGGATGTGTTGATAGGGTTTCATGGGCTGCTCCTGTTGATGGCTGTCTGCCACATCATGTGATGGATTGTACTTGGGCAGGAATGATGTAGATCAATTTTTCGGTGTTCTGACAATTTGCATCCAATTCCACTACACTGACGTAAATATTCTTATAGTAACTGAGGAGGAAGTATGGGTATGGGTATGGGTTTCCGTGCGGTGTTGATGGCGCTGTGTTGCGTGCTGCTGGCTTTTCCGCCTGCAATGGCTGAAAGTGCCTTCGACTTTGGCGATGAGAGCCTGTCGTCTGAACAGGCGTTTGCCCTTGGGCAACCTACGCTAGAGGGCGATGTGTTGCGCTTGCAATGGGTAATTGCACCGGATCATTACCTATACAAAGACAAATTTATCGTCAAGGTGTCAGCGCCTCATGACATCACCATCGGTGAACCCCAATTGCCTACCAATGCGGTAAGCAAGCAGGATGAGTTCTTCGGCAAGATAGAATCGGTGCATGACTCGGCTGAAATCCGCCTGCCGGTACAGCGTACTGTGGTGGGCAAAGCGGGCAGTTTCCTGCTGGAACTGGGGTGGCAGGGGTGTGCTGAAAATACGCTGTGCTACCCGCCAGAACGCAAGGCTTTCAAGGTCGTATTGCCTGCACCACAGGCAGGGCAGCAAGCAAGCGTTACGTGGTCTGAAACGCCCTTGCCCGGTGCTGTCGCGGTGTCGATGGGGGAAGCCGAGCAAACGGCTCCCTTGTCAGAACAGGATAAAATTGCCGCTACCCTTGCCAGCGGTAATGTGCTGCTGACCTTGCTGGGCTTTTTGGGCTTTGGGCTGCTGCTGGCGTTTACCCCGTGTGTGTTCCCGATGATCCCGATCCTTTCTGGGATTATTGTGGGGCAAAAGAATCTGACGCCGCGTAAGGCATTTATTTTGTCGCTGGCTTACGTGCTGGCAATGGCGCTGACTTACACCGTGGCGGGCGTGCTGGCGGGGATGTTTGGGCAAAACTTGCAAGCCATGTTCCAGAACCCGTGGGTGTTGGGGGCGTTCAGTGGCATTTTCGTATTGCTGGCGTTGTCGATGTTCGGGTTTTATGAATTGCAAATGCCGTCCAGCGTGCAGAGCCATTTGAATAACCTGAGCAATAAGCAGGAAGGTGGCAGCGTGATTGGCGTTGCTATCATGGGCGCGTTGTCGGCACTGATTGTGGGGCCGTGTGTGGCAGCACCGTTGGCGGGGGCGCTGATTTACATCGGGCAAACCGGGGATGCGGTGCTGGGTGGCATGGCGTTGTTTGCCTTGAGCATCGGCATGGGGATTCCACTGTTGCTGGTGGGTACGTCCGCTGGGAAATGGTTGCCGCGTGCGGGCATGTGGATGGAAGCCATCAAGGCAGTATTCGGGGTGATGATGTTGGCGGTGGCGATCTGGATGCTGGAACGTATTTTGCCCGAATCCGTGAGTTTGTTGCTGTGGGCGGCGTTGTTTGTGATTTCGGCGATTTTCTTGGGGGCGTTGACGCCATTTGCCGGAAAATACCGGGGGCTGGCGCAAGTTCTGGAAAGGCGCGGGTATTTTGTTGCTGCTGTACGGCAGTTTGCTGATGGTGGGCAGTGCCACGGGTAGCGGCGATTTGTGGCAGCCCTTGAAAGGTTTGACCGTGGGGCAGGGTGGGGTTGCTAATGCGGCTGGCACTACGGTTCAAGCTTGCAGTTTAATACGGTTAAGACCTTGGATGACGTTGCAACAAGCGGTCAAGGATGGCAAAGGTCAGCCGGTGATGGTGGATTTCTATGCCGATTGGTGTGTGACCTGTAAGGAAATGGAGAAATACACCTTTACTGACCCGTCGGTGCAGGCGTTGTTGCGCAATGCGATTTTGGTGAAGGCGGATGTGACCAAGACCAATGCGGAAACCAAGGCGTTATTGCAGCATTTTCAGATTGTGGGGCCGCCTGCCATCCTGTTCTTCAATAAAGACGGCGAGGAATTGCGCCCGTTCCGACAGGTTGGGTTCATGCCTGCGGAGGCGTTTGCAGGGCATTTGAGCAAGGCGTTGCAGTAAACAGGGCGTATTCACGCCCTTCCATCAAATTGGCGGGGAAGCCGTGGGCTGCTAGGGCTTCGCGGCGGTGTTGCAGGTAAGCGTTGGAATTCGGGTTGCCATTGGTACGCGCCGGAGGTGACGTAATCTATTGCGCCGTGGGTGTGGAAGGCTTTGAAGTAGGCTTCGGTACGGAAGACTTCTTTACCTGCGGCGTCGAAGAATACCAGGCTGGGGCTGTATTTGATTTCCAGCGATTTTGCCCAGTCGGCAACGCTTCATTTCTTTACCATCGGGCGTTTGGATCATGGCGGTCAGTCATCCGGGTCAGCTTGTGCCAGATCGAGATTGCTGAGGGAATACGCCAGCTCTTTGCGCTTGAATATGTCGTTGTAGAGTTCGTCGCAGGTTTCGCAGTCCTTTTGCGCGAATACCACCATCAGGGGGCGTTTGCTGTCTTTGCGGGCATCTTGCAGGCGTAACGGGGCAGGCAATGCGCCGGGTAAGGTGTAGGTTTTGTCTGGCGCTGGCCACTTTGCCGTCGGCTTTGAGCTTGGCTGTAGTAGTCTTTGAAACTGCCTTCCTTATCGTGTTTTCCTGACACAAAATCCAGTGCGAGTTCAAATTTTTCGGGGGCGTAATAGCCGTTGACCCGCAGTACTACTGCGCCGGTTTCGTCGAGGAATAGCATGGTGGGGGTGTATTGCACTTTTAGGTCAGTGGCGAAGGCTTTTTCGGTGGTTTCCTTGCCGTCAACAGCGGTTACGTTGCGGTCGCCCCACATATTGATGGCGATGACATCGAAGTTTTTCTGGGTCTTTGTCGGTGATGCTTTGTTTGCCGAAATTGTCTTGGATGAGTTTGGCGCAATATGGGCAGCCGTCTTGGTAGAAATACAGCACCACGCGCTTGTTGGCGGCGCTGGCTTCTTTGAGGTCGTCGCGCAGGTCGAGGAAGGATTCTTTGAACCACGCGGGTTTGTCGATAGCGCCGGGGTTGACCAGACCGGCTTCGAGCTGGGTGGGTGTGGCGGCGGGTTCGGCGGCGTAGGCTGTGAAGGAGCAACACAGTAGCAGGATGGGTAGGGTGTATTTCATGGGGAGTTCTCCTCTAGCAGCGGTAAGGCAGTGAAATTATTGGGTTATAGGGGCAAGTGTAGCACTAGCCCCAGTCAACACAAATTACCCATAATTAGCCGTAACGCCCATCAATACGCGGTTTCAGCAACATCGGTGCATACTGCCACACGAACAGCGCAAACGCGGCAATCCACAGCAATTGTGCGCTTAGAATCCACATCGCGTAGAACTCTGGAACCAGCCACGTATTCAGCACGCGGATGAATGCGCCCGAAACAACAGCAAGAAAATCACCGGCAGAATCGCAGGCGGTTCAGACACATCGCGTCCGGTATGCCCTAACGATACCCGCGTCATCATGCCTACCGTCATCAGCGCAATGCCGCCATACGCAAACGCATGAATCCACACCGGCGCAATGCCTGTCGCCAGATTGAGGAATTTCAGCAAGAAACCGTCACCAACCAGCCATACGCCAGATACAGCGCCCACAACAGCGGCTTTTCCCAGATATTCGGGTGATACCAACCTTGCAAGCGGAAGCCATGCAACACCGCTTGCACCAACGCCAGCATCCCACTGAGCAGTATCGCCAGTGCATTGCCGGTTGCCAGCGCGATCACATCCGCAACCGCAAACAGCAGGAACAGCACCATGCTGAAACGGTCTACCCACACATCGTTGCGGGCGGTGAACGGGCAGCCCACCCCGCGCTCGATGAAAAATGGGATAACGCGCCGCCCCATCGTGAAAATCAGCCCTAAAATGATATAAAAGCCGGAATACAAGCCGACTTGCACGCCTTCCGGCCAATAGCCCAATACACCGAGGTAAAACGCGATATTGGCGGGAACGAGCAAGGCAATCTTGCCCGCCAGCGCCAGTTGTTTCCACTGCTTGCTGCGGATAATCGGGCGGGCAATGGCGATTGCGAGCCAGAGTAAAAACAGCGTATCCACGACTGGCGACCACGCTCAGCGGCACGCCCACAAACGGCAGCAGGCGAGCCAATGCCCACACACCTGCTAACACCAGCAGCGGCGCTTCGTGCAAGGTTTGCTGATTCGTCCAGTTTTTGACGGCTGTGAGCAGGAAACCAGCGGCGACGGCGACCGCATAGCCAAACACCATTTCATGCGCGTGCCACTTGATGGCGGGGTAAGCCGCGTTTAAGCCAGACCAGCCAAAGCCGTAAATGCCTGCCCACAGGATCATGCCAATGACGGCAAACAAGCCCAGCAGCCGAGGAAGAAGGGGCGGAAACCAAGGTGATGGAGGGCGTATTTGCCGGTGTAGGGCTTTTCAAGATTTAGCAGCATGAGCGACATCCGTGTTGATTAAGCGAGTTTGGGGTTCTGGGGAGGGATTTTACGCTGCATTGCAAGAAAAGCGATATGCATCAGTTTAGCGTCTTGTAGAAAATTACCCTTAAATTCGCTTAAACAGCGCCAGCGCCCGCTCACGACTTGCCTTTAAATCCACCACCGGCAAGGGATAATCCCGCAACCCATCCCCCCATTCACGCGGCAGATGAATCTGCGTATTGTCCCGCGCCCGTAATTCAGGCACCCAACGGCGGATGTATTCCCCCGTCGGGTCAAACTTCTGGCTTTGCAGGATCGGGTTAAAAATGCGGAAATAGGGCGCTGCATCCGCCCCGCACCCCGCTGTCCACTGCCAGCCGAATACGTTGCTGGCAAGATCAGCATCCACCAGCGTAGCGCGGAACCACTGTTCCCCAGTTTGCCACGGGATCAGCAGGTTTTTGGTCAGCAAAGAAGCCACGATCATGCGCACCCGATTATGCATCCAGCCGGTTTCCCACAGTTGGCGCATCCCGGCATCAATGATCGGGAAGCCGGTTTGCCCGCGTTGCCAGCGTGCCAATGATTCAGCGTGATCCTCTGCCCACGGGAAATGCGCGAAACGCACATCCAACGCCTGCTCCACGGTATGCGGAAAGTGGTAAAGCAGGTAATACGCGAACTCGCGCCAGCCGATTTCCTGAATAAAATGACGTAAACCGCTATCCGCCCCCGGATGCCCCGCCAGATAATTTTCGCTATGGTAAACCGCTTGGCGCGGGCTAATTTCGCCAAAATGCAGGTGGGGTGAAAGCTGTGTCGTGCCCGCTTGCGCCGGGATATTGCGGGCATCTTTATAATCCGCCCCACCGCTCGGCAGGAAATCGTGCAGCTTGTGCATGGCGGCGGTTTCGCCTACCTGCCAGTGTGCCATCATCCCCGTATCCCAGCGAACCGTTGGCAGCAAGCCGAGCGCCGCCAATGGCAGACTTTTCGGCACTAGCGCGGCGGCGGGAATACGCGCCGGAATAGGCAGCGGCAAATGCTGGATGCCGTATTTCAGCGTCGCTTTCCAGTACGGGGTGAACACTTTGTAAGGCGTGCCGTCAGCCTTAAGCACTTCCCAAGGTTCGTTGAGCAGGCTGGCATTGAAGCTGTGGACTTCGCACTCCTGCTTAAGGCTTGCCTTGATGTGCTTGTCGCGGGCAAGGCTTGCGGGGTCATACACCCGGTTCCAATACACATGCGTTGCGCCCGTTGCCGCGATCAAGGCTTGCAGCACCGGCAGCGCCGCACCTTGCCGCAGCGTTAGCCGGTTGCCCGCCGCCTGCAAACTGTCGTCGAGTGCTTGCAGGCTGTGGTGCAACCATACCCGGCTGGCAGCGCCCAATTGGCTGACAGTAGTCGGCAGCGGGTCGTCAATGAACAGCGGAATAATGGTGTCGCAGGTCTGGCAAGCGTGGTACAGCGCCGGGTTATCCGCAAGCCGCAGGTCTTGCCGCAACCAGACAATGGCGGTGGTCATGGGGTTTCTTCAGCCAGCGTGTGGTCAATCACTTGGCAAATCTCGCCCAGTTCTTCCGGCAGCCAATAAATCGGCAGATTTTCTGGGGGTTCTGATGTCCACTCATCTTGGAAACCGGACAGGAACACGGTTAGCCGCGTCATTGCCACTAAGGTTTGCAAGCTGGTTGAAATATGGCTGCATTTGGGCAGCAGCAGTGCATCGAATGGCTCACGTTCCATAATCAGCGGCAAGTGATCAAGCGTGGTGTGCGTCCCCAACAGGCTGACCTGATAGCCGTGGTGGCTGAGGACATTGGCGAGCAACAAGGCTTCGACTTGCCCATCGCTTGCCGCCGTATTCAGGATCAGGATGCGCTTGCCAGTGGCGCGGCTGTTATGTTGCAAATAGCGCGAACCCAGCTTGATGCAGAGGAATTCGTGCAAAAAAGCGTAATCAGCAGTGGTGGAGGGCAGGGCTTCTTGTTGTTCCCACAGTTGCTGGTAAAGGGGCAGCACCAGTTTTTTGGCGACTAATTCCAGCGAATACAGCGATTCTGCTTCATTAAAAGCGTGTTCCAGTGAACGTGCATCGAGCTTGCGGATCCAGCGTTGGAACAGGGTGTAGTAATGCCGCCACGGGTCG
>CAWFRV010000005.1:0-96995 GCA_963818325.1 uncultured Gammaproteobacteria bacterium | reverse complement strand
ACGGACTTGCGAGGCCATCGACAAGGTCGCCGCCCCCAACGAACAGCCGAGGTCGTAAATCCGGCTGTGCGGCTGGGCGTAGCGGCGGGCAATCACCCCCAACAAGCTGATGATGGCCTCGTACCCCGGCACAGAACGGCGGATCATGTCGGGGAATACATCCGCGACCGCTTCGTTGAAGGCGAAATCCACGACCTGCCCTTGTGGCAGAGCGTAGATGGAATCATGCTGCATTAGGCTACGCTTGCCTCCCCTGCCCAGTGTGCATCGGCGGGCTGGCGCTCGAATACCAAATGTTCGCCGGTACGCTTGCCTGCATCCGCCCCCAGATAAAACAGGTAGGGGGCAACCAGTGCTTCCGGGCGTGCCACGCTATTGGGGTTTTCGCCGGGGAAATTCAGGGTACGCATACTGGTACGCGCCGCGCCCGTATCCACCGTATTGACGCGGATGAAATGCGCTGGGTTATCATATTCCGCCGCCAAAATATCGCAAAACGCATCCATCCCCGCTTTTGCCACCCCAAATGCGCCGTAATACGCCTTATTGGAGGCATGGCTGGCAAACACGATAGCCGGGTCTGGCGCTTCCGCCAATAATGGCAGGCAAGCGCGGGTCAAGAGGAAATTCGCGTGTAAATTCACCATGATCATTTTCGACCACAATTCGGTGTCGTAATGGCTGATCGGGGTGAAAGAAGACAGCCATGCCGCATTCAGCATCAAGCCATCCAAACGCCCAAGCTGTTCGCGGATATTGTTGGCGAGGTCATCGTAATCCTTAGCGGTAGCCCCTTGCATGTCCAAGGGGTAAAGCGCGGGTTCTGGGTAGCCTGCCTTGACAATTTCATCGTAGGTTTCTTCAGCGAGGTGCACTTCCTTGTCGAGCATCACAATCGTTGCACCGTATTGGGCGCAAGCGGTGGCAATGGCCTTGCCCATGCCTGCGGCAGCGCCAGTTACCAGAATCACACGCCCTCGCAATGCGTTCTCGGATGGCACATACGCCAATAAATCTTGCACATCTTGCAGCATTCCTGTCTCCGCTGGGGTTCGAGCTGAAAAAGGGGGAGTTTAACGCTTATCCGTGCGGGGGAGTAGGGTTCAAGTCAACATTACAAGATGTTCACGACACAAAATTCACCAGTGTTTTATCCTTACCCCCATGAATATCCTAATCGTTGAAGATGACCGCCAAACCGCCAGTTTCATCCAGAAAGGTCTGATGGAAAGTGGCTATGTTGTTGACCATGCCGCTGATGGCGAGGATGGTTTGCACCTTGCCCTGCAAGGCAGCTACGACATCCTGATCGTTGACCGGATGTTGCCGCAACGTGATGGGCTGTCGCTGATCCAGACCCTGCGGGCGCAAGGGATGCAAACCCCGGTACTGATCCTCAGCGCCCTCGGTGATGTGGATCAGCCGGGTGGAAGGCTTGCGTGCCGGTGGTGACGATTATCTGGTCAAACCCTACGCCTTCAGTGAACTGCTGGCACGTTTGCAAGCCCTGTTACGCCGCACCCAGCCCGCACAGGAATACACCACCCTCAAAGTCCGCGATCTGGAAATGGACTTGCTCAAACGCCGTGTCACCCGTGGCGGCACGGTGATTCCCCTGCAACCGCGCGAATTCAACCTGCTGGAATACCTGATGCGCCACGCCGGGCAGGTCGTCACCCGCACCATGCTGCTGGAAAAGGTCTGGGATTACCATTTCGACCCGCAAACCAATGTGATCGACGTACACATCAGCCGCCTGCGCAGCAAGATCGACAAGGATTTTGACACACCACTGCTGCACACCATCCGGGGCGCTGGGTATCTGCTGCATGACCCGCAAGCTGCTTAACACTTCGGTTTTCCGCCTATCGTTGGTCTATGCGCTGCTGTTCAGCACGGTCGCGGCGGGAGCACTGGGTTTCATTTACTGGATGGCGAAAGGCCAAATGGAACAGCAGACCGATGCCCGCCTGCAACTGGAAACCGATGCCCTGCTGAGCGATGTACAGCAAACTCCCGATCGACCGTTTCACCACGCATCATCAGTATGCGCAACAGTGAAAACGGCTCACGCTACCTGGTTGCCCGGCTGATTCACCGCAGCCAGCACGATTTCGCCAGGATATTGAATTTGAGACCATCAAGCAACAACCCCACCCAGGTGTTGCGACCCTACCCTTGAGTGAAGTCATCGGCTGAAAACCGCGATTCTGAACCGGCCCGCCTGATGTTGACCATCTTGCCCGGTGGCTACCAATTGCTGGTAGTGACCGACCTGAAGGAACAACATACCCTGCTGAATCGCCTGTTGCAGACCGTACTGGCAGCTATCGGCATCATTTTCGCCCTGGCGTTGGCGGGCGGCATTGTCATGAACCGTCACGTGCAACACCGCATCAATGCCGTCGGTCAAACCGCCAACGACATTATCAGTGGCGACCTGTCACAGCGGATGCCTGTCACCGGGCGCAACGATGAATTCGACAGCCTCAGCCGCGTACTCAACACCATGCTGGCACGTATCGAACAACTGATGCAGAGTATGCGCGAAGTCACCGACAACCTTGCCCACGACCTGCGCAACCCACTGAACCGCCTGCGTAACCGGCTGGAAGCCAGCCAGTACCACCCCAGCGACACAAACCGATTACCCGCAACTGATCCAAGACACGATTCAGGAAGTGGACGAACTGATCAAGACCTTCAACGCCCTGCTCAGCATTGCGCAAGTGGAATCCAGCGTACAACGCCAGGATTGGGCGGAAGTCGATCTTGCGCACCCTGACTGAAGAACTTGCCGAACTGTACACCGTCGTGGCAGAAGAACAAAACCTTACCCTCACCCACCATGCCGAACCCGGTCTGCACATCCACGGCAACCGCCAGTTACTGGCGCAAGCCATCACCAACCTGCTCGACAATGCGGTGAAATACACCCCGGCAGGCGGTGCTATCCAACTGGATGTTACCCGGCAAAACGGCAACATCACCATGACCGTCAGCGACAATGGGCCGGGCATTCCTGCTGAACAACGCGAACAGGTATTCAAACGCTTTACCCGTCTGGACAATGCCCGCAGCACCCCCGGTAACGGTCTAGGCTTAAGTCTGGTGAAAGCGGTAGCCGACCTGCACGGGGCAAGTGTCCAATTACAGGACAATCACCCCGGCCTAAAAGCCAGCATCACTTTTGCCCGTTGAGTTTCTGGATGGCTTCCTGACCAATCGCGTTGGCGGTATCGGCAGTCGCACGGTTGACCGCCTGCACCAGATCATTGGAGGGGATTGGCATCCCGTTGATCATCATCGACGTTGGCGTATTGGCGTATTCACCCATCGCATTGCGGTAATCCATGTCAGGGCTGCTCAGGCCATAAATGCACACGGCTTGGGAAACCTCCCCCTGCTGGCTGACCTTCCAATGAGAAATCCAGCGTCACTTGCAATTGCACGCCTTTTTGTTCAGCTCTGCTGTTCGCCGTGCCACACCACGCCTTTGTCACCTGCCAATACTGCCGTGACAGCCTTACAGGTTTTGATGGGCGAATCCAAGTTATGCCCGCCTGAACAACCTGCCATAACGCCTACGATCACTACGATTGCAAGTCTGTGCATTGATCACTCCCTTTGTTGCACTACATCATGCCGGAATGCCCGACAATGCGTTATCATGATTCCTTTATACTTCCAATGAGAACAGAAAACATGTACGAAGAAAAGCATAAGCATCTAAAAGAACTGGAGAAAGTGCTAACACACGCGTATGAAAGGTGTCAGCAGTGACCTAAGCAGCCAACACAGCGCCGACTCTGCTGAACAAGTAACCGAACGTGAAAATGAAGACGTGTTGCGCAACTTGCAGGAAGAAACCCGACTGGAACTCAAACAGGTACGTGACAGCCCTCAAGCGTATCGAAACCGGCGAATACGGCACTTGCGCCAAATGCGGCGAACCTATCAGCCCAGCACGGCTGGATGCCCTGCCCTATGCCACCTTATGCATCCGTTGCGCCAGTTAAGCCGCAAAAAAGCCTGATTTCGCCTGAATGCTGTGTAAAATGCGCGGTCTAATTATTTTGTCGAAGATTATGGAGACACGCATGAAACTGACTACGGGCTTGATCATGACGCATCGCTATCACGCTGAGCGCTTGCGCCAGTACCACCGCCCCCATTCCGGTTGACCCCAATGCCACCCGCGCCGCCAGCCCTGCTTCGCTGAACTGCGTCCAGAACCACGGCACGTTGGAAATCCACCAGACCCCTGAAGGTGAAAAGGCTGATTGCCTGCTGCCCGGCGGCAAACGTTGCGACGAATGGGAAATGTTCCGTGGCAACTGCCCTACCCGGACAGTCAATGCCAATATGGGTTTTTTGGGTCTATAGTGACACCACTTACACCAGACCGGCGTCACGCAACAGTTGGGTAATCAGGGTTTCCCGGTTTGCCTGCAACGCCAGCAATTCAGTGGCATCATATTCTGATAACCGTTCCTGCATGTTTGCCAGAGCGGTTCCCACTTTTGCAGCACCGGCTTTGGCAATGTCTTGGTTAGTGATAATGTTGTGGTCAATCAAGGCACTGATGGCATCGTAAGCAATATCACCCTTGAGGCTCAGCAAGGTTTTATCCGCCGCACCTGCAGCCATTGACAATGCACCCATGATTTGCAGCAAGTTAACGCTGCCCTTCTCAAGTTCACCTGTCCAGTAAGCTTTGCCACCCGGCTCGGCAACACGCCCTAAAACGTTATCATACAGATGATCCACGAGCTTGCCGTACATATCGACGCGGGTAGCACTGTCTTGGATACGAATGTAATTCTCGATTTCCTGCCCGGTTTTCAGGTTCGCAATCGCAGGCTGGTCACCCAACACTGTCTTGAGCATCCCCACATATTCAGGTGAGCTATTAATGACGGGAAGCAACAAACTGGTCGGATCAGTGGTTTTGTCATGCAGCATGTGCAACGTCCAATAGGCCAACCCTTCGGGGTCACCTAAACGCTCAAATGCATTCATGTAAAGGGTTTGAATAGCATCCACTTCATTGGGGTATACTTCAATGATAGCCGCCACGAAACCGTCACGGTCTGCTTCCGGCATATACGTCCAACCACCGCTGTTCAGCAGCCACTCAGTGCTGGCGGGGGAAGCCTTAAAACCGTATACCGTGCTTAGAAAGAGGTCGGCAACCGGGTTGCGCTGAGCCATAACAGGCTCGCCCACGCTTTCAAGTTCCGGTCTATAAGCATAAGCATCCATCAGCGGATCGTAACTCTCATCTGATGGAACAGGAAAGAACAGATCGTCCATCGTATTAGCCCTTCAAAAAAGTATTGGATTATTCACTGAGCAATAGTCTACCAAAGCACAGATTATAATAGAACATCTATTTATGGCCAAGTAGTTGAAATTATCGGCTTTTACCCCCATAAAATAATTTTTATATATAGTATATAATATAATTTTATGAATAAAAATTACTATCAAGGGAATTTTCATTCATAATCATGTTCTAAGCATAATCTGACCAGCAACTAACCATAAGGCTACATCATGAAGACTGGCACTGAAGGGGCTAAAGCGCACGGTACTGCACGGTATCCATCATCACGTTCGCTACTGTTACACGGCCTGGCTGCTGCCGTCGTGCTATTGCTGGCTGGCTGCGGCAGTGGTGGCACTGACACCAGCACCACGTCCGGGAACACCAATACCAACAACAGTGGAAATACCACCGCCACCCCACCAGCGCCGGACGCTTGTTGCTGCTCGACCCTACCCGCAGTAATGCCGAAACCGCCATTAGCGGCCTGCAATACCTAAGTGCCGGAAACCTATCGGCTGCGGATGGCAGTTTTGCTGTCCCAACAGGCAATAACTTGCTGTTATACTTAGGCAGTAATACCCGCCTGACCATTACAGGCAAAGCGACACTCACCCAGCATGACATGGCAGCTTCCGTCTGTAGCGGTAACGCCGACCCCAGCGCCTGTGCCTACAACGTCAGCAAAAATCTGGAACGCTTTTTCCTCAGCATGGACAGCGACCGGAATGCTAGCCAACGGCATCCAACTATCCAGCATCGCCAATAGCCTAAACCTGTCATGGGCGATTTCCCCCGACCAGTTTGAAACCGCACTCGCGCAACAACTCGCCGCTTATGGGCAAACACCCGCCGCCCTATTCAAGCCATCCCTCGGCATGAACACCGAAGCACCGCAGGCAGAACAAGCCACCATCGCCCTGCCCATGCCTTTCGTGGATATTTTCCGTACTGCCCGCCCGCTTCCGCGAATATTCGTGCAAAGATGTGACCTATGACGAACATGGCTGGCCCAATGCACTTCCCGCCACTTGTAGCAGCAAAAATCCAGCCGTCATCAGAACCTTTCTGCTGGAAAGCGTGGTGCAAGGCAGCGTTCCCAGCGGGCAATACACCGTGCTATACGAAGGCACGGGCACGATCAATTACGCTGGCTATGCAAAATTACTCAGCCATAGCGTGGGGCGTGACGAGATCGAAATCACCCTACCCGCCAAGCTGGACACTGTTGCCACCAACAACCGCATGGCCTTACAAATTGCCAGCGGTACGGTCAAAAACATCCGCATCGTCATGCCCGGTGGCATTTGCGAAGGCAATCCGTTTACACGCGTAGACAGCGCGGCAAATTGCCCAGCGGGACAATACCGCAGCTTTGAGGAAACCCTCCGCACCAACCGCAACGCCATTGTGTTCAACCCAGACTATTTAAACTTCCTCAAAGACTTCCGCGTGGTGCGCATGATGAACCTGATGGAAGCCAGCCCCAGCCAATTAGCCTGCGCCCAAACCGAACCGGGCAACCCCAACAAATTCATCCTCGATGCCAATGGCAAAACGATTATTGACCAAACCTGCCTGTTACAAGATTTTACGTGGGATCAACGCAGCAAAATGGATGATGCAGTATGGGGTGGTTCCGGCAATATTGCGCGTCTTGAGCGTTATGGGCGCGGCGCACCTATCGAAGTACAAGTCGAACTGGCCAACCAACTCAACGCCCATCCGTGGTTTAATATTGTCCACAATGCCACCGAAACTTATGTCCAGCGAATTTGCCAAGCTACGTCGAAAAGAACCTCAAACCCGGCCTGAAAGCCCACGTTGAGTACAGTAACGAAGTATGGAACGGTATTTTCTGGGCATCGCTCTACATGCGCGAAAAAGGCAAAGGCTTGTACACCGCCGCCGATCAATCCCTTCTGGGATGGTGTTTATTTCTACGCCAAGCAAGCCAGCCAGAACCTTCCAAATCTGGGAAGACGAGTTTCAAGGCACCAGCCGTTTAGTCAGGATTCTCGGCACGTATCAGGGCAATCCTGACCAGACCCGCAATATGCTGAACTACAGTGACACTAAGCCAGCATGTCGACGCGATAGCCACAGGCGGCATACTTCTACGCCTGTTGGGATCGCAGCAGCACCAACTGCCAAGACACCACCAAAGTGCCCAAAACACTCGCGGAAGCCACCTCGGTGAATGACATTTTTGCCGCCATCGACAACCCCAACGACCCTTACGGGATGGAAGCCCTGAAAAATCTGTTCATCCGCCAAGCAGCGGTTGCCAAAAGCTTTGGCAAGTCACTGTATGCTTACGAAGGTGGGCAGCATTTGGTTTTGGGTACGATTGACCGCTGCCCGCAAAACCGATATGCTCAATCTTATCCAAGCCGCCAACCGTGACCCGCGCATGGGCGAACGCTACCAAACCCTGTTAACTGCGTGGAAAGACATTGGTGGCGAATTGTTCATGTTGTTTAGCCTACCGCAAACCTTCAACAGCTTTGGCAGCTTCGGCATCAAGGAAAGCTTGAACCAACCACGCACCAGTGCGCCAAAGTATGACGGTGCGATGAAGTTCCAAGAAAGTCAGGGCAAATGCTGGTGGAGTGGCTGTTGAGTTTGTCAGGGGAGGGACAAGAGAGCCGCCTCATCCACCAACAAGCAAGCATCTTCACGCACTACCTGTGCAATCGGCAAACTTGCGCCGTTCCGCCATGCAGCCAACGCTTCAGCTTTTCCCGCCCCTGTCACCAACACCAACTGTTGCCGACACGTTCTGCAACGCCCCCACACTCAAACTCACCCGCTCCGGCGGGAACTTGGGTGCATCAAACACCGCCACGGTTAATTGGGGCGAAGGCGTGAACCCCGGAAACAAACTCGCCGTATGCCCATCCTCCCCCATCCCCAGCATCACCAAATCAAACGGCAACTTGCCGCTGAGCGTCTGCGCATAAGCTACCGCCGCCGCTTCCGCCCCCAACTCTGCCGGAATCGGGAACAGATGCAGTTGCCGGTAGCGTCATGCGCGAATTGCGCTCCACATGATCAACCGGCAAACAGCGTTCATCCCCCCAAAAAATTTCCCAATGTGCCCAATCCTGCGGCGTTTGCGCCAGTAAAGCATACGCCCGCTGCGGCGTGCCACCACCCGCCAACACCAACCGGAACACACCGCGTTCACGAGATTGCCTCCTGCGCCGCCGCTGCGATCAGGTTGCACGCCCGTTGTGCCACTGCCTCGGCATCCGCCAACACTTGGGTATCACGCGGTAACATCAGCTACCTCCATTGCATGACAAGGAATGCCGCCATGCCCGATCCGAATCACCAAAAATCTTTTCCGCCGCCTTCGGCCCCCAGCCACCTGCAGGGTATTGCAAGGGCAATTGCTCATCTTCTGCCCAACGTTGCATCACCGGGTCAACCACCGTCCACGCCGCCTTCACCTCGTCGTAACGCAGGAACAGCGAACTGTCGCCCTTGATCACATCCAGCAGCAATTCTTCGTAAGCTTCGGCCTTGCGCTCGTTCGGCGCTGCTGACCGAAGCATCCATCACGATCTGGCGGGTATGCATTTCCAGCCCCGGCACTTTGGCGGAAATTTCCATGCGCACCGCATCTTCGGGCTGGATGCCGATCAGCAGCCAGTTGGGATGCGGCTGATAAATACCGCTACCCTTAAACAACTGCATCGGCGGTTGCCTGAAACGCACTGCCACCATTGAGCGGCGTTCTTGCAGGCGCTTGCCAGTACGCAGGTAAAACGGCACATCCTTCCAGCGCCAATTGTCGATGTAGAGCTTGATGGCAGCGTAGGATTCGGTATGGCTACCCGCTGCCACGCCCGTCTTCCTGCAAATAGCCGGGGACGGTTTGGCCTTTGACTTCCCCAGCCGCGTATTGCCCGCGAATAGCATGGCTGGCAAGCTGCTCCAAATTCACCGGGCGGATGGATTGCAGCACCTTGACCTTTTCGTTGCGCAAGGCTTCCGCTTCCAGCGAAACCGGCGGCTCCATTGCCAGCAGCGCCATCACTTGCAGCAAATGGCTCTGGATCATGTCGCGCACCGCCCCGCCGCTGTGGTCGTAATAGCTGGCACGCCCATCCACCCCCAGCGTTTCGGCATGGGTAATCTGGATGTGGTCGATGTGGTAACGGTTCCACAAGGGTTCGAGGATCAGGTTGGCGAAACGCAGCACCAGCAGGTTTTGCACCGCTTCTTTGCCCACGTAATGGTCAATGCGGTAAATCTGCGTCTTCCTTGAGATGGTCACTGAGGCTGTGCTGCAAGGCACGGGCGGATGCCAAATCATGCCCGAACGGCTTTTCGATCACCATGCGCCGCCAGCCGTGAGATTCCTCCAGCAAGTGCGCCGCCGCCAAGCCTTCGGTCACCGTCCACGTACAAATCCGGGCTGACCGACAGGTAGAAAATGACATTGTTGGCGCATTCGCCATCGTTGCCGATCCATGCCCCCAATGCTTGGTAGAAAGCGGCATCCTTCAAGCTGCCTGCCAGATAATCCAGCCGCTGGATGAAACTATCCAACGCGGCATCTTCCACCATACCCGTAGCCACAAACTGCTGGCGCACCTCCGCCCGCCACGTCTCTTGGGTGAACGGGGTGCGCCCGCAACCGAGGATTTCCACATCAGCCGCCAAATGCCCCATGCAATGCAGCTGGTAGAGTGCTGGCAACAGCTTGGTGGCAGCCAGATTGCCGGTTGCGCCAAAAATGACGTAGGCATGAGAAATTCCACCGCAACTCATGACAGTTGCTCCTCAGAACCGTGTTCCCTGAGCGTAGTCGAGGCCCCAATGGGTATGGAAATGCAGCGCCGGATCGCGGTCAACCCGCTGGTAACCGTATGCGCCCCAAAGAAATCACGTTGCGCCTGCAAAATATTGGCGGAACCGTCCGCACAGCGATAACCGTCATAGAACGCCAATGCGGAAGACAGCGCGGGCGCGGGCACGCCCTGCATCACCGCCAGCGCCACGGCCTTGCGCCAGCCTGCTTCCACCTGTTGCAGTTCCCCGGCAAAAAACGGGTCTTGCAACAGGCTTTGCGGCACGGGTTCACGGGCAAAACTGGCCTTGATGTCGCCAAGGAAACGGCTGCGGATAATGCACCCGGCACGCCACAGCAGCGCAATGTCACCATAGGGCAACTTCCAGCCGTATTGTTGTCGCCGCGGTTTGCATCAACATGAAACCTTGCGCGTAAGACACCAGTTTAGCGGCATACAGCGCGTCGTGGATGGCGTCGAGATACGCCTGCCGCTGCTCTGCTGGAACCGGTTCTTGCAATCCCCCCAGCATCTGGGACGCCGCGACACGCTCATCCTTGCGGGCGGAAAGCATCCGCGCATGGACAGCTTCGGAAATCAGGGTGAGGGGAACGGCGTGTTCCAGCGCATCCTGTGCCGTCCACAACCCCGTGCCTTTTTGCCCGGCGCGGTCGAGGATTTTAGTCACCAGCGGGCTGCCATCAGCATCTTTCTGGCGCAAAATCTCGCTGGTGATTTCGATCAGGTAGGATTCGAGCTTGCCCTTGATTCCACGCGGCGAAGGTATCCGCCATGCTGTCAAAATCCATGCCCAGGGCGTGTTGCATCAGGTGGCAGGCTTCGGCAATCAGTTGCATGTCGCCGTATTCGATGCCGTTATGCACCATCTTGACGTAATGCCCTGCCCCGCCTTCGCCCAGCCACTGGCAACAAGCTTCGCCGTCCACCTTGGCGGCAACGGCCTGGAACATGTCGCGGATGTCAGGCCATGCTTCCACCGCACCACCGGGCATTAATGACGGGCCATGGCGTGCGCCCTCTTCCCCGCCGGAAACGCCCATGCCGACGAAACGGATGCCCTTTGCGGTGAGTTCCTGCCAGCGGCGGTTGGTGTCGTTGTAGTTGGAATTGCCGCCGTCGATGATGATGTCGCCGGGGTTAAGCAGCGGCAGCAGTTGCTCGATCACTGCATCCACTGCACGGCCTGCGGTGACCATCAGCAGGATAATGCGCGGGTTGCCCAAGCTGGCTGACGAATTCGGGCAAGGTTGCAGCGGACTGGATTGCCCGACCTTGCGCCTGTTCGCCCATGAATTGTTGGGTGAGGGAATAGGTGCGGTTGTAAACGCTCAGGGAATAGCCTTTGTCGCTCAGGTTCAGCGCCAGATTAGAACCCATGACGCCGAGGCCGATCAGGCCGATATTGCTCGTGGTGTTGGTGTCCATGCCTACCTCGTTGTGGTGTTAATTTATGGTGGATTGGTAGGGGTAGGATAGCAGAGGAGCCAGCTCTCTACTGGTAAAAAATCGCGGTCGCCGCTACGCGGCGAAACCCTCACCCCAACCCCTCTCCCAGAGGGAGAGGGGCTTTCAGTGGAACAGTGATCAGTAAATCAGTGATCAATGGGGGAAACAACACAACAACCGAAAACCCTGATTGTTGAGACGATAGCCTGGATTCCCATGATAGCGAAAAGAAGAGCGGCAACTCTCTGTAAAGCCGCCCCACGCGCCGCCCCGAACCACACGAACACCGCCAGAAACATCAGCAGTAGTTATCTGGGATTCCTCATGCTTATTGAGACACCATTCCCAGACGTTGCCGGACATATCCATCAGACCATAGGGCGACTTGCCTTGGGGGTAAATGCCGACAGCAGAGGTTTCCTCCAAATAATATTCACCTGAACCTTCACTGTTTTTCTCATCAATATTGGCAAAACCCTCTTTGTAACCATCCCCCCATGGATATTCCCGACCATCCGTACCACGCGCTGCCTTTTCCCATTGCTCTTCGGTGGGTAGACGAATATCCAAATCCATTTTTTTGGAAAGCCAGCGGCAAAATGCCATTGCGTCATACCAACTCACCCTTTCCACTGGACGATTACCTTCTGTCCAGCGATGGCTTGGCAGGGAATCCGGCTTTTGCAGATCCTTCCCACCATTCTTTAGTTTCGTAACCACCAGCCGCAACAAATGCCTGAAATTGGGCGTTAGTGACTGGGTAACGGCTCATTTTGTAGGTTTCCAAAGGCAGTTTTTTGCGTTTCATCCTCCTGGTAGACAAACTTGCCTGCGGGGATTTCTACCCAGTCAATGTCAGGCAAACCTTTGGCATCCAGCCCAATACCGGGGCGGTTATCCCAGCCCAACCATGCAAGCGCGGTACTGATAGCATGGCGTTCATGTGGATTGGGATAGTGTTTGATGTCAGTGATGGCAGCTTGCCAACTTCCACGGAACCCGATCAGGGCATCATACAATGGCCTGGTCGCGGGCAATTTCTACCGCCAGTTTGGGGTTGCCCACCGCCAGCCATTGCAGGAATGGCACTGGATCAGCTTCGTATTCCGCCGCCAACCGTGCGGCTTCTTCCCAGCCTTTTGGCTCCCACCAGCTATCAGCAGGCCAGATTTGGCTGGCTTGCAAACCGGCTTCCCGCTCTTCCTTGAAGCGTTGGGCGGTAAAGAACTCCTGTAATAACTGGTGGGAAAAACGCACGGCATCGCGGGTCAGTTCCAACAGGCTGGCAGCGGCAGCAAATTCCAGCCGCTTTTCCGGCATGGTTTTGCTGGCTTCATCACGTAGCAGGACAGTACGCGCTTCCTGCAACTCACCACTACGGCTTTGCAGTTGCCATGCAAGCTGTTTCAGTTCCTCCAGCATGTCCCCGCGTTTGGGAATGTAGTCACGGCTGCGGGCTTTTTCCTCTTCTTCACGTTTCAAGCAGCACACTGACAAACCGCCCGAACAGGTCAATCCGGCTTTTGGGCAACTCACGGTAACGGGCGTACAGGGTGGTGATCAGGAACAGCAGATAGGGGTTAGCCGCTAGTTTCAGCAAGCTGCGTAGGTCATCCAGTTGCTGCTTTCTTGCCCAATCCTCCCAGCGTATTTCCATCTCGGCCAGTCTTCCGGAATTTCTTTCAGTTCCCAGAAATCCTGCCAGTGATCCGCTTTGCCATGCTGCTGCCAGTTTTCCCAGCTTTGTTTGACAGGTTCACCACCCGCCAACCGCCAGAACAGCTTGTCGGCCATGTCAGGCTCAAAACTACCGGGCTGCTGCTGTTCAAAATAGTTGAAGTAGTTGTGCAGGAACTGCTGGATACGCGGTGGGTCAAGCGGCTCAATGGTCAGCCTGTGCATATCCTGTTCCAGCTTGTCCACGTAGTCACGCTTGCGGCAGGTCAGCAACAGGTGCTTGAAAGCAGGCTGATTCACAAATGCCCGCACCTGCGGCAGCTTGGTGTCACGCTGGTCAAACGGGATTTCGTTCAGGGCATCCAGCAGGGGCAGCAAACGCCCTGCCTGCATCGACGTCATCGAACCGCCCCAAGCCCACCCATCTGTTTCAGCACAAAGTCCTGCAAGGTCTGGTTCTCATCTGTCCAGCGGTTGAGCGGGATAATCACCGGCAACAGGCCAGTCGGATCAGCCAGTGTTTTACGTGCCTGTTCAGCAGCGATGCGCCACAGCGAAAAGGTCTTGCCCGTACCCGGTTCACCCAGCAACACCAAACGCTTATGGTGTGCAAACGCCGCCAACAGGTCATCGTGTTTTTCCGGCTGGCTGTGGCATTCCCGCAGCCACGCCCTATCCGCAAACGCTTCAAACAAAAAGCTGGCAGACATCATGCACTCACGGGGAATCAGTTGCCGATCCTGCTGGAACTTACCAGAGAGTGTGGTGTAGGTTTTGTCAGCAAACAGGATCTGGCTCTGTTGCAACAGGCTTTGCAGATAAGCCGCTTCAAGGCTCAGGCTGGGGAAAACAGTCGCCACGCTCTTGGCAGGCAATTGCACCGGCTTGCCAACCGGCGGCGGCGTGACTTTGGGTTGCCCGGTCAGCAGCCGGTATAAATCCTGATAGTCTGCATCCAGTGTGTAAGTGCTGTAGATTTGCAATGCCGTGGGAACATGCCCAAGACTCCCGCCTTCTGGCAAAACAGGGATAAACTTGGTGTTGCGGTAATAGGCGCTGTAAAGCGTTTGTGAAACGATCACGCCCTCAAAATTGACACCACGCCCACCGTCAGGGTCTTCACCCCGGAAACGTTTCAGGTACAGCGGCGTACAGACCAACAACACAAAATTGGCCTGCTCGATTTCACCTTCCATCCAACGTTGCCAACCTTGCGGCGGAAAACCGGGAACATACTGGTCGATCCAGCTTTCCACACCGTCTTCACGCAAACGGTTTGCCAGACACAGCACGAAATCTCGATGCGCGTCACTGTCATGGCTATAACTGATAAAAACTCGTGGTGGTTGTGACATGATTCCCGCCAATGCCCCTGTTCAAAATCCCTGACAGATTAATACCAGAATTTGAACAGGGTGGAAACTATAAGCAGCGTGAAGCGAGGATTACGCCCCTTGCTGAACCATACACAGCGAAGGCACGTAAGCTGAAAGTCAAACAGGAAAACAAAAAATCATGCTTTTGTTCACATAAGTCAATTGTTCACGCCAAGTTCATCGCCCCACCTCGCCAACCCCGGCAATCCAGCGTACAGTTAGCGTAAAAGAATTAATCGTTGGAGCTGGACATTATGACAACAAACAACCCTCGCTTTGTCAGCTTGCTGACCCGTGAAACCTTAGCGCTAGTACTGGCAGGTGGACGTGGTTCGCGCCTGTATGAACTGACCGATCGCGGGCCAAACCTGCCGTTTATTTCGGTGGAAAATTCCGCATTATCGACTTCCCGCTATCCAATTGCGTCAATTCTGGCATCCGCAGGATTGGGGTGTTGACCCAATACAAAGCGCATTCCCTGATCCGCCATCTGGTGCATGGCTGGTCAAACTTCCGCACCGAACTGGGTGAATTTGTGGAAGTGTTGCCCGCCTCACAACGCACCACCGGCAACTGGTACGCGGGGACTGCCGACGCCATTTACCAGAACCTCGACATTGTGGAAGCCTTGCGCCCCAAATACGTGCTGGTGCTGGCAGGCGACCATATCTACAAAATGGACTACGGTGAAATGCTCGCCTACCACGTCGAAAAAGGCGCTGACATGACCGTGGCTTGCGTGGGTGTTCCGCTCGAAGACGCCAAAGGCTTTGGCGTGATGACGCGTGGATGAGACAGCATCGCGTGGTGGCTTTCGATGAAAAGCCAGCCAACCCACAACCCATGCCGGGGTCAGACGATACCGCGCTGGCGTCAATGGGCAATTACATTTTCAACACCGACTTCCTGTTTGAACAATTGCACAAAGATGCTGCCAACCCCGAATCCAGCCGTGATTTTGGTAAGGACATCATCCCTTCCATCATTGCCGACCATGCGGTGTATGCCTACCCCTTCCGCGATCCTATCACCGGCAAACAGCCCTACTGGCGTGATGTGGGTACGATAGACGCCTTCTGGGAAGCCAATATGGAACTGGTATCCGTTGAGCCGGAACTGAACCTGTACGACGAGACTTGGCCTATCCTGACCTATCACCGCCAATTGCCCTCCGCCAAATTCGTGTTTCAGGATGCAGGGCGCGAAGGCAAGGCGCTGGATTCGGTGGTCTCCGCCGGTTGCGTGATTTCCGGGGCGCGGTGATCAATTCCCTGCTGTTTTCCAATGTCAAAGTGCATTCCTACAGCACGGTGAAAGACATCCGTGGTACTGCCGGAAGTGCAGATCGGGCGGCATTGCCGTATCACCCGTGCCGTGATCGACCGGGGTTGCCACTACCGGAAGGCACGGTGATTGGTGAAGACCATGCAGAAGATGCCAACGTTTCCGCGTAACCCCCAACGGTATTACGCTGGTCACGCCAGAAATGCTGGGGCAAAAAGGTTCAGCCAGCGTGGGTTAGATTCCCTGACAGCCTGACAGACGGTCATGGGAAAAATGGCAAAACAGCCTGATCCCGCGTACAGTAGTTCCGATAATAATGATTATTACCGGAGGGTTAGCCCATGAAACCGTCATTGCCATCATTCGGGCTGCCGCAAGCACGCAGCTTCGGGGCAGTCCCCATTATCATCGTGGTGCTGCTTGCCAGCGTTGCATGGACATCATGGTACACAGTCCCCAGCGACTCGGTTGCCATCCTGCAACGCTTCGGCAAATACCAAACGGAAGCCCCGCCGGGCCTGCATTTCAAAATCCCGTTCGGGGTGGATGTCGCCACCATCGTCCCCGTCAAACGCCAGCTCAAACAGGAATTCGGCTTTTTTACCCAAGGCGCGACCAATCCTGACCAATATTCCGATACCCCCGCCGAAGAATCCCCGATGGTCACGGGCGACCTGAACGTCGGGCTGGTGGAATGGGTGGTGCAATACCGCATTGCCGAACCGTTCAAATACCTGTTTGCGGTGCGTGAACCGGGTGCAACCCTGCGGGATGTGTCTGAATCGGTGATGCGCGAAGTGGTCGGCGACCGCACCGTGGATGAAGTCCTTACCATCGGGCGGCAAGAAATCGAAACCGAAGCCCTGGTCAAGATGCAACAACTCACCACCCGTTACACCATGGGCGTGAGCATCGACCAAGTGCAACTGAAAAACATCAACCCACCCGCCCCGGTGCAGGAATCCTTCAACGAGGTCAACCAAGCCCAGCAAGAAAAGGAAAAGCTGATCAACGAAGCCCGCCGCGACTACAACAAAGTCATCCCGCTGGCAGAAGGTGAAAAAGACCAGCGTATCCGTGAAGCCGAAGGCTACCGCCTCAAGCGCATCAATGAAGCCGAGGGCGATGTATCGCGCTTCAACGCCGTATTTGCCCAATACCAGAAAGCCCCAGACATCACCCAGCGCCGCCTCTATCTGGAAACCATGCAGGCAGTCATGCCCGCCATCCAAAACAAAGTGGTGGTCGATGAAGGCATGAAAAACATCCTGCCCCTGTTGAACCTCGATAAAAAACCAGCAGCGGAGGCACAACCATGAACCGCTTACTTCCCATTGCCCTTGGCCTGTTGACGTTCCTCCTCTACAACGCCTTTTATACGGTTGGCGAAGCCCAGCAAGTTATCCTTACCCAGTTCGGCAAACCTGTCGGCGAACCCGTCACCACAGCCGGTTTGAAGCTAAAAATTCCGTTCATTCAGGTCATCAACCGCATCGACAAACGGGTACTGGAATGGGAAGGCAGCCCTTCCGACATGCCCACCAAAGACAAGCTGTACATCTCGGTCGACCTGTTTGCCCGCTGGCGCATTACCGACCCCTTGCAATATTTCCTGCGGATGCATGACGAACGCAGCGCCCAATCACGGTTGGATGACATCCTCGGCAGCGAAACCCGCAACGCCGTCGCCAAACATGAACTGATCGAAATCATCCGCACCACCAAAAACCGCCAGCCACTCAAAGACCCGACCCTAACGCTTGGCGGTGATGTCGAATCCAACACCGTGGTTGGCATACTTGTCCCCATCCACAAGGGACGGCTGCTGGTCGAACAGGAAATCTTCAAAGCCGCTGCGGAAAAAGTGAAAGTTTTCGGCATCGAACTGCTCGACATCCGTTTCAAACGCATCAACTACAACGCCAGTGTCGAACCCAAAATTTACGACCGCATGATCAGCGAACGCCGCCAGATTGCCGAACGCTTCCGCTCGGAAGGCAACGGCGAAGCGGCACGGATTCGCGGTAACATGACCCGTGACCTGAACCGCATCCAGTCCGAAGCGTACCGCAAAGTAGAAGAAACCCGTGGCGAAGGCGATGCCAAAGCCGCCGAAATCTACGCCAATGCCTACAATCAAAGCCCTGACGCAGCTAGGTTCTATGAATTCACCCGCACAATGGAGGCTTACAAATCCATCATTTCACCGGACGCCACCGTTATCCTCTCGACTGACAGCGATATTTTCAAATTCCTCAAGGGAGCGGGATCTTTATCCGCCGCGCCCCCCTGATGTTTCAGGCCCGTGCGCCCTTGTAATACTGGTAAGCCGTTTTCACCCACTGCATGGTATGCAGCAACGGCTTGCTCAAGGCACGCTGGGTACTGATATGGAAATTGACCATTTTACGGCGTTCTGGCCATAAATGGTTAATCATCGGGTGATTGGGGATGGCGCAAGAATCCATCCACGCCAGCCGGGTGTTATCCAAGGTGCTGTAAATATTTTCCAGCTCCAGCAACACACCGGGCGAATACGCGGCATAATGTTCGTTATAAGCAATCTTGAGTGCATACCCGCCGATGGTAGCACTCGTCAAATTCAACTTGATGGCGATTGTTTCCCCATCCAACTGCATCTTCAGCATCATCAACTGACCACGTTCCGCAGCATTGCGGATCAGGTTTTCAGCGAAAACCCGTTCTCCCTCGTTGGCAACTCATGGCTGTCAAGGCACGGCCTTTCCAGCCCCCCTGCTTCCAGCCGCAAAAAATCATGGATCCACTGGCTCAAGTCATGGCTTTGCCCCGGCAACAAAGTCTGAAATTCCAGCTCCCCGACATCCTCAAGACGACGGCGCAAGCGGCTGTATTCTTTAAGTTTCTTTTTGCGTTGGTGGGTAGTCACATAATCTTCACCGGAAATGCCCGCCTTCAACAAAGCCCGTTCCCACGTATCATGTTCATTCAACAAACCACCTTGCTGCTGGGCAAACAGGCGCAAGTGATGGGCAAATTCCCCTTCCGCCGGAACCTTGTTGAGGGAAAAAGCCATTGCCCCAGAATGCTCACGCAACCAGCCAAACACCGCCGTCAGCGTTGCATGCGCATACAGTTTGGTCGTACCAATGGCGTACCCAAGGGGCAATGCGGATGTAGCCAGTTCAACCAATGACAGGCGGGAAATTTTTGGTAGGTGTGTTCCTGCACCAGCGGGAACAAGCCAGTTAAGCCGCGAATGGGAAGCATCTGCCCACACCAGCAACACTGCCACATGGGTATCCTGGTGCAGCCAGTGCTTCCAACGCCGGTAACAATGCCCAACTTTCATAGAAAACATTGGGTTCAAGCGACTGGCGTGTGAGTACATCCCAAGCTGGGACAATATCACGCAATTCACGTATGGCGGTTACAAGTTGCGTAATCAATGTGAATTACCCGTTTATAGTTATTGAATGACCATATCGGGACGATTGTGTGCTTAATGAGGCAGGGTGTTTAAGTAAATACCGGACAAACGTACCTAAATCAGCGACAACAAAAAAGCGGGCCGAAGCCCGCTTTTTTGTGTCGCTCACAAGGAATGGCGTAGCGATTAGCCCGCGATCCACTCTTTGTAAGCTTCCATGTCTTTTTCCTGACCAGCAGCATAACCTGCTTCATAGGCTTCGGTCAGACGCTGCTCTTCACGCATCGGGTTGAGCAGGTAGCCACCTTGCCAGCCTTGCACGAAACTCAGCGTCAACGCCCGCTTTTTCCATTTCCACCACAGCGTTGTAATACTGCATATTCATTTGTCATGTCCTCTCTAAATCAAAAATGAAAATAAACGTGGTGCCTCTTACGCCGCAGCACGCAGTGTTTCCAGTGCCTTGCCGCTATTGAGCATGGCACGTACCGCATCAGCGGCCTCCTGTATCGAACCGTAACGGCCCAAATGCGCCAGACAGATCGAGGCGGAGTATACCAGACTGTCGTACATCAAACCTTTTTCACCACCGAGTGCTGCCATGCCCAGTCTGCGCCGCTATCGCCGCCAGTGCATCGCTATCTACCGTGGTCGCAATCTCATCACCAATCATTGGTGCAGCGGGCAAATCATCCGGTAATGGCACTGCCCTGACATCAGCCTGAATGCCAAAATCTTTCGGGTCAAGGTCACGTTGCTGCTCTTCACCCTTTTCATAGTAATAGAACAGCTTGCCTGATTGTTGCAGGGAAGGGATTACACCGCCTTCCACCCCGCGCACGAACATAGCACTGTCAAAACCTGCCTGACGTGCCAGTGACGCATAAATCGGTGGATATGCCTTATGCACGTAGCCGCCCGTGCAATGCGTCTTGCGCTTGCCACGAATCGGCCCCAGCAGCGTTTCAACCGTGGTCAGCACTTGACGCTTGATCATCCGCTGGCGGATGGGGATCAAATCATGCAAACGCGGGCGCAAACTGACGTTGATCGAGGTATGTCCAACCAATGCGTTCCAATTGCGCCACAGCTTCAGTCGGGGTCAAATTCACATTGAGTCCCAGCCGCTTTCAAAATCTTGTGGTGGGTTGCACCAAACTTTGGCCCCACCTGCTCCAGCCCGTGCAATACCGCGTGCACACCCATCGCTGCCAACACCACCGGCACAAAGGTAGAAGCAGGCACGCCACGGGTGTAACCGTCATACGGGTCAGACACGTCCAACACTTCATCCACAGTCGCCGTGCTGGATAGCTGGCGGTGTCAATCAATGCCTGCAACGTGCCACGGTTTTCCTCATCAGTCTCACGTTTCATCCGCAAGGCAATGAAGTAAACCGCCACCTGCACCGGGTCAGCCTCACCGCTCAGGATGTGGCGCATAGCGTAATAGGCATCCTCATAGCTCAGATCCTTACTGTATTCAGGGCCTGTCGCTACTTTTTGGATGCATTGGCGCATGTGCAATTTTAAATTGCGTTCGGTATTAGTATCGGTCATCGTGGCATTTTCCATATCGCGGAAGTTTAAGAAGGGCATCCCCGTTTCTGAATATCCCTCTAGGGGTAACACGGGCATCCTGGCGGGCTATTTCGTGGATTCAGACCCGAATGCGTTAAGATTGGGGTCCGATTTTACGTTCAAGGAGATTCCCGTGTCACAATCTGATAATGAGTCTATGGATTTCGCCAGCGGCATGGCTGCTTTTGAAGCCAAGCATTTTTCCCGCGCCATGCAATTTTTATCCCCCTTCGCCTCACAAGGCGACAAGATTGCCCAACACCTGTGCGCCATTATGTGCCAAAACGGCCTCGGCGTGCGTACGCAATGATGCCAAAGCCTTTCGCGTTGATGAAAGCATCTGCTGAACAAGGTTACGGTCTCGCCCAGCATGGCCTGGGCTTCATGTATCTGGAAGGTGAATGCGCCGCAAAAAATGGCGAAGAAGCCGCCAAATGGTTCCGCAAAGCAGGCGAACAAGGTCTGCAAGGCTCATTGACGACGCTTGGCACTGATGTACCAGCAAGGCAACGGTGTTCCCCAGGACGAAGCAGAAGCCAAACGTCTGTACAAACAGGCAGGGTTTGATGATTTAGGGTAAACCATGCAAAGCTGAACCGATAAGCCTTACGAAAAATCAGCCAAATAGACTAATTAGTAAAATTAATGAGTTAAGTACTGATTCAGGCCGAACCCGTAAGATACACGCCATGGATCGAAGGGGCATACGCAATAACAACAAGCCCGGCTTAAGATGGAACTGTTATGAAAAGCCTGTCGGCTTAAGCGTTGATGAACGCCAAGCCGACACTAGAAGTTTAACCATCTGCGAGAGTTGTCAAGGGGTTGGTACTCTCCGGGTGAGCAGACCCGAAACAGATAAGAATCATAACAATAAGCGATTTTCGCATTTATACCGAGCCACAACTATAACAAGAAACGCTCGGTTTTCCTTCTTTTTTCCGACAACAGCACATACCTTACAGCACACTCACGCAACATTCAGGCTGCCTGTACCGCAATCTGTTTGGATGTGTGGGTTATCCCATTATGCGCATCAACATACACCAATTGCGGCTTATGCAAACTGGCTTCCACTTCGGTAAAGCTTGCGTACGTACAGATAATAATCAAATCACCCGTACTCGCCTTGTGGGCTGCCGCACCATTGATCGAAATAATCCCACTACCTGCTTCCGCACGAATGGCATACGTCGAAAAACGTTCGCCATTGGTGATGTTATAGATGTGCAATTGCTCATACTCACGGATATTGGCAGTACGTAGCAAGTTGTCATCAATCGCACAGGAACCTTCATAGTCCAACTCAGCGTGAGTGACTGTAACACGGTGCAGCTTGGATTTGAGAAGCGTCAGCTCCATGGCGGTTCCTCCGTAACGCATCCAGTCAAGTATTTGCAAAGCAATACTATTATGATGTTTCTGTTAAATTTTTCAATCTTAAAGCGGGATATTATCGATCAAACGTGCTTTGCCCAGCCAAGCTGACCCCAACACCACCAAATCGCCATCCCCGTCCTCTGGTGGCAACAAATCAACTGCCCGCCGAATTTCCACGTAATCCGGGTCGAAATCCGCGTAATTCCAGTGACTTCATGGCTTCCGCCTGTAAAGAGGCGTAATCCTGCCTACCTTTGTGCAGCGCGTCAACCACTTGGCGTAAAATCCGCTGGAATGCCGATGCAAGTTTCGTTCCTCCGCCGTCAGGTAGCCATTGCGCGAACTCATTGCCAAGCCATCGGCTTCACGCACCGTTGGCAAGCCTTCGATACGGATGTCCATATCCAGATCGCGTACCATTTGGCGGATCAGCATCAGTTGCTGGAAATCCTTCTCCCCAAACACTGCCACATCCGGCTGCACCAGATTGAACAGCTTGCACACCACGGTGGAAACGCCGGTGAAATGACCGGGGCGGGAAGCGCCTTCCAGCAAGGTGCTGATACCGGGAACCTCAACTTTAGTTGCCAAGCCACCGTTGGGGTACATGATGGCTGGGGTTGGGGTAAACACCATATCCACGCCGCCAGCTTGCAGGCTGGCACAATCAGCGTCCAGTGTACGCGGATAAGCAGCGAGGTCTTCCTTACGCTCAAACTGGGTGGGGTTGATGAAAATGGATACCACCACCTTGCTGCCCAATGCCTGCGCCCGTTTGACCAAGGCCAGATGCCCAGCATGTAAGGTTGCCCATCGTTGGGCACGAAGGCAATGGTTTCACCGGCTCTGCGCCACCGCTTGAGTTCTTCTCGCAGAGTGCGTCAATTGCTTGAATAATAATCATGGACTTTAAGCTTTTAGAAAAAACAGTGTTGGTCTTCGGGAAAGGTTCCAGCTTTTACCGCTTGCACATAAGCAGCGACAGCTTGCGGAATGGTGCTGCCCGCACCGATGAAATCATGGGAAAATTTGGGGGCACGCGGGGAAATGCCAAGCATGTCGTGCAATACCAGCACTTGCCCGTCGCAACCACGCCCTGCACCAATGCCAATGGTAGGAATTTCCAGTGCTTGGGTAATTTGTTCTGCCAAGCGCGACAGGGACGCATTCCAACACCAATAAATCTGCCCCAGCATCTTGTAAGGCTTTGGCGTCATCGAGCATTTGTTTGGCAACCGCCTCATCACGCCCTTGCACCCGATAACCACCGAGTTTGTGGACAGATTGCGGCTGCAAACCTAAATGGGCGCATACCGGCACACCGTGGTGGGCAAGCTGCATCACCGTAGCGACTTGGGGCGCACCACCTTCCAGCTTGACCATTTGTGCACCACTTTCCTGCATCAGGCGGGCGCTGTTGCGCAAGGCCAATTCGGGGGAGGTGTAACTCATGAATGGCAAGTCACCGATCACCAAGGCGTGTTGGCAAGCGGTTGCGACCGCACGGGTATGGTAAACCATGTCATTCATGGTCACCGGAACGGTAGTGTCATGGCCTTGGATCACCATGCCAAGGGAGTCACCCACCAGAATCACGTCCACCCCCTGCGCGTCCAGCACTTTGGCGAAACTGGCATCGTAAGCCGTCAGCATAGCGATCTTTTCAGCCGTCACGTTTCATCTTGCGCAAGGTCGTGACAGTCACGCGGGGATTGGGTTTGGCGCTCATCTAGTCTGGCTCCGGGTTAGCAAAATGTTGCGGTGCAGTCTAGCATAGCGGGGCTACCCCTGCGCCACAAACGTCGTGACGCAAGGGTATCGTTTCAAGTGTTAGTGGTACTGAAGGATTGCTGTAATGAGTGGTACAGCAACTTGCGTTAACAGTGTGACGGTCGTCGCCGAGGGCAATGCCGTTGGTTCTTCTGCTGCAAGCTCCTCCTCAACATCCGGCTGAGCTTTCGCGCCCCCGACTTGGCACAAATTCGGTGGGGCATCCACTGAACGGTAAAGCGGACGTTTAACCGTCACTTGTGGCGTCTTTCCCTGAGCGGACTGCACCACACTGGGCTTAGGTGTCGTGCTGCAAGCTTGCAGGGAAAAGTGCAACGAGGCAGGAACAGGCAATAATTGAGATTGTTTTCATGGGGTTTTGCTCCGTGTTATGTTGTTTATCAGCGGAACAAATATTACCTTCTACCAATAAGAAAAACTAATTAAATTGTTCATCTATCGTTCAGCTAATGCCTTATCCAGAATTTGCATAATGCATAAAAATAGTGCATATTGTTTATTCTTACCCATTATGAACAATAAATAAACGAATGTGTAACCACCGCAACACAAGAAGGGCATATCCCACAAAATGGCGCAAAGCTGCGCACCTTACGTGAAGCAGCCCGTCACAACCAAGCGCACATGGCGAGTCTGGTGCAAAACTTCCTGAAGCCCCACATGAAACCGGGCTTCTCGGTATTACAACCGGATATTTCGCGCCTCGAATGTGAAGACACCGCATTGGATATTCCCAAATTGCTGGCGTATGCGTACCTGTTCAAAGTAGACATTAGTGTGCTGCTGAAACCGCATTTTCAGGCATTTTGCCAGAGTGAATTCCGCCTGCAACATTTCGCCCTAGATGCAGAAGTTGACCAATACCTCTGCCAGATGGAGGATGAAGGGCGCATTCTTGCCTACAGCCAGTTTCCTTCATCATTTTTCGTCAACGGGCATCATGACAGTGGGCGTTTCCAGCAAATTGCCCACCCAGACTACGTGGAAACGCATATCCACACACTGGATTCGCTGCTGAATTTCATTTTTTCACCCATCAGCCGTTACAGTTATGCCGCAAGGGAGGACATTTTGCTGCAATATCTGGAGCATTTCCGCCAGAAATCGAAACACCTGCACTTCTTTTCACGCGCCAGCTTTTCCACCACCAGCCTGTTTCCGAGCCTGATCCTACTGCCCAAAAAATCCACGCTAATTATGCTTAGCGCCGGTTATGCAGCACGATCAGGGCGATGTCTTCTTGGAAATTCATGGCGAACAGCTTTGTAAGGAAGTGCATGATTTTTACTTCCACAATGTCAGGACGCTGGATGCCGATATTAGCTTGCTGAAAATTGGGCGGGATACCTTGGAACGGCTGCAACAAGGCATCAGCATGGAAGAGGCAGTGCGGTTTTTTTACGGAGAAACCCAGAAGCGCAGCCCTGAAGACAGTGCTGCGATCCTCGAAAACTTCAGCGTGGATGTGCAGGAAATGCTGGCAGCATGAAACCGCCTAAAAATCTTCCTGCTCAGCTTCCAACACTGACAAACTGATGTGCTTGCCGAGTTCTTCATTCATCCCCTGCCAGTCTTTGTAATCGGCAAGCTGTGCTTCGATTTTGGGTTTCATTTCATGTGCTTCCATGTCTTCGCGCATTTTTTTGACTGAGCTGTACACCTTGCTCAGGTAATCGCGGTAATAGGCCAACACATTCCTGCCGCCACTGTGCCCATGACCCGGAACGATCTTATCCACATCCAGAGTCAGGGCATATTCGGCTGCTTTAATACCCCCGGCAAAACTGCCATCATCCATGCGCACAATACGTTTGTTGTTGATGGTATCGCCGGTAAACAGCACTTTTTCCTCAGGAATTTCAAACATCACATCGGTATCGGTATGGGCTTTTCCCTCGATCAAATGCGCCTTGAGCGTCAAACCGCCCAAATCGAAGCTCTCGCCATCGGTCAACACTTCAGTCGGGATAATCGCCTCCGTACCTTCAGTAGCCTTTTCGGTCATGCTATTCATGGTGTCAATCCACTCGGCTGCCGCCCCGTTTTTGGCCTCCTCTATCATGGCGGGATGGGCATAGAACTTCACCGCAGGGTTTTCTTCTTTGAATGCCTGATTGCCCAACCAATGGTCACCGTGTACATGGGTGGTGAATACTTGCGTAATTGGCTTGTCAGTAACTTTACGGATATGTGCCAACACTGCCCGCCCGATGGCTGCACTGGAACCGGGGTCGATGACTGCCACTTCTTTATCCGTCACGATAAAACCGGGGTTGTTCATGAAACCCTGATTTTCCTTGTTGGGATAGCCAGTCGGGCCGTGAATGACGTAAACGTGTTCGGAAACTTTCTCAGGCTGGTATTTGTCGAGCAAATCCTGATGCACTTTTTTAGCATCCGCCCCTACATTCAGGCTCATGCCCACCAACAGGCTGGTGGATAGCAGTAATACGCTCTTGTGTACCTTTATCATGGTCATCTCCTCGCTCATTATCGGAATTAGCTGACATTTCCGTGGGTTTGTCTACAATTAGCAACTTTATCGCAAGACACGCGGGTTCGCACATATTCATGCAACACAACAACACTAACCGCAAGGGCATCATCCTCGCAGGCGGCAGTGGCACACGCCTCTACCCACTCACCCAAGCAGTCAGCAAGCAACTGATGCCGGTGTATGACAAGCCGATGATTTATTACCCGCTGACCGTACTGATGCTGTCCGGTATCCGCGACATCCTGATTATCACCACCCCGGAAGATTCTGCCCAATTCCAACACTTACTGGGGGATGGCTCACAGTGGGGGCTGAATATCCAATACGCCATCCAACCCAAGCCGGAAGGGCTGGCACAAGCCTTTCTGATCGGGGCGGAATTCCTTGGCAATTCCCCCGCCACCCTGATTCTAGGCGACAATATTTATTACGGCGAAGGGCTTATCCAGCCGCTTGCAAACGGTTGCGCATCAAACAACCGGCGCAACAGTGTTTGCCTATTACGTCAAAGACCCGGAACGCTACGGCGTGGTGGAATTTGACCCCGCAGGCAAAGCGCTGAGCATTGAGGAAAAACCGGATAAACCACGTTCTAATTACGCGGTAACTGGCTTATATTTCTACGATAATCAAGTCGTGGATATTGCCCGTGAAGTACGCCCTTCCCCGCGTGGTGAACTCGAAATCACCACCGTCAACCAGATGTATCTGGAACGCGGGCAATTGCAGGTAGAAATGCTCAAGCGCGGCACGGCATGGCTGGATACTGGCACGCACGCATCCTTGCTGGACGCTTCCAACTACATCCGCGTCATCGAAGAACGTCAAGGGCTGAAAATTGCCTGCCCGGAAGAAGTCGCATGGCGCATGGGCTTACATCGGTGACGAACAATTGCTGGCCCTAGCAGAACCGTTGAAAAAAAGCGGTTACGGCCTGTACCTCACGGAGTTGCTGAAATGAAGATTATCCCGACCGCCATCCCGGAGGTGCTGATCCTTGAACCGCAGGTCTACGGCGATGCACGCGGCTTTTTTCTGGAAACCTGGAACGCCAATACGCTTCGCCGATGCCGGATTAAACCTGAACTTTGTGCAGGACAACCACAGCCGTTCCGGTCAAGGCATCTTGCGTGGGATGCACTACCAGATCCAAAACCCGCAAGGCAAGCTAGTGCGTGTCACCAGCGGCAAGGTGTTTGATGTAGCCGTGGATTTGCGCCAATCATCCCCCACCTTCGGGCAATGGGCGGGCGCGGAACTGTCCGCAGACAACCACCGCATGTTATGGGTTCCCCCCGGTTTTGCCCACGGCTTTTACGTGATGAGCGAATCGGCAGATTTTCTCTACAAATGCACCGATTTCTACGCCCCCGCCTACGACCGCAGCCTGCGCTGGGATGACCCGACCGTAGGTATTGAATGGCCTCTAGTGAATGGCACAGCACCCACCATTTCCGCCAAGGATGAAGCAGGCAAAAGCTGGCAAGATGCGGAGAAGTTCGCATGACCCCCATCAAAATCCTGCTGACGGGCGCAAACGGGCAACTGGGGTCGGAACTGCAAGCCACCTGCCCTGCGAACATCACCCTGATCCCCACCGACTACGAGATACGCTGGACATTACCCAAGCGCAACAGGTAGCAATGGCACTAGACCAACACCAACCTGATGTCATCATCAATGCGGCTGCCTATACCGCCGTGGACAAAGCGGAAAGCGATGTGGCAACGCGCTTACCCATCAACCATCTGCCGCCGCGCATGCTGGTCGCAGCGACAAGCCGCACCACGTCGGCATTTACCTGCTGCAAGTTTCCACCGATTTTGTGTTTGACGGGCTGCAATCCACCCCTTACTTGCCGGAAAGCCCCGCCTACCCGCTAGGCGTGTACGGCGCAAGCAAACTCGCCGGCGAACAAGCAGTGCTGGAACATTGCCCGACTGCTGCCGTGGTACGCACCGTCTTGGTTGTATTCCGCTTACGGTAATAATTTCGTCAAAACCATGCTGCGCCTGATGCGGGAACGCGATTCGCTGGGCGTGGTTGCCGACCAGATTGGCACACCGACGTGGACACGCACCCTGGCAGATACCCTATGGTCATTCGTCGCCCAAAAACCGCACGGTATCTTCCACTGTGCCGATAATGGCGTGGCAAGCTGGTATGATTTCGCCGTTGCCATTCAGGAAGAAGCACTGGCTATCGGGCTTGTTAGACAAAGCCATACCCATCAAGCCGCTGCGCACCGAGGAATACCCGACACCTGCCCGCCGCCCAGCCTTCAGTGTCATGGACAAACGCGCAACTGAAAGCGTTACTGGGCTACACTTTACCGCATTGGCGGCTTAGCCTGCGGCAGATGCTTACTCAACTGAAACAACAAACAGCGAACAGCATGACAACGACATTACACACCCCACAACCTGCTCGTCACTGGCGGCGCTGGCTTTATCGGCACGAATTTCGTCCATTACTGGTTGCAACAGTACCCAGATACCCGTTTGGTGATTCTGGATGCGCTGACCTATGCAGGGCGCTACGAAAACCTGCAACCGCTGGAAGGCCAAGCCAATTTCCGTTTTGTGCACGGCGACATCCTTGACCAGCCGCTGGTGGAGCAACTGTTGCGCGAAGAAACCATCGACACGATTGTGCATTTTGCTGCCGAATCGCATGTTGACCGCTCGATTTATGGCCCCGATGCCTTCCTGAAAACCAATATCGACGGCACGCACAGCTTGCTGAAAGCGGCGAAAAAAGTCTGGCTGGATGAAAAACCGGGCTTTGCCCACCGTTTCCACCATGTTTCCACCGATGAAGTGTATGGCACGCTGTCAGCCACTGACCCAGCATTCACCGAAACCACGCCGTATGCACCGAATTCGCCGTATGCCGCCAGCAAAGCGTGCTTCCGACCATGTAGTGCGGGCGTACCAGCACACCTACGGCTTGCAGACCACACCAGCAATTGCTCCAACAATTACGGCCCGTATCAGTACCCTGAAAAGCTGATTCCGCTGGCGATTTCCAACCTGTTGCAAGGCAAACCCGTGCCGATTTACGGCGATGGGCAGCAAATCCGCGACTGGTTGTATGTGGATGACCATAACCGGGGCATCGACCTGATTATCCGTACTGGGCGGATTGGCGAAACCTACAACATTGGTGGCAACAACGAACAGGCCAACCTGAGCCTGATCCACGAATTGTGCGCTTTGCTGGATGCACGTTTCCCCGATTCACCGCATGTGCCGCACAATCAGCACATTGTCTACGTGACGGATAGGCCGGGACATGACCGCCGTTACGCCATCGACAACAGCAAGATTTGCAGCGAATTGGGTTATGAACCAGCCGAAACCTTCCAAAGTGGCTTGGCAAAAACGCTGGACTGGTATCTGAGCCACCCGGATTTCTGGCAAGGTGACGTCAAGCTGTTCGGTACACACGGGAGCAGCTTGATGCAATGCCGTATTTGTGGCAGTACCGGCGAACACCGCACGCTATGTCGCCAAGGAAATGATGCTGGGGTTGCGGGATGAACACCGCTATTTTCAATGTGCGGATTGCGATTGCCTGCAAATCGAACAAATTCCTGCCAATATCGCGGACTATTACCCGGAAAACTATTATTCCTACAGCGATGCGACCAAAGCAGGCAACCCGGTCAAGCAAGCCCTGACGAAGCTACGCGATCGCTTACGAAGTGACGGGCAAGTGCTTGATTGGGCGGGTAATGCACCTGTGGATGCCGAATGCCAAGCTGGCGACCTTACGCCCGGTCAAACTGGCACGGGATGCGCATATTCTGGACGTAGGCTGTGGTGCAGGTCATTTACTGCATTCCTTGCGTGAAATTGGCTTTCAGAACCTGTTGGGCATTGACCCGTTCAATCAGGAAGACATTGCCTACCCCAATGGCTTGACGGATTGAGAAACGCGATATTTTCAGCGAACAAGGGCAATGGGATCTGGTGATGTTCCACCATTCGTTTGAGCATTTGCCGCAACCAGCGGACGCAATCTGGGACAGGCATTCAATATCCTGAAACCGGGCGGTGTGGCACTGGTGCGCATTCCGACCGTTTCCTCCTATGTGTGGCAGGAATACGGGGTGAACTGGGTGCAACTGGATGCGCCGCGCCATTTGTACCTGCATTCGGTCAAGAGTATGCAGGCACTGGCAGAACAGGCGGGCTTCATCACCGAACAAGTGGTGTACGACTCCAATGCGCTGCAATTCTGGGGCAGCAAGCAGTATGAACAGGATATTCCGCTGCGTGACCCACGTTCATGGGCAGAATCGCCGGAAAATTCACTGTTTACCGCCAAACAAATCCGCGAGTTCGAGCAACGGGCGCGGGAATTGAATGCGATTAATCAGGGGGATCAGGCAGCGTTTTACCTGAGAAAACCTGCATGACAGACACCACCTCCCCAAGCTACTGGCCATTTCCTCCCCCGGCGGGCACTGGATTCAGCTTAACCGGCTGAGTGCGGGGCTGGAAAACCGTTACCAACATTGTGTATGCCATGCCTGCAGCCTTGTTCACTTCGACTTCGCTCAGTGAACGCAAGGTGTATTCGGTGACCGATGTCAGTGCGGATGATAAATGGCGCCTGATTCCGTGTGCCTTGCAAGTACTGTACATCCTGCTGAAGGAACGCCCGAAAGCCATTCTCTCAACGGGTGCAGCCCCCGGTGCTGTCGCTATCTGGCTGGGTAGCTTTCTGGGTATCCGTACCATTTGGGTGGACAGCATCGCCAATGTCAAACAGATTTCCCGGGCGGGCAAATTGGCAAAAAAACGTGCTGATGTATTCCTGACGCAATGGGAACATTTGAGCGATGGTCAAGCACATCCTCTTCAAAGGAGCTGTGCTTGTGATTTTTGTCGCTGTCGGTACACAGTTTCCGTTTGACCGCCTGATCCGCTACGTGGATGAATGGGCAAGCACAACACCAAGTGGCAGGCATTGCCCAAATTGCCGGTGGCGAATACCTGCCGCAACACCTGCACTGGGAACGCTTCATGACCACCGCGGTATTCAACCAGCACTTGCAAGCTGCCGACCTGATCATTTCACACGCTGGCATGGGCAATATCATCACCGCACTGGAACAGCCGCAAACCCATCATTGTCATGAACCGCCAACACGCACTAGGCGAACACCGCAACGATCACCAACTTGACGGGCTGGCATGGATGGGCAAATTGCCGGGGGTGTATACCGCTTCCACCCAGGAAGAGCTGCATGCCTTGCTGGAACGGCGGCATGAATTGCAGCGTTGCTACACAGGCAGCGGATTCCCGGCGGCAAACGTTGGTGGATTTTATTGATCAAGCCATCCGTACATGAAAAACCAGAAAAACTCACTCATGCCAGCGCTTCGACTTCGCTCAGCAGCCGCACATGAACCTGCAAGACCCGTCCTTGTTACTGACCAGTATACTGTCAACCCTTGCCCGTTTCGTCGGTGTGGGGCTGAACTATGCGCGGTCATTTATCCTGACTTACCGCTTGGCTACCGATGAAGCGGGCATGGTATTGCTGTTGATGGTGCTGATATCCGGCGTTTCCCTGTTTAGCCGCTTTGGGGTTGAACAGTGGCTGATTCGTGATGTGGCACGGCTTGCGGAAACCGAAACCCAATTACAAGCCGCCTATTTGCGTGATGCCTATCGCATGGTGTTATTCAGCAGTGGTATTATTTATGCTGGTTTGGTTGGTGCTGCATCCCGCTGACGCAACGTTACCTGTTTGATGGTGCTATCCATACCCTGCCCTTAGGCTTGGCACGCTGGGCATTCTGTTTTTTAATCTGGTGATGGTCAATTCGGCGTTTTTGAAAGCAGTCCACCATACGTCCCCTTCCATGCTGGTGCAAAATAGCTTGCCTGCGGTGACTTACCTGCTGCTGATTGGGCTGTTCTGGCAAGGCTTTACCGCTAACCAAACCTTCCTTTGGCTTTACAGCGGGTCACTGGTATTGGCGGGGCTTGCTTCCTTTTGGTGGTTACGCCCGTGGTGGCAACACTTGCTGACAGCGGGTAATTCGCGCTGGTCGGTGCGCGAAGTCTGGCAACAATCGCTACCGCTTGCGCCCGTCTCCATCCTCGCTTTTCTGATGCTGTGGTCGGATACGCTACTGACGGGCTGGTTGCTCGATAATACCGATGTCGCTTATTACAATGTGGCGGCACGCCTATCATTTGTCAGCCTATTTTTCCTTGGGGCGCTGGATGCGACCATTTACCCGCGTTTGCTGCGCATTCACAAGCAGCAACCTGAACAAGTCACACGCTTTTTCTGGCAAGCAACCGGATTGGTGGCAGGTATTCTAGGGGGCGTTACCCTGTTGCTGCTGGCACTGGGTGATACCTTGCTGGCACTTTTCAAGCCGGAATATGTGCAAGCCGGGACAGTGCTAGCAATCCTACTGGTGGCACAATTGGTACGGGCATTGAGCCTGACATTTTCCTTCATGTTCATCATTCAAGCAGCAAGTGCGCTACTTGAATAGCCTGCTGGCAAGCGCCTTGGTGGTGAATATTATCGCCAATCTGGTACTGATTCCCACGCTACGGCATTGAAGGGGCAGCAACTGCAACATTGCTGGCCAATCTGTGTGCTAACCGGCGGCGTGGTGCTATTTTTCTTCAAAAACCGTCTGTTAGACGGGCATGGCAAGCTATCATAGGAAATACCATGCTAAGAATCATTGCCATCCTATTCATCATCTCGATTTTTATCCCGGTAGAGTTCTACATCATGCTGGGGTCGGTGCGCATTGAAGCCTACCGCATTGTCCTGGCGGTGGCGTTGCTGTATACCTTGTTTAACTTCCGGCTTGGCGCTGCAACATGCTGATCTGGTAGATATTTTGCTGATTGCCTTGACAGGATTGGTGTTTGCAAGTTTCTGGCACAATCACGGCCTGCAAAAAGCGGTTGAATCCACCGGTATTTTTGCGATTGAAACCTTGGGGGCGTTTTATCTGGCACGGCTGTTCATTAATAGCCCGCAACGTTTCTACCGGGTCAACCAAACCTTTATTAGTGCTATTGGCATTGCTGACGCGTCATCACGCGTTTATGAAGCGTTTGCCCAACATCGCATCTTGCATGACATTGCTGAAAAGATCACCGGGCATCATTCCCTTGACCCACGCTTGTATACCGCCTGATTACATCCGCGCTGGCATCATGCGCGCCACCAGCCTGTTTGAACACCCGATTCTGTACGGAACATTAATGGCATTATTTTTCCCGTTTGCCATCTTGCTGGTGTTGCGTTACCGCAGTACTGGGCAATGTCGCCAAGCTGGGTGGGCTAATGGTATCGATGATGCTGACCCTATCTTCCGCACCGCTGCTGGCCATCATTTTTCAGGCATTTACCGCCGTATTGGTGAAATTCTGGCATAAAGCGCGGCAATTCTGGCTGTCGATGTTCTTCGGTGGCCTTGCCACTGCCTTGCTGATTGAAGCGTTTTCCAACCGGGGATTTTTCGGCATCCTGATTTCTTACCTGACCTTCAACCCGAATACCGGCTACTTCCGCATCTTGCAATGGGAATTCACCGCTGATGACATTGCGGACAACCTGATATCTGGGCATTGCGCACCACGACTGGACGCGCCCTTACTGGATGGAATGGATGGGTAACAGCATTGACAGTTTCTGGCTGCTGCTGATCCTTCAGCACGGCGTGTTTGCGTTGCTATTGCTGCTGCTGGCGTGCCTGTATGCCGTCTTTCATGCCCTGAACCTGGTGCATCGGCATTGCGACCAACACCGCTGGATGGTGTCAGCATGGATAATGTCCTTTATGTCACTGATTTTGATTGGCTTTACCGTGGATTATTTTCGGCAAGTTACAACCAATGTTTTTCTTCATGCTGGGGGCAATCGGCTTGGGCGCAATACTATCCTTTCTGGAACCGTCAGGCGGAAAAATTGGCATCTGCGGAAACTTCCCAATACTGACACAACAAACAGTGCATACGCCAAACTGAGATTACGTTTTATCAACCAAAGAGTGTTCATGTGGCTGGTATGGTTCCGCGACAGCCTGCTATGGCTGCGCACCTGGTACTTCCGCACCCTGTACGGGATGAATATCGCGCCCGGATGTACGCATTTCCTTCAAGGCACGGCTGGACAAAACCAACCCGCGCTGCATCGAAATTGGTGAGAAAACCTACATTGCGTTTGATTCCATCATCCTGGCGCATGACTACGCGACCCGGCGGCATGGCGGTAATTTTGAACAAAAAACACGCATTGGCGCTAACTGTTTTATTGGTTGTGGTGCTATCATCCTGCCCGGTATCACGATTGGTGATCAAGTAATTGTAGGAGCAGGTAGCGTCGTGACCAAAGATGTCCCATCCCATTCCATCGTGGCGGGCAATCCGGCAAAGGTCATCCGTTCCGGTATCCAGACCATTGCTTACGGGAGGCTGGCATGAACGTCACCACACCGGAAGTCAGCGTCATTCTGGTTTCCTACAACACCGCCAGCTATATCCGCCGGGCGCTGGAATCGCTGTTCCGCGAAACCCAGCTTACCTCGTATGAAGTGATTGTGGTGGACAATGCCTCCAGCGACGGCTCGGTGGCGATGATCCGCCAGTTTTTCCCGCAGGTTACGCTTGATCGAATCCGGGGCAAATCTGGGCTTTGCGGGTGGGGTGGCAGTAGGGGCAAAACAGGCTAAAGGCAAATACCTGCTGTTGCTCAACCCGGATACCGTCATTCTGAATGCAGCAGTTGACCGCTTGCTGCATTTTGCCCGCCTGCACCCGGACAACGGTATCTGGAGCGGCGTGACCCGCAATAAAGATATGAGCCTGAATACCCAACACGCTTGGGAAAAACCCACCTTCGGCAACTTGCTGTACAGTGCCATCGGTTTGAGCAAACTGTTCAGCCAGACCTGTCTGTTCAACAGCGCCAATTACGGCTGCTGGGATCGGGAGAGCGTCAAGGAAGTCGATATTGTTTCCGGCTGCTTTTTCCTCACCACCCGCGAACTGTGGGATAAGCTCGGCGGGCTGGATGCGAGCTTTTTCATGTATGCCGAAGAAGCCGATTATTGCTTGCGTGCCAAAGCATTAGGCTACCAACCTATTGTGACCCCTGATGCCCACATCATTCACCACGGCGGCGTCAGCCATAGCCACTTTTCCGGCAAGCTGATCAAACTGCTAAAAGGCAAGGTCGAACTGATTAACCGGCATATTGCGCCGTGGAAACGCCCTGTTTACAAAGCACTGCTGTACTGGTATGTGCTGAACAAACATGTCTTGCATACCTTGCTCAAACCCGGCTCTGAACAACGCCGCGAATGGCAAATTATCTTTGCCCAACGTGCCGACTGGTTGCAGGGGTATCGTTAATGGCGAGTGTGATTGTCCCGGCGCACAATGAAGCCAGCGTCATCCGCCGCTGTCTGGATAGTCTGAACGGGCAGGCCGGGCTGGATACCCTGATTGTGGCCTGCAATGGTTGTACCGATAATACCGCCGAGATTGTGCGCACTGAATACCCGCACGCCATCTGTTTGGATATTGCCCAAGCCATCCAAAGTCAATGCATTAAATGAAGCAGAAAAACACATCACCACTTGGCCGGTGTTTTACATTGATGCCGACACCCGCCTGTCAGCCGATGCCATCCAGACCATTACGCAAGCCTTGGCAGCACAGTAACACTTTGCTGGCAGCACCGAACCGGTCATCGACACCTCCCGGTCTTCTTGGGTAGTACGGCAGTATTACCGTCTGTGGTTGCAACTGCCCTACATCCGCGATGGCGTAGTGGCAACCTGTAGCTATGTCATTACGCAGGCGGGGCGCACCCGTTTCCACGAATTTCCGCCGGTCATTAATGATGATGGCTTTGTGCGCTGCCAATTTGAACGTCAGGAACGCGGCAATATTCCCGGTGCGCAAATATTCATTACCGCGCCCCGCGACCTAGCTTCGCTCATCAAAATCAAGACCCGCGCCCGCCTTGGCAATATGCAACTGAGCTGCCGCTGGGTTATGCACCAAAGTGGACAAAAAGCCTTATTCCAGCATCCTACTCAACAAACTGCTGAGCAAAGAATTCGTGCCTGCACTAACCTACCTGTTGACTGCAAGCTTCATCCGCTTCCGGGCAGCAAGGCAGTACCGCAACCTGCAAACCTATACATGGGAAAAAGATCAGTCATCCCGTTAAGCCAGCAAATATGCCGTTTGTATTTTTTTTACGACAAAATGGTGGCATATAAGCTATATTAGAAAACAGTTTTAGCTTGTCGACATGGGTCAGATGTTGTTTACAAGCAACGTGAAGTTTATAACAAACACTCCATGACGGTTTATGGTGCAGCCGTCAGCAGAGGATAACGGTTGAATGGAAAATGTAAAGGCAAACAACAAAATCAGCTCTGAACTGGTCTACCGTAGCTACGGATACGTTGATGATCCTAGGTATCCTGATCCTTGCGTCAATACACTCCAGTGCCTACAACATGCAAGGCTATCTGACAGTGGGTTTTGGCGCATCCCTGCTGTTTGGTTTGATAGGCCGCTTTACCGACATTTATACCTCATGGAGCGGACGCCCGTTTTTCCGTGATGAGGTCATACGCCTTATTGTGACGTGGCTAAGTACCTTTTTGTTCCTGATCTTTGTCATTTTTACCTCAAAAACATCCGAACAGTTTTCACGCTTCGTCTTGATAAGCTGGTTATTTGGTCACGCCAATACTGCTGATTTCTAGCCGCTATGTCCTGCGTAGCCTACAAGCGTCACTCAAGCGTATCGGGCATCAACAACCACACCATCGCCATTGCGGGAATCACCGAACAAGGGTTGCGCTTTGCCGAAATGATCAATAACCAACCAGAATCAGGCTTCCAGATTGCCGGTTTTTACCATCTGGATGCAGAAACCACCCACGTTGAACTACCCCGGCACTATGCCCATATGGGAGGTACAGAAGCCATGAAGGAAGCTGCCCGTACTGGCGAATGGGATCAAATTTATCTCGCCCCCTCATCAGGACAATCCATAAGCCTCCCAACGTCTGATCAATGAATTGGCGGACACCATGACCCCCATATGCCTGATCCCCGACAGTTTCACCAATTCCCTCCTGCACAGCCGCTACATGGAAATTGCCGAAACCCCGGTGCTGCGCATTTATGATGCCCCAATGTCCGCACAAAGCGCCTTTATTAAGCGTATGGAAGACTTGTTCCTTGGCTTACTCATCCTGCTACTGGTATTTCCACTGATGCTGGGCATTGCCATTGCCATCAAACTGACTTCCCGTGGGCCAATCCTATTTAAGCAAACCCGCCACGGCTTGCGGGGTGAAAAATTCCATGTGCTAAAATTCCGCACCATGACGGTGTGTGAAAATAGCGGCAATATTAAACAAGCAACCCGCAATGACTGCCGGATTACCCGCTGTCGGTGCTTTCCTGCGCAAAACCTCACTGGACGAACTGCCGCAGTTCATCAATGTCTTGCAAGGCCATATGTCCATTGTCGGCCCACGCCCACATGCTGTTGCCCACAATGAAGAATACCGCCAACTCATTCCCGGCTATATGCGCCGCCACCTGATGAAACCCGGTATCACCGGCTGGGCGCAAGTCAACGGCTGGCGCGGTGAAACCGACACCCTGTTCAAGATGGAAAAACGGGTGGAACTCGACATGGAATACATCCGTAGCTGGAGCTTGGGGCTGGATCTCAGGATCATTCTGGTCACTGCGTTCAAAACCCTGCATGACAAGAATGCCTACTAAGGCGACGCTCAGCGCGTGAGAATCGAACAGCTTACCTTTACCCGCTATATTGCGGCGCTGACAGTGGTATTTTTCCACTACGGTGCAGCGGTGTTCCCCGCTAACCTACCGTGGCTCACACCAGTACTCGCCGCAGGGCCAATTGCCGTCAGTTATTTTTACGTGCTGTCCGGCTTCATCATGGCCATTGCCTATTATCGCGCGCAGAAACGCGGCAACGCCAGTTCAATACACGGCGTTACTGGTGGGCACGGGTAGCGCGTATTTACCCGGTCTACCTGCTGGCGTTATTGCTGATGATTGCTGCCAAATAGCACAGTGCTGGCAGGACCGTTAACCGTCATACTCAGCGTCAGCATGTTGCAAGCATGGATTCCGGGATACCCCTTAACCCTGAATGCGCCGGGTTGGTCATTGTCGGTGGAAGCCTTTTTTTACCTGAGCTTCCCCTTGTTGATCATGCAGGCAAAACGCCAGCATTTGTCACAGCTTAGCAATCGCAGCGGGCTGCTTTTGGCTGGTGACGCAAATTGGGCATACGCTCCTATTGAATTCCAGCGCCTACCTACCCCGTGGCTTGTTGCATGATGCCATCTATTACAACCCACTAATGCACCTGAATACCTTCATCATCGGGTTCGTGGCAGGCGCATGGTTACAAGAAGGCAAGCTGCAACACTTTGGCAATCCCAAACGTGAATAAGGTGGGATTACTCAGCGTGTCACTGCTCATCATCGTATTGTTGATAACACGCCTGCCCTTGATGGCACAAACCGGTATCCAGTTCGATTACACCAATGGCCTGATTGCACCGTTATTCCTGCTATTTATTGTCCTGCTGGCACTCAATACCCATGAACTCAGCGTCATTGCTGCGACACACATGGCTGGTATTGCTCGGTGAAGCCAGTTTTTCACTGTATATCCTGCAAAAACCCTTACACGGCATTTATGAAAAGCTGATGCCAGCGAGCAATAGACCCTAATAGTGCGCTGCATTTCTACCTGTTTGTTATCCTGCTGACGATCAGCGCATTGTTTTCCTACTGGTTTTTTGAAACACCGCTACGGCGTTTCATCAACAACTTTGTTAACCGCGCCCCATAAGAATTGCTACAATCGGGCGCTAAACTTCAACCTGGCACATAACAGATCATCCACATCATGCAAAACGACACAGAACAATACCCAGCAGGCACGCCGCAACCATGCCTATGCCCCTGATTTGCTGAAAGCGCAAGATACGCTCGATTTACGTGAATTCGGGCGCACCCTGAGCCGCCGCAGACGCATGATTCTGCTGGTCATCGGTATCACCCTGCTGCTGGCACTGCTGATGACGCTGTTCACCAAACCCGTTTACCGTGCCACCGCCACCCTGCAAATTGAACGCGAATCCACCAATGTAGTGAACATTGACTTCCTTGGGGCAGGCGACATCCGTGATACCCGCGACTTCTACCAGACCCAGTTTGAGCTGATCCGCAGCCGCGCACTGGCAGCACAAGTGATTACCCGCCTGAACTTGCAGGAAAAGCTTTCCAGCACCTCGATCCTCGGTCAAATCAAGGAATGGTTCAGCCTGACCGACCCCAGCAGCAAGCAAACCGCACTTGAAGACTTATTGCTCGACAACCTCACGGTGGAACCTGTCAAAAACTCACGTCTGGTCGCCGTCAGCTATACCTCATCCGAACCGGCACAAGCCGCTGAAATTGCCAACGCCATTGTGGGCACATTCAAAAGCATGAATACTGACCGCCGCCTATCAACAACCAATGATGCCAAAGAATACCTCGACAAAAGCGTGCAGGAAACCAAAACCAAACTCGATGAATCCGAGCAACGCCTCAACGCAATATGCGCGTGAACACGAAATCTTCCAACTGGACGGCGAAGAAGCCACCACCTCATCACTCGCCCTGAAACAGCTTTCCGAAGAACTCATCCAAGTACAAAAGCAGCGCATTGAGCAAGAAAGTAAACACGAAATCCTTGCTGATAAAAGCCGCACACTGGCTGACCGGGTTGGGGTGCTGGAAAAAGATGCATCTTACCTACAAGCCTTGGGGCAGAAGCTCGACAAACTCAAAGCCCAACAAGAAAAGCAACCCATCGCCAACTTGGCAGAGCAAATCAAAAAGCTCGAAAATGACATTGAGATTGAAGTTTCCGCCAAACGCGATTCCCTGAAAGGTGAACTTGGAAACCGCCAAAAAGAAAGAGGCACTGATCCGTGAAGGCATTTCCAAAGCCAAAACCGAAGCCATGCAGGAACAGGATAAGGCCATCGCTTACAGCACCCTCAAACGCGAAGTCACCACCAACCAGGAACTCTACCAGAACCTGCAACAACGCTTGAAAGAGGTCAATATTGCCGGTGGCGTGGTTGCCAACAATATCGCCATCATTGACCCTGCCCAGACCCCCTTGAAAAAATTCAAGCCCAACCTGCTCACCAACCTGCTGTTTGGTGGCCTGCTGGGTTTATTGTTAGGCGTGTCGGCAGCTTTCATGCGCGAATTCCTCGACGATACCGTCAAAGATGTCAATGAACTGGAACGCAGCACCCAGCTTCCCGTCCTCGGCATCATGCCAGAAACCCCTGATGTCACCACTGGGCAACTGGCACGCATCACCATCAGCAAACCGCGTTCCGCCATTGCCGAAGCCTTCCGTTCGCTGCGCACTTCACTACGCTTCCTGCATCAAGGTGACAATACCCCCGTCATTTTCGTCACCAGCGCCAGCCCCAATGAAGGCAAAACCACCACCGCCAGCAACCTTGCCTGTGCTTATGCCACCACCGGCAACCAGGTATTGCTGATAGATGCTGATTTGCGCAACCCATCCCTGCACAAAACCTTGGGCATCCACGCCACCTTCGGCTTGGCAAATTACTTGTCCGGTGCAATAGATAGCCACTCACTGATCCAAGCCACTGAAATCCACAACCTTTACCTGATCCCTGCCGGAAGCTTGCCGGATGACCCCGCCGAGCTATTGTCTTCCGCCACACATGCAAACCTTGCTGGAAATGGTCAAACGCGACTTTGACCAGATTATCCTCGATGGCCCGCCGGTACTGGGGTTGGCGGATGCGCTGATATTGGCCTCATTGTCTTCCGCCACCCTGCTGACAGTACGCGCCGAACATACCCGCATGGGAATGGTGGAAAATGCCCTGACGCGCCTACGCCGTGCGCAAGCGCCATTGACAGGCATTTTGCTGAACCGGGTTGATATGAACAGCGGCTATGGTCATGACTATGGCGGCTATGTTTATCAGGCAGAAGATGAGCATGCGAAGCCAAAATCGGGCAGCAAACTCATGGCAGCCCTGAAAAAACTGTAATTTGCCCGCACCACGGGTAAAATGCCGCGATTGAATCATCAGGAGAATTGTCTTGCCCATTGCACTTGCTTTACATGTTCTGGCTGTCGTCATCTGGGTTGGCGGCATGTTTTTCGCCTATATGGTGTTGCGTCCGGTTGCAGCCACCGTACTCGAACCACCCCAGCGCCTAACTTTGTGGGCAGGCGTCTTCGGGCGTTTCTTCCCGTGGGTATGGGGCACAATCATTAGCATTTTGGTCTCCGGCTACTGGATGCTGCTCGTCCCATTCGGCGGCTTTGCCAACGCGCCTATTTTCGTTCACATCATGAACGGGCTAGGTCTGATCATGATGTTGATCTTCATCCATGTTTATTTCGCTCCGTACCAGACGTCTGCGTCACGCCGTTGCTGAACAACGCTGGCCTGATGGCGGCAAAGCATTGGCGCAAATTCGGGTCTTGGTTGGCATCAATATGAGCATTGGCCTGATCACCGTGCTGGTGGCGGCTGGTGGCAGATACTTCCTGTGAGTAAGGTGCTGCCGGTAATGAGGTGCTACGTTTACGGGATGTCGGGGTGGAAAGTGTTGCCGCCCTACTCTCACGTTACGGCTTACAACTGGAAACGCTACCTGAGAATACACCCCATCCCCGGTAGTTACTGGCATGAAGACGAAGCAGGCATCATTGGCTTACGCGTACTCGTGCGGCACGATACACCGTTGCATTCCATCTTGCACGAAGGCTGCCACACCATCTGCATGGATCAGCAACGCCGCGCCGTATTGCACACCGATGCGGGTGGCGAATACGCCGAAGAAGATGCAGTCTGCTACCTGCAAATCCTGCTGGCGGACTTGATCCCCGGTTTTGGGCGGGAACGCATGTGGCAGGATATGGATGCATGGGGCTACACCTTCCGGCTTGGCTCAGCGCAACGCTGGTTTCAGGAAGATGCGGAAGATGCCCGCGAGTGGCTGGTACAACATGGATTACTCACCCAGAGCGGCGAGATTAGATTCCAGTTGCGTCAGGCATAACCTTCACCACTAGCCAGAACAGCGCCATGAGTAGCGGCTGGTGCAACAAGTAAACAGCTAAACTATTCCTGCCCAGCCATGATAAACCCCGTATCCACCCCCAACGTGGCAATGGGCGTAGGCAAACTTGGCAATGCTCAAGGTTGCTACCGGCATAGACGCCTAACAGCATAACGCCAAACCACGGCAACAACGGCGTATAGTCTTTGGTACTGCTGACCACCGTTCCCAACCCCAGCCATTGCAGGCTTGCCGCATTGAAAAAAGGATCAGCAACCCACCACGGTAACGCAATACACAACGCACCCAGCAGCAGATTCCAGCCACCCCAAGCCGCAACAACGGCACTGCCAACACACTGGCAAGCGCCATGAAATGCAATACACCGAAAAAAATCCAGCTTGTCGGAAATAGCCAATAACTGCCAGCACTCACCAACGCAGCACTTGCCAGCAACACCGCTTCCCGACGCCAAAACCTGTGCCATTTCACCCCATTCCGACTTGCCAGTGCCAAACTGACACCCGCAACGCCCACAAACAGGGTCACAATGACCTTCTGGAAAGCAGGCCAGAAATCGCTGTGCAATAAATCGAGTTGGAGAAGATCGAAGTGATTCAGGTCATACGCGCTATGGAAGACCAGCATCAACAAGACAGCCAAACCACGTAGAGCGTCAGGCAATTCAAGGCGGGAAACCATCAGGGGAGAAAGATTTTTCGCCCCTACTGATTGGCAAGACTATTTCCGCGAACCTTAGTTCTTGGACTTGTCCACGATCTTCTGAATCCACGGCATCATGGAACGCAGCTTGCCACCGGTCACTTCAATCGCGTGTGCTGCATTGTTACGACGGTACGCAGTCATGGATGGGTAGTTGGAAGCACCTTCCAGAATGAAGTTCTTGGCGTATTCACCGTTCTGAATGTCTTTCAGGGCTTGGCGCATCGCTGCACGGGATTGCTCGTTGATGACTTTAGGGCCAGTCACGTACTCGCCATACTCCGCATTGTTGGAGATGGAGTAGTTCATGTTGGCAATGCCGCCTTCGTACATCAGGTCAACGATCAGCTTCAGCTCGTGCAAGCACTCGAAGTACGCCATTTCTGGTGCATAACCGGCTTCAGTCAGGGTTTCAAAGCCCATTTTGACCAGTTCAACCGCACCACCACACAGAACCGCTTGTTCGCCGAACAGGTCGGTTTCGGTTTCGTCTTTGAAGGTGGTTTCGATGATACCAGTACGACCACCGCCGATAGCAGATGCATAAGACAACGCCAATGCTTTAGCATTGCCAGAGGCATCTTGCTGAACAGCGATCAGGTCAGGGATACCGCCGCCTTTGACAAATTCAGAACGCACGGTGTGACCCGGTGCTTTGGGCGCAATCATGATCACGTCCAAGTCAGCGCGTGGCACGACTTGGTTGTAATGAATCGCAAAACCGTGAGCAAATGCCAAGGTAGCACCTTGCTTCAGGTTTGGCTGGATTTCATCACGGTACAACTGGCTTTGGAATTCATCCGGGGTCAGGATCATGACCACATCAGCCGCCGCCACTGCTTCAGCCACAGGAGCAACTTTCAAACCAGCGTTTTGTGCTTTGACGACAGACGGGGAATTGCTACGCAGACCAACGGTAACATCCACGCCAGAATCTTTCAGGTTGCAAGCATGGGCGTGACCCTGTGAACCGTAACCAATGATGGCTACTTTCTTGCCGCGAATGATGGAAAGATCAGCGTCTTTATCGTAATACATGTTCAGTGCCATAAAGCCTTTTACCTTAAATCCAAAATATCTAAAATATCTAAAATATTAGATCCAATTAAACGTGCAGGGATGCTTCGCCACGGGCAATGCCCATACTGCCGGAGCGTACCACTTCGATAATGCGGTAATCTTTCAGCGCATTCACGAAGGCATCCAATTTGCTGCGGTCGCCCGTCAGCTCAATCGTGTAGGTTTTGTCGCTCACATCAATGATGTTGCCACGGAAAATGTCCGACAAGCGTTTGACCGCTTCACAAGCCGAGTTTTTATCGACACCCACTTTGACGAACATCATTTCACGTTCAATGTGGGAATACTGGGAAAGATCCATGACCTTCACCACGTCAATCAGCTTATTCAGTTGCTTGACGATCTGTTCCACAATCTCGTCACTGCCACGTGTCACCAGCGTCAGGCGCGAAAGGGTCGCATCATCGGTCGGTGCAACCGTCAGGGACTCAATATTGTAGCCACGCGCAGAGAATAACCCGGCAACACGCGACAACGCGCCCGCTTCATTCTCCATCAGGATGGAAATTACATGCCGCATTTTGTCACCTATACCAGAATCATTTCATTTTGCCCTGCACCGGCAGGAACCATCGGGAATACATTGTTTTCACGCTCGGTGATGAAGTCCATGAATACCAGACGGTCTTTCATCGCCAGTGCTTCTTTCAATGCACCTTCCACGTCACCCGGCTTCTCGATGCGCATCCCCACGTGCCCGTAGGCTTCCGCGAGTTTCACGAAATCAGGCAAGGCTTCCATGTAGGACATGGCGTAACGCTTCTGGTAGAAGAATTCCTGCCACTGGCGCACCATGCCGAGATAGCCGTTGTTCAGGGAAATGACCTTGATCGGCAGATGGTACTGCAAGCAAGTTCCCAGTTCCTGGATACACATCTGGATACTGCCATCACCCGTGATACACGCCACGGTTTCTTCCGGGAATGCCATTTGCACCCCCATCGCCGCAGGCAAACCAAAGCCCATCGTGCCCAAACCACCGGAGTTGATCCAACGGTTCGGCTGGCTGAACTTGTAGTATTGCGCCGCCCACATCTGGTGCTGACCTACGTCAGAACAAATGTACGCATCGCCATGGGTGACTTCCCACAACTTTTCCACGACGAATTGCGCCTTGATAGCGGCATTCATATCCTGATTGTATTTCAGGCAATCTGCACTTGCGCCATTCCTCAATCTGCTTCCACCACTCAGCCAGTGCGGCAGCATCAGGGCGCTCAGCTGCGGCTGCGGAATTCTTCCAGCATATCGACAATGACGCTTTTGACATCCCCCACGATGGGTATGTCTACCTTGACGTTCTTGGAAATCGACGCAGGGTCAATGTCAACGTGGATGATCTTGGCATACGGGCAGAATTTTTCGATATTGCCGGTCACGCGGTCATCAAAACGTGCGCCAATCGCAATCACCAAATCCGCATGGTGCATGGCGTTGTTGGCTTCATACGTGCCGTGCATCCCCAACATGCCGATGAACTGCTTATCCATTGACGGGAAGCCGCCCAAACCCATCAGGGTATTGGTGATCGGGAAGCCCAATTCACGGGTCAGTTCAGTCAATTGATGCGACGCACCTGACAACACCACACCACCGCCGGTATACAGCACGGGTTTTTTCGCTTCCAACATCAGATCCAGAGCGCGGCGTACTTGACGCTTATTGCCCTTGACCGTCGGGTTGTAGGAACGCATGGTGATTTCTTTGGGGTAATGGAACTCGCAACGTGCCGTGGTAATGTCCTTAGGAATATCCACCAGCACCGGGCCTGGGCGGCCTGTACTGGCAATATAGAAGGCTTTCTTGATGGTCGTTGCCAGCTCATTGACATCTGTCACCAGAAAGTTGTGTTTGACGCATGGGCGAGTGATGCCCACGATGTCCACTTCCTGAAACGCATCATTACCGATCAGGGCGCGTGGCACCTGCCCGGTAAACACCACCAATGGCACAGAATCCAAGTACGCATCCGCAATGCCGGTCACAGCATTGGTAGCGCCGGGGCCGGATGTTACCAGCGCCACCCCTGGCCTATTGGTTGCTTTGGCATAGCCTTCGGCTGCGTGTACAGCCCCTTGCTCGTGTCTTACCAGAATATGGTTGATGTTGTCCTGCTGTTTGTACAGCTCATCGTAAAGAAACAGGACAGCCCCTCCGGGATAACCGAAGATGGTATCTACCCCTTCTTCCTTAAGACACTCGACGAATATCTCGGCACCAGTCAGTTCCACACTAAACTCCGTAAATCGCTAATGGCGAAGGAAAAGACTCGCATCATAATACGAATGGATTCGGGATTACACCCCAAAAAGCGTGCGAGTATTGATTTTTTCAGAACGAAAACTGTGGAGACAAAAAAGCCACGTTGCGTGACGTGGCTTCTTATATTTTGGTGGCTACACCTAGATTCGAACTAGGGACCCCATCATTATGAGTGATGTGCTCTAACCAGCTGAGCTATGTAGCCAAGAGGCGGGCATATTATCGACTATAGCGCACGCTGTCAATGCCTTTTCGCACGATTATGGATGCTTAGCCAACTCATCCAGCCAAGCACCGATAACCGCCCTACCCGCCACCTGTAACGCTGCGCCATATTGCTGGGCATCTGCCCGCAATTTTGCCAAGTCGACACCCGCATGGGTCAATTCAGCGCAATGACCGATCAGCCATTGCTCAATGCGGCTAGCATCGGCTTCGAGATGGAACTGCAAACCCAAGGCATAATGTTCGAGAGCAAACGCTTGGTGCGGGCATAGTGGCGTTTGCGCCAGACTGCTGGCTCCGGCAGGAATGCCAAACTGGTCACCATGCCAATGCAGCACCGGCAAATCCGCTGGTAAGTGTTGCAGCACCGAATCCTGCCCTGCTGCGGTCAGGGTCAGAGGGCTGAAACCGATTTCCTTGACTGGCATCGGGCCGACAGGTTCGCCCAGCACCCGCGCCATCAATTGCGCCCCCAAACAGATACCAAGGATAGGTAGCTTGTGCTGCAAACGTTGGCTGATCAGCGCCACCTCCTCTGTCAGGAAAGGGTACAAGGCATCGTCAAATGCACCGATGGGTGCGCCCAGCACAATCAGCAGATCAATCGGGCGGGCAGCCAGCGTCGCCAGCGAATCCACCCCTACGTCACAATATTCAATCGCATAGCCATGCGCTTCCAGCAACGGAGCCAATGTACCAAGGTCTTCAAACGCCACATGGCGGATGACAATAGCGGTTCGGGTAGTCATGGAGTAGTCACCTGTAAAATGGGTTCAAATCTTGCGCTAAAGTATAAATGGTTTACTAAGATTATAAGTAACAAACCGTTGCCTCTTCGGCAGATAACACACGGGAGGGCTTACACATGGCAGAAAAAGACAAATGGGATAAGGTTGAAATAGTAACCAAATTTCTGGCGACGGTCATTCTGGCATCCATTCCGCTAGTGATTAAAATGGGTGCTGACAATATAGCCCAATCCCTCGAAAAAGGCCGTCTGATCCAGTCCTTGCTCAGTGACTTAAGCCAGAAAGAGGAAAAAACCAAGCGGGATATTGCCCTAGTTGCTTTGGATGCCGCCATACCGCCACTCCACCAGTGTTCAATGCCGTGGTTACGCAAATGCAGCACCGACTACAAATCTGATCAGGTAATCAACGTGGCATCACTGTTGCTGCGGGATATAACGGCTGAAAACTGGGAAACCCAATCAAGCACGGCAATAGACATCATCAAGCGCCGATCTTCCGACGAGTTCTACGCCAAGGAAGCTGCCGCCATATCGCAAACTTACCAGCAATCAGCCATCTCTCTCCCGGAAGCTAACACCCAAAATAAGACCGAACAAAGCCAGCAGGAAGCCAACGCCAGCATCAATGTATCCAAAGCACTTGCCATCATCCAACCCGACACCCCGACTGCCCAGCAAAACAAGGGATTAGCGGGGATCAAGCTGGTTTTCATTCAGTACGGGAGCAACAAGCAACGGGCGCAAGCAATGCAGCAGTACCTGCAAAAAAATGGCATTAATGCCCCCGGCATTGAACAAGTGGCAGGCATCCAGAAAAATGACATTCGCTACGCCAATGAGGCAGACAAACAAACCGCGCAAGAATTATCCAACCTGATCAATCAACAAAACAATGTCCAGATTGAAAGCTTGGTTGATCTGTCAGCGCGAGGCTACAAAATCGCCCCCGGACAATTTGAAATATGGCTGAAAGAGTGAGCAATTCGCAATCAGCATGGCTGCCACACCGCCACCGCCAAACACGACTTTGATGCAGTGATTTTTGTCTGCCACGCTTGTCATCATAATGCACGTTATTTTCTAGGTTTATTGGCAACGATTTAACAATTCCTTGTACAGTCAGCACAAATCCCCACTAAAACACTCAAGTTTAAAAGGACAGTTGCATGGAAACAATTGGAACGCCCGGAATGTGGTTTGGCTTTTTTGCTTTTGTCATTATCATGTTGCTTATTGACCTGTTTCTGCTGGGTGGGCGCAAGGCTCACAAAGTTTCCATCAAGGAAGCAGCACTTTGGTCAATAGTCTGGGTCAGTATCGCCATGCTGTTTAATGCAGCATTGTGGTGGTATTTAGAACAAACCAGCGGGCGCGAGGTAGCAGATACCAAAGCCTTGGAATTCCTAACAGGCTATCTCGTGGAAAAATCATTGGCGGTCGATAACGTCTTCGTGTGGTTGATGTTATTCAGCTATTTTGCCATCCCGATTGAATACCAGCGTCGCATCCTGCTGTACGGGGTATTGGGTGCGTTGGTTCTGCGTACTATCATGATCTTGCTAGGGGCATGGCTGCTGGCGCATTTTCATTGGATTTTGTACGTATTCGGCGCGTTTCTACTGTTTACTGGCATCAAAATGCTGTGGTTTTCGGAACACCAATCTGATCTGGAACAAAACCCACTGGTGCGCTGGCTGCGTGGTCACATGCGCGTCACCACAACCTTGCATCAGGAACGCTTTTTCGTGATGCAGGATGGGCTGCGCTACGCCACCCCGTTGTTTCTGGTACTGGTGCTGGTGGAAATCACCGACCTGATTTTTGCGGTGGATTCCATCCCGGCGATTTTTGCGATTACGGGCGACCCGTTCATTGTACTGACCTCCAACATCTTTGCGATTCTGGGATTGCGGGCAATGTATTTCCTGCTGGCGGATTTCGCCAATCGTTTTGTGTTGTTGAAATACGGCTTGGCTTTGGTACTGGTATTTATCGGTAGCAAGATGCTGCTGCTGGATGTCTACAAAATCCCTATCGAATGGTCATTGCTGGTTGTGGCGGGCATTATCGGTTTGTCGGTGGTTTTGAGCATCTTTTACACCCGCAAACAGCGCACTGAATGAGATACTAGGTATCAGGATGAATGACTCACTCTCAGCTTAACCCGTACCACTTCCGTGTTTGCAGCGGCGACGATTTCGATAGGAAAATTCAACACACATAGCTCAATTGCCCCGACTAGCCATGCGACAGACGGCTTAACGATCATCCTTTCTCTCGCGTCACTGCTTCACAAAAATCAGCTTGTCGGTGGCAAAACCAAGGCTTTTCGCTTTATCCACCAACCGCTGTTGTACCGCTGCATCCAGTTGTGGCGTGCGTGACAGCATCCACAAATAATCGTGGTCATTGCCCGCAATCAGCACGTATTGGTAATTCGGGTCGAGTTCGACAATATTGTAACCGCCGTAGAAGGGGCCAAAAAACGACACTTTCAGTTGCCCGACATCTTTTGCGCCGACGAATTTAGCGCGACCTTCCGCTTCTTCCCATTGCTGCTTGGCAGTGTTGTAACCACGGTTAATGACGCGAATATCGCCATCCTCACGTGGGCTGTATTCCGCCGACACTTGCTCCAAACCGCGCTCAAAGGAATGATCCAGCCGCGCCACTTCATACCACTTGCCCAGATAACGCTCGACTTGGAAACCTGTCACTGGCGTTATGCCGTCTGGAATCCCGACACAACCCGATAACAACAGTGCCAAACTGCTAATCCATCCATAAAATAATTTCTTGTACAGCTTCATGATGAAATTCCTTGTAAATATATCCTGTAGAGGCGTATGGCATACGCCCTCCTCCTCTTCGGGATGATTTATTAACCCGTAAACGCTTCTTTAGAAGCCAAATACGCCAATTCTTCCGCCGTACTCTCACGCCCTAACACGGCATTCCGGTGTGGAAAACGCCCAAAAAGCCGCACAATGTCACGGTGATGGCGGGCAAACCGCGCATTCGCGTCTAAACCAGCGGCATCAAATAAGCGCACCGATTCATCCTGATCGACCAAATGTTCGCTGTGCATCAACGGCATGTAGAGGAAGCTGCGGCGTTCCAGTGGCAACAAGGTATCAAACCCACGTTGCACCGCCTGCTTGCTGACCACGACCGCTTGCTGTTCGGTAGAAAAACTGCGGACTTCCCCCCGAAACATATTCAGCGGGAACTGATCCAACACGATACACAAAGCAAGGCAACCTTCCGGCGTTGCCTGCCAAGCATCCAACTCACCCGCAGCCGCTTGCTCCCATAGTGCGCCGAAACGCTCGCGGATGTCGGCATCAATGACCGGAGTAGACGCAAACCAATATTGTGGCATTGGCGGGCTATACCAAAAGTCGAGAATATCATCAGGGGTAATCATGAGTAATTCCTTGTCATGTAACTCACATTTTCTGTTTCACGTTGTTATTCCTAACGGGTACGTTGTGATGGGCAGACGAAATAATTTCATGGCTTAAGCATCACCCCATAGTGGTATCCTTGCGGTTCAATACTTCATACAAGGAGTCGTTATGCATGTTTCAATCAAGGTTCCCGGCGCTACTGTTGCTGATACTATCACTGTCACCTCCCCCTACGACGGCAAAACGCTAGGGACAGTGGAAACCCTAGACGCGGCGGGCGTAGAACAAGCCTTGCAAAATGCCACCGCCGTCTTCAACGACCGCGCCCAATGGCTGCCAGCCCACCAGCGCATCGCTATTCTGGAAAAAACCGCGCAACTGATGCAGGAACGCTTCGAGCAACTGGTGCAAGTCGCCACCAGCGAGGGCGGCAAACCCCTGCTGGATACCCACATTGAAGTGAAACGTGCCATCGACGGGGTGAAAAATGCGGCGGAATGCATCCGCTGGGAACATGGCAGTGAGATTCCCCTGCGCCTCAACCCCGCCTCTGCCAACCGGATTGCTTTCACCCGCAAAGAACCGATTGGCGTGGTGGTGGCGTTCAGCGCCTTCAACCATCCACTCAACTTGATCGTGCATCAGGTCGGCCCCGCCGTTGCCAGCGGTTGCCCGGTGATTATCAAGCCTGCTGAAAAAACCCCATTGTCCGGCTTCCTGTTTGTCGAATTGCTACGCGAGGCAGGCTTACCAGATGCGTGGTGCCAAGTGCTGCTGACCACCGACCATGCCGTTTCCGGCAAGCTAGTCAGCGACCCGCGCAACGCCTTTTTCAGCTTTATTGGCAGCGCCAAGGTCGGCTGGATGCTGCGTTCCCAACTCGCCCCCGGAACCCGTTGCGCACTGGAACATGGCGGCACTGCCCCTGTCATCATTGCCGCCGACGCCGATCTTGATGATGTATTGCCGTTGCTGGCGAAAGGCGGCTTTTACCATGCGGGACAAGTGTGTGTCTCTGTCCAGCGGGTGTTTGCCCATGCGTCGATTGCGCGGCAAGTGGCGGCACGGCTGGCAGACATCGGTAGTCGCTTACCGTCTACGGTGACCCATTGGATGCCAACACCGAAATCGGCCCCTTGATCCAGCATGGTGAAACCGAGCGCATTGCAAGCTGGGTGGATGAAGCGGTGGCAGCGGGTGCAGAACTCATCAGCGGCGGCAAACCCATTTCCGCAGCGTTTTATGCCGCGACTGTGCTGCTGAATCCACCCGCAGATGCAAAAGTCAGCAGCGCAGAAATCTTCGGCCCAGTGATTTGCGTGTATGCCTACGATGCCGTGGATGAGGCAATTGCGCGGGCAAACAGCACGCCTTACGCCTTCCAAGCCTCGGTCTGCACCCAAAATATTGACACGGCAATGTATGTCAGTTCGCGCTTGAATGCTTCGGCAGTGATGGTCAACGACCACACCGCCTTCCGGGTGGATTGGATGCCGTTTGCAGGGTTGAAAGAATCCGGTCATGGCGTCGGCGGCATTCCATACACTTACCGCGAAATGCAAGTTGAGAAAATGACCGTGATCCGCTCGAAGGGCTTATGACACCGCAACCCCAGCAATAACCAACAACACCACCACGATTACGGTCAGATGCAAACGCATCTTGCCGTAACCGGGCGACAATTTGCCAAACAACAGGATTGAATCCGCAAAGTAAGCAAACACAATCAGCGCCGCCAACACCAATAAAGCAATATTGATCGGCACCAGCAATGCAAACCATGCCACTACGGTTGGCACAACACTGAACAGTAGTAGCTTAGCAAGCTCACGCTCCTCCAACCTATCCTGCATACCCAAGGCCACGCCCCAATGCACTGCCCCAATGAAACTCAATACCACCGCCGCATAGGCTGCCAGCCACCAGTCGAGCCGAACATTTTCCAGCAATGGCACGGATGTTTTCAGCAATAAGGCAACGGTCAGCACAAAAAAAGGTAGCAGGCCGCCGTAGCCCAGCCACCACATGACTTTAGGTAATGGTTTCATTGAATAGTTCTCCTCTCATCATCGGGTATAATATTATCGTTGACACCAGAAGGGTAACACTAGGTATGCAGCGGAACTACTGCCCCAAATGTAGAGGGTCTGCCATGCAGCGCAGCATCAACAAACCTGAGAAACAAGAGAATACGTAATGATGAATTTACTGGCTGCTATCGGCATTTTTCTGGTCTTAGCGGGCATCACCGCACTGATTATTGGTAGCGTGCGCCACTTCTTCCCGTTCGTGGATGAATACATTCCAGAGGAATTCAAAAAGCCGCTGACGATCCAGTTTGCGGCGTATTACCTGCTGACGGGGTTGTTGTTATTGCTGATTCAGCCGGGCTAACAGCTTCAAGCCAGATAAGTCAGATTTTCCAGCGCGAAACGCTTGGGCGTGATCCCAAACGTTTGCCACGCCGAACTATCGCTACAAGTATTGCCTTCCAACAACATCACGATCTGGTCACGGGTAATCGGAAACCATGCCTGCTTATCCAACACACCCGCCACGATTTTGAGAATTTCTGCCGGAGCTGGCACGGTAAGTTTGCTACTGCGCCCAGAAGCCTGCGCCAACGTCTGAATGATATTTTTCCAACTGACCGCATCCGCCCCGCACAACGTAAAGGTTTTGCCCAGCGCCGCAGGATTATCCAGCGCCCCCGCAAACGCTTGCGCCACATCGGTGACATGCACAGGCTGCATTTGGAATTCACCCGCTTGCAGGATATTGATGCCGCCAAAAAACAGCGGCGCGGGAATCGGTGGCAACACCAGCTCCTTTTGCAATTGGGTGCAAAACTCCATCTTGCCACGTGGATTACCGAAAATAACCGAAGGTCGGAAACACCGTCCACGCCAAACCGGAGGCTTGCACGCATTGTTCGGCACGGAACTTGGTGTCTTGGTATTTCGTGCCGCCTGCCTTCACGCCATTGGCACTCATCAGGATGAACTGTTTTACCCCTTGACGCTGTGCCGCTGCCACGGTGCGCTCGACCCCGTGAAACTGGCTTTCTTCAAACGTAATGCCTTTGGCAGGAAATTCGCGCAAGATGCCGATGAGGTAGATCACCGCATCCGTGCCTTGCAAGCACAGATCCAACGCCGCCGCATCGCTGATGTCGCCGGGAACGGTTTCGCATTGCGCCGCAGCCGCCAATTTGCGTTCACTGCCAGCCCGCACCAACACACGCGGCGTATGCCCCGCTTGCAACAAAGCGTCGATCAGGTAAGTGCCGACGAAACCGGTTCCACCAATAATGCTGACTTTCATAGCCAAATCCTTGCGCTAAAATCCAAGATTACCATTGTAATGATGCAGTATTGTCACATTCTTGTATAAATACCGGATACAAAGCAGGATTAATTGTAAACCTTGTCCATGCCGTAGACACTGATATAAAAGGAAGCATTCCAATGACCACTATCGACGAAAAACACAATGCCAGCGTCCCCGCCGGACGTTTCGCCCGCATGGCTCGCCTCGGTTCACTCGCCACCGGTGTCGCAGGCGGCATGATCGCCGAAGGTGCGCGGCAACTTGCCCAAGGCAATCGCCCCAAAGTCAGCGACTTGCTGCTGACCCCCGCCAATGCCAAGCGCGTTGCCGACGAACTGTCACGGCTGCGCGGTGCTGCAATGAAAGTCGGGCAATTGCTGTCGATGGATGCTGGCGATATGTTGCCTGCCGAACTCACCGAGATCCTCTCGCGGCTGCGTTCTGATGCCAAACCCATGCCCTTGAGCCAATTGGCAAAAGTGCTGGATGACAATTGGGGCAAAGGCTGGAATGCCCGCTTCCAACAATTTTCTTTCCAACCCTTAGCAGCGGCTTCGATTGGGCAAGTGCATTCGGCGCACACCAAAGACGGGCGGCATCTGGCGCTGAAAATCCAATACCCCGGCGTGCGCGAAAGCATCAGCAGTGACGTGGATAATGTCGCCGCGTTATTGCGGATTTCGGGGCTGATCCCCAAAGGCATCGACTACCAACCCCTGCTCGAAGAAGCCAAGCAGCAATTGCACCAAGAAGCGGATTATTTGCAGGAAGCGGCGCACATGCGGCGTTACCAAACGCTGCTGGCGGATAGCCCTGAATTTACCCTCGCCGCCGTGCATGACGATTTCACTACCGCGAATATTTTGGCAATGACGCACATTGGTGGCGTGCCGATTGAATCGCTGGTACATGCGCCACAGGAAGAACGTGACCGTGTGATGCACTTGCTGCTGGGTTTGTTATTCCGCGAAATTTTCAGCTTCCGGCTGGTGCAAACTGACCCGAATTTCGCCAATTACCGCTACGACCGCGACGCGCAGCAATTGATTTTGCTGGACTTTGGCGCAACACGGGCATACCCCGAATCCATTGCGGAAGGTTATCGGCAAGTGATGCAAGGCGCGGTGCAACGGCGATCGCGCCATGATGGATGCGGGTGCGGCGCAAATCGGTTTCTTCCAAGCCTTTATCAAGCCGGAACAGCGGGCAGCAGTGCTGGATTTGTTTGAGCAAGCGTGTGAACCGTTGCGCTGGAAAGGTGTGTATGACTTTGGCACATCGAATTTGGCAAGCCGGATACGTGATGCGGGCATGGCGTTGAGCATGGAGCAAGATTACTGGCATACGCCGCCTGCGGATGCGTTATTTTTGCATCGTAAACTGGGCGGCTTGTATTTGCTGGCGGCGAAACTGCGGGCGCGGGTGGATGTGGGTGGGTTGTTTGCGCAATACGCTACGCTGCCCACTTACGCCGATTAGCCGCAAAGTCCAGCACCAACGCAAACACGTTGTCGCACTTGGTTTTAAAGGTCACGCGGTCATAACTGTCGGGCAAATCCTTATCCAGCACGTCCTCAATCGCGTTTTTCACCGCCAGTTGCGTTTGGCTGTCTTTCCACCAATCTTGCACCAACACTTTGGGGTGTTCCTGCAACAAGCGGATCAGCAGGTCTTTCGCCGCCAGTTTCACGCGCTGTTCTTCGGCTTGGGTGAGTTTGTCTTTTTTCAGCAGGTCGTAAAGTTCCAGCTCATCCTCGCTCAAGCCTTCGCGCACATGGCGTTCATCCTCGGCTTGCATCGCTTGGGTGAAACGTACCAAATCCTCAAAATAATTGTCGCTGGACGAACTGCCCGCGTTGTAACGCTCGATAATCGCCTGCAAACGTGCCGCAAACGCCACCCGCGTCACGTTTTGCGCCATCATATTGTGCAATTTGGCTTCAATGAACGCCCGCATATCCGCAATTTCGATATTTTTGTACTGCGCCGCCGCTGAAATCTTCGCGCAATTTATCGAAGTCGATCTTGCTCAAATCCCAAGTGCGCCCTTTCTGGATAATGCGGTATTCTGCCCCGAATTCGCGCTGACGGAAGGCATCGGCATCATCCACCACCACGCTTTCATCCAGCAATTCGGCAATACGCTGGCTGACCGCTTCAATATCCGCGCCTTCCACCAAGCTATCCACCACCCCGCGCAAATACTGGATGGCGGCAATATCTAGCCGTGGGGCTTGCTGATAAATTTCTGGTTTGCAGGCTTCGTACAAGGCTGCCACGGTGTTGTCGTAAACATTGAAGGCTTTGCGCCATTCCTCATTGCCCAGCAAAATATCGGCAAAACCGTTAAATTTGCCGATGTTTTTAAAGGTGTCGCGCTTGTCCAGCACGGCATTCAGGTCAATGTCACGTTCGCAGCAAAAGCTCAGCGTTTGCGCCACGGCATCCTCCAATAACACCAATAGCGCGTCTTTTTCCTGCACCGGCACAGTTTCGCCGGTGTCGCCTTGCGCGTAATCCTTCAGCGCCTGTTTCATATTGCGGAACACGTTGTAGTAATCGACGATTTCACCGTGCTGTTTTTCCACGGGTTTGCCGCTGTAACCCTGAATGCTGTAAGACGCGACGCGGTTGGCACGGGCGATGGTTTGCATCAAGGTGTGGCCTTTCATCGGCTTGTCGAGGTAGAGCGTTGAAACGGTGGGCGCATCAAAGCCAGTCAGCCACATGGCGCATACAAACACCAGTTGCAGCGGGTGTTCGGGGTCTTTGAAATTGTGCTCAATGTCGTGACCGTTGGCATCCAACTGGTCGAGCCGCGTAATGTGCGGTTTGATGTCGAGCTTTTGTTTGGTGAAACGCGCTTCGTCCGCTTTGGGGTCGCTGATGACGACCGCCATTTCCACCGACTTCATCCATTCCAGCCGTTTTTTCAGGCGGGCTTTTTCCACCTCATTGGTGGTGCTATTGATGCGCCCGCGCAGATTTTTCAGTTCGGCTTTCCAATGCTGCTGCACCTTGTCGTACATGGTCACGGCGGTGAATTTATCGACGGTAATCACCATACCTTTGCCCAAATAGCCGCGTTGTGGGAAGTGGTACACGATGTCTTGCGCAATCGTATCCAGCCGATCATCGCGCTTGATCACTTCCATTTCAGTGGCGAATTTGCGCTCCAGTTTGTCCTGTTGCGCTGCGTCCAGCTCCTCTTCTTCCAGCAAGGCACAGAATTCTTCGCTCAAATCCTCATTCTGGATCAGCACCTTGGGGACGCGCTTTTCGTAGAACAGCGGCACGGTGGCTTTATCGTCCATCGCCTGCTGGAAGTTGTATTCCGAGACGTAACCGCCGAACCACGCGCTGGTTTTACGCTCCTTGCCCAACAGCGGTGTACCCGTGAAGGCAAGGAAATGTGCGCCTTGCAAGCCTGCCCGCATGTTTTCTGCCAGATTTTGGTATTGGGTGCGGTGCGCTTCATCCACCATCACGATGACTTCGCGCCCGCCGTTGGGGTCAAACAAACGCGGGTAGGCTTTGCCTTTGTCGTAGCGGAATTTCTGAATCAGGGTAAACATCACCTTCTTGTTTTGCCCCAAAAACTTGCGCATTTCTTCGGCGTTGCTGGGTTGCGCGGCATCTTCTTTTTGCACCGTGCCGGTATTCAGGAAATTGCGGTAAATCTGCCCGTCCAAATCCTGCCGATCCGTCACCACCACGAAACTGAAATTGCCGCTGACCTTGCGGAATATTTTGCGCACGTAAAAAATCATTGAGAAACTTTTGCCCGACCCTTGCGTGTGCCAAAACACCCCCAGCTTGCCGTCGTGCTGCTCACGTTGCAGGAAACGCTGGTAAGCACTGTTCACCCCCAAAAACTGGTGGTTTTGCGCAATGATTTTGGTATTGCCCTTGTGGTAGATCACGAAGTTTTCCACGTAATCCAACAAGCGGCTGCGTTCGCACAAGCCCGCGATGGCGTATTCCAGCGATGTGCCTTGTGCTTCGATTTGCGGGCGGTTGATGGTTTCCTTTTCATCCGCCACCCGCAACCAATGGAAGAAATGTTCCCAACCAGCAGTAAAGCTGCCCACACGGGTTTCCAGCGCGTTGGAGAGAATGCAAAACGCATTGCAGTGGAACAGTTGCGGAATATCGTGCAGGTAATTGGTCAGGTTGTCGTCAAACGCACTGCGCAATTTGACGTTGGAATTTTTCAGCTCAATGAACACCAACGGTAAGCCATTGACGTACAAAATCACATCCGGGCGGCGGTACGCGGCTTTGGGTGCTTGCCCCAGTGACTTGATCCACAATTGCGCCACGGCGAGGTAGCGGTTATTGGTAGGTATGCTGAAGTCGATCAGGCGCACGAAGTCGTGTTGTTTCACGCCCTTGGCATCCTCAAAGGTGACGGGTACACCCTCGCGGATAAACTGATCGAGTTCCTGATTGGCTTTGAGCGGGGAAAGCGCGATACGCCGATCCATCAGCTTTGCCACCACATCGGTGATAACGGTTAGGGGAATCTGCGGATTCAAACGTTCGCAAGCAGCTTGTAAACGCTCGGCGAGAATCACATCGCGCTTGTCGGTGCGCCCTGAGCCGTCGTTGAGATCATCAGGGTTGGCGGTGTGGCACACCAGTACATCGAAGCCGTGCAAATGTTGCAGTTTTTGCAGCAATGCCCGCTCGATGTCGTCTTCGGATATAAAATTTCTTGCCATTTGCCCAGCCCCGTTTATGCGCCCGTATTTGGGGAAGTTTAGCGCAGATGTAACGCATAGGAATACAAAAAATACATGCTGTATTAGACTCAACCATTACGCGAATACAGGTTTGGAGACATTCATGCACACTCTTGAATTACTCGATGAGCCGAACACCCCATTTTCTGATGACGATTTGCGGGAGGATTTGATTCTGGAAAATGTAGCTGAGGCACAAGCAGACAACTTCTGGGCAAACGCCAACAGGATTCGCGCCCACCTACAAACGAGCCAACAGGTCTTTTCCGATAGTGCGGAACTGGTGCGGGAAGACCGCGACGTATGAAGCTGATTATAGAATCGCTCAATCATCTCGAAATTGGGTTACACCCTGACTTGGCAGCCATGTTATTCCGTGATGGGGTAGTATCCTTGGGTAAATGTAGGTCTTTACGCAAACAAATTAACCGCCAACATTTCCGCCGCATCATTCAAACGGTCATCATTCGTCCAAAATTCGGTGCAACCGTAATACTGTGCCGTGGCAAGGTGCAAAGCATCCGGCGTTTTCAATCGAAAACGAGCGCGTAGCTGTAACGCTGCATCATAAATTTCATCCGTGATCGGCAGCATGATTTGCGCAGCTATAAAATCCTCAAACTCTTGGTAAAGCTCGACATTCTGATCGCGTAAGGGTTTGGTTAACACCTCCAACCGCAACAATGGCGAAACCGCAAGTTGGCAACCCGGTGACTGTTCCATCTTCTCTAGGATTTTCGGTCTAAAAACAGTGTGCTTCTCAATCAAGTAAATGACGATACAAGCATCCAGATAGATGCGCTGGCTCATTCATCACCCCAAGCATCACGATTTTCCCGGATAGTTTCTTCCATTGCCGCTGGATTTTCAGCCGGACGCTGTTGGTAACGTGGGGATTTCAGCAAAGCCAATACAGCCGCCACGTCACCTTTACGTGCTGCCCAAATAGAGTGGGGAAGTTCACTGAGCTTGCCGGGAAGTAAGGTCAAGATCACACGGGTGGGCTGTGTCACCTTCAGGTTTTCCAGCAAATGCACCGTCCCATCAGGATGAATGACTGCTTCAATTGCTTGTAACATAACGATTCCCCTCTGTGTTTATCATCTCAACAAGTGTAACTCATCTTTCTCCCTATCGCCCATTTTGCGGGAGAGCTAGATCTAGGCTATCTTTGGATGCATCGACGGCGGCAACTGCACCGCCAAATCCTCCACCGCCAACTTCCCTTACTCCCCGACTACTGTTAGCGCGTAAGCTAATAAATCCTCACCGAAATGGGCTTTAGACTGCCGCAAAATATCAATGTAGGGCGCAAGCAATGGAATGATACCTTTATGCTTGGCTTCGATGAGAACACCGAGACTACCGATAATTTTGACCTGATTGATCTTCGCCACTTTGCGTCCTGCTTTTTCATCAATCAGCAAATAATCGGCGTGAAGGTTTTTGTACAATGCGATGGAAGTCAATTCACCTTTGTCCAGTGACTCACCACCGATAATGTAACTGTCCAAGTTCAGCGCGACGACTTTTCCCTGTAAATAAGCGGCTAGTTTGTGAGAGCCTGTTTTGTTGGCAAACGTCACTTCCTCGTAAACCGTTTGTGAAACGCGAACCTCACCAAACAGTTTTTCCAACACATCCAAGCAATCACACACTGCTAACGCTACCAAGGGCGAGGCATCGGCAACAATAATCACACCAACTCCCGTGCCAACATGTCAATTTCTGCTTGCAGCTCGTCGGTGCTTTCGTAGGTCTGCGGCTCGATGCCCCGTTGACGGCATTCGTATAAAAACTCATAGCGGTCTAGGTCGCCGACAAATTCAGCGGCAGTACTGGCAGAAAAACGCCCCTGACGGTACAAGTCGATGGCGGTATTCAGCTTGAGCAGGCGCACAAGCTCGGTGGGTGATTGAAAGATCAAATACTTTTCTGGAATATCGAGTGTCAGTTGCATGATGCACCTCTGCTAACGATGTTTGATGTCATACTAGCACGAAACCGCTTCGAGTTCATTTCTGCAACCATTGGCTGCCGAAATGCACCTTATCACTCACACAGCCGATTCCAGCATCGACGGCGGCAACTGAACCGCCAAATCCTCCACCGCCAACTTCCCCGAAATCAAACGCGGCAACAACGCATTTTTTGTCTCTTGCAAGTTTTTATTCTTTTTACCAAGCAAATGAATCTGCTCGAAAATCGGATTGATTAGTTCATAGTATTGTTTAATCAGTTGGTATTCAGGCGTGAGAATCTTGGACTTCTCAAAGTCCTCAAAGCTAGTTGCTGGATATGCTGCACCTTTAGCAACTGCTGTGATTTGGTCAACATAACTATTTGTAGTCGAGGCTTTTAATAAAAATGGATAGTAATAATGGTCTTTTGGCGAAATGACAGCAAAACCAGTTGACACGATAAGATTCTTGGGTGGATTGAAAATCAAAGCATAAGCACGATTTGCAGGACGAACTGATGACCAAATAATATCGCCATGATTTACTTTTCGACGTGCTCTTCCCGGTGCGTCTGCAATTGTGTATATCGTCGCTTCATCAATATGGTTTGTAGTTACTGAACCAATATCAATATATTCGATAAAACCCTGTGCAGCATTCTGTTTTAGGTTTGATTTGTTTATATCAGCCAAATCAGACAAAACGCGGATTTCCCACCCCTTCGGAATCCCCTTCTCAAACTCAGCCTCACGCCAGCCGGGGAACCGGAAGCGCACAAACCATTCGCGGTAGAGTTCTTCCGCCATCTTTTCCAGCAAGGCAATACGCCGCTTGTTGTTCTCGATCAGATCGTCGTAGGCGGAAAGGATGCCTGCAATTTTTCGCTGAGTTTTTATTGGTGGAAATATAACATCTAATAATTTTATTTTGTAAAGACCAAGCTTATCTTGAGCAGAGCCAGATGAAAATAGTTGCATTTGCTCTTTAATGCCAGAACTTTGCAAATAATGATTCAGGTAATTTTCATCACACTCTTTAAAATTTATTAATTTTGCTGCATTCTCAGTTAAGTTGGCACCATCAAGAAATGCAGGCACAATACCTACATCACCAACATTGATCCCGACGATTGTTATGCAAATTTCATTTCTATTAACAGTATAGTTCTTAATCTTATCTCTAATAGATTGATCAATATAAACTGGCTCTTGAAAAGTAACTTTTCCATCACGAATGTCACGCGCACGAATATATGGATAGCCAAAGTCTGAAAAATCAGCACCATTAGGTAGTCTTTTTCCGCCTTTAACATCACATATGCTGCCCAGTTTAACAACAGACCATTTCATTATATATCACCGATAACTGTTGCTATATTAGAGCGAATTAAAGTTGAAAGAGCATTCGCTTGAGTATCAAGAGATGCCAACTCCTCGTTCATGGCGATGAGGTCGGCGAGGAATTTTTCTTCGGTCTTGCCGTCTTCTTCGATGACCACGCCGACGTAGCGCCCCGGATTCAGCGAGTAATCCTGTTCCTGTACCTCGGCAGGGGACGCAAGTTTGCATAGCCCGGTCACGTCTTCGTAACGCGCCGCCGGAAACCGCTCCTGCAACCAGTGGATGTGTTGAAAGGTGCTTTCCGCGCTGCTGACTTCCTTGTGCAATTGCTCCAGCGCCGCTTTGAGCTGCTTGGTGTCGCGGTCAGTCCCCGCCCGTTTGCCTTCCGCTTTCGCCGCCTCCGCCTTGGCTTTTTCGTGGGTGCGGATAATCTTGTCGAGCTTTTTCAACCCCGCGTGCAAGCCCACAAAGAACGGATCAAACGTCGCCCGCAACCCATGTTGTAACGCATTCATTTCATCCAGCGCGGCATCATCGCCCGCCATGTCTTCGGTGCGCTCCACGTAATCCTGATACGCCTGTTCCAATGCCGCCAAGCCCTGCCATTGTGCCAGCAAATCCTGCACCGCCTGCTTGCCCTGTGCCTCCGCCAATACCGCCAACAATTGCGCACTCACCGGCTCGACTTGCTGCTGGTTTTCCGCCAACCGCGCCATCCCATCGGTAAAATACCCGTCAATCAAGCCCAAGAATTCGGCACGTTCACCCTTGTGCAACTTGCTGATCACCGCAATATTCTGGATTTGCGCCTCGGTAAATTCGCGGTGCGCCCGGTCAATCTGGGTAAAAATATTCCGCGCATCAATGAACAGAATCTTGTTATCCGCCTTCGCCTTGTCGAAAAACCACAAGGTTGCAGGCAACGTCACGGTGTAAAACATATTCGATGGCAGCGTCAACATCGCGTAAATCAGGTTCTTGTCCACCAACGTCTGGCGCATTTCTGCCTCGGAATGCCGCGCATCACTCGCCGAATTCGCCATTACCAACGCCGCCCGCCCCTTGGCTTTCAACGAGGTGGCGAATAGACTGATCCACAAATAATTGGCGTTAGGCACGGTTTCCTTGCCCTGATCCACCTGCTTGAGTTTGGTCTTGTTGCGCGGGATGCCGTAAGTGTTGAAACGCGGGTCATTTTCCACCGTCGCCACCGGCACATCATCGACATTGAACGGCGGATTCGCCATCACAAAATCAAACTTGCCGAAGCCGTCAAACGGGTTTTCGCTGTAACTGTTCGCCAGCCGGATGTCGCCGCGCAAGCCATTCACCGCGAGGTTCATCTTTGCCAGCTTGACGCTATCGAGGGTCTTTTCCTGCCCGTACACAAACAACTGGTCGCCCGCATCCTGCTTGCCCGCCTTGCTCAACGCCGCCCGCCGCCGCTGTACAAAATGCTGGGACTGCACAAACATCCCGCCCGACCCACACGCCGGGTCATACACCGAGCCATGATGCGGCTCGATGATTTCCACCATCAGCTTGACCACCGATGTCGGGGTGAAGAACTCGCCGCCCTTTTGCCCCTCACTCAAGGCAAACTTGCCGAGGAAAAACTCGTAGATTTTGCCGAACACATCGCCACTGGCATCCAGCGGGATGTTGGAAAAACTTTTCACCAGATCAAACAATACCGTGCGGCTTTCCGGGGTGCGGTTGAAAGAAAAATATTCTTCCTTGGGCAACACGCCTTCCAGTTCCGGCTTGTATTGCTCCATCGCCTCCATCGCCAACTTGATCGCCTTGGCAATGTCGTCCTGCCCCGGCAAGTTCAGCAAATGCGCGTAACGCGCTTGTTCCGGCAAGTAGAAGCCGCATTTTTCCCGCGCAATCTCTGCCAGCGGCTTCTCACGCCGCCCGCCTTGCAAACGTTTATGTTCCGCCACAATCTCGGCTTCTGCATGGCGGTATTTATTGTCGGCAAACTTGAGGAAAATCAACCCCAGCACCGGGGTAGCGTATTCGCTGGATTTCAGCCCGGTATTGGCACGGAGGTTGTCGGCGGCAGACCAAAGGTCGGTTTCAAGCTGTTTGAGCTGTTCGGCATTCATGCGTGGGGGTTCTGTCTGAGGGGCGAACCGCGCATTATAGACCAGCCAGCCGAAATACTCATGGCTAACATCGAGCGCAATTTATTCATCACCACCCCCTTGAAATCTCCCTTCCTGTCACGATCTTGTCAACTATAAATAATCGATCTTTTTACTTGGTCATTACAAATACAACCGAGGCAAAATAATGAACGACACCCTGATCCTGATCCCCATGCGTGACGTAGTGCTGTTTCCCGGCATGGCTATCCCCATCACCATTGGGCGCGAACAATCCCTAGCAGCCGCGCAAGAAGCCGTCAAAAGCGGTCAAAAAATTGGCCTGATCCTACAAACCCAAGCAGTCGTGAATACCCCGGATGGTAGCAACCTGCACACGATCGGCACGATTGCCAATATCGTGCGCTACGTCACCACCTCCAGCGGCACACACCACTTGGTGGTGCAGGGCGAAGAACGTTTCCGCGTACTTGATTACGTGGAAGGCTTGCCGTATCTGGCAGCACACGTCGAAATCATCCCCGAAGCCGAAGATGACGACCCTGAAATCAAGGCACGGATGCGCCACTTACAGGAAAAAGCCATCGAAACCCTGCAACTGCTGCCGCAAGCCCCGCCCGAAGCCGTGAGCGCCATCCAAAGCATCGAATACGCAGGCGCACTTGCCGATTTGGTCAGCAATTTCCTCGACATCAGCCCGCAGGAAAAGCAGGTGATCCTCGAAACCATTGCCTTGCGCGAACGCCTCGACAAGGTAGCCGAACACGTGCGCCACCAGCTTGAAGTGCTGAAACTCACCCGCGAAATCGACCAGCAAACCAAGCAGTCGATGGATGCCCACCAGCGCGAATACATGCTGCGCGAACGCCTCAAAGCCATCAAAAAGGAACTGGGCGAAGACGACGACAGCAACCAAACCGAAATTGAGGAACTGAAACAGGCGATTGCCGACGCCAATATGTCCACCGAGGCTGCCGAACAAGCCCGTAAGGAACTCAAGCGCCTGCAAAAAATGCCGGAATCGTCTGGCGAATATTCCATGATCCGCACCTACCTCGACTGGCTCACCGACCTGCCGTGGAACAAGCTGGAAGCGGAAAACATCGACATCGCCAAAGCCCGCGAAGTGCTGGACGAAGACCATTACGGCCTCGATAAAATCAAAAAGCGCATCCTCGAATACCTCGCGGTGCGCAAACTCAACCCACAAGGCCGCAGCCCGATCCTGTGTTTCGTCGGCCCTCCCGGTGTCGGCAAAACCTCGCTGGGTAAAAGCATTGCGCGTTCCCTTGGCCTGCCCTTCGTGCGCACCAGCCTTGGCGGGGTGCATGACGAAGCCGAAATCCGGGGGCATCGCCGTACTTACATCGGCGCACTTCCCGGCAATATCATCCAGGAAATGCGCAAAGCCGGAAGCCGCAACCCGGTGTTCATGCTCGACGAAATCGACAAGCTCGGCGGCGGCGGTTTCCACGGCGACCCGGCGGCAGCCTTGCTCGAAGTGCTTGACCCTGCGCAAAACGAAACCTTCCGCGACAACTATCTGGCGCTGCCGTTTGACCTGAGCAAAGTGGTGTTCATCACCACCGCCAACGTGCTGGATGCGATTCCGGGGCCATTGCGTGACCGCATGGAAGTCATCAGCCTGCCCGGTTACACCGAAGACGAAAAGGTCGAAATCGCCAAACGCTACTTGCTGTCCCGCCAGCTCGAAGCGCACGGCCTGAAACCGGAACAGGTGCATGTCAGCGAAGCCGCCTTGCGCACCATTGTCAGCGATTACACCCGCGAAGCCGGTTGCCGCAACTTGGAACGCGAAATTGCTGCCGTATTGCGCAATGCCGCCATCCAGATTGCCGAAGGCAAAACCGAGCGGGTAGCGATTACCCCGGCTGAATTGCCCGACATCCTCGGCCCGCAACGCTTCGAGAGCGAAGTAGCCATGCGCACCAGCTTACCGGGCGTGGCAACCGGCTTGGCATGGACGCCAGTGGGTGGCGACATCCTATTCATCGAAACCACCAAAATGCCGGGCAATGGCAAGCTGATCATCACCGGGCAACTGGGTGATGTGATGAAAGAAAGTGCCCAAGCAGCCTTGAGCCTGATCAAATCCAATGCCAAACGCTATGGGGTAGACCCGCAGGTCTTCGAGAAGCACGACATCCACCTGCACGTTCCGGCGGGCGCAATCCCCAAAGACGGCCCTAGTGCCGGGGTGTCGATTTTCACCTCGCTGGTGTCCTTGCTGAGTGATCGCAAGGTGCGTAGTGACGTGGCAATGACGGGCGAAATCAGCTTGCGCGGCTTGGTGCTGCCGATTGGCGGACTCAAGGAAAAATGCCTTGCCGCGTTACGGGCGGGTATCCACACCGTCATGCTGCCCGCCCGTAACCGCAAGGATCTGGAAGACGTGCCAGAAAATGCCCGCAAACTAGCTCAACTTTGTCTGGCTGGAACGGGTGGAAGACGCGATTGCTGCGGCGCTGGAAATGCCGGAGGTAGCGTTGCAAACAGCGGCATAGGCGCAAGATCAGCCTTGAATTGAAGAGGGCGTATTGCATACGTCCCCTTCAGTAAACATGCTATGATGCAAGGTTGCCCCTTACCCCAAGAGCCACCCCATGCCCAGCTCCTTTGCGAATTTGAACCTCCCCACCCAACAGCTCGCCAATCTCGGCAACTTGGGTTACAAACTAATGACCGGCATCCAAGCCAAAGCCTTGCCGCAAGCCTTGCAAGGCGTGGATCTGATTGCGCAAGCCAAAACCGGCAGCGGCAAAACCGCCGTGTTTGCCATTACCCTGCTAGCAAAACTCGACCCGCAAAACTTTGCGGTGCAAGCACTGGTACATCTGCCCCACCCGCGAACTCAGTGCGCAAGTTGCCACTGAAATCCGCCGTTTGGCACGTTACCAACCCAATATTAAAGTCGTGACCCTGTGCGGCGGGCAACCCCTCGCCCCGCAAGCCAGCTCGCTGGAACACGGCGCACACGTCGTCGTCGGCACACCGGGGCGCATCAACGACCACCTCGGCAAACGCACCCTCGACCTTAGCAAAATCCACACACTCGTCCTCGACGAAGCCGACCGGATGCTGGAAATGGGCTTCAAGGAAGACATCGAAACCATCCTCCGCACCACCCCCAAACACCGCCAGACCCTGCTGTTTTCCGCCACTTACCCGGACGACATTAAACGCCTGAGTGCGCAATTCCAGCGCAACCCGGTAGAAGTCAAAGCGGAATCCCTGCACAGTGCGGGCGTCATCAACCAGCAATCGTTCATCTGCAATAAAAGCGAACGCCTGCAAGCCCTCGACACCCTGCTGGCCCATTTCAAACCACGTTCTGCGGTGATTTTCTGCAATATGAAAGTGGGGGTGCGCGAAATCACCGAACACCTCAGCCAACTCGGTTTCAGTGTCAAAGCCCTGCACGGCGAAATGGAACAGCGTGACCGCGATGAAGTATTCGTGCAATTCAAGCACCAAAGCTTCAACTTCCTAGTCGCCACTGACGTAGCCGCTCGCGGGCTGGACATCGAAGACCTGCCCTGCGTCATCAACTACGAATTGCCGCATGATGCCGACATTTACATCCACCGCGTCGGGCGTACCGGGCGGGCGGGCAAAGAAGGCATGGCGCTTAACCTGCTCACCGATGCCGAACGCCACAAACTTGCCGACATTGGCATTGCGCAAAAAACCGACCTCGACTTTGAAGTCATTTCCGCCATTTCAGGCTCCACCCTAACGCCGCACCAACCACCCAACGTCACCCTACGCATCGCTGCCGAACGCAAGGAAAAAGTCCGCCCCGGCGACATCCTCGGCGCACTCACTGGCGAAGGCGGCATTAACGGCAAAGCGGTCGGCAAAATCGACGTGCTAGACTACGCCGCCTACGTCGCTGTTGAACGCAACAGTGCCAACCAAGCCTTGGCTTGCCTGCTCAATGGCAAGATCAAGGGGCGCAAGTTCAAGGTGACGAAGTTGTAAGAGATGTAGTATCTACGGCAAAAACCGCTACTATATGCATCCTCCTAACCTTGCCCTATAGAGCGTTAACAACGATGAATAGTCTGGAATGGCGCGTCACCGCGTCACTGGCAGCGATTTACGCCGTGCGGATGCTCGGCTTGTTCATGATCCTGCCGGTATTCGCCCTCTATGCAGAAACCCTGCCCGATTCCACCCCGTTTCTGGCGGGCTTGGCGATTGGCATTTACGGTTTGACGCAAGCCATTTTCCAGATTCCGCTGGGTGTCCTGTCCGACAAGATTGGACGTAAACCCGTCATTATCGGCGGCCTGCTGGTATTTGCGCTGGGCAGCGTGATCGCAGCAATGGCACACTCCATGTGGCTGATCATCGTCGGGCGTGCGGTGCAAGGTTTGGGCGCGATTGCAGGCCCGACGATGGCACTGGCTGCCGATTTGACCCGTGAAGAAAACCGTACCCGCATCATGGCGGTGATTGGCATGACCATCGGCCTGTCGTTCATGGGCGGCATGATCCTCGGCCCGGTCATCAGCCAGTTCCACGGCATCGGCGTACCGGGCATTTTCTGGTTCACCATGCTGCTGGCCTTGTCGGGCATTGCGCTGGTGGTGCTGGCAGTGCCCACCCCTGCCCATAGCAGCCAACACCGTGATGCAGGCATCATCAAAAGCTACCTTGGTACTGCACTGCGTAATATTGCCCTGCTGCGCATGAATGCCGGGGTATTCATTATCCATCTGGTGATGACCGCCAACTTTCTGGTCTTGCCTGCCATTTTTGAACATGAGCTTGCCCTGCCCCGTGCCGAACACTGGAAAATCTACCTGCCGGTGTTTGCAGGCTCTTTTCTGGTCGCCATCCCCATGATCATCCTCGCGGAGAAAAAGCAGGCAAATCCGCACCCTGTTACTGGGCAGCACCCTGCTGCTAATCTTGGCTGAAACCGGCATGGCACTGGGGCATACGCAAATCGACTTGGTTGCTGGCAGCTTTCTTCCTGTTTTTTGTCGGCTTTAATTTTCTGGAAGCCACCCAGCCCTCGCTGGTTGCCAAATACTCCGATGTCAGCACCAAAGGCACGGCGATGGGCATTTTCAGCAGTTCACAGTTCCTCGGCATTTTTGCGGGCGGTTCCCTCGGCGGGATGATCAACCATACTTGGGGTGAAACCGGCGTATTCGTGTTCAGCGCCATCGTGGTAATGGTCTGGTTTCTGATTGCCCTGCAATTACCGCAGCCAACCTTCTATACTAGTCGGATACTGAAGCTTGACCCACTGCTGATGTCTGACCCGCAACGCCTGTATAATGAGTTGCTGGCAGTGCCGGGGGTCAAGGAAATCGCCATTGCAGCAGATGAGTGCGTCGCTTATCTGAAACTCGATAAGGCCAGTCTGGACGAGGCTGCCTTGGATGCATTCTCACCCCCTTCAGCGTAGAATCTCACGGAAATATTTACATAAGGAACGAACATGGCACGAGGTATCAACAAAGTTATTCTGGTAGGCACGCTAGGGGCAGACCCCGAAGTTAAGTACATGCCCAGCGGCGGTGCCATTACCAATATCAGGATTGCCACGAGCGAGGCATGGAAAGACAAAAACACGGGTGAGAAAAAGGAAGTCACCGAATGGCATCGCATCACTTTTTACGGGCGGCTGGCAGAAATCGCGGGCGAATACCTGCGTAAAGGCCGTCAAGTCTATATCGAAGGGCGTTTGCAAACCCGTTCGTGGGAAAAAGACGGGCAAAAACATTACGCCACTGAAATCATTGCCAATGAAATGCAGATGCTAGGCGGCGGGCGCTCAGAGGGCATGGGTTCAGGCAACTACGAAGAGGCTGCCCCGCGCAGTAACCCTAGCCCTAATCAGGGGCGCGATACGCAGGGGTCAGCCCCTGCACCTGCGTCCACTGATCGCGGCTTTGAAGATTTTGATGACGACATCCCATTCTAAGCGGCATCTAGGGCATACCCTTGTAAAAGCTGACAGTAGTGCCAGTATGCCAAGGGTATCTTCAGCGGCGTCTATTCCCTACAATCCTCCCCAGTGCTTGTACTGGAGAAGCGCATAGACGCCAGCTAGGAGGAAATACAAGCACTTTTCAACGTTGTGACAACGAATTACATTAAGTACACAACATCAATATTTAAAAAACATCCATTCGGAGCCACCATTGGTGGCTCTTTCCTTTTGTGGCTGCCTAGCTCTCGAACCCTTGGCCAATCCACGCCGTCAAGGTTTCATGGAACATCAAGTCGCACAGCTCTTCGCTGATAGCTGCGTCAATATCATCCGCATCATGCTCTTGGCCTTCTTCACCTTGGGCAGTTTCCAGCATTTCGGCACGCACCTGTTCAAGGTAGGTCAAAATCTCTTCGGCCTCAGTGCGGTCAATCGGCAGCATCCCAAAACTGAAAGGTACTAGTTATTATCCGGCAGGCTCAGCAACCGTGAAGCAATGCAGATATTGTTGGGGATAGCGGAAGCATCCATCGGCACTAAAACGGCTGCATCATCTGTTCCCAGACGGCGGACTTTGACCGATTTCCCCTCTGTGCCCACCACTTCCCACAACGCCAGTTCAGAACGGAGCAACGCATCCAAATACTGGCAGGCAAAGGACTTTTCATCTTGCTGGACACGGGCACGGATGAACTCTTGCAGGACGCTTTCACCGTCTTCATTGGTTTCGGTCGTAATGAAATGCTCAAAGACATGGGAATGCGCCATTTGTCCTTGGGGTTCTTCTTCAAGATAATCCAACACTTCGTCGCCGGACAGTTCCAGCATTTCGGCGGCATAAGCAATGGCATCGGAAAAGACTTCGACCATCCAGTCTTCCCACGGTGGTTCGGCTACATAGGCACTCAGAAGCTCCATCGCTCCACTGACTTGTTTTTCCTGTTCCGCTGTAATCACGGTTACATCCTTTTATTGGGGTAACAAAAATTATTGGTGGTATGCGGATATGGTAGCACGTGGGTGGCATGACCCCAAGTTAATGATGGGAACTAGGGCCGGAACGCCTGCGGCGGCTCTGCTCACCACCACTGTGCTGGCGGGGCGGCGGGTGTCTGCCATCATGCGGACGCCCTGCCCGCTCACGTTGCACCCGATGCGGGCGATGGAGGTCGGTCGGAATCAGCTCGACAGTAATCTTTTCCACCGGAATCGATTTACCGGTGTATTCCTCGATTTCAGGCAGGTAAAACGCGGTATCTTCGCAAGCAAAGCTGTGTGCTTCGCCCGATGCGCCCGCCCGTGCCGTGCGCCCGATGCGGTGGACATAATCTTCGGCCAATTTGTGGCAGGTCGAAGTTGAACACATGCGACACATCCGGGATATGCAAGCCCCGCGCCGCCACATCCGTCGCAATCATCACCTGAAACTCCCCCGCCTCAAACCCTTGCAACAGGCGTTCGCGCTTGCTCTGGCGCACATCCCCTGAAATCAGGTCGGAGGTAATGCCATTGCCACGCAGGTAATCGTCAATCTTTTCGGCAATATGCTTGGTATTCACAAACACAATCGCCCGGAATGGCTGGAGTTTGCGGATCAAACCGATCAGCAACGGAATCTTTTCATCATTCGCCGGGAAATACACATGCTCGGTAATATTGTCTGCCCGCACCGATTCCGCTTCAATCTTGACTTGCTGCGGGTTGTTCATGTGTTCGTAAGCCAATTCCAGCACCCGCTGCGACAGCGTAGCGGAAAACAGCATATTCAGGCGCTTAGCCGGTGGTGGCATTTTGTGCAGCAAATAGCGCACATCTTGGATGAAACCCATGTCAAACATGCGGTCAGCCTCATCCATCACCAAGGCTTGCGCGTACTTGAGGGTGAAAACATGCTGTTTCCAGTAATCAATCACCCGCCCCGGCGTGCCGATCAGCACATCCACCGGCTCTTCAAACTGGCGGCGTTGCTTGTCATACCCTGCCCCGCCGTAAACCAGCACGGAACGCAGCCCAGTATGTTTCCCCAGTTCCTCAGCATCGCGGGCAATCTGGATAGCCAGCTCGCGGGTGGGAGCTAAGATCATGCAGCGCACTGTCCCAGCCCCCGCATCCGGCAAGGGGTTATTCAGCAAATGCTGGAATACTGAGACCAGAAAAGCGCCGGTTTTACCCGTGCCTGTCTGGGCTTGTCCAGCAATATCGCGCCCCTTCAATGCCAGCGGTAAGGTTTCCGCCTGAATACGCGAACAAAATTCAAAACCTGTCTCGCGGATGGAAGCGAGCAAGCGTTCATCCAGCGGGAAATCATCGAAACGTGTTTGACTTAAGTAGAAATTTTCCATCGTGCGAGAATATCACACTGACCATAAAAAAAAGTGCAACAACTTCTGTGCATTTTTCAAGAAAACCCTAGGATCAGGTATATTGTCGACAAGCAGTTTTCAATATGTCGACAATATTGGTTTTTTATGGCGTAAATCTCGACAAAATACATTCTAAACGTCAACATTATCGGCTATTATCTGCTGCCTTCATTTATTTAAAAATCGCATTGTCGACATTCTACGCGCTACCGGAGGCGTCACATGAGTACAACAGCCACACTGGCAGGCCATCTTGCCAGCACTTTGGGACTTCAAAACCTACAAAACATTTACTGGAACCAGTCCTCCCCAGTTCTATACGAACAAGCCCTTAACCGCAGTGAAGGCCACATCAGCGAAGATGGCGTTTTTGTTGCCTACACCGGCACATTCACCGGACGCGCCCCCAACGACAAATTTATTGTCGATGACGCCGATTCCCACGACAAAGTGTGGTGGGGCAAAGTCAATAAGGCATTGTCAGAAGCACAATTTGAGCGGGTATTAGCCGATGCCTGCCAGTTTCTGGAAGGCCGTGATGTATTTGTGCAGGATTTGCTGGCAGGTGCGAGTGAGGCAGACGAATTGCCAGTGCGCATCATTACCCAATATGCATGGCACGCGCTGTTTGCCCGCAATATGTTCATCCGCCCGGACGACCTGAACCGGACACTGGGCGTGACTGAACCCAAATTCACCGTTATCCACGTCCCGGATATGCAGGCTACCCAGAAATCCACGGCACATACTCTGGCGCATTCGTGCTGTTGAACCTGTCACGTGGGCTGATCCTGATCGGTGGCACGCATTACGCGGGCGAGATCAAGAAATCCATTTTCTCGGTACTCAACTACCTGTTGCCACAGCGCGGCATTATGTCGATGCACGCCTCTGCCAATGTGGGCAAGAACGGCGATGTTGCCATCCTGTTCGGGCTGTCCGGCACGGGCAAAACCACCCTGTCTGCCGACCCGAAACGCGCCCTGATCGGTGATGACGAACACGGCTGGAGCGACAACGGCGTGTTCAATCTGGAAGGTGGCTGTTACGCCAAAGTCATCAACCTGTCGGCTGAACAGGAGCCGCTGATTTACAAAACCACCCAGACCTTCGGCACGGTACTGGAAAACGTGGTGATGGATCAGGCAACCCGCAAGCTGAATCTGGATGACAACAGCCTCACCGAAAACACCCGCGCCAGCTACCCGATTACCCAGATTCCGGGCGCATTGTACCCCGGCAAAGCAGGCCACCCAAAACACATCATCATGCTGACCTGCGATGCCTTCGGCGTATTGCCACCGATTTCCAAGCTGACCACGGAACAGGCGATGTACCACTTCATTTCCGGCTACACCGCCAAAGTCGCGGGCACGGAAAAAGGTGTTACCGAACCGACGCGCCACCTTCAGCACCTGCTTTGGTGCACCGTTCATGGCATTGCACCCATCGGTTTACGCCGACTTGCTGGGTGAAAAAATCAACCAACACGGGGTTTCCTGCTGGTTGGTGAATACCGGCTGGACAGGCGGTGGTTACGGGGTTGGCAAACGCATGAACATCCACCATACCCGCAGCATGGTCAATGCCGCCCTGAATGGTGAACTGGACAACGTGGAAACGCATGCATGACGCCATTTTCGGCCTGAACATTCCGGTTGCCTGCCCCGGTGTGCCCGCCGAGTGCTTGAGCCGTCCTCTACTTGGGCAGATAAGGCAGCCTATCACGCTAAAGCCACCCAACTGGCGGCGGCATTCCATCAGAACTTTGCCCAATACAGTGCTGGGGTGTCAGATGCTATCCGGGCGGCTGCCCCATTGGCATCAGCGGTATAAAAGAGCGCCAAATTGGTATTAAAATAATCAAGTAACGCGGCAACCCCGATTCTCATGAAGTGTGCTATTTTTATTCTATAGAGTATTTTTTACTCTTGAATAACTAACACAAGGATAGCTGTTATGAGAATCAAGGAAATGTCTGCGTTATTGTTTCTGTCTGCTTGGCTGTGTTCAGGGTCGGTGTTGTCGGCGGCAAATACGGAAAGTAATGCCGCTTCCGCCCTCATCAGGACGACCTTGAACAATAGCCCGGCGATGACAGAAGTCAAACTAGCCATCCAGCAACTAGCTCCCCAAGGTTTCGCAGAAGAAAAGAAAGTCCATTCGTGGGCCTTATCCCTCAAACCAGGCAATTATATGGCAACGGCTAAAATGGGTAACATTGTGCGTAACCGTACCTTCTCGGTTCAGGCCGGTGACAAAGTGGATATTGTAATTGCGATGGATAAGTAATTATGGATCACGCTGCAAAGACTGCAACTTTTCCCGAATCTTGATTTCCAAGCCGCGTTCCACCGGCTCGTAATAGCGTCTGCCCTTTCAACGCATCGGGGAAATAATTCTCCCCCGCCGCAAACGCATCTTGCTCGTCATGGGCGTAGCGGTAGCCCTTGCCGTAATCCAGCGATTGCATCAGCTTGGTTGGGGCATTGCGCAAGTGCATCGGCACATCCAGCGAACCGGACTGTTTAGCATCCGCCATTGCCAACTTGTAAGCCTTGTACACCGCATTGCTCTTGGGCGCACACGCCAGATACACCACCGCTTGCGCAATCGCCAACTCACCTTCCGGGCTACCCAACCGCTCATAGGTATCCCACGCATTCAGCGCCAATTGCAAACCACGCGGGTCGGCATTGCCGATGTCCTCCGTCGCCATGCGTACTACCCGCCGGGTGATGTAAAGCGGGTCGCAACCGCCATCCAGCATCCGGCACAACCAATACAGTGCCGCATCCGGGGCAGTCCCGCGCACCGATTTGTGTAAGGCTGAAATCTGCTCGTAAAACAGGTCGCCTCCCTTGTCAAAACGGCGTAGCGATTCCGCCACCACTTCCTTGACCGTGGTAACAGTAATCTGCAAGCCATCGGCAGTTTGCTCCGCAAGGTCAGCCGCAATTTCCAGCCAGTTAAGTGCGCGGCGGGCATCACCATCAGCAGCCATTACCAGTGCATCCAACGCCACCTCGCTGACCTGCAAGTGCAATTCACCCAAGCCTTGCTCGGTATCCGTGTAAGGCACGTTGCAGCACCGCCTTGATGTCATCCGGGGTCAGCGCCCGCAACACATACGTCCGCACCCGTGAGAGCAAGGCATTATTGAGTTCAAACGAAGGGTTTTCGGTGGTCGCACCAATAAACAGCAAGGTACCGTATTCGATATGCGGCAAAAATGCATCCTGCTGTGCCTTGTTGAAACGGTGGACTTCATCCACGAACAGCACGGTTTTGCTGCCAAACTGCTCGCGGTTCTGACGCGCAACCTCAACGGCAGCACGGATTTCCTTCACCCCCGCCAGCACCGCCGACAGGGTGAGGAATTCAGCTTGCCAGTAATGGGTAATCAGCCGCGCCAACGTGGTTTTGCCGGTTCCGGGTGGCCCCCAGAACAGCATCGAATGCGGGTGGGATTCTTCAATCGCTCGCCGCAGCGGTTTGCCAGCGGCGAGCAAGTGAAGCTGCCCAGCATACCCATCAAGTGTAGCCGGGCGCATACGTTCAGCCAGTGGGGTAAACGCTTGCCCCATCTATCAGGAAGGCTTGCCGATCACGTCCGCCCCTTTGGGTGGCGTGAAGCTGAAGCGGCTTCTGTCGATGTCAATATCAGTCCGCAGCCCTTGGAACTTGATGTAAGTCTGCTGCCCAAACTTGTCGCCCAGAATCATTTCCTCCACGCCCGTTGGGCTTACCCCCAGATCCATCGTGGTGAAATCGGAATCCTGTTTCTTCGGGGTCAGGCGGAACCACTCCAGCTTGCTGCCATCCGCTTCCATTTCCTGCACGTTGAACTGCTTGTCAACCGCCTGCTTCTGGGTCAGCATCCCGACTGGCGCGGCTGCCAGTGCTTGGCTCATCGGTTTGACGGTTACTTGGTCCAGCTCCACATCGTATACCCAGACATTCTTACCATCCGCCACGATCTCATGCTTGTCAGGTGCGGCATATTCCCAGCGGAACTTGCCGGGGCGCGACAGGAACACATTGCCGCTGGAAGATTGGCGCACCTTGCCCTTGTCATCCACCACCTGCTGGGTAAATGCGGCCTGCATGGTGGTTACTTTGGTAAAGAACTCATCCAGTTTTTCACGCCCCCCAGCCCATGCGTTGCTAGTCATCAGCCCCGTTACCACCAGTGCCGCAAGTGTTTTGGTGAACATTGTTTTCATCATTAACCTCAATTATTTCAATCCTTAGGCGGTGCTGATACCAGCACATCGCGTGAGCCATTGCTCAACACGGGGCTGACCACACCTGCACTTTCCATATCCTCTATCATCCGCGCCGCACGGTTGTAGCCTACCTTGAGGCGGCGTTGCAGATAAGAGATCGACGCACGCCGGGATTCGATAACCACCGCCACTGCTTCATCATACAGCGGGTCTGATTCGCCTTCCCGTTCCAGCAGCGGCTCCAGCCCCGGTATCGCATCCGAGGGAGACGTTGTATCAGCTAAGACATCAAGGATGTAATCCGGTTCCCCTTGCAGCTTGAGGTAGTTGGCAACATCTTCTACTTCGCGGTCGGTCACCAGTGCGCCATGCACCCGTTGTGGCAATGACGTGCCCGGCGGCATATACAGCATATCACCGTAACCTAGCAACTGATCTGCCCCGCCCTGATCCAAAATGGTGCGCGAGTCGATCTTGGTGGATACTTGGAAGGCAATCCGCGTGGGGATATTTGCCTTGATCAAGCCGGTGATCACATCCACCGACGGGCGTTGCGTTGCCAAAATCAGGTGGATGCCAGATGCCCGCGCCTTCTGCGCCAAACGTGCAATCAGCTCTTCCACCTTTTTGCCGACCACCATCATCATGTCGGCGAATTCATCCACAATCACCACGATGTAAGGCAAGGTCTTCAACGGCTGCGCATGACCATCCACCGAAGTCAGCGGGTCAAACAAGGGGTCGAGGATCACATCACCCCGGTCTTGCGCCTCACGGATTTTTTCGTTGAAACCACCAATATTGCGCACCTTAAGCTTGGACATCAGCAGGTAGCGCCGCTCCATTTCAGCCACGCACCAACGCAAGGCATTGGCAGCGTGTTTCATGTCGGTCACCACCGGCGCAAGCAAGTGCGGAATGTCTTCGTAGCTGCTCAACTCCAGCATTTTCGGGTCGATCATGATCATGCGCACTTCTTCGGGCGTTGCCTTGTACAGCAAGCTCATCAGCACCGCATTGATGAACACCGACTTGCCCGAACCGGTCGTACCCGCCACCAGCAAATGCGGCATCCGCCCCAAGTCGGCCACAATCGGATGCCCTGCAATATCTTTACCCAATGCCAAGGTCAGCGGCGACGGGCTTTTCTTGTAAACCGGCGACGCCAGCATTTCGCTAATCGTCACCACATCACGGCGGTCATTGGGGACTTCAATGCCAATGGTCGGACGCCCCGGAATCACCTCCACCACCCGCACGCTGGATACGCACATATTCCGCGCCAGATCGGAAGCCAGACCCGATACCTTGGAAGCTTTAGTGCCATCCGGCAATTCCAGCTCAAAGCGGGTAATCACCGGGCCTGGGTCTTTCGCCACCACTTTGACATCGCGCACCCCGTAATGCCCCAGTGCTTCAATCAATTTGTCGGCAAGCTCATTGAGGCGTTCCTTGGGCTGGGTAACCCGCTCCCTTGGCGGCGGGTTCAGCAGGGTCAATGGCGGCAAAATCGTACCGCTACCCTTTTTACCCTTGCCCGCAACCGGCGGCACACGCAATTCAGCCGTAGCATTCTCAACCACCGATTCCTTGGCATTGGCAGAGGGTGGCGATGACGGTATTACCGGCTCAGCCGCTGCCTGCTTGCCACGGAACATCTCATCAAAATTTGGCGTCCCCAGTTTGGATTCGTGCTGCCCGTGTGGCGGCACATCTTCAACATCCACCCCCTCAAATTCTGGCTCGGCACGCTTATTACCGAAGGCATCCCCTACCCCGCCGACTGTACGGTTCATCCAATCACCCGCCTTGCCTTTACCCTTATTCAAGGCATCGGAAAAACGGTCAAATACCCCACTTTTACCACCTTCTTGCGCGGTAACCGCACCCTGCTCTGCCTGTAGCTTATCGAACAGCATGAGCATCCAATCGCCGACTTTTTCGGTCAGTTTGCCCCACGAAACATCACCAACTACCGTGATGCCACCGAGAAACAAGGACAGCAAAAATAACACCGACGCCAAAAAATCCCAGAAAAGTGCGCTAGGCAAAAAAGTTACCGACAGCCTTCCCCAACACCCCGCCACCGATACCATCGCACCTGAGTAAGGCACAAACAACAAGTGCGCCAACCCCGCCCCCGCCAGCAAGGTAAACAATGCCCCCAGCCCCGGTGACCACATCATTGATGCCACCCACCGGATTATTGGGGTTTTTCAGGATCGGGTTAATGCGGAACGCCGTCAAGCCCATCACCACCAGCACCACCGGCAAGGCATAAGCCAAATACCCCAGCAAGCCCAGCAGGAAATCTGCCAGCCACGCCCCTTTGCAGCCTGCCAGATTTTCGCATGGCCCCACGCCGTGCTGTTATGGTGGAACGGCCCTGGATCAAGCTCACTATAGGTCAGCAACGCCAGTAAAATAACGGCGGCGATACCCAGAAAGATGATGACACTTGCCTGTTGTAAACCCAGACGTTTTTTCTGATTGAGAATAACCTTAGCCAAACCAATATCCCTGTCTGTTTGATCCCGTCATTATAGGGATTGTTTTTCCGATTACCACTTTACCCGGCCCGGCATGTCACATAGGATTACCCGATTCGGAAAAGGAGAATTATACATGAATACCACGAAACATTGCCGTTTACTCATCCTCGGCTCAGGGCCTGCGGGCTACACCGCCGCAGTTTACGCTGCCCGTGCCAACCTCAACCCGGTGCTGGTCACGGGTATGCAGCAAGGCGGGCAGTTGATGACCACCACCGAAGTGGACAACTGGCCCGGCGACGATACCGGCGTCATGGGGCCACAACTGATGGAGCGGATGCAAAAACACGCGGAACGTTTCGACACCGAAATCATTTTCGACCACATTAATAGTGTAGACCTGCAAAAACGTCCATTTACCCTCAATGGTGACAGCGGGCAATACACCTGCGATGCCCTGATTATAGCCACTGGTGCATCCGCCATGTACCTGGGGATTGAATCCGAGGAAAAATTCAAGGGCAAAGGGGTTTCTGCCTGCGCCACTTGCGACGGTTTCTTCTACCGCAACCAAAAAGTCGCGGTCATCGGCGGCGGCAATACCGCCGTGGAAGAAGCGCTTGTACCTCGCCAATATCGCTTCCGAAGTGATTCTGGTGCATCGCCGTGACGAATTGCGTTCCGAAAAAATCCTGCAAACACATTTGTTTGAAAAAGCCGAAGAAGGCAAAGTCAAACTGATGTGGAACCATACCCTCGACGAAGTGCTGGGCGACAAAACCGGCGTGACCGGAATGCGCGTCAAACACACCCAGACGGGTGAAACCCAAGACATCGCGGTACACGGCGATCTTCGTTGCCATCGGCCACAAACCGAATACCAGCATTTTTGAGGGGCAACTGGAGATGAAAGGCGGCTACCTCAAAGTGCAAAGCGGCACGGAAGGCAACGCCACCCAGACCAGCATCGAAGGCGTATTTGCTGCCGGTGACGTGATGGATCATGTCTACCGCCAAGCCATCACTTCGGCGGGCACGGGTTGCATGGCGGCACTCGACGCGGAAAAATACCTCGACCAACTGGCAAAAACCAACAGTAAAGGAGCCGCGTGTTACCACGATCCCTCAGCCTGACCCTACTCAACGCCAACTGGCCGGAAGAACCCTTCCCGCCCGTGGAACTTGCGTGGGAAGAACCCAACGGCCTGCTGGCAGTCGGCGGGGATTTGAGCATTACCCGCCTGAAAAATGCTTACCGGGCGGGCATCTTTCCCGTGGTTTGGGCCACGCGAACCCATTTACTGGTGGTCGCCCGACCCGCGCACCGTGCTGTTTCCGAACACATCCGCATGACCCGCAGTTTGCGCAAATCGCTGCGCAACAAGGGCTACCGGATTACCTTTGATACCTGCTTTGCCGAAGTGGTCGATTCCTGCGCCGCGCCCCGTGCTTACACCGCCGAAACGTGGATCACCCACGAGATGCACACCGCCTATTGCCTGTTGCACGCCCATGACATCGCCCATTCGGTGGAAGTCTGGAACCCGGCGGGCGAACTGGTCGGCGGCTTGTACGGCGTAGCCACGGGCGGGGTATTCAGCGGCGAATCCATGTTCAGCCGCGAACCGGATACCTCCAAAATTGCGATGGTGGCGCTGGCTTGGCACTTGCAACGCTGGGGGTTTGCGGTGATTGACTGCCAGATCGAAAACCCGCACCTGATGAGCATGGGGGCTGAAAACATTTCCCGCAGCGCCTACCTCAAGCTTTTGCACGACAACCTACACGTTCCCCCGCCACCGCGTTGGGAAGCAGACCCTCATGCCGACCTTTCCCGCTGGGAACCACAACCCACTTAACAACAACACACAGGGCTAAGCACAATGTTTGACGACGAACACCCCAGACCACCGTTCAGTGCCGAAGAACTCCGCATCCTCGGTTGCCTGATGGAAAAACAACTCACTACGCCCGCCAGCTACCCGCTGACCTTCAATTCCCTGATGAACGCTTGCAACCAAAAAAGCAGCCGCGAACCCACCATGAATTTGACCGAAGGCGTGGTCGGGCATACCGCCAAAGTGCTGGTCGAAGGCGGCTGGACAGCGATCCAATACAGCGAACGCGCCCAACGGGTCGAACACAAAGTTGACCGCTGCCTGAAATTGAACCGCAAACAGCAAGCGGTTCTGTGCGTATTATTGCTACGCCGCCCGCAAACCTTGAACGAAATCAAAACGCGCACCGAACGCATGGCAGACTTTGCCAGCACCGATGAAATCCGTGAGATTTTGGAAGCGTGGATGGCAGCCACCAAGCCAATGGCAGTACGTTTGCCTGCAGGTGGCGGACGGCGCGAAGACCGCTATTTCCACACCCTCGGCACGGAAACGTTGGACGAATTGCAAACCACTGAACCGGCAAGCCCTACCACCGCTAGCAGCCATAGCAGCACGTCCCGCCAAGACCATTACGCCCAACTGGAAGCGCGGATAGCCGATCTGGAACAGCGGCTGGCGTCGCTGGAAAGCCAGTTGTTGTAACGGCCGTATGACGAGGTTTTGATATACTTCCCCCCAACACAAACATCAAAGGAATCCCCATGACCACCCTCAAAAACAAAGATACCGGCGCAATCATTGGCACATTGAACGACGCACAACTGCAATTTCTGATTGACCAACTTGAAGATGAAAGCAACGAAGATACAGACAATTGGTTAAACCGTGCCCAGATTGAAATTTTCAAGGAGCAAGGTGCTGACCCCGCTCCCGTCAGCCATGTTAGAACAAGCCTTGGGTGAGGCAGAGGATATGGAAGTTGTATGGGAATAGCGCAAAGCCCCTGCCTACGCTATAATTCGCCTTGATTCCCAGCAAGCCCATACAACCATGAAAAAAGCAGTCATTCTTCTCAGTGGCGGACTCGATTCCACCACTGTCCTTGCCATTGCCAAAGCGCAAGGCTATGAACCCTACGCGCTCTCGTTCCGCTACGGGCAGCGCCACAGCGTCGAACTTGCCTCCGCGCAGCGCGTTGCTGCGGCGATGCAGGTCAAGGAACACGTCATTGCTGACATTAACCTGCGTGCCTTTGGTGGCTCGGCGCTGACGGCTGACATTGATGTTCCCAAAGGGCGCGACACCGCCGAGATGGAAACCGATATTCCGATCACCTACGTCCCCGCCCGCAACACCATTTTCCTCTCCTTCGCGCTCGGCTGGGCGGAAGTGCTGCACGCCAACCACATCTTCGTGGGGGTCAACGCGCTCGACTATTCCGGCTACCCCGATTGCCGCCCGGAATTCATCAGCGCGTTTGAAACGATGGCAAACCTTGCCACCAAAAGCGGGGTTGAGGGCAATAAACTCAGCATCCACGCGCCGCTGATCCAGATGAGCAAAGCCGACATTATCATCAAGGGCATGGAACTTGGCGTAGACTACAGCCTGACCAGCAGTTGCTATGACCCCAGTGATGACGGCAAACCGTGCGGGCAATGCGATTCCTGCCTGCTCCGCGCCAAGGGCTTTCTTGAGGCGGGCGTGGCTGACCCGTTATTGCTGCACCATGCTCAACGATCAGCCTGAGGAATGACTTGATGAAAGACACTGAAAACCCGCCTTCTGGATTCGTCTGTAAACTCCGCGCCGAACCCGATTACAGCGGCGTAACCATCATCGAGATCGCGCCGGAAGCACCGATTCAAGATTTCAATGCTGCCAAGCAACTGGCGGACAATAAAGCGGAAGCACTGCTGGAAAGCGCCATGCTGCTGGCATTTCATGATGGCGACAAAGGTTTTGACTCCCCGCAGCACGGTGATGAATGCCACGCAGGCAGCCCCATACCCGCGTATATCGACTATGCGCTGAGTCATGGCGCAACCCTGAAGATTGACATCGACAAGGGGCGCTTTATCTTCTTTTACTTCGCGGTGTAGCCCAGCGTTAGCTTCTGGGGGAGTCGTTGCCGGAGCGGTAGGATTCACCTATGATCAAGGCTCAAGTAGCGACAGGAGCAACACCATGCTGGCAGTGAAAATAACACCAGACAATCCGGCTTACATCACCGAACAGGAGTATCTAGAGGGTGAGAAAATCGCGGAAGTACGCCATGAGTATGTGGATGGCGTGGTGTATGCGATGGCGGGGACAAGTCGCGCGACATAACCGTATTGCGTTCAATATCGCTTTCCATTTGCGGCTGGCTTCACGCGATAAACCTTGTGACATCCACTTGTCTGATGTCAAAGCTAAGGCGCAACGCTCCAAAGCGTATTACTACCCGGATGTGATCGTTAGTTGTGAGCAGGATGAAGCCGATGAGTATTATCTGGAAAAACCGTGTTTGATCGTAGAAGTCACCTCTAAATCGACTCAGCCGTCGCTTCTCACATCAAGCCGCGCCCTTGCAGCACCACGATCCCCACACTCGTGGTCAGCAAGGAACCCAAGGTCGTCAACGCCACCGTATTCGCCGCCAGTGTGGCATTGCCGCCCATCGCGCGAGCCATCACGTAACTCGCTGCCGCTGTGGGTGCGGACGACATCAGCAACAGAATGCCCAAATCCATGCCGCGAAAGCCCCACCACCAGCCGCCCAGCGTAAACAGCAGCGGAATCACCACCAACTTGCTCAGACTCGCCAGCATGGTATTGCTGAATTCCTGTTTCAGGGTATGAAAATCCAAGGATGCGCCGGTACACAGCAACGCCAACGGCAAGGTCATATCCGCCAAAGTTTCACCGGCTTTCATCACGAGCGCAGGCGGGCGCACATCCCACCATGCAAACGGCAATGCCAATACAATGCCGATAATCAGGGGATTGGTGACAATATTGCGCAACATCCGCCCCACGCCTTGGTGCTTATGCAGGGAACGGCTCAAGGTAATCACCCCCAGAATATTGAACAAAATGCTCAAAATCCCCACGTATAACGACGCTGCCGCCAACGCCACCTCACCGTAAGCATTCACGCAATACGCCAGCCCAATAATCGCCATATTGGAACGAAAAATACCCTGCACCACCACGCCACGATCTTGCGGCGGCTGCACCAAGGCTGTTACCGCCCATTCCGTCAACACGAACAGCACCAGCATTGCCACCAAACCGTAGGCAATCAGTTCCAGATTCGTGGTGGCGCTGATCGAGGTTTTCGCGATACTCACAAACAACAAGGCAGGCAACGCCCACGTAAACACCAAGCGCGAACCGACTTCGACGAAATTGTCATTCACCGCCCGCAGACGCGCCAGCCATGCGCCCAAGCCCAGCAATAAAAAGATCGGCCCCGTCACCGCGAAGGAAAACAGGACAGTGTTCCAAAACTCCAGCATGGCATCCCCGTGCGTGTGTCATTTATAGAGCAAAATAATCGCACGATACGCGGTTTAAGGTGCGATTAATTTGCTTACGCTCCAAAGCCTATTACTACCCCGATGTGATCGTCGGTTGCCAACGCGATGAAGCCGATGAGTATTATCTGGAAAAGCCGTGTTTGATCGTGGAAGTCACCTCCAAATCCACTGAGTGGAAGGATTTCACCGAAAAGCTGATCGCTTACCAAAAGCTGGCATCGTTGCAGGTTTACCTGATCGTGGCGCAAGATCAGCCACAAGTGACGATGTTTTACCGCGATGCAGAAGGCGCTTGGGATGTGGCACGGTTTGATTCATTGGAACAGACGATTACGCTGCCTTGCCCGGAAGCCACCCTGACCCTCGCGGACATCTACGAAGGCGTTGATTTCACCCAACCTGCTGAATCGGATGCGTAACGCCCGCTAGAATGCGCCAAGGGCTTTCTTGAGGCGGATGTCCGCGTGATTGAATTGGCGCATTATAAGTGGGCATTTTTCGTCAGCTTATGATAGAGTTTCGGGCAATTCGTCAAATACTGACGACAACTGCCATACCAATCATAAAAACACGCAACCGACCCTATGCTGGTTTCAACGTGGCAGGGCGGTAGCGTGTCAGCGATGCGTATGGTGCTTTGGAAGACAGCGACGACAATCCCAGAATATGCGGAACGCTTAACGAACGAAATCGGCAGACTCTGTTTATTGGTTGGGTGGAGACAGGCTGTTTTGATATTTCTGAACACCATTCAATAAAATATTAGACAATCATATAAGGTTACTCATCTATGCAATATTCAAAAAGTAAAATCGACCGATCTGGACTTGCTCTGGCTAAAGACCAATACCGATCAGATGATGAATATATAGAACTTGAAGATATTTTTGATGATTACAGAAAAAGACATTTGGAACCACTTTCCGAAACAACAATGGAATTACAAAATTGGCTGACTGGTTATAGTGATTCTTATTATATTGCACAGAGATTAAAAAGAAAACCTCAGATTATTAGAAAACTAAAAAGATTAAATGTTCGTTTAAGTCAACTGCAAGATATTGGTGGATCAAGAATTATTGTTCATAACAATGTCGAAATCGATAAGCTAATTAAACATATAAATGAGAATATTTCAAAACACAAACATTTTAAAGTAAATAGAATAACTGACTACCGTGACAAAGGCAGGGATGATACTGGTTATAGAGCGGTACATCTTTTGATTGAGCGTGACAAGCTCTCCTTTGAACTACAAATTCGTAGTCGTGTTCAGCATCACTGGGCAGAGAGCATTGAACGAACTTCAGTAATTTATGGTTATCATTTAAAAGAAGGAGAAGGTGACTCAACTGTGATCAACTACTTCAAAGCTCTTTCAAATGCATTTTATGAGGTCGAATCAGGAAGACGGCTGAATACTCCTGATAAGTTGACATTGGAAAAACTTAGAAGTGATAGTGAAGAAATAATCAGAGCTTCTGATCTTGGAAATGTTTTTGATAGCTTTATCAATGAAGGAATTGTGAAAAGCTTAACAGAAAAAGAAAAAAGATCTGGCATAGGATTAAACAATTGGATTTTTGTCTTCGACTGGAATTCAGGCAGCTTTATCAACTGGGAGATGATCAGCAAAGATACATCTGAGGCAATTAAAAAATATGTCAAATATGAAACACAATTTCCATCAGATAAAGGATTTGAAGTTGTGCTTGTAGGATCATCTGAAGTTGCCACTATAAGAAAAACACATAGTCATTATTTTGGCATTGACAGCAAAGATGCCATTTTAGAAAATATTGATGCTTCTCATTTATTGGATTTTCAAGTAAAATTGATCTTGATATTGGCGCACGACATATCTTATTAGCCATGACAAGAAAAAGATTTTGGGGCAGTAAGATTGTAACACCTGAAACATTAAAAAATCATCTTTGCAAAAACGTTATAACATTTAGTAGTTCATTATCAGCTTTGTTAAGCAAAGGACTAATTATAGACAGCAATGGCGGTGTTTCACTTAATCTTAGTCGAAAATCTGACATTGAAGGTTATTTGTAACCTGAGTTCGGGTATGCTGCATTAATGCGCGGGAAAAACGGTTATGATCAACTGGGAGTTAAGTGATGAACATTAAATACTACAAAGATGATGACATCCTAGTTCAACGGTTCAACAATAACCCGATTGTCCGTGAAGTCTCGCAAGGCTGGAACATCAACATCAGCTACGATAAAGACGGCAATATCGTCCAGATTGTCATACTCGAAGCCAAAGAAAAGGGACTTTATCCAGCAAAATCATTGCGCGGTTTCTTGCAGCATACAGGCACGCCCGTGCCGATAGATCAGCTTTGCAAGCCTGTCGAATATACTGATCTTACCCACCACCACACCCGCCAGATTTAACATTATGCCGCCATTTTCTGACGAGCATGATACAAATCATAAGTCATTTGCATACGTAGCCAATGCTCAGCATCAGGCTTACCAAATACTTTCTCCAATTTGATAGCAGTTTCTGCTGTAATGGGAGCATGACCGTTAACGATAGCACAAAGTGTCCTCCCGCCTATGCCAAGTTTTTCAGCGGCCGCCGGTAAGGGTAAATTTTACCCCTTCGAGAATATCTTCTCCAAGGATTTCACCCGGATGGGCAGGATCATACATCGGCATATCGTATTTCCTCAGTGATAGTCTTCATAATCGACAAGTTCAACATTCTGCTCAGTAAATTGAAACGTAATACGCCAGTTACCGCTGACTCTAACAGACCATGTTCCTTGTCTATTGCCTTGCAGGGGATGAAGTCGGTAGCCGGGCAAATCCATATCATCTGGTATCTGGGCTGTTTCCAAAACGGTCAGAATTCGACGCAATTTCGGAGCGTGTTTAGGTTGAATACCTGCTTTACTGCCTGTCAGGTAAAAGCGTTCTAACCCTTTATGAATAAAGCTAATGATCATCTTGCTTCCTTTTAGCTACTATAATCCGCCAAGCAATGTAACACAACAGGTTACAGTTAATTTTATGCAGACCGAAAACATAGCGCAACGCCCCCGCCTACGCCATAATTCCCGCTTGATTCCCAGCAAGCCCGCGCTATCCCATGAACGAAACCCTGTTTTACGTCGCCGCCGCCCCCTTTGAAGCCGCCTGCCGCGTCGAAAATGCCCTAGGGCAATCCCCCCTTTCCGCCGCACACCCCGCCCGTCGCCTGCACGGACACAGCTTCCTCGCCAAAGTCCGCGCCCTCGGTGCAAGCTCCGTCGAAGCCCTACGCCAACAACTCGCCCACAGCGTTGCCCCGCTCGACTACAACGACCTCAACCAATTCCTGCCGATGCCCACGGATGAAAACCTCGCCCGTTGGATACGCGCCCGCCTCGCCCTGCCCAGCGTCGCCTCGGTCGGCGTGCAAAGCACCTTGCACCAAGGCGCAGACCTCGACCTTGCCGATGGATAGCGGGAATTGCTGCGAAAATATTGGATTCGTGCGCCGTGCTGATACGCGGGAAGGTTCGTGCCACACCGAGAATGGTCAACAGGGGTATCCTTGGCTATACTGATCCAAGAGAAACAACTGGAGTAATACCATCATGGGTACAGTAGAGCTAATCACTGAACACACCCGCCGTTTGCCGGAGAGTGTTCAACGAGAAATACTTAATTTTGTTGAGTTTCTGTTCAATAAATACAGTGCGCCCCTTGCCCGATCTGCTGTGCCAACAACACGTCAGGCTGGCTTACACGCTGGTTGTGCGGTGATGACTGCTGATTTCGATGCGCCCTTATCAGACGATTTCTGGCTCGGTACAGAATGAGGCTGCTGTTAGATACCCACACATTTTTATGGTGGGACAGTCAACCAAACAAACTTCCCGCCAAGGTGTTGGCACTGTGTGAAGATACTCAAAATGAGATATTTTTGAGCGTTGCCAGCATTTGGGAGATGCAGATAAAGCATCAATTAGGCAAATTGGAGCTTCATCTGTCGTTGGATAAGCTCGTCTCAGAACAAGTGCAAAAAAATGCCATTCAGATTTTACCAATACAGACAGCCCATGTGTTGGGGGTTGCTGCTTTACCTGATGTCCATAAAGACCCGTTTGACCGTCTTCTGATTGCCCAAGCCAATGTTGAGAAAATGATGTTTCTGAGTGGTGACGGAGTTTTCAAGCATTATCCTGTCCAGATTATTTGGTGATAATGATTTTGAGCCAACAAGGTGCTCGATGACCGAATAAAGATGATTCCGTCATCCGCTATCACGAGAAAGTTTGTCTACGGCGCTGATACGTTGGGAAAGACGGTTATGATCAACTGGGAGTTAAGCGATGAACATTAAATACTACGAAGATGATGACATCCTAGTTCAACGGTTCAACAATAACCCGATTGTCCGTGAAGTCTCGCAAGGCTGGAACATCAACATCAGCTACGATAAAGACGGCAATATCGTCCAGATTGTCATACTCGAAGCCAAAGAAAAGGGACTTTATCCAGCAAAATCATTGCGCGGTTTCTTGCAGCATACAGGCACGCCCGTGCCGATAGATCAGCTTTGCAAGCCTGTCGAATATACCGATGATCGCGCCAATCAAAAAACCCAACAAGGCTAATGCACACCGAAAACATAGCGCAACGCCCCCGCCTACGCCATAATTCCCGCTTGATTCCCAGCAAGCCCGCGCTATCCCATGAACGAAACCCTGTTTTACGTCGCCGCCGCCCCCTTTGAAGCCGCCTGCCGCGTCGAAAATGCCCTAGGGCAATCCCCCCTTTCCGCCGCACACCCCGCCCGTCGCCTGCACGGACACAGCTTTCTCGCCAAAGTCCGCGCCCAAGGTGCAAGCTCCGTCGAAGCCCTACGCCAACAACTCGCCCACAGCGTTGCGCCACTCGACTACAACGACCTCAACCAATTCCTGCCGATGCCCACGGATGAAAACCTCGCCCGTTGGATACGCGCCCGCCTCGCCCTGCCCAGCGTCGCCTCAGTCGGCGTACAAAGCACCTTGCACCAAGGCGCAGACCTCGACCTTGCCGACAACGCCCACATCTGGCGACGCTTCCGCTTTGAAGCCGCGCACCGCCTCCCCAACGTCGCCCCCGGACACCAATGCGGACGGATGCACGGACACGGTTTCGAGGTCATCCTCCACGCCAACCAAAACCTGCAAGCGCAAGACATGGGCGTAGACTTCGACCGCCTCGAAGCCGTCTGGCAACCGCTTGCACGACCAATTGCACCACCACTGCCTCAACGACATCCCCGGCTTAGACAACCCCACCAGCGAAACCCTCGCCGCATGGCTGTGGGAACGCCTCAAGCCCGAACTCGACGCGCTCTCATGGGTCAGCGTCTACGAAACCGTCACCGCAGGCTGCCACTACGACGGGCAACATTACCGCATCTGGAAAGACCAACGCTTTGAAAGCGCCCTAACCCTCAACCGCGCCGACCCCGCTGACAGCGTGCGCCGCCTGCACGGACACAGCTACTTACTACGCCTGCACCTCACCGCCCCACTCGACACCGTGATGGGCTGGACAGTCGATTACGGCGACGTAAAAGCGCAATTCAACCCGATCTACAAACAGCTCGACCACCACAACCTCAACGACCTAACCGGGCTGGACGAACCCGACCCCGCCAGCGTTGCCCGTTGGATTCGCACCCAAGCCTCCCGGGATTGCCGCAACTCGACCGCATCGACCTCTACGAAACACCGGGCTGCGGCGTGGTGCTATCATGGGGTGAACACGAACCGGGATTGCCTGTATGACTTATTCCGTCAAAGAAATTTTCTACACCCTGCAAGGCGAAGGCTTCCACGCCGGTCGCCCCGCCATCTTTTGCCGCTTCGCTGGCTGCAATCTGTGGTCAGGGCTAGAAGCCGACCGCGCCAAAGCCGTGTGCAACTTCTGCGACACCGATTTTGTGGGCGTGGATGGGGTCAACGGCGGCAAATTCCGCGATGCCAAAGCCCTGGTCGCGGCGATCATTCAAGCAATGGTGGATCGGCGTAAAAAAAGACATGAACCGCTTCATCGTCTTCACCGGCGGCGAACCGCTATTGCAATTGGATAAAGCCCTGATCGACGCCTTACACCAAGAAAGCTTCGAGATTGCGGTAGAAACCAACGGCACGAAACCCGCCCCCGCAGGCATCGACTGGCTCTGCGTCAGCCCCAAAGCCGACAGCGAGATCGTGCTAACGCATGGCAATGAACTGAAGTTGGTGTACCCGCAACCGCTCGCCATGCCGGAACGCTTTGCAGGGCTGGATTTCCAGCATTTCTACCTGCAAGCAATGGATGGGGCGGCACAAGCGCAAAACACCAAAGCGGCGATTGCGTATTGTATGCAACACCCGCAATGGAAACTCAGCGTGCAAACCCACAAATTGTTGGGAATCCCGTAGGGTGGGTGGAGCCAAGCGATACCCACCATCTTCAGAGATCAGGGATCATCCGCGTGACGGTGGGCGTGATCGTGGGTATCGCATACGCTCCACCCACGGTACGTTACCCCAACGCCCTAGCGTGCCAAGCGATATGTTCACCGATAAACGTAGCGATAAAATGGTAGCTATGGTCGTAGCCGTCCTGCATCCGCAATGACAACGGCTGCTCAGCCTGCAAACAAGCCGCTTGGAACACCTCCGGCAGCAATTGCCCCTCCACCAGAAACTCATCCGCCGTGCCTTGATCAATCAAGATCTCCGGCACATGCGCCCCCGCTTGCACCAAGCACGTCGCATCATACGCTTCCCACAACGCGGCATTCTCACCCAAATACGCCGCGAAACAGCCCTTGCCCCACGCACCATTCAGCGGATGGCAAATCGGCGCAAATGCCGACACCGAACGGTATGCACCCGGATTCTTCAGCGCAGCAATCAACGCACCATGCCCACCCATCGAATGCCCGCTGATGGATTTCAGCCCCGGAATCAGCGGCAAGTTTGCCTCCACCAAATGAGGCAATTCCTCCACCACATAATCGTACATGCGGAAATGCTTATCCCACGGCGGCTGAACCGCGTTGACGTAGAAACCCGCGCCCTGCCCCAGATCGTAACGTTCCGGCACATCCGGCACGTCATCACCACGCGGGCTGGTATCGGGAATAATCAGCGCAATGCCATGCTCGGCAGCGTAACGTTGCGCCCCCGCCTTCACCCGAAAGTTATCATCGGTACAGGTCAACCCCGACAGCCAATACAACGCAGGCACATTGCCGTGCGCAGCCTGTGGCGGCAAGTACACCGAAAACGTCATCTCGCAATGGCACGCCACCGAATAATGGGTGTAACGGTTGAGATAGCCGCCGAATTCTTTAACACTTTCAATCAGCTTCATAGGCATTCCTTAGAAAATAATCACGGAACGGATGCTTTCGCCGCTGTGCATCAAATCAAACGCACGGTTGATGTCGTCCAGCGGCATGGTGTGCGTAACCATGCTATCCAGCTCGATTTCGCCACTCAGGTAACGCTCGACGTAACCCGGCAATTCGGTGCGCCCTTTCACGCCGCCAAACGCTGAGCCTTTCCAAGTACGCCCCACCACGAGGTTGAACGGACGGGTGGAAATTTCCTGCCCAGCCCCCGCCACCCCAATCACCGTGGAAACGCCCCAACCCATGTGGGTGCATTCCAACGCATCACGCATCACGTGGACATTGCCGATGCACTCGAAGGAATAATCCACGCCGCCGTTGGTGATTTCCTTGATGTATTCGCTGATCGAACCGTTCACGTCTTTGGGGTTAACGAAATCGGTCGCACCCAGTGCTTGCGCCATTGCCCACTTGCCGGGGTTAATGTCGATGGCAATAATGCGCCCTGCTTTCGCCATCACCGCACCTTGGATGCACGACAAACCGATCCCACCCAAGCCAAACACCGCCACCGTAGAACCCGGCTCAACCTTAGCCGTATTCAGCACCGCACCAATCCCCGTGGTCACGCCACAACCCAGCAAGCACACCTTGTCCAAGGGTGCGGCAGGGTTGATTTTCGCCAACGCAATTTCCGGCACAACGGTGTATTCCGAGAACGTGGAACAACCCATGTAGTGGTAAATCGGCTGCCCTTTGCAGGTAAAGCGGCGCGTATGGTCTGGCATGTAGCCCGTCCACACCGTCGAAGCGATGGATTGGCACAAATTCGATTTGGTGGAATGGCAGTATTCGCATTCGCCGCACTCAGGAATGTACAGCGGGATAACATGATCACCCGGTTTGAGGTTTTTCACCCCAGGGCCGCATTCTTCGACAATACAGCCACCTTCGTGACCGAGGATGCACGGAAACGCACCTTCCGGGTCATCGCCTGACAAGCGTGAACGCATCGGTATGGCACACACCCGAAGCTACCACGCGCAACAGCACTTCGCCTTCACGCGGCTTGTCGACTTCAATTTCTTCAATCACCAGTGGTTTTTTAGGCTCCCACGCCACGGCTGCACGGCATTTCATACGCTCTACTCCTAATTAATTTATCCTTCCTAAAAATAGAATGAATGTTCATTTCTGTCAATTGCTATTTGTCAGGGGATTGGCTAGGCTTGTCGGTATGCCGTACTTAAAGAAGTGTCCACCCATCCCTGAACCGATTGACTGCCGTATCCTGACCGCAGCATTGGATTTGTTTGTCGAAAATGGCTACCACAACGTCTCCATCCACGAAGTGCAAAAACGCGCGCAAGTCAGCATCGGCTCAATTTACAACCACTTCGGCGGCAAAGAAGGCGTAGCACAGGCACTCTACAAACACATTCTCAATGAAATCGACGAGTTGGTGGATGCGGTCATGGCGGAATACCCAACCCCGTGGCAGCAATGCGAAGCCATCATCCAGCAGTTCTTTGGCTACACCGAAACCCACCGCAATATCATCGCGTTTGCGTTCCACGCCAAGCACACCGAATTCATTTCCGAAGAACCGCTGGCGTGCCGTTCCGCCCCGTTTACCAAAATGCGCCAGATCGTGCGCCAAGGCATCGACAACGGTGATTTCGTCGCGCTCGATCCGTGGGTGGTGACATCCAGTATCTTTGGCGGGGCAATCCGCATGATCCAGTTGCGCGCTGGATGGGGTGATCGAACGTCCCTTGCCGGAATATGCAGCGATGTTGTTGCAAACCATCCGTGCTGGCGTCATTCTCCCGACCGCAAGCTACCGTCACACATCAACCGTAACGCCATTACTATGCAAATCCACGACCTCAATGCCACTACCCTTTGCAACGAACTTGACCTGATTGCCAGCCACCTGCCGCTAGCCAATGCCACCGTGCTGGAACTCGGCTGCGGTAAGGCACAAATGACCCGGCGGATTGCCGAACGTTTCCCGGTTGCCCGCATTATTGCCACCGAAGTTGACCAAATCCAGCACGCCAACAACCTGAGCAACAACGCACCCTGAGCGTAGTCGAAGGGAGCCACCAGCCGCATCGAATTCAAAGCAGGCGGCGCACAAGCCATTGACGCCCCTGACAACAGCATTGATGTGGTATTCATGTTCAAATCGCTGCACCACGTTCCCCGCGAACTGATGGCGCAATCCATGCAGGAAATTGCCCGCGTCCTCAAACCCGGCGGGCTGGCGTGGATTTCTGAGCCAGTGTATGCGGGTGATTTCAACGCCATCCTCAGCCTATTCCACGACGAAAAAGTGGTGCGCGAACTGGCGTTTCAAGCGGTCTGTGACGCGGTAGCCTGCGGCACATTGGAACTGGTGGAACAAATCTTCTGCAACACTGAATCGCGGTTTGCCGACTTCAGCGAATTTGAGCAGCGCATTATTCAGGTGACCCACACCAACCACCGGCTGGATGAGGCGCTGTATCGGGAAGTCAATACCCGTTTCAACGCCCATATGGGGGCAGAAGGGGCACGTTTCGAGAATCCAGCGCGTTTCGATCTGTTGCGTAAACCTGCCTGATATTGTGATTTGGAAACGGTCGTGTAAACTGTTTTCAGAGGCTACAATCACCCAAAGGACAACGCATGAATTACCATTTTGATTCTTCCGCCCATGCCGCTGAATTGCACACTGATTGCGTGGTGGTGGGCATTTATAAAAACAGCAAACTTTCCGCCGCCGCGATGCAGGTGGATGCTGCCAGTCAGGGTGCAGTGCTTGCCCATCTGGAACTCGGCGATTTCACTGGCGAGAAAAACCGCACCAGCATGTTGTACAACCTGCCCGGCGTCACCGCTAAACGGGTGTTGCTGGTCGGCATGGGCGAAAAAGACAAACTAACGCTGGAAACCTTGGGCAGCATTACCCAAGCAGCGGCCAATGCACTCAAGACTGCCAAAGTCAGCAATGCGGTCGCCTTCCTCACTGATGAAACTGTGCCGCAATTTATCCACGCGGCGGTGCGCCAATCCGTCACGGCGGTAGCGGATGCGCTGTACACCTTCGACACCTACAAGAGCAAAAAAGACGCAACAGCGCGTACCCCTCTGGAAAGCTGGACAGTTGCCCACACCATTGCGGGCGATTTCAGCAGCGCCGTCACCCAAGGTGCAGCGATAGCCTCCGGGATGCAAATCAGCCGCGACCTTGCCAATAGCCCCGGCAACGTTTGCACCCCCACTTATCTGGCGGATATTGCCCAAGAACTGGCGAATTCGTCCAACAAAGTGGACATCAATATTCTCGAAGAAACCGATATGGAAGCCCTCGGCATGGGTTCATTCCTCTCCGTTTCTAAAGGCAGCGAACAAGATGGCAAGCTGATCATCCTGCAATACCACGGCGGCACGGCGGGGGATGCACCCTTCGTACTGGTCGGCAAGGGTATCACTTTTGATACTGGCGGCATCTCGCTCAAGCCGGGTGGCGCGATGGATGAAATGAAATTCGACATGACCGGGGCTGCCAGCGTCATTGGCACACTCACCGCCTGTGTTGCCATGAACCTCCCCATGAACGTGATCGGCGTGATTGCCGCTGCCGAAAATATGCCGGGTGGCAAGGCCAGCAAACCGGGCGACATCGTAACCAGCATGTCCGGCAAAACCATCGAAATCCTCAATACCGACGCCGAAGGCCGCTTGGTGCTGTGTGACGCGCTCACCTACGTAGAACGCTTCAACCCAGTGGCTGTCGTGGACATTGCCACCTTGACCGGCGCGTGCATCACCGCACTGGGGCATCACATCTGCGGTTTGCTGAGCAATAACGACGCATTGGCGGAAGAAGTGCTGACAGCAGGCAAACAAGCCAACGACGAAGCATGGCGTTTGCCAATGGGTGAAAAATACCACGACCAACTCAAAAGCAACTTTGCGGATCTCGCCAATATCGGCGGGCCACCGGCTGGCACGATTACTGCCGCCTGCTTCCTGTCGCGCTTTACCGAAAGCTACCCGTGGGCGCACCTCGACATTGCCGGTACTGCGTGGAAAAGTGGTGCGGCGAAAGGTGCAACCGGGCGTCCCGTGCCACTGCTCTGCCAACTACTGATCAACCGCGCTAACATCTAAACCTCATACATGACCAAAATTGATTTTTACGTGGGTCAGACCAACAGTTTGCAAGCACGGCTACTGCTCGCTTGCAAGCTGGTGGTGAAAGCCCACCAGCAACAATTGCACACTTACATCCACACCGATGCCCCGACCACCAGCAGCAAGCTGGATGAATTGCTGTGGACATTCAATGAACTGGCCTTCATCCCCCATGCCCTCGCGCCGACTCGTGAGCAAGATGTACGCACATTGATCGGTCACGACTACGAACCGATGGAAAACTGCGGATTGCTTATCAACCTTTCCAACGAAATGCCAGCATTTTTCTCACGTTTTGAGCGATTAGCCGAAATTTTAG
>CAWFRV010000004.1:0-250291 GCA_963818325.1 uncultured Gammaproteobacteria bacterium | reverse complement strand
GCTGCGTCCCCACAAGCGGCAACCCAGCGTCTGGTACAACAGCCAGCCATTGGCGAGCATGTTCACCGTCGGATCAGGCGTTTCCACCTGCACCGTACTCAAGGTTTGCACCCAATAATCCTGCACCCGTTTGAGCGCGTCGAGTGTCGCCGCCATACCACGGAAACGTTGCACCAAGGCTTGCGCATCGTGCATATCACGCCCCGTACCCAGCTTGAAGACAATCACCCGCTCACGTCCTGCCGCCAGTTCAAACGGCACTTGGATAGCGGCGCACGGGTCAAGTGCTGCGCCAACTTTGCCGGACAGGTACGCCCGTTGCAGTGCCGCCGGATCACGCAACGAACCATTGCGCCCGATGAATTCGGCACGGTCGCCCGTGACAGTGCGATTGTTATCATCCACCGCGAAGAACGCTACCCGTTCCGCAAACTCCATGCTGTAAGGGTTGCGGGCAAATAATGCGCCTTGCGGAGCAGTGCATTCGGTAATCACATGCGGCGCGGATTTCGGGGTCAAATCGCCCAGCACCCATTCCACGTAACCCGTGGCAGAAAGCTGGCGGGTGCGCCCAGACGCATTGCGTACTTTCAGCACCGAGAATTTGACCGACGCATCCAGTGCCACAAACACCGTGAGTTCCGAGTAAATGCCATTTTCATTGTGTTCAAACACGCTGTAGCCGAAACCGTGGCGGCTGATGTACGCGCCCGTTCCCGGACACGGCAATGGCGTAGGCGACCAGAATCTCGCCGCTGTCTTCGTCGCGCAAATACAGGGCTTCGCCGCTTAAATCGCTGACCGGATCGTTATGCCACGGGGTTAATCGGTATTCGTGGGCATTTTCGCCCCACGTATAGGCTTGCCCACTTTCGGAAATGACCGTACCAAAATGGGGATTGGCCAGCACATTGACCCACGGCGCGGGTGTGGTCTGATCGGTGGTCGGGGTAATCACGTATTCACGCCCATCAGCCGTAAACCCACCCAAGCCGTTGAACAGGATCAGGTCGTCACGCGGCAACAAACTGCCCACGGTTGGCGGGCAGGCAAGGGGAAGCGACTGGGTTTGAAGCGCGGCACACGCACGTCCAACAAGCCGCGCCGATTCACTTGATCGGTCAGCGAACCCTTGCTGTCGGTGATAATAACGCGGGCAACCGACTGGATCAGAATGCGGTCTTCGCTGGAAATCTGGTCGGCATGGCGCACAAAAATACCACCGGGGCGGTCAATGACGTGCGCTTCCACGCCCCACGCAATCAGCCCCATGATTTGTTCTTGCAGCAACTGACGGTAGCCTTCGCGGTCTTCGTTCCAGATGACCAGATCAACCGTCAAGCCTTTCAAACGCCAGTAGGCATGGGCTTTGACCAGTTGGCGTACCAGTTCGATATTATCCAGATCCTTGATTTGTAACAGCACAATCGGCAAGTCGCCGGAAATGGCGTGCGCCCACAAGCCCGATTGCCCCCGGTGATTGCTGATCAACGTGCTGGCATCTGCCCGCAGCAAAGCGTGGGAATAGATCACCGAATTGGCAAGCCGCCCGTAAAGTTGCGCTTCGGCTTCGCTGGCATTGAGCTGGCGCAACACCACTTGGCTGTGCGTCCACGCCAGATCGAACACGCGGTCAGCGAGGCGGCGGTCACGGTATTTTTCCACCAATTGCAGGCTGGCTTCGCGGGTATCAGCAATGCCCATGACCATATCGAGCGTCACCGAGGCTTCAGGTTCGAGGGTAATGCGGTGGCGGATGGCAACAATGGGGTCAAGCACTGCACCGACGCTGTTGGACAGGTGATCGGCGGCAGTCATGGCGTGCGGGGCAACGAGGGTTTTGCCGCGCCCAATGAATTGCGCCCGGTCGGTTTCATACGAAATGCCGCTGGAGTCGCCTTCATGCACCGCCATCAAATGGAACAACCACGGGCTGTGTTCATCAAGAGCGCGGGGGCGGCGCGTACACAAAATGGCTTGCAGCGGGTCGATAATTTCGGTCTGTACAAATAGCTTGCTGAAGGCGGGGTGCAAGGTGTCGGAAGCAGGGGATGCCAATACCACTTCGGCGTAACTGGTGACTTCGATGGTACGGCGTAGCGGTGAATCGTTGGTGATGCGCACGCGGCGCAATTCGATGTCGTCTTCCGGCGATACCACGATGTCAATGTGCGTATCAAAGTTGTGGTCACGGCGGCGGAATTCGGCGCGACCTTCCGAGAAAATCGCTTCGTAATGGTTTGCCGGAGCAAGTGTCGGTTGATGCGCGGTTGACCAGAATTCACCACTCGCCACGTCGCGGATGTAACAGAACGTGCCCCAATGGTCGCGGGTACTGTCTTCCTGCCAGCGCGTGACGGCAAAATCCTTACAACGGCTGTACCCGCCACCCGCATTCGTTATCATCACGTTGTAACGCCCGTTGGAGAGCAACTGCACTTCGGGAATAAGCGTGTTCGGGTTTTTGAGGACGCGGATCGGGATTTGCGGTTCGCTGGAAGCCAGCAATACTTCCGCCACTTCCGCCGCTTGCGTATAGAACGCGGTGGCTTTGGGAATGCGTTCTTGCAGCAATAACAACGTGGCCTGAAATTGTGGGTTCGGCAGCAAAACGCCGTTGCATCGGGCGATCCAGCAGCAAATACGCCAATGCACAGCAAACTCATGCCTTGATGGTGCGCCATGAAGGACTGGATGACGACCTGCGCTTCCCCGCGCCGTTGGCGTGACGGGGTGTAATCGACCGCCTCATAAAAGCCAAATTTTCCTACCACACCATCAGCAGCAAGACGTTGCAGGTTGTGGCAGGCGGCTTCGGGGTCAACCATCAATGCCAGTGCCGAAGCATACGGGGCAATCACCAAATCTTCGGCCAGCCCACGTTTCAGCCCCAAACCGGGCACACCAAAGGCACGGTATTGGTAGTTGAGATGCACATCGACGGTGTTATAGCCCGATTCCGACGTACCCCACGGCACGCCGCGCTGTTTGCCATAAGCAATCTGACGTTGCACCACCGCATGGTAGGTCTGGTCGATCAGGGTATTGGTATAGGTCGGCATGACCAGCAAGGGCATCAGGTATTCAAACATCGAGCCGCTCCACGATAGCAGCGTCTGGTTCGCCATCGGTGGTGATCAGCAAGCGCCCTAAGGCAAACCAGCTTTCTTGCGGCACTTGTTCCTGCGCAATCGTCACGAAATTGCACAACCGCGCTTCCGAGGCCAGCAAGTCGTAGTAACTCGTATCGCGGTGACGTTCCGTCACGTTGTAGCCAATCGCAAACAAGCGGCGCGGCTTGTCATAGAGGAAATCGTATTCCATACGTGCGAGTTCGCTGGCTTGCAACGCCAGTTGTTCGAGTGCTGTGATGCGCTCCTGCGCCCGCCGACTGCTTGCCGGATCAGCAACAATTCCCGCAAAGTCGGGATTCCTTTAATGTCATTCTCCGCACCATCTGGCACGAGCAAGCGCAATTCATCCAAATGCGCTTGACACAGCCGCACCAACGCAACTTTCCAATCGCTCTCATCAGAAGAAACCCCTCCCAGCCTCCCCTTATCAGGGGAGGAGCGAAGAGACACCGCCGTTCTCGTCCCTCCCCTGATAAGGGGAGGTTAGGAGGGGTTTCTTTGTCTGCTGCAAGCGCAATCAAATGTTCGAGGCAATGTTTCACCGCTACCAACGTCGTAGGGCGTGTAGTAGCCGCAACATTCAGCGCAGTTTGCAACGCAATCCAGTGCGTCCTATCCGCCGTCTTTCCAGCACAATCCCGAAGGTATCCTGCAAGCCTTCCAGCCAACGCACCGCCAAAATCGGCTGATCCGGCAACGCCATCAACCCCGGCTGCAAGGTCAGCAAATGCCCACCCAGATTACCGCTATCCACCGTAGACACATACATCGGTAACAACGGTTGCAACGATTGCGTGTCATACCAGTTATAAAAATGCCCGTGATAACGTTCCAGACGCTCCATCGTGCGCAAGGTATTCGCCGTCCGCTCAATCAGCCCGCCCAGCGGCAAGTAGCCAAAATCGTAAGCCGATAAATTCGCCAGCAATGCCATGCCCATATTGGTCGGCGAAGTCCGATGCGCCACGCCAACATCACGGTAAACCTGATAATTATCCGGCGGCAGCCAGTTATCTTGCACCCCGACCAAGTTCTCGAAATAAGCCCACGTCTTGCGGGCAGTCTTGCGCAGAAACACTGTCTGGTCAGGCGTTAACTTACTGGTACGCCGTGCCAGCGGTTCACTCATCCACCAAATAATGGCAGGCGATAACCACCACAATAGCAGGATGGGTGCTGCGATCAGCAACGCTTCAGGGCGTTCCAGCACCAGATACAGCCCTGTGACCACGGCAATGACCGGCGCAATCCACATTGCCCGGTAAGCGGCGGCAAGGGTGGTGCTATCGCGGTTGGTTTCACTCGACGGATTCCATTCCAACAGACGTTGCTTTGAAACCGCCATCCGCCAGACCGTGCGGATAATCGCATCCAGACTGAAATAGGCTTCGTAAGGCAAGCAAATCAGCGTCAATGCGGCTTGAGCAAAATGCCCTTCCGCCGCCCGCATTTCTGCCGAAGGTGTTGGCGTAACAGCAGATCGGCAGGCTTACGCACCAGACTCAACAGCGAAGCACTGACCGACGGAATCAGCAAAATCGCCAGTACTGCCAGCGTCCAGAAACCTGCCATTGGCAACACTGTCCAGCCCAACAGCAGTAACAGCGTCAATGCCGCAGCGGTAAGGCTGCGCCGTAGATTGTCGAAAATCTTCCAGCGTGACAGCCACGACAACGGGTTTTTCTGGCGTTCTTTCCCGGCTCCCGGCACGGAGGGCAACAACCAGCCCAGCAATTGCCAGTCGCCGCGAATCCAGCGATGCCGACGGCTGACATCGGCGCTGTAACGCACGGGGTATTCTTCATACAACTGCACATCACTGAGCAGCCCCGCCCGCGCATAACAGCCTTCCAGCAAGTCATGGCTGAGGATGCAGTTTTCCGGCAAACGCTCATTCAGTGCTTGCTCGAATGCATCCACGTCATAAATGCCCTTGCCGATGAACGAGCCTTCGTTAAACACATCCTGATACACGTCGGAGACGGCACGGGTGTACGGGTCGATGCCCGATTCCCCGCCGTACAAGCGTGCATAGCGCGACAGGTTGGGGGCGGAAAGGCTCGACGCTGACGCGGGGTTGCAGGATGCCATAACCTTGCGTAACCCGTTGCTTGGCAGGGTCGTAAACCGCGTGGTTGAGCGGATGCGCCAACGTGCCGACGAATTGGCGGGCAGCATCACGCGGAAGCTGGGTATCGGTGTCGAGGGTGATCACGTATTTCACCCCGGCAAGCGGCGTGATGTCGCCTACGATCAGCGCGAAAGCGTCTTTTGCCCCACCGCGTAGCAGCGCATTCAAATCCGCCAGCTTGCCGCGTTTGCGTTCGTAGCCCATCCACACTTGCGCTTGCGGATTCCAGCGGCGCGGGCGGTGGAACAGGAAGAAAATGTCACCCGCTTCGCCCGGATATTTGGTGTTCAGATAGTCGATACCCGCTTGCGCGAGGTGCAATAGCGCCGCATCCCCCGCCAATGTTTCCGTCGGTGCATCCAGGAAATCGGTCAACAAACCGAAATGCAGGTGCGCATCCCGATTGGCGAGGAAACGGACTTCCAGCGCCTCCATCATGCTCTCAATGCTGGCGGCGCTACTCAGCATGGTGGGCACGACTACCAAGGTGCGTGATGGCGCGGGAATGCCTTCGGAAAAGTCCATGCGTGGCAAGGCATACGGCGTGGTCAGCAAGGTTGCCAGCCAGTTCACCAGCGCCACCGACAAGTAGCTCGTGCCTAGTGCCAGCAGGATGCCCAGCAATGCCAGATACCAGCCCTGTACGCCTTCGGAGTGGGCTTGCAGCAGCAAGCCGCCCGTAAACAGCACGGTTAGCAGTGCAATACCACCCAGAAAAGAGAGCAGCGGTAAGCAGCAAGCGGCCTGTTGCAGCTTCTTCAGCAGGGGCAGTTTTGCGGCTGCGGCTTGTTCGAGTTGCGGCAAACCATCGTCGATCAGGTAAAAGCCAACGTGCGCGGTGCGGTCATCATTGCCATTTTTTTCCGCACCTGCGTTAGCCAGTTGCACGGCTAATTGCGCGACTTCGCCTTCGGAATGCGGGGCGTATTTGGCAATTTTTTCCACTACGTGGCGGTAACGGTCGCGGGTGGCAAAAGTCCATCTCGCCGTATGCACCCGCAGGATCGTCGCACAAGGTTTGTTCGACCACGCTCATATTTTCGACAAACTCTTGCCAATCCATCGAGCCGAGGAAGCGCAGGCTGCCGATGCTGTTGCCAATCGACACTTGATCGGCGGCTTGTTGCTGGCTTTCGATTTGCACCAATTGTTCGATGGTCAGATGCGATTCCGCCAGCAATTGCTCGATCCAGCTCAACGGCAAGCCCAGCGCGGCGCTTTGCCATTGCAGGCGGCGCACCAGTTCCGCTACAAACGGCGTGGTCATCGGCGGGTTGGAACGTGCCATGTCGGCAATGACCAGAATCAGGCTTTTGGGGTCTTGTTCCGCCGCCTCGACCATGCGGTTTGCCCACGTATCGGCAAGGTCTTGGTCAATTTTGTCGGTGGTAATCCGTGCCGCAATGCGTCGCAGGTTTTCGATCAAGTGCCAAGCGCAACATGATGGGGATTGCCCACAATTCGCCCAGCTTGAGCGGCGTGACGGTCTGGTAAGCGGTGACGAAACGGCTGAGGCTGTCGGGGTCAACGCGCCCATCACCGTGCGCAATGTTTTCCAGCGCAATGTCATACACACGCGGCAAGCCGCTGGATGCGCCATCCGACAAGCGCGGTAATTCGCGGCTGTAACCTTGCGGCAAGTGGCGTTTGGCGGTGCGGATTTGCTCATCAATCAGGTAGAAATTATCCAGCAACCATTCGCCCGCCGGGGTGAGACGGTGGTTGGAACTGACCGTGGCGGTTAACACGCGGGCGCATTCCACCAGTACGGCTTCGTTGTCGGAAAGGCGGTCGAGAAGTTGATCTTGCACCGCTTGGCGGGTGAGTTGGTGGGTGTCGGCTAACGTTCTGCCGTGGCGTTCCATCTGGTCGGCACTGAAGAGTTCGGCGCGTAAGGGTTGCGCTTCTTGGGTGTGATCGCGCACCGCATTGACCCGGAAAGACAGTGCCCCCCATTGACGGACATGGCTTAACAGGGTTTTGCGGTGTGCTTTCATGAAGGATCTCTTGCTTGGATTTGGTCAAATACGATTAAGTGGTCATTTTTTAAACGCGCTTTAATAACTGCACAGCCAATCCCAGCAAGCTGGGTGATAACTGACCTTTATTTAGCTTCCCAACGAAAACGCCAGCCAGCAGTGATAATCCGGCTGATTCAAGGGGATGCTTTTTAATAAAACCAAAATACTCAGTGTTGGCAAATGCGGTGCGTAATTGCTGTTTGGCTTCTGTTACTGTTGGCGGTTTGTATACCTCACGAACCATATCATTACTCCTGCGAATAGCAGGCAGACGGTTCCTACGATGAATAAAGCGCCCGCTTGCGGTAAATAAAGGCTTAAGACTTGATAAATGACAGTCAGAAAAAGTCCGGCTGCCACGATGAGAAATAGGGTTGCGACCATCAAGAGTAAAATGCGGCTTGTCGTCTGCAACACTTTACTTTGCAGCATACGCCCTTCGGCTTCAGCCAGATCAAACAGGCTAATAATAACATCGGTCAGGGCTTTCACGGCTTTACTTGCCTTGCCCTAGCACCTTGAAAATAGCGTAACCGACACCGAAGGCAATTAGCATACTGGCGACAGGGTTCTTACGGATATGCTCGCTAACGTCATTCAGGCCAGCATTACCGGCTTCGTATACGTCATGCAGTTTTTGTCCGGCTTGATCCTGATAATGCTCCACCTTGCTTTCAATATTGTCACCCAAGGTGGAGGCGGTGGCTTCGGTTTTGCTTTTCAGGGACTGTAGCAGCTCGTTGACCTGAGTGCGTAGGGCGTCAAATTCTGCCCGTAAATCGGTTTCTGTCTCTTTGGTGTGTTGCATCATTATTCTCCTTATAAGAAATCAATATCCCGTCATTTTGGCCCCGCTAATATCCATAGCAACAAGCCAATAACAGGTAAAACCATAATTAGTACGACCCACAGGACTTTTGTGCCTGTTCCCGCTGAACTTTGGATAACTTTTATAATACCCCAGACATCAAGAACAAGTATGACCAGACCTAATAGGCCGCCAACTTCAATACCCATGATCTAACTCCTTGATTATGATGGCTTACAAACGCCTGCCTTGGATAAGGCGCACCAAAATGACCACGATGGCGATGACCAGCAGGATATGAATGAGTCCACCCATAGTGTATGAGGTCACAAACCCCAACAGCCAGAGGACAATTAAGATGATTGCAATAGTTTCGAGCATACGAATTCTCACTTTGCCATAATCTTGGCAAATCTCGAATTAAGACGTAATGCCGTTTAACGTAAAATAATCCACGTGCCAATGCCCGATAATCTGAAGCTTTATCGTAATTAGTTTTTCAGACAATAAAGAATGACATCCTTTGCAGAAAGAAACGGCATTTCCAAAGCTCTCACTTGCTTGATAGGGTTTATATCAAGCGGTGCTACGTTTACTAAATTAACGTATTAAGAAGAACTATTTCTATTAGGCGCTATATTTTCTGTTATAGCAAGAGAAACCGCTTATTTGTCATGTCCCATGAGGCATGACAAATAGGGAAATCGGGGGCTTACTCCGATTATTCGGTTTAAACAAACCCCATCCCACGGCTGGCAAAATTGCCAATATTAGGCAAGACGCTAGCTAGGCTGCTGTCGGGGATTCCCATCCAGCGGGCAAAGGTGGCGGCGTATTGGTCAACTGAAGTGGTTGGTAACAAACGGCCTTGCCCTACATCGTCCGCGCCATTGCTGGCAATCTGTGGGGCTTGACCATAAAAACGCCGCCCTGTCACCGCACCCCCCATGATGAAATGGTGGCTGCCCCAACCGTGGTCAGAACCATCACCGTTGCTGCTCAAGGTGCGTCCAAAGTCTGATGCCGTAAACGTAGTAACCTGTTGCGCCACTCCAAGCTCGACCGTAGCGTCGTAAAAGGCCCGCAATGCAGAAGCAAGGTTGCCCAACAAGATTGGGTGGGTTTCCAGCAAGTTGTCGTGGGTGTCAAACCCGCCGAGTGAGACCAGAAAAACCTGCCGTTTTGCTCCCAAGGCATGACGCGCCCCGATCATCTGGGCAACGATGTCAAGCTGTGCAGCTAGGCTATTGGTGCTGTCAAAAACGGTAGTGAGGGTGACATTGCCAATACCGGCGGCAACTTTTTCTTGGGCATCAATGGAACGCCGCGTGACCCGTGTGTACTCATCCGCAAACAGATGTGCCGAGGGTTGGGTAATCAGCGCATCCAGCGCCGATTGGCAGGCGGTTGAGCCATACAGGGGTTTCTGTAGGCCATTGATGGGAATGGCACCATTGGTGCTGACTTGGTATTGGGCAATATCCTTGCCGGAGAGGAACACCGCATTGCCCCCCGCAGAAATGCAAGTGAACACGCTGTCGCCATTGGCTGAGAGCAACAAGTCCCCCATCCGTCCGCCCCAGCCGGAGGTGGCTCCTTCCGCCAAACCGGATTGCCAGATGGATGCCTGATCGTTATGCGAAAACAGCTTGGGTGGCAGCGGTACACTTTTGGCTTTGTACTGGGTCACGGTGGTAGGCACGATGAGCGGGCCGACATTGAGCTGAACGGCAAGACGCCCGTTATCCCAGAGGGGTTTGAGCGGGGCTAGCTCTGGTGCCAGCGCAAATTGCAAACCATCAGCCAAGGGTGATAGCGGCGTCAGGGTAGTGTTGAGCAAGCGATCCTGTGAGGTGGCAAGGCTTTGGCGGAGGCTGGCGTATTGTTGGTAGTGTGTGCCATCCACTGGTATCAGGGTGTTGGCGTAATCATTGCCACCGTTCAAAAATACGCAAACCAGTGCTTTGTAATCATCGCCCGCAGCCTCGGCAGCGGCAGCTTCACCCAGCATGGCAAGCTGCAAAGCCCAGGGGGTTAGCGCCCCGCCGATACCCAAAGCAGCACTGCGCTTGAGGAAGGCGCGACGCGCCATGTCGGGGGTATGGTTAATGTTCATGCTTCACTCACTTCTGGATCAGGTAGTCCGGGCAGGCTAGGGTCAGAAAGATGGCAGCGTATACGCGGTTTTTCTGTCCACTGTAGGTGCTGGTATTGATAGTGGCAATGGCGTTGCTGATGCTTGTCTGGGTGGTGGCGGACATTTGCCCGGCACACAACAGCAGGTTCAGGTGCTGCATCAGGGCATCGGGATTGTCGGTCAGAGCCAGTTCCGCCGTGTAGTCAGGCGTGACCTTGCCAACCCCGTTGGCTACTGCTGACTGCATGAAGTTTAGGTAGCCAGCCACACCAGTTTCATGCACCAACTGGAATTCCGGTGCCGTCAGCCCTTGCGCGGTCATGCCGGTATTCGGTGGCACGTAGCCGGGGCGGAAAAAGTTGAATACCGACGGTGAATTCAGGGGTTGTTGCCCCAAGCGTTTGCCCGCGTCGCTCAAATCCCCGATGGCCCACGAACCGTCACTGGAACGCAGCTTGAAACTCCGCGCCCACTGGATGAAACGCAACATCGGTTCACGCAGCTTGCCAACGCTGGGGGAAGTCAGGTTGGCATCGGTGCGTGCTTCCGCATCCAGCAACACGGCGCGGATGACGGCCTTCAGGTCGCCACGCAGCCCTTGCCCATTGTTGTTGAAGGCTGCTGCCACCCGTGCCACATAGGCCGGGCTGGGGTTGCTGGTCACCAGTCGCTGGATCAACTGTTTGCCTAGGAAAGGGCCGACATTGGGATGTTGGGCAATGGCGTCCAGTGCCATGCGCAGTGCGGTTTCGCCATCCGTGTTGGCGGGGATGGTAATGCCAAGGAAACGTGCTTCCAGCGCAGAATGTTTGCTGGCGTCGAAGGCCATCGGTTCGCGGGCAAAGTTTGGGCTGTTGACTGGGCGTGGCACTACAATCGACCAGCCGGTAAATACCCGTGCTAAGTTGCTGACGGTATCCTGAGTGTAGGTTTCGATGGGTTGCCCAGCGGCATTCAAGCGTAGTGTGCCGTCGGTATTCAACTCGTACAGGCCGATGGAAAACAATTGCAACACTTCGCGGGCATAGTTTTCGTCGGGCTGCCGACCCGTCAGCGGGTCTTCCTTCTCATTGCCAGCAGTGTTCAGGTAGCGCCCCATCGCGGCGTTCAGGGTGACTGCTTCCAGCAGTTCCCGGTAAGTACCGAAAGCCTGTTGGCATAACAGATCCCACCATGCCGCCATGACGAACTGGCGGTAGGGAAGTTTGCTGATCCCTTGCGCACCGACCACAAAGAACTCCGACAATGCCAGTGCTACCCGCTGGCGCAATACATCCGGCGCGTTAATCAGGCGTTGCCAGATGGCGTCGCTTGCTCCAGCTAAATTGCTGACATTGCCGCTTGCCAAGTAGCCCTGTTGCAGCAACCAGTCCCAATTGCTGGTTGATACGGGCAGATTGAATTGTTCTTGCAGCCAGTTGGCATAACCTTGTGCCTGTACGTGCTGGATGTCCTCTGTTTGCGAGGAAAAACTGGCCTGTTGTAGGAAGCGGGCTGCTTGGGTAGATGATGGTGGCGAGGTTGACGATGGTGCCAAGTTTGGGTCGTCTGTTGAGGAGGCAGCCGTTGAACCGGAACTCCCGCCGCCACAGCCTGCGAGGGCGCTGGTCAGGACGGCAACTCCCGCTATTTTAACAGCACTGTCAACCACTTGATGGGTATCTGTCTCACTAGACAAGGGTGATCCACTACACATGCGATGTTAGCTCCAAGGAGATAGCCCAGAAAATGCTATGATAAGGCAAATAGATTTTATATGGGAAGTTTTTAACATTTTGCGTCCAGACGCCTGCATTGCTATCATCTCCGGTTTTCCCTCGTGTTGGCAAAATTACATGGAACTCAACCCCACCTATACCAAAATCAAAGACCTCCAAGGGCGCGTTGACGCTCTGAGGGGGTATCTTTGACTACGAAACCAAGAGCGAACGCCTAGAAGAGGTCAGCCGCGAACTCGAAGACCCCAAAGTTTGGGATAATGCGCAGCGGGCGCAAGACCTCGGTAAAGAACGCGCCATCCTCGAAGGCATTGTCGGCGGCATCGACAAGATCAGCTCCGGCCTTGCTGATGCTAAAGAACTGCTCGAACTCGCCGAAATGGAAGACGACGAAGACAGCGCCGAAGCCGTCATCGCCGATGTCGATGGCATCGAAAAGCACGTCGCCCAGCTCGAATTTGAACGCATGTTCTCCGGCCCGATGGATCGCAACAACGCCTTCCTCGACATCCAAGCCGGTTCGGGCGGTACGGAAGCGCAAGACTGGGCGGAAATCCTGTTGCGCATGTATTTGCGTTGGGGTGAAGCCAAAGGTTTCAAAGTCGAATTGCTCGAAGCCAGCCCCGGCGACGTGGCAGGCATCAAAGGCGCGAGTATCAGCTTTGAAGGCCCTTACGCCTTTGGCTGGTTGCGTACCGAAACGGGCGTACATCGCTTGGTGCGCAAATCGCCGTTCGACTCTGGCAACCGTCGCCACACCTCATTCAGCGGCGTTTTCGTCTCGCCGGAAGTCGATGACAATATCGAAATCGACATCAACCCTGCCGATTTGCGTATCGACGTGTACCGCGCTTCCGGTGCGGGTGGTCAGCACATCAACAAAACCGAATCGGCGGTGCGGATTACCCATACGCCCACCAATACGGTGGTGCAATGCCAGAGCGGGCGTTCCCAGCACCAGAACAAAGACAACGCCATGAAGCAATTGCGTGCCAAACTCTATGAGCAGGAAATGCTCAAGCGCAATGCGGATAAGCAGGCGTTGGAAGACAGCAAATCCGACATTGGTTGGGGCAGTCAGATTCGTTCCTATGTTCTCGACCAGTCGCGCATCAAGGATTTGCGCACGGGTGTGGAAACAGCCAATACTCAAGCGGTATTGGACGGCGATCTGGACAAATTTATTGAAGCAAGCCTAAAAAGCGGCCTGTGAGAGCGAGAATCTATGAGCGAACAAGAAACCCATCACGACCATCACGATGAAAACAAACTGATCACGCAACGCCGCGACAAGCTGGCGAAGTTGCGTGAACAGGGCAATGCTTTCCCGAACGACGTGGTGCGTGAACACAAAGCCGCTGATTTGCACAAGGAATACGGCGAACACGACAAGGAATGGTTTGAAGAACACGCGATTCCCGTGACGGTGGCGGGGCGCATGATGCTCCAGCGCGTCATGGGCAAGGCGAGTTTTGCGACGATTTCTGACGTGTCCGGGCGGATCCAGTTGTATGCGCAGAAGAATGTGCTGGGCGATGAGATTTTCGACGATTATTGCCACTGGGATTTGGGCGACATTATCTGGGCGTCCGGCATGTTGTTCAAAACCAAAACCGGCGAATTGTCGGTGAAGGTGCATGAAATCCGTTTGCTGACCAAATCGTTGCGCCCACTGCCGGAAAAATTCCACGGCTTGACCGATCACGAGCAGCGTTACCGCCAGCGTTACATTGACCTGATCATGAATCACGATACCCGTGAAGCGTTTGTGATGCGTTCCAAAATTGTCAGTTATATCCGCAACTTCTTCATGCAGCGCGATTATCTGGAAGTGGAAACGCCGATGTTGCAAGTGATTCCGGGTGGTGCGGTGGCACGTCCGTTTATTACGCACCATAACGCGCTGGATTTGCCGATGTATATGCGGATTGCGCCGGAATTGTTCCTCAAACGGCTGGTGGTCGGTGGTTTTGAGCGCGTGTTTGAAATCAACCGCAACTTCCGCAACGAAGGGCTTTCCACGCGGCATAACCCTGAATTCACCATGATCGAATTCTATCAGGCGTATGCGACCTACCACGACTTGATGGATTTGACTGAGAAGCTTGATGCGCGGCATTGCCAACGATGTGGTGGGCAGCAACGAGATTACCTATCAAGGTGAAACCTTCGACTTCGACAAGCCGTTTGCGCGGATGAGCGTGCGCAGTTCCATTGTGCATTTCAACCCAGAACTGTCGATGGAACAGATTGATACGCTGGAAGGGGCGCGGGAAGTGGCTCGCAAGCTGGGTATTCCGCTCAAAGACAGCTACGGTTTGGGCAAGGTGCAGATCGAAATCTTCGAGAAAACCGTCGAACACCGTTTGATGCAGCCGACCTTCATTACCGAATACCCGGCGGAAGTGTCACCGTTGGCGCGGCGTAATGATGCTAATCCGTTCATTACCGACCGTTTCGAGTTCTTCGTTGGTGGGCGTGAAATCGGCAATGGCTTCTCCGAGTTGAATGACGCGGAAGATCAGGCCGAACGCTTCATGCAGCAGGTGGCGGATAAGGATGCGGGCGATGATGAAGCGATGCATTACGATGCTGATTACATCCGTGCGCTGGAATACGGGATGCCGCCGACAGCGGGTGAGGGGATTGGTATTGACCGGCTGGTGATGCTGTTTACGGATGCGCCGTCGATCCGTGACGTGATACTTTTTCCCCATATGCGCCCGGAGTAATCGTGTCATAGGTTGTTGTCCGGTATACTGCCCGGACAGCAACCACGGGGAAACACCATGAATGCGCTCAGAAATCATGTTTTACAGGAAGTTGCCCAGCTTGACCTGAAAAGCCTGCTGGCACTCCAGTCCATCATGGCAGCCTTAAAAAAACCGATCACGGTGACCAGCCGCAAAAAGCGCGGGGTGGCAGCCGCCCGTTGCCGCCAACTGCTGGCTAACCTGCCCGGCAGTTTGAGCCAAGCCATCCACGAAGAACGGGATGACCGCGTGTGAACCTGTTCTTTGATACATCAGCAAATAGGATCTTGGCTGATACAGTGGCTTCAGAAAACCTAACCACCATCAGGGTTGCTTGTTAAGTTAACGCTGTACTTGGTGCGGCTTTTGATTCAGGCCGTCTGTGTCGGTGGTGACTTCTGCTGGCGAGCTACCGATGGATTCTCCCCCCACGCCCCAGTCATACGGGCTGACTTCATCAATCACCACGAAGGTAGTGCCGGGATTTTTGCCCAGCACCTCCACCATCGTGTCGGTGATGCGCTTAATGATTTCCTCTTTCTGCGCCTGCGTTGCGCCTTCGGTAATGCGGACGTTGATGTATGGCATGGTGGTTCCTTCAAGGTTCAGGTTTTTCAGGATACCCAATATTACCAGCAGTCGCATCCCCAAACCCCACTTTCGACCGCACCAAATAAATCGGCCTACCCTTAACCTCAATAAACACCCGCCCCAAATACTCCCCCAAAATCCCCAGCCCAATCAAGATGATGCCATTAAAGAACAGGATCACGGAAAGTGTGGAGGCATAACCGGGCACATCAATCCCCAAAACCAGTGTCTTGACCACGACCCACAGAAAGTAGCCCAGCGAAAAAAAGGATAACACCGCCCCAATATACGTCCATACCCGCAAGGGTGCGGTGGAAAACGAGAAAATCCCGTCAAGGGCATAGTTAAACAGCTTCCATAACGGCCATTTGCTGCTGCCCGCTTGCCGTGGGGGGCGGGTAAATTCGATGGTTTCGGTTTGGAAGCCGGGCCACGCGAGGATGCCTTTCATGAAGCGGGTTTTTTCCGGCAATTGCCGCACGCAATCGACGACTTTGCGATCCATCAGGCGGAAATCGCCGACGTTTTCAGGAATCGGGATGGCGCTGAGTTTGGAAATCAGCCGGTAAAACAGCCGCGCTGCCCAGCGTTTCACCACCGCATCATTGGGGCGCGATTGGCGGTGCGCCAGTACCACATCCGCGCCCGCTTGCCATTTCGCCACCATCGGCGCGATCAGTTCCACCGGGTCTTGCAAGTCGACATCCATCGGGATGACCGCCGCGCCGCTGACAAAATCGAGTGCCGCCGTCAGCGCCGCTTCCTTGCCGAAATTGCGCGTCAGGCTGATGACTTTGATGTGCGCATGGGTGCTGGCGAGCGCCACCAACAGCGGCAAGGTGTTGTCGGTGCTGCCATCATCGACGAACAGGATTTCATACCCACGACCGAGCGCCTCCAGCACCGGGGTGATGGCAGCAACAAACGGCTGGATGCTGTGCTGTTCGTTGAAGCACGGCACGGCAATGGATAACAGGCCGGGGCGGGGCGGCGCATTCATCGGGCTTGGCGTTCCACATGGCGCTGGATGCTTTGTAAGCCAAAATATTGCGCATAACAGACATTGCGCCAGTCAGTCGGCATCGGCAGGATGTCGTTGAAATACACCGAACGCGGGTACTCGCGCCCAAAATCCGGCACGCTCAAGGTTTGCTGCCCGTGGTTGAGCGCGTCAGCAATCATCGCGTAACGTTGCTGCATATAGGCATCGAACGCAGGTGCAGTTTCCCGCCAGTCCAGTTGCGCCCGCTGGAACTTGCCGTTGGTGAATACCGCCAACCCAAACAGCACCGCCGTGATGAGGAATACAGTAAGCGCCCGTGGTTGCGCATTCAGGCCATTTTCCCGCCACACATCCGGCATGAAATGCAGCGTGATTGCCCCCACCGTGAACAGCCAGCCACACAGGAACACGAAATAAATCGCATCCACCGTGCGTGGCGGAGGCCAGCCACCCATTGCCCACCACGCCGGAAATTCCAGCAGAAACGGCAACAGCAACGTCGCCACCAGCAGCGCGGACAACTGCCGTTTGTTGGGGTGAAATTGCCGCGCCGGGTTACGGCACAACAGCGCGGTCATGAACGGGGTCAGCACCGTCGCCACGATAAACACCGGGTTTTGCAACCAAGCGGTGAGTGTCCACAACCCCATTGCGAAGCTGCCCGCCAGCGAGCGCATCAGCTCATGGCGTAACGGAAAAGTGGCTTCGCGCACCGCATTTCCCGGCGCACCGAAGACAATGGCACTGCAAACCAGCGCCACCAAAAACAGCAGTAGCCACGGCAATGCTATCCGCCAGCCCTGCCGCAGCCTTGCCAGCAGCATGACGCCGGTTGCCACGAAAGCCATCAACATGCCCGTTTCATTCGCGCCGATAGCCAGCACCAATACGCCCGTCAGCGCGATGAGGGTAGCGGTAATTTTCTGCCCTTCGCGCTGCCGGTCGCTCAGTTGGAACATCAAACCCGCCAGCAGCAGCAACAGGATATTCGCCGACTGGTAGGACAATGATCCCGCCATCCAATACAAACTGCTGGCAGGGCTGCGCATCCCCAGCACATACACGGCGACAAAAATCAGCGCCGCGACGCATACCGCCCAGCCATTCATGCGCGTATGCAACAGCCGCGAGAGGAAAAACGCCGCCGCCGTGAACAGTGACAACAGCAATAGCAGCGCAATGAATTTGTAGCCTTCCAGTAAGCCAAACACCACGGGGTAAATCGCATACAGCGCATTGCCGGAATAGCGCCCGCTCCACTCCAGATAGTGGTTGCCACAAATGTGTCCACAACCCTTGGCGTTGCACGCCTTCCGCCATGCAGAAATCGTCAGCAGATGGGGCGGCATATTGCCCCAGCGCGATGAACAACAGGATGACTGCGAGGCTGACCAGCGTCAGGATGGCTAATGCCGGTTTTTCACTGCTGAAAGGAAAGAGAGTCTTCATCGGGTGCGTTACTCATGGTTTTCAAGATATTCATATCGAATTATATCGTTTTTTTCGCTTTGGGTTTTCGTTGATACTCCTTCACATTCACCCACTATGAAGGAGTGGCAAGATGCTACTGAGTCCCCAACAATTCCAGCAGAAGACCACCATCCTCTACGGCAGCCAGACCGGCAATGGCAAAAAGCTGGCGGAACAGTTGCTGGCACGTTTGCAGGCGCAGGGTTCCGAGGCCGTGCTGTTCAACCTGAAGGATTACCGCCCGCAACAGTTGAAGCAGGAACAGCGCATCGTCACCGTCGTCAGTACCCACGGCAATGGCGAACCGCCGGATGACGCCCGCGCTTTTTTCAACTTCCTGCAAAGCCCGCGTGCGCCCCGCTTGGATGCGCTGGAATACGCGGTGCTGGCATTGGGCGATTCCAGCTATGACGATTTTTGCCTGACCGGGGCAGTGCTGGATGAGCATCTGGCAAAACTGGGGGCGAAACGCCTGCTGGAACGGGTCGATTGCGACGTGGATTTCGTTCCCACAGCGGCTGAATGGCAGCAACAAGTGCTGGCGAAAACCCCTGCGGTAAATGCCGACAATAGCATCCAGTTCAAGCTGCATCCGCTGGCGGCGGAAGTCGCACAGGCCAGCGAATACACGGCGGAACATCCGTTTCATGCCGAATTGTTCAATACCATCGGTCTGACCGATACCGGCTCGGACAAGGATGTGCTGCATTTGGAACTGTCGTTGGACGGTTCCGGCATCCAGTACCAGCCCGGCGATATTCTGGCGGTGAATGTGGCGAATACGCCAGAATTGGTCGGCGGAAGTGCTGGCACTGAGCGGCTTGCAAGGTGGCACGCGGGTACGTCTGAAAGGCGAAGAACTCGACCTGTACACCGCCTTGCGCCACAAGCTGGAGCTTTCTGGTTTGACCCGCCGCCAGCTCAAGGCGTATGCGCAACAGATTGGGCATCCCGAATTACAGGCTGCTGCTGACGATAAATCTGCCTTGCAGGACTGGCTGTATGCCGCTGACTGGGCTGACCTGCTGGGCGAATTCCCCGGTAAACTCGACGCGCAAGCACTGGTTGATTTGTTACGCCCCTTGCAGCCGCGCCAGTATTCGATTGCCTCCAGCCCCATCTGCTCACCCGGATGAGGTGCATCTGTTGGTCAAGCGGGTCGAATACGGTTTCCGTGAACGCGCCCATCTGGGTACGGCTTCCAACTGGCTGGCGCGTTTGCAGGCCGGTGAAACAGCGGCGGTACACGTCAAACCCAATGCTACATTTCAAACTGCCGCAAGACCCACAAGCCAAAGTCATTATGATCGGTGCAGGCACGGGTGTTGCACCGTTCCGCAGTTTCCTATTCGAGCGCGAAGCACAGGGTATCAAGGGCAATACTTGGCTGTTCTTTGGCGAGCAGCATTTCCGTACCGATTTCCTGTATCAGGCTGAATGGCAGCAGTTCCTCAAAACCGGGGTGCTGGAACGCATGAGTGTGGCGTTTTCCCGCGATCAGGCTGAAAAAATCTACGTGCAACACCGTTTGCTGGAGGCGGGAGCCGAGGTGTACCAGTGGTTGCAGGCACGGCGCTCACTTCTACGTGTGCGGCGACATGAACCACATGGCGAAAGATGTGCATCAAGCCCTGGTGGAAATCGCTGGCAGCGCACGGCGGTCAAAGCCCGGCAGCAGCGGCTGAATGGCTGGAACAGTTACATGTCTGAGCACCGTTATCAACGTGACGTGTATTAACCTTTGACCATTGGGCAACAGCTAAGCTCCTTGCAAGCGTGGTAAGCTCCCTGCTATTCAAAAACTAGCAGGGATACCCGCAATGACTACCTTATTCGACAGTGCCCAACTGGGCGACCTCACCTTACGCAACCGCGTTATTATGGCTCCGCTCACCCGTTGCCGCGCCAGTGCCGGGCGTGTGCCCAACGCGCTGATGGCGCAGTATTACCAGCAACGCGCCAGCGCAGGCTTGATCTTGACCGAAGCCACCTCCGTCACGCCGATGGGCGTTGGCTACCCCGACACGCCGGGGATTTGGTCGGCTGAACAAGTCGAAGGCTGGAAACTGACCACGGATGCGGTGCATCAAGCAGGCGGGCTGATCTTCTTGCAACTTTGGCACGTCGGGCGCATTTCTGATTCCAGCTATTTGAATGGCGAATTGCCGGTTGCCCCCAGCGCGATTGCTGCCGAAGGGCATGTCAGTTTGGTGCGCCCGGAGAAAAATTACGAAGTGCCGCGTGCGCTGGAAACCGATGAGATTCCGGGCATTGTCGCGGCGTACCGTGTGGGTGCAGAAAATGCCAAGCTGGCGGGCTTTGATGGCGTGGAAGTCCACGGTGCAAATGGCTATTTGCTCGACCAATTCCTGCAAGACAGCACCAATAAACGTACCGATGCTTACGGTGGTTCGCTGGAAAATCGGGCGCGTTTATTGCTGGAAGTGACCGATGCGGTGATTGGCGTGTGGGGCGCATGCACGGGTCGGAGTACACCTTGCTCCGCGTTGTGATTCGCACACGATGGGCGATTCCAACCCGCTGGCGACCTTCACCTATGTGGCGGAAGAACTGGGCAAGCGCAATATCGCTTTCATCTTTACCCGCGAAGCACTCGAACGAAGACAGCATCAGCCCTGCCTTGAAAAAGCTGCTTCGGTGGTTTCTTTATCGCCAACGAAGGCTTTGATGCAGACACTGCGCAAACGGTGTTGGCAATGGGCGAAGCGGATGCGGTGGCCTTCGGCAAAGCCATCATCGCCAACCCTGATTTGCCACGGCGTATGCAAGAAAACCTGCCGCTGAATCCGCCCGATTTCCAGACGTTTTATGGCGTCGGCTTGGCTGATCCGGCGAAGGGGTATACGGATTACCCGTTCGCCGATTAAAGTCGGCAAAATGCTGGCAGTGGGTGAAGTATCGCGGTATTCCGATGGCGGTGAATGTGGGTATCGTCGGATGGTTGGTGAATACGGGAATGGTTAAGATTTGATGTTACGCAGAAGAAACCCCTCCCAACCTCCCCTTATCAGGGGAGGAGCTAAGAGGCAGCACTTCCAATCTGGCGAGGATTTGTTCCATCAGGTGTAGGTAAACACCCTGTGGATTGAAAAGGACTTCATCGTTGGTGTAACGGATAACCTGCAAATCATAAGCATTGAGAATGCGGGTACGTTCTGCATCATATTCTGCTTTATCAGCGTGGCTATCACCATCAATCTCAATGACCACCGCCAATGCTGCACAATAGAAATCAACGATATAACCGTCAATAGGCTTCTGACGCAGGAATTTGAAACCTGTTAACTGCCTGCGGCGAAGAATCTCTGACCACATTTTGTGTTCAGCAGGTGTCGGATTTTTCCGGTTGACCCGTGCCAATGCAACAAGTTTGTCATGATAGGGTTGATAACAGCGACTTTTCATGCGTCTAACGTTAGCAAGAGAACACAATGAACCTCAAATCAAACCGCTCAGAGGTATTCGCTCTTGCTCCTCCCCTGATAAGGGGAGGTTGGGAGGGGTTTCTTTTGCGTAACATCAGTTAAGATGTGAAATGATAATTTTCAAGGAGGTAACGCCATGACAGAACGCCCCAAATTCACCAACATTGATGATTACCTCGCGTCGGTATCGCCCGCTGCCAAACCCATCCTCGAAGCCATACGGCAACTCATTCAGGCCAATGTCCCAAATGCGCAGGAAACCATCAGCTATCAGATGCCTGCCTTCAAGCTGCGGCGCACGTTTATCTATTTTGCCGCTTTTCAGCAGCATATCGGCATCTACCCGCCGGTAAAAAATGACGCAGCCCTGATCAATGAGCTACTGCCGTTTAGCAACCAGAAAGGCAATCTGAAATTCCCGCTCAACCAGCCGATCCCCTACGAACTCATCGGTAGGGTGGCAATGGCACTGGCGAAACACGGCGGTTAGCAGAGTAAATTTGTTATTTTATCCGGGTAATATTGCATTGTGTATTTTACCCGGATAGAATACCGCGACTTGTTCCACAGGAAAACATCACTATGTCACCTACGCCCATTCGCTGGATTGCCTTCGCGCAAACCCGTTGCCTTGCTACTGGCACGCCCGTTGAGGTTGCCACCGCCGTCAAAACATTTACCGATGCACAGCCTGAAGTCAGTGTGCTGGCGTTCGATGCCGTCAGCAGCCGTCCGGTGGAAATCGACTTGCGCGGTTCGCTGGATGAGGTGCTGGCACGCTTGCCGCAGCCTGCCGCAACGCTGGAACCGACCTCAGAAACCCGTTCCGTAGGTCGCCCTAAATTGGGGGTTGTGCCGAAAGAAATCACGCTGTTGCCGCGCCATTGGGAATGGCTTGCCAGCCAGCCGGGCAGCGCGTCGGTGGTATTGCGCAAGTTGGTGGAACAGGCGATGCGTGCCAGTGGCGACACCGACCGCGTGCGCCAGACGCAGGAAGCGACTTACCGTTTCATGCAGGCGATGGCGGGCAATGAAGTGGGCTACGAAGAAGCCAGCCGTGCCTTGTTTGCGGGTGATCTTGCTGCGTTTCGTGAACATACCGCAACATGGGCGCAAGACGTGCGCGAACATGCCTTGCGGCTGATCACACCAACGGAGACTGCCCCATGACCAACGCACGCTGGCAATTCTGGATCGACCGTGGCGGCACGTTCACCGACATCGTGGCGCAAACCCCCGATGGCAACTTGCACACCCACAAACTGCTGTCGGAAAACCCGGAACGTTACCCTGACGCGGCGCTGCAAGGCATCCGTGATGTGCTGGGCGTGGCAGCGGGGCAAGCGATCCCCACCGAACGCATCGACACCGTGCGCATGGGTACGACCGTTGCCACCAATGCGCTGCTGGAACACAAGGGCGAACCGGTGTTGCTGGTGACGACTCGCGGTTTCGGCGACGCCTTGCGCATTGGCTATCAACAACGCCCTAACCTGTTTGCGCTCGACATCGAATTGCCGCAGATGCTTTACAGCGATGTGTTGGAGGTGGACGAACGCATTGCTGCTGATGGGGAAATCTTGCAAGCGCCGGATGTGGCGCAAATCCGCCCTGCCCTGCAAGCCGCTTACGCCAAGGGTTTGCGCTCGGTGGCGATTCTGTTCATGCACGCTTACCGCTATCCGCAGCACGAAACGCTGGTGGCAGCGCTTGCCCGCGAGATCGGTTTCACCCAGATTTCCACCAGCCATGCGGTCAGCCCGCTGATCAAGTTTGTGGGGCGTGGCGATACCACGGTGGTGGATGCTTACCTGTCGCCCGTATTGCGCCGCTATGTCGAGCAAGTGGCGCGGGAATTGCCGGATACCAAGCTGTTTTTCATGCAATCCAACGGCGGGTTGACGCACGCGGATCACTTTCAGGGCAAGGATGCGATTCTGTCAGGGCCTGCGGGTGGCGTGGTCGGCATGGTGCAAACCGCACAGGCGGCGGGTTTCGATCGGCTGATCGGCTTTGATATGGGCGGCACGTCGACTGACGTGTGCCACTTTGCGGGCGAGTACGAACGCACGCTGGAAAGCCATATTGCCGGGGCAAGGATTCGTGCGCCGATGATGCTGATCCATACCGTGGCGGCGGGTGGTGGTTCGATTTTGCATTTCGATGGGCAACGTTTTCGGGTAGGCCCGGATTCTGCCGGGGCGAATCCGGGGCCTGCGGCGTATCGGCGTGGCGGTGAACTGACGATTACCGATTGCAATGTGATGTTGGGCAAGTTGCAGGCGGACTATTTCCCGCAGATCTTCGGGCGCGGAGGGCAATGAGCCGCTGGATGTGGCGGTGGTGCGGGAGAAGTTCACCACGCTGGCTGAGCGCAGTCGAAGCCTAACCCCCGAACAAGTCGCGGAAGGCTTTCATTCAGTATCGCTGTCGAAAACATGGCGAATGCGATCAAGAAGATTTCGGTGCAGCGCGGCTATGACGTGAGCGAATACGCGCTGTGCTGCTTTGGTGGCGCAAGCGGGCAACATGCCTGTCTGGTGGCGGAAGCGTTGGGGATGCGCAAGGTGTTTCTGCATCCGTTCGCGGGCGTGCTGTCGGCGTATGGGATGGGCTTGGCGGATGTGCGGCAGATTCTGACGCGGAGTGTGGAAGCGGTGCTGGATGATGCGATTGCTGGCAGGTTTGCAGCAACAGCAGGCAGAACTGGTGGCGGAAACGGCGGCGCATATCCGTAGCCAAGGTGTTAGCACGGCGCAGTTGCGGCATGAAACGCGGTTGCATTGCCGCTATGCGGGGTCGGATTCGAGTTTGCTGGTGGCGTGGGATGGGGAAGATGCGAGCGGGGATTCGGGCGGCGTTTGAGGAGGCGCATCGGCTGCGGTTTGGGTTTGTGACGGCGGAGAAGGCGGTGGTGGTGGCTAGTGTTGAGGTGGAGGGGATTGCGGGGTCGAAGAAAATCCCCCCCATCCCCCCCTTTTTCAAAGGGGGGAGTGAAGAAGCTGCGGCATCACATCGGGTGTTTATGCGCGGGGAATGGCGGGATACGCCGTTTTACCAGCGGGATGGTTTACAGATTGGGGAAACTATCAGTGGCCCGGCGGTCATTTTGGAAAGCACCGGAACCATCGTTATTGAACCGGGTTGGTCGGTGCAATTGACCGACAGGGCAATCTGGTGATGGAACAACCTCATCCTCGACTCCCATTCACCCCCCTTGCGAGGAATGGTGGGGACGGGGGGGATTTCTCTTCCGCCGACCCCATCCGCCTAGAAATCTTCAACAACCTGTTCATGTCCATCGCCGAGCAGATGGGCTTTGTGCTGGAACAAACCGCCGTGTCGGTGAATATCAAGGAACGGCTGGACTTTTCCTGCGCGATCTTCGACCCCGATCGGCAATCTGGTGGCGAATGCGCCGCACATGCCGGTGCATTTGGGCAGCATGAGCGAAAGCATCAAGGCGGTGATCAGTGCTAATGCGGGCGCAATGCAGCCGGGCGATGTGTACGTGCTCAACGACCCGTACCACGGCGGCACGCACCTGCCCGACATTACCGTGGTCAAGCCAGTGTTTGAGGAAAACGGCAACGCGATCATTTTCTACGTCGCTACCCGTGGGCATCATGCGGATGTGGGCGGGATTACCCCCGGTTCGATTCCGCCGCAAAGCCGCACGATTGATGAGGAAGGCATCCTGCTGACCAACGTCAAGCTGGTGGACAAAGGACAGTTTCGGGAAGCTGAAATCCGGGCATTGCTGGCATCTGGTGCGTATCCGGCACGTAATATCGACTACAACATTGCTGACTTGAAGGCGCAACTGGCAGCCTGCGCACGCGGCGAATCCGAGTTGCGGCGCATGATCGGGCAGATGGGGCTGGCGACGGTGCAAGCATACATGCGCCATGTGCAGGACAATGCGGAAGCCTCGGTGCGGCGCGTGATCGGCAGCCTGCGTGATGGCAGTTTCCAGTATGAGATGGACGACGGCAGCCGTGTGTGCGTGCAAATTACGGTGGATGCGGCAAACCGTTGCGCCACGCTGGATTTCACCGGAACCAGCCCGCAGCACCCCGGCAACCTGAATGCGCCGACCGCGATTACCCGTGCGGCGGTGCTGTACGTGTTCCGCTGTCTGGTGGCGGACAATATCCCGCTCAACGAAGGCTGCCTCAAGCCGCTCAACATCATCATTCCGCCCGGCTCGATGTTGAACCCGCAATACCCGGCGGCAGTGGTGGCGGGCAATGTGGAAACCTCGCAATACGTGGTGGATGCGCTGTTCGGCGCACTCGGCATCATGGGCGCGGCGCAAGGCACGATGAACAACGTGACGTGGGGCAATGCCCGCCACCAGTATTACGAAACCCTGTGCGGCGGCGCGGGTGCTACGGCGAATGCGGATGGCGCGAGTGCGGTGCATACCCACATGACCAATTCGCGCCTGACTGACCCGGAGATTCTGGAAACGCGCTTTCCGGTGCGGCTGGAAGCGTTCCATATTCGTCCGCATTCGGGTGGCAAAGGCAAACATTGCGGCGGCGATGGCGTGGTGCGTAAGACCCGCTTTCTGGAACCGATGACGGTGAGCCTTGTGTCGGGGCATCGCAAGGTTGCGCCGTATGGCATGGCGGGCGGGCGGAATGGGCAATGCGGTGTGAATCGGGTGCTGCGGGCGGATGGCTATCTGGAAACGCTGGCGGGGATTGCGCAGGTGGAAGTGGCGGCGGGCGATGTGCTGACGGTGGCTACGCCGGGTGGCGGGGGGTATGGTTCAAATAGCGATCATTGACAATAAATTAATTTGCCAATTTCACTATTTACCATTATCTTGAAATGACACACTAATCTAACTTGCCAAGGTGATTACCATGCAAGAATGTACTATCGCAATCGGACAAAATGGCCGCATTGTTATTCCGACAGCCATACGCAAAGCCCTGAACTTACAGGAAGGGCAGCGTTTGCTATTAAGGCTTGAAAATCAGTCTATTATCATGGAAAAACCGGCGGATATTGTGAAAAAACTGCAAGCCCGTTTCCGCAAGATTCCTGTGAGTCTGGCGGATGAGCTGATTCAGGAGCGTCGCCAAGAAGCGGCAAAGGAAAACCATGATTCTTGATGCTTCAGCATTACTGGCTTTGCTGCAAGGTGAACCGGGGGCAGACAAAGTGCAGGCCGTGCTGCATCAGGCCACTATCAATACTGTCAACTGGTCAGAAGTCATACAGAAACTTTCGGTACATGACCCTGATGCGGCGGATATTCGCCCGGAAATGGAATTAACTGGCCTAAAAATAATGCCCTTCACCGTCGAACAGGCTGAAATCTGCGCAAGTCTTTGGGGGAAATCCAAACCGTTTGGCCTGTCGCTTGCCGATCGTGCCTGTATCGCAACAGGTATTGACCGCAAGATGGAAGTCATGACAACCGACAAAATTTGGCAAGAAATGGAATTACCAATAACCATTCATGTCATCCGCTAAAATTAATCCGTTTATGGGGTAATCTACCCCCAAAAGGAACCCTCCCATGGACAACCCCGTCCACCCCCTAAAACGCCTATTCACCTACGCCCGCCAATACCGCCCCGACGTCATCAGGGCGACGCATCTACTCCATCCTCAACAAATTTTTCGACGTATTGCCGGAAGTGCTGATCGGGGTAGCGGTCGATGTGGTGGTCAACAAGCAGGATTCCTTCGTCGCCAAGCTGGGCATTGCCGACCCCAAGCAACAGATCGTGGCGCTGGCAATCCTCACCGCGATTGTGTGGATTGCCGAATCGCTGTTCGAGTACCTGTACAACCTCAAGTGGCGCAATCTGGCGCAAAACCTGCAACACGACCTGCGCATGGATGCCTACCGCCACGTCCAGCAACTCGACATGGCGTGGTTTGAACGCAACCGCAGCGGCAACCTGCTCTCGGTGCTCAACGAAGACATCAACCAGATGGAACGTTTCCTCAATGGCGGCGCAAACGACCTGATTCAGGTGTTCGTCGGCACCTTGATGGTCAGCGGGGTATTCTTCGCCCTCACCAGCAGTCTGGCAGCCCTCGCCCTGTTGCCGATTCCGTTCATTCTGTATGGCGCATTCTGGTTCCAGAAACGCCTCGCGCCGCGCTATACCGCGATGCGCGAAGCTGCCGGGGCGCTGGCGACCCGCCTCAACAACAACCTGAGCGGCATTGCCACCGTCAAGGCGTACACGGCGGAAGATTTCGAGGCCGAACAGATTCGGCAAGGTTCCGACCATTACCGCACCCGCAATGCCGAAGCGATCCGCTGGTCATCCGCGATTACCCCCGTCATCCGCATGGCGATTCTGGCAGGGTTCACCGTCACCCTGTTGTACGGCGGCTTCATGGCCCTGAATGGCGAAATCGGCGTGGGCAGTTACTCGGTGCTGGTCTACCTGACCCAGCGCCTGTTGTGGCCGCTGACACGGCTGGCGGACATGACCGACCTGTATCAGCGTTCGATGGCCTCCATCCAGCGCGTGCTGGACTTGCTCGATACCCCGGTGGAAATCAGCTACGCCGGTACAGCGCTGGAAACCAGCACGGTGAAAGGCGAGTTGGCATTTACCAGCGTGAGCTTCACCTATCCCGGACAGAACCAAGCCGCCATCAGCGACCTGAACCTGAAAATTGCGGCGGGTGAAACCGTGGCTTTTGTCGGCAGTACCGGCGGTGGCAAGAGCACCCTGATCAAGCTGCTGCTACGCTTCCACGACCCGCAACAAGGCAGCATCCAGCTCGACGGGCAAGCGATTGCCGGTATTCAGTTGCAGGATTTGCGCCGCACCATCGGCTATGTTGCGCAAGATACCTTCCTCGCCGATGCCACGGTGGCGGAAAACATTGCCTACGGCAGCCACGATACGCCCCGCGAAGCGGTGATTGCAGCAGCTAAAGCCGCCGAAGCGCACGAGTTCATCAGCCAGTTGCCACAAGGCTACGACACCCAAGTCGGCGAACGCGGCATGAAACTCTCCGGCGGGCAACGCCAACGGCTGGCATTGGCACGCGCCATCCTCAAAAATCCGCCGATCCTGATACTGGATGAAGCCACGTCAGCGGTGGACAATGAAACCGAAGCCGCCATCCAGCGTTCCCTCGACCGGCTGGTGGTCGGGCGTACCAGCCTGATCATTGCGCATCGCCTGTCGACCGTGCGCCACGCGCATTGCATCCATGTGCTGGAACACGGGCGTATTGTCGAATCCGGCACGCATGACGCCCTGCTGCAACGCAATGGCACTATGCTGCCTTGTGGCGTTTGCAAACCGGCGAGCGATTCGTTGCCGCCATGCCGAGCCGAATGATTGCGGGCGAAGATAGCGGCGATAGTGGCGGGTAGCGTTTTCCGTTAGGATAGTGGTATTCGCGTCAAACAGGACATAAGAGGCGTTTCAGCGGATATGTAAAGAACCGCATTTTCAGCCTTAGTTGCCACGGCGCAAGGTGGGGAAGCTTCGGAGTGAGGATGTTTGAAATGCCTATGTCGTCTTTAACCATAAAGGTTGCAGCCATTCAATTCAGTGCCGATCCCGGCGCTATTGCGGGTAATCTGTCGCGTGCGGAGCTTCTGGTTGCACAGGCAGCGGCACAAGGTGCCCGCATCATTTTGTTGCCAGAGCTTACGCCGGGCGGCTATATCCTGACCGAAGCCATATGGAACACCGCAGAAACCATGCAAGGCTACAGCGTATCTTGGATCAAGGCAGTGGCAAAGCGCCTGAAGGTCTACCTCGGCATGAGCTTCCTCGAAGCCGAAGAATCCGATTTTTACAACAGCTTCGTGCTGGCTGCGCCCAATGGGGAAATCGTCGGTCGCGTGAGGAAAAACCCACCGGCATCCGCTGAGGCGTATTTTTTCCGTGCGGGCAACGATGAGCATTTCATCGACACCGACATAGGCCGTATCGGTGTCAGCATCTGCTATGAGGCTCTTTTGCATGAGCGTCTGGTCGAGCATCAACGAAACGGTATCGACCTCCTGCTCATACCCATGTCGGCTGGGACGCCTACCCCGACCTTCCCGATCCGCAAGCAAGATTGCATCGTTTACGACGAAATGCTACGTGGGTTGGCTGCCCATCATGCCCGCGCTCTGGGTGTTCCAGTCGTCATGACCAATAAATGCGGCCCGTTAATGACAGCCATGCCTTCAGGTCTGCCTTTTCAGGACACCCGCTTTCCGGGGCTATCAACCATTGCGGATGCCGCTGGTCAAGTGGTGTTTCAATTGGGCGACACAGAAGGTATCGCCATCGCCGACGTTGAACTCAACCCGACGCGCAAGACTAACAGTACGCCTCAAGCCTATGGTCGCTGGGCTTTGCCAGTTCCTTGGTTCAGTTTCCTGTTTCCATTGACCGCATTCTTTGGCTCCCGCATCTATGCCAAAAGCAAAGTGCGTGCAGAACGTGCGCTGGCGCTCAGCCACAAGAATGGCTAAGCAATAGGTGAAGAATCCTTCGCCCTGTACCAGTTCGACGGGCGTAATTGGGAAGAAGCAGTGACGGCCTTGAATCAAAAACTGTCCACGAATAAATAAAAGCGATTTTCAAGATATTCATATCGAATTATATCGTTTTTTTCGCTTTAAGATTTCATGGATACTGCGCCTCATCAACGATTCCCATGAGGTAACAGAGCCATGACACTGAACACAGCACCGCTGCAAACCTTGCACGCCGACTTCGCCGAGCTGACGCTGGATGAAGCCTTGCGTGCCTTACGCCAACGTTTCGATGGCAGGATTACGTTTTCCACCAGTCTAGGGCTGGAAGACCAAGTGATTACCGATGCGATTTTCCGCAACGGGCTGGACATCGAGGTATTCACGCTGGATACCGGGCGCAATTTCAAGGAAACCTACGACACGCTGGATGCTACCCGCAAAAAGTACGGGCAGCCGATCAAGACGTTCTACCCGCAAACCTTGGCGATTGAGCATTACGTCACCATCAAGGGCATCAACGCGATTTACGAATCGGTCGAGAACCGCAAGGAATGCTGCACCATCCGCAAGATTGAGCCGCTCAACCGCGCACTCAAAGGGGCACAAGTGTGGATCACGGGCTTGCGGGCGGCACAATCCAGTTTCCGTGCCGACATGAGCCTGTTTGAGTGGGATGAGCAACGCGATCTGGTGAAATTCAACCCGCTGCTGCACGCCACGTCTGCGCAATTGTGGGGCTACATCCGCAAATACGACATCCCCTACAACAAACTGCATGGACAAGGTTTCCCCAGCATCGGTTGCGCCCCTTGCACCCGTGCCATTACCGAGGGCGAAGACGAACGTGCCGGACGCTGGTGGTGGGAATCCCACAACCAAGAATGCGGCCTGCACGATGGCACCCGCAACCCGTTGAAAAAGGCCGCCTAATGGAACGTACCGCAATACCTAAACCGTTGAATGCACTCGCTGCCAACGGTTCGGCGGTGGAACACATCAAAGACCGCAGCAACTACTTGCGCGGTAATCTGGTGGAAGATTTCCACAACCCGATTACCGCTGCGATCAGCGAAGACAATGTGCAACTGGTGAAATTCCACGGTTCGTACATGCAGGATGACCGCGATGTGCGCCTGCATCGCCAAGACAAAAAGCTCGAACCGGCGTATTCCTTCATGATTCGCTTGCGGGTCGCGGGTGGTGATTTGAGTGCTGATCAATGGGTGAAACTCGACGACATCAGCAACCGCTACGGCAATGGCACGTCACGCATTACCACGCGCCAAGCCTTGCAGTTCCACGGCATCATCAAGTTCGACCTGAAAAACACCATCAAGGCGATGGATGCGGCCTTGCTCGACAGCATTGCCGGGTGCGGTGACGTGAACCGTAATGTCATGTGTGCGCCTGACCCCACGCTGTCTGGCCTTCCATGCGCAAGTGTTTCCGTGGGCGCAAAAGATCAGCGACCATTTACTGCCGCGCTCACGTGCCTACCACGAAATTTGGTTGGACGAAGCAGAGGGCAAAACGCTGGTAGCAGGTGGTGAAGCCGAAGAAATCGAGCCGCTGTATGGCAAGCATTACCTGCCGCGCAAGTTCAAGATTGCCATTGCGATCCCGCCGTTCAACGACATGGATGTATACGCCAACGACATCGGCCTGATTGCGGTTGAAGAAAACGGCAAGCTGGCCGGTTTCAATGTCGCCGTCGGCGGCGGCTTGGGGTTCACCTTTGGGCGTGATGATACTTACGCACGGCTGGCATCAGAGATTGGTTTTTGCACGCCGGAACAGGTGCTGGACGTGTGTTTCCACACCGTTGCCATCCAGCGTGATTACGGCAACCGCGCCGACCGCAAGTTGTCACGTTTCAAATACACCCTCGACCGTCAGGGGCTGGACTGGTTCAAGCAGGAACTGAACGCACGGCTGGGATTTGAACTGGGCAAGGTACGTCCGTTTGTATTCGATACCACTGGCGACCGTTTTGGCTGGCGTTCCACCACCGATGGCTTGTGGCATCTGGGCTTGCGGCTGGAATACGGGCGGGTGCTGGATAACGGCACGCACCGGCTGAAATCGGCATTACGCAGCATTGCCGAGCAAAACCTGTGCGGTTTCCGCATGACCGGCAACCAGAACCTGATCCTGACCGGGGTGCGTGAAGACGACATCGACACAGTGGAAAGCATCTGGCAAGCCCACGGCTATGCGGCAGATGCCAGCCATTTGTCCGGCTTGCGGCGCAATTCCATCGCGTGCGTGGCGCTGAACACCTGCCCACAAGCGATGGCAGAAGCGGAACGCTATTTACCGGATTTGATCAGCAAGCTGGAAGTGTCGCTGGATAAATACGGCTTGCGTGACGAGGAAATCAAAATCCGCATGACCGGCTGCCCGAATGGTTGCGGGCGTTCGGTGCTGGGTGAAATCGGCCTGATCGGCAAGTCACCGGGGCGTTACAACCTGTATCTGGGTGCAAGCTTCAACGGTGATCGGCTCAACACGTTGTACCGCGAAAATCTGGATGAAGCGGGCATTTTGGATACACTGGACGGGCTATTCGCTGCATTCGCCACGCAACGCAGGGAAGCTGAGCCGTTGGGTGATTTCGTTAGCCGTGCGGGGTACGTTGCTCGCCTGTCATAGATTTGCACAACGAATGCCATGAATGCACTAGAATACAAACGCTTGATGTCACCGACATTATAAAAGGGAGGAGTGTAATCATGGATGCAATGTTTGCAAAAACAGCCAAAGGCTATGACGAAGTGGAAACCAAAGCCGGGGGGCTACCCCCGGTATTGCGGCGTGTGCTTATTTTTGTGAATGGCAAACGCCGCTTTGATGAATTAAAAACCTTACCCAAAGTGGATGACCTCCAGCAAGCCTTATTGCAACTGGAGCAAGACGGCTACATCTATCGAACCTCTGCCACCAGCAGCGTATCCCCGCCCGTAACCCCCACAGCCGTTGCCCCACCCGTAACAGAACCTGTCCATGAGGGTGAGTTCAGACCCTTACCCGCGACAGACTAGCCCGCTGCAAATCCAGCAAATCCGCAATTTCATGGTGAATACGCTCAACGTGTTTGTCGGTGTCTTTGGCACAACGGCTTTACTCGACCGTTTGCAGGCGGCACAAACCCATGCAGAATTCCGCACCCTATTTCCTGAATGGCATACCGCGATTATGGGGTCGAGGGATGGGCGGCGGGAGGCGGATAAGTTACGTGTTGAATTGCTGAAACTCATCTAACGTTTTCTAATCTTTTATAGAGATATAAAAATCTAATTTTATCGTTTTTTTAAATTAAGCAATTGCCGGATACTACGTTGCATTCAAGTTTACCTAGGATGCAACGTTATGTTGTTCACGACACTCACACCACAGCACCGCCTACTCAGTCACCTCGACTGGCTGGAGGCAGAAGCCATTCACATCCTGCGCGAAGTGGCGGGGCAATGTTCCAACCCCGCGTTGCTGTTTTCCGGCGGCAAAGATTCCATCTGCCTGCTGCGCTTGGCGGAAAAAGCCTTCCGCCCCGGACGTTTCCCGTTCCCCTTGCTGCACATCGACACCGGGCATAACTACCCCGAAGTCATCGCCTTCCGCGACCGCAAAGCGGCGGAAATCGGCGAACGCTTGATCGTGCGCTCGGTAGAAGATTCCATGCAGCGCGGCACGGTCGTGCTCAAACACGCGGGCGAATCACGCAACAAACACCAGTCCGTCACCTTGCTGGAAGCGATTGAAGAACACGGTTTTGATGCGTGCATCGGTGGCGCACGCCGCGATGAAGAAAAAGCCCGCGCCAAAGAACGCATCATGAGCTTCCGCGACGAATTCGGGCAATGGGATCCAAAAAACCAACGCCCCGAACTGTGGAATCTGTACAACGCCCGCAGCCACAAGGGTGAAAACATCCGCGCCTTCCCGATTTCCAACTGGACGGAACTGGATGTGTGGCAATACATCGAGCGCGAAAATCTGGAATTACCCAGCATCTATTTTGCGCACAACCGCCCGATTGTGTACCGCCAAGGTTCGATCGTGCCAGTGACCGACATTACCCCCGCAAAACCGGGTGAGGAAATTGTCGACCTGCAAGTACGCTTCCGCACCGTCGGCGACATTACCTGCACTGCGCCGGTGATTTCTGATGCAGATTCGATTGAAAAAATCATTGCTGAAACCGCGACCACCACCATTACCGAACGCGGCGCAACCCGCTTGGATGACCAAGCCTCCGAAGCAGCCATGGAACAACGCAAGAAAGAGGGGTATTTCTAATGACACATCCGATTGAAGACCACGGCTTGCTGCGCCTATTGACCTGCGGCAGTGTCGACGATGGCAAAAGCACCTTGATTGGGCGCTTGCTGTTTGATTCCAAAGCGATTCTGGCGGATACCCTGAGCGCCATTACCAAAACCTCGCAACGGCGCGGGATGCAGGAGGTGGATCTGTCGTTGCTCACCGATGGCTTGCAAGCCGAACGCGAACAAGGCATTACCATTGACGTGGCGTACCGCTATTTCACCACCGGCACGCGCAAATTCATCATTGCCGATGCACCGGGGCATGAGCAATACACCCGCAACATGGTGACGGCAGCGTCCACCGCCAACCTTGCGATTATTCTGGTGGATGCGCGGAAAGGTGTGCTGACCCAAACACGCCGCCATTCGTATCTGGCGCATTTGGTCGGGATTCCGCACTTGCTGGTTGCCGTGAACAAGATGGATTTGGTCGAGTTTAGTCAGGCGCGTTTCGAGGAAATCAAGCGGGATTATCTGGATTTTGCCGAACAATTGGGGATTCGCGAGGTGCAATTCATCCCGCTTTCCGCCCTCAACGGCGACATGGTGGTGGATCGTGGCGATAACCTGAACTGGTATCAAGGCCAAACGCTGATGGAGATTCTGGAAACCACGCCGAGTGCGCAACGCCGCCATGCCGCAGCGTTCCGTTTCCCGGTGCAATACGTGTGCCGCCCTCAGGATGCCAGCAATCCCGCACTGCACGATTACCGGGGTTTCATGGGGCGGGTCGAATCCGGCAGCATTGCGGTGGGTGACAGCGTAACGGTATTGCCATCCGGTTTAAGCAGCACGGTGAAAGCGATTGAACTCGGCGGCACAGCATTGACCGATGCCGCCACCGAGCAATCGGTCACGCTATTGCTGGCGGATGAAATCGACATTTCGCGGGGCGACATGATCGTGAAAACCGGCGAGTTACCCACGCAAACCAAGCAATTGCAAGCAACAGTGTGTTGGTTGGCAGAAAGCCCGCTGGATCGGACGCGGACTTACCTGATCCGCCATACCACCCGCGATACCAAAGCGAAGCTGGCGGACATTGCCTACCGCGTGGATGTGAACAGTTTGGAAAAACAAACGGTGAACCAATTGGCGATGAACGATATTGCCAACGTCACCTTCAAATTGGCGCAACCGCTGTTTATAGATGCGTATGCGGATAATCGTGGCACAGGCGCATTCATCGTGATTGATGAAAGCACCAATAATACCGTCGGTGCGGGAATGATTTTACAGGAGAACGTTTATGTTGCTTGATCGTTGGTTAAAAACCGAAGAAGCAGCGGAAGAAATTCTGCATACCGGGCGCGAACGCCCTATTCGCAGCTTGGTGAAAGCCATTTCGTGGCGCGTGACAGGGACAATCGACACCATCATGTTGTCGTGGTTGTTTACCGGCAATATCAGCACTGCCATTTCCATTGGGTTGACGGAAGTGCTGACCAAAATGTTCCTGTATTACGCCCACGAGCGGTTGTGGAACCGGATTCATCTGGGGCGCGAAAGAATCATTGCCTGCTGACAAATTCATGCAGGTTGTGGTAACACGCCATAAGCTGGTTGCCAAACAGCGGATCGCTGTGTTCCTCAATGGATTGCACCACTTCTGCCCAGTCGTCAGCTTGTAGCGTGCTATTGATCAAAGGAAATAGCTCGGTTTCTTCAATGTTGAGATGTGCTTTCTGGGCAGCGATAAACGCAACAATCTTGTCTTGCAGTTCCTGACGGCTGAGGATCGCACTGTCATTAATCACATTATCCAACAAGCCTTGAAATTCGCGGGTGGTCGCAGGCAGGTTTTGATGTTCAGCCAGTAATGCCTCGACCACAGCTTCCGCTTCAGCGGAGCGGGTACTGAAAACCCGGTAGATGGTGTCTTCCTTGGGGTGGTGTATCTGGTCGGAATAGCGGCGGATGTAATCGGCAATATCAGTCATGAGTAGCAGATCGGCTGCTTCACCTGCGGACAACAGTTCGACCTGTTGCTCAAGTAATTTCAATAACTTTGCCAGATTGACATGATCTTGGTGCAAATCGGTCATGATCTTATGCATAGCGATGCTCCTTATTCCAATGTTTGTAGAAACGGCACACAAATGTTGCAATGCACATAAATCATAGGGGAATTGAACAGCCACAGGAACAGATAAAGATGAAATTTATTATGCTTTTTTTCGCTTAAGAAACCGTAAAATCAACGCAGTCCTGCTTAAAGATAGAAATGTGTCATGCAAAGATTCTCAACCAGACGAATGGCTGCTACCAAATTCCCCGCCGCCTGCTGTGTCAAGTCATCCCCCAACTCAAAGGCGTGTCCGCGAATGCGCAACAGGTAAGCAGGCGGCGCATCCTTGCCATACACCTGCCGAAAGGCATGGAGCACGGCAGCGGGTGACATGCGCATGGCTGGTGTAACTGCCATCCTGTTGCGCGCTGAGGGTTTCCAGCACATAAGGCTCGGCACAGCTCATATCCGCATCAATGAACAGGACGTGTTCGCGCCCTTCCAAATCGGTAATGTGTTCGACTTGGAGCTGCATGTCGGTTTGGCATTCCACACCGGGGAGCTGTTGGGCGGCAATTGCCTCCAGCAACAACAGCCCAACGCATCATCGCCACGCCCCGGATTGCCATACCCAAACAGCAGGATCGGGGGAACCGTACTCACAGCGCACATTCCACCACGCCATCCATGTTTTTGCTGACGCGGTTGAGCAATTCCCCCGTCGCACTGAACAGTTCCACCTGTAACGGCATCTTGCCCAGCGCATGGGTAGCGCAAGACAAGCACGGGTCGTAAGCCCGCACCGCAACTTCCAGATGGTTGAGCAAGCCTTCGGTGATCTCGTGTCCGTCGAGGTAATGGTTGGCCACCGAACGTACCGATTCATTCATGGCCTGATTGTTGCTGGTGGTGGAAACGATCAGGTTGGCCTTTTCAATCAAGCCCTGCTCATCGACCTGATAATGGTGGAACAGCGTGCCACGCGGCGCTTCAATCACGCCAATACCTTGCGCCCGCCTTGTGCCCTGCGCTACCACCAAATCCGTGCCGGTAATGTCGGGGTCATGGAGCAGCATTCTGGATGGCTTCCGCGCAATGCAGCATCTCAATCATCCGCGCCCAATGGTAGGCCAAGGTATCATGCACATACGCGCCGCCCGCAAACGCCCGGAAACGCAACCGCGCCGCTTCCGCCAATGGCGTAGGGATGCTGTCGCACACATTGACCCGTGCCAGTGGCCCGACGCGATACCAGCCGTTTTCCTTGCCCAAAGCAGTCAGGTAAGGGAATTTCATGTACGACCAGTTACGCACTTCTTCACGGATCGCCGTGCCGTAGTTGCAGTAATCAAACTGGTCGAAAATTTCACTGCCATCCGCCTGTCTAGCCCGCAGGCCACCGTGGTAAAGCTCCATTTCACCTTGCGCCCCGACCATGCTGAGGTAATTGGTGGTCAAGGTGGCGAAGGCATGGTTTTCAGGATGTCCGATGTGGATGGTTTCATTCAGCGTGACCGCCTCCTGTGACCACGCCACCACATCCGCAATATCCACCAGCAATGCTTTGCGTTCAGCCTCGCTCAGGGATTTGTTCATGCCACCCGGTATGGCTGCCGTGCCGTGGATACGTTTGCCCGCAATCGCTGCAATCACTTGCTGCCCGTATTTGCGCAGCTTGACCCCTTTGAGCGCCAGGTCGGGATAATCTTCCAGCACACCGACAATATTGCGGTGTGCCAAATTCGAGCCAAACCCAAACAAAAAATCCGGTGAAGACAAATGGAAAAAGTGTAAGGCATGGGATTGCAACACCTGCCCAAAATGCAGCAGGCGGCGCAACTTGGTAGCTGCTAGGTGTCAGCTCATCCACCCCCACCAATTGGTCAACCGCTTTGGCAGCAGCCAAATGGTGCGAAACCGGGCAAATGCCGCACAGGCGTTGCACAAAATACGGCACTTCCGTATACGGGCGACCTTGGATGAATTTCTCAAAGCCGCGAAATTCGACGATGTGCAAACGCGCTTCATGTACATGGTTGTCGGCATCCAGCAGCAGGGTAATTTTGCCATGCCCTTCCACCCGTGATACCGGGTCAATCGCAATCCGGCGCAGTGTTGGGCGCTGGTTGATTCTGTTCCATATCCAATTCCCTCAATCGTAGTGCAGCATGGCTTTTGGCAAGGAAGGTTCACGCCCCGCCAACAAGTCGCTCAAAATGTTGAAGAACGCATCACCCGATGGCGGGCAACCCGGCAGGTAATAATCCACCCGCACCACTTCATGCAAGGGGTGAACCTTGGACAGCAACAGCGGCAGTTCCGGGTCATCCGGGATCATCGGGTTATCCACGCCCACGCCATTCAGGTAGGCTTCTTCCAGACATTCCTGCACCGAATAATGGTTGCGCATCGCCGGTACGCCGCCATTGATGGCGCACGCCCCGACGGCAATCAGGATTTTGCATTGCTGGCGGAATTCACGCAGCACATGCACGTTTTCAGCATTGCACAGGCCGCCTTCGACCAGACCAATGTCGCATGGCCCGCAATGCTTGATGTCGGTCAACGGGGAACGGTTAAATTCGACGTGTTCCAGCAGGCCAACCAGGCGCTCATCAATGTCCAGCAACGACATGTGGCAACCGAAACAGCCCGCCAGCGAGGTGGTGGCAATACGGATTTTAGGCATCGTGATGCTCCGTTTTTTTCAGGGTGATACGTGGTGGCGACATCCGACTTCGGCAACCGAATGCAGGTCGAAAGTACGCAACCCAATCGGCACTTCGTAGCCATGACCCTTGATCAGGATAGCGCCTACCGGGCAGATGTGCGCCGCCATGTCTTCGGCTTGCAAATCGCTATCGCCCAGCTTGCCGCTGACGGTATTCACGATCAGGTGGGCTTGCGCCCCGCGTCCGCTAATCGCAAACACGTTTTTGCCATCCACTTCACGGCTAGCCCGCACGCACAATTCGCACAGGATGCAGCGGTCACGATCCAGCATCACGCTGGGGTGGGAAGCATCCACTTCGCGGCGCGGGTAAAACGGCGGGAAATGCCCATCCAGCATCCCGAAGTGGTAGCCCAACGCCTGCAAGGTGCAATCGCCGCTCTTGCTGCATGTGGGGCACAGATGGTTGCCTTCCACAAACAGCATCTGGGTCAGGGTCTTGCGCACTTCGTTCAGTGCCGGGGTATTGTTGGCGACCTGCATCCCGCTGCTGGCGGGCAAGGTACAGGCCGAAGCACTGCGCCCATCCACATCCACGGTACACAGCTTGCAACTGCCGTGCGGGGACAAGCCCGGTTTGTGGCACAGGTGCGGGATATAGATACCCGCTGCGAGTGCCGCATCCATAATGGTCTGGCCTGCCTCGAAGGGGATTTCCTGACCGTCGATAAAAAGTGTGTTGTTGTTCATGACAAATGTGCCTCCGCATCGTCGCGGTGGGTCAAGGTACGGGTGGTGGCGAGTGCTGCATCCAGATTGAAGAAGGGTTCATAGTCCTGATGCAGCAAGCGTTCTGCGAAAACCTGCGGGAACTTGTCCAGCGCATCCAGCAAGGGGTTGGCAGCCGTTTGCCCCAGCCCGCAATGCGAACGCCGTTTCATTACCTTTGCCAGCCGTGCCATTTCCTCTTGGTCGTAAGGCGTGCCATGCCCGGAAGCAATCTTGTCGATGTACTTACGCAATAACGGTGTACCTACCCGGCAAGGTGTGCAGAAACCGCAGCTTTCGTGGGCAAAGAAGTGGCTGAAATTTCGCACCACTGCCAACAAATCACGTTGCGCCCCGTAAATCATGATGGAACCACCCGTGGCGAGGTCTTCAAACGCCAACTTGCGCCCAAATTCCGCCCGCCCTACCAATGTGCCGGAAGGGCCACCGACCTGCACCGCTTGCGCATCCTGCGCCCCGCAGGCATCCAGTACCTGTTGCAGGGAAGTACCGAAGGGGAATTCGTAAATGCCGGGTGCAGCACAATCGCCGCTGACGCTCAGCACCTTGCTACCCGCCGATTTTTCCGTGCCATGCGCTTTGAACCATTGCCCACCCTGCACGGCAATGTGTGTCGCTGCCACCAGCGTTTCCACATTATCCACCACGGTGGGTTGCCCCAGATAACCGTGGGTAACGGGGAATGGTGGGCGTACCCGTGGCACTCCGCGCTTTTGCTCCAGCGATTCGAGCAGGGCAGATTCTTCGCCGCAAATGTACGCACCCGCGCCCATGACAATACTGATGTCGAAGTTGAAACCGGGTTGCTTGAGGATGTTTTCCCCCAGCAAGTTAGCGGCACGTTGTTCCGCCAAGGTCGCTTCCAATGCGGGTAACAGGTAACGGTATTCGCCACGCAAATACAAATAGCCGTGTTGCGCCCCGATGGCATAGGCACACAAGGTCATGCCCTCAAATACCTGCTGCGCATAGGTGTTGAGCAGGACACGATCCTTGAATGTGCCCGGTTCGCCTTCATCGGCATTGCATACCACATAGCGGGTCGTGGCGGGGGCGTCACGGCAGAGTTGCCATTTCAGGCTGGTATTGAATCCAGCTCCGCCGCGACCGCGCAAGCCAGACTGTTTGATTTCGCCCAGCAGACCTTCCGCCCCTCGCTGCATGGCAGCCCGCAGGCCAGCGCCGGGTTCCAGCGCATCGTTGAGCAACAGGCCAGAGTGGCGCACATGGTCGGGTACGGCAAACCATTCAGCAGGCCACGCATCCAGCGGCGTACCCGCATTAACCAACCCGGCAAGCTGTTGCAGGCGTTGCGGGTCAAGCCGGGTGATGATGCGCCCATTCACCAGCAAGGATGCACCTTGGTCACACATGCCGATGCAGGAGGTTTCGTCAATGCTGACTGCCCCATCGGCACGGGTAATACCGGGGCTAACCTCCAGCAAGGCACACAATTGCTGCATCAGCGTCAGGTCGCCGCAACTGGTGCAATTGCTGAATAACAGGTCAATGCGCCCGCGCGGGCTACGGTGAAAAAAGCTGTAGAAATCAATCACCGCTTCCACTTGGCTGATGGGCAATTGCAGCTCAGTTGCCAACGGGGATATTTCCTGTGCAGGGATGTGCCGGAAGCGGCATTGCAGATCGTATAAGCGGTGTAGCAAATGTTCATAACCCATAAACAAGCTCCTTGGGTAACTTGGCTGGTTTTTATAGGGGTATTATATCATGGGGGGCATCAAGAAACTGCAAAACGGTTGCCAATGAAAACAATCTGGCGTAGTTTTCTTATGTCCCGTAATTAGCGGGGCATCAACCGTTAGAGAAGAAGAGGTATTTCATGAAACACACTAAAATTGCACTCTTGTTGGCAGGGCTTGCCATTTCCGGCGCGGCTTCAGCCGAGTTTATGGATGGTTTTGACAATGGTAGCGGTGCTGGTCAGGGTTATGGTTATGGGCAGGGAAACACCAGCGGTTCCGGGCAGGGTTACGGCACGGGTGCGAGTGATGCCTCCGGTTGGGGGCGTGGCAAAGCTGATGCCGATGGCGAGGTGGATTTCACTATCACCCTGAAAGGTAAAGGCAAGACTGATATGGCGAGTGATGTTTCCGGTAGTGGGCGTGGCGACGGGGCGAGCAACCTGCAAGGCAGCGGCACGGGTTACGGCAATAGCTACAACAACCTGTACGGTTACAGCAACACCTCTAAAAACGGCTACGGCAACAATAGCCCGTGGGGTGGTATGCCGGGTTATGCGATGCCTAACATGATGCAAGCACCTGCCCAAGGCCAAATGCCCACTATGCCAACCGCACCGATGGCAATGCAAGGCATGGCTCCACAACAGATGATGATGCCGGGTTATGGCGCTTCCATGATGCAACAAGGCCCCAATTTCGAGCAAATTTACCAACAAATGTTGATGCAACGCGCCCAAGCGGATGCGTTTTTCAAGAAAGTGGAAGAAATGCGCAAGGCTGCGGCTGAAAAGCAAGCAGCAACAGCTTCCGCTGCTCCTGCGCCTGCTGCCACCACAGCGCCAGCAGCATCTGCACCTGCTGCTGCAACGGTTCCGGCAGTAGACATGCCGCCGCCGCCACCAGCACCAGCGGTTGCTGCACCTGCAAAGTAAGAAGAACCCCGCCCCCCTCTCCTTGACAGGCGAGGGGGAGAAAGAGTTGCGTTTCTTAGCCCCTCGCCTGTCAAGGAGAGGGGTTGGGGTGAGGTTCTACCTTATCCTTGGTTTAGACCACCGACCCATCCGCATTCATGCCTTCGATTTTGCTCTCTTCCGGCGGGATCATGTGTTCGCGTTTCAGGCCGAACAGCAGCAGCAGCGGGGATGCCACCAGTACCGATGAGTAAATGCCGAACATAATCCCGATGGTCAGTGCCAGTGCAAAATTGTGCAGTGCTTCGCCACCGAACCACAGCATTGAGGTCACCATGGTTTGCGTTGCCAAGTGGGTAATAATGGTGCGCGACATCGTGGTGGTAATGGCGCTGTCGATCATGTCCGGGATAGAGTGTCATCACGCATGGTGCGGATATTTTCCCGAATCCGGTCAAATACCACCACCGATTCGTTCACCGAATAACCCAGCACCGCCAAGATGCCTGCCAGTACGGTCAGGTCGAACTGCCACTGGAAGAACGCAAACAAGCCGAGGATGATCACCACGTCATGCAAGTTGGCAATCGCCGCCGACACCGCAAAGCGCCACTCGAAACGGAATGCCAAGTAAATGATGATGCCCGCCGCCACCAACAACAACGCCAGACCCCCGTTTTCATACAGTTCCTGCCCGACTTGTCCGCCGACGAAATCCACCTTGCTGAGGGTGACATCCGGCGATTGTGCTTTGAGTGTGCCAATGATTTGTTCGCTGACTTGCGCACTGGAAATGCCTTCCTTGAGTGGCAGGCGGATCAGCACATCTTGGGTTGAACCAAAGTTCTGCACCGACACTTCGTGATAACCGACCGACTTGATGGATTCGCGGATATTATCCAGCGGGGCGGCTTGCGCGTAACGCACCTCCATCACTGTACCGCCCGTGAAATCCACGCCCAAATTCAGGCCGTAAAAAGCCAGCGCGAACACCGAAAACAGGAAGGTTCCCAGTGAAATGGCGGTGGTGATTTTGCCATACCGCATGAACGGGATGGCTTTTGTGAAATGGAAAAACTCTAACATGAGGTAGCCCCTTAAATCGCAATCTTTTGCAGACGTGGTTTATAACCGTACATGAGGTTGACGATTGCCCGTGACACCGTGACCGCACTGAACATGGAGGTCAGGATGCCTAAGCACAGCACCACCGCAAAGCCTTTGATCGGCCCAGAACCCAGCATAAACAGGGCAACACCGGCAATCAGGGTGGTCAGGTTGGAGTCGAGGATGGTTCCCCACGCCCGTTCATAACCTGCATTGATAGCCGCCTGTGGGGCTAGCACCTGCCCGCAATTCCTCACGGATACGCTCATTAATCAATACGTTGGCATCAATCGCCATACCCAGTGTCAGGGCGATACCGGCAAGGCCGGGCAAGGTCAGGGTCGCACTCATCATCGACAGCAAGGCAAACAGGAACACCCCGTTGATCGCCAAGGCGACGCTCGAAATCAGCCCGAACATGCGGTAGTAAACGACCATGAAGGCAACCACGATCAGGAAGCCCCACAGGTTGGAATTGAAGCCTTTAGCAATGTTTTCCTTACCCATGCTAGGGCCGACAGTGCGTTCTTCCACCACATAAACCGGGGCAGCCAACGCACCCGCCCGCAGCAACAAGGAGAGGTCACGCGATTCCTTGGGGGAATCCAGCCCAGTAATCTCGAAGCGTTTGCTCAGTTGTTCCTGAATCCGTGCTACGTTGATTACTTCTTCGGTGGTTTTGCTGGTTTTGACCGGCTTACCATCGACTTCTTTGTTCTCGATCTTGGTTTCGATGAACACCACTGCCATCAGTTTTTGCACGTTTTCGCCAGTGACCTTGCTGAAACGGCTCGCACCCTTGCCATCCAGTGTGATGTGTACCGCCGGTCGGTTATTCTGGTCGAAGCCGGAAGAGGCATCCGTGATGTAGTCACCCGTCAGCATGACCTGACGTTTGAGCAGGATAGGGCTGCCATTGCGTTCCTTGTAAAGCTGGGAACCGATCGGCGCACGCCCGCTTTGTTGGGCTTGGTTCGGGTCGTTTTCCTCATCCACCAGCCGGAATTCCAAGGTTGCGGTTGCGCCGAGGATTTCTTTGGCACGGGCAGTATCCTGCACGCCGGGGAGTTGCACCACGATACGGTTTGCGCCTTGCTGCTGGATGACGGGTTCCGCCACGCCCAGTTCGTTGACGCGCTTGCGCAGGGTGGTGATATTTTGTTGCACGGCAAATTTCTGGATGCCGATCAGTGCCACGGGTGAAATGTTGGCCTGCAAATCATTCGTACCCGCCGGAACGGTGAATTGCAGTGTGTCGCCGTATTCCTTGTGCAGTATTGCTTGGGCGGCGTCACGTACACTGGCATCGGCAAATTTGGTGACTACTGCATCACCTTCGCGGGCAATGCCTTGATATTTGATGTCCTTTTCGCGCAACAGGTCACGGAATTCGTCATCATAACGGTCAATTGCCTTGTCTACTGCGGCCTTCATGTCCACTTCCATCAGGAAATGCACCCCGCCACGCAGGTCAAGACCCAGTGTCATGGGCTTGGGTTCCACCACCAAGAGGCGCATAGCCCGCAGCCAGCCCGGTGTGGAAGACGCGAGGTTGAGCGCCACGATATATTGGTCACCCAAAGCCGTTTTCAGGGCTTCGGATGCCTTGCTTTGGGTGGTGTCGTCGGCAAAGCGGAACAGTGCCTCCTGACCGTTGTTTTCACTGGCGTGGAAGGTTAGCCCTTTGGCTTGTAACGCCTGCTCGAAACGCTGCATGGCTGCCGGGTCGATAGCCTGTTCGACCTTCGGGCTTATTTGGACAGCGTATTCCGGTGGGAAAAAGTTGGGTACGGCGTAAATCATCCCGATCAGTATGCTGACGGCAATCAGGATGTATTTCCAGAGTGGATAGCGGTTCATTGTTATAGGATTCCGTGCGGTTAGCCCCCTCACCCCTTGCGGGGGAGGGTTGCGGAGGGGGGTAAATACTATGCGCCTTTCATCGTGCCTTTGGGCAGGACGGAGGTAATCGCTTGTTTTTGTACCTTGATGGTAACGTTGTCAGCAATGGTGAGTTCAACGAAGTTTTCATTGATGCCCGCCACTTTGCCGAGGATGCCGCCGCCAGTGACGACTTCATCGCCTTTGCCCAAGCCATCCAGCAGTTGTTTGTGTTCTTTGGCGCGTTTTTGCTGTGGGCGGATAATCATGAAATACATGATGGCGAAAAACACGCCCATCATCAGGATCATTTCAATGCCACCACCCGCAGGTGCAGCAGCGCCTTCGGCGTATGCGTTAGAAATCAGAAAGTCCACGTTAAATCTCCTTGATTTTCATATTCGGTGGCAATTATGCCACTTCCCACGGAAAAGCGATAACTTGTTTCAGGTCATTCACTTGCATCCTGCCCATCAGGATGCGGTCTATGCCAACGGCGACGCCCGCACATTCTGGCAGGCCATGTTCCAATGCGGCAAGAAAACGTTCATCGACAGGGATGTCGTTGCCGCGTGTCTGGGCGTCTTTTACCAGAATTTGGCGATTCTTAGCTGAATCGGTTTGTTCCTGATAGCCGTTGCCGAGTTCCAATGCGCCGAGATACACCTCGAAACGTTCTGCCAGCGCTTGCCCGTCAACGCTCGTGACCTTCGCCAGCGCACTTTGGCTTGCTGGGTAATGGTAGACAAAGGTTAGCCGGTCGGTCGGGAATTGCGGCTCAATACAATGGGTGAGCAGCAAGTCCCGCCAGCTTTGTGCAGGCATCTCGCCGTCAATGTTGATGCCTTGCGCATGGGCGCAGGCGGACAGTTCGGCTTCCCCGGCAAGATGGGGGTCGAGTTGCAAGGTTTCAAGGAACAGCTCGCGGTAGCTGCAAAAACGCGGTGGTTGGTGCAGGTGCGGGATCAGCGTGTGCAGCAGCTCGGCAACTTCCTGCATGAGTTGTTGCCAAGTGAAACCGAGGCGATACCATTCCAGCAGGGTGAATTCGGGGTTGTGGCGTGTGCCGCTTTCATCCCGCCGCCACACTTTGCAAAGCTGGTAGATGTCGCCGCAACCGGCTGCCAGCAAGCGTTTCATCGGGTATTCTGGCGAGGTGTGCAGCCAGCGCAACCCGGCCGGGGTATTGACGCTGAAACTGTCAATAAACGGGTCGGTATTGCCCGCTTGCGAAAGTGCAGGGGTTTCGACTTCCAGCACATTGCGTGCCTCAAAAAAAACGCGCACCTGATGGTTCAGGGATGCGCGTTCCTGTAATGCGGCTAGATTCACGCCTTGACGCGGGAAACGTATTCGCCAGTACGGGTGTCGATTTTGAGGATTTCGCCTTCTTCCATGTAGAGCGGGACTTTGACCGTCGTGCCGGTTTCTAAGGTGGCAGGTTTGGTGCCGCCGGTAGCGGTGTCACCGCGTGCGCCGGGGTCAGTCTGGGTGATTTTCAGCTCGACGAAGTTAGGCGGGGTAATCACCAAGCGGTACGCCGTTCCACAGGGTGACGATGCATTTTTCATTGCCTTTCAGCCATTTGACGGCATCAGCCATTGCGGTTGCGCCTGCATCAAGCTGTTCAAAGGTGCTGCTGTCCATGAATGTCCAGTTTTCGCCGTCGGTATAGAGGTATTCCATATCGCGGTCTTCAACGTCAGCACCTTCGTGGGTTTCAGTCGATTTGAAGGTTTGTTCGATGGTACGCCCGGTTTTGAGGTTGCGGACGCGGGCGCGGGTGAAGGCTTGGCCTTTACCGGGCTTTACAAAGTCGCTTTCCACGACAGTGTAAGGGTCGCCATTGAGGATAATCTTCACACCAACTCTTAAATCATTGCTACCATAGGTCGCCATTGTCCGTCTCCAAAATCATCTGAACTTAAAATAGCCCGCTATGATAACCGGAATCCAGATAAAAAATCAGGTAGAAAATGGCATGAAGTCACATAATGCCGTATTGTATATACAATCCTTTATATTCAATACAACGGTGGTGTGACATGGCACTCAGTATCCGCAACGAACGCGCCGAACAGTTAGCCCGCGAAATCGCCCAACTGACGGGTTACAACATGACTTCCGCTATCATCATGGCTTTAGAAGAAAAACTGGAACGTCTGCGGCGTTTCCGCACGGTAAACAGCAGGCTGGATGAAATTATGGCAATTTCCCGGCGTTGCAGTGCCTTGCCCGATCTTGATACCCGTAGCCCTGATGAAATCCTCGGTTATGACGAACACGGGGTAAATACCCTGTGGTAATTGATACCTCTGCCATTATCGCCATTTTATTGGGCGAGCCAGAAGCCGAAGCACTCTCCAAAGCCATCTTAGATGACCCCAAACGTTTGATGAGTGCCTTTTCGTTGCTGGAATGCAGCATTGTGATTGAAAGCCGCAAAGGCGAAGCCGGAGGGCGCGAGCTGGATTTGCTGCTGTACCGCTTACAGGTTGAAATTGTGGACATGAATGCCGAACAGACGCAGCTTGCCCGCGAAGGCTGGCGGCAGTTTGGCAAGGGTCGGCATCGCGCCGCCTTGAATATTGGGGATTGCTGTTCGTATGCGCTGGCGAAGTACGCCGGTGAGCCGTTGTTGTTCAAAGGCGATGATTTCAACCATGCGGATATTCCCTATGTTGTCTTATAAACAAACGCCGGTAGCTGTTTGGCAGCGTGAATTGGCGGGGGCGGTGCGTGATCCGGTGGTGTTGGTGCAGGTGTTGGGGTTGGAAGAAACCCCTCCCAGCCTCCCCTTATCAGGGGAGGAGCTAAGAAGTGTAGCACCCTCGTCCCTCCCCTGATAAGGGGAGGTTAGGAGGGGTTTCTTTTAGCAGCTTGTTCAAGCTACTTGTCCCGCATAGCTACATTGCCCGCATGAAATATGGCGATTGGAATGATCCGCTCTTACGGCAGGTGTTGCCGTTGGATGACGAGTTGCAAGTCGTGGAGGGTTTTAACCACGATCCGGTGGGTGATCAGCATTCGGTGGTGGCGGATGGGGTGTTGCACAAGTATCACGGGCGGGTGTTGTTGGTGACGACGGGGGCGTGTGCGGTGCATTGCCGTTATTGTTTCCGGCGGCATTTTCCGTATAGCGACTCGAATCCGGTGAAGGGGGAATGGGAAGGGGCGCTGGCTTATATCCGCGCTAATCCGGATGTGCGTGAAGTGATTTTGAGCGGGGGCGATCCGCTTACGCTGTCGGATGAGCGGCTGGCGCTGTTTTTCGGGCAATTGGCGGGGATTCGGCATGTGACACGGGTGCGGTTTCATACGCGCTTGCCGGTGGTGTTGCCGTCGCGGGTGGATGCCGGTTTCCTGCAATTATTGGCGCAAATTCCGCAGCAGGTGGTGATGGTGATCCATGCCAACCATGCGCAAGAACTGGCGGCGGAGGATGTGCGGCAGGCGTTGGCGGCGCTGCATTCGGCGGGGGTGACGTTGCTGAATCAGGCGGTGCTGTTGCGCGGGGTGAATGACAGCGTGCAGGCGCAAGTGGAGTTGAGCGAAAGTTTGTTTGCGCAGCGGGTGTTGCCGTATTACCTGCATGTGCTGGATCGGGTGGCGGGGGCGGCGCATTTCGAGGTGGCGGAAGCGTGAGGCGGTGCAGATTGATGGAGTGAAGTTCGCAAACGGCTTGCCCGGTTTCCTTGTGCCGAAGTTGGTGCGGGAAGTGGCGGGGGAGAAGGCGAAGATGCCGGTGTTTGGCTAACTGCACAAAACTTGATTAATAAGATTTCTTTACCGGCAGGCTGCGAATAAACTACAAAAAGTGCATGGCTAAAGCTGGAGTTGTCCCGATGAGTAAATCCTACCTCAATTTTGATTTGTTGCTGAACGAGGCAGGTGACAGCTATCAGGTGCATGTGATTGATTCCCCCGCTGGGCAGGCCAGCCGCACTTTCACCCTGCCTTTCTCGGCAGCTGGAACTGGAAAACTTCATCCTCAAAATTGGGCAAAACCGGGGCAGTGTGCGCAGCCTGCATATTGAGCAGATTGATGTCCCCTCGATCAAGAAGCTGGGTGGGGCGTTGTATGAGGCACTTTTTGGCGGGGCAAGTGGCGGAACGTTTCCGCTCCAGTCTGGCGATTGCGCGGCGTGAAGGCTAGGGGTTGCGCATCCGCTTGCGTTTGTCGGGTGCGCCGAAGCTGATCGACATCCCGTGGGAATTGCTGTTTGATGCCGCTAACAACAACTACATTGGCCTGTCGGTCAATACCCCCATTATCCGCAAGCTGGATCTGGCGACACTGCCGGAAATGCGGCAGGCGCAGGGCGTATTGCAGGTGCTGGTGATGATTTCCAGCCCATCCAATTACCCGCAACTGGATGTGGAACGCGAATGGGAGCGCATCAATACTGCCACCCTGAGTTTGCAGAAAGAAGGCAGGCTGATCCTGACGCGGGTGGAGCCATCGCTGGCGGCCTTGCAGCGGCAGTTGCGGCGCGGCGAATACCATGTGTTCCACTACATCGGGCATGGCGGCTTTGACCGTACCAACAATGACGGCGTACTGGTGCTGGAAGACCGCAACAAAAAAGGCCATCTGGTCAGCGGGCAATACCTGGGCGCGATCCTGTATGACCAAACCACCCTCCAGTTGGTGCTGCTGAACTCCTGTAGCGGCGGCAGGACATCCGTCACCGACCCGTTTGCGGGGGTGGGGCAAAGCCTGCTGCAAAAGGGCATCCCGGCGGTCATCGCCATGCAGTTCGAGATCACCGACGAAGCCGCCATCACCTTTTCACACGAATTCTACGCCGCGCTGGTGGATGGCTACTCGATAGATGCCGCCGTCGCCGAAGCCCGCAAGATGATCTACGCCGAAGCCAACCAATTGGAATGGGCAACGCCTGTCCTCTACACCAGTATCGACAGCGGTAGCCTGTTGCGCGAACTAACTGCCGAAGAACTCCAGCACTTGGAAGAACAACGGCGTCAGCGAGAAGAAGCCAAACACCAAGCTGAACTGAAACGGCAGCAGCAGGAAGAAGAAGCCAAACGTCAGGCCGAACTGAAGCAGCAGCAGGAAGATGAGGAAGCCAAACGCCAAGCCGAACTGAAACACCAAGCAGGAAGAGGCCGCCCGTCAAGCTGAGTTGAAACGTCAGACAGGAGGAGGAAGCCAAGCACCAGGTCGAACTGAAACGCCAGCAAGAAGAGGCCGTACGTCAGGCTGAGCTGAAGCGCCAGCAGGAAGAAGAGGCCAAACGCCAAGCAGAGCTGAAACGCCAACAGGAAGGAGAAGCTGCTCGTCAAGCTGAACTGAAGCGTCGGGAAGAGGAAGCCAAACGTCAGACCGAACTGAAACAACAGCAGGAAGAAGCCAAACGTCAAGCTGAACTGGAACAGCCGGAAGCACCCACCATTACAAAGCCATCTATCTGCAGAAAAACCTGTGTGGGCAAATGACTTTGGTAATGATCAGTACGGCTATTACGCCGATCTGGTAGTGAAAGGCGTAACCCAGCGTTTCCGCTGGATTGAACCGGGGACATTCTAGATGGGGTCGCCGATTCAAGCAGAGAGGGAACCGTGGTTGTTCGGAAAGAAACACTACATAATGTTACTCTGACCCGGGGTTTTTGGCTGGCTGATACAGCGTGTACCCAAGCATGTGGCAGTAGGTGGAATCAGTATTCAACAATGCTGGATACTAGTGACAGGCTTGATGTGGAGACAGATGTCGAGTGAAGCGGCAAGACGATATTGATTCAGCGGTGGTTGAGCCTGAACCGTTATACATGGAATGATGCCCGGAATACAGCTCAGTATGGGAAAGCCTTTGCTGCAGAACCACAGCTGACTGGAACGGATGCCTACACGCGAAGAGATCAATAGACGTTAGTCGGTTGCAGCAATGGTGTTTCACTACATGAGTCAGGACAATATTGTGAAGCAGGATGGAAGTGAACCACGCCAACCGAAGAGCCTGATCAGACTGCAGCAGTGACCGAAGCCAGGTTGCATCCAAACGCTGCCGGTTAGCATCAAGGCTACGCCGGAGACTGCCACTATCACGGTTGAGGTAAATCACCAATGCCGGGTTGAAGGGAGCGGGGAATCAACATCAAGCGTTTGCTGACGGCATGATCGCTGAAGGGTTGTACTATCAAGTCAGAACCGACGGTGAACTGACTGAGAAATCGCTAAGCTTAAGTCAGACTACACCGTTCATGCCTACAGTGTCAGATGCTGTATCAACTCGCTGGTAGCCGAGCTGTAAAGCCAACCGTACCGATGCATGTATACAGTTCGTTCAGTCTAGCGTAAGGACGGACATGACTCAATAGCCCCGCAGATTAAATCTGAGTGAAGTCTTGCCACAGCCTGTAACGGGTGTATAGTCGAATGATAAAATGCAAGGCTGTTGGAAGAAGAAGATCTCCAGTCTGCATTTGTACACCTGCACCATCAAGGCCAACGGGTTCAGGGCTATGTCCAGACATCGCTACCCCCCGACATTATGAAGCAAGGCTGCAAGGCCAAGCGGCGTGCCGACAAATACGGGGAACTCCATCAGTGAGAAAGCCCTGAGCCTCGGTGAGTGGGTGCTGATTTTCACGTCGTTGCCGCCAGTGTTGCTTAACACTGAATCGTGCCGCTTATATCGGGTTCGTTGGCAGGTGGAACTGGTGATAAAGCGCCTGAAAGCCTGCTCGCAGTTGACTAGCTACGTGCCCCAAGGGTTGTCAACTGGCTGAACTGTATTCAGGGCAAACTGCTAGCCTGGTGGAGAAAGTGGCACAACTCCTTTGCCAGTGCCCTGATGACCATGGATGGTAAACGTGAGCTGACGATGTGGCGCTTATGGCGCACGGTCGCCGATGCATCCGGCTGGCACTGAAAGCCTGTTTTCCGAAGACAGCAGGTTTCACGGTGACTGCCTCAAAAACGGGCAGGCTGTCCTCCGCCATGTGTTCCGGACCATGCCCGGCGAATACACCAATGCCAGCGTATTGGGCGACTGGTGCACTACCATAGTTAAATAATTACTTGCTACGCTAATAGGTTGCTTGTATTACACAATATATCCGCTTTGCTATCTTGAGCAACATGGAAGCCAAATCACTCCTCAAAGAACGCCGTATTATCTTGCAGATACCATGAATTCCCGTACTTGCGGTTTGGCGAGCTGAGGCAGTTGGTCGATGACTTTCTAACCGACGTAGATCACTGGAGACAGGCACATGAACATAGTCACGATTGAAGTTTCCTCACTGGACAAAACCCGTGAACGTCTGCTGGCGGCATTTGATGGCAAAGAACAAGGCAATTTCGTCAGTTTCCCCACGCCCGAAGCCTTGTGGAAAACCTTGACCCTGAAGCGTTGGGAAATCATCCGCGAAATGACAGGCTCAGGCGCAATGGCAATCCGTGAACTGGCGCGGCGGCTCGATCGTGATGTGCGGGCAGTCCATGCCGATGTCCACGCCTTGCTGGCGTGTGGCGTACTGGATAAAACGGCGGATGGGAAAATCGCGTTTCCGTATGATGCCGTGCATGTCGATTTTGTGATGGCGAAAGCTGCTTGACCGATGACATCCTCGGCTATGACGAACACGGGTTTTTTTAGTCGTCCGCCGGAATATCATAAGTCAGGTTATTCTCCCGCTTATCCCCCGACAACAGCACCTGTTTCACCACCTCCCCATCCTGCAAATACACCAAGCGCCACATTCGGGCGGCTGGTGATCCAGCTCAGCTCGGTGCGCAGCTTCGGACGCCAGTTTTTGATCTCAATTACCCGCCAGAACAGGAAGATTTTCCACCACGGGCCGATGCTGTGCTGTTGCTCTGCACGCCCCGGAATGCCTTCCACTTGCGCCAGCCATGTGTCGTAGCGGAACAAGCGCCAGAAAAATACCCGTTCCCACCACGGCAGGGTTTCCGGGCTACACGGGCCGAGGCGTATTTTGGTGACCCAGTTGGCAAGGAACGTTTCCAGCCAGCGGCCGGTCTGCGGCGTATTGCGCATGGCGCTGCTGGTCAGTTGCAGGCATTTCAAGGTGGGTGAATACTGCCAGTCATTCGGGTTTGATGCTGAGGTTGATTCCGGTTCCAACAGGTTGCTGCGGTTGCTGTAATTGGCTTTGTTGGCGAAGCTGTAATGCACATCGCCAGAGAGGAAGGTGGCCTTTTCCAGCCCCATGCGCATTAGCAGGGTGTCGAGGAAAAACGCGAAGCCGCGCCGGTTGGCGACCCAGCTTTCCACATCCATGCTGCTGGCGCTGAACAGGCCGGTGAACCCGCCCAGCAATACGCCGATGCGGTAGAGGAAATCTTGCAGCCATTCGATGGATGAAAAGCCGAAAACCGGCGTGCCGGTGATGAAAATCGGGGTTTGTTTATGGTTGGTGATGCTGAGCCATTCGCCGCGTATCTCGTCGAGCGCATAACGATCCATCAATTGGGGCGGTTGGTTATTGCGCCCAAAATCACGCTGGGTGCGCGAATCCATCACAAAAATGGGTGGCGTGGTCGGTAACACGAAGCTCCAGCGGCGGAATTTCCACAGGTGAAAATCAAATTCATCCGCTTTGCGGGCGTCGCTTGGGGTATCCAGATGATCTTTGATGATGTGGATAAAACGGTTGGGATAATGGGTGGGACTGTTCCCCCATGCCTGAAATGCCCAGTATGCCGCCAGCCCGTTAGAAATGACGCGCTTGCCGTTGGCATTGCTACTCAGTTGGTCGTACCAGCTTCGGCAAATATTCCAGTCGTCGGTAATGTCGTGGTCATCAAAATTCATGTAGGTGACGATGTTGGCGAATGCCTTGCGCACCTGCGGCTGGCTGTGGACAAAGGCTTGCAGGCTGTGGCGTTCAAGGTCGGCGACTTTATCCGGGGCGAAGCGTTCTAAGCCGTTCATTGCTTCGGCTTTTTCCATCGCACTGGCGTTGTATTGGAACCCGACGCGGTTACCGAAGGCGACTAGGTACAAGGCGGCGTATTCCCCAAAACTGAGGACGTGGGCGTGGGTGGAACTGGAGGTTAGGCCGCAGCCCATTTTGAAGGCGGCTACGTGCCGTTGCGTCGATCTGGCAGGCATCACTGCCCATCGGGCAGCGGGATGCTTTTGCCCATTAATTGCACCGCCAGTGCTTGCAGGTAGCCCATCAGTGGCGGCAGCACATCATCCGCATAAATCTGGTCGCCGACGAGGAAGAGCATGGCGGGGCGTTGGCTCAGGTCGTGGCGGCATTCTTCCAGTTGCTCGGTCAGTAGGGCGAGGGAATCTTTGTGCTGCACCATGCCGTCGTCGTTGAAGGATAGCCCGTGTGCCTTGCGGCAGGAGCCATAGGCGATGACCCTAAGCTGGCTGGGGATGTAAAAGCTAGGGTGCGTTTCGCCGCTCAAGCAGACATCAGCCAGATCCAGTGGCGTATTGGTAGCGCGGTCAATGATTTCGTAACTGCAGCAGGGTGTCGGTTGGAAAGGGGACTTGGGTCTGTAAGGGGTGAGATTCCAGCAGTGTTACCCAGAGTTGCTCGCCAAGCTGCCAACATGCGCAGTTGGAGTAGGTTAGCTGACCCAGAATGCGTAATTCCAAATCCAGTTCGGTGCTGCTGGCTAGCCACACGGTGGCGACATCGGTGGTTACCCGCCGCAGAATGGGGCCTGCCAGAATGCGGGGGAGCGCGGGGAGGATGAGGGATTCTTGGTGTCATGATGCTGCCCTGACGTTGTTGTGTTCTCGAATTAAGCATAGGACGGATAGCATTATTTTGCTGCTTTTCGGAAATCCCACGGGGCTTGCGCTTGCTTGTCTTTCCATAGGCCGCGCTTGGCTTTGCGGGCTTGCTGTTCGGCGGCGGCGTAGGCTTTTTGATCGGCGGGGTTTTGCTCTTTGGCATAGGCGCTGTAATGCCAGCCGCAGCCTATTTGGATTTGGGTCAGTGCCACGTCTTTGCCTTCGACGCTGACTTTGGCGATGATGCGCCCGTATTTGTCGAGTTTGTAAGCTTCCACCTCAGCCGTGAGGTTGATCGCTTGCGCCATCAGGGTTTCTTTGCATTTTTGGCCGAAGGGCTGCTTTTTTTCGGGCGAGTCAATGCCTTGGAGACGGATTTTGTAGCTTTGCTTGTTGCTGGCTAACACGGTCAGGGTGTCGCCATCGCTCACCCCGACGACACGCCCTTGGGCAAGCATAGTGCCATTGTCGGTAATGCTCGCACCGGGTGGGAGTTTGGCGGCGAGTTTGCTGTCGGATTTTACATCGGCGATGTCAAGGCAGCCGCTTAGCAGCAGGGTGGTGAGGGCAAGTGTCAGGTATTTTTGCATGTTGTCTGCTTACTCTGCGGTTTTTCGGTTATGGTGCGGCTTGCTATGATGTCGCAAATGCTAATGGAAGAATACCCGATGATGACAAAACCTTTTTCTGAAGCGTGCGCCGAGAACCAAACGCCGATTCTGGCGGTGATTGAGCCACTGTTCCGTGGGTGCGCTAATGTGCTGGAAATCGGCAGTGGTACGGGGCAGCACGCGGTGCATTTCGCCGCGCAGTTGCCGCATCTGGTGTGGCATACCAGCGACGTGGCAGCACACCATGCGGGGATTCAGATGTGGCTGGATGAGGCGGGTTTGGCGAATGTGCGCCCACCATTGCGGCTGGATGTGGTGCGTGACCCGTGGCCTGAGCTGGCGGTGGATGCGGTTTTTTCTGCCAATGCCGTGCATATCATGGGCTGGGCGGCGGTGGAGGCATTGTTTGCTGGTGTAGGGAAATTGCTGCCAGAAGGTGGGTTGTTGGTGCTGTATGGGCCGTTCAACTACGGTGGGCAGTATACCAGCGCGAGCAATGCGCGGTTTGACCAGTGGTTGAAGCAACGTGACCCGCAGAGTGGGATTCGGGATTTCGACGACCTGAACCGGCTGGCGGAACAGGCGGGGATGGGGTTTCAGCAGGATGTTGAAATGCCGGTGAATAATCGGATTTTGGTGTGGCGGCGATTGTAAATTGTCGAAGAGGGCGCAGGATCAACCTTTTTCCTGCGTCAACACCCCCTCCAGCACCTTCCAAACATTCTCCAACACCTTCGGCTCGGCCTCCGCCATCGGGTGCATCCCATCCGCCTGCATCAAATCCCAGTTATCCGCCACGCCTGCCGAGCAGAAACGGCACCAGCGGCATGTCGTACTGCTTCGCCAATTCCGCATACACCGCCTCGAATTTGTCGGTAAACACCGCCCCGTAATTCGGTGGCAGTTTGATCCCGATCAGCACCACCTTCGCCTTGGCCGTCCTGCGCCAGTTTCACCATCTGTTCCAAATTGCTGCGCATGGTGGGCAGGTCGATACCGCGCAGCCCGTCATTTGCGCCCAGTTCCAGCAAGACATAGGCGGGTTTATGTTCCTTGCAGCGCATCCGGCAAGCGGGTCAAGCCCCCGGCGGAGGTTTCCCCGCTGATGCTGCCATTGACGACGGTGTATTTATCCCCCAGCTTTGCTTGCAACAAGCTGACCCAGCCCTTTTCCACCGGAATGCCATACGCCGCGCTCAGGCTGTCGCCCCACACCAGCACGGTTGGCGGCGTGTCTCGGCCGCCATAACCACAGTCGTAGACGGTAAAAACGCCCAACAGGCAAAAGATCAGGTAAAGTACGCGCAACATCAACGGATTCCTTATAAATGAATAACACAGCCATTCAGACCGACAACCTGGTCAAAACTATCCCGCAAGCAGGGCGTGAATTGCAAATTCTCCGTGGCGTTAGCCTGACGATTGACAGCGGCGAATCTGTCGCCATCACCGGCACATCGGGTTCTGGCAAAAGCACCCTGCTCGGCTTGTTGGCAGGGTTGGACTTGCCCACCAGCGGCTCGGTGCAAGCTCTTCGGGCAATCACTGGACGGGTTTGGATGAAGACCAGCGTGCTGCCCTGCGCCTCGGTCGGGTCGGCTTCGTGTTCCAATCCTTCCACTTGCTGGAAAACCTCACTGCGCTGGAAAACGTCATGCTGCCGCTGGAGCTTAGGCCCTACCCAAGCCTCCCCCGCAAGCGGGGCGGAGCAAGCTGGCCACGGAAGCCTTGCAACAAGTCGGCCTGGCAGAACGCCTGGGCCATTTCCCCAACCAGCTTTCTGGCGGCGAACAGCAGCGGGTGGCCTTGGCACGCGCTTTTGTCACCCGCCCGCAAATCCTGTTTGCCGACGAACCCACCGGCAACCTTGACCGCGCCACCGGGCATGAAATCAGCGAATTGTTGTTTGCCTTGCAGGCACAGTCGCAAACCACGTTGGTGCTGGTCACGCACGATGAAACGCTGGCGGCACGTTGCCAAACCCATTACCGGCTGGTCAAGCGGGGGCGTTGGCATGAATCTGCTGTTCAAACACTGGCAGCAACGCTGGCGTATGCCCGAACTGCGCCTGTTGTTGCTGGCGTTGATCGTGTCGGTCACCGTCGTGACTGCCGTCGGCTTTTTCACCAGTCGGGTGGAAAACGCCATGCAGTCGCAAGCCCGCCAGTTACTCGGCGGCGATTTGGTGCTGACGTCTGCCCGCCCGCTGGATGCTGCCTATCTGCAACGCGCCAACAGCTTGGGGCTGGAAACTGCCGAAACCATCAGCTTTCCCAGCATGGCTTCCAGTGGCGACAAGCTGCAATTGGCGCAGCTCAAAGCCGTGTCCAGTGCGCTACCCGTTGCGTGGCGAGTTGAAAACCGCGGCTGCCCCGGATGCGGCCGAAGTGCTATCCACCGGGCAACTTCCCGCCCGCGGCGAAATCTGGGCAGAAGCCCGTTTGTTTGCGGAACTCGGCGTGCAACCGGGCGCATCCGGTAACGCTGGGGCGTAGCACCTTCAACCTGGCGCGGGTATTGACGCAAGAACCCGACCGCAGCACCAACCTGTTCCAGCTTGCCCCCGTGGTGTTGATGAATCTGGACGATCTGAAGGCCACCGAATTGTTGTCACCCGCCAGCCGTGCCACGTTTCAACCAGTTGTTTGCAGGTAATGCGGCAAGGAGTCAAGCAGTTACAGCCAAGCAGTTGGAACCGAAGCTCAAACCCACCGAACGCATCCGCACGCTGGAGGAGGATTTGTCCTCGGTGCAGCAAGCCTTGCAACGTTCCGGGCGTTTTCTGGGGTTGGCGGCATTGTTGAGTGTGGTGCTGGCGGGGGCAGCGGTGGTGCTGACTTCCACCAGCCTGATGCGGCGCGAATTGCCAGCGGTGGCGGTGCTGAAAGCGATGGGGATGTCGCGGCGGCAAGTGTTGCTCGACCATGCGTTTTCCTTGCTGCTGACGGCATTGCTGGCGGCGCTGATCGGGTGTGGCGCTGGGGTTTGTGTTGCAGTTTGCGCTGGCGGAATGGTTGGGCGCAGTTTGGTGGGCAAGGATTTGCCAGCACCCAGTCTGATGCCGGTGCTGAGCGGTTTGCTGACGGCGGTTATCCTGCTGCTGGGGTTTGCGTTGCCGCAGTTGTTGCGTTTGGTGAATACCTCGCCGATGCAGATTTTGCAGGGTGCATTGCAGCGTCCGCAGCAGTCGTTGTGTGGGTGGTGCTGGCGAGCTTGTTGCTGGCGCTGTTCGGGCTGCTGTGGTTGCAGTCGCAGGATGTGAAACTGGCGGGCATGTTGCTGCTGGGTTTGCTGGTTGGTACGGCGCTTGTTCTGGCTGCTGGCAGGTGCGGCATTGCGGCTGGTGCAAGCCTTGGGCAAGCGCGGTAGGGCGCGGCTGGATTCCATCATTGGGGCGTTCGCGGCGGGCAGTATTGCTGGTGGTGGTGTTTGCCACCGGGCTGTTTGCGTTGTTGTTGCTGACGACGGTGCGTACCGATTTGCTGAATCGTTGGGCTGAAACCTTGCCAGCCGGATGCACCCGACCATTTCCTCATTAATATCCAGCCTGCGGAAGCCGAGCCGCTCCAGCAGTTTTTTGCCGAACGCAGGGGTGAAAATCGCACTTGTACCCGATGATTCGCGGGCGTTTGGTGGCAATCAACGACAAGCCGGTGAAGCCGGATGATTACGAAGAGCAACGTGCGCAACGCTTGCTGGAACGTGAGTTCAATCTGTCATCATTTGCCGAATTTCCCGCCAGTAACGTGCTGCTGGAAGGGCAAGTGGTTTGATGGTGGCAAAACAGGGCTTGTCCATCGAGCAAGGCATTGGTGAAATCCTGGCGTTTGGCATGGGCGACAAGCTGACGTTCGACATTGCGGGGCAACGTTTCAGCGATACCGTCACCAGTGTGCGCGAAGTGCGTTGGGACAGTATGCAGCCGAATTTCTTCGTGATTGCTGCACCGGGTAGTGTGGCAAAGTTGCCGCAAACCTTCATTACCAGCATCCATTTGGGGGAGAAAAAGGCGCTGGTGACGGAGATGATTCACCAGTTCCCCAGCGTGACGGCGATTGATATTGGCGCGATTGTGGGGCAGATGCGTTCCCTGATCGAACAGGTCAGCCTCGCGGTGCAGGGGATTTTTGTCTTTACCCTGATTGCGGGGGTCGTGGTATTGGTGGCGGCGTTGCAATCGCAAAAGGCCGAGCGGCGGCGTGAAATTGCCATCCTCAAATCATTGGGGGCAGGGCGGGCAGAATTGCAGCGGCGTATCTGGGGCGAATTCCTGTTGCTGGGGGCGTTGGCGGGTGTGTTGGCAGGTTTGCTGGCGTTGACCGCGGGTAATCTGTTGGCTTACTACCTGTTCGATCTGGATATGCGCTTGAATGTTGCTGCCTTTGTTGGCAGGCAGCGTGATCGGTAGTGTGTTGGTGGGTGTGGCGGGTTACTGGAATTTACGTGGTTTGCTGGAGGTGTTGCCGATGTCGTTGCTGAAGGCTGTGAGATGGCGGGATGCGCGATTATCGTCTGCTGTTCGTCTTGCGCCCTGGATGCTGTTACACTCGGCGTAACATACCAAAAATAATAACGGATGTATACAACATGGCGACAGACAGAAGCCCACATTTCCAACCATCGTTTTATTCCCCTGTCGAGCAGCAAGGCGCGTGAATGGATCGCCAGCTTTGCCGCTGACTGACCCCGGTGAAACCACCCGGCGTATTTTCCACGGTTTGGTGGATTTGAACCGCCGTGCCTTGCCCGCCATGACCCGCTTGCAAATCAGCGAGATGCTGCGCCCTGCGGTGGATGTGGCGCTGGAAGCCCTGCAACGCCATCTGGAAGCTCGCGCTTTTCCCTTGACCCATAAAAGCCAGAAGATTTTTGAGCTGACCCAATCGTTGATGTTGGAATTTGCCGGTTCCTATCAGGTCGCTGCGCTTGGATATGCTGACCAAGAAGGAGGGCAATAAAAAAGCCCTGCAACTGGCGATTTATCGGGCGCTGGATTTCATGGGGCAGGGTGCTGCTGCTGACCTATTCGGTGTATGTGCGTACCCGTGAAACCCTGTGGCATGACATTCACCACCTGTATTTGCTGGCGACGGAAAATGGCGTCGAGCAGTTGAAAATGCGCGATGCCGCCCCCGGTGCGCCGACGATTGAAGCCCGCTACATCCAGATGAACTTGCTGGCATTGGTCAAACCGTACTGCTTACGGCAGGGGGAAGTGACGCGTTTGATGCAGTATTTTGTGCAAAATGCCGCATTGGTGACGATTGCGCGGGATGCGGGCAGGGCAGCAGATGGGGGAGTATGTCCATGCTGTCGATCCTCAACAGTGATGAACCTGCGGTGATGATGCCAGTGAGTGATTTGCCGCATTCCCCGACAGTCCGGGTGTTGAACCTGAATGCGCTGGTGTCGCGCATGGATAACCATATCCGCGAACTGGAAGCGAAAGGTGTGCCTGCGATGATGCTGCAGGAAGGCTTGAGCCGTAATCTTGCCAAACGGGTGATTTATCACCTGACGGCAGTGCGTAACCGCAGTTACAACCGTTTCCCCAAAAAGGAAAAGATTGGCATGGTAACGCGCATGGCGGACGTGTTGACGGTGATCCGTGATGCGCAAAAAGCCGAAGCCAGTGAGGATGCCGAGGCAGAAGACATGCTGTTCAACGTCTTTATGTCGAGTGATAGTTACGAGGACGAAGGCGAGGCGAAAAAAGCGGTCATCCACCGGGTGGCGGAGGAGGATGGCGCACGTATCCAATCGTGGAAAGTGGTGAATACCAGCGTGGGTGGTTACGGTTTGTGCTGGGAGGGCAAGGAAGTCTCCGGTGCGCGGGTGGGTGAAATTGTCGCTTTGCGTGACCTGACGGATGATAATTCAGTCTGGATGATCGGGGTGATCAAGTGGATGGAGTTTGTGGCTAGCAAAGGGCTTGTGCTGCGGTGTCGAACTGTTGTCCACCAAAGTCATGGTCATGTAGTCAGTGCAGCAAGTGATCAACCGTACCCTGACGCAGAAATTGCCGGTGGATGGTTTGATGTTGCCCAGTATTGAAGGGATTCGGCCTGATCCTGCGCTGATTTTGCCCGCCTATATTTTTCAGGCCGGGGATGAAATCCGCCTGGAATTTGCCGAACGTGAAGAGCGGGTGCGGCTGGTGTTGCTGGATGAATGTTTGGGGGCGTTTGCCTATTTCCGCTTTACCACGCTGGCAGAACGCTCCACTGGAAGAGGATGAGGACGATTTTACCTCGTTGTGGCAATCGCTCTTACTGAGCGAGCCGAAGTAGCAGTTTATCCCCTAGTCATACTCGATAATCGGTCTTTATGTAGGTTTGTCATGACCTGATGCGTATCTTCTGTGGTATGAAAAAGCAGAAGATACATTGTGTAGTCAGTTGATCAGGATGTAGAAGTCACAGCGTCGCTGGATGCTGCGTTGCGCCATTCTGATGTGTTGCTGGAGCTAAAACAGGTGGCATCAGTGCAGCAACTGATCCCGGTGTTGCAAGAACTTCAACCGCACCTGCTGTTTTGCCCGCATGATAAAGTCAGCGCCGTCCGATGGAGTTGCTGGAAACCCTGCAACGCTATTCGCCCGACACCTTGCTGGTGTGGATTTCCCGTAATGAATGGCAGGGTTTGACCACTTGGTTGATGGGGGTCGAATCCTGCATCCTGCCGCTCAATGATCTGGAATACTTTGGGCAGTACATTGATTTTCTGCTGCGCTATTCCAGCGATCAAACAAGATTTTCGTGATTGTAAGCACCTGCTGGGGGTGGCGGAATTGCGCTGCCATTGGTTGGTGGATTATTCGTGGGAAGCCATTGCCTATATTTCCCAAGGAATGCACCTGTACGCCAACAATGCCTACGTGACCCTGTTTGGTTTTGAAAGTATGGCTGAAGTGCGTTCCATGCCGGTATCCCATCTGGTTGACACGCCTGAGCGTAAAACCTTTGAAGCCATGAGCAAGGCGGCGGATGTGGGTAGCAAGCCTTCCAACCGCTTGCTGACTACCTTGCGTACTTTGGATGGTGAACGGATGCGGGCAGAAATCCGTTTTATTCCGGCTGTGCTTAAAGGCCAAGCGTTGCACCCAGTTGCATGTGCGCCCGCTGGAACGCAACTGCTAAAGGTGTGTCGTTACGCAAACAGGATAACCCGTGGGAAGCCTCGGCACAGCGGTTTCAGGAATCCCCCGCGCCGCGCTCCACGCCAGTCTCGACACCCTCAGCAATACCCCCAGCCGCCAGCTAAAGCTGCTCCGGTGTTGTGCCACCGCCGGTTGCTGGGATGAAAATGGCTGTTCCACAAACTCCAGCGCCTGAGTGAAAAGTCTACCCAGCTTGTATGCGGCTGAGCCAGAATTCCAGCAAAAAGCCCAAAAACTGGATTACGCCGCCTTGCTTAAAGCAGTTGGGCAGCAGCGACAGCCGTTTCCGCTTGGATTACTGGAATCTGGGGCAAGCAGTGCTGCGACTGTCATCTCAGGGTAATGAAAAGCCCGGTTATCTGGTTTTTGTGTCGGTGGGCGGGTCGATTCTGAATAATGAAGACCGACTTAAAGCGCCTAGTTGAGTTGCTGAATGCTGCACCTGAAGCAGCCCGACGGATTGTGCTGGCGCTTCAGTACCGGGATTGCATGGCCCAAATTGCACAACTTGGTAAAGTGATCAAGTTGTTGCGGGCGGTGGGTGTGCGGCTGGCGATTGACGCTTTGCCGGATGAGCCTCAAGCCCTGAAATTTGTTCAGGTGGTAAAGCCAGTGCTGGTACGTCTGGATGCTGCACTGGTGAAGCTTGCTATCCACAGTGCGGGACAGACCGCCTGCAACGGCTGATTTCGCAACTGGCTGAGAGCCAAGTGCAAGGTCATCATTTCGGGGATTCGGGATAAGGCTTCCCTGAAAGTGGCCTATTCCACAGCGGCTGCTTATGTGCAGGGTGGTACTATAACATAACGATAACAATGACTAACAATTATTAAGTGAGCGTATTATGTCGGTTAGCGTTTTCAGGGCTGTCCTGATTGTTGATGGCGAATACATTTCCGCTTGGCAACATTTAATGCTGGAACGTTTGCAGGCAACAGGAAATATGGCACTGGTTGCCGTTATCTTTCGTCAGCCCGTGGCGCTTACTGTGTCACAGCGCATTGATAACGTCTTGCTTAAAGTATTGCGTTTTTTCGATGGAAAGTTATTCCAATGCCCTGTCACGGCACAAATACCCGTCAGTTTTCTTGACTCTGTTAGGTGATATTACCCTGTGCCAAGCCGGTAGTGAGCGTTATCAGACCTTGTTGGCGAACCAGCCGCTAGATGTGGCAATCGACCTGAGTGGGCAGCCGCCCTTGCCTGAAATCATCGCATGGGCGAAATACGGTGTCTGGCGGCATTTCCACGGTGAACCGGCGGATCTGCGTGATGATTACGTCGGTATCCAGGAATATGCGCACCGGCAGGATGAAATTATCTCCGGTATCGAATCGTTGTCGTGGCTGGTCAAGCTTTCCTGAATGTATTTTTTATGCAACCACCAGCACTGATCCGGCATCACTCAACCGGGGTATTGAGCGTACCTTGTGGAAAATGGCGGATTTCATTCCGCAGCGGTTGCATGAATTGCTTGAGGTTGGGGAGGATGATTTTTTCCGTGATGTCAGTGGGCGTATGCACCCCTCGCTGGCAACACGCGCCAGTTGCAACATCAGCCGCTGCCCGGTTTGCTGACGACATTGAGGGTGCTGTGGCGCTACCCAAATAATTTCATCAAGAAGCTGTATAAGACCCTGTTCCGTCAAGAGCAGTGGATACTGCTGACAGGGGCGGCACGGTGATGCCAGCGATGTGTGGTGCGCTTGGGGCATTTCCGTAAACTGCTTCCGCCCCGCGACCGTTTCTGGGCTGACCCGTTTGTGGTCGAACACGAGGGTGGGCAGTATGTGTTTTTTGAGGAGCTGCTCTATGCGCGTGGCATTGGGCATCTGGCCTGCATCCGGCTGAATGCCGACGGTAGCCATTCTGAGCCAGTCACGATTTTGGAAAAGCCGTATCACTTGTCGTACCCGTTTGTGTTCCAGCATCAGGGGCAGTATTACATGATCCCTGAAACAGCCGGAAACCGCACGGTGGAAGTCTACCGCTGCGAAGAATTCCCACATCGCTGGGTATTCGAGAAAAACCTGATGGAAAACGTCGAAGCCTATGATTCGACCCTGCTGGAACATGAGGGGCGTTGGTGGATGTTTGTCAGTATGCGTAAGCATCAAAGTTGTTCCCCCAGTGAAGCCCTGTACTTGTTCCATGCGGATAACCCGTTGAGTACTCGAATGGCAGGCACATCCCCAGAATCCGGTGGTGGCGCGTGCTTCCCATGCACGTCCGGCGGGGCGGATTTTCGAGGAAGCAGGCAAGCTGTACCGGCCTTCACAGAATTGCGCGGGTGTGTATGGGCGTGGCCTGAACATCAACTTGATCCAGCAACTGGATGTGCATTCCTACCGCGAAGAAACGGTCAGCCGTTGCTTGCCGGAAGGGGCAGCATGACATGAATGGGATGCATACGCTAGGGTATCGGTACGGGTTTCTCGGTTTCGCGATGCGGTGCATGTGCATCGGCGTTTAGGTATATTGGATCGTTGGGTGGTAAAGTCTGACATGACAATACGTAGAAAAATCGCTTTGGTGGTGTACTCACTGGGTATGGGGGGCGCGGAAAAAGTCGTGTCTGACCTGTCGTTCCAGTTTGCCAAGCAGCATGATGTGACCCTGATCCTGTTTGATGGCAGCCGCATGTATTACCCCTATGCAGGTGAGTTGATCGACATCCACTGCCCCTCCAAAGCACGGCTTTGTTGCCTAGAGTGTTCAACTTTCTGGATCGTGCGAACCAACTGCGGCGGATTTTCCGGGTGAAACATTTTGATACGATTATTAGTGTGATGGAACACGCTAATTTTCCGTCCATCCTCGCTAGCCGCCTGACGATTGCTGCCAACCATTGTAACCCAGAACGGAATTTTAGCCGTTTTGATTGGTTATTTGCGAAGTGGTTGTACCCACGGGCAAAAAAGGTGGTGGCGGTTTCCAAGGACGGGATGCGTATTTTCCAGCAACGTTTGAATTTGCCCAATATTGACTACTTGTATAACCCGGTCAACCTGCACCGTATCCGCGCACTTGGCGAAGGAACGCCCGGCAGTGACGCTTGAAGGCCACTATATGGTGGCGGCAGGGCGCTTGAGTCCCGAAAAGAATTTCTCCAGTTTGATTGAATGCTTATGCCCAGTCACAGGCACGCCATACCTTCAAGTTGTTGATTCTGGGCGAAGGCGATCAGCGCCCATTATTGGAACAGCAGATCAAAACCTTGGGCTTGGAACAGCAGGTAATCCTGCCCGGTTTCATGCGTAACCCTTACCCGTATATCGCCAATGCCCATTGTTTGGTGCTGTCCAGTTTGCATGAAGGTTTTCCGGTTATCCTGATTGAAGCCTTGGGGTTGGGGCGTCCGGTGCATTGCGACCGATTGTGAAACCGGGCCACGCGAAATTATCCGCCAAGGTGAAAATGGTTTGTTAGTGCCGACGGATGATGTGGCGGCATTGGCAGCGGCGCTTGACCAGATGTGTCTGGATGAAAACTTGCACGCGCATTTCCAGCAGCAACGCCATCCCCTCGGTCGAATATCTGGATATTGAAAAGGTAGCGGAACAATGGCTCGCTATCTGACCCGCTGGTTGTGCTGCATCCTTGTGTGCTGCTCGGTTTGGGGGGCTGCTCCCCTGAACCGCCCGTACCGGGGTTGCAGGTCAAAGCCATCGGTGTGCTGGACAGGTTTGCCCCCTTCGAGCCGGTGGTGGGCAGTGATGCGGTGGCTATTTTTGCCGCCCGTAACGAGTATGAAGGCTTCCAGTTTGTCATCACGGCAGGCAATAGCGGGGCAGTGAATGTGCAGGCTAGCGTGTCCCCATTGCGCAATGCGGCGGGTGAGGTGATTGAAAACGTGCAAGTATTCCGCGAGCGTTATGTCAAGGTCAGCACACCTTCACCGCATTCACCTTACCCGCCGCAATTTTGGCCGGATATTTTGCTGCCAGCCGAATAATGCCGCAGCAGGATGTGGTCAAGCGCTTATCGGGCTTTTCCGCAAAACTTGACGTGCGGGGGAAAACTTGCCGGTGTGGGTGGATGTGCAGATTCCTGCCACTGCTAAACCGGGTATTTATACCGGGACGGTGACAGGTGACGGCGGATGGGCAAGAGACAGTGGAATTGCCCGATCACCCTGACCGTGTGGAATTTTGCCTTGCCGGAACGTTCCCCGTTGCGCACGGTGTTTGGGACGAATGGCTACCGGGTGGCGGAAATTTATGGCTTTGAACGCACGGGTGAGTCAGCCGCTGATAATCGCCTGATCCGTGCTTACAACGATTTCATGTTGGATCATTATTTGTCGCCGGAAAGCTTGTGGGATGCATCCCCCGAAGCGGATGCCGCAGGCAAGCCCGATTTTCAGCGCAAGTTTGCTGGGCTGGGGACGGTAACGGAAAACATGCGCACTACATGCAGGAAAAGCACGCTTCCGCCTATACCTATGTGTTTGCTGACAGCTACCCGTTTGCTGACCCCTTAGGCAAAGACCGTCAGCGGGCGCAGCAATTTATCCGTGAGTATGCGGGCTGGTGTGCGCAACATGCCGGGGCAGGGCGTTGTTACACCGACCCGTCGTTTGTGGATGAGCCGGATACGCGGGAGGCGTATCAATACGCCCGGCGTTGGGGGGAGTTTTTCGATGCAGATCGCTTGACCGAAGGGGGAGAAGATATTCGCTTTCAGGTCAGCGAGCCGCCTTTGAATGAAAACCCGGCATTGGGTAACTTGGTTGGGGCGGTGGATGTGTGGATTCCGAAATTCTATGACTTGTGGCGGGATGCGGATTATCTCGGTAAAAACGTTGCCGCCCAACGTTTGGCAGCAGGTGAAGAAGTTTGGGCATACACGGCGCTGGTGTTGGACTTTGAGGAATACCGCAAGCTTAATCCGCGTGCCGATGTGCTGAAAGGCAATTATCCGCCGGTATGGCAACTGGATTTTCCCGCCATCAATTACCGGATTCCGACGTGGTTTTTCCACCGTTATGGGGTCACTGGGCTGGGGTATTGGGATACGCTTGGCATGGGCTGAGGGGACGGATATTTGGCATGATGCGGCGAGTTTCGTCAGCGATAATCCGCCCGGTATCCGTTTCAATGGCGATGGTTTGTTGGTGTATCCCGCCCGCAAGGCGCAAACAGGTTTCGATGGCCCGCTCGCTTCCTTGCGCCTGAAATGGATACGTGAGTCGGTGGAGGACTATATGTACATCGACTTGCTGTTGCGGCGGGGGAAAGTGAATTCGTCAACCAGCAGCTTGGGCGTATTGCCCGCAACTTTGGGGATTGGGATAACGATCCAGCTTTGCTGATGCAGGTACGGCAGGCAATGGGCGAACGGTTGGCAAGGCGATGAATACCATACGGAATGTCGCCATTTTTTTCATGATGTTGCTGGTATTTGCCTTGCCGACCGATGGTGCTGTCGAAATTGCAGGCATGTCGCTGGTCAAAATTGCCGGGTTGATGGCATTTGGCTTGACGGCGGTGCTGATGGTAATGGGCAATGGTTTACATGGCGTGCCCGGTTTTCATACGGCGGTGCTGTTGTATATCGCTTGGGTGGTGCTGTCCTATACGTGGTCGGAGATGCCGGTTCCTTATGAAACCCAGCAGGCAGTTAGCAGTGAGCAGGCGCTCAAGAGTAACCTGTATATCCTGATGGTCAGCTTGTTGTTGTTTCAACTGGTCGGGACGCAGGCATGACTTGAAAAAATTGTATATTGCTTTGGTGCTGGGGTCATTTTGGCTGGTTTACCTGATGGTGAAAGATTATCAGATAACCGCCAATACTGTGCGTCATGAAATCAAGCAGTTCGACGCCAATGAGGTGTCAGTCAAGTTGGCAATGGTGCATACCGCTGGCGATTTATTTGCTGACCCAAATGAAGCAGTGGTGGTGGCGTTTACTGGGGTTGGCGTATATCCCGGCGGCGGCGTTTACTATCCTGATTACTGGTTCGCGTACCGGGGCGGTCGTTATGGTGTTGGGTTTGGCGGGTTTTGTGCCGACGGTGCTGCGTTCCGGGGTGTATGGGCAAGGTAGCCAGTGTACTGGTGGTGGTGGTGGCGTTGATCGGGATTGCCAATGTTATTCCGCAGAAAACCATTGAGCGCATTTTTTCGACCGGCAAAGAAATTTCCAGCGGTACTTTAAATGAGCGCAGCGTAATATGGGCAAATGCGTATGAAGAGTGGGAAGAAAGCCCGATTTATGGTCATGGGCTAGGTTCTTTCCGCCGCATTATTAACCCGTACAACGTGGATTACACCGCGCATAACAGTTTTGTGGCAATCACTGCCGAGCAGGGGATTGTCGGGACGGTGTTGTATCTGGTGGTGATCGGTATTGCGGCTGCTTCGGCATTGCGTTTGTCTGGCGATGACCGCTGGCTGATGTTGCTGATGCTGCTGATGGTGATGATCGGGCAGATGTCGCTGACCTTGCAGGATCGGATGTACATCTGGTTTGCTTACGCACTGATTGTATTGAATTTTTATATTAAAAATAACGCGCCTAGACGCGAAACACTTCAACAAGGTACCCATCAAGGTATGAAAAAAATAGCTATCGTCATTGCCGAATTGGCTGCACCGGGTGGCGCAGAAAAAGTAGCGGTGGATCTCGCCGAAGAGTTCCGCCTGCGTCATTACGAGGTAACGGTGGTCAAGTTTGCCCGCCTGCCTGCGGATACTATCCGTCATGACATTCCAGTTAGGATGATTAATCTGGATATTCCTGAGCGGCCGGGTGGATTTTTCACACAGATTGCTATCCTGTTGCAGCGGGCATGGCAATTCCGCAAGCTGTTCCAGCGTGAGCAATTTGACCATATTTTTTCCTTTCTGGAAGCCGCGAATGTGCCGTGTGCGCTGGCTTGCGCGGATTCGGTGTTGTCGGTGCATCTTGACCCTAGCACCATGACCCGCAGCGAATGGCTGGCATTCCGTTGGCTGTATCCACGCGCCAAACGGGTGATTGCGGTGTCCCGCCAGATGCAAGATTTGCTGGAAAACAGGGCGCACTTGAAAAACGTGAATTGCATTTACAACCCGGTCAATACCCGTTTGGTGCGTGAAAAAGCCAACGAGCCGCTGGGTATCGAGGGGCGTTTCATTCTGGCGGTCGGGCGGCTGGAACGGCAGAAGCGGTTCGACTTGCTGATTGAGGCATTTGCCCGCACTAAGGCGCAGCAGGATTGCAAACTGGTGATTGTCGGGCGCGGTAGCCAGCAACCCGTACTGGAACAGCAAATCAAGGCATTGGGGCTGGAACGGGCAGGTGATTTTGGTGGGGTTTGATGCCAACCCTTACAAATACATGGCGCACGCCGAGTTTCAGGTAATGAGCAGTGATTACGAAGGTTATCCGCTGGTGTTGATTGAGGCGTTGTCCTTGGGATGCCCGATTGTGTCCACCGATTGCCCAACCGGCCCGCGTGAAATTATCCGCCACGGTGAAAACGGTTTGCTGGTCGAAAAGGGTAATGTCGACGCGATTGCCGCTGGTATCGACGAATTGTTCTTTGATACGGCAAAGTGCGCACAGATGCGCCAACTGGCGGTGGAGTCGGTGCGCGGCAATGATATTGCAGCGGTGGCTGATGCGTGGTTGGCAGCATGAGTGCCGTCCCACACTGCAAAATCATTGCACACAGTGACAGCCCGCATTTGTCGCAGGTGTATACCGGTTTCAGGTTGTTGCAGCAGGCGGGTGCGCTCAAATTGCACTATGAATTGGGCGATTGCCAGCTTCGCGGTAAAGCCTTGCTTCGGCAGGCACCGCCGTTAGGTGGGGTTTATGTGCAACTGGATGATGGGCATGTGGTGTATTACGATGTCCGCGATGGTGCTGATTTTGATACAGAAGCGTTAGACGTTGCCGACTTCTATTTCAAACGCAGTTATTCGCGTGTGGATACGCCCGCGCAATATGCCAATAAAGTGATGCCGTTGGGGTTAAATTACGAAATTTACCCTGACAAACCCAGTGTTGCGGATATTCGCAAGTGGGTGGGTCAGCCGCGTTTGTCGAAGTACTTTCTACGCAGTGCGGCGCAAATAGCCACGCAGTTGACGGGGTATCCATTCTTATTTGTGCCCACCTTGAGTCGGGTACAGGCAGCGCCGGATGTATCCAGTGAACCACGCATTTTGTTTATGATGCACGCTTGGGATCCTGATGAAATCGCTGATTTGCCTGAAGCGACCCGCGCTGATCGGCGTCAGGTGAATGCAATGCGTGCCGAGTGTGTCAGCGCGTTGCGGCAAGCGTTTGGAGAACGTTTTTACGGTGGGTTTGCACACAGTGAATACGCGCTTAAACATTATCCCGATGCGTTATTGCCGGATAATCAGTTAGCCGGTAAAGCAAAGTATTTGGAACTTTTAAAAAATCATGCTATTTGCATTGCCACTACGGGATTGCACGGTTCGATTGGTTGGAAGTTTGCGGAATACGTGGCGTTTTCGCGGGCAATTGTGTCAGAGCAATTAGCCTTTGAAGTGCCGCATGGTTTTCAGCAGGGTAGTCATTATTTAGCGTTTTCAACAGCGCAAGAATGTGTCGAGGCGGTGGCGCGTTTAATGCAGGATACGGCATTAAGAACACAGCTTATGCAAAATAATCACGCTTACTATCAGCACTATTTAAAACCTGATCAGTTGGTAGCTAGCACCCTCGCGGTTGTTGCAGGGAGTGCCCATGTTTTTTAAGCACGGCATTGTCTATTTCCTGTCGATGTTAGCCCCGGCATTGTCGAGTTTTATTGCAGTGGCATTCTATACACGCTGGATGAATACTGCTGAATACGGTATTTACACCACGGTATTGATGGTCGGCTCAAGTATTAACAGCATTATGCTGGGGTGGCTGCAAGCAGGCATCATGCGCTTTTGGAGCGATAAATTGGTTTCAGCCGCAGCGATCCAAAATTTGATTGCTACGGCGGTATTGGTAACGTCGATACTGGTCGCTATCGCTTTATTGCTGTTTGCGCTGGTATCGGGCGAGTTTCATGTGGCTTGGGTTTTGACGTTGTTATTTGTCGCTACGGCTTTATATGAGGCGTGGCAACGCATTAATTCGATTACGTTTCAGACGAATCACTATCTGGTTGCTGAAATTGCGCGGGCGGTGATGATCGTGAGTATCGGGTTATTGCTGGTGCATTGGGGATTCTCATGGATGGGGGCGGCGTTAGGTGTGGTTCTCAGTAACCTCATCGTATTGCTCTTTTCCTCTAGTTTCTGGACATTGCTAAAACCGCAATTTGCCGCGCTTGATCGGGATGTATTGAAAAAGATTTTAGTGTACGGCATTCCGATGAGCTTATCCGCGATTCTCTTTGGCGTGATTCAAATTTCTGAACGTACCTTGATTGGTTGGTTTAGTGGTTACGAATTGGTGGGTGAATACGCCGCTGCTTATAATCCGCCGCGCCAAATCTTGTTTATGATTGCGGGCGCATTAAATATGGCAGCTTATCCTTTGATTATTCATGCGTTAGAAAATGAAGGGGCGGAACAGGCAGCGAGTAAAATGCGTGATTATACCGTGTTTTATGTTGGTGTATTTGCGGCGTGTGCCTTCGGGTTTATGGGTATTGCTGACGTATTTCTGCCTATTTTGATTGGCCCTGAATTTGTGGAAACGGCATTGCAGTTTTTACCGTGGGTCGTATTGGCTGTTACCTTTCATGCGTTTTATCTGTTCTATATTTCGTTATTTTTTCAAATCAATAAGCAGACGATCAAAGAAATTCAGGTGATTTTCTTCGGGGCGGTGGTGAGTGTGGTATTGAATGTGCTGTTATTGCCGCTCTACGGTTTGATGGGGGCAGCTATTACTGCCATCCTGACGTATTTTGCGTGTGTGGTGTACGGGTATTTTCGGGGTAAAGGTGATTTTCGGGTAGCCTTGCCGTGGGTAGACATCGCTAAAATTGGCTTGGCAGCACTGCTGATGTATGGGTTGATGCACCAGACACCAAGCTTGCCACAGCCTATTGCCACCTTGTTATTGAAAATATTGGTGGGCAGCGTGTCTTACGCTGCGCTGGTCTGGTTGTTGAATATTGGTAATGTGCGTCAACGCTTAAAAGGGAGGCTGGGGTGGCTAAGATTCTCTACATTATTACCTCGCTGAGTGTTGGCGGCGCACAAAAAGCCTTGTTAAATCTAGTGAACTCTGAGTTCAGTGAGGATTACCAGCCTTACGTTATTTCATTGGTAGCAGTGAATGGCGTGCAGCAGCAGTTTGCGGAGGCTGGCATTCCCGTGCAGGTACTTGGTTTGAATCGGGTGAAAGCAATTACCGTGGTTATTGCCGCATTTATGGCGTTTGGTACGGGAAATTCAGCCGACAGTGATTCACGGCTGGATGCACCACGGCAATTTGTTTGCAACACTGGCATGGTTGTTTGCCGGTTGCCGCCCGATATTGCTGTGGGGAATGCACCATACTCCCGAAAAAGCCACGTTGGAACGTGCCCAACACGCCTTTGTCCTCAAAGCGGGGCGCTGGTTGTCGCGTTTCCCGCAGCGCATTGTGTATGTGTCGCGGCGCAGTATGCAGCGTCATGCCGAACTGGGTTATGCCACCCAACAGGCGCAAGTGCTTGCCAATGGCATTCCGCTAGGCAAAGGCAACCGCCGTGCAGAAAGCTATGCCAGCGTGCGTCAGGAATTGGGCATTCCCGCTGATGCTATGTTGATCGGCAGCCTCACCCGCTATGTGCCGGAAAAGGATATTCCCAACCTGATGGCAGCTATCCGGCTGTTGCAGCAAAGTGGGCAGCAAGCCCATTTTCTGTTGGCAGGGGAGGGCATGGATGCGGCGAATCCGACCTTGCAAGCCTTGCTGGCAACCGTGCCTGACAAGGGCAAAGTGCATTTGTTGGGCGTGCGTACCGATGCTGCCCGTTTGATTGCGGCACTGGATATTGCCACGCTGTCATCGCAGCGCGAGGCATTCCCGCTGTTTCTGGCGGAAGCAATGGCGGAGGGCGTGCCTTGCGTGGCAACCGATGTGGGGGATATTGCGGAATTTGTGGCGGATACTGGGCTGATAGTGCCAGTGGGGGATTCCGCCGCCTTGGCGCAAGCGTGGGCAAGTATCCTGCAACAGACCGTTGCCCAGCGTCAGGTGTTGGGTGAGCAGGCCAAGCGGCGGGTGGCGGAACGCTATAGTTTGGATGCGGTGGTGGATGCCTACCGCAAATTATTAGGCAGCCTTGTGCCGGTCTGAGGGGTAATAGGTGTCCCGAAATGAGCTAAACGGGTAATCCCGCAACAGCTTGTGCAATTTCGCTTCCACGCTTCCCCGGCGGGCAAATTGATGCACTGCCATTTTGGGTGCTATATCCACCAATTGCGATACTTCGCGGTATTCGTGGGTGTCGATCTCATAGGGGTGCATGTAGAAAATGCTGGTGTCATGGTTTAAGCCGCGAGCCAGCCAGCGGCTCAGCCAATAGGGGTAAATGCGGAAATAGCCGCCGCCCATCACCGGCAGATTTTTGCCGAACACTTGGCTGACACTCATCGGGTAACTGTCCAGCCCGCGTTCGGCAATGCGTTGCAGGATGCCATCATCGCTAAACCCGTAGCAACTGCGCACCGTGGCAATCATGATGGATGAGTCGTAAACAATCCCCTGTTCCCGCAGTGCGTCGCAGTACCAGTCGAGGATGTCATCGCGCACCGAAAAAGTGGGGGCGCGGAAGCCGATGACTTTTGCCCCGCTGATGTCTTCCAATAGCCCCACTGAACGTTGCATTTCGGTGCGGAATTGTGCTTCGGTCAGGTTATAAATCATCCGGTGGGTGTGGGAATGGCAGGCGAGTTCGTGTCCGGCTTGTGCAATTGCCTTGACCAGTTGCGGGAATTTTTCGGCGACCATGCCTTGCACGAAGAATGTGCCGGTGACCTTGTGTGCGTCCAGAATGTCCAGCAGGCGGCTGGTATTGCGTAACACGCGGTTGGATACGGCGCGGTCAAAGTCGTAGACGGATTGTTGCCAGTCTTCGATGTCAGCGGTGAAAATCATGCATTGACCTCCGAAGAATCGCTTGCAGGGCAAGCTCCTACAGGGGAAGGGATGCAGGATAAATAGACTTCGCTGAGGATGTCGAGGATGCGGGCTTCTGAAAAGTGTTTGCTGGCGTGGGCGCGGGCAGCTTTGCCCATTTGTTGGCGCTTGTCAGGGTGCTGGATCAACCACAGCATGTGTCCGGCGAGGGCTTCGGGGGAGTCAATCGGGGTTTTGAAGCCGGTTTCGCGGTCGATAATGGCTTCGCGGCTGCCTTTGACATCGGTGCAAATCACCGGTTTGCCGGATGCCATTGGCTCAATCAAGGCGCGGGGGATACCTTCAGCAAACGAAGTCAGCAGCCCGACATCCACGCTTTGGTAGAACGCGGGCATGTCATTGCTGTATTCCACAATTTCGACCACATCCGCCAGCCCTTTTTGCTGGATAGCGGCCTGTATGTCGGCTTGCAAATGCCCCTGCCCAATCAACTTCACCTTGAATTGGCGGGTTTGTTTGGCAAGCAATTCCGCCGCATCCAGCAGCAATGCATGGTTCTTGATCGGCTCAAACCGCGCCACCATCCCAAACACCACTTTTTGTTGGGGATGGGGGGTATTCTTCGGCGTAAACCTTGCCAAATCAATCCCATTGCCCAAAAACACCATCTGTTCTTCATCCAGCAGCGCGTGTTCCCGCGCCAGTTCCATATCTTCACGCAATTGGAACAGCGAATAGCGCACGGTGTTTTTCAGCATCTTTTCGATCAGGATGTAAGCCTGCCGCGCCAATGGGCTGGTATTTTCCGCAATGCTGTAGCCATGACTCTGGTAAATCCACACGGTTTTGCGGTCAAGCAAGGCCAGTACCCGCCCAACCAAACCGGGCACGCCAAAATGCAGGTGTACTGCATCATAGCCACCTTGGCGGATAGCTTGGCGCAAATTCCACGCCGAACGCACCAGTTGCAACGGGTTTAGGCTGCGGTGCATGGTTGCCACCACGACATTCATGCCTTGTTCGCGCATCAAGGCGACTTCAGGGCCGTCGGTACACAATACATCAACCTGCATCTGTCCGGGGTGACGTTGGTTGAGGGCGTGGGCGCGGTGGAAAACCAGCGCGTAGGCTGAACTGCTGACGGTGCAAACTTCCAGAATTTTCATATTGTTATCTTGCCAATAGTGGTCAATAAAATTTGTGGAGCAAGGCACGGGAAAGCCCGTCCATCACCGTTGCGGGGGTGTTGCGGATCAGCCAAGACGCGGCATCTTGTACCCGTGAGTGGGTTGGTGGTGGCGGCGTCACCTTAATCCGGTAGTAGTAAATTTTGTGGCTGCGGTTGGCGAGTTTCAGTTTGAATTGGTGCGGGTTACTGCCCGCCGATGAACGCCCTAGATTGTAGGTTTTGCGCCCACTTGCGCCGCAATGCTCGACGATTTGCCACAGCATGGCGAGGAACACGTTATGCTTTTTGTAATCAGTATGGATGCCCGACCATGCGCCATAAATTTCATCCTGACTCACCAAGTTCACTGACGACACTACCGGAATGCCATCCATATACCCCACGAAAATTTCCATTTGCTCCGCACATTGCTGCACCAAGTCGGCAAAAAATGCTTTGGGGTGGGGCAGGCTGCCAATGTCATGCAGGCTCATGCGGTAAAGCTGGTAAAACTCATCCAGCAACTTGGGCATTTAAGCCAATCACGGAGGTGAAACCGAGCTTGAGCGGGCGGCGGATATTTTTGCGGGTATTGGTCGATAGCCCATTCCACACCGCATCCACCGAGGGTTGAATATCCACATTCAACTCAACTTTGTCGGATTCATCAGTCAGGCAGGGAATATGTTGCGCGGTGCGTATTTCCAGCGAATCCACGCGGGTGGAGGCCAGTTCGTGCAGCAGTTGTTCAATCACAAGGCTGTAATCACTGGCGGCAATATCCGCAATCACCCCAGTTTTGTCGAAACCAGCACCCAACACCAGCGTTTGTTTGCCAAACAAGCCGTGACGGCGGAAAGCGGGGATGGTGCGGGTTTGACCATCTGTTTCTAGCACCACTTGCACCGCCTCCAAGCGAAATTCACGCGCAAGGATGCGCCGGAAGGCCGGATTGGAAAAAATAGTGCCGCCAACCAGCGTCTGCGGCGCCATCTGCTCAGTTGTAATGGTTATGCTCATATTCCACGCGGGTGTTTGTTTTTATGATTTCCTATTTGTATGACTTTGGGAAAAGCTGCGCCAGTGCTGACAGATTAACGGGGAATTTTGGGGGGTAGGCGGCAAGTATCGGGAGGCTGTGCCCGCTTATCAAGAAAATGCCCGCGAATGCAGGCTAAGCTTTGCGGTATCCGGTTGGCTGTTGGAGAATGGTTTACATAAATAACAATTATCTCCATAAGAGAATCATGTTAACTGTTACCAATAAAAAAGGCGTTGCCAGTTCTCCTCACCATGCCGTGGTTGCGCCGTATATGGCTGTGCCTGCGACAGGTATATCGCACCATACACTGACCCTCGAAGATGTGTGGCGGCGGTTAATGCGGCAAAAATGGACGCTGTTGCTGACGGCTTTGTCCATCCTCTTGCTGACGGGTTACATTACGTGGACAACGACGCCCATCTACCGTGCTGGGGCTACCATCCAGATTGAAAAACAGGGGGTGCAAGTCGTCAATTTCGGTACGGTGACCAGTGCCGCGCCGGATATGGGGGAACAAGATCCCTTTTTCCGCACCCAATACGAACAGTTGAAAAGCCGCAAGCTGGCTGAACGGGTGATTGCCGATCTGGATTTGAAAACCCGCTTGTTTGAGCGCCCAGAAAAACCCAGCCTGTTGAAAAGCTTCGGGAAAATGCTCAAGGGCATGATTACTGCCCTATTGCCGGGTAAAACGGACAAGGGTTTAAGCAAAGCCCCGGATTATGTCAGCGCGTTTTCCCAAAAGCTTTATGTCGAAGCGGTGGAGAAAACCCATCTGGTCAAGGTGTTCTATGAAAGCCCTGACCCCGTGCTGTCGGCAGAAATTGTCAACAGCCTGATTAACGTGTTCATCAAAGAAAACATCAGTTCCCAAAGCGAAACCGACACTTATGCCAAGGCGTTTTTGGAGCAGGAGCTGGAAAAAGTCGCGTAGCCGCCTGACCCTACAGGAAGCCAAGCTGATCGAGTACGCCAAACAGAACGACATTCTGGAAGTCAACAATAGCCAGTCGAGTCAGGAACGCAAGCTGGATGAACTCTATTCTGCCCTTGGGTGAAGCCGAGCGCAACCGTATTCAGGCTGAGAGCCAGATGATCCAAGGGCGCAAGCGTAGCAATGCCCGTGAAGTTATCAATAATCCGGTAGTGGAAGGCATCAAGCAAAATCTGGCTACGCTGGAAGCCGAGTATCAGGAAAAACTCAAATCATTCAAACCCGCGTTCCCCGATATGGTGAGTTTACAGGAGCGTATTGAGGAACTGCGGCGTCAGTTGGGCAATGAAATGGGGCGGATTAAACAGTCGTTACAAACCGATGATAGTTCTGCCAAACGTGCAGACTACTTGTCAGCGAAGAAGCTGGAAGATGAATTGCGCGGGCAAGTGGATGCTTATAAAGGTGAGCTGGTCGATTTGCGTGACCGCAGTGTTGAATATAACGCCCTCAAGCGTGAAGTGGAAACCAGCCGCAACCTCTACGATGGCTTGTTGCAGCGCATGAAGGAAGTCAATGTGGCTTCTAATGTTACCAGCAGCAATATCCGGGTAGTCGATGCCGCCGCCCCTGACGACAATATTTTCCGCCCCAAAAAAGCCCTCAACCTGATCCTTGGGGGGCTGGTTGGTTTGATGCTGGGGGTTGGTGCAGCATTGTTGCGTGAAACCCTGAACCAAAGCGTGGCTTCGGTTGGCGAGTTGCAGGCGCTCAGCGGCTTGCCAGTACTCGGCACTATTCCGCATGTGCGCCATTTGTCTGAAAGTAATTTGGCGCTGGCAACGGTGCGGGATGCCGGTTCCCTGCTGGCGGAATCCTACCGGGTAGCGACTGCCAACCTGCGGTTTGTGCTGCCCGGTGGGGTTGCCCCGCGTGTGACCCTGATTACCAGCGTTAACCCCGCCGAAGGTAAGTCAACCTCTGCCGTCAATATTGCCTTGAGTCAGGCACAACAGGGCTTGAAGGTGTTGTTGGTCGATGCTGACCTGCGCCGCCCTTCTGTCCATGCCAAGCTGGGGTTGCCGAATGCCAGAGGTTTGAGCAATTTCCTCAATGGCGAAACTGATATTGCCAGCGTCACCCACCCTTCCCGCGAAGTCAAAGGTTTGTACCTGATCACCGCCGGAACCTTGATGCTCGACCCGGTACGCATGGTATCTAGCCCTGCGATGGCGCAATTGCTGAATCTTGCCACCAAGCACTTTGACAGCGTGATCATTGACGGGCCGCCAACGGCTGGTTTTGCCGATGCCATCTACCTCTCCTCAATGGCAGAAGCAACGGTGATTGTTGCCGACGAAGACCGCATTAACCGCAAACGCTTGCTGACAGTCATTGAACAATTACGCCGGGTTAGACAAAATGTGGTGGGGTTCTTGATGGTGAAATCACAGGAAGAGGTGACCGACTACCGCTACCATGACCGTTACCAGACCCGGATTTCAGCGCGTGAGCGGCAGGCAAAGGCAGCAAAAACGCCAAAAACACCAAAGACGCCAGAGAAGGGCAAGCGCAAAGGGTTAAATCTCGCACCAGCGGCGTGAATGTTCGCTGGTCTTAGGACAGGCAAACTGCTGGGAATGTGTATATGCGCGATGGTGTAGAAACCGAAGGTGTCATCAAGTTTACGCTTACTTATACGGCGAGTAGCACCCCGCCTACCATGCAAGGTTTTGCCGAGTTCAACCAGTGCCGCAACACCCTGTGGCAACTGGGGGTGATCGGGCAGGATGACGCCCGCTACGAGGGTCTGGGGTATGGCAATGTCAGCCTGCGCCAGCGTACTGCTGAATACCCCGACGCCTTTCTCATTACTGGCTCTCAGACCGGGCATTTGGCGGAATTGTCCGCAGCACACTATGCACGGGTATTGGCCTACGACATCAGCCGCCACTGCTTGCAAGCCGATGGGGTACGCAAACCGTCGTCGGAGGCGATGACCCACGCCGCTATTTACCAACAGTTGCCCACCGTCAACGCCATTATTCACGGGCATAGCCCTACTATTTGGCAACAGGCACAGTCGCTTGGATTGGTGTGTACCGGGGCGGACATTCCCTATGGCACACCAGCAAATGGCGGCGGCGATGCAGGCTTTGCTGGCGGGTGGCAACTTGCCGGGTAACACCATTGTGATGCTGGGGCATCAGGATGGTTTTATCACTTGGGGCGAGAATCCTGACACAAGCGGTTGCACTGGTGCGCCAGTTGTTACAGGATGCAAACTTCTTAGCCAACAAGTAATAACCAAGGAGACGCGATGTCACTGGGGCCGGTCATGCTGGATCTGGCAGGTACTGAATTGAGTGCCGAAGATCGTGAATTATTGCAGCATCCCGCTGTGGGTGGGGTGATCCTGTTCGCCCGCAATTACCAGAATCCGCAGCAGCTTGCGGCGTTGACGGCGGCGATCCGGGCGGTGCGTGAACCGCCATGTGCTGATTGCAGCCGATCAGGAAGGCGGGCGGGTGCAACGCTTCCGCGAAGGTTTCAAACGCTTGCCGCCTGCTGGGTATTACGCCCAGTTGTACCAAGATTCACCGCAGGCGGCGCTTCATGCCGTTAAACGGATGGGTTGGTTGATGGCGTCCGAATTGCAGGCGGTGGGGATTGATTTCAGTTTTGCGCCGGTGTTGGACATTGACTGGGGCATCAGTGGGGTGATTGGTGACCGTGCATTTGGGCAGCAAGTACAGGCTGTTAGCGCGTTGTCAGCGGCTTGGATGCAGGGTGTACGGCTGGCGGGCATGGTGTCGGTAGGCAAGCATTTCCCCGGTCATGGCGGGGTAACGGCAGATTCCCACCTCGCTTTGCCGTGTGACGGACGCGATTTTGCCACACTCTGGCAGGAAGACATGGCTCCTTTCCGGCATTTGCTGGGTATGGGCTTGGAGGCGGTGATGCCCTCCCATGTGGTGTACCCGTGTGTGGATGAGATGCCTGCCGGGTTTTCCACGCGCTGGTTGCAGGAGGTGTTGCGTGGGCAAATGGGGTTTCAGGGCGCTATTTTCAGCGATGCCTTGGATATGGCAGCGGCGGCAGCGGCGGGTGATTTTGTTGGGCGGGCGCGGGCGGCGCTGGCGGCGGGTTGTGACCAATTGCTGGTGTGCAATAATCGCCCTGCAGCCATTCAAGTGGTCGAAGCCTTGGCAGATTACCGCGATTTGGCAGCGCAAACCCGCTTGCTGCGCTTGTATAGCCGCCATTCCACCCCCCATGCCCGCTTGCAGGAACACCCTTACTGGGCGGAAGCTGATGCAGTGCTTGAGCAGTTTGCCGCCCACAGCGAGGCAGGGGTGAAGTTGGCGTATGACCCGACGACACGGGGCGGGAAACTGCTGTAGTGGGTTAGCGCAAGCCCGACAAATCAAACAATTGCCCATATTCCCGCATGGCGTAACGGTCGGTCATGCCTGCGATGAAATCGGCAATGGCTCGCGCCCGCCCAGCCTCGCCATCATCTGCTTCGTAACGCTTGGCGAAGGCTTGATACTTGGGTGTCAGCAAGCGGGTATCCTGCATGTAGGCTTCAAACAGCGCCCGCACCACCTGCCGCGCCCGCCACGTCATGCGGTAAACCGTGGGGTGGAAGTACAGCTTGTCGCGTAGGAATTTCTTCAGCACGTTTTTCTGGCTGGCGCATCTCATCACCATAGCGCATCAATGCCATTGGCTGGCTACGCACCTCATCCAAGGTTTGTACGCCAGAGGCCGTTATCGCCGTTTGGCTGCTTTCGATCAGGTCAACCACCATGCGCCCAATCATGCGCCGCAAGGTTTCGCGGATCAGGCGACGGCCTTGCAAATCAGGGTAAGCTGTGCGTACCAGCCGGTATTCGACCGCAAACACCGGCACGTCCTGCAACTGTTCCAGCGTGATCAGCCCGGAACGCAAGCCGTCTTCAATGTCGTGGTTATTGTAGGCAATTTCATCGGCAAGGTTGGTGAGTTGCGCTTCCAGACGTCGGCTGGGTTTTGTTGAGGAAGCGCATCCCCACATCGCCCAAGTTGTTGCGCATGTTTCAGTAGCACAATGTTTGAGGATGCCTTCGCGGGTTTCAAAGGTCAGGTTGATGCCGGGAAAATCGGCGTAGCTGTCTTCCAGCACATCGACCACCCGCAGCGATTGCAGGTTGTGTTCAAAGCCGCCGTAAGCCTTCATGCAGTCGTTGAGTTCATCCTGCCCCGCGTGTCCGAACGGCGTATGCCCCAAGTCGTGGGAAAGTGCAATCGCTTCGGTCAGGTCTTCGTTTAGCCCCATGCTGCGGGCGACGGTGCGGGCAATTTGCGCCACTTCCAGCGAATGCGTCAAGCGGGTGCGGTACAAATCGCCTTCGTGGTTGACGAAGACTTGCGTCTTGTATTCCAAGCCGCCGGAAGGCTTTGGAGTGGATAACGCGGTCGCGGTCACGCTGGAATTCCGTGCGGTATTGCGGCGGCGGTTCGGGGTGATGGCGGCCTTGGCTGTGTTCGGGGACAGCGGCATAACTGGCTATAGTATTCATAATCCCCAGAGTCTAGCGCGGAACCCAACGGAACAAAAATTCCTTTTTCACCATCACCCACACCAGTGCCAACAAGCCTGCATGAATCCCGGTATTGACCCAGAAATTGTCATACCCCGGCAGTGGCGTATTCGCAATCAACAGCAACAGGAATACGTGGATGAAAAACACATACAACGATGCCTGTCCCAGTGGGATCAGGAGCCAGCCCAGTGCTGTGTTGATGGGTTGCCAGCAACGGGTCAGCAAGGCGTAAATGCTGATGAACAGTACTACTGCATTGAGCAGCCGCCCAACCCCCAGCTTGTATTTGGGGAAATACTCGCCGTACAAATAGTTGAACACATCCGGCGGCACAAAGTGCAGTTTCGCCCAGTCCGGGAACTGGTGTAGCGGATGGTTGAGTGTGAAAAAGATGAAACCGATGCTCAGCGCAATGGAAACATACAGCACTACCTTGCCCCATTGCGTGCCAAAAAAATCCAGCAGCGTTTGTTTATAATAGCCTGCTGCCACCCCATGCACGTAAATCAACTGCCACGCCAGAATCGGGAAAGCGTATTCAAACTGCGCCCCAGTAGGACGAAATGCTGCCGTCGCCGGGGCAGGTTCCGGCGCACCGTAGTTGATCAGAAAGACCACCCAACTTAACCCCAACAACAAGTTTACCCGCCCACTATGAAGCATAAAAAAGGCAAACGGGGTGATCAGGATGAACATGGCCACGTACATGCCGATAATCTGGAACTGGTGCGGGCCGATCTGCAACAGCAGAGCCTTGCTGATGACCTGAAAAATACTGGCATCCAGTGGCGGGTAAAGCTGGTAAGTGTTCCCGCCATACGGGTCATGGAAGGTGGTGATAATGGTGCTGTCAATCCACGGGATATAGCGGATTGCCGCCACGGTTAGGATCATCATCACACTGACGCGGTACAAATCCACCGAACGGCTAACCAGCCCCGGCATGGCTGCTGCCAAACCGTCCTTTTTCACCTTTTTACCGTACACCATCCCCACCACAATACCGGAGAGGATGACGAAGATTTCTGCTGTCGACACTACCCCGATGCGTTCCCAGCCGATAAACATTAACGCGGAAAAATACTCGAAGTGGCTGGCAAACAGCAGTGGGATAACAAAGCCACGCATAAAGTCGAGCCGCAAGTCACGGGTAGCGCCGGTATCGGGGTACGCCCAACTGGCAGGGATGCTAAACAGCGGGCTGGCTGTGGACAGGGTTTCAGTGGTCATGAAGTAATGTCCTGCGATTATATTATTTTATTGGTTTGATTCTATTGACAGTGATCCCCGCAACGCAAGCTAAAACTGCCAGCCCCGACTAACGGTAATCGCGCCATCACCGAAATTGTCACCGGGGGCTTTATTGTTACCGTAATTGGAATATTCCACCCGCCATTTGCCCGGTTTGGGGTTGGAATAGCCAACACTGTAATTCCAGTTTGGCTTGCCACCCTCGACTGCCTGAGTGACCGTGGTGCGGGCATACACATTGGGTTTCGGGTTCCATTGCAGCGTGGCATTGGCTTTCGCCTTGCCGTTAGCAGGAATATTTAGCCCAGCGGAGGCACTCAGTTTATGTTTTGCCAAGGTATCGGATTTTACTTTGTAGCCTAGGCTCGCGCTGGTATTGGAACCAGAACGCCCGACCTGCGCCGACACCGTGCCCGGTTTCGGGTTGGCATAGCCTGCATTCCATGCGTAATCGGGTTTGCCATCCTTGACTGATACATTGCCATTTACCAACCAGTTTTCTTTGGGCGACCACGTAACACTGGCAGCCAAGCTGTTGCTGCCATCCTTGAGTGAAACGGTGTCGGCGATATTCCCAGCCACCCGCAGTGGCTTTTTCTTGGTGTCGATAACGCCTGTTGTGCCATGTGCTTGGGTGCTGGTCTCTTCAAAGAAAATGGGGATGTCGCCGCCAGCCGAGGTGGTCACAATCGTTGGTAGGATCACTTGCCCCTCGGCGGGCTGCGCCACCTGTATTTTGCCCACAGCCCCACTTGCTCCCTTCACCCCTTGCGAGGGAATGGGAGTGGCTACCCGCGCTACCCGTGCCGCTACCCGCTGCTGTTGTGCTTTCCGGCGTATTTCCCGCTGTTTTTTTCGCTCAGACTGACTGGTCGTTGCCAGTATTGGCTGGGTTTTTTGCTGGGCTTTTAGCACTGTTTTTGTGCCTGATGCCGTTTTGGTTTTAGCCTTTTTCACCGGCGGTTTTGCGGCTTTGTCCTGCTCTTGTTTGGCAATATGACAGAGCGGATTCCACTCAAACGGGTAAGCTTGCGCTTGTGTCTCAGCCGTCGCCAATTGTGGAAAAGCACGGCTTGATACCGATTCAATGGGGGCTTCTGCCTCGCTCACTAATAAGCCGGTTTCGGGGTGTGGAAAGCACTGCTGGCGGTACGTCTGATGTAAAAATAGGTGGTAAGCCTCCGGTGCAAGGCGGATTTCATCCAGCAGTTTGGGGACGAAATGCTCCACGGGATCAGGGGTCAGAAACCCCCATTGGCGAAAACCTTCCCATTTCAAGGGTGGGTCATCCGCCGCCAACAGCTTCTGCACTTGTTGTTGCCGTAATATCAGGTCATGGAAATGTAGGTTTTCCATGACGTCGCAGTAATCCCACTGCAAGGCAATGCGCTCGGCTTCTTCGCGTAAATTGGGGAAACGCTCGGCAGTCGCTTTCAGGGTGGTGAGGGCGATGTCCAGCGTCCCGGCATGGAGTGCCGCTTCCGGTTTTTGCCCCAACCATTCATCAGGCCATTTCTGACCGGGCGCGGTAATATTAGCTAGTTCACTGAGGATTTGTTGTGCCATTTTGGCATCCATTGCACATTGCAGTGCTTCCAGTTTTTGCAGTAACGGGGGCGGCGGGTCGTGCGCCATCGCTGGTGTGACCAGTGCGCCCCCACCCAAGGAGAGCAGCACGAGTTTACTCAGTGGTGCAGACATCACACGTTTTGGTTTTGCTGGCCTCCAGCCTTATGCCACGTTTGCACTGCTTGCAAATCGAGTAAAATTCACCGTACTTTTTATGCAACAGCAAGCTCATGATGATGCCATTGGTGTTGGCGGTAATCGCCTTGTTATAGCCTCCGCCGCTTTCATAAATGCCTGAATACCAGCCCCGTTCTGGGTCATAGGCTGTCCCCATCGTGTAAGCCAGTTCTTTGCTGTACGGGTCATCGGGAAATAGCAAGGCCAGCGCCAATGCCGCTTTGGTGGAAATGGTTTTCAGGTTGTCGTAGCGCACGCCCTTGTCGGTCGTGGTATTCCACGGCAATCCGGCAGTAAAAATGGTGTTGTAAAGGAAGTAGGGTTTCTGGTCGATATTGTCTTCGGAAACGGCAGTGACAATGCCGGTTTCTTCCCAGCGGCGTTTTTGTACTTGGTAGATATTTTCCAGCAAGGGACGGTTTTCAGCGTCGATCCCGTTTTCAATCGCATCCATGACATAAGACTCGGTGACGACGTAGTTGTATGCGCCCAGATCGCGTGGGTCGCGCCGGTCGTAAGCAATCGGGTACGCCGTAAATGTCGGTTTTTTCGCGGAATTCATTGTTGTACGTCGCGGAAATGTGCTGGTCGTAGCCCAGTTCACGGAAAATCTTGCCTGCGTACTGTTCATACCCCAAACGTCCTTCTTGAACGAGTTGGATGTTTTTGGAAACGGGGTCGCGGTACAGGCCATACATTTGCCCATCCTTGATCAGGCGTTTCAGATCCCAGCGTTCGATGGTTTTTTTCGCAGGGTAAGCGTACTTGGGGTGCATACAACCCAGCGTGTTTAACCAAGAAATCATCCGCGCCAGATCGAGGGCAGATACGCCGATGCCGTCTGGGCTGGGTTGGTTACGGTAGTCCACCATTTCGCCTTTTTCCGTGTTATAGGCTTTGTTGGGGGCTTCCTTGTTGAACAGCTCCATCTTAGTCAGGGTTTTGAACATGGCTTGGATATGGTCATCGAAAGTCTTGTCGTCGATGATGCCAAAATCCCGTGCCGCAATGGTGGCGGCAAGAGCCGAGCCCGTGTCCCACATGGTGGTGGATTTGTACTTGTCTGCCGCGTTATACAGCCCGGTTTCGGGGTTGTAGTTGTTTTCAAAGTATTTCCACGCGATTTGCGCCATCTCCATGTCTTTGCTGCACAGGGCTTTGGGTTCGCCCAGACAAGCATTATCCGGCCCTGTGGTCAGGGCGCAAAAGGTGTCGCTACGCCCTGACGTTGAGCCTGTTTTCAGCATTTGTAACAAGCTGGGTGAGTCGACAGCAGCAGCGGTAGTCGTGGGCGGCGCACTGCGGTTGATGAAGAAAATGACCACGCCTGCCAGTAGCAAACCCGCCAGCCACGCGAGTGCGACCTTGATATTATTTTTGTTCATTGCCCAGTTCCCCTAGCACAGCTTCTAGTTCTTTGTGTACTGCATCCGCTGCGGTCTTGGTATCGCCACTTTTCCATGCGGCTACCAGCTTGTCGATAACACCCATCAACCCTTGCAGACGGGCTTTTTGTGCAGTCAAGGTGTCGCCTGCTTGCCAGATGGGTTTCTTGGTGCTGGCTAGCTTTTCAGCGGCTTCAGCGCCTTTGCCGTCAGCGCGTAATTGGTTAGCTTGCTTGATTGTGCCAAGGATGTTGTTTAGGTCGAGGCGTTGCTGCACTACCGCCTGTTTCTTTTGGGCGGCATCATCGGCTTCTTTGCCTTGTTTGCTGGTAACGGCGTTAATCGCCTCAATCTTGCTTGCCAGTGGCGCAAGCGTTTCTGCCAGCACCGCAGCCGAACCTTGCTGCAAAGTGTTGAGTGTCTGAATCTCAGAGCGCAGTTGCTGGTTTTGGAAGGCCAGATAACTGACCAGTACCAGTAACATACTGAGTAGGACATGCTGAAAATGGCTCATCGGCGGTGTTACCCCCTCCTTGTTATTATTATTTTTGCGCGTGTCAGGCAGTGGCTAAGCACCATTCCCTGAGAGCGGCTGTCAGTGTGTCAATTTGGATCGGTTTGGTCAGGCAAGCATCCATGCCTGCCTCCAGATACGCTTGTTCGTCACCTTTCATGGCATTGGCGGTCAGGGCGATGATGGGCAAGGCGCGATCCGGGAATTCAGTACGGATTTTTTGGGTGGTTTCAACCCCACTCATGCCGGGCATTTGGATGTCCATCAGCACTAGGGCGAAATCTTCACGGCGTAAGCAGTCGAGTGCTTCAAAACCATCTTCTGCCAAGGTGACGTGGTAGCCCAGTTTGGCGAGCATTCCTTTGGCAACCATTTGGTTGATTTTGTGGTCTTCGACCACGAGGATGCGTTGGTTTGCACCATCATGTTTTACGGCTGGGGTTTGTTGTAGTGGCGCATCGCCAGCGGGGCTGGCTCCTACAACAGGGGAGTCTGTTTGTTCCGCGATAACTGGCAATTCAAACCAGAAGGTGCTGCCGATACCTTCGGTACTGTTTACCCCAATCGTGCCGCCCATCAAATTGACTAACTTACGGCTGATGGCAAGACCTAATCCTGTACCACCGCTATTGTGTTGGTCGTAACGGTTGATCTGGCTGAAAGCGCGGAACAGGCTGGTTAGTTTTTGTTGAGAAATGCCCACGCCACTGTCTTGCACTTCAATACGCAATACCTTGGCATTTTGTTGGGAGCAGGATACCCGCACCGTGACTTGCCCCTCCGAGGTGAATTTAATGGCATTGCTGATCAGGTTGAGCAATATTTGGCGCAACCGCAGGGGATCACCGCGCAGGTTGGGGGGAATGTCTTTCTCGACATTTAACACTAAGTCCAGTTGTTTCTGGTTGGCAATGGTGCGCATGGTGTCGATGATGTTGGGCAGGATGTCACACAGGCAGAACGCTTCTTCCAGCAACTCCAGCTTGCCTGCTTCCAGCCGGGAAATGTCGAGGATGTCGTTGATGATACCTAGCAGCGATTGTGCCGATTGCAGCACCGTGTCGAGTTGTTGTACCTGTGCGCTGTCCAGCGCGGTGTCTTGCAACAGGGTAGCCATACCAATGATGCCATTCATCGGGGTGCGGATTTCATGGCTCATGGCGGCTAGAAAGGCGCTTTTGGCGCGGCTGGCCGACAATGCTTGGTCACGTGCTTCGACCAGTTCGTGGGTACGCTCTGTCACGGTGCGTTCCAATGAGTCTGCCAGCGCCCGCAATTCATGATTGGCCTGATACAGTTCTAGGCTTTTGCTTTCCAGTAACTGCTCCGCCTGTTTGCGGGCGCTGCGCTCGCGTTCCAGACGGCGTTGCAGGCGGGCTACCTCGTCGCTCATTACACAGCCATCCGGGTAATGTGGAATTCAACATGCGTCCCTTTGCCAGCCGAACAGTCGACGATTTCGATTTGTGCTTTGACCTTGTAATGTTCCAGACAGCCTTCGATCAGACCTTCCGCCAGTGTCGCAAACGGGTGTTGGGAACGGTAGATCATGGTGAGTTTCTGTGTGCCTTCGCGCACCGTTTCAAAAGTTGGTAATTGCGCATCGGGGTAGAGTTTGCGCACTTCAACGTGGACATAATTCTCGATGGAATCAAGGAAGTCGAAGGCATCGGGTGTACCCGCAAAAAAAGTCGGGTACAGTGCCACAAAGCGCCCGAACAGGTGGTGACCAAATGCCTTGATCAGTGCCGGGACTGGCATTCCGGTTTGTTTGGAGAGGTTTTGCACCAGTGTCACCATTTCGGAATGCGGGTAAGTGCCCACCGAGGTATACGCGCCGCCGGATGGCAAGTCAGAGGCGTCGATAATGTCGTCAACCATGTCAGCGGAAAAAGTGCTTTCTACCATTTCCATGAATTCAGTAAATACTAAACCTTTCATGCAGTATTCTCGTTGTTATTGTTGTGTATTTAGGCAGTTGTCGATTGTTGGCTGAGCCAAGCCAACACCTCGGCAAATTCGCCCTGCAAGCTGTTCAGGTGTGTGGCTGCCATTTGATGGTCATCGTTCTTGCGGTAGTCTTCCAGCAACTGGGCAAATTCCGCCAGCTTAAATGCCCCAATCAGCTTGCTGCTGGATTTGAGTTTGTGGCAGATAGTGCCTACTTGTTCGCTGTCTTGCGCCGCAATGCCTTGTTGGAGCATGGCAATGGATTGTTCAGTGTCGGTGAGAAAGCATTCCACCAGTTCGGCGAATTCGTCCGCCATGATTTCCTGCAACAGGGTGTAGGTTTCTTCATCAACAGAGGGATTTATCATTGTTATCATAGGTGTAACCCGCTAGTTTTGTTTGCCCAGTTTGTGCAGATAGTGCCACTTGCCAGAATTGTGTTTTTATAATTTATATCTATATGGACAATTCATTTTTTGATGGTAGCATACAACTATCCGAGTGTTAATAACATCATAAAAACAAGATATGCCCAATGAATATTCTAGTCGTTGATGATGCCAGAGATATGCAGTTGATTCTGCGCCGTATCCTAACCCTAATGGGGCATCAGGTGATGTTGGCTGACCACGGTCAGGAAGCATGGGAATTGATCCAGCAGCACCATTTTCAATTGGTGATCAGTGATTGGGTAATGCCGGTCATGGATGGACTGACCTTGTGTCGCACAGTACGTGCGGCGGAACTGCCTTATTACGTTTACATCATTTTGCTAACCGGTATGTCAGGCAAGCAAAACCTGATTCATGGCATGGAAGCGGGTGCGGATGATTTTGCGACCAAACCGATTGTGCGCGAAGAACTGGAGGTGCGCTTGCGTGCTGCCCAGCGTGTTCTTGATCTGGAACACACCTTGGAGGACAAGAACCGCCATCTGGAAAGTGTGAATGGCTCACTATCGGCTGCCCAACAATTGATCCAAAATGATCTGCAACGTGCAGCAATATTGCAAGCAGGGGTGTTGCCTAGCCAAAAAGTATTCGGGCATATTCGGGTGGATTGGTTTTTCCAACCCGCTCAATACATCGGTGGGGATACCTTTAACTATTTTTCAATCAATGATGATTTATTGTTCTTTTATTCGATTGATGTGTCAGGTCACGGTATTGCTTCGGCGTTGTTGTCGATGTGTTTGCAAACCTTACTGAGTGCTACCAGCGAATTGCATTGTTTGGATGATTTATCGCCTCAAGCGGTCGCTACCTTGCCGTCACGTTTGGCGGAGCGCCTAAACCATCATCTGCACGATAAACTGGATAAGGGTGATCATTATCTGACGCTTATTATGGGGGTGGTTGATACACGCCAAGAGCAACTGTATTTTGTGCAAGCGGGTCATCCGCAACCGTTTTTGTATAGCCCCATCAGTGATGAATGGGAGCAACTGGATTGCACCGGCTTTCCGATTGGCTTATTGCCGGATATGGAGTACGACACGATACGTCTGCCTTTTCCAAGCGGGAGTCGTTTGATTTTGTACTCAGACGGTTTACTGGAGTTGCATGATGCAAACGGTGCAATGATGACGGAGCTTGCTTTGAAAAACCATTTGCAGCCGTTGCGTCAGCAACCCGCCCAGCAGCTTATTCAGCAGTTAGCCATAACCTTGGGTTTAGATAATGACGCCAAGGAAAAGCCTGATGATATTTCTTTACTCATCATTGATTTCTGTGCCGGGGCAAACGCGCATCAACACATCCAGTAAATCTTGTACGTTAAAGGGTTTGCTGAGGAAATCATCCATACCGATGTTTAGGCATTGTTCGCGGTCACTGCTCATGGCATTGGCCGTCAGTGCAATAATCGGGGTATGAGGCAGTTGTTGGGCTTGTTCTTGCGCTCGAATCAGGATGGTGGCTTCCAAGCCATCCATGATGGGCATTTGCACATCCATTAGGATCACGTCAGGGCGATTGTTTTCCCATTCTTGCACGGCATCGCGCCCGTTTTCGGCGACTTTGACGTGATGCCCAGCTTTGTTTAACAGGCGCACGGCTAGCATCCGATTCACGGCATTATCTTCCGCCAACAAAATCGACAACACGCGCTCGGCACGCCGCAGCGTCTGTGGTGCTGTTGGCGTCGTGGGTTTGACGTGGGTGACGACGGCGAAGGGTACGCTGAAGTAAAAAATGCTGCCTTCGCCCACATCACTGTCTACCCGCAAGATGCCGCCCATCATGGCGATCAATTGCGAGGAAATTGTTAAGCCCAAGCCCGTGCCGCCATAGCGCCGGGTGATGGAGTTATCCGCTTGCTGAAAGGGCTGAAAAATGCTGGCTTGTTTGTCACGGGGAATGCCAATGCCCGTATCACGTACCGCAAACATCACGCACACTTGCCCGCTGGGAGTACCACTTTGCAGGCTGATAGTGACGTTAACGTCCCCTTGTTCGGTGAATTTAATGGCATTGCCAACTAAATTGATCATGACTTGGCGCAAGCGCCCGATGTCACCTTCTAAGGTATCAGGCACGTCTGCATGAATGTCCCACTGAAACTGCAATTGTTTGTCGCGGGCGCGTAAGGCAAGTGGGGTAAAGGTATCTTGTAATAAAGCCCGTAATTGGAAGGGAGCGGTATTGAGTGTCAGCGTTCCGGCTTCCATGCGTGAGAAGTCGAGAATTTCATTGATAATATCCAGTAAGGCATTGGATGAAGATTTGATCATGCCTAAGTGTTCGCGTTGGGACTCAGACACCTCGCTGTACAACATTAAATCGGTTAAGCCGATAATGCCGTTCATAGGGGTGCGGATTTCGTGGCTAATCATGGCCAGAAATTCGCTTTTGGCTTTGCTGGCTTTTTCTGCCATTTCTTTGGCTTGTAAGGCTTCTGTGCGGGCATCTTCCAGATAAGCGTGTTGCAAACAGGCTAAACAAGCGGTTTCTAGGCGTTTTAGCACCAAACCTAAAGCGAGTACATGCGCTTCCGGCAATGGTGGATCACGCACGACCACCAATAAACCGTTATCGCCGAGCGGCATAAAATGGTAATACATGTCCTCCATGGGGATAATTTCCCCCGGCTTTTTGATCGGCCAGCCGTGGTTAGCGAGTTGCTGGATGCGTGCGGCTAACGGTGGTTGATCCATTTCCAGTGTGCCGCGCAGGGTCGGGTAGCTGTAGCAAGGTGGCGGGGCTTTTTTCGCATTATCCAGCGTTATGCCTTTGTGTAACCAGATGTAGCCGCTACGGCAATTCAGCAGTTTTAAGGCGGATGGCAAAAATTTGCGCAACATGGTGCGCAAATCCAGATCTTGCCCAATCAACAAAGCCAGTGCGTATTGGACAGAAACCAGTTCCAGCGTTGGGTTCATGCTGCCGATTCCTCGGTTTGGGCGAGGATGCCCAGTACGATCGTTTTGTTAAAAAATTCCAAGCAGGTGTTACCTGCATCGGCGATTTCCCCTAATGATAAAGCCCCTATCAAGGGTATGCCTGCGGGCAAGCGAGAGTGAATATTATCGACTTCCTCCGCAAAACGCTCTTGTAAAAATAAGGTACGGCTGATGCAATCGAATAATAATCCTAATACGGGGGGTGTTTGCACCTGCATGGCGGTGGCGGCGCAAGCGCGTGATGCTGCCAGCAAATCTTCTGCCTCACCTTTGAGGATGTAAATAATGTGATTGGCGGGCACTTCCCCCACACAAATTAATTTATTACCTTCGACGAAGAGTGGGTCACGTACCACAACGTCGCTGTTTAAACGTTCTAAACCAAATGGGTAGGCTTTGGCGAGATCAAAGAATGCTCCGTCTTGAAAGCGTTTGCCGCTGTCTGCTTCGACAATTTGCCGATACAGCTCAAAGGCAGGTTGGTAATCGAGCGTGGTAATCGTGTTGTTGTATGCGCCGGTTACAAAGAATGGCCCAGCGAATTTGTGCCAACCGTGTTCGATACCGACGCTGAGCGGCAGTTGGATACAGGTAATTTGGGCGCAATCCATCCGCAAGCCTTGGTTGCTGAACAGACAGGGCTTTTGCTCGAAACTGAGTGAGCCAGCCCCGCCGCCAATGTACTGATAATGCCCGCCAAAGATTTCATACAGGCTTTCTAACAGTGATGCGATGCGTTTACTTAAGCCATCGACCACGGTCACTAATGTGGCGTTGGCTGGTGTCAGTGCTGATAGAGCCTCTACTGCGGAGAAATAATCCGCATCAGGGTCAGATAAGTGTTCGATATGGTACACCTCACTGGCAATCGGTAAGGCGCAGACCACACTGCCTTGTTGCAGGGTTTGCCCGTTGGCAATGATTTCAGGAAAAATACCGCCAAAGATGGGGATGGGAAATGCTTGTAGATGGGTATCCAGTTGTGTGGGTGTGAAGCCGTTCGCATCTGCTGCGAGTATTAATACACTTTTTGCTCCTGTGGCGATGGCCTGATCCAGCAATTGCAGCAAGCCATCACAGCTTCCACTTTGATCAATAAAGATTTGGGCAGGTGTCATGTGCATGGATAAGCGTTCCTGTCGTTAGTTTATTATTTTCATGGCATTAGCCTTGTCATTATATTTAACAATTACCACATAAGAAAGATATATATTTGTGCTGGTGGCGCGTAACCGCTTAAGCAACTTTTGTTGCTGTTTTTGCTGATTGGTGTATACAATAATCTTATGGATAAAATAATAAGCTGAAGCCATCCCCCCTAACAATGAGGACAACAAGAATGAAACTCTCCACTCACACCCAAGGTGAATTCACCGTCGTTACCATTGGCGAAACCCGTATGGATGCCGCCGTTGCCCCCGAACTCAAACACCAAATCGCGCAACTGCTCGACGACGGCGCAACCCGCATCGTATTGGATTTGAGCGCAGTTACCTTCATGGACAGTAGCAGCCTCGGCGCACTGGTCAGCCTGTTGAAAATGGTCGGCAACCGTGGCGACCTGATCATTGCTGGCGCAAAAGGCATTGTGGCTGACCTGTTCAAACTGACCCGTATGGATCGCGTGTTCCGCATGGCAGACAGCGTGGATGCAGCACTGGGTGCAGTTGCGGCGTAATTGGGGTTAAGCGTTACTTGAGGAGGGGCTTCCTATGAAAGCGATGATACTGGCGGCAGGCAAGGGGACACGGGTACGCCCGATTACCAATGAAATGCCCAAACCGATGATCCCGATCCTGCGCAAGCCGGTGATGGAATCCATTGTGGAACTGTTGCGTACCCATGACGTGCAAGAAATCGTGGTGAATACCAGCCACCTTGCGCCCGTGATCGAAAACTATTTCCGCGATGGCAATCAGTTGGGTGTGCATATTGCCTATTCCTACGAAGGCTACATGACCGAAGACGGGTTAGAGGGCAAAGCCCTCGGCTCGGCGGGCGGCATGAAGCGCATTCAGGAATTTTCCGGCTTTTTCGACGAAACCTTTATCGTGCTGTGCGGCGATGCGTGGATTGATCTCGACATCAGTGCAGCCTTGCGTCAGCACCGTGAAAAAGGCGGCGTTGCTACCATCATTTTGCAGGAAGTCCCCCACGAGGAAGTGCATAAATACGGCGTGGTGAAGTTGGATGACCGCCAGCGCATTGTGCAGTTTCAGGAAAAACCCAAGCCGCAAGACGCAGTGTCCAACCTGATCAACACGGGCATTTACATTTTTGAGCCAGAAATTTTCGACTACATCCCATCCGGGGTGGAGTACGACATTGGTGGCCAATTGTTTCCCGCTTTGGTCGGTGCGGGCGAAGAGTTTTTCGGCATCAAGATGGATTTCCAATGGGTAGATATTGGTTCTGTGCCTGACGTGTGGGCAGCGACGCGCATGGCGTTGCAAGGCAAGATTCACGGTTTCGATATGCCCGGTAAAGAAGTGCGCCCCGGTATCTGGACGGGCATTAACGTCAGCATCAACTGGGATCGGGTTAAAATCAAACCACCCGTGTACATCGGTAGCAGCACCAAAATCGAAGCGGGCAGCAAAATCACCGGGCCTTGCATGATTGGTGCAAACTGTGTGGTGGAAACGGGGGCAGAAATCAGCGAATGCCTGATCAGTGATTACACCCGCATTGGCGGTATGGCAACGCTCGACAATAAGCTGATCTTCGGTGGCGAGTGCATTTCCCCTGATGGCAATGTGATCAATGTCAGCGAAACCCAAATCCGTTGGTTGGTGAATGACACGCGCCGGGTGCTCAATCCGAGTGATATTCACGATATGTTGCTGTTCAATAATATGCTGAGTTTCTACGGGGAACTTGAGCGCGAAGTGGAGATGGCCTGATGGAAACGGTTTACAAACAATACAATATCCGCCTTTCCATCGACAGCCGTTTGGAGCAAGTACGCTTGCTCTCCGGTGCATTGCGCGGCATTGGCAAGGAATTAGAACTTTCCGACGATAAGCTGGGGCAACTCGAATTGATGATGGTGGAAGCCGTCAATAACGTCATCGAACATGCTTACGAAATGCAGGGCGGTAATGATGTGCGGGTGCGGGTGGAATACAACCCTGAAGTGGTACACCTGATCATTTCCGATAGCGGGCGCACCATGCCAGACGAATTGCATTCCGAAGTGAAGGACATGCCAGACCCGGAAGACTTGCCGGAAGGCGGTTGGGGCATGGGTTTGATCCATTTGCTGGCAGATTCCATCCGTTACAGCAACGATGCCAAGGGCAATCATTTGCACGTCAGCAAGCAGTTGGCTTGAACATGAAACGGCTGGTCTGGGCGGTAATGATGGTGTGGCTGCTGCTCGTTGCAGGGGTGCAGCGTCATGCCGTCCAGTCAACCCGATGTTGTCAGCAAAACGGGTTCGTTGGCGGGGCAGTGGGAATTTCTGCCCTCCGGTTCGGAGGCGATGCCTGCTGCCAAAGCGGCATGGCAAACCATCAACGTTCCCGGCAACTGGTACACGCAAGGCTATGACCATCATGGCGTGGCGTGGTATCGGCTCAAATTTAACGCGAATACCTCCCCTGAAACCGTGTCTACCCTGCATTTTGGCGGGGTGGACTACTTTGCGGCTGTGTGGTTGAACGGGCAAAAGCTCGGTTCGCACGAAGGTTACTTTCAAGCCTTTGCGTTTGATGTCTCAAAGCATCTGAAGGCTGGCGAGAATATTTTGTTGGTAAGGGTGAACAGTCCGCAGGAAAAGGCGGAAGATTATTCGCTGCGTAAACGACTGATTAAAGGCATTTTTGCCCATCATGATACGCGCCCCGGTGGGGCTTGGTCGGATCGGGGGCAGGAACAGAATACCGGCGGCATTTGGGGTGAAGTGCGTTTGCAGCCAAACCTCAGCAGGTACAGCTTGCGCCGCAACGTGTGCAGGTGCAGCCAGTGCAAGGGCTGGAGCAGTGGCAGGTGTTGGTGGATTTGGATGTGTTGGGGGCGTTGCCTGCCGATGCAGAATTACAATGGCAAATAGTCTTGGAGTAGCTGGCGCAGGGCTTCTTTGCGGGCATCACCGGGATAACGCTTGATTTGGCGGCCTTCTTTGCTGGTGGTGCAATGGCTTTTCTTGGGACAGTCCGCGCAAGCTGTTGTGCCGTACAGGATATAGGGTTTGTAGCCTTCGTCTTCCTTGCCCCGGTAGCTGCCGACTTTTTGTAATAATTGTCCTGCTGGGCAACGGTAAGTGTTGGTATCGGGATCATAGGTGAAGCGGCTTTTGGGGTATTGTTTGCTGGATTGCTTGTTCCAGTCGTCGCCGTTGCTGCGGCCTTCCGGGGAGAGGATGCGTACCTGCCGTTGCTCCCCCGCTTCCAGCACGCTGTCGCAGTGGTAGCCTGCATCCCAACTGGATTCGTCCAGTTTGCCGTGGCGGGCGGCACTGTCTAACAGGGCGGGGACAACCGCCGTTTCACTGGAAGGGTGGAGGGCTTGTGCCACGATTACCCGCTGTTCATTCGCCATCACCGAGGGTTTGTAGGATGCGCCGTAACCTTGCTGTTTCAGGGGTTGGACAACCGCTTCGGGTTCTTGGGGGTTGATTTGGGTGGCGGCGGGGTCTTTGCCTTTGGCCTTGCGTTTGGCAGCACGTTCGCCCAAGGCTTGTTGGGCGGTTTCCAGTCGTTCCAGCTTGGCGTGGGCTGGGTGGTCGGCGGCGGCATCGGCGGCGACTTCCCGCTGTTTTTCCAACGCTTTATTCAAGGCTTCCTGCTTGACCAGTCGGTAACGTGAGGCAGCCGCTTCCACTACCGTGCCGTCACCGGCGGTTCGGCTGACACCCGAACCCGTGGCGTTGAGGACTTGGCGGGTCAGGGATTCAAAGAAACTGTCGGTCAAGCGTTCCCCATGTTGCACGATAAAACGCCCGATCACCGAATGGTCGGGCATGATCCCACCGGTTAGCCACCAGCAGCCCAGATTGATCCGCGCCAGATTCTCCAGTTCCCGCAGGCTGCTTTGCCCTTGCATGATCCCGTAGAGAATTAACCCCAGCAGCGCGTATTGCATACGTCGTCTTATCTATCCCCATTTCTAACCCCAAACTCTGGAATCCGCACGGCTACGGCGATCCCAACCTCTACAAGCTAACCGTCAGCGCCGTACACGACGGCAAAGTACTCGACTCCTTCGAGCGCACCATCGGCTTCCGCAAAATCCGCCGTTCGCCGCAGGAAATCTGGAGCATCAACGACCAGCGTATCCAGCTCAAAGGCACGAATTACATCGCCAACCAGTGGCTCAGTGAGATGTCATCGGCTGATTTTCGCCGCGACATTCAATTGATGCTGGATGCGAATATCAACACCGTGCGGGTTCATGCGCACGTCACTGCCCCCGAATTTTACCGCCTGTGCGATGAAATGGGTTTGATGGTGTGGCAAGATTTTCCGCTGCAATGGGGCTATCAGGATACGCCCGAATTCCATCAGCAAGCGGTATCGCAAGTCGGCGACATGATCCGCCAGTTCGGGCAATACACTTCCATCATCCAGTGGACGTTGCACAACGAACCGCCGTGGGATGCGGATTGGATGAAGTGGAAATACAAAGATTACAACCCGCAGCAAAACAAGGTGCTGGATAACAAGCTGCATCATGCTGCACTGGCGTTGGAAAAAACTCGCCCGATCAGCATGATTTCTTCCACCAAAGAACACCCGTGGTTGGGCTGGTATTCCGGTCATTGGCTCGATTACGCCAAGCCGACCAAGCCCGCCACCATTGCTGAATTCGGTGCGCAAGCCTTGCCGGACAAAGCCACGTTGCGCAAGATTCTGGGGCATGAAGCAGAATTGCCCACCACCGATGCAGCATGGGAGGAATGGGCATTCCACAACTTCCAGCGCAAGGAAACCTTGGAAATTGCCAAAGTCCCGCAAGGCAAGACGCTGGATGAATTCATCGACAATACCCAGCAATACCAAGCACGCTTAAACCAGCTTGCGGCAGAATCTTACCGTCGCCAAGCGTACCGTCCAGTCGGGGCGTTGTTCCAGTTCATGCTGGTGGAAGACTGGCCTTCGATGAACTGGGGCATGGTGGATTTTTGGCGCAAACCCAAACCGGGGTATTACGCTTTGCAACGTGCTTACCAGCCGATTTTGCCGAGTCTGGCATGGAGCAAGGTGGATTATGCGGTCGGTGAAACCATTACGTTCGGCGCGTGGGCATTGAATGACAGCACCGCGAATTACCCGAATGCACGCTATGCCATCAAGCTGTTACGCGGCAAGCAAACGCTGGATACGCAAACATGGGCATTCAACCTGACCGCCGATATGCACCAGCACTTGCGGGATTACACCGCACCTGTATTGGATGCGGGCGAATACCGTCTGGAAGCCGCTATCCACGATGCGCAAGGCAAGCTGTTAAGCAGCAACGAATACCGTTTCACCGTTCAACCACAACAATAAGAATGCACAGTTATGGGATTCTATTTCGACAAGTTTGAAGACGCGCAAACCCGAACCGCCGCTGGAATATTCGGCGGTAACGGAAAGCATCTGGCAATTCCTCGCCGTCATCGCCCTGACCTTGGGGGCGTGGTATTTGTGGTGGCGTTGGACGGCTTCGCTTAACCCGGATGCGTTGTGGTATGCCATTCCGCTTGGCGTTTGCGGAAACCGCCTCCTATTTTGGGTTGGGGTTGTTCGTGTTCAACTTGTGGAAAGTGCAGGATTACGAGCAATTGCCACCGCCCGCCAAACTCAGCGAAGTGGTGCGCCCGGATCATGGTGAGGAACGCCCGCTGAAAGTGGATGTGTTTTTCCCCAGCTACAACGAAGACGTGGAGCTGGTGCGTCTGAGTATCCGCGATGCCAAAAAGGTGACGTATCCGCATTCGATTGAGCTGAAAATTTTCGTGCTGGATGATGGCAAACGCCCGGAAATGCGCCAAGTCGCCGAAGAAGAGGGTGTGGGTTACATCACCCGCACCAGCAATATCGGTTTCAAAGCGGGCAATTTGCGCAATGCGATGGAGCAAACCCACGGCGATTTCATCGTGATTTGCGATGCCGATACGCGCCCGTTCCCGACGATTTTGGAACACACGCTGGGCTATTTCCGTGACCCGGATGTGGCGTGGGTGCAAACCCCGCAATGGTTTTTCGATTTGCCGGAAGGCAAACGTTTGCCCGATGTGCTTGGACGAATACCTGAAAGCACCGGGACGTTGGCTGGGCAAAGGCGTGGAAGCCGTGATTGGTGAAATGCGCGTCGGCGAAGACCCGTTCGTGAATGAGCCGAAAATGTTTTACGACATTATCCAGCGCCGCCGCAATTGGGCGAATGCATCGTTTTGTTGCGGGGCAGGCTCGATTCATCGGCGTGAAGCAGTGATGGAAGCCGCACTCAAAACCTATTCCGACACCATCGAAAAGCAGGTCGGCAAGCAATCCAAACAGTTGCAAAAGCTGATGGGCGGGGAAGCACTCGACAGCGGTTTGGTGCAGGAAATGCGCCATCAGGTGGCAGGTGAGGAGGAATTTACCCCGTACCGTTTCCACGTTTCCGAAGACATTTACACCTCGATTGTGCTGCATTCGGATGAAGATCGGCATTGGAAATCGGTGCTGCATCCGGCGGTCGAATCCAAAATGTTGTCGCCGCAAGACTTGTTGAGTTGGACGGTGCAACGCTTCAAATATGCAGGTGGCACGCTGGATATTGTCATGCACGACAACCCGATGACGCGCAAGGGCATGAGTTGGGCGCAACGCTTGATGTATGGTGCAACCGCGTGGTCATACCTTGGCGGTATCTGGAACATGATGTTTTTGGCAGCGCCGCTGATCTATTTGTTTAGCGGGATTGCGCCCGTGAGTGCGTATACCGGCGATTTCTTCCTGCACATTTTGCCGTTCCTGATTGCGATGGAATTGGCGTTTATGGTGGGGACGTGGGGGATTGCGGGCTACCGTTCCAAAGCCAGTTACTTGTCGTTTTTCCCGGTGAATCTTCAGGCGATTTGGACGGTGTTGAAGGGTGAACAGATCAAGTTTCCGGTAACACCGAAAGACCGGCAAGAAGGTAATTTTTTCCATCTGGTGCTGCCGCAATTTGCGGTGATTGTGCTGACGGTGTTGGGGATTGCGTATGCCAGTGTGCAGTTTTTTGTGCTGGGTAATAGCGATTATTCGATGGGTGGGATTCTGACCAATCTGTTTTGGGGGCTGAATAATATTTTGGCGTTGAGTGGGATTGTGATGGCGGCGTTTTGGCAGCCGGAGGCAGAAGAGGTTGCTGAGGAAGCCGCTCAACCCCAACAGTATAATAATAACGAGGTGACAGTATGAGTTTTAAACAGGGCTTGGTGCGTGCGCGTAGCCATTTGATTTTTTTGACGGGGTTAGTCACCGCGTTTGGTATGGTGGGTTGGTTGGAAGGTATCAGCATGGGTAATGCGTCTACTCCAGAAGCCATGATTGAAACCAGTGACGATGTGAACATTGCCCCGTCTCGTCCGTTGACGGCAGAGGAAATGGCGTGGGCAAAAACCGCGTGGAAGTATTTCCAGAACAATACCATTCCTGAAACTGGGCTTGGTGAATTCGGTGGATAACTATAATGCTTCGACCTTGTGGGATACTTCGTCTTACCTGATGGCGGTGATTGCGGCGCAACGCTTGGGGATTATCGATCAGACCGAATTTGATGCGCGTATTTTCAAAGCGTTGGATACGTTGGCGAAAATGCCGTTGTTTGAAGGCAAGTTGCCGAATAAGTCCTACAACACCATTTCCCTGCAAATGGTCGATTACACCAATCAGCCGAGTGAAAAAGGTATTGGCTGGTCGGCGATCGACATCGGGCGGGTACTCGTGCCGCTCAACGTGCTGGCGTGGCATTACCCGCAACACACCGCTTCCGTCAAAAAGGTGATGGAACGCTGGGATACGCAGCCGATGCTGGTTAACGGGGTATTGCAAGGTGCGGTGGTCACTGATGAGGGCGAAACCAAATACCTTCAGGAAGGGCGTTTGGGGTATGAAGAATACGCTGCCAAATCCTTCAATCTGATGGGGTTGGATGTATCCAATTCACTGCGTTACACCGATTTCCTCAAGTTCGTGGATATTGGCGGGATTCAGGTTGGCGACTGATAGCCGCAGTGCGCAGCAATACGGGGCGCATAACTACGTGGTGAGTGAACCGTACATTCTGGATGGCGTGGAATTCGGTTGGGATCATATTTCGCAGGAACTGGCGTGGCGCGTGTACAAGGCGCAGGAAAAGCGCTTTGCTGAAACTGGCATTCTCACCGCTGTATCGGAAGACAATATCGACCAGCCGCCGTACTTCGTTTACAACACCGTGTTTACCGATGGCAAAATCTGGAATGCGATTAGCGAAAAAGGCGACGATGCCAGCCAGTTCAAAACCCTGAGTACCAAGGCGGCATTTGGCTGGCACGCGCTGTATGAAACCGATTACACCCAGAAGCTGGTGGAGAAAGCCGCGACCTTGGCTAACCCGGAACGCGGTTGGTATTCCGGTTTGTATGAAGTCAGTGGTCAAGCCCAATAAGGCGATTACTGCCAACACCAACGGCATCATCTTGGAAGCGTTGGCGTATAAGCAGGGCGGTAAGTTGATGAAATTGGGGAAATAATCAGATTTCCCGATTCAACACACGCTTGAGTGCGGCGGGGTCAAACTCCGCCGTGACGATGGATTCGCCCAGCGATTTCATCAGGATGAGGCGTAATGTGCCATCCAGCACTTTCTTGTCCACCGACATATAGCGGGTGAAGTCTTCGCCCGTCATTTGCGCGGGTGGGTCAACCGGCAAGTTGGCGCGTTGCAAAATGTGGCGCGTGTAAGCCACGTCATCCGCCGCTAACCAGCCCATTTGCTGCGACAGTTCCGCTGCCATTACCATGCCGGTGGCTACCGCTTCGCCGTGCAACCAGTTGCCGTAACCCATTGCCGCTTCAATCGCGTGACCGAAGGTATGCCCCAGATTCAGCAAGGCGCGTTGCCCGGATTCACGTTCATCTGCCGCGACCACTTCGGCTTTGTGTTCGCAGGAACGGAAAATGGCATACGTTAATGCTTCTGGGTCACGTGCCAGCAGCTGATCCATGTTGGTATCCAGCCATTGCAGGAAGGCGGGGTCACGGATCAGGCCGTATTTCACCACTTCTGCAATGCCTGCGCTGAGTTCGCGGTCAGCCAGCGTATTCAAGCTGTCGGTGTCGATCAGCACGCATTGCGGCTGGTGGAATGCGCCGATCATATTTTTGCCGAGCGGGTGATTCACGCCGGTTTTGCCGCCGACGGAGGAATCGACCATTGCCAGCAAGGTGGTGGGAATCTGGATGAAGTTGATGCCGCGCTGGTAGCTTGCTGCCGCATAGCCCGTCATGTCGCCGACGACACCGCCGCCCAGCGCAATCAGCGTGGTTTTGCGGTCAGCTTTGTGTTCCAGCAAGTGGGTGTAAATCTGGTTCAGCACATCGAGGTTTTTGTATTCCTCGCCATCGGGCAGGATTACAGCGGAATGTTTCAAACCGGTCAGCAAGCGTTGCGGTGGCTTCCAGATACAGCGGGGCAACGGTGGTGTTGGAGACGACGACTGCACTTCTGCCCTTGATATGCGGCGTGACCAGTTCGGCCTGTTGCAGCAAACCTTGCCCGATGTGGATCGGGTAGCTGCGGTCGCCAAGGTCGAGATTAAGGGTTTGCATGGGCAACGTCCTGTAATTGTTTCAGTTTGTTGTGGATGTCGCGCAGGATGACATTCACTTTCTGCTTGCCGGTGGGTATGATCAGGTCGGCAACTTCCATATACAGCGGTTCGCGGGCTTTGAGTAGGTCACGCAAGGTCTGTATGGGGTTGGGGGTTTGCATCAGCGGGCGGCTTTTGTCGTGTTTGATGCGTTGGAAGAGTTGGTCAGCAGCTGGCCCGTAGATAAATGACTGCAACCACCGGCTTTGATGTGTTCGCGGTTGATGTCACGCAAGACACTGCCGCCGCCGGTTGCCAGCAAGATATCAGTGCAGGGCGGTGAGTTCGGCAATGACCTGTTCTTCACGTTCACGAAAACCTGCTTCACCTTCGATTTCAAAGATGGTGGCAATAGGGACGCCCGTGCGTTCTTCGATTACCTTGTCGGAATCGTAGAACGTCAAGTTCAGTCGGCGAGCGAGTTGTCGACCTATGGTGGATTTTCCCGCGCCCATCAAACCCACCAGGATGATGTTATTTTGCATCCGGGATTTATGCCAGTACCGGGCGCGGGAATCAAGCAGCTTGTGTGTTTGCGCTTATGATTTACTGTCCACAATCTTGGGTGTGACGAAGATTAGCAGCTCGCGGTTCTTGTTGCTGTTGTTGTCGGTGCGGAACAATCTGCCGAGAACCGGGACATCGCCAAGGACAGGAACTTTGCTTGTGCCGTCTGAGTTTTCTTCCTCATGGACGCCACCTAGCACCACCGTTTGACCGTTTTCAACCAATACCTTGGTTTGGATTTCACGGGTATTGATGCTGGGGACGCCGGAGAATACTTCGCCAACCGTATCTTGGTTAACTTTTAAATCCATCGAAATGTGTTCATCCGGGGTGATTTGTGGCGTGACTTCCAGGCTGAGTACGGCCTTTTTGAAGGCAACGTTGGCAGCACCGCTGGAAGAGGCTTGCAGGTAGGGGATTTCCACACCTTGTTCGATCAGCGCCTTGGTCTGGTTGGAGGTGATGACCCGTGGGCTGGAAATGATTTCACTTTTGCTTTCAACTTGTGAGGCGGATAGTTCCAGATCGACCAGGAAGTCTTTGCTGAGGATCGAGAAGCCATAGCTGCCGATCGCGCCTGTCACTGGCAGGTTGACGCTGAGGCGGTCACTCAGGCTGGGCATGTTAATCTGTGGTTTTGCCTGTGGTCATCCGCCATTGCTTTGGTGGCTGTTTCCCAATATTCGTCAGTACCGGTGCCAAGTTTACCTGTGCCAATGCCGACGCTGTCTTGGTTGACCCAGGTCGGGGTGATGCCAAAGCGTGCACCGAGTTCTTTGCCGAAGGTGTCGTTGGCAATGACAATACGGGATTCGATCAGCACTTGTTCGACTGGCACATCCAGCGCTTTGACCAAGTCGCGGATGGATTTGACCTGGGCGGCGGTGTCTTGCACCAGCAGGGTGTTGGTGCGTTCATCCACCGACACTTTGCCGCGTGGTGAGAGCAGGGATTGCTTGTCTTCACCCTTGGATTTTTCGATCAGGGCCATCATATCGGCAGCTTTGGCGAAGTTGATGGCGATGTATTCCGTCACCAGTGGTTCCAGTTCCTGCTTGGCTTTGATGGATTCCAGTTCCTGTTGTTCTTTGGCGGCTAGTTCTGCGGCGGGGGCTACCCAGATGACGTTGCCGTTTTCACGCATCGCCAGATTTTTGGATTCGAGTACGATGTCCAGTGCCTGATCCCACGGTACGTCTTTGAGGCGCACGGTGATATTGCCTGCCACGGTGTCGCTGACCACGATGTTTTTGTCGGTGAAATCCGCCAGCAATTGCAGGACAGCACGGACTTCAATGTCTTGGAAGTTGAGCGAGAGCTTTTCGCCCGTGAAGTTTTTCTTTTTCTTCTCACCGACCAGTTTGTTCTTCCGCCGACGCTTTGAGTTTGTCGATGTAAACAGTGTACTCGTTGCCGTTGCGTTTGGTGCGGTGTTCAAAGCCTTCGTGGGCTGGAAATGCGGATGCGTGTGCCTGCATCGCGTTGTGCGACATCAATTTCACTGACGGGTGTGCCGAAGTCCATGACATCCATGCGTTTTTGCAGGTTGGCTGGGGACATCGGTATCGGCAGGGTAATGGTGATAGTATTGCCACTTTTGTCATCGCTGACGCTGGTATTGGCAGATGGTAGGTTGATGACGACGCGCCCGCTGCCATCCGGTTCACGGCGGAAATCCACTGCCCTGCAACAGCGTGGCTGTGTTGGTGACTGGCAGCTTGTGGGGGCAAATAATTATTGCGCCTCTACGGTGCGGCTTGCTGGGCAATGACGGTCTTTGCCGCTGGTGCTGGGCGTTTCTGCGGTTGCTTCTACAGGCTTGTGCAGTGCTGGTTTTGCGTGCTGGCACTGGCGCAGGAGCAGGTGCTGGCTGTACCGGGTGGGTGTATACCAAGCGTAATCCGTGGGTACATGATTGGGGACTGGCAATTCCGGCAACGGTAGGCGAGGTAACTATTTTGCGGCTTGGCGGGTAATTGCGCAGGCATGATGAAGCTGGGTTTTTCTGCTTCAACTTTGGGTGCAGGTGGCAAGCTGTCAGCCGCTGCTTTGCCACTACGCTGGACTGCTGGTGCTGTGGCGGGTTTGGCTTGGTTGTTGCTGCCCTTCCATTTTCAAACAGCATGACCACGGTATTGCCACGTGATTCCACCGTATGGTCAACCAGACCATTCAAGTGTACGACAACCCGTGCCTTGCCTTTGTTGTTGGCAGCGTCAATGGTCTGGATTTGCCCCATGTTGACGGCTTTGCTGCGGCTGTTGGGGCTGACTTCTGTGGCAGGAAAGTCAAACACCAAACGGGAAGGGTTTTCCATCAGGAAACCCTTGGGCAACTCAACCGGGGAGCTGAATTGCAACTGTACCTCGGTTTTGTTGCCAGCCGCTTGGGCAGTGATGCTTTGTAGCTGCTTGTCGGCTGCCAATACTAGGCTGCTGGCAGGGATGCAGGTCATGAGAAGTGCCAAAGCAACACTTTGCTTTATTGTTTTCATTTTGCTTGCTCAGTCCTGTGTATTATTTTTTTACATCTTTTATGTCGGAGAGGGCAATGGCATTTTCCCGTTCCTTGAAACCGCCGAAGCCGTTTTCGACGATTTCCTGCACGCTGACTTTGGTTTCTTCTACTTTGTTGATTTTTCCATAGTTTTTGCCAAGGTAATTACCTGCACGCGCCCGGTGTACCGCACCATCAGGAATGCGGATCAATGCCCACAGCGAGCCGCTTTGGTTGATCGTACCCACCATGCGTAAGCTGTCCAAGGGGAAACCTTCCAGAAATTCAGGAATCTCGGTTCGGGTCGGGCATGATGGTACTGCCCGCTTCCGGGGATGCATCGGGTGCGAGTATTTTGGAATCAAACGGATCCAACTCGTGACCCGGATAAATAAAGCGCACATACGGCTTGATTTCGGGAATCGGTTCAATGGGTGCAGCCGGTTTCGCCTTGACTGTTTGCACGTATTGTTCCAAGTCACTCATGTCCTTGTTGCAAGCCGTCAGTGATAGTAGCAAGCTGAAACCTGCTGATAGTTTAATGGCTGTTGCTAACCAAGTGGGGGCGATACGTTTCATCCTTTTTTACCCTCTGTGGGGGCGGCTTTTTTGTTTTTTGGGTCAGCAGCTACTTTATCGGTTTTGGTGGCGGGCTTATCACCGGTGCTATCATCCAGATAACGGTAGGTTTTTAGGGTGGCTTCCAGCCGCAAACGTCCCGCTTTTCTCGTCCGGTTTTAGGTCGATATTGTTGATGGTGACAATGCGCGATAGACCGGAAATGTCGCTGACAAACGTCGCCAGTTCACGGTACGAGCCTTTGGCAATGATTTTGATGGGTTTTTCTGCGTAGAAATCCATCTGTACTTCACTTTGTGGCTCAAACAGTTCCAGTTCCAGACCGTTGGATAAGCCTTTTTCGGAAATATCCAGAATCAGCCCCGGAATTTCGGTATCGCTGGGCAATTGGCGCAACAAAACACTGAAGGAACGTTGCATGTCTTCCAGTTGCGCCTTGTATTGTGGTAACTGGCTGGCACGTTTCTGTTTGGTTTCAAAGTCTGTGCGCAGTTCTTGTTCCTTGGCTTCTACCCCTTCTAGTGCGGCTCAACTCATCCACGATGATGAGTTTGTAGCCAAGAAGTAGGATGATGGCCATGATAACCGCCAGTGCCAACGATTTGATGGACCAAGACACACTACCGGGGTCATCCGCTAGGTTATTGAGTTCGTGAAGGTTCATGAGCCGCCTCCCGCTGCTGGTTTCGTCGGCTGTTTCGCCGGTTTTTTCGGTTTTATTGGTTTCTGTTTTGTCGGTTTTAGCTGTTCTGTCGGTACTGTCATCATCCTGACCTTGCCGCAGTAATTGGGTGACATCCAGTTTGAAATCCCGCAGCAGGATTTCGTCTGTCTTTGGCTTCTTCTTTGGTGGAAATAATGTTCAGGTTGGATGAACTCAGCCACGGCGAAGCATCCAGCCGGTTCATGTAGCTGGAAACCCGTGCGTAGGATTCGGCCTTGCCTTCCAGTTGCACTTTGGTGGCTTCCTGTTTCAGCGATAGCAGGTACATGCCTTTGGGCAGGGCATTCACCATTTCGTCAAACAGATGCACGATAGCTGGGCGGGTGCTTTGCAAATCCTCAATGACCTGCATCCGATCCAGCAATGCCTGACGGGTGGCATCCAGTTGCTTCGATTTCCTTGATTTGCTTGTCCAGTTGGGCAATTTCGGTGGTCAGCAATTGGTTGCGTTCGCTCTTGGTATTCCAGCGACGATTGCATGTACTGGTGGGCGGCGAAGATACCGGCAGCCGCCAATGCAACGCTCGCGCCAATCAGCGTGAAGAATTGTTTCTTTTTCTCTTCACGGGCTTTTTCCCGCCAAGGTAAAAGGTTAAGCCCTGCCATTACTCTAGCCCTCGTAGCGACAAGCCTGCCGCGATCAGCAACGCTTGCATATCATTGGTAAACCTAACAGGACTGACCCGCGAGCCGAGGGACACCCGGTAAAGGGGTTGATAACCCTGACCGGGATGCCGATGGTTGATTGGATTTGTTCATCCACGCCCGGAATGCGGGCGCAGCCGCCACAGATCAGTATCTGTGACGACGCTATCCCGCTGGCTGGAGGCGTAATAAAATTGCAGGAAGCGGTGCAGTTGACGCACCATGCTGTCCTTGAATGGTTCTAGCACTTCGGAAACGTAGTTTTCTGGCAGATTGCCTTCTTTTTTCGCCAAGCCCGCTTCCTGCCACGTCAGGCCGTAACGGTGCATGATTTCTTCGGTCAATTGACGTCCGCCAAAGGCTTGTTCGCGGGAAAACGTCAGGCGGCTTTGCTCGAATACGCTGATGCCGGTCATGGTGGCACCAAAGTCGACGATGGCGAGTGAGTCGTGTTGATCCAGTTCGGTGGTCAGGTGGCGCAGGACTTTTTCCAGCGCGTGGGTTTCGGTATCCACAATATCCACGGTTAAGCCCGCCATTTCAGCGGCAGCTACCCGGACTTCGACATTTTCGGAACGGGTGGCTGCGAGCAGCACATCGACGGTTTCGGGCGAATTGGCGGATGGCCCCAGAATTTCGAAGTCGTAATTGACCTCGTTCATGGGGTAAGGAATATGTTGCTCGGCTTCCATCGACATTTGCGCTTCCAGCTCCGCTTGGGGGATGGAGGCAGGCATCGGGAATGATTTTGCTGATCGCCATCGAAGTGGGGATGGCTAAGGCACAATGCTGCAGGCGTGAACGGCTGTCACGCAAGGCACGGCGGATGGCTTCACCCACGGGTTCGGGTTCCACGATGTCTTTTTCATTGGCAACACCCTCCGGCAGGGGGGCGACGGCATAGCTTTCGATCCGGTAGTCACGTCCCTTACGGGTCATCTCCACCAGTTTGATGGCGGAAGAGCTGATGTCCAGACCGAGCAGGCTTTCTTTGCGAGGATAAAATGAAAACACAGGCACTTCCGAGGTTATTGTTATTATTAAATGTTATTTCGTCATATCTTTTAATTATTTGCAGGTCAATGGTAGCGTCGAATCCCAAAATAGTCTACCCTGCCTGTCCTGGGTGGCGTGCTTTCAGATAAACGGGAGCCGTGCGTAAACGAATAAAAGTCTAATGTAGTCATGCGGTTCATCTATAAATTTCTTCAGCTTGTTCTAGGCGCTTTCTTTGCGCTCCTCACGCTAGGGGCGTTGGGTTTGTTTGCCCTGTATTCCCACTATGCCCCGCAATTGCCCGATGAAGCCGAGTTGCGCAAAATCGACGTGCAAGTGCCATTGCGCATTTACACCCGTGACGGCGAGTTGCTGGCTGAATACGGTGAACGCCGCAGCCGCCCCGTCATCCTGGAGGAAGTGCCCGAACGCTTGAAACAGGCGTTTCTCGACATTGAAGATGCCCGCTTTCTATCAGCATCAAGGGGTCGATGTCAAAGGCGTATTGCGGGCGTTGGGCAATGTGGCGTCAACAGGTTCAGCCAGTCAGGGTGCTAGCACTATTACCATGCAGTTGGCACGCAACTCGTTCCTCGATTCCGGCAAGAACATGGAACGCAAATTCAAGGAAACCTTGCTGGCGATCAAAATAGAACAAAATCTCAGCAAAGATCAAATCCTTGAGTTGTATCTGAATAAAATCTATCTGGGTAATCGGGCTTACGGCATCGCCTCAGCGGCGGAAACCTACTACGGTAAGACCTTGGATCAGTTGACGCTGGCACAGCAGGCGATGATTGCGGGATTGCCCAAAGCACCTTCACGCAATAACCCGATTGCCAACCCTGAGCGAGCGATGATCCGCCGCAACGTATATCCTCAAGCGGATGCTGGAACTGGGCCATATTTCCCCGCTTGACTACCAGACCGCGGTGAATGAGCCAAACACGGCGGAAAAGCACAAGACCGAAATTGAAACCGATGCACCTTATGTGGCAGAAATGGTGCGGGCTGACATTGTGAAACGTTTTGGCGAGGCCAATGCTTATTCACAAGGCTATCATGTCTATACCACGCTGGATTCGGCGAAACAGGCGGAAGCGGCAGCAGTCCCTGCGGCAGGCGCTGATGTCCTATGACCAGCGGCATGGTTATCGCGGCCCTGAAGACAAGGTTGATCTCGGTGACTTGAAAACTGACGATGAAATGCGTGACAAGCTGTTCACTTACCCGGTGTTTGGTGACCTTCACCCCGCCTTGGTGTTGAAGGCTGACAGCCAACTCGGCTGAATTGCTGGTGGGTGAAACCCGGATTACGCTGGATTTTGATGCGGTTAAATGGGCGCGGGCTTTCAAAACGGAAGACCGGCGCGGCGCGGCTCCCAGAAGGGTCAGTGATGTTCTCAGTGCGGGTAATATTGTCCGCGTGCGCCAGACCGATAAGGAAAAAAATACTTGGGTGCTTTCGCAAGTGCCTACGGTGGGTGGCGCGTTGGTTTCACTTGACCCCAGTGATGGTGCGGTTCAAGCGGTGATGGGCGGGTTTGATTTTTACCATTCCAAATTTAACCGTGCTACCCAAGCAGTGCGTCAGCCCGGTTCCAGCTTTAAGCCGATTGTCTATGCGGCAGCATTGGCGAAAGGTTTTACCCCGGCCAGTGTGGTGAATGATGCCCCGATTGATATTCCCGGTAGTAGCTGGAAACCGGAAAACTTTGGTGGCAGGTATGTCGGGCCGACGACCTTGCGCGGAGGCGCTTGCCAAGTCACGCAACCTTGTTTCCATCCGCCTGTTGCGCAGTATTGGGGTCAATTACGCCGTTGATTTTGCTACCCAGTTTGGCTTTGCCAAGGAAAACTTGCCACAATAATTTGACGCTGGCACTAGGCACGAGCATGACGACACCGATGGAAATGGCAACGGCTTACGCGGCTTTTGCCAATGGTGGCTACAAGATTGAGCCTTATTTCATTACCCGCATTGAAGACCGCAACCACAATAAGTTGTTTGAAGAGGTGTCACCCAGAATTTGTAAGGGTGAGGTGGATGCTTGTGTTGTCAACGCGCCGGATAAAGCGGCAGATAAAGATAAGTCTGCCGGGGCAGAAGGTAAAGGCAGCAAAGACGTTAAAGACAACAAAGATGCCAGCAAACCTATTTGGGAAACCGATGCCGTGGTTGGCCCGAAAGTGGGTGATCAGGGCGTATACCCCGCTGCCAAACGCATTTTGGATAGCCGTACCCATTACCAGATTGTCAGCATGTTGCAGGGTGTCACCCAGTTCGGGACTGCGGCACGTGCCGGGCGTGCCTTGAACCGCAAGGATATTGCGGGCAAGACGGGGACAACCAATGACCAGAAAGATGCGTGGTTCTGCGGTTTCACGCCGGATGTGGTGAGTGTTGCGTGGGTCGGTTTCGATGACATGTCCAAGCTGGGCGAAGGTGAAACGGGAACCAATGTGGCGCTGCCAATGTGGATTGATTTCATGCACCGGGTGCTGAAAGGCGAGCCATCCAAAGAGTGGGAAAAGCCGGTTGACCTCAAGGAAGCGGATTTGGGTCTGGATGATAAGTCGGGCAGGCGTAGTGATGCTGCTGCCTATTCAGAAGATGGGGAGGGCTTCCAGTATAAAAATGAGCGTGACATTGCGCCCCGCCCCGTTGCTCCCCGCCAAGCTGTACCGGGCGCACCCCAACGGGCACCTGCACCCCAGCGCACCCCGGAACGGGTTGAAATTCCCGAACAGCTTTTCTGATGCGTAATACCCGTGAAGAACTGCGCCATTTGGTGGCGGAAGAAGCTGCCCGCCTGATCTATGAAGAAGGTATGCGTGACTATCGGCTTGCCAAGCTGCGGGCGGCGGAACAATTGGGGGTTTCTGCGCATGGCAGCGGTCAGCCGACCAATGAGGAAATCGAGGCGGCTATCCACCAGCGCATCTTACTGTTTGATGCTGATTCCCAACCTGCATTGCTGCGGCATCATCGGGAAGTGGCGCTGGAGGCGATGGATTTCCTGCAAGCCTATCACCCTTACTTGACCGGCGCGGCGTTGGAGGGGACATCCAGCCCATATTCAGCCGTTACCCTGTATCTGGCGGCGGCGGATGGCGTGGAAGAGGTGATGTTTTTTCTGGGCGATCAGCACATCCCCTTCCAGACCCACGAGCGCCGTACCCGTCTGGGGAACAAGAAGCAGGAGTATTTTCCGCTGCTGCGCTTTTACGTCGATGATGTGGAAGTGGAGCTGATGGTGTTTCCCCATGATGAGCGTTTTGCGGGTGCGCCGATCAGCCCGATCACCGGCAAGGCGATGAAGCGGGCAGACCGTAAAAAAGTGGCTGCATTGTTGGGTTAAAAAGCATTTTACTCAGGATTAAAAATACCATAGCAGGCATAATTACGCCATGTCTCAACAATTGCCCCCCCTGAATGCCTTGCGTGCCTTTGAGGCCGTCGCCCGCCACCTGAGCTTTACCAAAGCGGCGGGTGAACTCAATGTGACCCGCGCCGCCATTAGCCACCAGATTAAATTTCTGGAGGATTACTTGGGGTTTGCCCTAATTGAGCGTAAAAACCGTGCGATTATCCTCAGTAAAGCGGCAGAGGCGGCGTTGCCCAAACTGCGTCAGGGTTTCGACAATCTGGCTGAAGCGGTGCATTTGATGCGCAGCGAAAAGCAGGGCGAACGCATTACGGTATGTGCCGCCCCCTCGTTTGCATCCAAATGGCTGATCCCGCGTTTACACCGTTTTTCCCGCCAACACCCCGAAATTGATATGCAAATCAATAGCAATGTCGGGCTGGTGGATGCTGATTTTCAGCAAGAAGGCGGTTTGGTGGACAGGTTCTTCCGCCAAAATCAGGTCGATGTGGTGATTGGTTTTGGGGCAGGGCAGTATACGGGGGAGGGCGTGGAAAAACTGTTTGCGGTGTCAGCGGTTCCGGTATGCAGCCCTGTTTTGGTAAGCGATGCTCACCCACACCCGTTGCGGACGCCGGAGGATCTGGCATTCCACACCTTATTGCATGACGATACTGATTATGTTGGGCATCCAAGCTGGGATACATGGCTGAAACGCCAAAGGGTTAGCGGCGTCAAGGCCAACCGGGGCTTGCATTTTAACCATGTGGCATTGGCGTTGGATGCAGCGGTCGACGGGCAGGGTGTGTTGTTGAGCATCAAGCCACTGGCGCAATCCGACATTGACGCGGGCAGGCTGCGTATTCCTTTCGATTTGCCCCTGCCACTGGAACATGCCTATTATATTTTTCGCCAGCCACAAGCCCCCTTGCACCAATACGCCACCGATACGTTTGTGGAATGGTTGCGGGCAGAAGCACAGGCACAAAGTAGCGAATATTCCTCAGGTTAGCTTTTCTAACCATTAGGTTAAGAAATTGTAGCTTGTTCACTTTCCTGAAAATTCTTATCCTTTGTGCATTGCAATAATAAGTGATCCCGGTTCTCTCTCCTCCTCCTAGCGGCGGGATCATTTGCAAGCGCCCACAGCGCATGGACAGACAGGTTTACTCTCCTCCTCCTCTCTTAGCCTGATGTTCTTGCTGTGGGCGGTTTTCTTTATCGCAGACAGGCCAGCAAGGAAAGCGTAATCCGTGCTGTCGCCCCCCACAAAATCTCGTGGTCATATTCCTGAAAGTAAACCACCGGCAACGGCTCCTCTACACCTGCGACCTGACGGTAGCAAAGCTGGTAATGTTGCGGTTGTGCCAGCCATTCTAGCGGGATGGTGAAAGCCCTTGCGACTTCCAGCGTGCTGAGGGTGAGGTCGTAAGGCCAAGGCACATGCCCCACCACCGGCAAGATGCGGAAACGGCTAATGCTATGGTGTAGGCCGAGCTGCCCTAATACCTGCACATCTTGCGGCAAGATACCAATTTCTTCATGCGCTTCGCGTAATGCCGTGGCGGTCAGGTCGGCATCGGCTGGGTCACGCTTACCGCCTGCAAATGCCACTTCGCCGCTGTGCAAATCTTTCTCAGAGGCGGGGCGGCGGATGAACAACAGATGCCATGCATCCCCCATCCGCACAAACGGAACCAACACCCCAGCTTCACGGCAAGCATCTAAGGCTACGTCATGTGTGGGTTTAGCGGGTGTACTGAGGCGCTCGGCAATCTCAGTTGCGGTAAGCTGGTCAATTTTGTGCATGGGGGGTATTTTACTACCAAAACAATCCACTTTGGCAGTGCATTCCGTAATAGCAGTAGGTCTTATAGTCTCTGTGTTAAACTTTAAGGACTGTTTTAGTGGAGAAGTATAATGGCGCAGGATCAAGCCGAGCTTTATGCTTTGCTGGAGAAAATCCAACGAGGTGATCAGGCGGCGCTTGGGGTGTTTTACGATGTAACCGTCAGGCGGGTATTTGCTGTTGCCCTCAAAGTGACCTCAAATCATGAGCTGGCAGAAGAGATTGTCGGCGATGTATTCATGCAAGTTTGGCATAATGCAACCAGCTACACTGCCGAGCGGGCGACGCCATTGGGCTGGGTATTGATGATGGCGCATAGCCGTGCCATTGATACCTTACGGCGCGAAAGCAGCGCCACCCGTCATCAGGTTCCACTCACAGAAGATTATGATGTGGCGGATAATCATGCGCTTGATCCACTGTCTAATACCTTGGGTGTGGAACAGGGCGCGGTGCTGGCTGAGGCTTTGAAACTATTGGATGGACAACAACGTCAGATGATTGCATTAGCATTTTACCGGGGCATGAGCCATCAGGAAATTGCCGAATACAGTGGCGAGCCGCTGGGCACGGTGAAGTCTATTTTGCGCCGCGCCCAAAGCATATTGCGGGGAGCATATGATGGCAACTAATCACAACGCATTGACTACCCCGCCGGTATTGGATGAAGACATCCTGCAATTGCTGGCGGAAGCGCAGGAGGCGTTTGAGATTCCACTTGCCCTACACACCCGGATGCGCCACAACATCCTGACCAAGGTTGCTCAGGAAGAAGCGGGCATCCTCCCCGGTTTCAAGACCATCCGCGCTAATGAAGGCGAATGGTTTGAGGCGTTGCCCGGCGCACGTATCAAAATCCTCCATCAGGAAGGCGATTCCGGTTTGCTTACCTATCTGGCAAAACTTGCCCCCGGTTTTGAAATGCACGGGCATCCGCATCCTTTCGATGAAGAATGCATCATGCTGGAAGGCGAATTGTGGTTTGGCGATTTGCATCTACGCGCCGGTGATTACCACTTTGCCGCCAAAGGTGTGCATCATGGTAGATTGAAGACTGAAAGTGGGGCGCTGGCGTTCCTGAAAGGTGCGTTACCGGCATAAGCCGGGTTATTCAAGATGCTAGCCATTGAGTGTTGAATGCCCGTTCCACAAACCACATGCCCGCCAACACCACGGTGATGCTCGCAGCCCCATTCAACACGCCCACCCGGTAAAAGCGGGTCGGGCGCAGCAGGTAGGCCAGCGGGAACAGCAGCAGCACCAGCAGCAATTGCCCCAGTTCCACCCCCACATTGAAGCCAAACAAGGCTTCTGCCAATGCCCCGGCAGGCATTTCCAAATCCCTCAGCACGCTGGCGAAGCCGAAGCCGTGCAGCAGCCCGAACACAAACGCCAGCTTCCATTGGTCATGGGTAATGATGGGGTACAGGATATTCACCGCCACCACGATAATGGACAGCGCAATCGCCGATTCCACCAGCCGCGAAGGTAAATCCACTACTCCCAGCACTGCCAGCGACAGGGTAATGGAATGCGCCACCGTGAACGCCGTAATCACTTTCAGCAGATTAATCAAGGCGGGGCGGAACGATTCCACCTGTTGCCATTGCCGCTGTTTCAACACCAGTACGGCAGGCAGGATCAGCATGGCAATGAACAGCAAATGGTCGAACCCGCTCAGAATGTGGTAAACGCCTTCGCGGATATAATTCAGCAAAATCGGCAGCCAGCCGCCGCTCTGTACCGTCAGTTCCTGCTTGGGGTGATCGGTGGAAAAAATGTAGGAAGCCGCCCCGGAACCTGCCCGCTGATCCAACAGAATACCCCGGTGGGTCGGGTCAATATCAAACAGCAGGCTGTATTCCACCTGCAATGCACCGCTGGCGGTAGCGGGGCAACCAGCGTTCATCAGTACCACCGCATAACCGCCGTCGGTATGGGTTTCGGTTTGCAAACCCGTTACCTGCGGCTGGCAGGCAGTACCGCCCTGTTGCAGGTGCAAACGGCTGAGGGCGTAAGCATCCAGTGCGGTTTGTTGGTGTTGCAATTCGCCCCAAGTGATCTTGCCATCAGCATCGCTGTCCAGCCCGATGGCCTGTTCCAGATCACGCAGCGCAATGTCCCAGCGCAAGCCGGTCTTGCCGATCCGGCTGATCCTGCAAAAACAGGTAGCTGTCGCTGGGTTTGTGGGCGAAAGCCGCCAGTGGCAACAGCAACAGGCAGATTCCCCAGAAGTAGTGGAGGCGGTTGTTCATCATCATGTTGCTGCTCCAAAGGTACGTGCATACAAGGCTTCATCCTCTGCGTGCAGCGTACTACCGCGTAGCTTGGCGGCTTGGTAGCGGGCTTCGAGCAGGGCTTGATAACGGGCGGTGTCAGCCGTTTGCTGGGCATCACGGCTGGCGATAGCAAGGCGTAACAACAGCGCATCATCGCTGGTTTTATCTTGCAACAGCGTGATGACTTCCTGCGGGCGCTGCTGGCTGATGAGGAAGTCGCTGTACACCCGCAACAGGTAATTGTCGCGGCGTGGTTCGGCTAATGCTGCCCGAAAATGCTGGTCGGCTTCGGGCGCTTTGCCGAGTGCGGGCGGCGGTTTCGCCCAGTAAGGTGAGTACCCATTGGCGCAATTCCACCTGTTCCTTACCCAATTGCGGCAACAAGGTGGTTTGCAGGCGGTAGGCACGTTCGGCATCACCGTTCTGGCTCATGACTTGGCTGTAACAGAGTGTCGCAAACCATGTTGAAGCGTGCGTTGCCAGTGCGGAACAACTGCGGCGGGCAGCGGCGTATTCCTTGTTGACCAACTGGACGGTGGCAAGGGTTAGCCATGCTTGGGTCTGGTTCGGGTTTCGCTTGCACCAGTTGCTCAAGGTCTTGCGATGGCGGCGGCGTATTCGTGGTTGATGCTGGCGGATGGTGGCACGTAGCAGCAACAGTTCGGCGGGTGGGTTCGGCTTGTTGCCACCACGGTTGCAGGAGTGCTTCGGCATAGCCGTAGTAACGCGGGTCGGCTTGTTCGCGCCCGGTTTCGATATAGAGGCGGGCAAGCGCGGCGACCGTGGTGGTATCGTGCGGGTTGGCACGCCATTGCGCCCGCAGGCGGCTGATTGGGTTGTTGTTTCCCCGTAGCTGGGTGGGTAATACTTCCAGCACTTCGCTCTCACTGCTCGGGTATGTGGGGGGCTGCCTGCAACACGGCAGGCAAGCCCAGCAGGAGGGAAAAGCACAGGACAGCGCCGTAACGCCGCCCTGTAACAGGTGAAACAGATGCAGGTCTCTGTTTCGGTTGCATGGTTATTGCCCCGCTGCCCGGTTGATGACCGTTTGCACGGTGTCGCCGCTATTGACCGGAACAGGCTCGCCGTCAGCCGCACCAAACACGCTGCTCAGGTCTTGTTGCAGACCCGCAGGGTCGGTGACATCCGTCGCTTTGGCGGTCGTGGTGGCATTGGCGATGGCTTGCACCCGGCTGGCGGAGGTGCTGGTTCCGCCACCTGTGTCGCCGTTATCGGTTTCAGTCGTGTGTTGCCACCACTGCCACCACCACAGGCGCTCAGCAGGGTCAGCAGCAAGGTGCTGGCGGATAGTTTCCAGTATTGGTTTTTCATGGCAATGCCTCCCTTAGTTTGTGTTGGGTGAACCAGCCAGTGGTGTGGTCAGGTAAGGGAAGTTCTCATCGAACTGGCCTGCGTTTTGCGGTGTGCCGTCGGTGTAAGGAATCATCCCGCTAGGCGCTTGTTCCGGGGTACACAAACCCAGTGGCAGGTGGCACAGCAAGCCCATTGCAACCCGCAGTTCCGCATCCACCACATCATCACCGGGGCGACGACCGTTGGGGAAACCAGCCGCATCGCCTGCTGCCACGCCAAGGTTGTTCTGGCTGGCTTTCGCGGTGGCGGCGATGCCGGTATTGAGGCGCATCATTTCTGCCGCCGAACCGTCGGCATTCACGCCTTTCAAGCCGGTCAGGAAAGCAGCTACCAGATCAGGGCGACCTGCATCGGTTGGTGCAGTCACGCCAAACAGCGCATTCAGCAGTACCGGCAAGCTGGGGTTGGTGACGTAATGCAGGAATTGCGCGGCATCATCCTTGGGTTCGCTGGCGTTGAACAGGTTTTTGTCGGGCAAGCCGATGACCACTTCATTAACCAGTGGCATACCGAGGCGCGAAACCTGTGTCCATGCACCGCCGCTGACTTTGGCTTTGAGCTTGTCCGGGGTTGGATCCAGCACGCTGACTTGGGGCAGGCTGGCGCTTGTCCATGCCCCGAAAATGCCGTTGCTGTTGCCGCCGGTCAAACAGGCAATCGGGACTTCCAGCGCAAAGGTGGTGACGTTTTTATGCGCCAGTGCATCCGGTTTGGCATCCGGTGAACCTGTCGGGTCGAGGTTTACGAGGTCGAAGATTTCACCGAGATTGACGGCAAACGGGTCTTTGCGTTGACCGACGAATACCTTGCCGTCTTGCGCCCCGCTAGGGCAACCCGTTAATTGCACTGGCTGGATGAAGGTGTGGGCGTACTGGTCGTAAGCTTGGGTGCTGAAGGTTTTGCTACCCACATTGTCCAGTGGTTTGGCAAACGTTTTGCTGCTGTTGGCGGGGTTGATAGCTTCGTGCTTTTCGCCGGTGCGGCGGTCGCCTTTGACCATCGTCAGGTTGTAGGATTCGCGGAAATTCAGGCTGCTGGAATCGGTATCAGTGACCGGGCCAATATTCACCAGCGGTACGGGAATATCCTTGCCGCCAATCGGCAGGGCAATGCCTTTGCCAGCGTTGCCCAGTTCGTTGGTGATGCGGAACTGGAAGGTCAGGTCTTCCTTGGCATCACCGCTGTTGTCGATGTGGATTTCATACAGCGCATCGGGTGACAGGCTGAAATAGTTGGGGCCGCCATACGGGTCTTGCAGCGGGTTGTAGTTGGCAATCAGGGTGACATAGCCTTCGCGCCCCGGCTTCATAACTGCGGAAGGCGTAGAAGTCGGTGGCGTCAACCTTGGGGTTTTCGGTAATGAAGGGGGCTTCGCGGTGGCTGGATGCCTGTACTTGTACTGCGCTGGATACTGCCAGTGTCAGGGCAGCCAGTGCCAGTTTTTGATGTGTTTTCATAGCCATTCTCCAAGAGCATTGGTTTTCGGGTGATAACAAGTTTGTTCAGGTTTGCTGAACCACTTGCTGTTAGTTACGGACTGTTGCGGGAAACTGGATTGGATTTGGATGAAAAAAAGTTAATTTTCTGCGCTGAGGGGCAGTCCGTCAGGAAAATCAGGCCGGGTATAAGTGGTGGTAAAGGTAATTCAGCAATTTTGATAAGTCTTTGCTATGAACTAGATGAGTCATATGTCTTTTTTTGTGAGTGGTTATTTTATGGTTAAGGTGAATGCGCCGAATTATGCTGTCTGGCAACAGTCATTGTTCTGGGTTGGGTGGCTATCATTGTTGATTCCGGGCTATTTTATTGGCTACGGGTTTTCACTGGTGGGTTCGTTGGTGTTGCACGGTTACACTGAAACGGTGGATTTTGTCATCGTGCTGATTATGGGGACGGCGCTGATCGAATTGTTGTTGATCGGTATTTATACTTTTACCCAATTCCGCTTTCAGCACGCTTCGTTTCGGCGTTTAATGCTATGGCTGGTGGTCGGGGCGGCGGGGATTCCGCTGGCGGCATTGTTGGGTTGCGTTTATGCTTATGCGAAACTGACCTTGCATGTGTTGTAAGCCGTTATTCTTTTGGGAGGATTCATCATGCGCTACTTCGCGCCCTTTGCCCTTGTTTTGTTGCTTGCCCCTGCGGTGCAGGCCAAAGATGCTATGAATACCATCGACTTGACCACTGAAAGTTGCCTTAAAACTAACGAGTCCACCGCCGGGATGCTGGAATGCTTCACCCGTGCCGAAACCGACTGGGATAAGGAACTCAACCGTGCGTACAAGGCGCTGCAAAGCAAGCTCAAGCCTGCCGGGCAAGATGCCCTCAAACAGGCACAAAAAGCATGGATTGTCCAGCGTGATAAGGAATTCGAGTTGATCAACGCCATCCATGCACAGATGGATGGAACCATGTGGATCTCCGTGATGGCAGGTAAGCGGGCGGATGTGGTCAAGGAGCGGGCGTTGGCCTTGCAAGCCTATCTTGAACTGCTGACGGAAGGGGAGTCATAACCACTTCTTCCTGCGGAAGGCCGCCAGCATCCCGACTGCCAGCGCAATCATAATGCCCCAGATGATGAAATAGCCGTATTCCCATTTCAGCTCTGGCATATGGTCGAAATTCATCCCGTACACCCCGACGATAAAGGTCAGCGGGATGAAAATAGTGCCCACCACGGTCAGCACCCGCATGATGTCGTTCATCCGGTTGCTGAGGCTGGAAAGGTAGATGTCCAACATGCCGCTGAGCATTTCGCGGTAGGTTTCGATCAAGTCGATGACTTGCACCGCGTGGTCGTAACAGTCGCTGAAATAGGGGCGCATGGTGGCATTGACCAGTTCCGCATCATGTTGGATCAGGCGGTTGATCACTTCGCGTTGTGGCCAGAGGGCGCGGCGTAGCAGCAACAAATCACGCTTGAGTTGGTGCAGGGTACTGAGGATAGCTTTGTTAGGGCGTGCCAGTACCTGTTCCTCTAATACTTCGATTTGTTCGCCAAGGTCTTCTAACAGCGGGAAAGCAGAGTCGATTACCACGTCCACCAGTGTATACAGTAAATAGTCCACGCCACGGGTGCGGATGCGCCCGAAACCTTGCCGCAGGCGTTCACGTACCGGATCAAAAGCTGCACCGTCACCGCTGCAAAAGCTCAGCAAATGCCCGTCGCCGACGAATAGGCTGACTTGTTCCAGCACGATTTCGTCTTTCAGCATATGGGGCAGGTTGAGGATCAAGAAGGCGTACTGCTCATGAAAGTCGATTTTAGGGCGTTGCCCACTGTTGAGGATGTCTTCCAGTGCCAGCGGGTGCAGGCCGAAGGTTTCCCCCAGTTGGCTGATCGCTGCTGGGTCATGCACGCCAGTTACGTCTAACCAGTCCGCCAGCTCATTGCGAGTGGCGGCTTGGCATTGTTCTACAGTAGGCGAAGTCGGTTTCGCTAAACGCCTCGCTCCCGTATTCAAACAGGCGTATCCGCGTTACGCCACCCGTACCGTGGCGTGCAAGGATTCCCGGTGGTGTACCGGGCGGGTGATAGCGTTTGCCGAAAGTTTCCATGCGATTCCCAGTGTGTAATGACCGAAGCTGGCATGGATAATATCGCAGGTTGCGGCATCTTAATACTCGACCAGACACATCCTCATCACGCGGGATGAACTGGCAAGCCAACCGCCATTTGCTCGGCAGGTCGTTAACGATCATGTCTTCCATCTCGCTTTTGGTGATTTTGCCGAGTTCCAGCAAGACAGTCTTTTCCTTTTCTTCCAGGTGATAGCCCATTGGCGCTTTGTCGCCCAGTTGCGTGACTTTGACCACGCAAGTGCCGCATTCGCCATCGCCACAGGAAAACTGGATCGGAATCTTGTTGGTTTTGGCAATTTTCAGCACGGTTTCGGTGAAGCTGCCTGCCACCGCGTACACGGTTTTGTCCTTGTATTCGGGGCTGGAAAAAGTAATTAATGCCATGTTGTTCTCCTTGAATCAGGCGGGTTTAACTTTGCAGTCGCCGAGGATTTGCGCTTGGCACGCAAGACGGTAGTGGCGACCTGCCATGTTTTCGCGCAGGACTTTTTCTTCCAGCACGGAAGGTTCGGTCAGGTTGTTCCAGCCTTCGGTGACTTCCATCATGCAAGTGCCGCAATCGCCTTCGCGGCAACCGTAGATAACGCCCGCACCGATCTTTTCAGAGATTTCGATAATGCGGGTTCCGGCGGGGACATTGACCGTTTGGTTGATGTCCTCAAAGGTGATTTTTGCCTTTGCCATGTCGATTTCCTTGAATCGTTAATTAAAAAGTTGTCTGACAGCGCGGTATTCAGGTGAGGTCACTGAATTCAATGACCCCGCGCTGTACTTCCTTGCCGATCAGAATGTTGGCTATTTCTCTACCAAACCCTGTGCATTCATCCAATTCTTCTTGTGTTGGAATCAGTTTGACGCGGATGCCCTTCACGCGGAACCCGCATTTTCAGCCCACGCATCCGGTCTTCGACCATGCGCACTGCTTCGCCGCTCCAGCCATACGAGCCGAAGGCCGCGCCGATCTTGCCTTTGAGGTTCACCACCGCCAGCGACGAGAGCAAATCCCACACCGGCTTGACCGCATCGCCGTTGATGGTGGGGGAACCGAACAGCAGCGCGTCGGCATCTTCAATCAGGTCAACGAAAGGCGCGACTTCGCCACCTTCGAGGTCGTACAGCGACACGCGCACGCCTTCGACGGTATCCGCGCCTTGGTAAATCGCTTCTGCCATGCGTGCCGTATTACCGTAGGAACTCATGTAGAAAATGATCAACGACTTGTTGGTGTCGCCGATTTCGCGGCTAAGGGTGGAGGTGGAAAGCTCGCGGTAATGCGCCACGTAACGGCGTGGGCGTTCGCGCAAAATCGGGCCATGCGTTGGCGCGACTATTTTCATTTTCAGCGGTTCGATCAGCGCCAGTGCTTCCATCACCCACTGCTTGAACGGGCGCATGATGTGCGCGTAGTAGTAATCGAACGAAAAGCGGAAATCGCCCACCCGGTCATTAAACAGGCGTACATCGCAGTAATGGCAGCCGAAAATATCGCCAGAAAACAGCACCTGTTCCTCTTCCAGATAGGTGCATTGCGTATCCGGCCAGTGCAGGAATGGCGTGTGCAGGAAGCGCAAATGGCGGTCGCCGAGGCTTACCCGGTCATTGGTGGTGACGGTGGTGTATTCAAACGGCTCTTCGCGGTTGGGGCGCAACAACGCTTTGAGCATGGAAGTTGCGCGGGTGGAAATGTACAGCCGTGCTTGCGGGGCGCGGCGCATCAGTTCCGGCAACGCGCCGCTGTGGTCGGGTTCGAGGTGGTTGAACACGATCACGTTGATTTCGTCGTAACGCGCCACCGATTCGAGGCGGTGGAAAAATTCGTCCTCAAAGCCTTCCTTCACCGTGTCGATGATGGCGACACCTTCGCTGCCGCGCACCAGATACGAGTTGTACGTCGTGCCGTTGGCGGTTTTGAGGATAATGTCGAAGGTGCGCAAAGTCGGGTCGAGTGCGCCGATCCAGTGGACACCGGGGGCGAATTCGACCGCTTCGTGCCATTTCGAGACGTTGAGTGACGGGGTGTCAGCCATGACGGTTGCCTGCCAGACTCATGCTCAGCAGCGCGGAATGGCGTTTGAGCAGGCAGTTGGGCAGGTTCGGGTAGGCGCGTTTGAGTGCCGGGTCGATCTGTCCGTGACGGCGGAAGGTCTGCAAGAATTTTAGTAAACGTGATTGCATGGCTGTGTCCTCGTGTGGAATGGTGTTCTCCGAACTTACCCCTCACCCCCAGCCCCTCTCCCTCAAGGGGCGAGGGGGCAAGAAAAGAGTCTCTTATGCCCCTCGCCCCTTGAGGGAGAGGGGCTAGGGGTGAGGGGTTTCTTCTATCTCGCCTGTATCTCCGCCCGCACCTGTTCCCACCGTTCCGGCGGAATCCCGGTCAGTGAACCCGGTGGATTCAGGGCTTCACCCTGACTGTCCACGATCACTTGTTCGACCGGGCAGATGCTGGCGCATTGCTTGTCGGCGTAGTCGCCGTCGCATTCGGTGCATTTCTTGGCGTCGATCAGGAAATGCGGGATCGCGGCGTAAATGGCTTTGCTGGGGCAGAGCGGTTCGCACGCCCAGCAGTTCACGCAGCCGTCAACGATTTGTAATGCCATGATGCAGCTCCTTACGCGGTGGCGCGTTGCTTGGTTTCCGGTTTCTTGTCGAGCAAGCCTTTTTCGCCCATTTCCTTGTAGACGGCGGCAACTGCGTCTTCGATGGCTTCCAGCGCGTGTTCACCGTTGGGCATGATTCCGGCTTCTTCCAGCATTCCCCACGGCTCGTAGCCGATCTTGGAACACAGCACCACTTCGCAGCCTTTCAGCGCGTTGATGGTTTTTTGCAGGACACTTTCGCCGTCGCCGCAGGTGTCATCGCCGCTGCAATACAGGTCGGTTTTGCGGTGGCTGATGAAGCGCACGTCGTGGGCATTGGCTTCGTAAATCAGGAATTCACGCGCATGACCGAAGTGCTGGTTGATGATGCCGCCGCCGGAAGTGGCGATTGCCATCAGTACCGGGCGGGATTCCTTTTTCGGAATGCTCAAGCTGGACAGCGAGATGAAGGTTTCATTCTTCTTCTGCTGTTTGGCGGCGAGGGTGGCTTCGATGGCGGCGTGGACTTCGGCGCGTTTGACCATCGCGGCGGCGTAGTCGACATCCACGGCTTCGATTTTGTCCATCGTGAACTCGTCACCACGGTCTTCGCCCAGCATCCCGACCGCATCGGCGCGGCATTGGCGGCAGTGGCGCATCATGTTCATGTCGCCGGAACAGGCATCTTGCAGTTCCTGCAATTCGTCGTGGGTCGGGCCGCGTTGCCCCATCACGCCGTAGAACGTGCCGTGTTCGGCTTCGGCAATCAGCGGCATGACGTTGTGCAGGAATGCGCCTTTGGCTTTGACCGCCTTGCTGACTTCTTCCAGATGCTTGTCGTTGACACCGGGGATCATCACCGAGTTGACCTTGACCAAAATGCCGCGATCGACCAGCATTTGCAGCCCTTTTTGCTGCTGCTTGATGAGGATTTCTGCACCTTTACGCCCGTAGACGCGGCGGTTTTTCCAGAAAATCCACGGGTAAATCTGTGCGCCGATGTCGGGGTCAACGCAGTTGATGGTCATGGTTACGTGGTCGATATTGTGCTTGCACAGTTCGTCGACCAGTTCCGGCAGTGCCAGACCGTTGGTGGAGACGCACAGCTTGATGTCCGGTGCTTTTTCGGTCAGTTGGCGGAAGGTGTCGAAGGTGCGTTCCGGGTTGGCGAGCGGGTCGCCGGGGCCTGCGATGCCCAGCACGGTCATTTGCGGGATGTTCGCCGCCACGGTCATGACCTTTTTCACCGCCTGATCGGGGGTGAGCAGTTCGGAAACCACGCCGGGGCGCGATTCGTTGGAACAGTCGTATTTGCGGTTGCAATAGTGGCACTGGATGTTGCAGGCCGGGGCAACCGCAACGTGCATCCGGGCGTAATGGTGGTGTGCCTCTTCGGAGTAGCACGGGTGGTTATGCACCTTGGCGCGGATGTGTTCCGGCAGGTGGTTCAGTTGGTCGTCGTTGCTCCCGCAACCGCTGGAGGCGCAGCCCCCGGCATCGGGGGCGGTGGTTTGGCTTTGCCCTAAAACAGTCAGTTCCATGCGTATTCTCCGTGACGAAATGGGTTTCGTGAGGGTGTTTGCATGGGTAGTTCAATTTGCGTGCCAAGTGGCGGTGGTTGGTGATTTTTCTTTTATTTACAGTTGGTTGGGGTTTTGTTGTTGGGTGTGCGACAAAGGGGTTTGAGGGGGAATGTCGGGAATGTGATGTTAGTTATTGGAAATTTTTCTTTTATTTACAATTGGTTGGGGTTTTTTTGTTGGGTGTGCGACAAAGGGGTTTGAGGGGGAATGTCGGGAATGTGATGTAGGGAAGATGACAGACACACAATGTCTATTGTCATGGCTTAGAAAAATATAGGATTTAAATTTAAGGCAGACGATTCTTTAAAGAATTTAGTTCGTTTTTTAATCTGTGCAATACTTGTCTAGCGGTCTCCTTCTCATCATTTGATCGACTTAATCTGATCCTTTCGAGACAGTTATTTATTTGAGATTGACAATTGTTAATCTCATTGGTAATGCCAGCTATTTTTTCTTCTAGCTTTCTTTTTACCTCAAGTTCTCTAGCTTGTATCTCAGTCCTGAGATTATTTAATCTTATTCGTTCTTTTTCTGCCCTTAGAGATTTACAAGCATTGCAAGTATACAATTTTTGTTGATTTCCATGCAAGCTGGAATCAATAATATAAAATTTATTATTTTTTAGATCAATCTCAATGAATGCCTTGTTGTTTTTATCAGATTTGCTCATTAATTCATCTTTTATTTCATCATTGCTTGAATGTTTTTTCTTTATAAGAATGCAGCCGCAATAATCATTGTATCTATCGTAAAGAGCAATATCGCATATCTCATTTACATGGGGAATGTAATCATTTATTGCAAATTGTGTTACATCTCTAAAAATTAAATATTGAGGAAATGACAATCTGCAATCAGAACAGATCAGTTTGAAATCTAATGAAATTGACTTTCCACTAGTAAGTAAAGGAAGTAGCTTCTCCCCAACTTTTTGCTTAAATATTTCAGCCTTTCTACGTCTGGCTTGATATTCTGCTTGTTCCCTTGCTGCACGTTCAGCTTTTTCTCTCTCGTGTCTTTCCTTATCTGCGATTGCTTGTTCGCAACTAGGGCAATGTCTTGGCAAAGTCTCAGGGTAATAATGGCGTGAGATAAATTTCTGCAAACCATCTCCACCTTTCCAGTCCATAATCTTTTCATAATTACTAAATGACTGTACAAGAATCTCAAACCACGGTAACTTTTGTTCGTCATAAAAGGCTATTTTTTCATCACTTGACTCATGAGTATTAAAAACCTCAATTGCAGCCAATGGTTTATTGTCATGATACAAAGTAATGTCGGGAAGGAATTTTCCAATTTTTCTGCTATCCACATCAATATAATTAGGCTGGTCAGACAATAATGATGGCAGCGAACATTTGCTTTTGCAAAATCCTGATTTACATTTCCATTTTATTTTTATCTTGGCTTTTTGTTTTAGTTGTTCAGCGATATGGTATTTAACATCACAATGCCATATTGATTCTGGAGAATGGTCGGCAACTGACTTTGATTTGTGTCGAAAATGTGAACGCATGATGGTTTCATCTTTAGGCAATACCATCTCCATTTCACACCCGCAGCCCTTTATGGGGCAAATGGCTATTGGACGCTCTTTATAGTTCCCTACCAAATGGCGATAATTTTTGATAAATGCGGGTTTACCATCAATTAATGCAAAATTCTGAATGCTCATTTTTAAACTTACTTACCACGTCCCAATAAATCATATAGGTTTCAAGGCATTTACACCCACAACCGCTCAAAACAGCTCCCATCCGCCAGCCGATAAACCGAAAAATCCCGCTCATCCACCGTCAGGATATGCCTGATTTTGCGCAATCCCGCCAATGTCACCAATGCTGCATCGGTGAAATCCGGTTCAAGGTTTTGGTACTTTTCCAGCGTGTTGCGGACGATAGGCAAATCCTGTGTGCGGATGTCGTGCAGCGTCAATGCCCCGCGTTCTATCCACTGGAGTAGGGCAAGTTTGCCGTTGGTATCGAGGAAAAAGCAGGCTTCCACCACTACAGGCCAGATAGAATGTAATTCGATCTTCCCTAAGCTGCTCAAGAACGCTTGGGCAGAAGCATGGTGTTTGTCGTTTTTGGCAAATAGTGCGACCAGAAAGCCGGTATCAACCCACGCGCTTGTGTTTGGCAAGCAATTTCTCCCAGATTTGACGTTTCAGCGGATCAGTCGGGGCAGAGGCAAGGCTACCCGCACCGAACAAATCTTGCCCTAAACTGTAGGGCGTGCGGTTATCTGTTGCCAATCGCTGGCACAGTTCACGCACTGCCTGCCGCATCAGGTCACTCTTGCTGCGCCCTACGCGCCGCGCTGCCATTTCCAGCATGTGCTGCTCTTCCGGTGGAAGTCGTACAGAAATTGTCATGATTGTCATACCGTAATACACGATAGGGAAAGTGTAGCAGTAAAACTCTATCATGAGAATCTAGGGTTTCGATGTCGCCATACCACCGCTTGTATTGGAGTCCCCGTATCCAGCAAAAGTTGATCCGCTTCAAAACGGATTATGCTACACTTTGTGTACATAACTATTCCGGGGAATACTACCATGCAAGCTGTCGAAGTCTTTTCTGCTCGCGATTTGCGCAACCGTTCCGGCGAGTTGATCAAGCACGCCGAACAGGGACACATGACCGTCATCACCAAGCATGGCAAGCCTTCCATGCTGGCGATTCCTTTTGATGAAAACCTGCTGCGCCACGGCATACAGCGGACAATGGCGTTACATTTCGTGCAATCCCGCCAGATGACACTTGCCCAAGCCGCCCGTTTCGCTGGTATTGATCTGGAAGCCTTCATCGAACTGCTAAGTGCAAGCGGCATTGATGCAGTGGATTACCCGCCGGAAGAACTGGAAGCGGAACTGGAGCACGCACTTTGAGCGGTATTGTCATTGTGATGAGCATTTGACAGGAGTGAAAATACCAATGCCGGATTCAAATAAAGAGCAAAACCAATTCGATGTAATGACACAGGAAGAAATGCAGGGACTATTGGGCAAGAATGCCGCCGCTTGGTATGAAAACTATTGCAAACGTCATGCAAACAACCCACGTACTGCTGATTTGACCGACGAAGACGTGAACAGATTGGTGCATGAGCTTCGTTTAATTCCTTGACCCGTCTACCACTTCACCCTTTAGCCTTACCCCTGTTCCAATCAACAACAGGAGTGCATTATGCCAAACACCAACATGACCAAAACCCAGTGGGTCGAGCTGTTCCGTGAAACCGGCTTGGACGAGGCGACCATGCGCCAGTGGCATCGCTTGTTTGAGCAGCGTCACCCGGCGCAGCATCAGGCGTTTCTGGAATGGCTGCAAATCCCGGCGGAGGAGGTCGCGCAAATCCGCCAACATTCACGCTGATAAGGGAGGCTGCGGATGTACACCATCGGTCAACTGGCGAAACGTTTCGGCCTGTCACGCAGCACGTTGCTGTATTACGACGCAATCGGCCTGCTGCCTGCCTCGACGCGCAGTGCCAGCGGCTACCGTCTGTATACAGAACAGGCCGTGCAGCGCATGACGCACATCCAGACCTTCCGTGATGCCGGTTTGCCGCTGCCGCACCCTGCTGGCTTCCGGCACGGATGCACCCACCGCCGTGCTGGAACGCCACCTTCAGGAACTCAACAGCGACATCAGCCGCCTGCGCCAACAACAGCAAGTAATCGTGCGCCTGCTCGATTCCGCCTCCGCCCTCAAGGACAGCCGCACCATGAGCAAGCAACGCTGGGTAGAAATGCTACGTGCCGCCGGGCTGGATGATGCCGGGATGCGCAAATGGCACAGCGAATTCGAGCAGCGCTCCCCCGAAGCCCATCAGGACTTTCTGGAATCACTCGGCATTGACACGGCGGAAATTGCCCTGATCCGCCAGCATTCCAGATGCTAGCCCGCCCCAAGAGTCTGTTCCCTGTCACTACCCAGCAGGTTATTGCTGAAACCGCTATAATGAAGCACTTATGAACACCACAGCCCACACCGTTCCTTTTCTGCCCACAGGTGAAACCACCGCGATTGAAGGCGATTTCCCGATTGTTGAAATCAGCCAGATTGCCGAGCAGGAAAGCTGGCGCAAGGAAATCAATCGCCCGATTTACCACATCCATAAATGGTGGGCGACACGTCTGGGTTCAGTGTTCCGGGGCATCACCTTGGCGGCCTTGAGTGAACCGGGCACGGATGTTTGGCAAAGCTTTTACAAACACCACCAACTCAGCGGCAAAGTGGTGCTTGACCCCTTCATGGGCAGTGGCACGACCTTGGGCGAAGCCACCAAACTGGGGGCAAAAGCCATTGGCTGTGACATTAACCCGGTCAGCACGTTTCAGGTACGGCAGGCATTTACCCGTGTTCCAGAACCGGAATTACGCGCCGCTTTTGCCCGCCTTGAAGCACAAGTTGCCCCTGAAATACGCCGTTATTACCAGACCCGCGACCCCGTGTCCGGTGAGCTTATTCCCGTGCTGTATTGCTTTTGGGTCAAAACAGTTACCACTCCAGAGAACGAGATAATCCCGCTGTTCTCGCGTTATGTGTTTTCCCAAGACGCTTACCCAAAGAAAAAGCCGAAAGCCCAACTGGTTTGCCCGGCTTGTTGGGAGGTGATGGAAAACCGTTACGATGCTGTGGATGTCGTTTGTCCTCATTGCTCCCATGCTTTCAATCCCCAGCAAGGGCCAGCAGCGGGGCAATACGTCACTGCCCAAAACGGTAAACGCTACCGGATTAAAGACCTGTTGCCTGCTGATAAACCACTGGCGCAGCGCATGTATGCGATGATGGCTCTCCGACCCGAATGGTGAGAAAATCTATCTCCCCGTTCGGGATGAAGATCGGGCTTTATATACCGAGGCTGAAACCCGATTAGCAGCAGGAAGATTTACCGCTACCGACATTGGCAGTCCGATCAGGCCATAACACCGATCAGGCGCTGGGATATAACTACCGCCATTGGCGCGATTTCTTTAATGCCCGCCAATTGTTGTGCTTGGGGCTGCTATTACGCAGCATCCTTGCAATTGAGGATGTGGCTGTACAGGAGCAAATGCTGTGTTTGTTTTCCGGTACGCTGGAATTCAACAATATGTTTTGCAGTTTCAAGGGCGAAGGCACGGGCGCAGTACGCCACATGTTTTCACACCACATCCTAAAACCGGAACGTGCGCCGCTCGAAAACTCGGTGTGGGGAACGGATAAAAGCAGCGGTACATTCAGCACACTGTTTGAATCCCGTTTGCTGCGGGCAAAGTGCTATCTGGATGAACCGTTTGAAGTGGATTTTCAGCGGACATTATTCGGTGAACGGCTAGGCGCAATTAAAACAGTAGCCAGTTCACCGATTGATGTGCAGCAGGTGGATTCATGGGCGCAATTCAAAGCGGCTGGGAACGCCATGATGGTGCTGAACGGTGACAGCGCGGCTTTGCCTATTCCCGCTAAATCGGTTGATGCGGTGGTGACTGACCCGCCTTATTTCGATTTCGTCCATTACAGTGAATTGAGTGACTTTTTCTTTGCGTGGTTGTCGCCCGTGCTGAAAAGGCGCTACGCATGGTTTGAACGGGCGGATTCTTCTGCTCCCGGCGAAGTCCAGCATAAAGATTCGCGTGTATTTGCCCACCAGCTTGCTGCTGTGTTTAGCGAATGCCAGCGGGTGCTGAAGGATGATGGGGTACTGGCATTTAGCTTCCACCATTCACGGGTCGAAGGTTGGGCGGCGATCTATGAAGCAATTACGTCGGCTGGCTTGGCAGTGGTTGCTGCGCATCCTGTCCATGCAGAATTACGTGCCGCCAGTCCCAAAACGGCGGCGAAAGATCCGATCAGTCTGGATGCCATTCTGGTTTGCAAGAAGCGATCTGCGGCTACTGTTTATTTGGATGAGAAGGCAGCCATTGCCAATACCAAAGTACTGGCAAAGCGGCTGGAGAATGCTGGAATGTCGATTTCCAGTGCTGACCGTTTCGTGATCCTTGCTTCGCAAATGTTGGTGGCTTTATCCTCACAAGCATTGGAGTTCGATGCTGTGGACAAGGCATTGCACAAGGCGACACAGCATTTTGCACCAGCAGATACAATAGAGGCGATAATGGCTGTTTAGGAGGATTTCCATGCACACAATCCCACACCCCGCTTTCCCCACGTTGAGTTGCATCCATCTCAACCACGCCGCCGTTGCGCCTTGGCCTCAAGTAACAGCGGATGCTGTCCACGCTTTCGCCACCGAAAACGCCCGCCAAGGTTCATTGGACTATCCCCGCTGGCTGGCGGTGGAACAAGCCTTGCGCGAAAAAGCACGTCTCTTGATGAATGCCCCTGACGCTGCCGATATTGCCTTGGTGAAAAACACTTCGGAAGGTTTGTCGTTCGTCGCTTACGGGCTGGATTGGCAAGCGGGCGACAATGTAGTCGGCATCCGTCAGGAATTCCCCTCCAACCGCTTCCCGTGGCAATCATTGGCGGGGCAGGGCGTGGAATTCCGCCAATTGGATTTGGACGCTTACCCCGACGAACCCGAACAGGCATTGATGGCCTTGTGTGATGGGCGTACCCGTGTGCTTAGCGTCAGCGCGGTGCAATACACCAACGGTTTGCGCATGAAACTGGCGGAACTGGGCGCATTTTGCCGCGCCAACGGCATTCTGTTTTGCGTCGATGCCATCCAGCAATTAGGAGCAATCCCGTTTGATGCGCAGCACATCCAAGCCGATTTCGTGGTTGCCGACGGGCACAAGTGGATGCTGGGGCCGGAAGGCTTGGCGCTGTTTTACGTGCGCCACGAAGTGCAGCCACAACTCAAGCTGACCCAATACGGCTGGCACATGACGGAAGGCATGATTGATTACACCGCGCAAGATTTCCAACCCGCAGCCAGCGCCCGCCGTTTTGAATGCGGCAGCCCCAACATGCTCAGCATCCACGCTCTCAACGCCAGCCTCGGCCTGTTGTTGGAAACTGGCATGGAACAAGTGTGGGCGCAACTTTGCACACGGGTGCAATACCTGCTGGACGGTTTGCAGGCCATACCGGGCATCGATGTGTTGAGTGATACCCGCGAGGAACGCCGTTCCGGGATTGTGACCTTCCGCTCACACGCGCTGGGTAATGACAGCCTGTTCCAGCGTTTACAGGAGGCCGGGGTGTTCTGTGCGTTGCGTGGCGGCGGGGTGCGGTTGTCGCCGCACTTTTATACACCGCTAGCACAACTGGATACGCTGCTAGATGTTGCCAAAATGGCAACTTAATGTTAGGCTTTCCTTACACTATTAAGGAGGGAAGCCATTATGACCGCTATCCAGATAGAACAAAAAACGGAACGTGTCGTTAGTCGCGTGTCGCCGGGTGTCAAGGCGCTGTTGGAGCAAGCAGCGTCGTGGGCGGGCTTTTCTTCCATCAACCAGTTCATGGTGCAATCTGCGATTCGTGAAGCAGAAAGGATTGTCCGGCAGGAACAGGTGATACGGCTGAGTCTGCGTGATACTCAAGCCTTCTTGCACGCACTGGAACATCCGCCCAAACCGAATGCAGCCTTGTTGAAGGCAGCCAAACGTTATAAAGATACGGTAGTTACTGAATGATGGTGGGTGATGATGCACTTGGCATTGTTGCTTTGGCTGCCCATCATGCACGAAAAGTATTCGATTGTGGTCAACCTGACCTCAATCAGTATTTGCAACAGACCGCCCAACAACATCAGAAAAAACAGATTTCCCGGACGTGGGTGGCGGTACGTCCGGCACAAGCGGAAACTATTCTTGGGTTTTACACCACCACGTTGGCAGAGATTCCAGCCGATTACCTGAATCCAGACGATGCGAAAAAGCTGCCCAAAGCCTGTTTGCCGGTGGTGCGATTGTCCAGACTAGCGGTTGACCAACACCATCAGGGCTTGCATATCGGGCAACGTTTATTGGTCGATGCCATTGTGCGCACGGTGCGCTTGCTGGATGATTTTGCCATCGTGGCAATGGTGGTGGATGCTAAAGATGAACGTGCGGCTGCCTATTACCAGCATTTCGGTTTTATCCCGTTACAAGATGACCCGCTCAAGCTGTATCTGCCTGCCCGTACCTTGCTTGAAGTTCATGCGGACATTGCCCGCGACCCCTAAAAACAGGGGCAGCACTTTCGGTATCAGATTTGCCGCACCTGAATATTGAGTATCTGAATCCGATACGCAATTTGGCGTGGTGTCATATTCAGCAACCGCGCTGCCTTGGCTTGCACCCAACCCGCTTCTTCCAGCGCCGCAATCACGCGCTCACGTTCATCCAGATCCGGTGAATCCAGATCAATCTTGGGCGGCTGCTTGACTGGCGCTGCTGGTTTCCACCGGGAAATGGCTATCCAGCCCCGTCAGGCGGATCACTTGCTGGTCGATATGCCCGTCGGCGCTGAGAATCGCGGCGCGTTCCATGCAGTTTTCCAGCTCGCGCACATTGCCCGGCCAGCCGTGGTGCATCAGCGCACGGATGGCGCTATCGCCAATATCCAGCGGTCGCCCTTGCTTGTTACTGATCTTGCTGACCAGAAAGCGGGCAAGGTCGGGGATGTCTTCCAGCCGTTCGCGCAACGGCGGCATGATGATCGGCATCACGTTGAGGCGGTAATACAAGTCTTCGCGGAACTCGCCCGCCCGCACTTCCTGTTCCAGATTGCGGTTGGTGGCGGCAATCACGCGCACATCGACATGCAGGGTTTTGCTGCCGCCGACGCGCTCGAATTCGCCTTCCTGCAATACCCGCAACAGTTTGGCCTGGAATGCGGGGGTAATTTCACCGATTTCATCCAGAAACAGCGTGCCGCCGTCGGCTTGCTCGAAACGCCCTTTGCGCTGGCTGACCGCGCCGGTAAATGCACCTTTTTCGTGCCCAAACAGTTCGGATTCGAGCAAATTGTCCGGTAATGCGGCGCAGTTGAGTTTGATGAAAGCATTGTTGGCGCGGGGTGAATGGTAGTGGATGGCGTTGGCGATCAGCTCTTTACCCGTGCCGGATTCGCCCCGGATCAGCACCGTGGTGTTCCATTTGGCCACTTGCCGCGCTTGGTCGAACACCACCTGCATACAGCGGGTGTGCCCGATCAGGTTGGCGAAACCGGATTCGCCCTTGACCTTGCGGCGCAGCGAATCGCGTTCTTTTTGCAGCTCTTGCTTGTCGCTGGCGACTTCGTTGGCAAGCACCACGTTTTGCCCGATCAGGTTGCCGACCATTTCGAGGAAGCGGCGGCGTTCGCCCAGCAAATGCAGTTCGGCCGGGGGTTGCGCTGCCAATACGCCGACGATTTCATCGCCACGGGCGCGGATCGGCACGGCAAGGAACGGCAAGTCCGGGTTGTATACGCCGAGTTTGTCGAGGAAGCGCGGTTCGTCGGCGAGCTTGCGGATGATCAGCGGTTTGTCCATTTCAATGGCCAGCCCCATGATGCCTTCGCCAGCACGGTAGCGCACGTTTTCCACGGTGAGTTTGTCGGCACGGTGCAATTCCAGCAGCAGCAAATCGCCGCTGTCGCCATCCAGCAGGCTGACCATGCCGTGTTCGAGCTGGCCTTCTTCGTGCAGCACGCGCAGCACTTCGCGCAAGGTTTCCTTGAGGTTGAGGGAGCGGCTGAGGACCTTGCTGACGGCGTAAATACAGGCCAGTTCGTCTTCCAGCAAGTTCAGGGTTTGTTGCAATTGCGCGTTGTCGTGGCTCATTCCATCCCCCCGTTGCTGGCTTTGAGGGGTAGGTTGACGCGGATACGGCAACCGTTGGGGTAATCGGGGTCGATGCTGATGCTGCCGTCGTGGTTGTTGACGATTTCTTGCGCCATGCACAAGCCCATGCCGACATTGCCGTTGCCGCGTTTCCAGCCGCTGTGGAAGGGTTCAAACACTTTCAGGCGTTGCGCGGGGGGAATGCCGATGCCGTTGTCGGTGATTTCCACCCAGATGCTGTCATCGCGGACACAGGTGTGCAGGCGCAATTCGCGGTACACGCGCTTGGCTTCGCTCAGTGACAGCAAGGCGTTGTCGAGCAGGTAGTGGAACATGCGCCGTAATGAGGCTTCATTGCCCATGATGGTGGGCAGCACGGGTTCGGGTTGCCAGTCGACGACCACGCCTTCGGAAAGCATCCGGTCGGTGGCGATGATCAGCAAGTCTTTGAGTATCTGATTGATATTGACCAGGGAATACGTGCCGTGTTCGGCTCTGGGCGAGTGCCATGCGCATGGCATTGATGGCGCGGTAGGACGATTCCAGCACTTGTTGCAGCACCGGGTACAAGGCTTCGGTGGAAGAGGGCGGCATGACCAGGCGGCTTGGATCACATTGAGCGGGGTTTCCAGTTGGAAAATCGCGCCTGCAAGGGTTTCGCGGATGCTGCTGGTGAGTTCCTGTTCCGCCATTTGCACTTTGAGGTGCTGGATGCGGGCGCGTTCCAGCTCGGCTTTGCGGGTGGTGATGTCGGTGGCAACCAGCAACAGGTAATGCCCGCCGCTGTTGGTCGAGTGCGAAATAGTTTTTGGCGGCGTCGTCGAGTTCTTCGACATGGATGCCGGACAGGGTGAACCAGCATTCGTTGCCATTGGGCGCGTCGAAACGGACTTGCACGTCGTGGAAATTGTCGAAGGTTTCACCGTCGAGCGTGGGCAGCCGATCCTTGAGTGCGTCGAGGAACAGGTGGACGGGTTCGATGCTACCGAATTCGGCTTTGAGGCGTTTGTAGGCTTTGTTATCCATCAGGATATTACGGTGGCTGTCGAGCAATACCACGATGGCGGGGGCGAGGTCGAAAATGGTGTCGGAGAGGATTTTTTGGTGCTTGAGTTGCTGTTCCAGGTTGTGAATCACCGATATGTCGCGGTGCATTCCGAGGAAGTTGGTGATATTGCGCTGGGCATCCAGCACGGGCGCAATGGTGACTTCGGCGAGGTAACGTTCGCCCGCTTTGTTGCGGTTGATCATGCGTGCCGCGCCATTCTTTGCCGCTTTGGATGGTGCGCCACAGCGTGCGGTAAATCTCCAGCGGGGTGGTTTTGCAGGACAGCACCGATTCGTTTTGCCCGCAAATCTCGTCGCGGGAATAGCCGGTTAGCTCTTCAAACGCGCTGTTGACGTAGAGGATATTGGCGCGGGTGTCGGTAATGGAAATGGCAACGGGGGCTTGCTCCACGGTTTCGAGGATGGCTTGCAGCGACAGGCCGGGGGTCACATGCTCGAATCCGGCAATGCGCGAGAGGTCGGCGTAGTGTTCGGCGAATGAGGTGCTTGGCTTGTGCATAACGGTTTCCACGGTTGCTGTGCATTATTACGGTGCAATAGCCGTGCCAGTTGTCTTGTTCCCTCCACCCCTTGCGGGGGGAGGGTTCGCGCAGGGCCACTCTCTGTCGCAAACCCGACAATCCCCCATCCTTTGTCACAAACCACACGCCGTAAAATCCGCCGCAAACCCACGCCACACAAGGCTTGCAGCCGGATGGCACGCTCCCTGCATTAGCCTTTTCACAGATATTCTTCAGGGAATGCGCAATGGAATACTTTCTGCTACTGCTCGGTACGGTACTGGTCAACAACGTCCTGTTGGTCAAGTTTTTGGGGCTTGTGTTCCGTTCATGGGCGTTTCCAACAAACTTGATTCGGCGATTGGCATGGGCTTGGCGACGACGTTTGTGTTGACGCTGGCTTCGGCGGCGGGTTGGATGCTGGAACATTGGTTATTGCAACCGTTTGGGTTGGGTTTCTTGCGGATTCTGGCGTTCATTTTGGTGATTGCGGCGGTGGTGCAGTTCACCGAAATGGTGATCAAGAAAATGTCCCCGGCGTTGTATCAGGTGCTGGGGATTTTCCTGCCGTTGATTACCACCAATTGCGCGGTGCTGGGTATAGCCTTGCTGAACGTGCAGGAGACAGCACAGTTTTCTGCAAAGCCTGCTGTATGGCTTCGGTTCCGCCGTGGGTTTCACCTTGGTGATGGTGATTTTTGCCGGGTTGCGCGAACGGCTGGCACTGACGCAGACACCCGCTGCCTTTAGCGGTTTACCGATTGCGTTCGTGGTTGCCGGGCTGTTGTCACTGGCGTTTATGGGCTTTGCGGGTCTGACCCACTAACAAGGAGATAAGCGATGACTGCAATATTCGCACTGATGACTCTTAGGGTATGGCGCTTGGCGGGATGTTGGGTATAGCTGCCCGCTATCTGAAAGTGGAAGGCAACCCCTTGCAGGCTGAAGTCGAAGCACTGATGCCCGGTTCGCAATGCGGGCAATGTGGCTACCCCGGCTGTTCCCCAGCGGCGGAAGCGATTGCCAGCGGGCAAGCCCCTGTTACCGCTTGCCCACCCGGTGGTAAGGCCTTGGCAGAAACGCTAGGCGGCAAAACTGGGGGTCAGCATTGACCTTTCCGGCGTGGCGGACAAGGGGCCGATGATTGCGTATGTGCATGAAAATTTGTGCATCGGTTGCACCAAATGCTTTAAGCGTTGCCCGACGGATGCGATTGTGGGCGGCTCGAAGCAGATTCATGCGGTGTTTGCCGATGCTTGCACCGGCTGTGAGAAGTGCTTTGAGGTTTGCCCGACGGAATGTATTGAAATGCGCCCGCTGACGCATACGGTGCAGACGTGGTATTGGCCGAGTCCTTCGATGAATGGAGTTACAGCATGACATTCCTCTCCACCCAAAAGATCACCAAGCTGTTCCGCATCCGTGGCGGCGTACACCCGCACGATTGCAAGACCCTGAGCGCGGACAAAGCCATCGAAGACCTGCCGATGCCCGCACTGCTGCACATCCCGTTGCAACAGCACATTGGCGCGGCGGCGAAACCGGCCGTGCAGCGCGGCGATCACGTCCTCAAGGGGCAATTGCTTGCCAACAGCCAAGGGATGATTTCCGCGCCTGTCCATGCCCCCACTTCCGGGCGCGTGGTTGGGGTAGGGCATTACCCCGCGCATCACGCCTCCGGCCTGTCGGTACACACCATCACCCTGCAACCCGACGGCAAGGATGAGTGGATGGAACTTTCCCCGCCCGCTGACCCGTTCACCCTCGACCCTGCCGAAATCGCTACCCGCGTAGCCGCTGCCGGAATCGTCGGGATGGGCGGCGCAACCTTCCCCTCCGCCGTCAAACTCAACCTGCGCAACCGCTACAAGCTGCACACGCTGGTGATCAACGGCGCGGAATGCGAACCCTACCTGACCTGCGACGACCGCCTGATGCGCGAATATTCCGCGAATACCATCGACGGCATCCGCATCATGGCCTACGCGCTGGGGGTGGAAAACATCGTCATCGGCATCGAAAACAACAAGCCCGAAGCGCAAGCCGCGATGCGTGAAGCCGCCACCGCTTTCCCCAACATCCAAGTGGTCGGCTTACCGATGCGCTACCCGATGGGGTCGGAAAAGCATCTGGTGCAAACCCTCACCGGGCAAGGAAACGCCAGCGCGTGGCCTTGACCGCTGACATCGGCATCGTGGTGCATAACCCGGCAACCGCGTTGGCAGTGCGCGATGCATTGCGCGAAGGCAAACCGCTGGTATCCCGCGTGATGACGGTTTCCGGCGGGGCAATCCACCAACCGCGCAACCTGCGGGTATTGCTGGGAACGAAAGTACAGGACGTGATCGACTATTGCGAAGGTTTCAAGGACGAACCCACCCGTTTGATCAGCGGCGGCCCGATGATGGGCAACGTATTGCCCGATACCCGCGTGCCGACCGTCAAGGGTTGCAACGGCATCCTTGCCCTCACCGCCAAAGAAGTGTCCGAAAATCAGGAATCGCCCTGCATCCGCTGCGCCAGTTGCGTGCAAGCCTGCCCGTGCGGGTTGTTGCCGCTGGAAATGGCAGCCAACGCCCGCGCTGGCAATCTTGATGCGGTAACCAAGCTGGGGCTGATGGATTGCATCGCCTGCGGTTCGTGTTCCTACGTTTGCCCCGCGCACATTCCGCTGGTGCAATATTTCAACTACGCCAAGGGTGAACTCGCCAACCGCCAACGCGCCAAGCACAAGCAGGACGAAACCAAACGCCTGATCGAGCAGCGCAACGCCCGCATGGAAGCACTCGGAACGGGCGAAGAAGGAAATGATGGAACGCCGTAAACGTGAGGCCGCCGCCAAAAAAGCCGCCGCAGCCGCCAAACCCGCACAGGAGGCCAACGCATGAGCTGTATGATCAGCAGCCCACACACCCATTCCGGCAAAAGCGTCCAGCACACCATGTTGCTGGTGATGCTCGCACTTGCCCCCGCCACCGTTTTTGGCTTGTACCTGTTCGGCTGGCCTGCCATCAGCCTGTTCCTGATCACCATTTTAGGCTGCGTGCTGGCGGAAGCGATTGCGCTGAAAATCATGGGCAAGCCCGTTGGCAAATACCTCGCTTGACGGTTCCGCCATTCTCACCGGCTGGTTGCTGGCGATGAGTTTGCCGCCGTCCGCGCCGTGGTGGATCGGGGTGCTGGGTGCATTTCTCGCCATCATTGTCGGCAAGCAAGTGTTCGGCGGCATCGGGCAAAACCTGTTCAACCCGGCAATGGTGGCGCGGGTGGCGTTGCTGATTTCCTTCCCGCTGGAAATGACGACGTGGGTGACGCTCGATGGCGGTGAGTGGCGCAACCCCCTTGGGGCATATCCGTACTGAAACCGGGCAGGGGCATACCTTGTCGAGCCTTGCCGACAGTTTGCCCAGTGTCAGCGACATGGGGCTGGGGATGATCGGCGGCAGCATGGGCGAAACCTCGGCGGTATTGCTGTTGCTCGGCGGCTTGTTCCTGCTGTGGAAACGCATCATTACGTGGCACATTCCGGTGTCGATGATCGGCACACTGCTGGTGCTGGCGGGGATCATGCACGCCGTCAACCCGGACGTTTACCCCGGTGTGGAAGTGCATTTGCTGGCGGGGGCTACCTTGCTGGGCGCATTTTTCATCGCTACCGATCTGGTTACGTCACCCGTGTCACCGACCGGGCAACTGATTTTCGGCGCGGGCTGTGGGCTGCTGGTGTACGTGATCCGCACTTGGGCAGGCTACCCGGAAGGCATGGCGTTCGCGGTGTTGCTGATGAATGCGCTCACCCCGCTGATTGACCACTATTTCCGCCCGCGCATTTACGGACGTGACCGCAAGGGCGAACCGCTCAACTATGCCAGCGGGGAGAGCAAATAATGACGACTGAAACCAAAACGCCGTTGCTGGAACGCATCCCTACCAAGCCATTCTGCTGGGTGTATGCGCCGCGATTGCCGCTGGCCTGCTGCTGGGGGTGGATAACGCCACCCGCGAACCGATTGCCCAGCGCAAGATGGAAGACCTGCAACAATCGCTGGCGCAAGTCGTGCCGGATGATTTGCACGACAACAATATGGTGGCCAAAGCCGCTTGCTGCTGACGGGTGCAGATGGCAAGGAACTCAAGGTCTACCAAGGCACCAAAGCGGGCAAAGTCACCGCGCTGGTGTGGGAAACGGTCGGCTTCGGCTATGCGGGTGAAATCCGCACCATTATCGCGCTTGACCCAGAAGGCAAAATCCTTGGCACGCGGGTGTTGTCGCACAAGGAAACACCGGGCTTGGGCGACAAGATCGAAGCCGCCAAGGCTGACTGGATTACCAAATTCACTGGCCTGTCGTTGGGCAATCCGCCCGAAGACCAGTGGAAAGTGAAAAAAGACGGCGGGCAATTTGACCAGTTCAGCGGTGCAACCATTACCCCGCGTGCGGTGGTGAAGAGCCTGCACGAAGCATTGCAATTTTTCGCGGCGCACAAGGCCGAAATGCTGGAGGTGAAACCATGAGTACCGACGATACAAACGCCTCACCCGCGACGGGTTGTGGGACAACAACGTGGTGTTTGCGCAAGGCTTGGCACTGTGCCCGACGCTGGCTGTGACCAGCACCGCCACCAATGGTCTGGGGATGGGGCTGGCGACGACGGCGGTGTTGGTGGTTTCCAACCTGCTGGTGTCATCGGTACGCAATATCGTCAGTCCAGCGGTGCGGATTCCGGTTTACATCACCTGATTGCCACGCTGGTGACGCTGGTGGATATGGCGCTGAATGCGTGGGTGCATGAGCTTTACAAGGTGCTGGGCTTGTTCATCGCGCTGATCGTGGTCAACTGCGCGATTTTGGGGCGGGCGGAATCGTATGCTTCCAAGAACTCGCTGGTTCCGTCGATGGTGGACGGCTTGATGATGGGGCTGGGGTTCACGCTGGCCTTGGTGATCCTCGGCGGGGTGCGCGAAGTGCTGGGTAGCGGCACGTTGTTTGCCAGCGCATCGTTGTTGCTGGGCAAGGCATTTTCCTTCATGGAACTGACCATCATCCCCGATTACAAGGGCTTTTTGCTGATGATTTTGCCGCCGGGTGGGTTTATGGCGCTGGGTTTCCTGCTGGCGGGGAAACGGGTGTGGGACAAACGCGCCGCAGCAGCCCGTGAACGCAAAGCCGCCGCCAGCGCTTGGCAGCGGCAGGAGATGCTGCATGAACGTCGGAATCGCTTACGCGGATAAATTCAAGCAAACGTGGCTGAAGCTGGAAGTGCCGGATGGCAGCACCATCAAGGAAGCGATTGAGTTTTCCGGCTTGCTCAAGCAGTTCCCGGACATTGATCTGGAAAATCAGGCGGTGGGGATTTTCGGCAAGATCAGCAAGCTGGATACCAAGGTGGTGGATGGCGACCGGGTGGAGATTTACCGCCCGATTACGGCTGACCCGGAGACGGTGGAACGGCGTGATCAGGCAGATGACAATGATTAATGTGGCGGTGCAGCAAGAAAATGCACAAATAATGATTTACCTCAAGTTAATGGCCTGAGCCGACCCGCCGAATGTGGTGGATATTTTTGTATTGCTCGGTTAGCGTAACCGCTCGATTTAAACTTTGGTGGAAATATTATGGAATCATCATCTGCGATTGAACTCGCCAAACACATCCTGTTGTCGTTTGGATTGATACTGGGGGTTGGCACCTTTTTCAGTATTGTCGCCAACAAGCTGAAAGTGCCGGATGTGGTGGTGTTTTTGCTGGTGGGGATGTGCATGGGGCCTGCGATGCTGGGTCTGGTGGACATCAAGGCCGATTCGACCATGAACCAGCTTATCCTGATTTTTGGCTCGTGCTACATCCTGTTTGACGGTGGTGCTTCGATCCGCCTTAAGGTGTTGAAAGAAGTGTGGATTACGCTGGTGGTGATTGCCACGGTCGGGGTGCTGATCACGGCGGCGATTACCGGTGTGGCGGCGTATTACATTCTGGGGCTTGCGCCGATGGTGGCTTTGCTGCTGGGGGCAACGATTGCTTCCACTGACCCGGCGACGCTGGTTCCGGTGTTCCGTCAGGTCAAGATCAAGGATCGGGTGGCGCAGACGGTGATGAGCGAATCGGCCTTCAACGATGCGATGGGTGCGATCATCGACCTTCGCGGTGTCTGGGCGTGGCGATGGGGCAAGGCGAATTCTCACTCAGCCATGCGTTGGTGGATCTGCTGTGGCAATCCGCCTTGGGCATTCTGGTTGGTGGGGTGCTGGGCTATCTGGCAGCTCTGTTGATTGCGCATGAAAAAATGAATTTCCTCGCAGAATACGCGCCGATTGTCAGCCTGATGGCGGTGATTGCGGCGTACATGGGGGCGGATGGCGCACATGCTTCCGGTTTCATGGCGGTATTCGTGTTCGGCATTATGCTGGGCAACAAGGAAATGTTTGGTTTCAACATGGATGAGCGTGAAGCTGAAAAGCTGGAAGATTACATCCTGACCACCGCGCTGATCATGCGCATGTTCATTTTCATCCTGCTGGGGGCGCAAGTGGATTTCGCACTGATGAACCAGTATCTGGTCGGCGGTGCGCTGGTGGTGGTGATTTTCATGTTCATCGCCCGCCCGGTGACCGTGTTCCTGTGTGCCTTGCCTGACCGTCGGGCGAAATGGGACATAAAAGAACTGCTGTTCATGTGCTGGACACGCGAAACCGGGGTGATTCCGGGCGCATTGGCAGGCATGTTGGTGGGGATGAAAGCACCGGGGGCGGAAATCATCGCTTCTGTGACCTTCATCGCCATTTTGATGACGATCCTGATTCAGGCAACCACCACCAAGTGGCTCGCCGGGAAATTGGGTCTGCTGGAAGAACAATCCAGTTAATGACTTGGTAAACGGAGAATGAACCGATGGCAAAACCCGAAAAACACGTTTTTATTTGTACCCAGCAACGTCCACAGGGACATCCGCGTGGTTCCTGCGGTGCAGACCGGGACGCCTTTTCGGTGTTTGCCGCGTTCAGCATGGAACTGGATCAGCGTGGGCTGTTCAACAAGGTGCAGGTCACGTCCACCGGCTGCATGGGGCCATGTAATCAGGGTGTCAGCGTGCTGGTGTACCCGGAAGGGGTGATGTATCGCGGCATTACGCAGGCGGATATTCCTACGGTGATTGACCAGCATCTGGTCGGTGGCAAGCCAGTGGAAAGTTTGCTGATGCCTGCCGAACATTGGGGCTAACGCATGAACGACAGTTTGGCAGACAAAGATCCGTCAGACTGCGCCGCAAGCCGCCAATGATTTGTGCGGAACTGAACCGGCAAATCCTCAAGCTGGGTTTCCCGCCGGAACGTGCCGATGTGGCGCTGGGTAGCCATGTGCAATACAGCTTGGAGCGTGACCCTTTGTCGGGGTTGGATGCGCTGGTCGGGGTGTGGATGCACCCCACTAGCGGCTACAAAGTGGGGACGCTCATTTTTCACGTTGACGATAGTTTCTTTGCCGAATACGACGTATTGCAGCCGCACCCGAGCAAACGCAAGTGGTTTGTGGAAGCGGTGACAGTGTGGGGCAAGGGTGACGACATCAAGGGCGACCCGCGTTTGTTGCCTGCGTTGGGGGAATAGCCTGTGACAGTCACTAGCTTGATTCAGGAACGGGTGATTTTCGGCAAGGACATCCCCACGTCGATTAATGTGCTGTTGCAGGAAGCGGCGGGCAGCACCGCCAATTTTGCCCGCGCTGAAACGTTGCTGTTGCAGGCGCAACGGGAAGCACCCGACCAATTGCCGGTTTATACCGCGCTGTACAAACTGTATTTTTACAACGGGCAGACTGACAAGGCGGAAGACATTGTATTCCAGTCCTTGACGCAAGGCCGCCAAACAGGGCGGCTTTCATCATGACTGGACGCAGGTGCAGCCGCACACTGACTGGGCAGACCCCGATTCGCCGGGGCGGGCTTACCTTTACAGCCTGAAAGCACTGGCATTTATCCGGCTGCGGCAGGATAACCTCACGGGGGCGAACGGCATTCTGGAGAACTTGCGCCGCCTTGATCCGACCGATGTGATCGGGGCGGATGTGGTGCGGGCGTTGGCGGTGTCGCTGGAAGAGCGGGCATTTGACTGAAAGGATAAGCTGCTATAACTCCCCCATGACACACTGGCAACACCTCCTTTTCCCACCCAAACCACGCTCTTACCCCGGAGACCGCTGGGTAAACATCCTCGTGCGCAGCCTGCATCTGGTCGGCATCGCCGGTATTAGCGGCGGCTTCCTGTTTGATTTGCCCAAGGCGCAATACCTGACTTTCTGGCATCTCGCCATCACCACGGGCAGCCTGTTGGTGCTGTTGTATGTGTGGGAAAACGGACGCTGGCTGCTGCAACTGAAAGGCATGGCTGTGATCTTCAAGCTGTTATTGCTGTTGCTTGCCAGCCTGTTACCGCAGTGGCAGGCGGAATTGTTTGTGGCGATTATCCTGATTTCTGGGGTGGTGGCTCATGCGCCGGGGAGGGTGCGCGGGTTCAGTCCTTTTGCCCGATTCTTTTGGTGAATGTCGTAAAGCCAACAAAGCATTAAACACAAATAGTTTAAAAATCAATTAACTGAAAGATGGCATACACTTTGCACTAGCATCAGCATGATCAGCCATGCGTGATGTGCCGCCATGAAACTCCAAATCGAACGCCCTTACGTCGAAGCCTTAGTCCGCGAATTTCCTGAGCTCTGCGCCGTGCAAGAACAACTGAAATTCGGCAACAAAGCCGAGTGGCCTTGCCAGCAGCTTTCTGCGCCCCAGCTCGCTTTCCTGCATAGCCTGTACGCAGCGGCGGGTGCTGCCATGCAAGGGCGGGCTGCTCAGCTTGCCACCTTGCAACGCGCCCTGCACGGCGGCGGCAAACGCTATCAGGAAGGCGAACTGGAACGCCTCGTGCCCGACATTACCGAATTCCTGATCCGCGACGGCATCCGGGGCTGGCTGTTCAAGGCCAATAATGCAGGCAAGCCGCTGGCGTTCTTGCTGGCACGGATTGATTACACCCCACCGGGCGAAGAAGAAACGGGGCGCATCCTGCTTGACCTCAAAGCCAACAGCATGGCGAAGGTTGCCACGGTCAACCTGATGATCCGCGAACGCGACATGATCGGGCAAACCATCCCCGAAATGCTTGCCGCCAAAGGCTTCTTCAAGGAAACCCCGGAACTGATCGCCGCTTACGACCACTCCGCCGAGCGTTATTTTGCGTGGCGTGCCGATTACGGGCGGCAATTTTCCGGGCGTGGCACAGGCATTGTTGCCGAAGACCCGACCGCTACCCACCGCAATACCGACTGGGCACGCAAAAACGTGGTGGTGCTGTCGTCCGGCGGTGGTTGGGCGCGGCTGGTCAACGACGAAGCCATCATCAAGGAACGGGTGCTGACGCTGGATGCTTCCGGCGACATTCTCGGCAAATACTTGCGCAAGGCGGGGCGCAGCAACAACTACAACAGCAAGGTCGAAAACGCTACCGAAGCCCTGCAAACCGACATTCCGCCGGGGCTGTTTACCGAATTGCCGGTGCATGGCTACATCCTCGCTTTCCACCTCGAACTGCACCACCATCTGTGGGTACACGTCGATGACATGCAGCCCTATGTGTACCAGCCCGAACTCAAGGACAAGCTGATCCTGCCGCCCGAACAGACCGACCTGATCGACATCCTCACCGCCGAAATGGACGTGCTGATGGACGACATCGTGGAAGGCAAATCCGGCGGCACGACCGTGCTGTGCGCGGGGCCGCCGGGGGTCGGCAAGACCCTGACCGCCGAAGTCTATGCCGAAATCATCAAACGCCCGCTCTACCGGGTGCATTCCGGGCAACTCGGCCTGAACGTGGCGGAAATGGAAACCGCGCTGAAAAACACCCTGACACGGGCGCAACGCTGGGGCGCGGTGATGCTGATCGACGAAGCCGACGTGTACATCAAACGCCGTCAGGACAATATCGCCGCCAATGCCGTGGTCGGGGTATTTTTGCGGGTGCTGGAATACTTCAACGGCTTGCTGTTCCTCACCACCAACCGGGTGGACGACATCGACGAAGCCATCATTTCGCGCTGCATTGCCCTGATTAAATACCATCCGCCCGGACGCGACGACCGCCGCAAAATCTGGCAAGTGATGACCGAACAATTCGGGCTGGTGATCGACACCGACCTGATCCACCAGCTTGTGGAACTGTTTCCCGCCGCCAGCGGGCGCGACATCAAGGGCTTGGCGAAACTGGTTGCCAAATACTGCCACCACAAAGCCGTGCCGCCGACGCTGGAAGTGTTCAAACGGTGCAGCATGTTCCGGGGATTGGAGCTGACACATGACTGAAACCCGACAACTCGCGGTGGCGACCAAAGACGGCATCAGCATTAACGAACACTTCGGGCACGCCAAACAATTCTGGATTTACGCCGCCACTGCCGACACCTGCCGCTTGCTGGAAAAACGCGAAGTCGAACACTACTGCCTCGGCAACCATTCCAGCAAAACCGCGATGGCAAAAATCCTCGAAACCATCAAGGATTGCGAAGCGGTATTCGTCGCCAAAATCGGCGATGGGCCGATCGAAAAACTCGCCGCGATTGGTGTGCAGGCGGTCGCCGACTACGCCTATGAAGCGATTGAAGAATCCTTGCTCGATTACGTGCGCAAGCCTGCCGGGGTGGTGTCGTGAATGCCGCGCATGTGCGCCAGTGGGTGCTGGAACATCCGCTCTCGCCCGCCCATGTCGATTGCGCTACCGCCGTTATGCTCAAAATCCTCGACGGCAAGTGCAAGATGGATGCGGAGGAAAAGGTCGTCATGGCGTTGCTGTACGACGCGGTGAAAGGCTGCCCCGGCGTGATCTTGGGGGAGGATATTCATGCGCTGATTGAAACTGCCCGACATTCCCATGAGGATGACGAGATTCGGGAATTTGTGTATGAAAAGCGGGTGTTGGCGGAAACGATGATTTCCCGCCCGGTGATGAAGGGATTTAAGGGGATGATCCGGGCGGAGGGGTTGTTTTTGGGGGAGTAAATCATTATCCCGCTGTAATTGTCACCATCTTTTTGAAAGATTTTATTTGCCCAATGATGATTTGAGGTACATAACAATACGTTTGTAGAAGGACATGGGCGAGGCAAGTTCTTGAGTGGCTACTATTGTTGGGGTATCAGCCTCAACAATAATACTTTTAACTTTCTCATTAAATTGTTCGGCCTTAGCAATTTTATCCGCCAGTCGACCAGCTTCAATTTCTTGATGCGTCATATCGCCAGCCCATGAAACTTTATTTCTTTTAATCCAATAGTGTGACCTGCATTTGAAACTCCAGTTTCCTATAGATGGATGTAGTGAAATAGTTTCACCATCAAAAATAATTTTCCAATCTGTGGGGGACAGAGGAGTAATGACCTCCTTCCCACAGCCACAGCAACATTTGTGTACCACTGTGGTATATGGTATCGAAATATATAAAATTCCATTCTCAATATTTTCCGGAATATAATTTACAAATTGATGATTTAATTTTTTTTTGTTCATATTTGATCGTCACTTGTCATTTGATTAACATTGATTGAGTAAGTGGTATTGTATTCATTTTCCATGTCTTGATAAAATCCAAAAAGCTTTTTCCATTTAATAACGGCCAATGTTGCATTAAACGCATTAAGATCAGCAATTTGTATGTTGTGGCTATATAAATCATTTTCTTGTCCATCGAAAAATGAAACACGCTTTTCAATATGATCTTGCTTTTCTTTGGAACTAGTTGTTACGCGGCATATACCAATAAGTTCACTGGTTTCTTCTATAACGTGAACTCCCATTCCTACGTCAATAAATGAAGTATTACTCGATAAGAGATAATCGATAATGCTTTTTTTGGCACTGGCTTTGTCAATGCAGAGAAATACAAAATCGAATCCTGCTAATGCATATATATCAGATTCCGTTATGTTTTTTTTATGTGCAGTAATTCCGTTGTGAATATTAGAATAAATGTCTTTGAAGTATTCAACTTTACTGATCTTTCTCTGAAGCTGATCCATTGATGCAGCACCAGGAGATCTGAAAGCATTGTGTTGCAAGAATAAATCGTCATCAAATAAGTGAATTTCTTTTATGGGTGTCTTGGCGATCAAATCTAGAATGTAAGAACCTGTGCCTCCTAAACCTATAATTGCTACTTTTGATAAAGCCATTTTTGACGAAATTGCTCCAATGCCTGCTCTGCTAGATGCTGTATCACAATACACAAATGGTGAATCATCATTTTTTGACGCAATAACATTAAAAGTACATGCACTGAGGGTTGAATCATGATAATTTGCTGGAGCGGCGATGATTGCAATATATCTCATCATTTTTTCATAATAGTCATTATAGCCAGCAGGCGGTTTATTTGAAAAAGAATGATTGATAATGAGTTCTGGTGCCAGTGGCCTTGTATTTGATTCATGTTTGATTGGAAAAATTTCCTTACCATCTTTGTCACAGGGATGATCTCCTATAAAATAAGCAATATGACTGGTTGGTTTGGTTGTAATCTCACCAGTCAAAGTTAGATCAGAAACAAGGATTCCTCGTGCCACTTCTCCTTTTGTATTTACATAAGGAACGGAATGTATTAACAAATGACTCGAACGAATTTCAATTTCATAGCCTTCATCCTGGAGACGCTTAAGATCTGGACTACGATTTATCAGTTGCTGTGACATTGAACACCTCCCCATCTTTCAGACATACAGACTCGCCATCGACTAAGCTACCTTCTGGTTTACTTGGATGACCACGCTTGAATGTAACAGTATAAGCAGTCGTTTCATTGATAATGGCATTAGGGAAAGCTAATCGGATGATTTCAATAAATGAAAGCTCTGTTTTATTAATTTGTTTTGGCCTACCATTCACAATGATGGTGATGTGCTTAACTTTGGTATAAAACTTCTCTGCTTTGGGAGCAGAGAGATCAATAAACATATTGTCTTCAATCTGCTTATCTTCACCGCATTGAACATCTTGCCAAACAGCATAAACTTCAGGATCAACTCCTGCCAGTCGCTTGAGGACATTACTATTAATTTCAGGCTTTCCCCATTGAATTTGACGTTGGTCAATAGTGAGTCTGAATGTTCGATCAGTGGGGAAGATGATGAATCGTTCCATTCCAAGAGTACGTAAGTCGTATGTTTCATCCAATCGTAAATCTTCAAAATCCCCTAAAGGGAGGATTGCATAGAGGACATAATCTTCAACATTACGGACACCAGCAGCTTGCAGAATTTGTCGACCAGTAGGGACAGGATCATCTAAGTTGTACTGATGTTCGTTCAAATGCTCATCAGCCACAATGATAGTGTAATGCATTGTTGGGTGGGGAACATGCCCGTTACTGATAGTTGAGGCAACATCGCAACCAGCTTCATTAGGAATATTTTTTTGCATGTAAGTAACCTTATCAAGACCCCTACAAGATGCAGGTTTCTGGCCTTTGAATAGTTAATCGCAGCAAATCTTCAAACCGGAAAGGCTACTCAACATTTTTTTATTTTTAGAGGATTAGATGGTAAATCCTTACAAATAAAGAAGTTAGAACATCTTGGGCAAGTTCGTGCTTCCTTCTTGGCTGGAAAATACCCTGAGTAGATGTTCTGAACAATTTCGTTGAGCTTTTTTCGGCGTGCATCAAGTTTTTGATCCGAAAGTGATAGATATTTTGTTTCTTCAGTTGTGAGGTAAACAACTTCTATCTGAGTTTGTTTTCCATAAGCTTGAGTCGTCGCAAGATGCATAATGGTGTATTCAATGTCATCAAATTCATTTGAGCGTGGCTTGCCTGTTTTTACTCGTTGTACAATAATTTGACCGGACTCATTTTCTGCCACATTGTCTGGTGTAACTAATAGTTCACCATCAGAAACATTGAGAAGTAGAGTTTTCACAGTTGTACGTGTTTGAGCATTTCGGGTCTCAGAAAGGTAGTCAACAAGTCTCCTCCCGATTCGATAGTAATCATCTGCATAGCCATGACTAGTTGCTCCCATAGCTTGCCATGTTTCATTAAAACATGTATCCAACTCTTCTTTGCAAGGAGTAGTTATCTCATGATTTGTTTTTAGCCAGCAAAAAACTTCTTGGACAACATTATGCATTTTCATGAACGCTGTTTCTGTTTTATGACCCCCTAATCCAATTATGTGTGTATAAAAGAATCGACGTGGGCAGCGTTCAAATAAATTAATTTGGCTTTCATTCCATTGTGGCTTATTTTGCCACTCAATCGGAATGTGGCTGTTGGAGAGTACTTGATCTGTCGTTTGAGAGAGTTTCGACGATTGGCTAAGTAAATGTTTGATTGGTGATATAAAACTCGAAAGATTTCTTCTCCTGCCGTTGGATTGTAATGATGTTGCATAAAGAAAAAGCCGGTTTCGAGCACGGGATAAGGCGACAAAGAATAAACATTCCTCTTCTGCATTGTGTCCAGTTTTTACTGCGTCATATCCACTCAAGGATGATGTGCCATAAATTAAACCATCAGGTGGAGGGCATCGTGGTGGATTGTTTTTTCTAGGAATACCAGATGTCACCATGCCGGGTAAGTGTACAATATTAAACTCTAAACCTTTGCTGGCATGAATGGTCATCAGTCGGACAGCATCAATATTTTCTGCGGCACTAGGTAGCTGTCTTAAGCTGCGATCTTCTGATAATAAAACTAATCGCCGAATACGCTCCAACAGACGAGCACTAGGAATACCAGTCCCTGAGTGTTGGTTTCGACAAAAATTAAGAAATTGCCACAAAGCCAGTCCTTGCATCTGACTTTTATAATCGCCGGTTAAGTATAATTTTTTTGCGAGACCTAGTTTCTCAATGACCAGCTCGACAAGAATACTCCAGGGATTATCAGAGGGTTTTATTTTTTCAAAAAAATCTGCTATTGTGGCTAATTTATTTTTGCTATCTTCTGTAATATCTGCAATTTGGTTACCTGCTTGCTTCCAATCAAATATTTCTGCATCATTCTTTTTTAAATGTTTAATAATTTGTACAATATCTTGTAGTTCTATCTCATGGGTAGGCATAGTGGCAACTCTTACTAAGCCAATAGCGTGAGGGTCTGTAATTACTGATAGAAGTGAGAGTAAATCCTTGATTTCTGAACGTTCAAATAAACTCCCTAAGTGCAGAATAGGGATGCCTCTTTCTTCTAACCCTATTGCAATTTCATTTAAACGATTATTAGAAACACAAAGGATAGTTTGTTCCTTGTAGTAAATACCATTATTTCTTTGCGTTTGAATTTCAGAAGCGATGGCTGATACTTCATCATTTGCTGTGCCTACAATTTGCAGCGAGGGATTATTTCCACTTTTGCCTCGGTTAGCTTCTAATTGAAGTGGCAGGGTGCTATTAGATACCTCCATTGTTTTGGAAAATGTTGTAAAGGTTTCAACAACCTCCTGAACTGAACGATAGTTAATCTTCAGTTGATTGACTTGCGCATTGGGAAAATCTTTGGTGAACCGCTCCATATTAGTTGCTGAAGCTCCACGAAACCGATAGATTGATTGTCGAGCATCGCCAACAACCCAAAGATTTTGTCCATCACCTGCAATCGCTTTTAGTAAACGCACAGATGCACGATTAACATCTTGGTACTCATCAACTAATATGTATTTATGACGGAATTGAAGGGCACGTCTTACATCTGTATCGTTTTCTACGAGTTTAACTGGCATAGCAACTAAATCCCCGAAGTCGATAAGCTGTTTTTCTTCTAAAATTTTCTCATAGCATTTATAAAGAGAGGCAACCTCACAACATTTTTCGGCACGAGTTAATGCATCTTTATTATTTTCAGTTTTTTCTAGCATAGATGCTGCTAATAACTGGTATCCTTCTGCATCAATAACCTCATCTTTAGCACGAGATATAGCATTGAGCATATCGCCTAAGTCAAGTGTTGCATCCCATAAATTCCTATAATGCTTGAAAGGAAGTCTTGGGAATTCATCCTCAAGTAACTCAATAGCATCTAGACGGTCTAGAAGATGTGGATTTGGAGGAAGCCCTAATTTATCATGAAAACGATGGATAATGTCAAAACCAAAAGCATGGAATGTTCCAATCCACATCGCGGCTGCTGCAACAGAATTATTCATTGCAAGTCTTTCAACTAATTCTTGGGCAGCTTTATTTGAAAATGTGAGAACAAGAATCGAAGTTGGGTCTACTCCATCAATGATAAGACTTTCAATGCGACTCACCAATGTTCGAGTTTTACCGGTGCCGGGGCCAGCTTGTAATTGAAAAGCTGTCTTGCGATGCTTTATTGCCTGTATTTGATCAACATTAAGAATTGTTGATTTTAATGGTTCTGCTCTTTGTGGTGAAAAGTCGATAATAGGCAATAGGAGGGCATCTAGTAATTGTTGCTGAACTATAGGCAGAGGAATATTTCTGCTATTTGCAATATCTCTTGAAGAATGATGTTCATAAACATGAAGTTGCCTAACTACAGATCGTGGTAAAAGAAACTCCCGAGCGAATATATCCATTCGGACTTCTCTTCGTTCTTTCATACCATAGTCTATAACTTTTCCGATACCTGTGGGTGATTCATTACTAGGACGATCAGGCTCAATGTGTTCTGTTATATCGTCCTGATCGCTTCCCTCAAGTACAATATGGCCTAGTTCATGTGCTATTAGGAACGCACGCTCGAAGATTGTCCCAGTGTTTTCAAAAATAATAATTCCTGCTTGGCTATCGAACATAGCACGCCCACCTTTCAATTGTGGGTCTCCGGGGAGAACTGGATATAGTTCTATTTCTCTTCTTCTACCTCATTTTTTACAAATTCAAGCAAGTCTTCTGGATTCTCTCCAATGGCAATAGCATCCTGATAAATTGTTTCAGCTTGTAAGCGGGCGGCTTCTATTGCATCCACTGCTTAATCCTCAATTAATGCTTTTAAGTCAGCTAGTTGCACTGATGTTAGGTTGGAAGTACTGATGGCATTTACAAAGGAAATTTGTTCGGTTGCTGTTGGCTTCACATCAGATTTGAAACTTTGACTCGATGTTATACTAGGCGGTGTGTTTAAATAGGATGTAAGCAATTCAACATTAGTTCCCAGCACGCTTGCGAGTTTTTCAATGAAACGATGGGGTATAGTAACTAAAATAATAGTACGATCTCGCACGCGGCTAAGTAGTAATTTATTCATTCCCATTTGATCTGCTATTTTTTTAAACTCAACATATGATAAACCTAAGAAGGGATTTGTTATTTTAGGATCAATAGGGGGGGCACTATTTTTTATTGCACTATGGAATCGCCGCCATGCTTTATCAAGATTTGTATTTGATATTGGAATCTCTTGTTTCTCTCTGCTGCTGTCAATCATTAACTCAATTGAAAGGTCTGCCAGAGCAATTGAATGATCAGGGTAAGCCTTTAAATAGCGAATTAATGTTTCACGATTATGTGAAGGTTCAACGGCAAAAGCTAGCAGGACTTCTTCTTCACTTAATTTCGGATGATGATTAGAAATACTCATTGCATCCACTCCTCTTGAAGTACAGTCTTTAATGTTTTAAAAGCCCGATCTCGTCGATTACGAACTGTACGTTCGTTACATCCTATGATGCGAGCAATAGTTATAGCATCAGGATCTTGCGAGTCGATCGGAATGTCTTTGAGACACAGACCAATAACCTGTTTTTGGTCATTGGGTAAAGTATCAATCGCAGCATAGAAGATAGACCGGAAAGCTGGATCATCAACTTTTGATTGGTTGTTTGAGAAAAAAGCTTCCGCTGCGGCTTCGATTTCTGGTGATAGTTCAGTGTCTTCAGCATCCTCTCGCACCAGCGGAACAGTTTTAAGACTTAAACTTCCTATTTTGCGAAGCACTGATCGTTCTAACTCTTTGATTGCGCTATTGAAATGTATTTCATAGTAATCAAGCCAGTCTATCTTTCCATTGCAATCATGAGCGATTCTCTCCGCAAACTTTGATATGATTTCTTCTCGAATTTCTTGTGCTCTAGCCATATGAGCATCAGAAATAGTTGAGTGTAGAGAGCTATCTAGCCGCTTCATAAGTAGTTTGAATATTTGTTCAAATTCTTGAAGCTTGTTATTAGCCCAAGCTTGACGTAAAAAATAGACTAAAGCCTCTGAGGGTATGTAGTTGGAATTTTTCTTATAAGAAACACTAAATAAGTGTATTCTCTCCTCTGGACTGATTGCTTCTAGCCTCTCCAGGCAAGATTCAATATCAAGTGGGCGTATATACGGCAAGCCATCTATAGTTTTCTTTTTGAGGGGTTTGGGCATAGCAGTGTTCCTGCAAATTATTTAACCAATGATTGATGGATTATAATCTAAAAAGAATCAATGCCTATTCTTAACAGACAGAGAAATAGACAATTTTACACATAGGGTTCTGCTCGATCATTAGCAAAACTCGAAGGTATGCTCATTCTGTTGTGACGTATATGAATCCAAGACAAGCCCCTCTGTATCATGGCGCGTTCAAGCTCATACGCCGATAACCACCGTTTTCCATCAGCAACCCGTCGAAAATATCCATTCGCACTTTCGTGTATCCACAAACTGCGCGGCACACTGGTACCGCCGTTAGCATTGGCGAACGCCGCGAGTTCGTCAGACAAACCGTCAGGATGCGGCACGATTTGCTTGAGTTCCAGCGTGGAGTCTTCCCCCAAGCGGATGCGTTGTTGCAAGGTTTGACTGTCCATGATTCTGTCCACTGATTTTATCCTTTATAGCCTAACATATCGGGTGTTACAAATTTCACTTGTCGCAAAACCAACAACGCCCAAGATTAAAGTCATTTTAAAATCAATATCTTGAGAAATGGCACACACCTTGCAACAGAACCCGGCATTATCGGGTAAATGTTGGAAGAAGAAGTTTGACCATGAGTTATGAATCGCTATTGGCAGAGCAAGTGCCTGAATTGCTGGAACAAGCCGACGTGGTGGTGCTGGATACCCGCGACCCGCACAGTTTTGCCCAAGGGCATTTGCCGAATGCCAAACCCGCTGACGAGGCGAACATTGCCCGCCTGATCCGGGGCAGGAACAAGGCGCAGCCGGTGCTGGTCTACTGCTACCACGGCAACAGCAGCCGTGACCTGTGCCGCTTGCTGGGTGGTTTCGGTTACACCCAGGTCTACAATCTGGAAGGCGGCTGGCAGGCATGGGCAAGCTTTCGCGATCGTCAGGAAGTGAGCCTGTCAGCCAGCACCGCAGCATGGTTAAGCCAGTTCGGGTTTGAGGCGAATAACCTGCACAGCCGGGTCGGTAACGGTATGTCGGCCTTGATGGTTGCCGCCCATGAAGCGCGGGCAGACATCGTGGAAGAATTGCTTCAGGCCGGTGCTGACCCCAATCACAGCAATGATGACGGCAATGCTGCCTTGTGGTTTGCCTGCGTCAGCAATGCCCCGGCGATTATCCAGCGTCTAGCCGCGCAGGGTGCAAACCTCAATAACCAGAACGTCAATGGCGCAAGCTGCCTGATCTATGCCGCTTCAGCGGGCAGGCTGGAGGCGGTCAAAGCCTTGGTGAGTGCCGGGGCTGACCTTTCCCTGCAAACACTGGACGGTTTTAATGCGCTGGATTCTGCCGCGACCTTGGCGATCCTCAAATACCTGAAACCCTGTTATGCCACCCTGATAACGGAGCCATACCTGTGAGTGCCTTAAACCATTACCGTCATCCACCTGAAAGATGAGTAGATGAATCGCTATTGTATGTAAATGGTGACACATGGTAGGACTACTGATACATGGCTTAAGCAGTCATTTGTTTGTTGTATGATCGTTGCGTTTGTTGCCAGACTTCATGGGTGGGTTTTAGAACGAGTCTTGATAGGTACTGAATGATCGGAACGCAAACAGCATCTCCCATGGCAAAGTACCCTTTGTTGTCGTTCTTCGGCATCAAAAAGTTGTCACGGACACCCTGTAGGCGTGCATATTCCCGTGGCGTCATCAGCCGGGCTTTCCAGTTTCCTTGTCCTGCACGAACCAAAATTTGCTTACTTGATCCCCCCCTTGGCGTTCTCAGGCAACCTGCAATACCATCTGACCTTAGTTCTGCCATGGATTGACCGTTACGCATCCGGCGGTAGACAGTACCGTAGAAATCTCCCGGTTCGTGGATTTTTTCCCGGATAATCGCTTGGTGTCCTGAACTCATTTGATTGAACAGGTATTGCTGCTTGTCACTGCCCCACCATAAAGGTGAATCTTCTGGTACGTCCTCAACGATATTATGTAATCTGAGCAAGGTTTTCTCAGGAGTGGGTATGTCAAACAACCCCCAATTCAGATCAGGGTTAGCCTGAATCAGGTCTCGCAGCTTCGCGGAGCGCAGTTGTGGACTTTGGTGAAAATGGCTCCACCAAGTATCAAGGATATTTCTTTTGTCCTTTACCCTCATAACCTGTCTTGCCAACGTGTTATCAACGGCAATCACAAATACCCTTGGACGGCTCTGAGGCGTAAAGGCTACGGCATCGAGTTCAATAATATCGACAGTGTAACCCAAGGCATTCAGGGTTTTGACGGTGTTTCTGATGTCTTTCCCTTTATGCGAGGTGAGGAAGCCTTTGACGTTTTCAAGCAGAACCACGCTAGGTTGGGTATGACATTGCTTTTTGTGGGTAAGGATGTGCAATAGTGCCTTGAGGGTGCCGGATTCCTCACCGGCAAGTCCTGCCCGGTCGCCAGCTACTGACAGATCGGTGCAAGGAAAAGAGGCGGTATACAGGAAAACATTATCCGGTATTTGCTCGGGTTGCTTGGCAATATTCCAAATATCGTCCAGCACAAAATCCCCAGAGCCAAAATTTGCGGCGTAAGTCTCTCGTTTGTCTTGGGCTATGTCATTGGCCCAGGCACATGACCAGCCATCACTGGATAACCCTTCACGTACCAAGCCAACACCAGCAAAGAACTCAGCGAATATCATCATGAAGCTAGCCTGTTCAATGTATTTATAACGGTATCGTTCCGTTCAACCAAGGCACCATTCTGTATTCTCATTACCAGCCTGCCCTGTGCTTTTACGAATCCGGCAGGGATACTGCGGCGGAAACGTTGCCTGCGTTGGGCGCTGGGAACCGATGTATCGTAGTTTTGCTGATACTCTGGCTTCCATTGGTCGAAGTAATTTACAAGATCTTTTCCCTGCATCGCGATAACCAGCACATCTGTGTAGGTTTCCGAGTATGCACAAAACAGGTGGTTGACCTGCGCATCCTCATCCAGTTTGTATGCTCCTGTATTGAGGTGGTACTGATACTCGTATGACGCGCCCATCTTCGCTGACTTTATTTCCCATCCAGCCAAGTCGGCACCTGTAACCCCTGTACTGGAGCGTCCCGTTAATATCGCCCCGAACAACTCCCACATGACCGACGGAACCGAGCCAGTCACCTTGAGATTGTGAACCTTCAACAACTCAAGCTTTTTCTCGTCGAAAATATGTTCTTTATAGAGCTGGAATGCATCATCAATACCGCTCATAGTGCTTCCCCTTTTACCGGGAAAAGCTCCTGTGGCCGACAATCCAACGCGGTTATTAGCCTGTAAATATTGATCAGGCTAACATTGCGTCTTCCGCGTTCAATAGAACTGATGTAAGTCCGATCAAGGTCTGTCAGTTCAGCAAGGGTTTCTTGGCTAAGTCCTTTATGTGTTCTGATTTGTTGGACTTTTGCACCAAAAAACGTCAGTAACTCTTTGTCCTGCATGATTAAGTTTTACAGTTTAAAAACGTAATCTTTTGCTTTTGTTGACTATGAGTCTACGGACTATAAGTCACGTGCAATTATAGCGGCCTTGCAACAGGCGTTACAAATACCCCGATGGAATCGGATCGTCAGGTGGCGAACCTGTCAGCCAGCACTGGATGGTGTTGGTTTGCACTCTGACAGGGCAAACACCCCGTCGCACTCACGCCAATAGTGCATCCAACCTCATTTTATCCGCGCAAACTCCTTAGAAACGGTCATTTCACGCATGGCACAGCACTTGCATTATCTTTTCCAAGCGCGAGAGTAATCAGTCACCTTGACCATTGAGCCGCTCGCAGGACAATTTGGCAATAGGTCGCTAGGGTTCCGGTTGGCAAGCAATAGCTTGGCGATGCTGGTCCGAGAGCAACCGACCTTCACAGCAAGGTTACACGGCGGGATAAAAGCCCGGGAGGTTATCGTTATGGATACTCTCGCGTGCCGTATTTATCTTGAACCGAAACTGTGGAGATACTCTGATGACTGGTCATTTCCGTAACAAACTCAGCGCCTTGCTGCTCATACCTGCCCTCCTGTTCAGCCTCAACGCTCACGCTGAAGCCAAAGATTCCTTCAAAATTGCCTGGTCGATCTACGCAGGCTGGATGCCGTGGGATTACGCCGACAGTTCCGGCATTATGAAAAAATGGGCGGACAAATACGGCATCAGCGTCGATATTGTGCAAATCAACGATTACGTCGAATCCATCAACCAGTACACCGCTGGCGGTTTTGATGGCTGTGTCATGACCAATATGGATGCGCTGACCATTCCGGCAGCAGGTGGGGTCGATTCCACCGCGCTGATTGTGGGCGACTTTTCCAATGGCAACGACGGGGTTGTCCTCAAGGGCAAAGACAAGAAGCTGGCTGACATCAAGGGGCAGAAAGTCAATCTGGTGGAACTCTCGGTTTCGCACTACCTGCTGGCACGCGGTCTGGAAAAAAGTCGGCCTGTCGGAAAAAGACATTACCGTGGTCAATACCTCGGATGCCGATATGGTCGCCACCTTCAGCTCCAGCGATGTGACTTCTGCCGTGACCTGGAACCCGTTGCTGTCTGAAATCACCGCGCTGCCGGATACCAGCAAGGTGTTCGATTCCAGCGAAATTCCCGGCGAAATCATCGACCTGATGGTGGTCAACAGCGACACCCTCAAAGACAACCCCAAACTCGGCAAAGCCCTGGTCGGTGCATGGTACGAAATCATGGGCTTGATGAAACAAGGCGACGAAACCGCGCTGACAGCGATGGCGAAAGCGTCCGGCACGGATTTGGCAGGCTACAAGGCACAACTGGACGCGACCAAAATGTTCTACGCCCCAGCGGATGCGGTGGCTTTCACCGACAGCGCGGAACTGCCCAAAACCATGCAACTGGTCAGCCAGTTCTCGTTTGACCACGGCTTGCTGGGCAGCGGGGCAAAAGATGCCGGTACGGTGGGCATGGCGTTCAGTGGCGACAACATTACCGGCGACAAGGCCAATGTCAAACTGCGCTTTGACAGCACCTACATGAAAATGGCAGCAGACAGTAGCCTGTAAGCGAACGCACAGGGGAACCGTGCCATGAAAAGACTCATCAACCAGCGTCCATCCCGCGCCGCCCAGCTTGCGTTGGGGATTTTGCCCTTTGCCTTGCTGTTGCTGGCCTATCTGTGGGCATCGGAACTGCGGCTGGCAGCCAACCCGAACGACAAACTGTTGCCCGCTTTCAGCAGCATTGGCGAAGCGATCTGGAGCATGGCGTTTGAAGCCGACAAGCGCAGCGGCAACTACCTGTTGTGGGTCGATACCCTCGCCAGCTTGCAACGGCTGGGCTTGGGTGTATTGCTGAGTGCCTTGATGGGGCTGGTAATTGGGGTGGCCAATGGTGCGGTTCCACTGTTTCGGGCAGGGCTTTCGCCGCTGGTGATGGCTCTGTCACTGATTCCGCCGATGGCAATTTTGCCGGTGCTGTTCATTGTGTTCGGCTTGGGGGAAGTCTCCAAGGTGGCGCTGATTACGATTGGCATTGCGCCCTTCCTGATCCGTGACATGCAGCAACGGGTGCTGGAATTGCCGGAAGAACAGTTCATCAAGGCGCAAACCCTGGGGGCGAGTAGCTGGCAATTGATCCTGCGGGTGATCTTGCCGCAAGTATTGCCGCGTTTGCTGGATGCGGTGCGCCTGAGTCTGGGTTCGGCGTGGCTGTTTTTGATTGCTGCCGAAGCGATTGCTGCCACCGAAGGCTTGGGCTACCGGATTTTTCTGGTGCGCCGCTACCTGTCGATGGATGTGATCCTGCCCTATGTGTTGTGGATTACCTTGCTGGCCTTCCTCACCGATTACCTGTTGCGGGTGCTGACCCGGCGCAGCTTCCCTTGGTATTACAACGGAGGCAAACCATGAACGTCATCGAAGCCCGCCACTTGTGGAAAGAGTACGGCGACAATGTGGTGCTGGAAAATGTCAGTCTGGCGGTCAAGGCCGGGGAGTTCATTACCGTGGTCGGCACCTCCGGCTGTGGCAAAACCACCTTCCTGAAACTGCTGCTGGGGGTGGAAACCGCTACCCGTGGCGACTTGCTGCTGGATGGCAAGCCCTTGCCGGATGAACCCAATGCGGATCGCGGCATCGTGTTCCAGCGTTATTCGGTGTTTCCGCATTTGAATGTGCTGGAAAACGTCATGCTGGGGGCGGAACTGGCAGCCTCGCCGTTCTGGGGGCGTACCTTTGGCAAACGCCGCCGCGCCATCCGTGAGCAGGCAGTGGCGATGCTGGAATCGGTGGGTTTGGGGGCAGCCTTGCTCAAATACCCGTCGGAATTGTCCGGTGGGATGCAGCAACGCTTGGCTCTCGCGCAAGCCCTGATTAAAAAGCCGCGCATCCTGTTGCTGGATGAACCGTTCGGCGCACTCGACCCCGGTATCCGTGCCGATATGCACCAGTTGATCCTCTCCATCTGGCGGCAGACCGGCCTGACCATTTTCATGATTACCCACGACCTCAAGGAAGGCTTTTACCTCGGCACGCGCCTGTGGGTATTCGACAAACGGCGGCATGACCCGCAAGCCCCCAACCGCTTTGGGGCCACCATTACCTACGACATTCCGCTTGGGCATACCGACCGGACGACCTTGCACACCATCCAACAATCGCTGGGAGCCAACCATGACTGAAACCTCTTCCCCCTCTACCTTGTTGTATGAAGACCGCATCCCCGGCGGCGCACACTGGTCATTGCTGCTACGGCAGGGAACCAGCCTGCGTCTGATTGACCTGGAAGGTGGCGCGAATGTCGGCATGTTGTTCTACAACCCGCTGGAAAAGCTGGAACGCTACAATGCCCCCGACACCCTCAAATGCCAGCACACCTTCAAACTGACCCGTGGGCATTGCCTGTATTCCGACATGGGGCGGATTTTCTGCTCCATCGTGGCCGATAGCGTCGGCTGGCACGATACGGTCGGCGGCAACCTGAGTACCGCCGCGTTGCAACGCAAATGGGGGGTGAAAACCTATCAGGATTTCCGCAACGACTGGACGCTCAGCGGCGAACAGGCTTTTCTGGTGGAACTGGCGAAATACGGCCTCAACCGCCGCGACATGGCAGCCAACCTCAACCTGTTCAGCAAGGTTGCGCCGGATGATGACGGCAAGCTGCATTTCGTCCCCGACCACAGCAAGGCAGGCGATAGCGTTGAACTGCGCTTTGAAATGGATACGCTGGTGCTGTTCCACACCTGCCCGCACCCGCTGAACCCGGCGGCGGAATACCCCAAAAAGCCGGTTGCCTACCAGCTACACGCGGCTGCCCCCGTCGCCGCAGACGATTACTGCATGAACTTCCGCCCGGAAAACCAGCGCGGATTCCAGAACAACCACATCTACCATTTGCAGGGCAAGCACCCGCACGGCTGCTGTTGAGGAGGCACACATGATCAAGGAAAGTCCATTACAGGCAGCCGCTGCCAGTTACCGCGCAACCGTTCCGGCGGGTGATTACTGGATGCAGGTGGTCAAGGCGGGGCAAACCCTGCGCATTCTCGATCGGGAAGGCAATCAGGCTGCCGATACCCTGTTTTACAACGCGGCTGACCCGTCAGAACGTTATTCAGCGGTGGATACCATCCGTGAACAGGGCAATGTCTACCTGACGGCGGGTACGCCTTTGCTGTCGAATCTTGGCAATGTGATGCTGGAAATCACCGCCGATACCTGTGGGCGGCACGATACCTTGGGTGGGGCGTGCGCCACCGAATCCAACACCGTGCGTTACGCGCTGGAAAAAAAGTGTATGCACGCCTGCCGCGATAGCTGGATGCTGGCGGTGGCTTCCCACCCCGAATTCGGCATGAGCAAGCGCGACATTACCCACAATATCAATTTTTTCATGAATGTGCCGGTCACGCCTGACGGGGGGTTGAGCTTTGCCGATGGCATTTCGGATGCGGGCAAATACGTGGAAATGCTGGCGCACATGGACGTGATTGTGCTGATTTCCAACTGCCCGCAGCTCAATAACCCGTGCAATGCCTACAACCCGACCCCTATCGAAGTGCTGATCTGGAATTAACCCAGCGGGAAGACTGCCATGTTCAACAAAGTCCTGATTGCCAATCGCGGCGCGATTGCCGTGCGTATTATCCGTACCCTGCGTGCGCTGGGGGTCAAGGCGGTAGCGGTGTATGCCGAAGCCGACCGCGATTCCCTGCATGTCCAGCACGCTGACGAAGCCTGGTCACTGGGCGAAGGTTCGGCGGCGGAAACCTATCTGAACCAGCCGCGCTTGCTGGAAATCATCGCTGCCAGTGGCGCACAAGCCGTGCATCCGGGTTACGGTTTCCTGAGTGAAAATACCGCGTTTGCGCAACGCTGCGAAGCGGCTGGCATTGTGTTTCTGGGGCCAACCCCCGCGCAAATGGAAGCGTTTGGTTTGAAACACCGCGCCCGCGAACTGGCTTTGCACAATCAGGTGCCATTGCTGCCGGGTTCGGATTTGCTCGACTCGCTCGACGCTGCCTTGGCTGCTGCCGACAGCATTGGCTACCCGCTAATGCTCAAATCCACTGCCGGGGGCGGCGGTATCGGGATGCAACGCTGTGACAATGCTGCTGAACTCAGTGCCGCGTATGAATCGGTGCGGCGTTTGGGGGCAAACAATTTCGCCAACAGCGGGGTATTCCTCGAAAAATTCATTACCCACGCCCGCCATATTGAAGTGCAAGTGTTCGGTGATGGGCAAGGGCAAGTGCTGGCTCTGGGCGAACGCGATTGTTCCGCGCAACGCCGCAACCAGAAAGTGATCGAGGAAACCCCCGCACCGAATTTGCCAGATGCGGTGCGTCACGAATTGCAAGCCGTGGCGGTGCGGCTGATGAGTGCGGTGCAATACCGCAGCGCAGGCACGGTGGAATATGTCTACGACCAGCAAACCGCTGCATTCTACTTTCTGGAAGTAAACACGCGCTTGCAGGTGGAACACGGTGTCACCGAACAGGTCTACGGCGTGGACATTGTGCGCTGGATGCTGGAACTGGGTGCGGGTGAATTCGCGTTTCCGGCTGAAGCGTTACGCGCCAATGGACACGCCATCCAGACCCGTGTGTATGCCGAAGACCCCAACAAGCAATTTCAGCCGTGCGCCGGGTTGCTCAGCCAGGTGGCATTTCCGCAGACAGCGGGTTTGCGCATTGATCACTGGATCGAAGCGGGTATGACGGTTTCGCCGTTTTTCGACCCGATGCTGGCCAAGATTATCTGCCATGCGCCGGATCGGGCGACTGCCTGTGAGCAACTGGATGCTGCACTCGCTGCCACCGAGATTTACGGCATTGAAACCAATATCGCCTACGTGCGGCAAGTGCTGGCAACCGACACTTTCCGCGCCGGACACATCACTACCCGTTACCTCAACAGTCTGGCATGGCAGCCGCACAGCGTGGATGTGCTTGCCCCCGGCACGCAAACCAGTGTGCAGGATTATCCGGGGCGGCAAGGGTATTGGGATATTGGCGTGCCACCTTCGGGGCCGTTCGACGCCTGGTCATTCCGCCTCGGCAACCGTTTGCTGGGCAATGCGCCGGAGTGCGCGGGGCTGGAAATCACCTTGAGTGGTCCGACCTTGCGCTTCAACACCGCTACCCGCGTGGTGCTGACGGGGGCGCAGATGGAAGCAACACTGGATGGCGTTGCTATTCCATTCTGGCAAGTCATCACCGTAGCCGCAGGCAGCACCCTGAAACTGGGCAAGGTGCAAGCCGCAGGCACACGGGCGTATTTGCTGCTGCAAGGCGGGGTGCAATGCCCGCACTATCTGGGGTCACGCGCCACTTTCACGCTGGGGCAATTTGGCGGACACGCCGGACGGGTATTGCGCAGCGGTGATGTGTTGCACCTGCCGACCTTGCCAGCGGTGTTGCCGGAAATTGAAACCTTGCCTGCCAGCCTGTTGCCGGAGATAAGCACTGACTGGGAAATCAAGGTGATCTACGGCCCGCACGGTGCGCCGGATTTTTTCACCGCACAGGACATCGACACCTTTTTTGCCACCGACTGGGAAGTGCATTACAACTCCAGCCGTACCGGCATCCGCCTGATTGGCCCCAAACCGCAATGGGCGCGTTCCGATGGCGGCGAAGCGGGGATGCACCCGTCCAACCTGCACGACAATGCCTATGCGGTCGGCACGATTGATTTTACTGGCGATATGCCGGTGATTCTGGGGCCGGATGGGCCGTCCCTCGGCGGATTTGTCTGTCCTGCCACCGTGATTACTGCCGAACTGTGGAAACTGGGGCAATTGCGGGCAGGCGACAAGGTGCGGTTTGTGCCGGTGTCGCTGGCGGAAGCGGTGGCGTTGGAGCGAGCGCAACAGCAAGCGATTGGTGGAGTTGACAACTCACCCCCTAGACCGCCCTTTTCCGACAAGGGGCAAGGGCGATCCGAGAAGATTCATTCTTGCCCCCTCCCTTGAGGAGAAGGGGTTGGGGTGAGGACTCCCCGTCGTTACCTACCGCCCCTGCGGCGACCACTACCTGCTGGTCGAATACGGCGCAATGGTGCTGGACATCAACCTGCGTTTCCGTGTCCACGCGCTGATGTTGTGGTTGCAGGAACAGCAGATCGAAGGTGTGCGCGAACTCACCCCCGGCATCCGTTCGCTGCAAGTGCATTACGATAGCCAAACCTTGTCCGTGGAGGCGTTGCTGGCATGGCTGGAACAGGCGGAACAAGCCCTGCAAGGCATTGAGGATATGCAAGTGCCTGCCCGCATCGTGCATCTGCCCTTGTCGTGGGATGACATTGCCTGCCGTGAAGCCATTGCCAAATACCAGCAGTCGGTGCGCAAGGATGCGCCGTGGTGTCCGAGCAATATCGAATTCATCCGCCGCATCAACGGGCTGGCATCGCATTGAGGAGGTCAAGCGGATTGTGTTTGAGGCGAGTTATCTGGTGATGGGCCTGGGCGATGTGTATCTGGGTGCGCCGGTTGCCACACCGCTTGACCCGCGCCATCGGCTGGTGACCACCAAATACAACCCGGCACGCACCTGGACAGCGGAAAACTCGGTGGGCATCGGCGGCTCTTACCTGTGCGTCTACGGCATGGAAGGCCCCGGTGGCTACCAGTTTGTCGGGCGTACCTTGCAAATGTGGAACCGTTACCGCCAGACCCGCGAGTTTACCCAGCCGTGGTTGCTGCGCTTTTTCGACCAAATCCGTTTCTATGAAGTCAGCCACGAGGAATTGCAGCAAATCCGCCAGGATTTCCCGCAAGGCCGTTACCCGCTGCGCATTGAGGAAACCACCTTCAGCCTGCGCGACTACAACGCCTTGCTGGAACAAAACCGCACTGACATCGCTACGTTCACCGCGCAACGGCAGGCGGCGTTTGACACCGAATTGCAGCACTGGATCGACAGCGGGCAATTCCATTTTGAAAGCGAATCGCAAGCCGGAAACGCCGAAGCCGAACGCGAAACCCTCGATGAGCACCACACTGCGGTGGATAGCCCGCTGGCCTGTTCCATCTGGCAAGTGCTGGTCGAGCCGGGAATGGCGGTCAAGGCTGGCGATACCTTGCTGATACTGGAGGCGATGAAAATGGAGATCAAACTGGAAGCACCCTGCGATGGCGTGGTGTTATCCCTGCAACGCCAAGCCGGGGCGCAAGTCGCGGCAGGCGAACGTTTACTGGTGCTGGAGGTGCAATAATATGGCAATGTCGACACTCAACCTGACGATTCCGGCACTTCAGGCGGCTTATCGCAGCGGCACATTAACGCCTGCGCAATTGCTGGATGAATTGCTGCTTCGCTGTGACAGCTATGCCGAACACAATATCTGGATTACGCGCCTGAGCCGGGAACAGCTTCAGCCTTATCTGGATGCGCTGGCAGGGCATAGCCCGGATACCTTGCCCTTGTATGGCGTGCCGTTTGCGATCAAGGACAATATCGACCTTGCCGCGATTCCGACCACGGCGGGGTGCGCCGAGTTTGCTTATGTGCCATCCGAGGATGCGTTTGTGGTGGCGCAATTGCTCAAGGCGGGGGCGATTCCATTGGGGAAAACCAATCTGGATCAGTTTGCCACCGGCTTGGTCGGGGTACGTTCGCCGTGGGGGGCGTGCCGCAACAGTTTCAACCCGGACTACCTGTCTGGTGGGTCGAGTTCCGGTTCGGCGGTGGCAGTGGCATTGGGGCTGGTAACGTTTGCCTTGGGGACGGATACCGCAGGTTCAGGGCGTGTGCCAGCAGCATTCAACAATATTGTGGGGCTGAAACCCAGCAAGGGTTTGTTGAGTACACGCGGGGTTGTGCCTGCCTGCCGCAGTCTGGATTGCGTGAGTATTTTTGCCACCACCACCGATGATGCGGCGCAAGTGTTGGCGCTGGCTGCCCAGTTTGATGCGCAAGATGCCTACGCCCGCCCCAACCCGGATACCAACCGGCGCAATTACGGTATGCCTGCCAAGCCTGCGTTCCGCTTTGCCGTTCCGCTTGGAAGAGCAATTGCAGTTCTTTGGCAATGCCAGTGCGCAAGCCTGTTTTGCGGCGGCGGTGGAGACAACTGGAAGGTCTGGGCGGCGAATCCCAGCGGCTGGATTTTACCCCCTTCCTGCAAGCGGCAAAGCTGCTGTACGAAGGCCCTTGGGTGGCGGAACGGCGCATTGCCACCGCAGGCGTTGATCCTGCGGCTATGTTGCCGGTGATCCGCGACATCCTTGCCGGTCAGGTCGAGGCGAAGGCGGAAGACCTGTTCGGGGCGCAATACCAGTTGCAAGCCTACATTCAGCAGGTGAAGCCAATTTTGGCGCATGTCGATTGCCTGCTGACACCGACTGCCGGAACGCTGTACACCATTGCCGAGGTGGAAGCTGACCCGATCCGCCTCAACAGCCATCTGGGGTATTACACCAATTTCATGAACTTGCTGGATTGTGCGGCGGTGGCGCTGCCTGCGGGCTTTATGGAAAACGGTTTGCCGTTTGGCGTGACCTTGTTTGCGCGGGCGTTTAGCGACAACCGCTTGCTGAGCCTTGCCAACCGCTGGCAGCAAGCCTTGCAACTGCCCTTGGGGGCAACGGGTCTGGCTTTGCCAGCTTCAACCGCGCCTGTGGCGGGTGTCGATGATCGGGTTGAAGTAGTGGTATGCGGCGCACACTTGCAAGGTTTGCCGCTGAACTGGCAATTGACTGAGCGCGGCGGTGAACTGGTGGCAAAGACTTACAGTGCTGCCTGTTACCGCTTGTATGCCTTGGCAGGTGGCCCGCCATTCCGCCCCGGCATGGTCAGGGATGAAGCCCAGGGCAGGGCGATTGAGGTGGAAATCTGGCGTTTGCCCACCGCGCAATTTGGCTCGTTTGTCGCGGGCATCCCCGCACCGCTGGGAATAGGTAAGGTGGAACTGGCTGATGGGCGTTGGTACAGCGGGTTTATTTGCGAGCCGTATGCGCTGGCAAGTGCGGCTGATATTACGCACTTGGGAGGCTGGCGGGCGTACCTTAGCCCTGCTGCTCAATAATCTTCCGAAACCGCTGTAACTGCTTTTCGCGCACCTGCTCCATATCCAGCCGATAAATGTCGTAAGGGAACAAAAATTCCGTCACGCCGGAGTCGAATAGTCGCCGCACTTCGTATTCGTCGTGCGACGTGCCGCGCTGGTAACGGTAGTTGAGGTAGGTCTGGTTGGTGTGGATGATGAATTCCACCCGCATTCCACCCATACGGGCAAAGAATTTCAGCATCTGGGTATTGCTGCTGCTACCCACGGCGGTGGCGGTGTATTGGCTGCCTGCCAGCGTGTCGGAAATGTCTTCGAGCATCATGATCGAACCGGCTTTGACCGCCGCACGGGTCAGATGCCGCACGAAGCGTTTGACATGGCTGACGTTATCCAGCACTGCCATCAGCCCCAGTTCGTCATCCACCGCGACTGCCGGGATTCTTCTCGTTTTTGCGCAACAATTTCAAGCACTTTGGCGGCGGAATCCTTTTTGCGCACGGTCACGTACACCGGCACTTCCTGCCCGTTGGCTTGGAATAAACGGCGTTTGACCAGCGTGAGCTTTTCGTTTTCGGCAAATTCGTGCAGGTGGCGTGCCGCTTCCGCGTCGATCACTTCCACCTCGGTGCAACTGAAATCGTTGGCATCGTGGCGGCTGTGCAGGTAGGCAATTTCCAACTCGCCAATTTTGAGTTGCGGACTCCACACGTATTGGTTGAGAAAATTCAGGAAGGCTGGCAAACTTGTTTTCAATATCGGTTTCGCGTTCGCGCTGGTCGATAGAACCCGCCAGCCCCATCAACACCAGTTTGCGCTTGGCCTCGAAGCGGATTTTTTTGTGGTAGCGGTCATCGAAAATCATCAGCAATAAATCCACCGGGTTTTTGGCGGTTTCGATTTCGTTGCTGATTTCGATATGCGAGCCGTAAGCCGCCAGCACCTTGCCGCGTAACTGGCTGATTACCGCGTCGGCAGTGTTCATGTATTCGTGGATTTTGCTGCGGATGGCAGACAGTTCCCCGCTGATACCAAACAGGTTGCCTAATAATCGGTAAGCGCGTTCGCTGCGCTCTTCACGCAAGGCCGGGTTTTGGATAAGGCCGGGAATTTCGTCAAAACATGCAATCTGCAACAGGTCAAACAACTGGTCACGCACGGCGCGGTACTTGGTTGCCATTTGCCTATCCTGCTGGAAGGTTTTGACCCACTGGCGGTTTTGCGGCGAAAACGGATGGGCGCAAGAGGCGTATTGGTGGATGGCGAACGGCCCATCCTGCTTCATGGCGATAAAGATGGATTTTTCGTCTACGACACTCATGGTTTCCGCCTTGTTCGTGGTTCTGCTGTTGGGGGCATTGTACGGCAACTGTGTCGATCACCCCACCTAATCCCACTTATTCTGGCGCAATTCCACCATCGCCTTTTCCGCCTTTTCCGCCTTTGCGCCCAAGAACACATACACACCCAGCGCGACCAGCAACCCAGCCGCCGAAAACATCATTTCCACCGCGCCTGCCAACATGTGCCCGTCGCCCAGCACTGACTTAAACATCAGCAGCAATGCCTCAATCGACACCGCAATCAGGATAGCCGACATAAAGCGCGTAATGGTGCGGCGGGTGGAACTGTGGCGGAAAATGTCCTTGTGCATCAACACTTCCTCTTCCAGCGTGGTTTTGGCGAGGTCGAAAATTGCCAGTGCCAGCGTCAGGTAAACGATAATCCCGAACGGTTTGGTGTAATGCAGCTCGTGTTCGCCCGTTCCCGGTATGAATACTGACCACAATTCTTCCAACGAAAAATAGAACAGCAGCCCGACCACACTGAACAAGCCCAGCGCAATCGCGGCGTAGATGCTCTTGAACAGCACACTGAACTTGCGCCGCTGCGAATCGCCCATCAAAAATTCGATGGTGCGTGACAAATCAATGTCCAGCACGATGTAACCCAGCAAGACATCGGTGGCAGAACGCACCTCCACCGCCGCCGAAATGCACAAGCTGCGGCTGGCAACCGACAAATACGGTGCAGTGACGATGGTGGCACGGCTGTCTTTGGCTTGCAGAAAATACGGGCGGTGGCTGCGGTCTTTGCCCACGCCGCCTTGCTGGTCGGGCAGGGTTCTGCCGGGGGCGACATTGTGGCTGAGTTGCTGCCCGCTGGGGTCGAGGGTGTAGAGCAAGTCCACAAACGGGTAACTTTCCATAAGGCAATCAATGGCTTTCTGTTGGCGAGCCTCATCTTGAAACAAGGTTTCGTCGTTGATGCCGCTGAGGATAGATCCCATCAGTTCGTTGATCGAGGCGGTGTGTTGGTGGTAATGCTCGATGATCTGGATGTAGCTCATTTCGGACATGGGTCAGCTCCTTATATTTTTGCTGCATTGCAAAATAGGGCAATATCCGTGCCATCCACTATGTTTTTAGGAATAATGCAATGGTTATGCACTGCAACAACATAACGGAGCAAATCCAACAGGATTGTGGGAATTGTTAGGTCTGCAACAGATGGTAATCTTATCAACTAATTGAAAATATTTGGCTTTATTTTCGTGGCATGGCTTTTGCTATGTAGGGTTTGAAAATCGGAAACTTGTGCAACCCGTTATGTGGTAGCAGGTAATAACGGAGGCCGTATGAAAGAAATCACCATGCAAATGCAACAACTGATGGCAACCCCACTACGCCACGGGCGACGTTGGGACTACTTGGAATTACTGGAACGCATTGATGCCACTGGCTCGATCTCCGCCGCTTCCAAAGCGATGGGCATGAGCTACAAAGCCGCGTGGGAAGCGGTGCTAATGGTCAACAACCTGTCAGAAGAACCCGTGGTCGAGCGGCAAGCTGGCGGACAACACGGCGGCGGAACCAACCTGACCGCTTACGGGCGGCGCATGGTGATGGTTTACCGCCACCTGGAAAAGGAACACGCCCGCATCCTCTCGCAACTGGGGCAGGTGGCGGACAATTTTGAGCAATATTTTCAACTGATCAGGAGATTCGACATGCAAACCAGCAGCCGCAACCAATTCCTCGGCACTGTCACCAAAGTGACCAATGGCCCGATCAATTCCGAAGTCATTCTCGACATCGGCGGCGGTGACGAACTCGTTGCCGTCATTACCCACAACAGCGTTGACCACCTTGGCCTTGCGCCCGGCGTGCAAGCCTACGCGCTGGTCAAAGCCCCGTGGGTGATCCTCGCCAAAGACGACGGCAAGATCAAAACCAGCGCCCGCAACAATTTGCGTGGCACGATCGTCAGCTTGCAGGAAGGCGCGGTCAATGCCGAAGTCATCATCGAATTGCCCGGTGGCAAAACCGTCACTCGCGATCATTACCAACGACAGCGTGCAGGATATGGAGCTGAAAGTCGGGGACAAAGCCTGTGCCTTGATCAAGGCATCGCACATTATTCTTGCTGTGTCCAACTGATAACCAACTGATTTTTCCTCACTAGCAATTTAAGGAATCTCACCATGAAACTGTTTAAAACCCTTTGTTTGGCTGTAACCCTGTCGTTCAGCGTCGCTACTGCCTGGGCGGAAGATGTACCCGTCGCCGTTGCCGCCAACTTCACCAAACCGATGGAAAAAATTGCCGCTGACTTTGAAAAAGCCACTGGTAACAAGGCGGTGTTGTCCTTTGGTGCGACGGGCAAATTTGTTGAGCAGATCAAGAACGGTGCGCCCTTCCAGATCCTCGTTTCTGCCGACCAGAAAAGCCCGCTGAAGCTGGAGAACGGAAAAGCTGGCTGTCCCCGGCACACGTTACACTTACGCTATTGGCAAGCTGGTGTTATGGTCTGCCAAACCGCAATTTGTGGATGACAAGGGGACTATCCTGAAAACCAGCAGTGACTTTGAGCATATCGCCATCGCCGACCCCAAGGTTGCCCCTTACGGCAAGGCAGCCATGAAAGTGATGGAAAAAATGGGCGTGCTGGACACCCTGAAACCGAAAATCGTACAGGGTGAGAGCATCGGTCAGACCAAAGAATTTGTCGCCAGCGGTAATGCCGAACTGGGCTTTGTGGCACTGTCACAAGTCATCAAGGAAAAAACAGGTTCTAGCTGGATGGTTCCCCAAGATTTATACAACCCCTTGTATCAGGATGTGATCCTGCTCAAAACCGGTGAAAGCAGTGCCGCAGCCAAAGCGTTGATGGATTATCTCAAAACCGAAGCAGCACTGGCGGTGATCAAGGAATACGGCTACGAACTGCCAGACTGGGCAAAAACTGATGCTAAATGACGAAGACTTCGGCGCAATCCTGCTGACCCTGCAACTGGCGGGTCTGGTGACGGTCATCCTGTTGCTGGTGGGTACGCCCATCGCTTGGTGGTTGGCGCACGCCCGTTCACGCTGGAAAGGCATTGTTGGCGCGGTGGTCGCCCTGCCGCTGGTGTTACCGCCAGCGGTGCTGGGTTTCTACCTGCTGGTGCTGATGGGGCCGCATGGCCCGGTCGGTCAGTTCACCAAGGCCATTGGGTTGGGAACATTGCCGTTCACCTTCGGCGGGCTGGTGGTGGCTTCGGTGATCTATTCGCTGCCGTTTGTGGTGCAACCCTTGCAAAATGCGTTTGAAGCGATTGGTACACGTCCGCTGGAAGTCGCTGCCACCCTGCGTGCCAGCCCGCTGGATACCTTTTTTTCGGTGGTAGTTCCGTTGGCACGTCCCGGTTTCCTCACTGCTTCGATTCTGGGGTTTGCGCACACCATCGGCGAATTCGGCGTAGTGCTGATGGTGGGTGGCAACATTCCCGGCAAGACCCAGGTGATTTCCATGCAGATTTTCAACCATGTCGAAACCGGCGAATACGCGCAGGCACACTGGCTCTCCGGTGGGATGTTGGTGTTTTCGTTTGTGGTGCTGCTGACGCTCTACACCCTGACACCGAACCCGTGGAGCAAACGCTAAAGTGGTGAGTATCGAAGCGCAACTTCCACCTGCCATTCTCAGTGGCTTCCACGCTGGAAACCGATTTGCAATTGCCGGGGAGTGGCGTAACCGCACTGTTCGGGCATTCCGGCTCCGGCAAAACCACCTTGCTGCGCTGCATTGCCGGGTTGCAACGCCCGGACAAGGTTTCCTGCGAGTGCGCGGGCAAGTGTGGCAGGACAGCGAGAAGGATGTGTTTTTGCCGACGCACCAACGCCCGCTTGGGTTACGTGTTTCAGGAAGCCAGCCTGTTCCCGCATTTGACCGTCCGCAAGAATCTGGAATTACGGGCGCAAGCGTGCCGCGTATCCGCCAATCTGATGCCGAACTGGAACAGGCGATTGTGGAACTGCTGGGGATTGAGCCATTTGCTGGAAAAAATCCCGGCACAAACTCTCCGGCGGCGAACGCCAGCGGGTCGGCATTGCCCGCGCCCTTGCCCTCTGCCGCAAGTGCTGCTGATGGACGAACCGCTTGCCGCGCTCGACCTCAAGCGCAAGCAGGAAATCCTGCCGTTTCTGGAACGCTTGCACCGCGAACTCGATATTCCGATTCTGTACGTGACGCATTCACCGCAGGAAGTGACCCAGCTTGCGGATCATCTGGTGGTGCTGGAAGCGGGCAAGGTGGTGGCTTCGGGCGCATTGGCGGAGGTGTTGACGCGGCTGGATTCGCCAATGGCGCAAGGCAAAGAAGCCTCCAGCGTGTTGCAGGTGAAAGTGTGGGATCATGAGCCGGAGTTCCACCTCAGTCACGTCGGTTTTGCGGGAGGCGTGATCAGCTTGCCTTACCAGCAGGCAACCGCCGTGGGTACGCCGTTGCGCTTGCGCATTGATGCCCGCGATGTCAGTTTGACGCTGCAACAACCGGCGCAAACCAGCATCCTCAACGTGTTGCCCGCCAGCATTACCGGCATGGCGCAACCGTGGCAGGGCAGGTGATGGTGCGCTTGAACATGGGCGGCGTGCCGTTGCTGGCACACATTACCCAGAAATCAGCGGTGCAACTGGGGTTGAAGGTGGGAATGGCGGTGTTTGCGCAGATCAAGGCGACCGCGATTGTGTAGCATTCTGGTGCTGCTTCCATGCCACCCGTCATAAATTTCCCCCACATTCAGGCGTTATGTTCCTATACTCCGGGGGATAATCAGACCTTTAACTGAATCCGGGGATCACTCATGCAGCCAGCTATACTGGATCAAATACTCGCCGACCTGAATGCGACGAACACCGACATTGAAGCATCCACTATCATTTCAACGAGTGGTTTGACTATTGCGTCATCACTTCCATCCTGATGTGGATGAGGATCGTGTCAGTGCGATAAGTGCTGCCGTCCTGTCGGTGGGGGAGCGTGCGATGCAGGAATTGCTGTGTGGCGAACTTCAGCAGGTGCTGATCCAAGGGCGAGCAGGGTAACGTGCTGATTACCCATGCAGGGGAAGCAGGCACTTATCGCCGTGCTGGTAAAGCCGGATGCCCAGCTTGACCTGATCTTCAACGACACCCAACGTGCGGCGGAACAGGTGAAGCAATACCCATGAAAAACCATCGACATACAGGCTCTTTGCGGGTATGCCAAGCAATTTTCCGGGCTGGATAACGACAACGTGGCGCTATTGCATCAGGTTTACCCCGTCGTCAGCCCAAGGCTGCAAGAAGTGACCGACATTTTCTATGGCCGTTTACAGCAAATCCCTAAAACCCATGCCTTTCTGGAAGGCCGCATCGACGCGCTGAAAAAAACCCATGTTATCCTGGTTGCATGAGTTGTTCAGCAGCGATTTCGGCGAGGAATACACCCAAAAGCTCTACACAGTGGGCGATGTCCACGTCAAGGTCAAGCTGCCGGTCGAGTTCATGGCTGGGGCGATGACCATCATCCAGTCCGAACTGATCCGTATTTTCGGCGAGGTGTACGCCAATGATCAGGACATGATGCTCAAAGCCATTCGGGCGCTCAACGCCGCGACTGGCTTTTCCTTGCTGATCATGCAGGAATCCTACCAGTCCTCCTACCTTGGCGGAAGAACTGGAAAAATTCCTGCGCATCACCGGCATGAGCCGCACGCTCTTCGACAACCTGGCCAGGGCGTATCGGTAGGCGGTTACGCGGTGGCTTCGATTTGGAGTCGTTTCCGGCTCACGGTATTCCAGCACAACCTCGGCCTCGCCTTTCACCACTTCCTCTGTCACCACACACCGCGCCACGTTCTCCTCCGATGGCAAGGTAAACATCAGCTTGCGCAACAAGGTTTCCAGCACCCCGCGCAAACCGCGTGCGCCCGTGCCGTGCGCAATCGCTTTCTGCGCAATCGCCCGCAGTGCATCGTTGGTGAATTCCAGTTCCGCATTATCCAGCGCGAACAGTTGCTGGTATTGCTTGGTCAGCGCGTTTTGCGGTTCGGTGAGGATGCGTACCAGCGCGTCTTCGTCGAGTTCGTGCAGCGCGGTGATGACCGGGAAACGTCCGATGAATTCGGGGATTAGTCCGAAATGGCGCAAGTCTTCCGGCTGCACTTCGCTGAACAGGCGCAGCTTGTCGGCTTTGGGGTCATCCGGCGTGTGCGTGGAGTGGAAACCGATGCCTTTTGCGCCCGGTTTCAGGCGTTTTTCCAGCAGCTTTTCCAGCCCGGAGAATGCGCCGCCGACGATGAACAGGATATTGCGTGTGTCGAGCATCACCGGGGCTTGGTCTTTGCGGCCTTTGGCGGGGACTTTGACGGTCGTGCCTTCCACCAGTTTGAGCAGGGCTTGTTGCACGCCTTCGCCGCCGACATCGCGGGTTCCGTGCGAGTTTTCACCGCTGCGGGCGAGTTTGTCGATTTCGTCGATGTAAACGATGCCCCATTCCGCCAGTTCCTTGTTGCCGTCGGCACTGTCGAGCAGGCGGGCAATAATGCTTTCCACGTCTTCACCGACGTAACCCGCTTGCGTCAGGGTGGTGGCATCGGCGATGACGAACGGTACGCCGACGATCCGCGCCAAGGTGCTTGCCAGCAAGGTTTTGCCCGTGCCGGAAGGCCCCAGCAGCAGGATGTTGGATTTGTCGAGTTCCACCACCGATTTGTCAGCACGGGTGCAGATGCGCGGCTTGTCGGTTTCCAGATTCAGGCGTTTGAAATGGTTGTAGACCGCGACGGCAAGGGTTTCTTTGGCGGTGTCTTGCCCGATCACGTAGCCGTCGAGGATGGCTTTGATTTGCAGCGGTTTGGGCGGGGTTTTGAGCGGTTCGCTCATGCTGCGCTTGCGGCTCCAGGTACTGATGACTTGGTGGGCAAGGCGCACGCAGGCTTCGCAAATGTGTCCGTTCATCCCGGCAATCAGCGGGATGTGCGCGGTTTGCTCTTGTCCGCAGAAGGAACAGGCGGCTGTTTTATCGCTCATGGGGATACCTCCGGGGTGCTGGCTTGCAATTGCTTTAACCATTCTTTCTGGCAGTTGCGTTGGGCGCGTTCTTGCAACTGGGTACGGATTTGCGCTTTGGCTTTGGTCAGGGACACTTGTTGCGCGGGGTAAATGTGTTCGCACAGCAACAGGTGGAAACCGAGTTCGGTTTCGATGGGTGCGCTGACTTGCCCCGCATTCAGGGCGAACAGCGCGGCATCGAGTTGTGGGTAGAGTTTGCCGTAGGGCAGGTTGCCGAGTTTGCCGCCTTCCATTGCGGTGGGGCATTCGGAATATTGGCGTGCCAGCTTGCCGAATTGTTTGGCATTGCCGGTGGCCTGTGCAGCAATGCTGCGGATGCGTTGCAGCACGGTGTCGTACTGGTTTTCGGCGTAATCGTTGTTGACGGTGATGAGGATTTGCCGCACCAGCCGGGTTTCCGGTTGGGTGAAACGTTCGCGGTTCATCTCGTAGTAAAGCTGCACGTCGATGTCGCCGATGGTGATGCTGCGGGCAGGCGATTTTTTGCAGGATGCCGTCGAACAGCAGTTCGCGTTGCAGGGCTTGGCGCAGGGTGTCAGGTGTTAGCCCGTTTTGGCTGAGGTCGATGGTGAAGTCTTCGTCGTTGGGGTAGCGGTCGGCGATTTCTTGCAGTGCCATATCCACCCGTTCGGGCTGGATGATGATTTGGCTGGCTTCGGGGCTTTGCAGGGCGAGTGATTCGAGGTGAAAACTGCGGTCGGCGCGTTGGCAGACGCGGTTGAATTCCTTTTCATCCAGATGCGGCAGGTTTTTCTGGAAGGCTTCCAGTGCATTGCGCAGCAGGTGGTAGCGGTAGGCGGGCGGTTTGCCCATGATGGCGAAACTTAGGTTAGGCATCGGGGCACTTCCTCCAGCAGCTTTTCGGGGACTTGCAGCGTGCGTCCGGGGAAGCGTACATGGTAGGCGAAGCCTGTCGGCAAGCCGCTGATCACTTTGAGGATTTCGCCGACATCGCCGGGGTTGGCGATGACTTCGCCCTCAATGGCGAGGGTGACTTTGGTGGTCACTTTGTCGCGGAATTGGTAGAGGCTGGGTTCCCACGGGTCGTCGCCGCCGATCAGTTCTTCTTCGCGGCAACCGACGGTTTTTTGTTCGTCGAGGAAATGCACCGAGTAGATGATCTGGTCTTGCAGGAAGGTGCCGACATCGCGCACGTAGCCGACACTGCCACGCCGCACCAGCATATTGCCGATGGCAGCGCCGTAAAACGTACCGTCGTCACGCACGTTGCGGATCACGCGCACTTTCGCGCCGTATTCGTATTGGGGCATGGCGTTACCCCTTCCCGAACAGGCTTTCCAGCGTGACGAAAGCGGTTTGCGGTTCGTTCATGCGGTAGACTTTCAGCACTTTTTCGGTCTTGGCATCGGAATCCACGAAGTCGGTATACGCCTTGGTGAGCAGGCGCGTGTATTGCTCGCGCAAGGCATCGTCGTCCGCTGGCGTCGGCTCTTTCGTCAGGTAGTTGTGGAAGCGTTGCAGGATGTGCAGGCGGTTGACATGCACCACGGTCTGGTCAAACGCGATGTCGAAGTAGTTGAGGAAGTCTTCCGCGCTGACCAGTTCTTCGAGGTCGAGGGTGAGGTCGGTATCGGTCATGTCGTGCTCCTTGTGCCAAATGAGGAAGATCAAGCAAAGGGCGTGCCATGTTGGGGAATTGTTTGTTATTCAATTGGTTATTGATTATCTGAACGGTGCTTGTCGGCTTTGATACAGAGGGTTTTGGCTATGAATTGTGGGAAACAGGACAGAGTAAGCTATCACATTCATTCGTTCGTGCAAGATGTCCAGAATCTCGTTTTATTCAGAGAGGCGACTGTAAATAATTCCGTTGCATCTGGTTGGGTAAATTCATACCATCACGATAAGTAATTCCTATCCACATTCAATGGAACATCTGCATGTCAGAGCTAGCCCTACAACTCATCGAAAAAGAAAAACAGGAACGTACCGGCACACTCAATATCAGCAACTGTGGGTTAACAGAAATACCAGCAAATATTATTCAACTGAAATGGTTAAAGTTCTTAATAATTGGAAATAATACATGTGGTTTAGAGGGGGTCGATAGATTATGGGTAAATAACCCCAATCAAGGCGAACCCAACAGTATTACTGATATTGCACAGTTGACTAATCTCAATAATTTGCAATTACTTGACTGTTCTTCGACACCAGTTGTAGACCTAACACCACTATCTAACTTTCAAAGCCTACAAACGTTAATCTGCCATTCCACACGAGTTAGTGACCTCATGCCGCTGGCTAACCTTCAAAACCTGCAACGGCTTGACTGCTCCACAACACGAGTCAGTGATCTCATGCCGCTGGCTAACCTCAATAGTTTGCGAGAGTTGGAAGGTACTCCCCATTGTCAAGACCACAATCTCAAGAACACAGATAACGGCTGGTTGATAAAAATCTGTCTTCCTTTGCCCATCCTGCCGTCCTGCAAAATACACAGTAGCCGGTGTGCGGTAGTCGAGGGACTGATGCAAGCGTTGGTGGTTGTAGAACTGGAAGTAGTCCCGCAAGCCTGTTCTTGCCTCCTGTACCGTTTGTATATCCTGCAAATAAACATGTTCATATTTGACTGTCCGCCACAGCCGTTCAATAAAAATATTATCCAGTGCGCGTCCCCGCCCATCCATACTGATACGGATGCCTTTGTTGAGTAGCGGCGCAGTGAAACGTGGTGTCGTGAACTGTGCGCCTTGGTCGGTATTGAAGATTTCACACGACCCGCTGTCCAGCAACTCACCAACTGCTTCAATGCAAAAATCAGCTTCCAACGTGGTACTGATTGCCCAACCCAGTACATAACGGCTATACCAGTCAATCACTGCCATCAGGTAGACAAAGCCGTGTGCCAGCCTGATGTACGTGATGTCAGTACTCCACACTTGATCGCAGCGGTCAATCACCAAACCCCGCAGCAAGTAAGGGAAAATCTCATGTTCAGGGTTGGGTTTGCTGGTGTTGGGCTTTTGGTAAACCGCCTCCAGCCCCATCGTGCGCAATAACCGTCTCACCCGTTTTTCGTTCACCACATGCCCCAAGGTACGCAAATACGCTGTCATTTTGAGTACCCCGTAGTACGGCGTTTGGGTGTATTGCTCATCCAATAAGCGCATCAACAATAGGTTTTCCTCGCTTTCGCCCTGCGGCTGGTAGTACAAACTGGAGCGGTTGATGCCCAGCAATCCACACTGCTGCCGTAAGCTAAACGCCGCATTTGCGGGTTCAACCAACGCTTTCCTGATGGTTAACGGATACCCGATGACTTTTTTTTCAGCCAATCACGCTCGGCAACGACTTGCCCCAGTTGGCGGTATAACTCGTCAATCTCCGCTTGCTGGTTATGTTGCCCACGGTCTTTTTTACTGGAAAAAGTCAGCGGGATGGCGGCTAGTGCCTGTTTTTTCCAAGTGCTGATTTGGGCCGCTTGGATGGCATAGGCGGTGATCAGTTCGTTGGTGGTCTTCTGTTGCCGGATCGCCTCCAGTGCCACTTTCGCCTTGAATTCCGCTGGGTAATGTTTGCGCACGTTTGCCATGTCTTGCCTCCTTTCGCTGCTATCCTCTTATCTTAGTAAGTGGTCTAGAATATGGGGAGTATCATATTGGACTGCACCAATAGCTTAGTAAGCGATATTCAACCACTCACTTATATCGTCAGGAATGGAGTGAAGATATATTGGGAAAAGTTTAGCTTTTATGTGGGAAATTTCATCTTTGGTGGAATTATTCTCGAAGGCTGTCCACTATATTGTCCTCCTCTGGAATTTGCAGAGAAGGGACACGATACGGTCATGGAGTATTTTGACCAACTGGGCGACGATGGTAAAAACCTAAATGAGCTAAAAGTCATCTTCCTTGGCGAAGGCGCATCGGGAAAAACTTCGCTGATTCGCCGTTTGCGTAAAAAAGACTTTAACCCGAAAGAAAATCAGACACACGGCATCCGCATCCGTAAAACCCCTTTCGATATTGATGGTGAGACAGTTGATGCGCATCTGTGGGATTTTGGCGGACAAGAAGTGATGCACGCCACCCACCAGTTTTTTCTGTCGCAGCGTTGCATTTACGTGCTGGTACTGAATAGCCGCACTGATGACAAAGCTGAATATTGGCTCAAACATGCCAGCAGTTTTGGTGGGAAATCGCCCGTATTGGTAGTGTTGAACAAGATTGATGAAAACCCATCATTTGATGTCAACCGCAAAGTACTCAGCGAAAAATATCCTCAAATCAAGGGCTATTATCGTCTCTCTTGCCAAACCGATGCGGGTATTGAAGCGTTTGAACAAGCCTTGCAGGAACAAGTTCGCCGATCCGATACCCGTCGCACACCATTTCCTACAGCATGGTTAGCCGTCAAAAATCACTTTGCTGATATGGATAAAGACTACATCGAGTCGGCTGAATACCGTGATGTTTGTATCCAAAATGGCGTAGACAAACCATTCAGCCAAAATGTACTGCTGCAATTCCTGCACGATCTTGGCGTTATCATCAATTTCCGTAACCTGAAAAACTTCGACACTCATATCCTCAACCCGTTGTGGCTGACCAATGGTGTGTATCGCATCATCAATTCACAGAAAATTGTCGATAATAAAGGCTTGCTGCATGAAGATGATTTCAATACTGTCATCAACGATTCTCGCTATGCCAATGGCAACACTACGGAAAAGGTTTTCCACTACCCACGCAAGAAATTGCATTACATCGTGCGGGTGATGCAGGAGTTTGAGCTGTGTTTCCCACTGGATAATAGCCAATACGTCATTCCGCAGTTGCTGCCCGTTGAAGAGCCAGAGTTCAACTTCAATGGCGCAGTGCTACACTTCGTCGTGCGCTTCACGGAATTTTTGCCGGACAGTATTTTCCCGCGCTTGATGGTCAAACTGCACAATTACATCAAGGATGATCTGCGCTGGCGTTCTGGTATGATGTTGTCCAAACCTTCGGTGTTCAAGGCTGAAGCTCGTATCCGTGCGGACAAGGAAGATCAGAAAATCACGATTGATGCGTGTGGTGAAGAGCCGCGCCGGTTGTTGAGCTTTATCCGCGAAACGCTCAAGGAAATCATCGAAGGATTTACGGATTTGCCGTTTGAGGAAATGGTGCCGATTCCAAGCAGTAAAGAATATCTGGACTACCAAGGACTTGTTGAGGCAGAAAAAGCAAACGAGAAGGAAATATTTGTCTGGCAAGTTAAAAAGCGCATCAGTGTTGCCGACTTGCTGGATGGCGTGGAAGAACCCTCCATGCGTGATAAATTAGCACAACTTCCAGTCAAGGCATTCATCTCCTACTCCCGTAAAGACTATGACCATATGCGTGAGCTACAAGCAGCACTGTCCCCATTAGTGCGACTAAATAGCCTAAAACTTTGGTACGACCGTAATATTGATGCAGGCGAAGCATGGGAAAAAGAAATCATGCAGCAACTGGAAGAGGCAGACATTGTACTGTGTTTGGTTAGTCATGATTTCATCCACTCAGATTTCTGCTACAAACAGGAATTTCTGACCGCACTTGAAGCTCACCAACGTAGTGAAAAAACTATTGTTCCTATCCGGTTGCGTTCTTGTAATTGGGATCGTTTACCGTTAGCAGCCGTTCAAGGTCGGCCTGACAATTGGATCACATCATCACCTAATGCAGATGAGGCATGGACAGAAGTAGCAAAAGGATTGGAATCTGTCATTGAGCAAGCGCAGCAACGCCGTAAGAAATGGCTGGATGAGAAGAAAATGGAAAACGTGTTCTGAGAGAGAAACGTGCCTAACTGCTGGTATTGCTGATCACGATCATAGACCGAGCTTCTCCAATGTCGCCACGTCAGCGTCCAGTTCTTGCGCCAGTTCGTCAGCGTCGTAGTTGAAGATGCTGACTTTGTATTGCCCGCATTTCATTAAAAAGTCGATGCGTGACATACCCGCCAGTTCCGCCGCTTTGCCAGAGGAAATTTTGCCTAGCTCGAACATTTTGAGGGCAGCCATGAGCAGGATTTGTTGTTCTAGTTCCGCATCCGTCAGACTAACTGCCAACGCGAAATACGGCGGCGTTTTGATTTTAAATTCATGGGCGGCGGCATTCATTGAGGTATCCTCATGCTTAGGTGACATCAAACGCGGTCATAATCTTCCGGCGGCACATTGGGTACTTTATCCAGAATGGACAAGGCATGTTGCCGCGAGCCACGGCTTGCCCGCTCCTGCAAATAGGCTTCTGTCCGCAAGGCAGAGATCTTTTCAGCCAACGCATTGATAATGAATTGGTTGATAGAAACATCGCCTTTCAGATGCATGATTTCGTCTTTGTAATAGTCCGGTATTCTTAGTGCAAAATTCATATCATTTCTCCTGCTGTAGCCGCCAAAAGTCGCCGGGGGTAATCGGCTGGATAGCAAATGACTCCGCTACGCCCCTGAAATCGCGGATGTTGTGAGTAATGATGTAATCCGCCTGCCCATTAAAAGCCGTTTCCAGCACCATGTCATCTTTGGGGTCGGGTAGGTACGGTCGCCACAGATAATAAATTTTCTGATGCCACGAAACAGCACAAATGTCATCAATGAAAAAACCAATGTCTTGTTGGCTGAGGAGCGGATAGCGTTGCATATGCTCAGGTCGGGTCAATACATCTTCAAACTCAATGACCAATGGCGTGGACACGATGTTCAGCCGCTGAGGATGCTGAAACAACCAGCGTAACAACAGATGCGAAGCTCCCTTATTAGAATAAAGAGCAGACAAGACTACATTAGTATCAATCACAAACTTCATAGTGATATTGTATGCAATATTGAAAACTGCGTAAACTTTTTTAACCCGCCGCCCTGCGCAACACCGCCACCCCTTGCTGCTCATACAAATGCTCCTGCGCCAGCGTCAGCAATGCCTTCGCGCCCAGCCGGTCATTGCTATCAATGTCCACCAGCGTTTGCAGCCGCCCGACCGCATCCGCCAATTCGCCCAGCCGCATTTCCAGATAGCCCGCGCCTTTGTGCGCCATCAGGTAGAAGCGCGTCAGGGTCATGGACACCAGCACGCCTTGCCCCAGATGCAAGCGGGTCAGATGCCGCCAGTCTTCCGGCAGGTGCAGACGTTTGCCGCTGACGGCGATGGCTTTGTGTGCCACGATTCAGCGCATCCGGCAAGCGGTGTTGGTAGTAGAAATAGCGGTACAGCGCGACCAGCACGTTCAAATCTTCGGGGGCGAGGAAGTAAGCACGAAGTAGCAGGGTTTCGGCCTCCGGTTCTGGGTAAAGGCTGGCGGCTTCCTCCAGCAGTGCGGCAACCTCCGGGTCGATAGCGGCGTTGAAGTAAAGGTCTTCGGCTTCAAAATCCTGTAAATCCATGATGTTAAATCCTCCTGTTTTGTAAAGTGAATTGGTTGTTCGGTGATTCAGTGTGCTAGGTAATTCGTCGTCGCACAGGTCGCGGGCATCGCAGTGATGGCATTCCGCGCTGTCGTCTTCTTGTTCGGGTAAGCAGCCGCGAGTGCCTGTGGCTTCTTCGAGTAAACGGATGCGGTCGAGCAGGCACTGGATTGCGCCTGCTACCGGATCGGGAATCAGGTGGTGGTTGAGGTCGATGCCTTCGGGGTTGTCGTTGCGGGCGACTTTGTTTTGCACGATTTTGCCGGGGATGCCGACCACGGTTTTGCCCGCCGGAATGTTTTTGACCACCACGGAATTGGAGCCAACGCGCACGTCGTTGCCCAGCTCAATCGGGCCGAGGATTTTTGCGCCTGCGCCGATCACCACGCGATTGCCGAGGGTAGGGTGGCGTTTGCCCTTGTTCCAGGATACGCCGCCGAGGGTCACGCCGTGGTAGAGGGTCACGTCGTCACCGATCTCGGCGGTTTCGCCTATCACCACGCAAGCCCCGTGGTCGATGAAAAAGCGTCGCCCGATTTTCGCACCGGGGTGGATGTCGATATTCGTCCAAAAGCGGGCAAAGTACGAAATGAAACGCGGGAAATAGCGCCAGTTGCGCTTCCACAGGCTGTGGGCGATGCGCTGCAACATCACCGCGTGGATGCCGGGGTAGAGCGTGGCAACTTCCAGCCGCGAACGGGCGGCGGGGTCGCGTTGGAACACGCAGGTGATGTCTTCGCCGATGAGTTTCCAAAGAGACGGGTAGGGTGGGGGAGCGGAACGCGATACCCACCGTCTTCGGTTGGCAGCTGGAGGCTGTGGCGGGAAGGTGGGTTCGCTTGCGTCACCACTCTTCTAATGACATACACCCACCTCCGCCACACAAGTCTGTTGTAGAAACTGCTGTAAATCGTCCGGCGTCGGTGGGCGTTTGTGTTGGGTGGAAAAGCGCCGTACCAGCGCGAGAATCGCTTCCGCCTGTTCATGCGTCCAGCTGTACGCCGAGCAGGGCGTAAGCACGTTGTACCCCGTGGCTGCCGGAATGTTTGCCCAGCACCAATTGGTGATGCCGCCCCATGTCCGCCGGGTCTACGCCTTGGTAATTGCGCGAATCTTTCAGCAAACCATCGACGTGAATGCCGGATTCGTGGGTGAACACGCCTTCGCCGACCAGACTTTTTTGCCAGCCGACCGAATGCCCTGAGGCTTTTTCCACCAGCAAGGAGAGCTTGGGGAAGCGTTTCAGGTTAACGCCGCAATCCAGCCCGTACAAGCGGCTCAAGCCCAGTCGCCACTTCTTCCAGCGGCGCATTGCCAGCACGTTCGCCAAGGCCGTGGACGGTGGTATTGACGTGGGTAGCACCTGCACGGGCGGCGGCAAGTGAATTGGCAGTGGCAAGACCGAGGTCGTCGTGGGCGTGCATTTCGATTTCCATGTCGGTATGCGCCCGCAAGGATGATCATCCAGTCGTGGGTGGCAAACGGTTCGAGGATGCCCACCGTGTCGGCGAAGCGGAAGCGTTGTGCGCCAGCCGCTTCTGCGGTTTCCAGCACTTGTAGCAGGAAATCGCGGTCAGCGCGGGAAGCATCTTCCCCGCCGACGCACACACCAACGCCCAAGTCTTTGGCGATTTGTACGTGTGCCCAGATTTGTTGCAATACCCAAGCGCGGTCACGCTTGAGCTTGTGGAAAATTTGCTGGTCGGAAACCGAGATGGAAATGTCGATCATGTCCACCCCCAAATCGCGGCACAGCAGGATGTCGTCGCGGCGCATCCGGCTCCACACCATCAGCCGGCATTCTGAGGCCAAGGCTGGCAACGGCGCGGATGGAGTCGCGTTCTTCCTCGCCCATCGCGGGGATGCCGACTTCGAGTTCGGGTACGCCCAACGCATCCAGCCCGCGTGCAATCGCCAGCTTTTCCGCGAGGGAAAAAGCCACCCCGGCGGACTGTTCGCCGTCGCGCAGGGTGGTGTCGTTGATGGTGATGAAACGCTTGCTGTGGTGCATGGTGTTCGCCTTGCTGATGATCTTTGCTTGATCTCAGCAAGACTTGTGCCATAGTTGTTAAGTTATTGTTTTTATTTGTTTATGTGCGGGTTTGTGCGTTAGTTTTGTCGAGTTTGCGACACGCGCAAGCGGGTGGTGGCTTGTGTGGAAACCGACAGGCTTTACACTTGCTGTGATGGCGTCAATGCCGCTTTCAACAGGAGTGCCAAGTGTTGCGCCCGTTCATCGCCATGTACCCGCATCTGGTGACGGCAGGAAAAGCCATTCGCCACCACCCGCGCCTGCGGTTTCTCGCGCAAGCAGGGAGCAAGCCCTGTTCTGCCATTTCGCCCGCCATTGCCGCGTGTTCGGTTTCCAGCCCAAACGTGCCCGCCATGCCGCAACACCCGGCTTCGATAATGGAAAACTCGTGGGCAGGAATCAGTTTCAGCACACGGCGCATGGCTTTCAACGCCCCGACCGCTTTTTGGTGGCAATGCCCGTGAATCAGGGTTTCGCCTTGTGGCAGAGCGTGCAGGGGCAGGTTCAGGCGTTTGGCAGTGCTTTCTTTGGCGAGGAATTCTTCCAGCAGCAAGATGCTTTTGCCCACAGTCGCGGCGGCTTCCCCTAAGCCCAGTGCTTGCGCATCGTCACGCAAACCCAGTACGCACGAGGCTTCCAGCCCGACGATGACACGCCCGGCTTGTACATGCGGCAACAGGCTGTCGACCAGCCGTTGGGCTTCGGCGCGTGCCTGTTCGATCATGCCTTGCGCAAGGTAGGTGCGCCCGCAACACAAGGGGCGTTCCGCATCCGGCACATCGGCGGCAGGTGCGGCAATGTGGACGCGATAACCCGCTGCGTGCAACACGTCGATAGCGGCGGCAGGGATTTCCGGCTCGAAATAGCGGCTGAAGGTATCAACCAGCAACACCACTTCCGGCAAGCCCGCCGTTGCTGTTGCCTCGGCAGTCGGGTGTTTGGAATGCGGTGGCGGCAGGTTGGGGCAAGGCATGTGCCGCACTCAAACCGAGGAAACGCTGCGATAAACCTGCCAGCAAAGGACTGGCGTTGCGCCATGTCACCAGCGTTTTTAGCCAAGGCGCACGGTGCAACCAGCGCGGCGTATGCGCAAACAAGCGGCTACGCAGGCTCAAACCGTCACGGGCGGCGCGTTGGGCGAGGTATTCGGCTTTGATCAGCGGCATGTCCACGCTGGCCTCGCATTCGCGCTTGCAGCCTTTGCAACCCACGCACAAGTCCATCGCTTCTGCCAGCGTCGGGTCAGCCAGTGCGGCATCGACCAGTTCGCTGTTCAGCGCGGTTTTGAGCAAACGCACCCGCCCGCCCGTGGAAAAGTGGGTATTGCCACGTGACGCGGTAGCTGGGGCACATCACTTGCTTGCCGTCGGCTTCGCATTGGCGGCTATTGATGCACACTGCCACGGCTTTGGCGAAATCACCGCCGGTTTTGGGGATGTCGGCGTAGGCATCGCCCATCCCGGCATCTTGGTACGCTGACCAGTCGAGGAAGGTTTTCATGTTTGCTGCGCATCCCACAATTGTTTGAAACGCAAATCCAGCGCGGAGAGTTCCGCATCCACGCTTTCCAGTTCGCGGAAGCCTTGGCGGGGTGGCATATTGCCTGTCACCCATCGCTTGTTTCAGTTGTTCGCGTTGGGCAAATACCGTGGCGATGCGGGCTTTCAGGTCGGCGAGTTCTTCGGCTTCGGTCATGGTTGACGTTCTTTGGGTAGGTGGGAATAAGGGGGCAGCATTTCCAGCCGGGTGTCGATGACAGGGTTGCCCACGGTGAAATGGTAGAGGCTTTGGAATTGCGTATCCCGCAAGCCCAATACTTCATGCACGCTGTCGTCGAAGAAGCAGCCGATGCCCGTGCCGCGTACTCCGGCGGCTTCGGCTTGCAGGTAGAGCACTTGCCCGATTAAACCTGCTTCCCAGTAGAGGTGGCGGTAAACGTGTGCGCCTTCTGCCAAGCCTGCATCGAATTCCGCCAACATGCCGAGGCTGAAACTGCTGGTGGAGGCGATGTCTTGATGGCAGGAAAGGGTGCGGGCGGCTTTGCGGGCATCGGCTTCCAGCAGGTGGAACAGCGGCAATTCCAGCGGGCAGCCTTCCGGTGTTTGCCAGAGGAAATCGGGGTTCATTGCAGTGCGCAACGCTAGTTTCGGCTGCGGCATGGCGTGGCAGGGCGTATAAGCCAGCGGGTAAACCTTCGACGCGATGCACGAATAAGACTGGATGCAGACGGATGGGCAATGTCCACACATCCCACGGCACGGGATTGCTGGTAGGCAGTAAGGCGGCCAGCATTGCGTAGAAAGTGTCGCGGGGTAGGGTGCTGGTTTTGCCGCTGAAGGCTTGGGCGCTGCGGCGTTGGCGGATCAGCGGGATGAGGTCGGGTTGGGGTGCAGGAACGTCTGAAGAGGGCGTATGCGATACGCCCCTACGGGAGTGGCATAGCGGTGGCGGTGGTTACTTCGTCGATGATTGGCCAGTTGTGTTTGGGGAGGCCGCCTAGTGGCGTTGGCTTTGCCGTACCATTGGGTGACAGTGGGGAGGTGGAAGGGGGCGGCGAACCTGTGTGAATGCGTAGTAGCATATCGGGGTGTTCGGCTTCTGCATCCGTGAAATCTTCTGCCCGATCCAGCCCCAGCAATGCGGCGATTTCGGTATCGGTGACGGGGAGTAATTCTACCTGCAAGCCGAGTGCGGCAGCGGCATAGCGGATTGCGCCGAGGGCGTGACCGGCATCAAGTTGCACGTAGCGGAAGGCGCGTTCGCCGTATTTCCATGCTTCGCGCCACGCGATGCTGCTCAAGCCAAGCAGGAGTTGCGGCGGGGAATCGCTGTCAGCCAGTTTGCCGCGTAATTCCAGCGCGTGTTCGTGCGGGGCGTAGTGGTAAACACCATCGCCCAAGCCTGTCGATACCGTTGGCGATAACGTAGCCTTCGGTGGGGTGCAAGTTGCCGCTGGAGGGGTTGCAGCGCAATGCCCAGCGGTCAGGGCCGTATTGCTTCCACGCGGATAGGCCGAGGGAGAGTTCGCAGCAGGGCAGCAACTAGTCCCCCTTGAGAAGATTCTCCGCTCATCGAGCTGCCCTTCCCCCCTTGCAAAGGAGGGGCTGGGGAGGATTTTCTTCAACGGCAATTCCACCACTTCCGCACCCGCAAACCGCCGGAACGGGTTCGGCTGCTGATCCCAGTCCAGATACTGCGGCCCTTGGGCGTAAGCATCCAGACGGTGTTTGGTGCGCTCGTGGTAGGCGCGTACCGTTTGCGTGGTTATCCATTACAGCGTGAGTTGTACCAGATTGTCGGCGGTTGCCGATTCACTGTTGATGGTAGCGGAAACGCTTGGCTCTGGCAGTTTCCCTTGTTTTACCAGTGCCGCGAGCATGGTTTGCAACTCACCGCTGTTGTACAGCTCTTCCACGATGTCGCTGCCACCGACCAATTCGCCGCCAACGAAGACTTGCGGGAAGGTGGGGAATTGCGAAAAGCGCGGCAGGTATTCGTAAATGAACGGCGATTTCAGCACGTTGACGTAGGCGAATTCCACCCCGGTCTTTTTCAGGTAGCCGACCGCTTTGCCGGAAAAGCCGCATTCGGGCGCGTCCGGCGTGCCTTTCATGTAGATCATGACCGGGTTTTCGGTGACTTGCTGCTGGATTTTTTCCAGTGTTTTGTTGCTCATGGCGAGTTCCTGTCAGGTGAACGAATAACAGCGTTACAGCAGGAAACGTGCCATCAGGAAATTTCCTGATTTATCAGTGGAATGGCAAACAGCCGCCCTGACGCAGGTATCACATGCGACAGGGGGTTGTCGGGTTTATCACAAAGCAGGAACGCATGTCAGGATATTATTTGCCGCGTCTGGTTTAAAATGCCAAGTACACGATTTAACCGGAGTCAGCTATTTTCTTGAATACCCCTAAACTTGAACCGTCATAACGGCAGGCAATATACAGCGGGTGTTTTTTCTGTTCATCAGCCGATTTAAAAGACCAGAGGCTATCACCTTCCTCTTCTGTAAGGCTGTCGGCATTATCCGGTACAAGCGATGCCTGCTCTTTAGGTTCACCCGAATAAAGCATAATTTCTACCAGTTTAACAGTGTCACTGATCTCATTACCATCGGTATAGGCAATTTCTCCAGATGCTTTTTCGTACATGCCTGACCAGTCGGCTGGTTCGGAAACCAATTTTTCCTTAATTTCCAATGATAAAGGGCAAGTGTAGTCATCCGCCGCAACACTCAGTGACAGCATGGATGCCATCAATAAGAAAAACCATTTTGTAGTCATGTTGTTAAACTCCTAATTAGATTTTTAAAAAAGAAAAGTGTCTTTATTATTCTGATTCATAGATTCTCTACATGACGCTGCTATAATTATGGCACAATACTTGTTAGATGGTATTATGAAAGGCTCAGATAATTTACATAACTTTACATTTAAAACATCAATGTTATAAGCAATATGGGCTAAACTTAAATTGAGGCTAAATAGTCGATAATCAAACTAAGGGAGAAAGATTATGAAAATGCGTAATTTCATCGTAGCTGCTGTTGGCGTCTACAATGGTAGTTACGAGGAGTAGTGCTGTATTTGCGGAAGGTCCTAATCCGGTGCAACAGAAACCGATGCAGCAACAGCAGCAGCAAATCCCTGTTAAGCCCATGCCACAGGGGCACAATGCAAGGTCAAGCCAGCACCTATGCCACAGGGGCAACAGCAACAGCAGCAGCACCCAGCAAAAAGTACGTTTCATCCGCGTACATCGGGGTGACACACTGAGTGGCATTGCACATAAATACCATATGCGGGTTGCTACGCTGAAACGCTTGAACCACCTGCGGGGTGATACCATTTTTGTCGGTCAGCGTCTGCGCATTCGTTGAGCTAAAGCTAGATCCGCTAGTATAAGGAAGGGCAGGCTAATTCAGTTAACACTGGGTTAGCCTGCCTTTTTTTGTGTGGTACATCCTTCACCTGAGCCTATCTATTGTCATATTCCCTACAATTCATTGATGCCAATAACTAATAAATAACAAGTACTTAATCATCTGGCACACCCCTTGCAATACCTCCTTCAACGACTGACCGAGGTAACGCCCCATGATGAAGTCCAAAGACATCGCCGCACTGCTGGACGAACCAGCCTGCGCCCACAACAAGAAGGAAAAGTCCGGTTGCGCCCGCCCCAAACCGGGGGCATCAGCGGGTGGCTGTGCCTTCGACGGCGCACAAATCGCGCTGTTGCCGATTGCGGATGTGGCGCACATTGTCCACGGCAGCATCGCCTGTGCAGGCAGCTCGTGGGATAACCGGGGCACACGTTCCAGCGGTTCGCGCCTGTTCAAGATCGGCATGACCACCGACCTGACCGAGCAAGATGTGATCATGGGGCGCGGCGAAAAACGCCTGTTCCATTCCATCAAGCAAGCGATTGACAGCTACAGCCCCGCCGCCGTATTCGTCTACAACACCTGCATCCCCGCGCTGATCGGCGACGACATCGAAGCCATCTGCAAATCCGCGCAAGAACGCTGGGGAACGCCCGGTCGTGCCGATTGATTGCGCCGGATTCTACGGCACGAAAAACCTCGGCAACCGCATTGCCGGTGACGCGATGGTGAAACACGTGTGCGGCACCCGCGAACCTGACCCGCTGCCACACGGCGCACAAAGCGACACCTTCAAAGTCCACGACGTGAATCTGGTCGGCGAATACAATATCGCGGGCGAACTCTGGCACGTCTTGCCACTGCTCGACCACCTCGGCATCCGCGTCCTTTGCACCCTCTCCGGCGATGCGCGTTTCCACGAAGTGCAAACCATGCACCGCGCCAAAGTGAACATGATGGTGTGTTCCAAAGCCATGCTCAACGTTGCCCGCAAGCTCGAAGACAGCTTTCGGCACCAAATGGTTTGAAGGCAGCTTCTACGGCGTGCAAGACATGAGCAATGCCTTGCGCGATTTCGCCCGCCTGATCGACGACCCGTACCTGACCGACACGCACCGAAGCCCTGATTGCCAGCGAAGAAGCCCGCATCAACAAAGCCCTAGAACCGTGGCGGCAACGTCTCAAGGGCAAGCGCGTATTGCTGTATACCGGCGGGGTGAAATCGTGGTCGATCGTTTCCGCCCTGCAAGATTTGGGCATGACCGTGGTGGCAACCGGCACGAAAAAGTCCACCGAAGAAGACAAAGCCCGCATCCGTGAAATCATGGGTGAAGACACCAAAATGATCGAAGACGGCAGCCCGCGTGCCTTGCTCGACATTGTGCGTGAATACAATGTCGACATCCTCATCGCGGGTGGGCGCAATATGTACACCGCACTCAAAGCCCGTATCCCGTTCCTCGACATCAATCAGGAACGCGAATTTGGCTACGCCGGTTACGAAGGGATGCTGGAACTCGCCAAACAACTCGCCCTGACGGTCGAAAGCCCGATCTGGCAAGCAGTACGCAAGCCTGCACCGTGGGCAATAGCATCCACAGGAGGTTGCTCATGGCTGAGATCACCAAACGCAACAAAGCCCTGTCGGTCAGCCCGCTTGAAAGCCAGCCAAACCCTTGGCGCGGCACTCGCCTTCCTCGGCTTCCACCGTGCCATTCCGATGTTGCACGGGGCGCAAGGTTGTACCGCCTTCGGCAAAGTATTTTTCGTGCGCCACTTCCGCGAACCGATTCCGCTGCAAACCAGTGCGATGGATCAAATCGCCGCCGTGATGGGTTCGGATGACAACGTGGTCGAAGGGCTTGAAAGCGATTTGCAGCAAAAACAACCCGTCGCTGGTCGGCGTGCCTACCACGGGCTTGGCAGAAACCCAAGGCAGCGATGTGACGATGGCAGCGGGCGAATTCCGCAAGAAATACCCCGAATACGCCCACATTCCAGTCGTCGCGCTTGTCCACCCCCGATTTCACGCGGCTGTCTGGAAAGCGGCTTTGCCAAAGCGGTGGAAGCGCATTATTGCCACGCTCGTCCCCGATGCCGCTACCGCTGGCACGCAACCGGGTAAACGCCCGCGTCAGGTCAATGTGCTGGTCAATGCCTCGCTGACGCCGGGCGATCTGGAAGCCTTGAAAGACACCATCGAACTGTTCGGTTTGCGCCCAGCTGGTGATCCCCGATTTGTCGGATTCGCTGGATGGGCATTTGCCGGATGAAGATTTCAGCCCGTTGACCATTGGCGGTACGCTGGTGTCGGAAATGGCGACGCTGGGCGATTCGCTGGCAACGCTGGTGATTGGCGCGTCGCTGACTGCGGCGGCGGATACCTTGCACCAGAAAACCGGCGTGCCGGATTACCGTTTCGACCATTTGATGGGGTTGGAGGCTGAACGACCAGTTTGTCCACACCCTGCACACGCTTTCCGCCGAACCTGTGCCGCCCAAGCTGCAACGCCAGCGGGCGCAATTGCAGGATGCGATGCTGGATACGCACTTCATGCTCGGCCTGTCACGCTTTGCGATTGCGGCTGACCCGGATTTGCTGAATGCCTTTTCGCAATTGCTGGCGGAAAACGGCGCGTACTACCGTGGCGGCGGTTGCCCCGGCGAATGCGCCGCATTCTCAAGCACATCGCAGCCGACAAGGTGCATATCGGTGACTTGGAAGATCTGGAAAAAGCGGCGGAAGCGAATGAAGCCGAAGTGCTGATTTGCAATTCGCACGGGCAGGAAACCGCGTTGCGGCTGGGCATTCCGCTGTTACGCGCCGGTTTTCCGCAATACGATTTGCTGGGCGGCTATCAGCGGCAATGGATTGGGTATACGGGGACGCGCCAGACGCTGTTCGATATTGCCAATATTTTGCTGTCGCTGGAGAAGGGCGAGATTCATGCGTATCAGTCGATTTATGCGCAAAAACAAGACAAAGAGGTAAGCAGCTATGGCGCTCTGACACGGCGGCTCACAGTTCTCGGACAAGACACTGAGGAACACTTCATGGAAACAGCCATTAAAGTTGCGTTTGCATCCACCGACATGAAGCACGTCGACCAGCATTTCGGCGCGGCGGAATCGTTTGCGATTTACGCCCTGACCCCGGACAACGTGCAACTGGTGGAAGCCACCCAGTTCGGCAAGCTGGCGATGGACGGCAACGAAGACAAGCTCGATGCCAAGATCAAAGTGCTGGAAGGCTGCGTAGCGATTTACTCGCAAGCGGTCGGCGCATCGGCGGTTGCCAAGCTCAAAACCGCCAATATCCAGCCGGTCAAAGTCAGCGCGGGCGCGGAAATCAGCGAATTGCTGGAAGCCTTGCAGGCAGAACTTCGCAGCGGCCCCAGCGCGTGGCTGGCACAAGCCATCAAACGGATGCAAGCCCCCAATGCCCAACGCTTCGACTCGATGGAAGCCGAAGGCTGGGACGAATGATCGAAGAAACCGCCACCGTAGTTGCCGCTACCCCCGACCATATCTGGGTGGAAGCCCGCGCCCGCAGTGCTTGTTCCAGTTGTGGCACACAAGACAGTTGCGCCACTTCCAGCGTTTCCAAACTGTTTGGAATGCGCCGCCAGCAGTTACGCCTGCCGAACACAGCTCGCCGCTAAACTGGGCGAAAAGGTGGTGATTGGCGTGGAAGATCAGGTCATGGTCACGGCTTCGCTGGCTGCGTACATCTTGCCCGTGGTGCTGATGATTGTTGCTGCCATTGCCGCCGACATGCTACGGCATGAGCGATAAGCAGCAAGCCCTTGTCGCCTTGCTTGGCCTGTTACTGGGGCTTGTTCGGTGCAGGTGTGCTGACCAGCAACCGTCTGCATGCAACGCTATTTCCAGCCACAATTATTACGCAAGGCAGATCGCGCCGCTGACTGTCGCCCTATTGCATTTCAAACCTTTCACAGGAGATACCCCATGAGCGAAGCTAGCACTTTGATTGCCAACGACGATCCCGTTCTCGGCACCGATTTTGCCACCGAAATGTTGCGCCAGATGCGGGCGCTCGACAGCTACGGCAGTTACGATACGTGGACACCCGCGAAAATCCTCGAACCGTTCGTCCTCACCAAGGCGATGAAGCGCGAAATCCCCATCATTGGCGACCCGGATGAAATCATCATTGCCCGCCTCAAAGTGTTCTACAACGCGATTGCCGCGCTGATCGAAAAGGAATGCGGCTTGATGGCAGTGCCGATGATGAACTTGTCGCACGAAGGTTTCGGACGCGCCTTGATCACGGTCGGCAAGCTGGTGGTGGTTGACCGCACCTTGCGCGATGTCCACCGCTTTGGTTTTGAGTCGCTCTCCAAAATGAAGGACGAGGCCGACAAGTTGCTCTCCGTGGCGCTGAATCTGGTCGGGAAATACCCCGATGTTGCCGGACTGTAAGGAGGCACTATGACCCCGGAAGAACTCAAAGCCCTGCAAAAAGCGGTCAGCAAAGCCAAGCGCATTGCCACCGAACACGCCAGCCAATTGCACGATCTGGTGGAAGACAAGCTGCCCGCCGGGTATGAAGAGCTGCCCGCGATTGCGCAAGCCACTTACGACGCCTGCCTTGAGTGGGCAGAAGCCAACGCCAAACTGCAAGCGGCGCAAGCCAGCAACTAGAGGATACACACATGGAGCCAATTACCGGCCTGACCCGTGGCGGCATTGCTTGGACACCCGCCTTCATCACCACCCTCAATCAGGGCAAATGCATCGGCTGCGGACGTTGCTACAAAGTCTGCCCGCGTGACGTGTTTGAATTGGTGGAACGCGACGAACTGGAGCTGGAAGAAGACGATGACAGCGATGACAGTTACGACGATGACGACAACACGATGGTGATGAACCTGAAAAACGTGCTGGATTGCATCGGCTGTCAAGCGTGTTCCAAGGTTTGCCCGAAAAAGTGCATGAGCCACGCGCCGCAAGCCTTGGCTGCCTGACGCATCGGTGTAGGGCGTATTGCCTGTGTCCATGTCCGTGAAAATACTGGAGGTATTTGAATGCAGGGCTTCAGGGGCGTTAAATACAAAGCGGTACTTTTAAGGACTTGTTCGTCGGTAACGGTCTGTAAAACCCTCCTTGATTAGGCGAACCGTTACTGGCGAACCTTTGTATATAGAAGGAGGTTTGGTATGGCAACGTTACACGCCCCGCATGACATGCGCACCAGCACTGGGGAGATTTATACCATCAGGTATGTCGAGACTAACGCTCCGTTCCGCTGGCTGCGTGAAGGTCTTGCCGACATGAAAAAGGCACCGATGGCAAGCCTCATGTATGGTCTGGTTTTTGCCGTGATTGGTTTGGGGATGATGGCTATGGTGAGTTTCCAGCCCGTTTTCGTGGTGGAATTACTGACCGGGTTCCTGTTGGTTGGCCCCTTTGTTGCTGTCGGTTTGTATGATTTGAGCAGACGCATTGAGGACGGCGAGAAACCTACCTTGGCACACGCCTTTTCCGCCCTGAAATTCAACACTATCAGTCTAGCAAGCTTTGCCTTGATACTGGGTGTCATCATGCTTTTCTGGGTGCGCACTGCCGCCATCCTGACAGGGCTTTTCGTGAAGGATGCCACCCTGATGACGTTGGGGTGGGGAGAATTTTTTAGCAGTACGCAAAGTATTGATTACATCATTTCCTTTGCCTTGTTGGGCTTGGCGCTGGCAATCTTGGTATTCGCCATCAGTGTGGTGGCTATCCCCATGATTACGCACCGCAAGGTGGACGTGATCACCGCAATGATGACGAGCCTGCGGGCGGTGGCCATGAACCCCTTGCCCATGATCCTGTGGGCGGGGTTGATTGTCGGCATGATTGGTCTGGGTATGGCCTTTTTCTATATCGGCCTGATGGTCACTTTACCCATAGTAGGCCATGCCAGTTGGCACGCCTACCGTGAGCTGGTGACGGTCAAACCGTGACAACAGTGCGCCGTGGTTATTGTGGCGGGTGTTTATTACAAACGTTGCAATAACCGTCTGATGGAAATTACCCCTGCAAATACTGCCGATATTCCCGCGCTGTGCCGCTTGCTGGATGTATTGTTTGCGCAAGAGGCCGAATTCCGGCCTGACCCGGCGGCGCAACAACGTGGGCTGGAAACCATCATCAGTAACCCAGAAGTGGGGCAAATCCTTGTAGCGCACCACCATGTCAAGGTGGTGGGCATGGTTAACGTGTTGTACACGGTTTCCACTGCCTTGGGCGGGCGGGTTGCGCTGCTGGAAGATATGGTGGTTGCGCCGGAAATGCGCGGCAGTGGCATTGGGGCGCAGTTGTTGACCCGTGCGGTTGAAGTCGCCAAAGCTAACGGTTGCTTACGCATTACCCTGTTGACGGATGCGGTGAATGATGCCGCGCAACGCTTTTACCAGCGGCAAGGGTTTGTGGTTTCGCCGATGATCCCACTGCGTTTGATGCTTGTGACAAACACGACAAAATAGCACTACAGGCTTCTCTACATCATTGATCTTTAAGTATTTGCATATTGGCTCACTTATTGCCTGTTAACATTCAGTAGCAATGGAGGCCATAATCACCAGAATCCCAATAATCTTCCCTGCATGTAATTCGGAGTTATGGCACGCTCCTCCCCTGATAAGGGGAGGCCGGGAGGGGTTTCTTTTAGCCCTTGCCACCCCCCATACACAACGGCGATTCCGCCACCTTCCCCCCTTAGCAAAATGCTCCTCCGGCGTCAGCGTATGCAGCGCCAGCGCGTGAATTTTGCCATTCAGTTCCTCCGCTAAAATGCCATTAATCTGCCGATGGCGTGCAATTAGCATTTTTCCATTGAACTGGGCGCTGACAACCGTCACCTTGAAATGCGATTCGGAACCGGGTGGCACATTGTGCATATGGCTTTCGTTGAGGACTTCGAGGAAGTCCGGCTGCATGGCTTGGCGGATTTTTTGTTCAATCTGTGCCTGAATGGTCATAGGGTATGAGTGCCTTGATTAACGATGATTAACTTGAAACCACGGGAACAGGGCGCGTATATTCCGCCCTACATCCACACGAACTACCCGCAAACATGAACCAAAAACAAAACTTTGACAAGTTGTCCCAGTATTTGCAGAGCAAAATCATTGGGCAAAAATCGCTGATTAACCGCCTGATGATTGCCTTGCTGGCGGATGGGCATTTGCTGGTGGAAGGTGCGCCGGGTCTGGCGAAAACCCGCGCCATCCAGATGCTAGGGCAGGGGATCGAGGGCGATTTCCACCGCGTCCAGTTCACCCCGGATTTGCTCCCGGCGGATATTACCGGCACGGAAGTGTTCCACCCGAATGACGGCTCCTTCCATTTCCAGAAAGGCCCGTTGTTCCACAACCTGATTTTGGCGGATGAAATCAACCGTGCGCCTGCCAAAGTGCAGTCCGCCTTGCTGGAAGCGATGGCGGAACGTCAAATCACGGTAGCGGGCACGACGTGGAAATTGCCTGAACCTTTCCTCGTGATGGCGACCCAGAACCCGATTGAGCAGGAAGGCACTTACCGTTTGCCGGAAGCCCAGCTTGACCGTTTCCTGATGCATGTGGTGGTGGATTACCCGACCCCGGCGGAGGAAAAAGTCATCCTGCATCTGGGGCGCAAGGAGGCGATGCAACAGGTCAGGCATGAGCCAGAAGTGGTTGCCCCACTGGTCAGCCGCGAGGATGTGAGCCTAGCGCGTCAGGATGTGCTGAACGTCTACATGACAGACAAGGTGGAAACCTATTTGCTGCAACTGGTGCTGGCAACCCGTAACCCGGAACGTTACGGCAAGTCCTTGGCAGGCAGTATTGCCTACGGTGGCAGCCCGCGTGCCACGCTCTCCTTAGACCGTTGCGCCCGCGCCCATGCGTGGCTGGCAGGGCGTGATTTCGTCGGCCCAGAAGACGTACAGGCGGTGGCTCATGACGTATTGCGCCACCGCTTGCTGCTGACCTTTGAAGCCGAAGCCGATGGCATGACCGCCAACCACATTATTGACGAATTGTTGGCATTGGTGGCCGTACCCTGATGGCATTCATGGAGCGCACCCGCAACCCGGTCACTGAACGCCCCCGAACGGTCACTGAGCGTAGTCGAAGTGAGCGCAGTGGCGACGGCATTATCTTCAGTTCCCTGCAATCCCTGCTGCGTTTGCAGGGGCAGGTGAATACGCTGTATTTGGCGAAAAAACATATCCGCTCGCGGCACTCTGGTTTGCACCGCTCGGTTTACAAAGGGCGCGGGATGGATTTTGCCGAATCACGCATCTACCAGCCCGGTGATGACATCCGTACCATTGACTGGCGGGTAACGGCACGCAGCGGGCGTGTCCACACCAAGGTGTTTGAGGAAGAACGCGAAAAGCCGGTGCTGCTGTGGCTGGATTTGCGCCCTTCGATGTTTTTTGCTACCCGTGGGCGTTTCAAGTCGGTGGTGGCAGCAGAAATTGCGGCGCTGTTGCTGTGGAAAACCCTCAAGGACGGTGACCGGATTGGCGGTATCCTGCAAAACGGCGAACATGTGGAACTGAAACCGTCCCGCAGCCGTTCTGCTGCCTTGCACTTCCTACGCCAGTTGAGTGATATGACCCGTGGTTCCCTTCGACTCCCTTCGGCTACGCTCAGGGCAAGCCGCTCAGGGAACGGGGAGCAGCCGGTCGTTGAGCGGGGGCGAACGGTCGCTGAGCGTAGCCGAAGCGATTTGCAGGCAAGCTGGACACGTTTGCGCCGTGTTGCCCAGCCCGGTAGCCAAGTCTTTGTCCTGAGTGATTTTCGTATGGCTTCCCCGGCAGCAATGCGCCAGTTGGCGATGATTGCCCAGCATTCACAAGTGACGCTGATTGCGATCCACGATCCGTTTGAAGAGCAGTTGCCCAATACGGGTAGCCTGCGTCTGACCGATGGCAAGCGCAACTTGCTGCTGAACCTTGGGCAACGGCTGTGGCGTGAGCGTTACGCTAACCGGGCGGCACAGGCTAACCAAGCCTTGCAGGAATTCAGCCGTAGCCAGCGCATTCCGCTGGTGCAGGTTTCCACCGCAGACACGGCTAACGAACGCTTGTTGAAATTGTCGCGGGGGTTGCGATGAACCCGGAAGAGTTGCCACTGCGTGACATCCACCTGCCCGACCCGCTGGGCTGGTGGCCGCTAGCACCGGGCTGGTGGCTGCTGGTATTGCTGATGCTGGCGGTGATTGCATGGCTGTTTTGGCGCTGGCGGCAGCAACAGCGCGGCGAACATGCCTTGGATGTGGCGCTGCATGAGCTTGGCTACTTGCAGGGCAAGCATGGCAATAATACCAAAGCATTGCTGCGCGAACTCTCAGTCCTGTTGCGCCGGGTTGCTATCAGCCAGTATGGGCGTCAGCAGGTGGCGGGTTTGACCGGGGATGCATGGGTGAAATTCCTCGATGATAAAGCGGGTAAGCCGCTGTTTGGCAGCAAGCTGGCGCATTTGCTCACTGAAATTCCCTACCGCCCGGAAACGCAGGCAGAAACGGCGCTGGTACTGCAAGCGACACGGCAATGGATCAAACTGCAACGGGGGAAAGGCCATGTATGAATTCCTCTGGTGGTGGCTGTTTGTGTTATTACCGCTGCCCTTGCTGGCGCGTTGGTGGCTGAAACCTGCGGAACAAGCGGCTGGGGTTGCCCTGAAAGTACCGTTTCTGGAGGATTTCCGCCAAGGTAAGCAACTATTGGGGCGCTCAACGTATGGGCTGCTGGCCTTAGCACTGGCGGGCCTTGCATGGGCGCTGCTGGTAGCGGCGGCGGCACGCCCGGTATGGGTGGGTGACACGGTGGCACTGCCAGTATCGGGGCGTGACTTGATGTTGGCGGTTGACTTGTCAGGCAGTATGCAAGAACAGGATTTCATCCTCAACGGGCAGGTGGTTGACCGGCTGGTGGCAACCAAGGCGGTGGCAGGCGAGTTTCTCCACAAGCGCACCGGTGACCGGATCGGTATGGTGTTGTTCGGTGATCAGGCGTATTTGCAAGTGCCGCTGACCTTTGACCATCAGACCGTGCTGCAATTGCTGAATGAATCTGCTATCGGTTTGGCGGGGGAGCGCACCGCGATTGGTGATGCGATTGGCCTTGCCCTCAAACGTTTGCAGGGCAGCCCGGAAAAAAACCGCGTCTTAATTCTGATGACTGATGGCGCAAACACCGCCGGTAGCGTTAGCCCGCTGGAAGCGGCTGACATGGCAGCGGCGGCTGGGCTGAAAATCTATACGGTGGGCATCGGTTCGGAAAGTGACCAGATGCGCAGTGTGTTTGGTTTCCAGTTAATGAACCCGGCGGCTGATCTGGATGAGAAAACCCTCAAATCCATTGCTGCCAGTACCGGGGGGATGTATTTCCGCGCCCGTGATACCGAAGAATTCCACCATATTTATGCCGAGCTTGACCGGCTAGAACCTGTTGAAAAAGAGGCCGAACACTGGCGTCCACAACAGGAATTGTTCCGCTGGCCTCTGCTGGCGGCTTTTGTGCTGACGCTGTTGGCAGCCGGATTGCGTATCAAAGACCGGGAGTAAGATGGTGAACGACCTGCATTTCCTGCATCCTGAATGGCTCTGGCTATTAGTGCTAATCCCTGTTGTTTGGGGTGTAAAGTTGTTGCACACCCGGCAAAATGCTGGCTGGGAACGTATTGTGGATAAGCACCTGATGCCCTTTGTGCTGAGCGGCAAAGCGGGCAGCCTTGGCAAGCTTCCTGTGTGGTTGTTGTCGGCTGCTTTGATGGTGGCAGTGCTGGCAATGGCGGGGCCTGCGTGGGAAAAGCATGAAGTGCCGGTGTTCCGTAACCAACAGCCACTGGTGGTGGCGATGGATTTTTCCGCATCAATGTATGCCGAAGATGACAAACCCAACCGTCTGACTTTGGCACGCTTCAAGTTGCTCGACATCCTCAATGCCCGTAAAGATGCGCAAAATGCTTTGGTGGTGTTTGCCGGGGATGCGTTTACGGTCACGCCATTGACGGATGATAGCGACACGATTCAGGAGCAGGTGAAAAACCTCTCGCCTGAGATCATGCCCGCGCCCGGTAGCTTGCTGACACCGGCTATCCAGCGTGCGGTGGAACTGCTCCAGCAGGCAGGCATGAAAAAAGGCAATATTTTGCTGATTACTGATGGTGCTTCCGACCCAGATGCGGCGGTGACGGCAGCGGATGAGGCGTGGGGTATGGGGTATAGCGTGTCGATCCTTGCCGTTGGCACGGCAGAGGGGGCGCAGATACCGCAGCCTAGTGGTGGTTTTTTGCTGGATAGTTTCGGCAAAACCGTGGTTGCCAAGGTTAATTTGGATGATTTGGAACGCATTGCTAAAGCCGGTGGCGGGGCATTTACCAAGGCCGCGCTTGGCGATGCTGACTTGAGCGCGTTGCTGGCACAGTGGGACGCGGCAGGTGAGGGGCAGTTGAGTGAAGCACAAGGGCGGCAAACTGATGCGTGGGTCAATGAAGGCTATTGGCTGGTATTGCTATTGTTGCCGGTCGCGGCATTGGCTTTCCGCCGTGGCTGGTTGGGCGTTATGTTGGCGGTGATATTGCTGCCCCAACCGCAACCCGCCAACGCTTTTGGGTGGGATGACCTCTGGCTGACACCTGACCAACAGGGGCAAGCAGCACTGGATAATGGGCAGCCTGCCAAGGCAGCCGAACTGTTCCAAAACCCCGCTTGGAAAGGTGCTGCGGCTTATAAAAACAAGGATTACGCAGCGGCTGCACAACACTATGCCAGTCAACAAAGCATTAACGGTCAATACAATTACGCCAATGCCCAAGCCAAAGAGGGTAAACTCAAGGAGGCGATTACCGCCTATAAGCGGGTGCTGGAAGCCGACCCAAACCATGAAGATGCCCGCTATAATCTAAAGATAGTGGAAGATGCCCTGAAGAATAAGGATGACGGCAAGTCGGGGAAAAACGACCCAAAACAAAACCCCAAGCCAGACCCCAAACAAAGTCCCGAGCAGAAACAACCGCAAGCTGGGGCAGACCCGCAGCAGGACGGTTCCCAAGGCCAGCAACAGGAAAAGCAGCAACAAGCACAAGGATCAGACCCGCAGGACAAAAAAACACCGGCAGAGCAGCAGGCTGAACAAGCAAAACAGGCTGAACAGCAAAAACAGCAAGGCGAGCAAGCTGACAAAAAGGCTGACAAGGATAAGCAAGACAAAGGCCAGCAGCAGGAGGGGGAAAGCGATCCGCAGCAGCGTGAGCAACAACAGGCCACGGAACAGTGGTTGCGGCGTATTCCTGACGACCCGTCCGGTTTGTGGCGGCGCAAATTCCAGTATCAATACCAGCAACGGGGCACACAGGCGCGAGGTGACGAATGGTAAGGTTACTATTGATTGCATGGTTGTGGTTTGTACCCTTATGGGCGCAATCCGCTACCATTATTGCCCAGCTTGACCGCAACCCGGTGGCAATGGGGGATCCGGTTGTCCTCACCTTTACCACCGATGGCATGGTGGCGGGTGAACCGGATTTTTCCCCATTGCAACAGGACTTTGAGATCAGGGGGCGCTCCCAAAGCAACAGTTTCAGCATGATCAACGGCGTCAGCACGGTCAATACTACGTGGGAATTGAACCTGTACCCCACCAAGAGCGGTAAGTTACAGATTCCGCCGATCCAATTCGGTGCAGACCAAAGCCAAGCCTTGGAACTGCAAGTGTTGGATCAGCCGCCACCCAGCGCCGGGGGAGCGCCCGATACCGACATATTCATCGAGCTGAAAGCTGAGCCGCAGCAACCTTTGGTGCAACAGCAAACCATCATTACCCAGCGTTTGTTCCACGTCACCCCGCTGCGGCAGCAGGCCAGCCTGAGCCACCCGGCGATTGAAAGTGGCAAAGGCAATATTGAGCAAATTGGCAATACCCGCAACACCACCATCATGCGCAATGGGCGCAATTACCAAGTGATCGAGCGCCGTTATGCCTTGATTCCGCAGCAAAGTGGCGCACTGACGCTGGGGCGTACCACCTTTGAAGGCGTGCTTGCCGAAGCGGGGCCGAATACTTTTGACCCCTTCGATATGAATGGCAAGCGTATCCGGCGTTTTTCCGAACCGCTGACCCTGCAAATCAAGGGGCAACCCGCCAGTTATACCGGCAAGCAATGGTTGCCTGCCAATAGCGTTACCCTGAATGCCCACTGGCAGACGCCAGCCGACAAGCTCAAGGCGGGAGAGCCTATCACCCTGACGTTGGCAATCGTGGCGGATGGCTTGGCAGCGGAACAGTTACCTAAGCTGGCGGTGCAAGTTCCCGCTGGTATCAAGGCATACACTGACCAGCCAGAATTGCGCAATGATGCGGGTAATGATGGCGTCATTGGGGTGCGCCAAGAAAAGTGGGTGGTGGTTGCCCCTTACAATGGCGAGTATGAATTCCCCGGCTTGTCGGTCGATTGGTGGAATACCGCGACAGGCAAGCAGGAAACCGCCCAGCTTAAGCCAGTGAAAATGGTGGTGACAGGCGGGCAGGCTGCCCCAGCAGGTGCTACGCCGCCGCCAGCCAGCCAGTCACAGGCTAGCCACCCGAGCCTGATAAAGCAGCGGTGGGCGATACGGCTGAATCCGGGTGGTTGGCATGGTTTTCGTGGGACTGGTACGCGGCTGCATTGCTGCTGATTTGGGGGGGGCTATCAGTCGGCTGGCTGCTACGGCGTTGGTGGCAAAAATCCAGAACCACGCTCAGTAAAGCCGTACAAACAGCCGCAGCCCCGGTGACGCGCAAACTCGATGCAAAATCGGTATGGCAGCGGCTGGAAAAGGCTTGCCAGCAAAACCAGCCACAAGCCACCCACGATGCTTTGGTGCAATGGCTTGAGGTCGGCCTGCATATTCGCCCTGCCTTGATTTCCACCTTGCGGGAACAGGCAACGCCACGTGTTGCGGGCTGAAATTGATGCGCTGAATGCCGTGCTGTATGGGCGTAGCAGTGGTGGCTGGAAAGGGGCTGCCTTGTGGCAAGCCACTTCAAGGTTTCAAACCGCCTTCCCAGCCGCGCCCTAACGGTTCAGGACCTTGCAGCGCTTTACCCGGACTAATGGGTAAGGTGATTACCCGAATGTTGGCAGGTGTGCCAGCGATTCCTTGATCGCTTCTTCCGGGTAGTCGAAGTCGGTCAAGTCGCCTTGCAGGTAGCGGTCATAAGAAGTCATGTCGAAATGCCCGTGGCCTGACAGGTTGAACAGCAAGGTTTTGGCTTCGCCGGTTTTCGCGCAGTTTTGGGCTTCACGGATGGTGGCGGCAATCGCGTGGCAAGATTCCGGCGCAGCAATAATGCCTTCGGTTTTGGCGAACATCACCCCAGCGGCAAAGGTTTCCAGTTGGGCGACGGCCACCGCTTCGATCAAGCCTTCGTTATACAACTGGCTGACCAGCGCGGAATCACCGTGGTAACGCAAGCCGCCCGCATGAATGCCCGGTGGCATGAAATCATGCCCCAGCGTATACATCTTCATCAGCGGGGTCAGCCCAGCGGTGTCGCCATAATCATAAGCATAAACGCCTTTGGTCAGGGTTGGGCAGGAAGTCGGCTCGACCGCCACCAGCCGCACGTCTTTACCCGCTGCCTTGTCGGCAAAGAACGGGAACGCAATCCCGCCGAAGTTGGAGCCACCACCGCAGGGGGCAAAAATCATATCGGGGTAATCACCCACCATTTCCAGTTGCTTACGGGCTTCCTGACCAATGATGGTCTGGTGCAGCAATACGTGGTTGAGGACCGAACCCAGCGCGTAATTGGTGTCGGCGCGGCTGGCGGCTTCTTCCACCGCTTCGGAGATGGCGATGCCGAGTGAGCCTTGTGAATCAGGATGTGCGGCGAGAATGGCACGGCCTGATTCGGTCATGTTGGTGGGGCTGGCGAAGACTTCTGCACCCCAAGTTTGCATCATGGAACGGCGGTAAGGCTTTTGCTGGTAGCTGATGTTCACCATGTAAACGCGCACATCAATGCCGAACATTTGCCCTGCCAGTGCCAGTGAACAGCCCCATTGGCCTGCGCCGGTTTCGGTGGCGAGGCGTTTGATGCCTGCTTGCTGATTGTAATAGGCTTGGGCGACGGCGGTGTTGGGTTTGTGCGAACCAGCCGGGCTGACGGATTCGTTCTTGTAGTAGATTTTCGCCGGGGTATTGAGCAGCTTTTCCAGCCGGTGGGCGCGGTACAGCGGGGAAGGCCGCCACATGGTCAGGGCTTCGCGTACCGGGTCGGGGATTTTAATCCAGCGTTCACTGCTGACTTCCTGCATAACGAGGGCTTCGGGGAAGATTGCCAACATTGCTTCTGGCGGAACTGGCTTGCCGTCCGGCCCCAGATAGGGCAAGGGCGGGGTGGGCATGTCGGCGACAATATTGTACCAGTGGGTGGGCATGTCGGTTTCGGGCAGGTAGATTTTGGTAGTCATGCAGTCCTCCTTGTTCCATAAAAAATGTGGGCTTTATGTTCCCACTTGCACCAGAGGTGTGCAATGCAAAAAACGTGTTTGTTTAGTCTCCCAACAATGCCTGTAAATTTGAGACATACGCCCGTGCGGTTTCTTGGCGCTCTTCATCCGACACTACTTTTTTGTTTTCCCACTCCAGATGTTCGGGCGGTAGCTCTTCAAGGAAGCGGCTGGGTTCAACGGTGGAGGTTTCACCGTAGCGCGAGCGGGTTTTGGCGTAGCTGATGGTGAGGTTTTTTTGCGCCCGCGTGATGCCGACGTAGGCTAAGCGGCGTTCTTCTTGGATGCTGTGTTCATCGACGCTGTTGGCGTGGGGCAGGAGTTCTTCTTCCACCCCGACCAAAAATACGCTGGGGAATTCTAGCCCTTTGGCGGCGTGTAGGGTCATGAGGCTAACGGCATCTTGTTCTTTTTCTTCGCTATTGCGTTCCAGCATATCCACGAGGCTCATGTGGGCGATGATGTCGCTTAAGGTTTCTTTGCCAGCGCCATCGTCGTGGAGTTTGCGTATCCATTCGACGATTTCCCAGACGTTTTTCATGCGTGATTCGGCTTGTTTGGGCGTGTTGCAGGTGTTTTTGAGCCAGTCTTCATAGCCGATGTCGTTGATAACTTGTTTGACAATGCTGGTGGGGTCGGCATTTTCAGCAGCACGGGTGATTTCGTGCAGCCAGAAGCAGAAGGTTTCGATGCGTTGGGTAGCTTTGGCGGACACGCGCTGGGCAAAGCCGAGTTCTTGCGCGGCAGTGAGGAGGCTGGTTTTGCGCTCATGGGCGTATTCGCCAAGTTTTTCCAGCGTGGACGTACCGATTTCGCGTTTGGGGGTATTGATGATGCGCAAGAAAGCGGCATCGTCATCGGGGTTGCTGATCAGGCGTAGGTAGGCGAGGATGTCTTTGACTTCAGCACGCGAGAAAAACGAGGTTCCGCCACTGATTTTGTAAGCGATGTTATTTTCGCGCAGGGCTTTTTCAAACAAGCGGCTTTGGTGATTGCCACGGTAGAGGATGGCAAAATCTTTGAAGGCGGCACGGTCACGGAAGCGTTGTTTGAGGATTTCGCCGACGACTTTTTCAACTTCGTGTTCGGGGTTGCGGCAAGGCATGATGCGGATCGGGTCGCCTTCGCCGAGGGTACTCCACAGATTTTTCTCGAATAAATGCGGGTTGTTGCCGATGAGTTTGTTGGCACTTTGCAGGATACGGCTGGTGGAACGGTAGTTTTGTTCCAGCTTGACGACCTTGAGCATCGGGTAATCTTGCTGCAATTGTGCAATGTTTTCTGGGCGTGCGCCGCGCCATGCGTAGATGGATTGGTCGTCGTCGCCTACTGCTGTGAGTGCGCCACGCACGCCAGAGAGCAGGCGGATGAATCGGTATTGGCAGGCGTTGGTGTCTTGGTATTCGTCAATCAGCAGGTAGCGCAGTTTGTTTTGCCAGTATTGCAGTGCATCGGGGTGTTGCTCGAACAGTTGCACTGGCAGCACGATGAGGTCGTCGAAATCGACAGCATTGTAGGCTTTGATTTGGCGCTGGTATTTTTCGTATAAAATCGCGGCAAGTTTTTCGTCGGTGGTATTCGCCAGTAACGCGGCTTGTGTCACCGAAATGAAGTCGTTTTTCCAGCGCGAAATGATCCAACGCAGGCTGTCGGCTTCTTCCACATCTTCTTTGTGGGCGAGTTCTTTGAGGATGGCTTCGCTGTCTTGGGCGTCGAGGATGCTGAAATTCTTTTTGTAGCCGAGGCGTTTGGCTTCGCGCTTGATGATATTGAGGCCGAGGGTGTGAAAGGTGGAAACGGTGAGTCCTTTGGCTTCTTCCTTGGTCAAGAGTTGCGTGGCGCGTTCGCGCATTTCGCGGGCGGCCTTGTTGGTGAAAGTGATCGCCGCGATTTGGTCGGCAGAATGCACGCCTTTGCGAATCATCCACGCAATTTTTTGGGTAATGACGCGGGTTTTGCCGCTGCCAGCACCAGCGAGGACGAGGAGGGGCGAGCCGAGGTGGGTGACGGCGGCTTGTTGTTGGGGGTTGAGTCCGTTCATGGTGTTGGGTTGAATACTTTTTTTAGCCAAGTAATGAGGGCAATGAAATTGGGGTGATCCTTCTCAAATAGCCCTTGGTGATAAGCGTATGAGGGGGAAATGCCGGGTTCTTTTTGCCAAGCGAGCCATGTGGATAGGTGAGCTTTTGAATCGTGGTGATCAGCAAAAGCTTTGAGTTCACCAAGATTGCCAATTGCGGTTTTGGCGTGATTCAGCAAGCCGTTCTGACTTGGCTGTGTGGCGCTGATGAATAAGTCTTCAATCATCCCATCAGAAAAGTGATTCGGCATGATCCAAATACCAATTTCTGCTCCTGATGGATGTGTGAATATCTCGCCATTATTTTTTTGGTTGGGCGTATCGGTGATGATAAACCCCTTGCCACGTAAAATTGACGTAAGCTGATCTCGGCGATTATTAAAGCCATTCAGTTCTTGAGTGGAATGGTCGGCATCAACAATGACACCTAATCTTGAAATTTGTCCGCGAATCAGTAAGTCAACTTGCAGTTTGAGTTGTAAGTATAGCGGTTGAAGCCCATTTCTAAAAATTCGGGCATCAACATCACGGGGTATTTTAGGTTCGATTTCAACCTGACTAGAAAAACCTGCCAGTAATTGATTGAAGAACTTCTGATCACTAGCCCCTTCGACCAACAGGATATTTTTTGTTTGCATCAGCGTACTTCCATTCCTGTTTCGGCAATTAGTTTGATGTCATCTTCATTGTACGTCAGAGCAGTGATTTTGCCTTTATCAATCTCACGTTCGTTACGCCCTAATGAGATTAAACAACCTTCCTCTTCAGACTGAAGGGCAATCTTGCTGAATGCCTTGATCGTATCTTGGCTGTGAGTCGTTGCAAACACTTGAATATCAAGTTCCTTCGCTAGCTTGAACAGCTTCTCCCACACTTCCTCCTGAATTGAGTAGTGCAAGCCATTCTCGAATTCGTCGATCAGTCAAATAGCCATTACGTGTCAGAAAGGCATATAAAAATATTTGTAATAAGCGACCAATTCCTTCTCCTAACGCTTTGATAGGTTTTGACTCACTGTCATCGTATTCTTTAACAAAAGCAGCTCTTTCTTTTGAATTTGGATTTGCTGAAAAATTTAAGCTAGATATGTTTGGCAGTATGATTTTAAGTATTTTGATTATATCTGAGTCTTTATTGTTGCGGTAAATGGCATCCCATAAGTACGACAAATTATTCTCTAAGACCAATCCCGAAGGAACGAATCGAAATTTTTCATTGTGAAACGAATACAAAAAAGTTTTATTAATATTTTCAAAAATTAACTTTAAATTTTGATCATCACCATCATTGTTATTCTGGTTTTTCTGCGCTGCCAAATGATCTTGATAATCATCTTCAAGTCTGTTCTGCCAAGATGTATCCATATTGAACTTTTCATCTAGCGTCATTTTTATTTTTTGGTTGTTATTCATGGAAAAACACATGGCAAGTTTTGTTTCTTTTATTTTTGCCGGATAGATTTGCAGCACTTCTGTTTTAGAACTATTCTCAAAATGCACTCGTAGTTCATTTTTATCGAAAAGCATTTCTCCAAATACTTCTACATCTGATGGTTTTTCTTCTGAAAGAAAAAACACATTTCTATTGATAAGTATTTTTCTTATTTGTTCAATGAGTTTCGATGCCGCCATCTCCTCGTTATCGTGCATGTTTTTGCCGCTGACGAAGATGGATACTGCCTCCAACAACGTACTCTTCCCGCTATTATTCTTCCCCACAATTAAATTCACCCGCCCCAGTGAAGGGATGGTCAAGTCTTCAAAGCAGCGGAAATTTTTGATGTGCAAGCTGTCGAGCATGGCGGTCGTCCTTCATCCATAAGTCCCCGAACTATAGCAAATTCTGGCTAGCGGCGGTACAGGCTGTCGGTCGCTACGGGTGCATGTATAATCCCCAGCATGACAATCATCGCAAGCCTTACCGACCTGAACTTCCACCATGTGCTGGCAAAAACGCCGGGTGCAGCATTGGTGTTTTTCACCGCCCCCAACTGTGGCGCGTGCCGTAGCATCAAGATTGCATTGGGAAAACTCCTGCACCAATACCCACCGATCCCCATCTTCGAGGTCGATGCCGTCCACAATGGGGGGCTGGTCAATGCGCTGGAGCTTTTCCACCTCCCCGCGCTGTTCCTATACCTAAACGGTCACTATCACTGTGAATTGCACTGCGAACCTTTGCCAGCGCGGATTCACCATGCCATCCAAACGGCGCTGAACCTGCCCGCCGAGGACGAACCATGAATATCGACACGCAAACCGGCTTGCTGGATATTGCCCGCCAATGCCCATCCCCCAACCACGACGAACGCCCCGACGGTTGTACCCCCGACCTGATCGTGTTGCACAATATCAGCTTGCCGCCCTACGAATTCGGTGGGCCATGGATCGACCATCTGTTCACCAACCAGCTTGACCCGGTTGCGCACCCATTTTTTGCTGAAATTTGCCACTTACGGGTAGCCAGCCATCTGTTAATCCGGCGAAATGGCGAGCTTGTCCAGTATGTGCCGTTCCATAAACGCGCTTTTCATGCCGGTGTGTCAAACTATAAGGGTAGAAATCAATGTAATGACTTCTCGGTTGGTATTGAGGTGGAAGGGTCAGATTTTGAACTTTTCACGGACGCACAATACTGCCAGCTTGAAATCCTGTTGCCCGCATTGGTCATGGCTTATCCGGGATTGAGTCTGGAGAACATCACCGGACACGAACACATCGCACCGGGGCGCAAGACCGATCCGGGGCCTTATTTCGATTGGCAACGCTTAAGTCATGCGCTGGGTGTGATGTTGCCTGCTCTGTGACGGGTCTGTTGCATAAAGCCAACAGAGGTGAGGGAAAGATATTCAATCTGGTATAAAGCCAACATTGTTCCTATACTAATGATGTCACTTGTATAATACATGCGGCAAATCCATAAATAAAATCAATCAATTATTGAGGGAAACACATGAACACTAGTTTCACTAAATATGCCATACCCCTGTGCCGGATTCTGCTGCTTCCTCTTGTTATAGCGAGTGCCAATCTGGCGGCTGAAACGGCTACCCCTGCTACACCTACCCCTGCTACCCCCGCCCCTGAAGATTCAGGCGTAACGCCGCTGCCGCCGGGTGTTTGCCCACTTAACAGTGGTGGGGCATCTTTGCTGGGCACACGCTGGCGTTTGTTTTCAGTCTATGGCAACGAAGTCCCCGCCGAGCTGACCATCACGATGGAAGTTGGGGAAAACTCCCTCAAAGGTTTTGCAGGCTGCAATGAGTACACCAGCAATTTCAAGCGGGTTGGTCATACGGGTTTTGTGGTCACCGGGACTGAAAAAGGCAAGGCGGGGTGTCCGGTGCTGCCGACCGTTCGCGGTGGCCCGACCATCAACGTGGGCAGTTGGGAAGGAAGTTATCTGCGTACCTTACAACGTGCGGGTAGTGTTGAGCAGGTTGGTAATACCCTGCAATTCCACAACCGCATTGGTGCGCCATCGGTAATCTTCACCAAATATCTTGGTAGCACATAAGCTATATACAGTTGTTCTTTTAGCTGCAAAACACCATATGTTGAGCTAGAAAAGGGTGGTATGATACAACGCTTTTTTAGCTTTAAACGCGCAGGAGCAAAGCCGCATGTTTTCCAGCCAGATGAAAATTGCAGGTTATGATGATGAACTATGGGCAGCGATGCAGTCCGAAGTCCGCCGTCAGGAAGAACACATTGAACTGATCGCCTCTGAAAACTACGCCAGCCCGCGAGTGATGGAAGCGCAAGGTTCAGTGCTGACTAATAAGTATGCGGAAGGCTACCCCGCCAAGCGTTACTACGGCGGCTGCGAATACGTCGATGTCGCGGAGCAACTGGCGATTGACCGCGTAAAGCAACTGTTCGGTGCAGACTATGCCAACGTGCAACCGCATTCTGGTTCTCAAGCCAATGCAGCCGTGTACATGGCGCTACTGAACCCCGGCGATACGGTGCTGGGCATGAGCCTTGCGCACGGCGGTCACTTGACCCACGGGGCAAAAGTCAACTTTTCCGGCAAAATTTACCATGCTGTGCAATACGGCATTACCGATGACGGCTACATTGACTACAATGAAGTCGAGCGTTTGGCTGTGGAACATAAGCCGAAAATGATCGTTGCGGGTTTCTCTGCTTACTCCCGCGTGATTGACTGGGGCAAGTTCCGCGAAATCGCCGATAAAGTGGGCGCATACTTGATGGTTGATATGGCGCACGTTGCTGGTCTGGTGGCTGCTGGTGTTTACCCCAGTCCGGTACAGATTGCTGACGTGACCACTTCCACCACCCACAAGACCTTGCGTGGCCCGCGTGGTGGCATCATTTTGGCAAAATCTAACCCCGATCTGGAAAAGAAATTCAACTCGTTGGTGTTCCCCGGCATCCAAGGTGGCCCGTTGATGCACGTCATCGCTGCTAAAGCGGTGGCGTTCAAGGAAGCTCTGGAGCCTGAATTTACCGTTTACCAGCAGCAAGTGGCTAAAAATGCCAAAGTCATGGCGGAAACCCTGATTGCCCGTGGTTACAAAATCGTATCCGGCGGTACGGACAATCACCTGATGCTGGTTGACCTGATTGCTAAAGGCATCACTGGCAAAGCAGCCGATGCCGCTTTGGGTGCTGCGAATATTACGGTCAACAAAAACTCTGTGCCGAATGACCCGCAATCGCCTTTCGTTACCAGCGGTATCCGCGTGGGTACGCCCGCGATCACCACCCGTGGTTTCAAGGAAGCGGAAACTGCGCAACTGGCTAATTGGATGGCGGATGTGCTGGACGATGTGACCAACACTGCCACGATTGAGCGGGTGAAAGGGCAAGTGTTGGAGATTTGTTCGCGCTTCCCGGTGTACGGTTCCAGCTGCATTCGGCGATCACCCGGCGTAAGCGGCGATGCGTTGCCCTTTTTGCGGAGCGGATGATACGCGGGTAGTGGATTCGCGGCTGGCGGACGAAGGCGACCAAGTACGCCGTCGCCGCCGTTGCATGTCTTGTGATGAACGCTTCACCACGTTATGAGGTGGCGGAGCTGACCATGCCACGTGTCATCAAATCCAATGCTGCCCGCGAGCCGTTCAACGATGAAAAGTTGCGGGCAGGCATCATGCGGGCGCTGGAAAAAAGGCCGGTTTCGATTGAAAGCATCGAAGCCGCGCTTAACCATATCCGCAAAAAAATCCTCATCAGCGGGGAACGTGAAGTGGCTTCTTCCGTCATCGGTGAATTGGTCATGGGCGAGTTGCGCCAATTGGATGAAGTGGCTTACGTGCGCTTTGCCTCGGTCTACCGCTGTTTCAATGATGTTGAAGAATTCCGTAGCATGATCGACCGTCTGGAAAATGACCCCAACCCGGAACAGCGCAAACGCCAAATTGACCTGTTGCCGCCTGTCCCGCGCAAATCATGAGTTTCAGCCCTGCCGACCACGCTTACATGGCGCGTGCGTTGCAACTGGCGCGGCGCGGTTTGTATACCACCCAACCCAATCCCCGTGTCGGTTGCGTCATTGTGCGTGATGGGCAAATGGTGGGTGAAGGTTGGCATGAACGTGCCGGTGAGCCACACGCCGAAATCCACGCCTTGCGCATGGCAGGTGAGGCAGCCCGTGGGGCAGATGTTTACGTCACCCTAGAACCTTGTTCCCACTTTGGGCGTACCCCGCCGTGTGCTAATGCCTTGGTGCAAGCTGGGGTAGGCGCGGGTGGTGGTAGCGATGGTTGACCCCAACCCGTTGGTGGCAGGCAACGGCTTGCAGATCTTGCAACAGGCGGGCATTACCACGGCTTCCGGTTTGCTGGAAAGCGATGCCCGCGCCATCAACCCCGGTTTCATTGCCCGCATGGAGCGTAACCGCCCCTATATCCGCCTGAAAATGGCGATGAGTCTGGATGGGCGTACCGCGATGGAATCCGGCGAAAGTGTGTGGATTACCGGGAAGCAGCGCGGCGTGATGTGCAATTGCTGCGGGCGCAGGCGGGGGCAATCCTGAGCGGGATTGATACCGTATTGGCGGATGACCCGTCGCTCAACGTGCGCCTGAGTGCTGATGATTTGGGCATTAGCGGTGCGGTGAACCAGCCAGTGCGGGTGGTGCTGGACTCGAACTTACGTTTCCCGCTGGGCGCGAAAATGCTCAGCTTGCCCGGTGCAACCCGTATTTATACATGCAGTACTGATGCACAGCAAAATTGCCCAACTGGCGCAGCTAGGTGCGAAAGTCCGCCGCTTTGCAGGCAAACGGCTGCACCTGCCGGATGTCATGGCAGCACTGGTGGATGACGGCATTACCGAAGTCCATGTCGAAGCAGGTGCAACGCTGGCAGGTTCGCTGGTGGAACAGGGCTTTGCCGACGAACTGGTCATTTACCTTGCGCCACACTTGATGGGGTCTAGCGCCCGCGCCCTGTTCAACTTGCCGCACATTTCCCGTATGCAAGAACGTATCCCGCTGCAAATCCGCGATATTCGCGCAGTAGGGCAGGATTGGCGTATTATTGCCAGCCTGAATTGAGGAGTTAAGCAATGTTCACTGGAATTATTCAAGCCATTGGCACGATCCGCGACCTGCAACCCAAGGGCGGCGATATGCGCCTGACCATCGCCACCGGCAAGCTGGATATGGGTGACGTGGCATTAGGCGATAGCATCGCCGTCAATGGCGTATGCCTGACCGCTATTGCGTTCGATAGCAGCAGTTTTAGTGCTGATGTTTCCCGCGAAACCCTGTCCTTGACCAGCCTCGGCAACTTGGCGCGTGGCTCCAAGGTCAATCTGGAAAAGGCATTGACACTGCAAACCCGCCTTGGTGGGCATCTGGTCAGTGGGCATGTGGACGGCTTGGGTGAAATCATCAGCCGCCACGACGATGGGCGTTCGGTGCGTTTCAGCATCCGCGCCCCGGATAGTCTGGCGAAATACATCTCCGCCAAAGGCTCCATTTGCGTCGATGGTGTCAGTCTCACCGTCAACAAGGTTGATGGCAGCACCTTTGAACTCAATATTGTCCCGCACACGCTGGATGAAACCATCATCGCCGACTACCACAGCGGTACGAAGATTAATCTGGAAGTGGACATCATCGCCCGTTACCTCGAACGCCTACTGCTGGGCGACCAAGCTGCCCAACCTGCAACGGGTGGCGGCATTACCGAAGCATTCCTCGCCGAACACGGCTTTATGAAGTGAGAAACCATGCAATTCAACACCACAGAAGAAATCCTTAAAGACCTCGCCGAAGGTAAGATGGTCGTCATTGTTGATGATGAAGACCGCGAAAATGAAGGCGACCTGTTAATGGTTGCCTCCCTGACCCGCCCCGAAGACATCAATTTCATGGTCAAGGAAGGGCGCGGTCTGGTGTGCCTGACCCTGGCCCGCGAACGTTGTAAGCAGTTGAACCTGCCGCTGATGATTTCCGGGACGGATGAAACACACAGCACCAATTTCACCATCTCAATTGAGGCGGCGGAAGGTGTGACCACCGGCATCTCTGCCTACGACCGGGCGCATACTATCCGCACGGCGGTTGCACCGAATGCACAGCCGTCTGACATCGAACAGCCGGGGCATATTTTCCCGCTGATGGCGCAACCGGGTGGGGTATTGACCCGTGCAGGCCATACCGAAGCAGGTTGCGATCTGGCGCGTCTGGCGGGTTTCGAGCCTGCTGCGACGATTGTGGAAATCCTCAACGAAGACGGCACGATGGCACGTCGCCCTGATTTGGAAATCTTCGCCGAAAAGCACGGCCTGAAAATGGGCAGCATCGAAGACCTGATCCGCTACCGCGTCCAGCACGAAAAAAGCATTGAGCGCGTGTTTGAAAAAGACGTGCAAACTGAATACGGCATGTTCCATCTGGTGGCTTACCAAGAGCAAGCCAAGCACGATATTCATCTCGCTTTAGTGAAAGGTGATATTACCGCTGTTGACAGCGTGATGGTGCGGGTGCATCTGGAAAACGAACTGTGTGACCTATTGGCCTTGACCGAACCGGGTTGTGGTTGGCCGCTGCGTGGGGTGATGCAGCGCATTAATCAGGAAGGTAACGGCGTGATTGTTATCTTGCGTGAGCCTATTCAGACACAAGATGTGCTGAAACGCTTGAAAGGGTTTGAATCTCAGCCAATTGTGCAGGACAATACCCGATCTTCACCGGCTGAGCTAAAAACGTATGGTATTGGCGCACAAATCCTTTCGGATTTAGGCGTGCATCGGATGCGTGTCATGAGCGCCCCCAAGCGTTTGCATGGCATTGCGGGCTTCGGCCTGGAAATTGTTGGTTATGTTCAGGATTAATATCCATTTAATCCAGAGTGTTCTTTAAAATCGAGTGTAGGAAGGTTCAATGGGCTTCAATGTCATCGAAGGTGATTTCGCACCACAGGAAGCAAAATACGGCATCGTCGTTGCGCGTTTTAACAGTTTTATCGTCGAAAGCCTGCTGGCGGGCGCGGTTGATGCCCTCAAGCGTCATGGCGGCGTGAAAGAGGAAGACATCGACGTAGTGCGCGTACCGGGTGCGTATGAGTTGCCACTGGTGGCGCAAGCAATGGCTGCCAATGGCGATTATGATGCCATTATCGCGCTGGGTGCTGTTATCCGTGGTAGCACCCCACATTTTGATTATCGTGGCGGGTGAAGCCTCCAAGGGTCTGGCGCATGTGGGTCTGGCACACGAACTGCCGGTCATTTTTGGGGTGTTGACCACCGATACCATTGAACAATCCATCGAGCGGGCAGGAACCAAAGCAGGCAACAAAGGCGCTGAAGCCGCGTTGTCGGCGCTTGAAATGGTTTCCTTGCTGCGTAAGATCAGGAAACCAGCATAACATGGCAGGACACAAACCCCTCTCGGAGTCCCAGCAATTGATTGCCCGTCGTCGTGTTGCACGGCGGCTGGCAATGCAAGGGGCTTACCAGTGGTTGATCACCGGCAACGGCTTTCAGGAAACTTACCTGTATTTTCAGGAAGATATTGATCTGGCAGCCGATTTCCGCAAGTCTGACGCGGCATTCTTCCACAAGTTGCTGCGTTGTGCGATGGAGGGCGGGAAGAACTGGAAAGCCGTATTTCCCCGCACCTTGACCGCAAGCTGTCACAAGTTGACCCGATTGAACACGCGGTGTTGCGGATAGCGACCTGTGAATTGCTGAACCACATCGAAACGCCTTACAAGGTGGTGGTCAACGAATACGTCAATCTGGCGAAAAAGTATGGTGCGGAACAGGCGCACAAGTTCGTCAATGGCGTGCTTGATAAAATTGCAGCAGATATTCGCCCTCTCGAAGTGGCGGCTAACCGCAAAAGACCTTAAACCTTCCATCAGCTCTACACACTTTCTGCACATCTGCGCGGTATGCTTGACGGCATAGTGCAACTAAAGACAACAACAGGAGTGTGGCGCAATATGAGCCTGATAACCGAAACTGTCAAAAATGATAACAAATTCCCCCTGCTGTTCCGGCAGGGTGTGAGAAGCCGCCCCGCGTATGGGCGTGCCGTGCCGCAGATGCACCGTGAGGAACGGATGCAACGCTGGCAACACCGGCTGGAACGGCTGTTTGCGCGGCAGGAATATTGAAGCAGAACCCCCTCCGCCTCCCTGACAAGGGGAGGAGTTAAGAAGTGTGCGGCTGGCGCGTTCCGTAGATTCAGCCTATGATGCTGATGTACCTGCATAATGTAGTACAAAGGTATCCAGCCATGCACGCTATCGCTATCCGTGAACTGCGGAATAATCCCGCCAGCCTAACCCACTCGCTCGAACAAAACGAATACGTTTTCATCACCAAACACGGTAAGCCGCATTGGTGTTGCGGTTCCCTTGACGGATGAAAACCTACAAATTGGTTTGACCAAAGCGACCGCCCTACAAGCATGGCGCAACGGCGACATTTCCTTGGGGAAAATGGCAGAATTGACTACACATGGATAAGCGGGAGCTACGCCATGTACTATCCAGTATGGGCTTGCCAATGATTGATTATCCGGCTGATGAGGTATCAGCAGAAATTGACTTTTTGCTGCAAGCCGACCCAGTATGAAGGCGTTGGTTGTTGCTGACAGTTCCCCGCTGATTACGCTTCTTAATATAGGGCGTTTTGACCTGTTGGAAAAACTGTTTACCCATATCATTGTGCCAGCAATGGTTGCGGAAGAGGTCGGGCGTGGTGAAGCCTGCGATTCCGCTTGGTTTGTTGCGCAACGTGCTGATTTTGTGCGTTCGGTAATCTTGCCAGCCGACCAACGTTTGCCAGTATTGTTGTTGCAGATTGATCCCGGTGAGTCGGAAGCGATCCTGTTGGCTGATCAGCTTAAGTTGCCTCTGCTGATTGATGATAAGGCGGGGCGTAAGATGGCAAATTTAATAGGGTTGAAAATTACGGGGCTAGTAGGTGTTTTGGGGGCGCTCAAAAAGCAAGGGGATATTTCTGTTTCACAAATGCCCGTTATTTTGGATGCTCTGGAAAAAGCAGAGTTCCGTTTAAGTGTGGATTTGAAGCGTGGATTGCTTGAATAGGAATTGATTTTGCCAACTAGCCCGCACCTCCACTTCTTCATCCCCGGCTTATTCCAGCCGCTGGATTTGTGGCGCAAAGATTTTGCCTTCCAGCCCGTTGCCGCAAGCCTGCTGCGTTTGTGTGCCGCTGTGGAAGTGGAACACCTTCCCGTACAGGGCTTAGAAAATACCCTGTTCCAGCAGTGCGGGCATCCCGCTGAAGCTGAAATTCCCTACGCTTACTACCGCTACCTACTGGATTTTGGTGTGCCACCAGAACAACCGCTATTGTGTGCCGACCCGGTATTCCTGCAAAGCGGTCATGATCAAGTGGTGTTACACCCCGAATTGCCGTCACTAACAACGCAGGAAGTGGCAACACTGCTGACCTTGCTGAACCACCATCTGGCAGAAGATGGGCTGCAACTGGTGGCAAAACACCCGCAGCGTTGGTATTTGCTAGGGGAGCGGGTGCATGGCGCTACGCCGCTACGCACCGTGCCATTATCGCAAGCCTTCGGGCAAAGCATTTTCCCCCTGCTGCCCCAAGGCGACAAACGCTACTGGCATCGCCTAAGCAACGAAATCCAGATGCTGCTACACACCAGCGATATTCCAGCCGTCAACGCCCTCTGGCTATGGGGAGCCACCACCCCCTCCGCACTCCCCCCTTTGCAAAAGGGGGGCTGGGGGGGATTTCTCGGCCTCACCCCAACCGCCCAACTCATGGCACTAGCCACCAACACCCCCCACCAACCCGCCCAAAAACTCGCCGACTGCCAGCTTAAATCAGGCACTTACGCCATTATCCTCGAAGACTTACTGCTTCCCAGTGTCAGTGACAACATGCAAAACTGGCAGCAAGCCCTTGATGCCATAGAAGAAAACTGGTTAGCCCCCGCACTCGCCGGGATGAAATCCGCCAAGTTCTCAGTCAGCCTGACGGCCTGCGACGGGCGCACCCTGCATTGCCAGCCAACCCCCGCATGGAAGTTCTGGCAAACCAAATCGGCAAGCTGGGAACAGCTTATTTGACGCTGGTCACAATGCTCTCGAAGCTGCCGTCGAAGAGCTGGGTGGTAACCGAATAGCCTAGGCGCAGCGCCGCTGTACTGCGGATCACCTGCCCAGTTTCCACCATGCGGGTAATGCCGTAACCGCGCTCCAGCACCGCGAGGGGGCTGAGTGCATGTAACTTGCCCGCTTGTATTTGCAGCTTGTCGTGGCGGCGGGCAAGGTAACGCTGCACCGCTGCTTGCAAGCGCATTTCCAGTTCATCCAGCCGCTGGGCTTTTTGCTGTAAGCGGTTGGTCGGGCGCTGGTTTACCAGCCGTTGTTGCAGGCGGCGCAAGTGTTCGCCCAACTGTTGCAAACGGCGTTGCTGGTGGCGTTGGAGCTGGAACACCAGCCGTTGCAGATGGGCTTGCAATGCCGCCATATCCGGGCTGACCAACTCGGCAGCCGCAGATGGGGTAGGGGCGCGAATATCGGCGACGAAATCCGCAATGGTGAAGTCGATTTCATGCCCGACCCCACTGATGATGGGCAAGGAACAGGCGTAGATGGCGTGGGCAACCACTTCCTCATTGAACGACCACAGGTCTTCGATGGAACCGCCGCCGCGTGCCACGATCAGCACATCGCAACGCTGCTCACGCTCAGCTTGGCGGATGGCTTGGACAATCTGTTCTTTGGAACCTTCACCCTGTACCGCCACCGGGTAAACCATAACGGGAATCTGCGGGCAGCGGCGTTTCAGCACATTAATGATGTCGCGGATCGCCGCCCCGGTCGGCGAGGTAATAACGCCAATGCAGCGTGGGAAACGTGGGCAGCGGCTGCTTGTGTTCCTCGGCGAATAGCCCTTGCGCCTGCAATTTGCGCTTGAGTTCCTCGAACTGGCGTTGCAGTGCGCCTTCACCCACGTCTTCCATCATGTTCGATGACGAATTGGTAATCGCCGCGTGGTTCGTACAGGCCGACCTTGCCGCGTACCAATACCTTCAGGCCATTTTTGGGCGCAATCCTTAGGGTGGAGGCGCGTCCCTTGAACATGGCGCAGCGCACTTGCGCCCCGGCATCTTTGAGGGTCAGGTAGAGATGCCCGCTAGAGGCACGCACAAAGTTGGAGATTTCGCCTTCCACCCACAGGGCGGGGAAGCCTTGCGCGAGTAACTGGCTGACACCGGCATTGAGCTGGGAAATACTGAGGATGGTACGTTCTGTTTGCATCGGGCAACTATATAAAAAAAGCCGGGACATTGCCCGGCTTTCTGTGTTGCTACTTCAGTTAGCTCAGGGAGCAGGTGGGTAATTAGAGGCGCGGTGCAACCGTTTTGGCGGCTGCGGCCTGCTCTTGACCTTGCTTGCCTGCGGTTTCAATCGCTTTGGCGAGTTTCATGGCATCTTCTTTTTTGCCGTCGTTCGCTGCCTTGATGGCATCTTGCAGATGGTCAGAAGCTGGTTTGTCTTTCCAGAACCATTCAAAACCGGCTTTTTTGGCAGCAGAATTGGCAGTTTCAGCTGCTTCGATAGCCGCTTTCACTTCAGCATCGGCATCAGCGTTCAGGGCAACCTTGTCGTCTTTCTTAGCCTCGGCTGGTTTGGCATCAGCCGCTTTGGCGTCAGCCGTGGCTTCTTTTGCTGGCTTAGCTGCAGCTTCGTCCGCTTTTTTGTCGTCAGCGGCAAAGGCAACAGATGTCAGCAAGGACAGTGCTACAGCAGCAAACAGTGCTTTTAGGTTCATCAATGAGTTCCTCCTCTCTAAAAATGGGTCAATGAGATAATATCAAATTTCTTGAATTACTCAGGTTGTTATTGATAGCAGTTTACCGACTCAAGGTCAAACTCTATAATGAGGCGCTTATTTCTCACAGATGGACATAAGCCCCATGCGTATCCTTCAGGAAGCCCTTACCTTCGACGACGTTCTTCTGGTACCTGCCCATTCCATCGTCTTGCCAGCCGACGCCAACCTGCAAACCCCTTTGACCCGTGATATTAGCCTTAACATCCCGCTGTTATCCGCGGCGATGGATACGGTGACAGAAGCGCGTCTAGCGATTGCCCTTGCGCAAGAAGGCGGTATGGGTATTATCCATAAAAACATGAGCATTCAGGCGCAAGCTGATCAAGTCCGCACGGTAAAAAAATACGAAAGCGGCATCATCAAAGACCCGATTACTGTTGCCCCGACTACCACTATCCGCGAAGTGTTGGCGTTGACCCGTGCCAATAATATTTCCGGCGTGCCAGTCGTGAAGGGCGAAGATCTGGTCGGGATCGTCACCGGGCGTGACCTGCGTTTTGAAACCCGCATGGATTCAGCCAGTCAGCACCATCATGACCCCGAAAGAGCGTTTGGTGACGGTGGAAGAGGGCGCAAGCAAGGAACAAATCCGTTCCTTGCTGCACACGTACCGTATCGAAAAAGTGCTGGTCATCAACGATAAATTCCAGTTGCGCGGTCTGATTACCGTAAAAGACATCCAAAAATCCACCGATTTCCCGAATGCGTGTAAAGATGACCAAGGTCAGTTGCTGGTCGGTGCAGCGGTTGGTGTCGGTTACGGCACGGAAGACCGCGTGCGTGCGCTGGTCGAAGCCGGTGTGGATGTGATCATCGTCGATACCGCGCACGGGCATTCCCAAGGCGTGTTGGATCGGGTGAAGTGGGTTAAGGATAACTTCCCGCAAGTGCAAGTCATTGGCGGCAATATTGCCACGGGTGAAGCGGCGCTGGCATCTGGTTGCAGCGGGTGCGGATGCGGTGAAAGTGGGTATCGGCCCCGGTTCGATTTGCACCACCCGTATCGTGGCGGGTGTGGGTGTGCCGCAAATTTCTGCCGTGATGAACGTGGCGAAAGCACTGGCAAGGCACGGGTGTGCCGTTGATTGCTGACGGTGGCATCCGTTATTCCGGTGATATTGCCAAAGCCTTGGCAGCCGGGGCGCATACCGTGATGTTGGGCGGGATGTTCGCCGGGTACGGAAGAAGCACCGGGTGAAGTGGAATTGTTCCAAGGGCGTTCCTACAAATCCTACCGTGGCATGGGTTCACTTGGGGGCGATGGCGAAAGGTTCTAGCGACCGTTATTTCCAAGATGGTTCGGAAAATGCGGCGGACAAGCTCGTGCCGGAAGGGATTGAAGGACGTGTGCCGTACAAAGGGCCACTTGCACCGATTATTCACCAGATGATGGGCGGCTTGCGTTCCAGCATGGGCTACGTGGGCTGCAAGGATTTGGAAGAAATGCGTACCAAGCCGCAATTCGTGCGGATTTCCAGCGCGGGTATGCGTGAATCCCACGTTCATGACGTGACCATTACCAAAGAATCGCCAAACTACCGGGTGTAAGAACCCCTATTCCCCTCACCCCCAGCCCCTCTCCCTCGCAAGGGGGAGAGGGGAGTAAGAGAGAATTTGTTATGACACAGAATATTCATGCGGATCGTGTACTGATCCTTGATTTCGGTTCGCAATATACCCAGTTGATTGCGCGGCGGGTGCGCGAAGTTGGGCGTTTATTGCGAAATTTACCCGTGGGATGTGGAGGCGGAAGCGGTTGCTGCACTTTGGTGCGAAGGGCATTATTTTGTCGGGTGGCCCTGAATCGGTGACGGATGCTGAACCGCCGAAAGCCCCTGAGAATGTGTTTACGCTGGGTGTGCCGGTGCTGGGCATTTGCTACGGGATGCAGACGATGGCGGTGCAACTTGGTGGTGCGGTGGAATCGTCCAGCCATTGCGAGTTTGGTTATGCGCAAGTGCGGGCGCGTGGGCATACCGAATTGTTGCGTGAAATCGAAGACCATGTGACCGCCGACGGCTTCGGCTTGCTGGATGTGTGGATGTCGCATGGCGATAAAGTCACCACCATGCCGCAAGGCTTTAAGCTGATGGCAAGCACCGATTCCGCGCCGATTGCGGGGATGGCGGATGAAACGCGGCATTTCTACGCGCTGCAATTCCACCCGGAAGTGACCCATACCAAGCAGGGCAAGCGCATTTTGCAACGCTTTGTGCAGGGCATTTGTGGCTGCGAAGGTTTGTGGACGACGGCGAATATCATCGACGAAAACATCCGTACGGTGCGTGAGAAAGTTGGGCTCGGATGAAGTCATTCTGGGCTTGTCCGGCGGGGTGGATTCGTCGGTGGTTGCGGCGTTGTTGCACAAGGCGATTGGTACGCAATTGACCTGCGTATTCGTGGATACTGGCTTGCTGCGTTACCGCGAAGGCGATCAGGTGATGGCGATGTTCGCCGAACACATGGGCGTGAAAGTGATCCGTGTGGATGCGGAGGAACGTTTCCTGTCAGCCCTTGCGGGCGTCACTGACCCGGAGAAGAAGCGCAAAATCATTGGTGGCTTGTTCATCGATATTTTCGACGAAGAATCTTCCAAACTGACCAATGCGAAATGGTTGGCGCAAGGCACGATTTACCCGGATGTGATTGAGTCTGCGGGGGCAAAAACCGGCAAGGCGCATTTGATCAAGTCGCATCATAACGTCGGCGGTTTGCCGGAAAACATGAAAATGGGGCTGGTCGAGCCGTTGCGCGAATTGTTCAAGGACGAAGTGCGCGTGATGGGGGTGGAACTCGGTTTGCCGCCAGAAATGGTGTATCGCCATCCGTTCCCCGGCCCCGGTTTGGGCGTGCGGATTCTGGGTGAAGTGAAGAAGGAATACGCGGATTTGCTGCGTCTGGCTGACCATATCTTCATCGAAGAACTGCGCAAGCACGATCTGTATGACAAGACTTCGCAGGCGTTTGCGGTGTTTTTGCCGGTGAAATCGGTGGGCGTGACGGGCGATGGGCGGCGTTATGATTACGTGATTGCGTTGCGGGCGGTGGAGACGATTGACTTTATGACGGCGCGTTGGGCGCATTTGCCGTATGAGTTGTTGGATCTGTTGTCGCGTCGGATTATCAATGAAATACGCGGGGTTTCGCGGGTGGTTTATGATATTTCGGGGAAACCGCCTGCGACGATTGAGTGGGAGTAATTGTTCCGCTACGGGCGTATTACATACGCCCTATTTATGTCCCCCCCATTCTAATATTGTACAACTGCCCTTTTTTGTACTAAACATTAAGCAGGCCGAAAAATAATGCGGGGGACGCATGGAACCCATCAAGATCAGTGGCAAGTTGACCGGGCAAAACTTTCCACACAAGACCAGCAACGCCTATGCCGACATTCTGACCATCACCTGCCAGCAGGAAGTCACCGTGGAAGCGGTGCGCAGCAGCGGTAAAGCGGTCGAACTTAACGATGTCGCCGCTGAAACCTTAGTCGAACTCGAATTCGAGGGCGGTTACACCCGCTGGGTGCGGGCAGGTGATTTGCGGGCGCAAGCCACCCACAACACCTCCCGTGCTGCCTCTGGCGGCTTCATGCTTACGCCCTCCAGTTTTGACGTAAGCAGCAAGCGCGGCGCGGTCGGCTTGGTGTTGAAGTGCCTACGCCTATTGCAGGTTGATTCGGTTGACCAGTCAAGCCAAGCCCTTGCCGACCTGCTGGTTGATAAGCTGGAAACCCGCAAGATTGCTAGCCCCGGCGTGTACCGTTGCGCCAACCCCGACAAGCTTGACTTGCAGCCGCGTCACCGAAGCCGGAGACATCGACACCAGCAAGCCGGTGCTGCTGTTCCTTCACGGCACATTTTCCAACACCGATGGCAGTTTCGGCGAATTGTGGGAATCGCGCCAAGGTTACAATGCGCCCGCGTGGCTGCAACGCCTGTTTACCCCCTATTGCCAGCAAGTATTCGCGCTGGAACACCACACCTTGACGGTCAGCCCGGTGCAGAATGCCTTGCAGGTATTGCGCCTGTTGCCACCCCACACCCGTTTGCACCTTATCAGCCATTCACGCGGCGGTTTGGTGGGCGAGTTGCTGTGCCAAGGGATTATCAAGCGCCGTACCCAAGAGTCTGGCGACAAGTTTTTGAGCAGCGAAGACATTTTTAGCCGCGCTGAACTCAAGCCGTTTGAGCAGGAAAACCGGCGGCACGATCTGGAAGGCTTGCAGGAAATCGAGGCGCTGCTCAAAGACAAGCAAATCCGGGTGGAACGCTTTGCGCGGGTTGCCTGCCCCGGACGCGGCACGGTGCTGGCCTCGGAACGGCTGGAAGATAACCTGTCGGTGATTTTCAATGTCCTCAACTTTATTCCGGCGCAACGCTTCCAACAGTTGGCGGAATTCGTGCGTATGGTGCTGATGGCGCTCGCCCGCAAACGCACTGACCCGGAAGAATTGCCGGGGATTGAGGCAATGATGCCGCATTCCCCACTGATCCGGCTGCTGAACCGCCCGGATGTGCAATTGGATTCTGACCTCACCATTATTGCCGGGGATATGAAAGCCTCCAGCCTGCTGGGGCATTTTACCGAATGGGTGACGCAACGCTTTTTCGGCGAGGAAAACGATTTCGTGGTGAATACCGCCGGGATGTCCGGTGGGGCGCAGCGTTTGCTGGGGATGCGTTTTTATTTGGATCAGGGCGATGACAGCAGCCACTTTGGCTATTTCCGCAAGGGCGAGGTGCGCGAACGCCTGATCAATGCGTTGCAACACCCGGATAGTGACTTGCGCTTGCTGCCGCTACCCAGCAGCTTGCCCGCGACGCGCCCGGTGGCAACAGCACGCCCATCTTCACGGGGACAGAATAAGGAGCCGCTCAGCACGGTGTATTTCCTGCCCGGTTTCATGGGGTCAACGTTGCAGGCGAACGGTACGCCGGTATGGCTGGATATGTCGGCACTGGGCTGGGGGGATTTCACCCGGCTGCAAATCGACAGTGCCGGGGTGCAGCCCGGTGGGGTGCTGGATGCGCCGTACCGCGCCTTGCTGGATATGCTTGACGACCATCATAAGCTGGTGGAATTTGATTACGATTGGCGGCGTTCCTTCACCGAAGCGGGTCGGCGGCTGGGCGATGCTTTGGAACAGGAACTCGACGCCGCTAAGGCTGCTAGCCGCAAGTGGGCGGTGCGCTTGCTGGCGCATTCCACTGGCGGGCTGGTGGTGCTGGCAATGATGAGCGAAGCGCCGGGGGTGTGGAAACGTTTGCGCGAAGAGGCTGATTGCCGGGTGATTTTGCTGGGGACGCCGTTGCAGGGGACTTTTGCCGCCGTGCAACTGCTGTTGGGGCAACACCGTTTATTGAACCTGTTGAATATGCTCGATGGGCGTATGGATGAGCGCGACAGCAAGCAGTTAAGCGAACAATTTGCGCGTTACCCCGGTTTGCTGGAAATGTTGCCGGTGGCTTATTTGAATGAAACAAGCTGGGGGCAGCCGTTGGGCGAGGCATTCCATGCTTGGCCTGCCCGCCATTTGCTGGCGGATGCGCGGCGGGTGCGCGAGCAGTTGGATAAAGTGGAGTTGGATGCACAACGCTTGATCTACTTGCACGGCAAATCCCCACTGACGCCGGACGGCCTGCTGGAACAGGATGGCGCATGGTGTTTCCATGCCAGCGGTGAAGGGGATGGGGTGACTTTGTGGGCAGGTATTCCAGCCAAATTGCCGATGTGGTTCATGCCAGTCGAACATGGGCGTATGGCGAGCCACAGCGAATATTTCCAGACGCTGCAATACTTGCTGGATGATGGGGTGTCGCGCCAGCTTGAGCAACGGCCTCCGGCGATTGGCAAGGCTGCCGACCAATGGTTGCCGCTGATCCGCCACGAATTGTTCCCGGATGAGGCTGAATTGCTGGCGGCGGCACTCGGCTACCATACCCGCCTGACGCAGGAGGAAGTACGCCCGCAAGTGGAAGTGCGCGTGGTGCATGGCAATCTGGAACAGGTGGCGTATCCGGTGGTGGTGGGGCATTACGAGGGGGATTCTATCCTCAGTGCCGAAGCGGTGTTGGATAAGCGTTTGGACGGACGCCTGAGCGAGTTGCAACACATGGGGCTGTATCCGGGGGAAGCGGGGACTTCGCACGTATTCCTCAACCCCGGTAAAAAGCCGGGGGGGGCGGTGATTGTCGGTCTGGGGGAAGTCGGCAAGCTGTCGACGGGGGAACTGACGGCCAGTTTTACCCGGGCGATGATGGATTATTCCCTGAAAATCCGTGAAGACTTGGAGCGTACCCTACCATTGCAGCCACTGGCGGAGGGGGATTGCGTCCCGGTTCATGTGGCTACTTTGCTGATCGGCACGGTGGGCGGGGGCAGTGTGACGCTGGCGGATTCGATTACGGCGATTTTGCGGGCGGTTGCCCATGCCAATCAGGCGCTGAATAAGAGTGAACACGGCTTGCGCTTGCGCTTGCAGACGGTGGAATTCATCGAGTTGTACGAAGACCGGGCGGTGGAAGCGGCACGCTTGGTGCAGGATTTTGTATTGCTGCCAGAGTTCCGCAGCGATTTCACCGTCAAGCGTTTGATGCAATGCTTACCCGGTAAGCGCCGTCGGGTAATGTATAACGACCCACCCGGTTGGTGGCGGCGGATTCAGGTCGAAGCCAGTGATAGCGGCTTGAAATACACCGCCTTGACTGACAAGGCGCGGGCAGAACTGGTGTTGCAGGCTACCCAGCGTAAGTTGGTCGACCAGTTCATCAGCAAGGCGATTACCTCGAACGCCGATGACCCGGATACCGGCAAAATTTTGTTTGAATTGCTGTTGCCTGCGGAGATGAAGGAACAAGCGCCGACGGCTGAAAATCTGGTGCTGGTGCTTGACAGTGCGGCCTCCAGCTACCCGTGGGAGTTGCTTTACAACCGCCTTGACCACGAATCACAGCCGCTATCGGTACGTTTCGGCTTATTGCGCCAGTTGCAGGTGGGGCAATTCCGCCAGCGGGTGGTGAACCCAGTAGACCGTTCCGCGCTAGTGATTGGTGACCCGCCCGTGGGTGGGGAGTTTGTGCGCTTGCCTTCTGCCAAACAGGAAGCCGAAACGGTTGCTAACCTGTTGGAAGCGGGTGGTTTCACCAGAGTGACCCGCGAAATTGGCACTGACCCGCAATCTATCCTCAAAGCCTTGCATACCGAAGATTACCGCGTCCTACATCTGGCGGGGCATGGGGTATACCGCTATAAACCGGACAAAGACAGCGAATTGGAAGTCAGCGGCATGGTGCTGGGCGATGGTATTTTCCTCACCCCGGTGGAAATCGGGCAGATGCGCAAAGTGCCGGAATTAGCCTTCATCAATTGCTGCCATCTGGCGCAAATGGATCTGGTGGAGGGCGATGTACAGGCCGCCGTGACCAATGACCGCAGCAAACTGGCAGCGAGTTTGGCGGAGCAATTAATCCGCATGGGTGTGAGAGCTATCATCGCAGCGGGTTGGGCAATCAATGATAATGCGGCAAAAGTGTTTGCTGAACAATGCTATAACGCCCTGTTGCAGGGGCATCCGTTCGGCATCGCGGTATTGATCGCCCGCCGGGAAACGTGGGCACAATATCCGAATTGCAACACATGGGGGGCGTACCAATGTTACGGTGACCCTGACTACAAACTGTTGAGCCGCCAACCGGGCAGTACCGAAGATAAGGATGCAGATAGCTGGCGTTTCGTGGCGGAAGTGGAAGTCGTCGCCGAATTGCAGAACCTGATCAACTCGGCGGATACCGCCCAAAGCGGGGATTTTCCGTGGTTACAGGAGCGCGTCAAGCAGTTGCACCGGGCGATTCCGGCGGAATGGCTGGGTCATGCGGACATCCTCTATGCACTGGGGCGGGCTTACGGCAAGCTGGATATGTTTGCCCCAGCCCTTGAAGCCTATGAAGCGGCGCTGGATTCGCCACAGGCCGATTACCCAGTGGTCTTGCTGGAAGACAAGGTAAGCCTGCAAACCGCGTGGGCGTTGGCATGGTCACAGGGCAAACAGGATGCCCCCGAACAGCGGATTGCCACCTCGCCTATGCAGATGATGGATAACAGCTTAAAAATCCTCCAGTTGTTGGATGGTTTGGGCAACAGCCTGCAACGCTTCGAGGAAGTGGGCAAGTTCTGGAAGCGTAAAGCAATGATGGTGACGGGGGCAGAACGCGCCCACGCTTTGCTGCAAATGGAAGCGGCTTATCAGCGGGCGCATGAGTTTGCCTTGAAGGAAACCCACGCGGTTGCCGGGTATCCGCTGATCAATTGGCTGACCTGCAAGGTAGTGCGTTATTTGCGCGGGCATGTGAAACAACTGGATCGGGCGGAACTGAAACATTGGCTGGAGCAGGCGCGGCAATGTGCTGAATCGACGGATAAAGGGGCGGGGACGTTTTGTTCTGGGGTTACGCGGGCGGAATATAGCTTGCTGCACTATATCGTCGGCGCTCGCTTGAATGAGGCGACGCAGGTACGCGCCGTGGTGGCAGATTATGAACTGGCTGTTGGGCGCGGGGCAGCGCCACGGCAGCTACGCTTTGTGAGCGAACACCTGAATTTCCTGCGGGTGATGTTGGGTGAGTTTCAGCAGCAACGCCCACAATTAGAACCAGTGGTCATGGCGATATTGACGGTAGAGGAGACACTGTCTGTTTAAATAATAGCCGTTGGCGGGTATCAAGGGTAGAATACCCCCTAACGCGAGGTATATATGAAAAAGGCAACAATGAACAAGACAGCATCAAAGGGCTTGCTGCTGGCAGGAACGCTACTGGGCATGACAGCGTGTGGCACAGTGCCCACCCCGTTAGCTTACGACAGTGTGCGTTTGATAGCGCAACCGTTTGCGCTACGTTCCAATGATTTGCTACTGGAGCGCCGGGTGTGCGCTGCCAGCAACCAGCTTATGTTGGATTGTGAACAGATAACCACCCGTAGCAACAACTTCCGGCTCCAAGACAATGTGCGTGACAATGTTTACGACAATTTGTCTGACAAGCTGTTTGCAAGTGGCGGACCACATAAGAAATCCCGTTGGCGGCTGAAAAAAGACCGGGTGGAGTGGCAGTACAAGTTTTAACGCTGGTGGAACTAAGCGGGCTTGGCTACGGCACAATTGTCATGAATAGGTAGGTTAAAAATAGCACAATATGCACCGCACCTTGCATAACCGTGACACGCCCAGTACTCATCGACATTGAGGCAATAAACAATGTCAGCATCAGCAAGATAATGGATTTGTTTTCCAGCCCTAAAAAGAGCGTCATATCCATCGTAATTGCCACCACCGCCACGACTGGGATGGTAAGGCCAATCGTGGCCAAGGCTGACCCCAGTGCCAGATTGAGGCTGGTTTGTAATTGATGGTTCGCAGCAGCCCGTAATGAGGCGAAGCCTTCTGGCATCAGCACAATCGCCGCAATAATAATCCCAACCAATGCTTCGGGTGCGCCCCATGCGATGACGTAACTCTTCACGGAGGGCGATAGTAGCTTGGCAGTTAATACCACACCGATGAGGCTGAGGATTAAGAAAAGGCCACTGATAATGAGCGTTTTAATCGGCACATCAGGTTGCTGTTCGGCTGCTTTGTGAGAGGGGTTAACAAGGAAATAATCACGATGCCGCACGGCTTGGACGAACACAAATACGCCGTACAGCACCAATGACACAATCGCCACGAACCCCAGTTGGCTATCGGAATAGCGTGGCCCCGGTGTGCTGGTGGTGAAATTGGGCAGAATCAAGCTAAGCACCAAAATGGTCGCCAAAGTCGTCAGGGCAGTGCTGACACCCGGCAAAATAAAGCGTTGCTCACCAAAACGGTAACACCCGATTAGAAAGCTCAAGCCAATAATCAGGTTGAGGATAATCATCACGGTGGCAAACACCGTATCCCGCGCTAATACGGCAGCACCCGTTTCCGCAACCAGCATGATCGAGACAATTAACGAGACTTCAATCACCGTAATCGCCAGGGCTAAGACCAATGTCCCTAACGGCTCGCCAATGCCATACGCAATCATTTCGGCGTGATGCACCGCTGCCACTATGCTCAGAATTAAACCGACGCCCAGTATCATGCTGTACACGCCCGTGAGTTCGAGCGGGATCAATTGCCCAGCCAGCAGCAATAAGGTGAAGATTGGCACGAGTAGCGCCCACAAGGGCGAGCGGTGCAGGGGTTTCGTCATGAGTTAGGGCGCTCCTCAGTCAACTTTCACTGCTGTGCCGCTCACCGTGACCATCAACATACCACCGCTATTACCCATCGTGATGTTTTCGTAGTCAATGTCGATGCCGACGACGGCGTTTGCGCCCAGACTTTGCGCTTGGGCTTCCATTTCGGCAAAGGCGATTTCACGGGCTTTGCGCAATTCCTTTTCGTAGGCGGCAGAGCGCCCGCCGATAATGTCGCGGATTCCGGCAAAAAAGTCTTTGAAGACGTTTGCGCCCAGAATAGCTTCGCCGGTGACGACGCCGTAGTACTGGGTGATGCGTTTGCCTTCAATGCTGGGGGTGGTGGATTGGATCATGGGACACTCCTATTTTGCAGTGATTTCTTGTGTTAATCATACAACAAGGGCTGGAAATGGCTTGTTCAGCCCTATCTGGATAGGGGTTATGTTTGCGCTGGCTTGGCGGTATCGGTGTTTTTTGCGTTTTGCTGTGCTTGTTCCCATTTCTGTAATTCTGTGCGGTAAATGTCCCACACGCAGGGGTCACAGCCGCTTTCGCAGCATTCGTTGGGGGCGGGTGGTTGGGGTTTTTCGGTGATGGGGGATTGTTGCATAGCGGTTGCTCCTGATTTTATTGGCGCAACATAGCAAGTTGGGATTGGTGGGGCTAGTTTTTTGCCTCAAGCAGCAGCTTGTAGCCTGAAATCAACGTGAATGCCGTCATAGGGGAACGTTACGCCATCGCCTGATTTTTTCAACAATCCCGCATTGAGCAAAGCGTGAACGTCGCCGTGTACGGCTTTTACATCACGGTTTACGCGCCGCGCCACCTCGCGGATAGAGAGAACGCCGCTGCCCGTCATGGCTTTGAGAATTTCCCAACGCTTTATCGTCAGGGTTTGCCATAACAGTTCAGGGGTTTCAAAACTGATGCGGGGAGTCGAGTTTGTTCCCGTTTTTAATGCGTTAGTGAAGTCTGCCAGTGAGTCTTTCAACGTGCGGACATCAAGTATGACTGTGTTCATCGCGCCACCTCATTACGTCTGTATAAAAGTCCGATACCAGTTGATCAATGCTCGTAAAGGTACAGGCTATTTCTTGTTTGCCAATATATTTGCATTTACAAACTCACACAATCCACCTATAGTTTTGGATATATATTTATCCGAAAAGGTGAAGCCATGAACCGCTACCACATCCAGCGCGGCGATGCCCGCACCACCGTCACACTGGACTCGACGTTATGCGAACTGCTGGCGTTAAAAATGGGTAAATCACCAGACGCGAAAGACTCCCATGCAGCGGTACGCCAATGGTTACAGAGTGTTACCGACCATTCGGACGAGCAAGAACGGGACAATTTCAGCCAATGGTTGAAACAGAAAGCCGTCCTTTACATCGCCGACACCGGGCTGATAACCAAACATCGGCAGTGGCAAGAACAGATCGACAAAAGTTGGGATCAAGAACTGACCCGGCGTGTTGATGAAGTGGATTCCGGCAAAGTCAGGATGATACCTAAAGATGAGGTGTTCAAAGCGGCACGGGAACAGCTTGCATGATTGTCATCCATCCGGCTGCACAACAATTGTCTCATCCACATTTACAGATTCGGCGGTATATTGTCCCGCGATTCCCTTATCTCGTGTATTACCGGACGCAGGATGAGCGGATAGATGTGTTCGCCATCGCCCACCAATCACGCAAACCGGATTACTGGCTGGAGCGCCCAGACGTATGAAACATTCAGATTTTCAAATTGGCACGGAGTTTTTTACCGCCGCCGGACGCTGGCGGTGTACTGATGTGGGTACTCGTGTGATCGTGGCGATTTCGCTAGAGCCAAGAGAAACAGTGCGTCTGTGGACGGATGCGGCAGGGGAGCGGGTGCAAGAAACTTTCATCAGCGATGACCCGCGTGACCTTATCGGGCCGCCGTATAGTGTGGCGGAGTTGGTGTTTGACGAATACGATTTGGATGGGTGTTCTACTTGTGCGGATGATTTTGTCGACGAAGAAATTGAAGCTGACGTACTCGCTGCTAAAGCCCGTTTTCAGGAAAGCGTTGAGCGTGGACGTGGCAAGACTGAGCGCGGACTGGAGTTGCTACGTAAGACGATGCGTGAGTAGAATGAAACATCCTATTTTTCTTGTGCAAAGGTGAAACACCATGATCCCTAACGTCGTACTACAGGACTTTGAAACACTACCCTTGGATGCGCAACAGCAGGTTATTGATTTCATCGCTTTTATCAAGGCACGTTACCAAGCAAGGGTAACAAAACAACCCCAGAGCACACTGGAAAGCTCTTTCGGCAGCATCAAGGTAAAGAGAAAAGTGACCTTGGAACAAATGGATGAAGCTATTCGTCAACGTGGGGCAATACTTTGATTGGGGGGCTGACTCTATTGATTTTGAAGCTATTTCCTGTTAGTGGATTATGGTATGAATAAAACCTCAATTATCCTAAAGACATCTTATCGTTTTTATATTTACGACTATTGGTCTGAAGTGAATTTAAACTCGCCTATTAGGATAGAGTCAAAAATAAATAACTTTCTATTGATAATAAAACATGATATGGAGAATTTGAAAAGCTCAGATTACAAGAGTGGTATGCTTTTATGTGAGTGTTATTTATTTGACAGGCCATCGCAAGATGTTTTTTTGATAATTAGTGGAGGTGGTGGATCTATTAATAAGCACCTTGGTTTTAAAGGAACTCATGATGGTTTGGAAGTCTTTGGTGATGCTTATGCAAATTACATAAAAGATAAAGCAACTGCAATATCAATATTAGTGACGAAAGTTTTGAATTTGATTGGGTGGCGGTTAAAATCTCATGGAGTTCCTCCTGATGTTAAAATTTCACCATCTAATTTTTTTTGGTCTGAATTGTATTCTGATATTGAAAATATGGAGGATTTCCCATGGAAACAAATACCATTGGGAATAATTGAAATTGGATGCCCCAATAAAGATCAATTAGTTATTAATGAAAATATTGGCGCCGAAGTCTCAGCTTTAATAGATGAAAATGTTAATCTTTCAAAAGGATATGAGCTTTTCAATGAGGCGTGGCGTATTCATAAAGGAAATCAATCTAGTGCATTGGTAATGGCTGTTGCTGCTGCGGAAACGAGGGTGAAAGAGTTTATAAAGTTTTCCTCACCTGATGCGAGTTGGCTTGTAGAAAATCTAGCAAGCCCTCCACTAACTAAAATTCTTAAATATTATATTCCAACGTTTAAATCACACACGACAAATGAACTAGTTCCAGAAATACCAAAAGAATGGTATTCAACAATGCATAAAGCAATAGAAGATAGAAATAAAGTCGTTCATGGTGTGTCGTTGGTTATAGATGAAGCATATATTGTTAAAATATTAAACGTAGTTCACGAAATTTTATACTTTTTTGATTTTCATTCGGGGTATGTTTGGGCAAATAATGATAAATAGAATGTATGCCAATGATGATTGATTTTTCCTATAGTCATCAAAAATTAATGAGTTATTTTTCAAGAAACTGAGTTCTCATTTGCTAATGGTGTGGAAGTTATACCAGAGAACACCTCAGTGGTTGGATCATCCGAAACTTGAAGGAATCAGGATGAATATTTTCAAGTATAAGCAATCCACTGAAGCGGAAAAAACAAGACAATTATTTATGAAAATGTGATACGTCCCTGATTTTTTAGTGATTAACTATGATTTTCTTTGGGGGTTGCAATTTTTCATGAATTCCACTAAATCAGATTCATAACCTAATTTATTATTTAAATCATTCTTCTCATTAATCTGTTGCTTTTCATATTTATCGATTTCTGATAGTTTGAATTCAAGATGCCGTAGTTCGTAATAGTATGTAGGGAAGTTTTCATTTACTAGCAGTAAGTCTCTTTGTATTAAATTATCGGATTCCCTACTAGACGAAATATATTTATATTTTTCTTTCACATTATCAACCATTAAATGCAAAAACTCTATTTTACTATTTTCGGTATATATGTTATCTGGATAATCGAAATTTATAGATAATAATTTTTCTTTAACGTCAATTATATTTATTCTTTTTTCTTCTTTGTTATCCTCTAAACGCTTCAGGTTATTATTAATTCTTTCTATTGAGTTATTCAAACTTGAAATTCTTTCTTCAAAAAAGCTTATACCAAGATCATGTATAATAACGGATACAATTAACTTGCAGTCTATTTTATTATTATATCCATCGTGGCGCATGATAATTCTTATCTTTTTTAAAAACCTATCAACATCTTCGTAATTTACCTTATCTGCTTTCTTTGTTCTTAGCTCTTCCCATTCGTCAACAATTTTCATTGTTCTATTGACTTGTTCTTCTTTCTCCATTGAATCTTTTTGATATTTTAGTTGTTTTGAAGTCTCAGTCAATTCTTTTTTCTGTAAAAGAAAACCCCTATAAACAATCAAGACTGTTACAAAGCTTGCCAAAGATGTGGAAATATTAAAAAAGTCGCCAGTTTGTCCCAGTTTTGCAATCTCGAACTCTTTGAGAAAGCTTATGTCTTTATGATAAATAATATAAGCAACTATTGAAATCCATAGAAAGGCAACAGCCAAAATTCCAAGCAAAAAGAAAATATCGAGTACCGTATCAGAAAAGTTACTTTTACCAATATCATTGGTTTTCTGTTCGGTATCGCTCATCAAAAAAATTCCCTATAAAATTATATGGTGTGATTATAATGCGATCAATGGCTAACTCAAGATATTTTTATAAAATATGCATCTACCCCGTCAACGTAACAAACACCTGCGTCATCCTTTCCGGCAACCGCTGAACATTATCCACCACGGTAACGCGCTTGCCGAAAATATCCCGCACATATTCATCCGCTCGCGGATCAAGGCTAATGCAATAGCTGTAAATGCCTTTCTGATCCAATTCTTTCACCGCTTGCCGCGTATCTTGCGTCAATAATTGCGGGTCATCCACGTCAATATCCGACGGTTCGCCATCGGTTAAAATCAGCAGCAGTTTTTTATCCGCCTGTTGATGTTCCAGATAATGCGCCGCATGACGCACCGCCGCACCCATCCGCGTCGAATACCCCGCCTGCATTGCTGCCAGCCGCCCCTTCACCTCATCGTTCCAATGTTCCTTGAAACCCTTGATGTGCTGGTAACGCACCTCGTGGCGCGTATTGGACGCAAATCCCGCAATCGCAAACGGGTCGCCCAATGCTTCAATCGCATACGCCAGCAACGACACCGCTTCCTGACTCAGTTCCAGAATGCTTTGGGTCGCGCCTTCCGGCACTTCGCTGATCGAAGCCGACAAATCCAGCAACAGCATTACCGCGATATTGCGCCCGTCATGCTTGTGGCTCATATTGATGCGCGGATCAGGGTTCGCACCGCCCTTGAAATCAATCAGGGAACGGATCGCCACATCCAAATCCAGCTCGCTGCCTTCTTCCTGATAGCGTACCCGCGTGTAATTTTGCGGCTTCAACAAATCCACAATCTGCTTCAACCGCTTCGCCAACGCCGCGTGTTTCTGCAACAGCGCATCAATCACCGCCGGATTACCCGCCGGATGCAAACTTTCATACACGCTCGTCCAATCCGGGCGATACGTCTGCGTGCTGTAATCCCACTCAGGGTAATGGCGCGGCGGCAAACCCGATTGCTCGTTTTGCTGCGCGGTTTGCTTGTGTTCGTCGAAGAATTCTTCGTCGTCGCTTTCCTCGATGTACTGCCACAAATGGCGGTTATCATCGCGGTAAGGAATGGCGGTATTGTTGAAATACACGCTCGGCAACTGATCAGTTTGCAAGCGCGTCTGCGCCACAAACGAAATCGCCACAGACACCATATCCGCCGTGGTTGCGTTGCCTTCCGCCATTTTCGCGTGGAACTTGCCCGCAAATTCATTGATCTTCGCGTTCTGATAGCCATGCGCCGGATTCAGAATCGCCCAAGACAACATCGCCAACCGATGCCGGAAACACGATTCGGTCTTGGAATCGCACTCATCTTCCACGGGGGCAGGGTGCAACGCTGTGAATATCCGCCGCAAACCGGGGTATTCCTGCATCGCCAGATATTCCACCCGACTGTCTTCGAGGCGTTCAATCGCAATGCGCTGTTGTGGGCTGAAATTATCCGCCACCACTTTATGCGTCCAGCGTTGATGCGCCGCCATGTGCGCCAACACCGCACGGTAACGGTCAATCCCCGTTACGCCATGCGCATCGTCGAACACGTCAGGAATACGCATCCCGAACTCGTCAAAATATGGCTGCTGCTCACGCATATCGCGGAAATCCACCGAATACGGCACGAGGTATTCGTGGCTCTCCCAACAGGCTTGCAGGTACAAATTCAGCTTGCGCTCGTTATGTGTAAACAGCGTGCCGTGGCGTTCATGCTGCAACATCGCCTTGGCATCGGCGGATTGCAGGCTGAAATATTCTTCCTGCCGATGCGGGTGTTTACCGTAGTTGCGGATGCCGTATTCGATCCAGTTTTTCAAGCCACCCAAAGCTAACCGGCTCATTAAATAAGGCATTTGCTCCAGCAGTTTCGGCAAGCCGGGGCTGGGAATGGTGGTGTGGAAACCGTGGATCGATCCCGTGGTACGCTCCATCATCTCGAACAACAGGGTGATGTAATGTCCAACCAATTCCTCGCTTTCGAGGCGGCGGCACACATCGGGTAGCGTCTGTAAGAAGATGGGAATAATGCGCCCATTGGGGGTACGCGAGATTTTCCACACCGCTTGGCTGACGCGGGTCAACATGCTTTCGCCGAGCTTGTGGGCGATAACCGGCATTTCTTCCAGATAGGTCAGCACGGGGTCGAAACCGCGCCCGATTTTGCACACCAACGACGCACCGTCGAGATAATCCTTGATGCCTTCCTCGCTCAACAGTGCGAGCGCGTCCTGCATACAGGCGGCGAAGGCTTCATCAAGTTGCTTGAAGTTGCAGCTTAGTTGGGCGCGGTAACGGGCGATGGTGTCTTCCATGCTATTTATCCGAAGATCGCGTCAATCGCGTGGTTCAGCGTGCTGCGAATATCCGCATCATCGGTAATCGGGCTGACCAGTGCCATGCGGCAAGCATCACCCGCTACAATGCCATCGCGCATCAGGTTGGCGGCGTATACCAGCAAACGGGTGGAAATGCCTTCATCCAGCCCATGCCCTTTCAGGTTACGGGCGGTATGGGCAATTTTCACCAGCTTGTCTGCCATTGCCGCGTCCACCTTGGCTTCTTGCTGCAAAATGGTGGATTCGACATCGGCGGCAGGATAGTCAAAATCGAATGCCACAAAGCGTTGCTTGGTGGACTGTTTCAAATCTTTCATCAGGCTTTGATAGCCCGGATTGTAGGAAATCACCAACTGAAAATCGGGGTGCGCGTTCACCAGTTCGCCTTTTTTATCCAGCGGTAAGGTGCGGCGGTGATCGGTCAGCGGGTGAATCACTACGGTAGTATCTTGGCGTGCCTCAACGATTTCATCGAGGTAGCAAATTGCGCCAATGCGGGCGGCGGTGGTCAACGGGCCATCCAGCCAGCGTGTGCCATTGGCTTCGAGTAAATAGCGTCCGACCAGATCGGAGGCGGTCATGTCTTCGTTACAAGCGACCGTGATCAGTGGCTTGCCGAGTTTCCATGCCATGTGTTCGACGAAACGCGATTTACCGCAACCCGTCGGGCCTTTCACCATCACCGGCAAGCGGGAACGGTACGCGGCTTGGTACAGTTCGACTTCGCGTCCGGTGGCTTGGTAGAAGGGTTCGTGTTGGATGGTGTATTGGGAAGCGTCGGTCATGGCGGGTGTTCCATGTAGAAGTTGGATGAGAATGAGTACCCCTTACCCCCCAGCCCCCTCTCCCTCAAGGGGCGAGGGGGAGCAGAAGGTTTTCCCTCTTAGCCCCTCTCCCCTTGAGGGAGAGGGGTTGGGGTGAGGGGTTCTTTTACTGTGGTAGCTTGCAGCTTACTTGTGTACGCCCAGCTTTTCGCGCCAGCCTGGGAAGATCTTGTCAGCATCGCCAGGGAATGACTCGAATGCGCGAGCAAATTCTTTGTGCTCTTTCGCGTATTCGATCGGGTCTGCGCCCGCTTTCCAGCACTCATACGATTGACGCAAAGAAATTGCACCAGCCGCTGGGCTGTCAATGTGACCGTAAGAACCGCCACCTGAAGTGTTGATAACGTTACCGTGACCCAAGTTCTCGAAGAAGCCCGGCAGACGCAGTGCGTTCATACCGCCAGAGATGATTGGGGTAGTTGGCTTCATGCCGTACCACTTCTGGAAGTAGACTGGCCCTTGGCACTCGTCACGCTCGATCATGTACGCGATGACTTTATCGGAAGTTTCACCTTCCATTTTGCCGTAGCCCATTGTGCCAACGTGGATACCGGAAGCACCTTGCAGACGGGAAATTTTCGCCAGAACGAATGCGGTGTAACCACGCTTCGCAGATGGGGAAGTGATCATGCCGTGACCAGCGCGGTGATAGTGCAGGTACTGGTTAGGGTACTGACGACGAGCGGTAGTCACCATGCCAGGGCCGCCAACGAAGCCGTCAACCAAGAACGCCAGTTTGTCAGCGTCCGGGCCAAACGTTTCCAGACCGAAATCAGCACGTGCCATCATTTCGTAATGGTCGTCAGCGGTGATGTTCAACGAGAACAGTTTCGCTTGACCGGTTTCGTCTTGCGCACGCTTCATGGAGTCATACACCATCGGCAGCACTTTCTTCAGTGGGCAGAAGACTTGGTTGCCTTGTGGTTCATCGTTCTTGATGAAGTCGCCACCCAGCCAGAACTGGTAAGCAGCCGCCGCGAATGGCTCAGGGCGCAGACCCAGCTTAGGCTTGATGATAGTGCCGGAAATGTAACCGCCATCCTTAACCGGACGACCCAGAATACGCCACATATCAGAGATGTCTTTGGACGGGCCATCGAACATCTGGATAGCACGCTCAGGCACATAGAAGTCATGGATTTTGGCGTGTTTGATGTCGCCCATGCCTTGGTTGTTGCCGATAACCAGTGTCAGGAAAGACACGATCATGAAACGACCATCGGTGATGTTGCGGTCAAACAGCTCAATCGGATACGCGATACGCATGTCTTCAGTGGCTTCGTCGATGTAGTACACCAGCGCGTCAACGCCTTTGGTGAAATCATCGGTGGTAGACACTTCAACGTTAGTACCCGTAGAAGATTCTGCTGCAAAGTGAGCAGCCGCTTCCAGATAGCCGTGACCCGGCTGTGGCATCATTTTGTAAGCAACCAGAATGTGCTTGCCACCTGCGATCAGGTCTTCTTCTTTCAGGCTAAGATCCGCGTAACGTCCAGATTGGTCCATGACTCTCTCCTCGTGAATAAAAAGGGTGCAATAACTTTCGATGGGCGCAAGTATAAGCAATGCTTAAGATAAGGGAAAGTCATTTATTCTTACTTAAACATCAGACTTGATTATGTTAAGATGTTAGCAAGAAACCCTGAATTTCCGAGTAAATAAGTCAACATGCACATCTCGTTTCGCCAGATCCAGATCTTCCAGACCGTTGCCCAAACGGAAAACTTTACTCGCGCCGCCGAATTGTTGCACATGACCCAGCCCGCCATCTCGATGCAGGTCAAGCAATTGGAAGAAAACGTGGGTTTGTCGTTATTTGAACGCCAAGGCAAGCGCATTGTGCTGACGGCGGCGGGGCGGGCGATGCACACCTATACTTGCGAGATTTCGGCGAAATATCAGGGCATGGTGGAAACGCTGGAAGAGCTGAAGGATGTGCATCAGGGCGTGATTAATGTATCGGCGGCGAATACCTCGATTTACTTTATTACGCGGATGTTGGCGGGGTTTTCGCAGCAGAATGAAGGGATTACGGTGTCATTGAATATCACTAACCGCAAGACGCTGGTGGAACAGTTGCAGAATTACGAGGCGGATTTGGTGGTGATGGGTGAACCGCCGTCGAATCTGGATTTGCATTCACAGCGGCTGATGTGCAATCCGCTGGTGTTGATTGCACCTGCGAATCATCCACTGGCAGGGCAAAAAGACATTCCGGTGTCAGCGATTATTGGCGAAAAGTTTGTGGTGCGTGAACCGGGGTCGGGGACACGGGCGGCGATTGAGCGGTTTTTTGCGGAACACGGGCATACCTTTTCCAGCACCTTGGAAATGGGCAGCAATGAGTCGATCAAGTATTCGGTGATTGCGGGGCTGGGGTTGGGGATTGTGTCGTTGCACAGTATTCGGCTGGAACTGGAAACGCATTCGTTGGCGATTTTGGATGTACAGAATTTCCCGATCCAGCGTTATTGGCATATCGTGACGCGGGAGGGGAAGTGGTTATCCCCAGCGGCGCAGGCATTCAAGGAGTATGTGATTGCGGAGGCAGCGACGTATTCGCAGGATTATCAGCAGTTGTTGCTGGCTTAATGAATTGTTGGCGATATTGCCTAAAATACGTCGCGGCTTCGGTGCTGCGGTTTATGGATAGCCCTGCGGAACAGGAAGTTCGCCGTGCCCACAATGCGATTTTGAACGGCAAAAGTGTTGATTTAGCGGGGTTGGCGGCGGAGCGGGTGGGGCAGCAGTTGTTGTTTGCGTGAACGCTTACTCGTACCATGTTCATCTAACCGTAGAACATAGACCCTACCCATGCCCCCAAACGAATACAAAAACCTGAATCCCGAAAAAGCCCTGATCTGGCGGATTGTCCATCGGGATAACTTGCCGTGGATTTTGGAGAACGGTTTGCATTGCGGTAATAGCCAAAAACGCTCAGAACAGTGGATCACCATAGGCAACACCGAATTGATCAGCAAGCGTGCCGACCATCCCGTGCCGTTGCCACCGGGCGGTACATTGAACGATTATGTGCCGTTTTACTTCACCCCGTTCTCGGTCATGTTGCGCAATATTCATACGGGCTGGGGCGGTGTGCAACAGCGCAATAACGATGAAATTGTGATTCTGGTTTCCAGTTTGCATCGTCTGCATGAACAGGGTGTGCCGTTTCTGTTCACCGATAGCCATGCTTATTACCGTTGGGCAAATTTCTACGCACAGTTGAGTGACTTGGATAAGGTTGATTGGTCATTGCTGCAAAGCCGTGATTTTCGCCGCGACTCGGCTGATCCGGGAAAATTTGAACGCTACCAAGCCGAAGTGCTGATTTATCAACATTGCCCCGTCAGCAGTTTGATGGGCATCATTTGCTATACTAACGAGGTGAAGTCGCAGATTGAGCACCAGTTACAGCATTATGGTTTGGAACTGGCGGTTTATGTACGTCCAGGGTGGTATTTCCAATGATTCGATACACACAAGGCAATTTGCTGGATGCACCCGTAGAGGCGTTGGTCAATACGGTGAATACCGTTGGGGTGATGGGCAAAGGCATTGCGCTGATGTTCAAAGAGCGTTTTGCCAAAAACATGCGCGAATATCAGCAGGCTTGCAAGGCTGGACAAGTGCAAACCGGCAAGATGTTTATCACCGAAACGGATGCACTGGTGGGGGCGCGTTGGATTGTTAATTTCCCGACCAAACAGCACTGGCGCAACCCTTCGCAAATGGCATGGGTTGAAACGGGTTTGCAGGATTTACGGCGGTTTATTCTGGAACATCAGGTGAAATCCATTGCCATTCCTCCCTTGGGGGCGGGTAATGGTGGTTTGCCTTGGCCTGCGGTGCGGGACAGGATAGAGCAGGCGTTAGCGGATTTAGCGGATGTCGAAATTCTGGTGTATGAGCCTACCCGCGAATATCAGAACGTTGCTAAACCTTCAGGCATTTCATCGCTGACACCTGCCCGTGCGTTGGTGGCGGAATTGGTGCGCCGTTACTGGATATTGGGGGTAGAGTGTAGTTTGCTAGAAATCCAGAAGCTGGCATGGTTTTTGGAACGTGCCATTACCTACCATAACCTTGCCAGCAATCCGCTGGATTTGCGGTTTGAAGCCAATAAATACGGCCCTTATGCTGACCGCTTGCGGCATTTGTTAAACGGGTTGGATGGCAGTTATTTACATTGCGACAAACGCATTGCTGATGCTGACCCCTTGGATGTGATCTGGTTTGATGACAGCCGCAAGGGGGATTTGCAAGCCTATTTGCGGGGCGAAGCCGTTAAGCCGTATGTGCCTGCATTGGAACAAACCATCCGGTTGATTGACGGCTTCGAGTCACCGTTCGGCTTGGAACTGTTGGCAACCTTGGATTGGTTGATTGCCTGTGAGCATGTCGCGGCGGATGTGGATGCTATCCAGCGGGGGTTGCGGCAGTGGCCTGCGGGGGGCGGCAGTGCAGAACGCAAAGCGCGGTTGTTTGATCGGCGGGTGATTGGGATTGGGTTGGAGCGGTTGGAAAGTGTGGGGTTTTCACACAAACCAGTTTTCGATCTGCAAACCTAAGAAGCCGCTGAAATCATCCACATTACGGGTTACTAAAATCAGACCATGTTGATGGGCGGTGGCTGCAATCATGCCATCGGCAAATGCGGGTGATTGTCCCATTGCTGTTAAGCGAACCCGTTCCGTGGCGTGCCATTCCGCTGCTGCTTGCGTGTAGGGCAGAATGACCAAGCCAGAAAGCAGTAGGTCTTGAAAGTATGTTTCAAGTTGGCTACGTCTACGGGATAGTGGTAATCGCTGGCAGCCAAACATCAGTTCGTGCCAAACAACGCTGGCAGTAGCCACATGATGGCGTTTTTGTTGTAAGTGCTGCATTACCTTTGGATCGGGAATCGGGCGAGTCGATTCCGACAGGATATTGGTATCCAATAAATAGCGGATACTCACAACGCCACCTCTCGCCCTGTTGAACGGTCACGAACATTGGCAAAAATGTCTTCATTATCAGGGTAATCTGCCGGGTTCATATTCTGACGGAAACGCTGGATCGCTTGCCATATATCGGTAGATTCATTGGCTGCATCCACCTCGCGCACAGAGACTTCAATGGTTTTTCCGCTGAAAAGCAGTTGCAAGGCTTGCAGGAAGTTTTCGTTCAAGTCAGCCGGATTGAGTTTGTATAAGGTGTACATGGCTGTTGCTCCTTTGGAGTGGATACAGTAACGATCTTCCTCACATTACTGTATTCGCCGCAAATCTTCCAGTTCCGCATCTAGCTCTTCCGGTGCGAAATCAACCAGCGGGATGTTGTGCTGCTGGCATTCGGCGATGAAGGTAAAACAGTCAACACCTGCAAACTCAGATGCAGCACCCGCCGACAAACTTCCCTCTTGGAACATCATCAGGGCAGCGTACAACTTGATGCGTTTGCTGAATTCTTCGGGGATTGGTGATAAAATCTGGGTGCAGTATGATAGTACAGAATATGGGATTGCCAATGAATTGGTGGATGCAGGAATCCCTACCGAGGATATTGTTTTGGGATTCCTGCATCTTTCAATAAGGCAATATACGGGATTTTCTATTGCTTAGTTGCCAAATTACTCAACAAGTCCAGCCAATATCATTTAACTTGGATGACTTTTTTTCTGGTACGTGGTGTATATCCCCACACTTCCCTTCTGTTGCGGGCACACCAAATGCGACAATATTTACTTGATTTAGCCCAATTTTTTGTTGCATTTGATGAGCACTGATGAACACATCCCAATGATAACCAGCACCATTACTAATATTTGGTCGTGCCCATCCATTGCCGTTACGATCAATCCATGCCGGTTTTGATTCTATGGTTCTGTAAGATTCTGTTGATTTTTTCCACCAATATTCTGGTTGGCAAAATGGGTAACGTGATCCATCTGATACAGATGGTAGCCGCCAATCAAACCGCGATGTCCATTTCTCCGTGATATTACGGGGATGGTGTACACATAAAACGTGTTTACGTCCATTATTAATTGTTTTTGATTGAACGTGTAATACCCAGCGAGTAATCTCATCAAGAGTGCAGTTACCAACTGCATGAGGGTTAATGTTTCGCCCATGAATTTTTCTTGTAAAAATAATGACTTCCTGTTGGGTATTGACTGCACGAATAGTAGCGTTTGCCATTCTTTTTACCCACTCTTGTCCTAGTGTCGAAATATTGAAAAGCTGATCGAATCCATCTTTCCATACTTTTCCCGAATTTGGTAAGAGGATGGGGAGTGTATTGGAATAGAACCTGTCTTTTTCTCCAAGTTTGCGAAGCTCCTGTAAAGGTTTTTTACAAGAGGGGCTTAATGATTTTTCCAACTGATACCCGAATTTTCGCCATAGATCATCCCAATAATCGTCAAGTGGTAAAAGTTTGACTCCATGTTGGCGACACGCTTTAAGTACGGAATCAATATCTTCTTTGACTTCTGATTCTGGGCGTTGAAAAAATAGTGCTGGATCAAGTAGTCCTATTATCATGGTTCTTCATCCAATTCAGGCTCTGCATCATCAGAAAGCTCCACGAATTCAGAATCATGGCTAGAAGATGTAGCTTCTGATTTTTCCATGTGTGCATAGTAAATGGCACTTTCTTCATCAGATGATTCATCCATGAAGTCAGCAGGCCATTCCTCCCCTATCATTCCATCCGCTTTTAAATAACTAGTCTTAATAAAAGAACAGCCGCTATCATCTTGTTCAACACTTAATATTACGACATTTGTGATAAGCCAATCTTCTAATTCGCTACCACTTTTTGCACGAGCGGCTAAACCACGAAGTCTACGAACAAGATGATCGCTGTGTGTCTCGACAATTATTTGTCGGTTTGATCGCGCAAGGCTGACAAACCAATGCGCAAGGCGGCTGGCTACTTTCGGGTGTAAGTGAGATTCAGGTTCTTCTAGCGCAATATGACTGACAGATTCGCATTTTTTATGATATTCATCTAAAGTTAGACTGTCATCGTTTCCGGTAAAACGCAATGGATCGGCAAATAATCCTAATTCAATTAGTGGTAGTAGATGGCCTAATCCCCGGCCTACATGCCCAATACTTGCGTTACCGAACATAAGCCGAAAACCAACTTGTTCAATATCCTGAATATGCAATGGTGTATTAATAGATAAATCTTGCATTACCTGATTTACAGCATCAACAAAAGGACGCGCAAGAACTTGTTCTGGCAAAGAAACTTTTTCACCATCCACGGTAAGAGGTGGGGTGAAGTGAATAATATCATTCTGACGACGATGTAGAAGTTGTGCGGCAAACTCTCCACTAATGCCTATCTCATTTGGAGCAGTTGTTGCGGGTTTGAAAAGACTAGGTGGAGGCTGCCGATTAGCCCCCAAATAATGTAAGCTCTTTAGGATATTTTTTAATGCGCTAAGCGGTTGAGCAAATAATACTAAATAAGCATTGTAATAAGACCGTTGAACCGAACGTGATCCAATAACATCTCGACTTCGGTCAATACGAAGATATGGTACAAAATGATCTAAACCTACTTCTATGGGTCTGGCATCTTTTCCATCCCAAGTACATGACCAGACATCTCCACTCAAATCAATTTTGACTATGTGAGGAGTCTCATTTTCACGATATGAACTAAGCTGAATTTCTGATATAAGAGCTGAACCATTAATTTCAATCGTGTGCAGTACTATGTGCGTTTTTAATAAACATGAATTGGGAGGAGATGCAAGCCACTTTACTCCAGAATGTTTTGCAAGATTGGCTAGGTTCGGACCATTTTCAAGGGCTTTTGTTACATCAACTTCACACTCCCATTCTAAACTTATAGTTGGTCCTTTTACTTTATTAGTTGCGCTAGGCCAGCCAAAAGTAAGCTCACGAAGATTAAATGCCTGCACAGGCCCATCATCAAGATTAAGCATGACATCAGATCGGCTATCATCAAGTGTCTGCTTTAGCAAAAGAAGACTCTGTATAATCGAACTTTTCCCTGAGTTATTACGCCCCAGCACAATAGTCAGTGGCTTGAGCGTAACTTTCCCTATTTCAAACGATTTGAAACGTTCGATAGTTAAAGATGTCAGTCTTGCATTTTTCATGAACCATAACTCGCACAATTAAGCAAAATATCCGTTTTCAGCATACTACAACGCCCGAATCTTCTCCAACTGCCCCACCAACTGCCCCAACGCCGCCCGCTGCTCATCCGCCTGCTTGCGCGTCTGTTCCAGCACTGCCGCCGGAGCTTTGTCCGCAAACGCCGGATTATTCAGCCGACCTTCCAGCCCGCCGAGATTCTTTTGCAGCTTCTCGATTTCCTTGCTCAGACGCGCAATTTCCGCATCCTTGTCGATCAGCCCCGCCAGCGGGATGAGGATTTGCATTTCGCCGACCAGCGCAGTAGCCGATTCCGGCGCATCCGCCCCAGCTTCCAGCCACGTCACGTTGCCGACTTTCGCCAGCGTCCGCGCAAACGCTTCGCTGGTGGTGAACAGTGCCTTGTCGGTGTCGCTCCAGTTTTGCAGCAGCACATCCAGCACTTGCCCCGGCTTGATGTCCATCTCGGAGCGGATGCGGCGGATGCCCATGATGAAGGCTTTCACCCATTCGATTTCCGCCAGTGCTGCCTGATCAACCAGTGCGGTGTCGGCGACGGGGTAGGGTTGCAGCATGATGGAATCGCCGGACACGCCCGCCAAGCCTTTGATGTTCTGCCAGATTTCTTCGGTGATGAACGGCATGATCGGGTGCATCAGGCGCAACGCCGCTTCCAGCACGCGCACCAAGGTACGGCGCGTGCCACGTTTGGCGGCTTGGTTGTCGTTGGCTTTGCCCAAAATCGGCTTGGTCAGCTCCAGATACCAGTCGCAGTATTCGTGCCACGCAAATTCGTACATCGCTTTGGCGGCAAGGTCGAAGCGGTAGTTGTCGATGTGGTCAGCGACTTCAGCCTCGGTCTGTTGCAGCAAGGAAATGATCCAGCGATCCGCCGCCGACAATTCCACCGGCAAAGCATCGTCCAGCCCGGTATCCTGCTCTTCGCACTGCATCAGCACGTAACGCGCCGCGTTCCACAGCTTGTTGCAGAAATTGCGGTAGCCTTCCAGCCGTTGCATGTCGAAACGGATGTCGCGCCCAGCGGTGGCGAACGAGGCAAACGTCATGCGCAGCGCATCCGTGCCGTGCGGGGTAATGCCGTCGGGGAATTGCTTGCGGGTGGCTTTGTCGATTTTCGCGGCGAGTTGCGGCTGCATCATGCCGCTGGTGCGTTTGGCAACCAGTGCTTCGAGGTCGATGCCGTCGATAATGTCGAGCGGGTCAAGCACATTGCCCTTGGATTTGGACATTTTCTGCCCGTCCGCATCCTTCACCAGCCCGTGGATGTACACGTCGCGGAACGGCACGTCGCCCATGAATTTCTTGCCGAACATGATCATCCGCGCCACCCAGAAGAAGATGATGTCGAAGCCGGTCATCAGCATCTGCG
>CAWFRV010000003.1:0-213692 GCA_963818325.1 uncultured Gammaproteobacteria bacterium | reverse complement strand
GTTTTGGGGCGGCGTTCAGCGTGGCCTTCGATTCGGATACTCGCGGGTTGATGTGGCTGTATTTTCTGGCGAATCAGCGATTAACCGGGCAGGGGGGCTGGATGATGATGGGATTTGAAGAACCCCTCACCCCTAACCCCTCTCCCTCAAGGGGCGAGGGGGATAAGAGAATAGGCAATCATGGGGTTTGATTGTTCTCCTTATTTGAATGCTGTTTTGCAGCGTATTGATGCTTCGGCTGATGCGGGATATGTCTCTACATCAGTTGATTTGCCGTTGCGTGCGGAAATTGAGGATAAAGAGCGACAGGCTGTTGATGGTTTTGATGGGCGTGGTCGTTCATCTGAGAAACGCAAAATCGTCGATGTGATGGTTGGTTTGCGTGAATATGCGGCTGGGCATGTGTTGTTATTGGGGAAGCCGGGGGCGGGGAAGTCTACTGCGTTTAAACGTTTATTACGGGAGGAGGCTGGCGCGTGTTTGCGTGATCAGTTTCGACCGATTCCTGTTTTGTTGGAATTGCGGCGACTTGGGACTAAAGATGCGTTTGATGGTCATGATGTTACCTTGCTCAAGCTTATTATGGAGCGGTTGGAGTTGGCGGGTGTTACGAGTGAGCAGCAGGTGCGTGCTTTGTTGCGAGATAGACGGCTGTTGCTGTTATTGGATGGCTTAAATGAAATGCCGAGCAACGTAAGGCTGGCAGATTTCAGGGCGCAGTTTATTGATACACCGATGATTGTTAGCAGTAGGGAGACTGTTACCGATTTTGGAATTGAAACGAAGCTTCATTTGTTGCCATTGAATGATGCGCAGGCAAGAGCTTTGGCGACTAATCGCTTGGGGAGCGAGTCGGCAGCACGTCAATTATTGGATGATTTACCCGACCGTTTGCATGACTTCACTGAACGTCCATTATTGCTGAATATGTTGTGCAGTGTTTATCAAAAATCACATGCTATTCCACAAAATCAGGGTGAGTTGTTTCGGAGATTTACACATGATGAGTATGCGAAACACAAACCCAGTGGGACGGTAACAACACGCGAAAATACTTTCTTTGATTTCTGCGATGAAATCTTGCAAGAAGTGGCGTTCTTGATGATGCACGCGGATGGTGATGGCAAAAATCTTTGGTTACAAGTGCCATTGGTTGACGCTGAAAAATGGCTAGAAAAGCGATTGGGGGAGCGTGGCGAAACAAATGCTGCAAGCAAAGCAAAACAATGGCTGTCTGATGCGTTAAATTTTCATTTGCTTCAGCCTGCTGCTGATCATGGAAAGATCGAGTTCATTCATCAAGCGTTTCAAGAATATTATGCTGCTGAATGGTTGTTACGCCATTTTGATGAATTGACGGATGACCAACTTTGCGTTCATTATTTGAATCCTATTAAATGGACAGAATCATTATTGGTGTTTTCGGGAATATTACCTGATAAAAATCGTGTTGAACGCTTCTTGAAACTGGTGTTGAAGATTAGTTTTACTTTGGCATCTAAGTTATCAGGAATGGTAAGTAATAAGTTACAAGAGCTTTCATTCGGTTTTGTTTTGGATTTTTTAGCTAATAATGGAATGGAGGTGAAGGAACTGCACTCAATATTGCAGAAAAATAAAACAGAATCATCAGCGATATTTTTTGTTAGTTTTTTGCAAAGCAAAGATGGGTATGCTCTACGTCATTATTACTGGTTTGATTATATTGATCAACTTGTTAGTATTAATTGTGATGCATCAAAATCATATTTGAGAGGAGTTTTGAAAGAAAAGGAGAGTTGTCGTGATATAAATGACAGGGAAAAAGTTAGGCGAGCTATTTCTGGACTTGCTGAAGTTCATGATATTGAACCATTGATTGATTTCGTATTGAGGGATACAGGCGATGATTGGGAGATTGATTGTGCTAGAAATCATATTGAAGATATTTCCGATGAAAAAAAACTACCGCTATTATTGAGTGTGTTGTATAAGAAAAATACTCCTGATAAGTTGAGACTTTTCCATTGTTGTAGCACTGGGGAACATAAATGTAATAGAGATCATCAAATGCCCTTTATTAACTTGCTTTCTGATGAAAATATAGATATTCGTGCTGCTGCATGTAGAATGCTTGAGAAAAGCGATAATCAACAAGCAATAGAGCCACTATTGAATTATATTTATAATCCAGAAAATAGTGAAGTTAAAGTGTGTTGCGTTGTTCCTTAAAAGAAATTCTTCTGAATATGCAAGAAAATGTATTGAAGATAAATTAAAACAAAGGAGAAAATTTACTAGAAATATTGCTTTTCGTTTTGTATTCGATATTTATGAAAATAATCATTTTAGAGGTATTCGATTTTTTAATGAATTCCACTCAAGATTTCTAGAATTTTATTTTTGAACAAGTTGCTTATATTGGTGCTTTGATGTACCTTGAAAGTCAAGCATCATTGCCATTGATTATGGGGTTTTGCGATGATAAAGAATGGGTTGTTAGAAACGCATCTGTTCGTGCATTAGGTTATATTGGTTCGGAAAGTGCAATTCAACTTCTCATTAAAAAGCTAAATGATGATCATCATGTTGTAAAATCATCTGTAATTAAAGCCTTGGCAATGATTTCCCATCCTATTGCAACTAAAGCTGTATTTGACCAGTTATTTCCTTCTGAAGGAAAGGGTAGAGGAATTTCCGGGCTTTGGGATATCATGTATCAAATGATGAGATTTGATAAATATTCTGAAGAGTTTATTTGTTATGCGCTAGCCTCTAAAGATTACGAAGTTAGACGAGTTGTTATCAAGGTTTTGCGAGATAATCCAGTTGCTGCTGAGGGTAAGTCTAAAATCATTAATTCGCTATTTGAATGTGCAAAAAATACTGATCAGGATATGGTTAATTTAGCAACTATAGCCTTAAATAGAATTAAAATCGAGTTCTTAACTGAGGATATTAGAATCTATATTGAGGAAATGAGTGAGAAAAGACATGGTAAGGCTGTAAGCAGATCTCAAAAAGAACAAAAAAATACTAGGACTTGTTATTCCGAACTATGGATTAAGGAGGTTTTTAATGTTGGTTTTATTCCTCTATCTGAAGAATTAAATAGTAATGTCTACGTCATTAAGGAGAAAAGTGTGAAGCAGGTTTTTAATTTTAATTCATCTGTAACAGCAGGTGTTATCGGTGATAATCACGGTACAGTCAATGTCGGGAGTAATCATCCTGCTTTAAGTGCTGAAGACATCACCGCATTACGTACTTTTCTACAAGCATGGAGTCAACACCAGCAATCTCAAATCGCCGAGAATCCAGAAGATAGCGGTATTGACGCAGCGAGAATATTAGAAACAGAAAATCCGGGATTAATACAGCGCATCCAAAACGGTGGTATTGGCGCTTTAACTTCGTTGATCGGCGATATGGCTACCGGAGAAGACCCCATCAATGCCTTCATTAAAGCCTTCATCGCAGGTATCGGTGGAGCAGCAACCCGCCCATGAAAACCACTACTGCCCAACATATTTTCTTAGCCCCTCGCCCCTTGAGGGACGACGCGCAAGCGGCTGGGTGCGGGGTTGGGGTGAGGGGTATCTCCCCATGAAAGAACGCTTAATCATCACCCCCGAACTCAACGCCCAAATGCACGCCTGCGCCCGCGACTTTCGCAAAACCCCAACGCCCAGCGAAGGCATCCTTTGGCAAGCCCTCCGTAATCGCCAAATCGCCGGATTCAAGTTTCGCCGCCAGCAACCCATTGGCTGTTTCGTCGCCGATTTTTTCTGTGCCGAAAAAAACCTAATCGTCGAAGTAGACGGCGCAATCCACGCCACCCAAGTAGACCGCGACCAAGAACGCCAACACCTCCTAGAAGCCTGCGGCTACACCGTCCTCCGCTTCACCGCCACCCAAGTAGAAAAAAACCTACAAACCGTAACTACCACCATCCAAACCCACCTCCTCTTATCCCCCTCGCCCCTTGAGGGAGAGGGGTTAGGGGTGAGGGGTACTCCGCAGGAGCCAGCCTAATGAAAACCTTTAAATGGGGCTTTATCACCACCATCTTCGCCTACCTGTATCTTGCCCATCGTCGTCTTGGTGATCAACTCCTTCAACGATTCCAAATACGGCTACGAGTGGCAAGGTTTCACCTTCAAATGGTACGGGAAGCTGTTTGAAAACGATGCGCTCACCCAAGCTTTCCTGCATTCCCTGCTGATTGCCAGCCTTGCCGCCACTGCTGCCACCATTATCGGCACGTTGATGGCGTTGGCGCTGCACCGTTACCGTTTCCCGCTGAAAGGCACTGCCAGCGGCTTGCTGTTCGTGGTGATGATGTCACCCGACATTGTGCTGGCGATTACCTTTCTGGTGATCTTCATCGCGCTCGGTATCCAACTGGGCTTTTGGTCGTTGCTGATTGCCCACATTACGTTTTGCCTGCCCTTCGTGGTCATCACGGTTTACGCGCAACTCAAAGGTTTCGACAAATACCTGCTGGAGGCGGCGCAAGACTTGGGCGCAAGTGAAAGCCGTATTTTCCGCCTGATTATTTTTCCCTTGGTATTTCCGGCGGTGGTGGCGGGTTGGTTATTGAGCTTTACCCTGTCGCTGGATGATGTAATCATCAGTTCATTCGTTACCGGCCCCAGCTTTGAAATTCTGCCGATCCGGGTGTTTTCAATGGTCAAGGTCGGCGTATCGCCCGAAGTGAATGTGTTGGCAACCTTGTTGCTGGCGATTTCGCTGTTGCTGGTCACCGTCTCAACCTTGTTGCTCAGGAGCAAACACTGACATGAAAAAAATCCCTGCCTTGCTGGCTGCCGTGCTGATGGCATTGACAACCGGGCTGCACGCCGAAGAAAAACTCGTGGTGTACAACTGGGCGGAATACATCCCAGAAAGCACCATCGAAGATTTTGAGAAGGAAACGGGCATCAAGGTCGAGTATTCCACTTACGAAAACAACGAAGTGATGTACTCCAAGATCAAGCTGCAAAAAGGCAAGGGCTATGATATCGTAGTGCCATCCGCCTATTTGGTTGCCAAAATGCGCGAAGAGGGCTTGCTGCAAAAGATCGACCAGACCAAACTGAGCAACCTGAAAAACCTGTCGATCAGCTTGATGAACAAGCCGTATGACCCCGGTAATGAATACAGCATTCCCTATTTGTGGGGCAGCACCGGCATCGGCGTAAATGCCAAGGAAATCGACCCGGCGACCATCACCTCATGGGCAGATTTGTGGGATCCAAAATGGAAGGGCAAACTGCTGCTGACCGACGACGTGCGCGAAGTGTTCCACATGGCACTGAAAAAGAACGGCTTTTCGACCAATAGCACCAACCCTGACGAGATCAAAACAGCCTACGAAGACCTGCAAAAGCTGATGCCCAACGTACTGGTTTTCAATGCCGATGCCCCGCGTGAACCGTTCCTCGCTGGTGACGTGAACCTCGGCATGATCTGGAGCGGCGAAGCTAATATGGCACAGAAGGAAAACCCCGACATCCAGTACATTTTCCCCAAGGAAGGCGCAGGTTTCTGGGTAGACAGCTTCACTATTCCTGTCGGTGCGGAACATGTTGCTAATGCCCACAAGTTCATCGACTACATGCTACGCCCCGAAGTCGGGCAAAAAGTGGTGGAAGAATTGGGCTACAGCACGCCGAATGCGGCGGCACAGGCACTGCTAGACAGAAGCTACGCAAAAGAACCCGGTTATTTTCCCGCCTGCTGAGGCAATGGAAAAAGGCGAATTCCAGAACAATATCGGCGACGCCATGAAGCTGTATGACGGCTATTGGGAAAAGCTGAAGACCGGGAAGTAAGAGAAGTGTTACTCTGAGCCCCTCGCCCCTGAGGACCGACCCTAGAGGGGCTGGGGTGAGGGGATCTTAATTCTCTATCGCTTTAAACGCTGCATCCAGCGTTTGCCACGTATTCACGAAATGGCAAAATAAATCTGCTGTCTTTTCAGCATCATACACGGCTGAATGGGCAGAATCAGCATCCCAGCCCATGCCGGCTACTTGTGAAATCCGCGCCAATACCGTTTGCCCGTACATTACCGCACCCAGCGTTACCGTATCCAAGCGTGCTGAAAGGGTGGAAGGGGTTGCGGGTTGCCTTGATCCGCTCCGCTGCGGAGTGGATGAAATTCAAGTCAAACGGTGCATTATGCCCCACCAGAATGGCGCGGTTGCAACGGTTGATTTTCACTTCTTTGCGCACGGCTTTGAAGAATTCTTCCATTGCCTTGGGTTCAGGCACTGCCATGCGTAGCGGGCTGAAAGGCTTGATGCCATTCACTTCCAGCGATTTGGGATCCATATTGGCATTGGGGAAGGGTTCGATATGCCAACTAAAGGTGCGGTGGCGTGAAAGCTCACCTTTTTCGTCAATGCGCAGCATTACGGCTGCCACTTCGAGCAACGCATCCTTGCGGCAATCAAATCCGCCCGTTTCCACGTCTACTACCACAGGCAGAAATCCACGGAAACGTCCGGCAATGGGGATTATATCTATATCATCAGTCATAACTGGAGCTTAACGGAACTGATCGAAAATGGATAGAAAAGATTTTAAATATTATTTGATTACTGCAAGTATATTGATATACAAACTTATTTTTTAATGCAATGAAAAATTAACTTCAAAATGAATTGGGGTGTATGCTATGGTTTCTTCCCATCTGGCTCCCCATGCCAAGTGGTATGCCAGAATTACCGCTGGATGAAAGAGGATTGAGAATGAATAACCCAATGCAAGACATTGATTTCCAAGAAACGCAAGAATGGATTGAGTCACTCGAATCAGTCATTGAATCTGAAGGCGTAGAACGCGCCCACTTCCTGCTAGAAGAGCTGATCGATGCCGCCCGGCATAATGGCGCAAACCTACCATACTCGGCCAACACCGCTTATATCAACACCATCCCCCCGCATTTAGAGCAGCACACACCGGGCAACCGTACCATCGAATCGCGCTTGCGCTCCTATATCCGCTGGAATGCGGCGGCAATGGTAGTCCGTGCCAACCGTGAAAGCCCGGAGCTTGGCGGGCATATCGCCACCTTCGCCTCGGCTGCTACCTTATATGATGTGGGCATGAACCATTTTTGGCAACGCGCCTTCCCCGCAACACGGCGGCGACTTGTTGTATATCCAAGGTCACGCCGCACCGGGGATGTATGCACGTTCCTTCCTCGAAGGCCGTTTTACTGAAACCGATTTGGATAATTTCCGTCAGGAAGTCGACGGCGGTGGTTTGTCCTCCTACCCGCACCCGTGGCTGATGCCGGATTATTGGCAGTTCCCCACCGTGTCGATGGGTTTAGGACCTCTCAAGTCGATTTACCAAGCGCGTTTCATGAAATACCTGCAAGACCGCAAGCTGGCAGAAACTGCCAACCGTAAGGTGTGGGCATTCGTCGGTGACGGCGAAACTGATGAACCTGAAACCCTCGGCGCAATTTCCCTCGGTGGGCGCGAAAAACTCGATAACCTCGTCTGGGTAGTCAACTGTAATCTGCAACGTCTCGATGGCCCCGTGCGCGGTAACGGCAAAATCGTGCAGGAACTGGAAGCCATGTTCCGGGGTGCTGGCTGGAATGTCATCAAAGTATTGTGGGGTTCGTACTGGGATCCGCTGCTGTCGATGGACAAAGACGGCATCCTCAAAGCCCGCATGATGGAAGCGGTCGATGGCGAATACCAGAACTACAAAGCCAAAGATGGCAAATACGTGCGCGAAAACTTCTTCGGCAAATACCCCGAATTGAAGGAAATGGTCGCCAAGATGAGTGATGCCGACATCTGGCGCTTAAACCGTGGCGGCCACGACCCGCACAAGGTTTACGCCGCTTATCACGCTGCCGTCAACCATACCGGGCAACCGACCGTTATCCTCGCCCACACCGTTAAAGGCTACGGCATGGGGGCTGCCGGCGAGGGGCAAAACCGCACCCACTCACAGAAAAAGCTGAGTGGCGAAGAAATGATTGCCTACAAAAACCGCTTCAACATTCCGCTGAGCGATGCGGATGCGGCTGACGCCAAGTACTATCGCCCCGATCCGAACGGCGAAGAAATGCAGTATTTGCTGGCACGGCGCAAGGCTTTGGGCGGTTTCCTGCCACAACGCCAGACCCACGCTACCCCGTTGAAAGTACCGGATTTGTCGATTTTCCAATCGCTGCTGGAAAGTACTGGCGAGCGCGAAATGTCCACCACGATGGTGTTCGTGCGCCTGCTGACCTTGCTGGCACGCGACAAAAACATGGGCAGGAATGTCGTGCCGATTGTGCCGGATGAGGCGCGTACCTTCGGGATGGAGGGCATGTTCCGCCAATTGGGGATTTACTCCTCTGTCGGTCAGCTTTACGAGCCGCAGGATAAAGATCAGGTCATGTTCTACAAAGAGGACAAGTCCGGGCAGATTCTGGAAGAAGGTATCAATGAAGCGGGCGCATTCTCCTCATGGATTGCCGCCGCCACCGCCTACAGCACGCATGGCGTGAACATGGTTCCGTTTTATGTTTACTACTCGATGTTCGGCTTCCAGCGCATTGGCGACTTGGCATGGGCAGCGGGCGATTGCCGCGCCCGTGGTTTCCTGATCGGTGGTACTGCCGGTAGGACTACGCTGGCGGGTGAAGGCTTGCAGCATCAGGATGGGCATGGGCTGATTCAAGCCAGCCTGATCCCCAACTGCCTGTCTTACGACCCGACTTTCTCCTACGAACTCGCGGTCATTATTCAGAATGGCCTGAAACGCATGTATCAGGATCAGGAAGATGTGTACTACTACATTACCGCGATGAACGAAAACTACACGCATCCTGCCATGCCAGCCGGTGTCGAAGACGGCATTGTGAAAGGCATGTATTTGTTCAGCGGTGGCGGCAAAAAGCGCAAAAAAGTGCAACTCATGGGTTCCGGCACGATCTTGCGCGAAGTAATTGCGGCGGCTGAATTGCTCGACAAGGATTGGGGCGTGGATGCCAATGTGTGGAGTGTGACCAGTTTCAACGAACTGGCGCATGAAGCCCGCGATATTGAACGTTGGAACATGCTGCACCCGCTGGAAGACGCCAAAGTGCCGTATGTCACCCAGATGATGAAAGGCCAGCGCGGGCCTGCGATTGCCGCAACTGACTACATCCGCCAGTATCCTGACCAAATTCGTGCATGGTTGCCGATGGCCTACACCGTGTTGGGGACAGACGGCTTTGGGCGTAGCGATACCCGCGCCCAGTTGCGTAAACATTTCGAGGTGAACCGTTACTACATCGTCATTGCCGCATTGAAAGCACTGGTGGATGACAAATCCCTGCCTGCTGCCGATCTGGTCAAGGCCATGGAAAAGTACGGCATCAATCCCGAAAAACCCAACCCACGTCTGGCATAAGGAGGGCACGTTATGGCAATCCAAGAAATTTTAGTGCCAGACATTGGCAGTTTCAAAAACGTCGAAGTCATTGAAGTACTGGTCAATGTTGGCGATACCGTCAACGTCGAAGACTCGCTGATCACCATTGAATCCGACAAATCGTCGATGGAAATTCCATCACCTGCGGCGGGCGTGGTCAAAGAACTCAAGCTCAAGGTCGGCGACCGGATTTCAGAAGGGAGTTTGATGTTGGTGATGGAAGTGGCGGAAGCACCCTCGGCTGCTGCTCCCGTAGCGCCAGCACCTGCTGTTCCGGCTGCCAGTGCTGCACCGGCAGCGAAGCCAGAACCACGCCCACAACCTGCAACTTCCCCCACCGCAGCCGTGCAAGCCGAAGCCAGCAAACTCGATTTCAGCAAGGCTTATGCCACCCCGTCGGTGCGCAAATTTGCCCGTGAACTCGGTGCTGACCTGAACAAGGTCAAAGGCTCAGGCCGCAAAGGGCGCATCACCCAGGAAGACGTAAAAAGCTTCATTAAAGACGTGATGAGTTTTGGCGGGATGCCATCCGCGGCGGCTTCCGGCAATACGCTGGGTGTTGCACCGATGCCAGACATCGACTTCAGCCAGTGGGGTGAAATCGAGAGTGTGCCGTTGTCGCGCATCAACAAGCTGACGGGCGAATTCCTGCACCGTAACTGGGTACACATCCCGCATGTGACGCAATTCGACCAAGCTGACATCACCGATCTGGAAGCCTTCCGCAAGCAATTGAACGAAGAAAATGCCAAATCTGGCCTGAAAATCACCCCGCTGGTATTCATTATGAAAGCGGTAGTGGCAGGCTTGAAGGCTTACCCACGCTTCAATTCCTCGCTGGATGCCAAGGGTGAAAACCTGATCCGCAAGCACTATTTCCACATTGGGGTAGCGGTGGATACGCCGGATGGTTTGGTGGTTCCGGTGATCCGCGACGTGGATAAAAAATCCATCATGCAGTTGTCGGAAGAACTCAAAGAAATCTCCGGCAAAGCGCGTGACAAGAAGCTAAAACCAGCAGACATGCAAGGCGGTTGCCTGTCCATTTCCAGCCTCGGCGGGATTGGTGGCACGAAATTCACCCCTATTGTGAATGCGCCCGAAGTCGCCATTTTGGGTGTTTCCAAAGCCGACATGCAGCCTATCTGGAATGGCAAGGAATTTGCCCCACGGTTGATGTTGCCGCTGTCGTTGTCGTATGACCATCGCGTGGTTGATGGGGCGGATGGCGCACGTTTCACCACTTACCTCGCCAAAATGCTGGGCGACATTCGGAGGTTGCTGGTATGAGCAAGATTATCGAAGTCAAAGTCCCCGACATTGGCAGTTTCAATGATGTGGAAATCATCGAAGTGCTGGTCGATGCCGGTTTCCAGATTGAGCTGGAAGAACCACTGATTACCGTTGAATCTGACAAGGCGTCGATGGAAATCCCCAGCGCCTTTGCGGGCACGGTTAAGCAGATGCTGGTGAGGAAGGGGGATCGGGTGTCGGAAGGGTCTCCGTTGATGATGTTGGAAGTGGCGGAAGCGGGGGACTCCGCAAGAGGTTGCTTTTTCCCAGTTCCCCTCTCCCCTTGAGGGAGAGGGGCTAGGGGTGAGGGGTTCTTCAATTGAAACCGAACTCGTTGTCCTAGGCTCCGGCCCCGGCGGTTACACTGCTGCCTTCCGTGCTGCTGACCTTGGCAAGAAAGTGGTGCTGATCGAGCGTTACCCCAATATCGGCGGCGTATGCCTCAACGTTGGTTGCATCCCTTCCAAAGCCTTGCTGCATACCGCCGAAGTGATTAATGAAGCCAAGGAATTTGCCAAACACGGTGTCAAATTCGGTGAGCCTGAAATTGACCTCGACGCCGTTCGCGCCCACAAATCCGGTGTTGTTAGCAAGCTGACCACTGGGCTGAAAGGGCTGGCGAAGCAGCGCAAAGTGCAGATTGTGCAAGGCTACGGGCGTTTCACTTCGGCGCACACCATTGAGGTGGAAGCGGACGATGGCAGCAAGCAAACCGTCAAGTTTGCCAATTGCATTATCGCCGCCGGTTCGCGGGTCACGCAAATTGCCGTTTATCCCGTGGGACGACCCGCGTGTGATGGATTCCACCGATGCACTCGAACTGCCAGAAATCCCCAAGCGGATGCTAGTGGTTGGCGGCGGCATTATCGGGCTGGAAATGGCGACGGTATACCACGCCCTTGGTGCAAGCATCACGGTGGTGGAACTCTCCCCCGGCCTGATGCCCGGTGCTGACCGCGACATCGTAAAGCCGTTGCACAATCAGATCAAAGGCCAGTACGAAGCCATCTACCTTAATACCAAAGTCACGGCGATTACGCCCACCCCGGAAGGGCTGGTGTGTGCGTTTGAAGGCAAGGGTGCGCCAGAAAAAGATACTTTCGACCGCGTACTCGTAGCCATTGGACGCAGCCCGAACGGTCAATTGATTGATGCAGGCAAGGCGGGTGTATTCGTCGGCGCACTCGGTTTCATCCCGGTGGATAATCAGATGCGTACCAATGTGCCGCACATTTTTGCGATTGGCGACATTGTGGGGCAGCCGATGTTAGCGCACAAAGCCACCCACGAAGCCAAAGTGGCGGCGGAAGTGATTGCCGGGCACAAGTCCTATTTCGATGCGAAAACCATTCCGTCGGTGGCCTACACCAGCCCCGAAGTGGCGTGGATGGGCAAGACCGAAGAGCAGTGCAAAGCCGAAGGGATTGCCTATGAAAAAGGCAGCTTCCCGTGGGCGGCGAGTGGGCGGGCATTGTCGATGGATGCCAGCAACGGGATTACCAAAGTGCTGTTCGACAAGGCAAGCGGGCAACTGATTGGCGCAGGTATTGCGGGCAAGAATGCCGGTGAGCTGATCGCCGAAGCGGTGCTGGCGTTGGAAATGGGGGCGGATGCGCATGACATCGGCTTGACTATTCACCCGCATCCGACGCTTTCCGAGACGCTGAATTTTGCGGCGGAAGTGGCAGAGGGGACTTGCACGGATATTTACGCGCCGAAGAAGTAGGGAAGCCCCCATCCCCAGCCCTTACCCTCGCAAGGGGGTAAGGGCATAAGAGATTTTGAGTTTTACGCCGACATTTCCCGCGAACTTGGTTCTTGCTGATGGATGCGCTAACCTTGCAGCAACACGTAGCCACTTTGCCCCCAAGTTGAACCATGACCGCTGTATTTGACGAACAAAAATTAATTAACTTACCCATAAACGCCCAGCAATTGCTGGAATTCATCTCCATCCTTTACGCGCCGATAGCTGCCACGCCCTTGTCGAAGCTCTCCCCAGTGGCGATGGATGTGAAAGTCTTGCGCCCGCTGCTGGACGATTTGGTTCGCCTTGGTCTGCTGACTGTCACCAGCAATAACTACTATGCTTGTGCTGCCGGAATCCGCGACGAACTGACCCGTCGCAGCCTACGAACTGGGCGTTTTACCGCCTTGGCAAAAGTAGTCGAAACGCTCACCCCAACACAAACGATCAGTTGGACGACCAAGTACTGGACAGATGCGGATCAAGCCTTACGTGACCTGCGCTTGCAGGCATTGCTGGGTAATGGCAGGCAGTTAGCGACCCTATTGGAACGCGCCAACCAACAATACGCCAACAGCCCCAAATTCCAACCGCACCCGTGGCTCACGTTATGGGGCAGTGAACTGGATGAGGCATGGATGGCGTTTTTCCCCGCTGCGATTTTCCTGCAATTTATCGCACCCATCTACTTGTCGGTGGCGGATAAAACCACTCAGGATGCCAGCCGTATTTGGCAGCATTGCCAGCAATTGCTGAAGTCTGAACAGATGGACACCAGTGCCTTATGGACAGTGTTCGGTGGCACATACTACTGGCAGCTTTTCCAACGGCTGCAATGGGATGATGCCTTGGCACTCGAACCGCCAGCCGAGACCGGAATACGTCTGGAATACTGGCACTTGTTCGCCAGTGCCCGTGCGCTTTCGCAAGGTAAGCAGGCTGAGGCAATGGCACTTTATCAGGCTGGCCTGAAACTGCTGCGCAAACGCCAAGGCAGCCGCAAGGCGCTGTATGGCACGCCGCTGGAAACCCTGTACGTCATTGCCCTGATACTGGACGGCACAGACAAATCCCTGAAAGAGGCCGCTGCCTATTTCAAGGAGTTCATGGCACACAACGCTGGCTATGGGGCGTTGTATCATTTCCAGACCTCCCGCCAAACCGGGAAAGTACAACAACTAGCCGATGTGGCGAGCCTTTACCAACAATCCCCCTTAACTTTCCTGATTGCCCTGATGGTTAGGCATTGGTTGGGGCAGGCTCTGCCCGCTGACTGGCTGGACGATGCTGCAAAAATCTACCAGAAAATAGACGGCATCGGCTACGTTTGGCTGACCGATGAATACGCCGCTGTGCTGGCGCAACTGTTGCCCGACAAAGACAAACGCAAGCCGATGTATGTTGCTTTGTCCACTGCTGCCCACACCAAGGCAGGCACACAACCCCTGATTAGCCTCTACCAGCCGCAAGCCGAATGGGAACGCGGTTTGCAGGCATTGCAACGCCTCGGCGCGGCTACCCCCAGCAAATCTGCCACCACCGCCAAAGTCGGGACAGAACGGGTCATTTGGGAGTTGACCAAGCAAAAATACGCCTCCAGTACCCAATACGGCATTTACCCCACCCTGCAAAAAGCTACCAAAACCGGCTGGTCTGGGGGGCGCAACATTGCCCTCAAACGCCTTGCCACCGAGCCGGACACCGTGCCCGCCCTGACAGTGGAAGACCGCAGCATCTGCCAAGGCATCCGCCTCTATAGCTACGGCTATTACGAAAAAAGTTACGAATTGCACGTCGAGCATGTCTGGCAACACCTGATCGGGCATCCACGGGTATTCTGGGCAGGGGCAACCAACTCCCCGCTCGACATCCAGCCGGGGCGCGAAGAACTGCAAATCCTCAAGGAAAAAGGCAAGTTGCGCATCAAGCTGTTCCCGGAACTGCCTGCCGATGGTGAGTATAAACCCGACAGCTATTTCGTGGTGGAAGAAACCACCCTGCAACTCAAGCTCTACAAACTCACCGCCAGCGTGTTGCAACTGCATGGCATTTTGGGCAAAGACGGCTTGCTTGTCCCCGCTGAAGCTGAAGCCACGGTGCGCCAAACCTTGTCCGCTCTTGCACCGCTGATCACCATCCAGTCCGACATTGCAGGCATGGATAACGCTGAAACCGTCCCACGCCGACACGCGTCTGCATATCCACCTGCTACCGTGGGGCGAAGGTTTGCGGATGCTGATGCGTGTGCAACCCTTCGGTGACATTGGCCCGATCTTCCCACCGGGCAGCGGGCGCAGCAATGCCATGACCGAAGTTGACCGCAAGCTGCTCAAAACCACCCGCAACCTCAAGCAAGAGCGCAAACAGGCCGACAGTTTGCTGCAAGATTGCCCCGCCTTGGCAACGTGGGAAGACCCCAGCGACGACCTGATGCTGGACGACCCCGAACAATGCCTCGAAGCCCTGCAACAACTGCACGCGCTCGGCGAACGGTGACGCTGGCATGGCCGGAAGGCGAAAAGCTGCGCATTACCCAGCAAGTCAGCGGCAACAACCTCTCGCTTAAAATCAAGCAATCCGGCGACTGGTTTGAACTCGATGGTAAGCTGCAAGTCGATGAAAACCTCGTGCTGACCCTGCGCCAATTGCTCGATCTTAGCCAAACGGCTAAAGGGCGTTTCGTGCAGATGGCTGACGGGCAATTCCTCACCCTGACGCGCCAATTCCAGAAAAAGCTCGACACTTTACGCGCCTATGCCGAAACCTCCGGCAAAAACGGGCTGAAAGTCGGCGCACTCGCAGGCATGGTACTGGAAGATTTCATCGACGAAGCAGGCGATCTTGCAAGCCGACAAGCATTGGAAAGCGCAAGTCACCAAGCTGAAAAACGTCCGCAACAGCCAGCCCGTCGTTCCCGCCAACTTGCAAGCCGAATTGCGTGATTACCAAACCGACGGTTTCCGTTGGATGATGCGCTTGGCAGAATGGGGCGTGGGTGGCTGTTTGGCGGATGACATGGGCTTGGGTAAAACCGTGCAAACGCTGGGCTTGCTGCTGGCACGGGCGGCGCAAGGTGCAGCGTTGGTGGTTGCCCCCGTGTCAGTGTGCAACAACTGGTTTAGCGAATGCCAACGCTTTGCGCCGTCGCTTGCGTCCGGTGTTTTATCGCGGCAAAGACCGCCAAGCGGTGTTGGACGATTTGCAGCCGCACGATCTGGTGATTGCCAGCTACGGCTTGTTGCAGCAGGACGTGGAAGCCTTCCAGAAAATTCGCTGGACAACCATCGTGCTGGACGAAGCGCAAGCCATCAAGAACGCTAACACCAAGCGCACCCAAGCGGCTTACCAATTGCAGGGCGATTTTCGCCTCGTCACCACGGGTACGCCGATTGAAAACCATCTGGGCGAATTGTGGAGTTTGTTCCGCTTCCTCAATCCGGGGTTGTTGTTCTCGCAGCAAAAGTTCGGCGAACGTTTCCAGACTCCGATTGAACGCGACCACGACGACAAGAGCCGCCATGCGCTGAAAAAACTGGTGCAGCCGTTCATGTTGCGCCGTACCAAAAATCAGGTATTGCAGGAATTGCCGCCGCGTACTGAAATCACCTTGTCCGTCAGCTTGAGCGATGCCGAAATGGCGCTGTACGAAGCCTTGCGCCAACAAGCCTTGGAACGTCTTACCCAAGAAACCGATGATGGAGACAATAAGCATCTGCAAGTGCTGGCGGAAATTACCCGCTTGCGCCTTGCTGCTTGCCACCCGCAATTGGCGATGCCGGGCAGTGCCTTGCCTTCCAGCAAATTGCAGGCATTCGGCGAATTGGTGTTGGAATTGCGCGAAAACCAGCACAAAGCACTCGTATTCAGCCAGTTCGTCAAACATTTAACGCTGTTGCGCGAATGGCTGGATGGGCAGGGTATCCACTACCAATATTTGGATGGTTCGACCCCGATGGAGCAACGCAAGGAACGGGTGGATGCTTTCCAACGTGGCGAAGGCGATATTTTCCTGATCAGCCTCAAAGCGGGTGGTTTTGGGTTGAATCTGACGGCGGCGGATTATGTGATCCACATGGATCCGTGGTGGAATCCGGCAGTGGAAGACCAAGCCTCTGACCGCGCACACCGCATTGGGCAGCAACGTCCTGTGACGGTATACCGGCTGGTAGCAGAAAATACTATTGAGGAAAAAATTGTTAAACTGCACGCCCTCAAACGCGACTTGGCGGATAGCTTGCTGGAAGGCAGCGACGTAAGTGGTAAGCTGTCGGCGAACGGATATGCTGGAAATGATCAGGGGCGGCATGTGAATAATTACCAAAGGATATTAAATTGAACACCTTAGTCTTCGACATCGAAACCATTCCCGACATTGAAGGCGGGCGCAAACTCTACGACCTTGGCGACCTCGACGCTGACGGCATCGCCAAAGCCATGTACCACCTGCGTTTCCAGAAAACAGGCACGGAATTTTTGGCGCATCACCTGCACAAGATCGTTGCCATTTCCGTCACCTTCCGTGGCAAAGGCGACGACTTTAAGGTCTGGACGCTGGGAGATGAATCCGCCGATGAAAAAGAAATCCTGCAACGTTTCTTCGACGGCATCGACCGCTACACCCCGACTATCGTGTCGTGGAATGGCAGCGGTTTCGACCTGCCCGTGATTCACTACCGCGCCATGAAGCACAAAATCTGCGCTCCGCGTTACTGGGACATGGGCGAAGACGACAGCAGCTTCAAGTGGAACAACTACATCAGCCGCTACCACACCCGCCACACCGACCTGATGGATTTGCTGGCACTCTACAGCGGACGCGCCAATGCGCCGCTGGACGAACTCGCCACCCTGTTCGGTTTCCCCGGCAAGATGGGCATGAGCGGCGCGAAAGTGTGGGATGCGTATCAGGAAGGTAAACTCGCCGACATCCGCAACTATTGCGAAACCGACGTGCTGAATACCTGGCTGGTCTACCTGCGCTTCCAACTGATGCGCGGGCATATCCTCATCGACAAATACAACAGCGAATGCGAGTTGGTGCGCAAACACCTCAAGCAATCGGGCAAGGAACATTTACAAGCCTTTGAAGCCGCATGGGAGGCGGGCGCATGAGCCGACACAGAAACAGAAAACCTAAGGGTGTACAGAACAGCCCACTGATCGAAACCACCATTGAATCCCTGACGCTCGAAGGTCAAGGCGTTACCCGTGTTGACGGTAAAACCGTGTTCATCGACGGCGCATTGCCGGGTGAAACCGTTGCGTTCCGCTACACCTCGCACAAGCAAAAGCACGACATCGGCAAGGTCGAAACCATCCTCACACCGTCGCCGGATCGTGTCGAACCGCGTTGCGAACACTTTCGGCGTGTGCGGCGCGTGTAGCTGGCAACACATTTCACTGGAAGCGCAAATCCGTTACAAACAACGCGCCATGCTCGACAACCTCAAACACATTGGCAAAGTCGAGCCGGAAACCGTGTTTGCGCCACTCACCGCTGACGGCTGGGCATACCGCCGCAAAGCGCGTCTCGGTGCGAAGTGGGTACACAAAAAGCAAAAAGCCTTGGTGGGTTTCCGCGAAAAAGAAGGCGGCTTCCTCGCCGAACTCAACCGCTGTGAAATTTTGCACCCCAGCCTGGGCGAACACCTGCTTGATTTCCAAGCCCTGATCGCCAGCCTTGATGCCCGCGAATCTATTCCGCAAATTGAAACCGCTGTCGGTGATGGCGACAATGCTACCGCGCTGATTTTCCGTCACATGGAAGAACTATCCGAGGGTGACACCGACAAGTTGTTGGCGTTTGGTAAGCAGTTCAACTATCAGATTTATTTGCAGCCCAAAGGCCCTGAAACGGTTCACTGCATTTACCCTGAAAACCCGGAGCTGTATTACGAACACCCGCAATTTAATACACGGGTTAATTTCATGCCGCTGGACTTTATTCAGGTCAACCAGCCGCTGAATCGTGCAATGGTGGCGCGTGCGCTCGAATTGCTTGCGCCTGAACCGACCGATACGGTGCTGGACTTGTTCTGCGGTTTGGGCAATTTCACCCTGCCACTGGCACGAATGGCGGCGCAAGTCATCGGCGTGGAAGGCGAACAGACGATGGTGGAACGAGCGCGTGCGGCGGCTCACGCCAATGGCATCATGAATACCGATTACCACGTTTGTAACCTGATGGGCGACAAGTTGCAGCACGAGCCGTGGTTGAAGAAAAACCGTTACGACAAGATTTTGCTCGACCCACCACGTGCGGGGGCGAAAGAAATCATTGCCTATTTCGGCAAGCTCAACGCAGGGCGGATTGTGTATGTGTCGTGTGATCCGGCAACGCTGGCGCGGGATACATATGAGCTGGTGCATGAACACGGCTACCGCTTGGTGGGGGCGGGGGTGATGGATATGTTCCCACATACCTCGCATGTCGAATCCATTGCGGTGTTTGAGAAATAACATGCAGCTAGAACAACAGCTTGAGAACTTGCGGGCGCAACTGCGCTACCACAACCACCGTTACTACGTGCTGGATGACCCTGAAATCCCCGATGCCGAATACGACCGCCTGTTCCGCGAGTTACAAAGCCTCGAAGCAGCGCACCCGGAACTGATTACCCCCGACTCACCTACCCAGCGCGTCGGGGCTGCGCCGTTAAGTGAGTTTGGTGAAGTCAAACACGTTATCCCGATGCTCTCGCTCGGCAATGTTTTTAGCGATGCGGAAATGCTGGCCTTCGACAAACGCATCCACGACCGGCTCAAATCCGAAGCGGAAACCGAATTCGTCGCCGAACCCAAGCTCGACGGTTTGGCGATCAGCATCCTCTACGAAAACGGCGTATTCACCCGCGCTGCTACCCGTGGCGATGGTGAAACCGGCGAAGATGTCACCCATAACGTGCGTACCATTGCTTCCGTTCCCTTGCGACTGATGGGGGAGGGCTGGCCTGCGGTGCTGGAAGTGCGTGGCGAAATCTACATGCCCAAAGCCGGGTTTGAAGCCTTCAACGCCAAAATGCGGGCATTGGGTGAAAAAACCTTCGTTAACCCGCGCAATGCCGCTGCGGGCAGTTTGCGCCAACTCGATCCGCGTCTGACTGCGCAACGTCCGCTGGATATTTTTTGCTACGCGGTAGGGTTGGTCGAAGGCGGTACAGTCCCGGACACGCATTACGCCATCCTGCAACAATTTCGTGCCTGGGGATTGCGGGTTTGCCCCGATATTCGCATCGTGCAGGGTGCACAAGGTTGCCTCGACTATTTCCGTGACATCGGCGCACGGCGCAACAGCTTGCCCTACGACATCGACGGCGTGGTGTACAAAGTCAACAGCATCGCTATCCAGCAGGAACTCGGCTTCATCAGCCGCGCCCCGCGTTGGGCAATCGCACACAAATTTCCCGCACAGGAAGAAATCACCGAACTCGAAGGCGTCGATTTCCAAGTTGGGCGTACTGGCGCACTCACACCCGTTGCTCGCCTAAAACCTGTGTTCGTCGGTGGAGTGACGGTCAGCAATGCGACTCTGCATAACATGGATGAAATCGAGCGCAAAGACGTGCGTGTGGGCGATTTTGTGATTGTGCGCCGGGCAGGCGATGTGATTCCTGAAGTTGCTAGTGTGATTCTTGAGCGTCGTCCCGACGGTGCAGCGCCGATTGTGATGCCAACGCATTGCCCCGTGTGTGGCTCAGAGGTGCAACGTCCTGCCGGTGAAGCGGTTGCGCGTTGTACCGGCGGTTTGTATTGCCCCGCGCAAGTCAAAGAAGCCATCAAACACTTCGCCTCGCGTAAAGCCCTGAATATCGACGGCTTGGGCGACAAAATGGTGGAACAACTGTTTGATGCCGGTTTGATCCGCCACGTTGACGACCTCTACAGTCTGGATGTTGAGACAGTTGCCGCGTTGGAACGCATGGGTCAAAAGTCCGCCGAGAATCTCATCGCCGCACTGGAAAGCAGCAAAGCCACCACGCTAGAACGCTTTATTTATGGGCTAGGCATCCGTAATGCAGGCGAGGGCACTGCCAAAGGCTTGGCTCGTTATTTCGGCTCACTGGAAGCGATTCAAGCCGCAAACGAAGAAACCTTGAAGCTTGTGCCTGACATTGGCGTAGTCGTTGCAGCGAATGTTGCCCAGTTTTTCGCCGAAGCGCATAACCGCGACACCATTCAGCACTTGCGTGAATTGGGCGTGCATTGGTCGAATTACGAAGCCAAACCTGCCGAAGCGTTACCATTGGCTGGCAAGACTTACGTGATTACGGGTACACTCAGTCGTGCGCGTGAGGACATCAAAGCTGATCTGGAAGCGTTAGGCGCTAAAGTGTCTGGCAGTGTTTCCAAGAAAACCACGGCATTGATTGCGGGTGAGAATGCGGGTTCAAAGCTAGATAAAGCTCAAAGCCTAGGGGTTGAAGTGCTGGATGAGGGCGCTTTGTCGGTCTTATTGAACCACTCGTGACAGGGTGATTAAAAAAAACTGCTTCATCAGTTGACAGCACCAGCCACTATATCTATCATTCGCAGCCTGTTCAGCGGGAATAGCTCAGTGGTAGAGCACAACCTTGCCAAGGTTGGGGTCGCGAGTTCGAGCTCTCGTTTCCCGCTCCAAATTCTAAACAAGTACTGTTACCATAAGTGCTTGTCGACCAAAGTTAAATGCGGGAATAGCTCAGTGGTAGAGCACAACCTTGCCAAGGTTGGGGTTGCGAGTTCGAGCCTCGTTTCCCGCTCCAATTTCATCTGCACCGTGGTTTCACCCACAACTCAGGCCGAATAGCATAGTGGTAATGCACCGGATTGCAAATCCGAGTACCTCAGTTCGATTCTGAGTTCGGCCTCCAATTTATAGCTCCCTTAACTTATGCTAAATCCGTGTCCTTGCGGCTCAGAAAAAACCTATAACCAATGCTGTCGCCAGTACCACGACGGCAAGGCTGCACCAACGGCTGAGGCACTGATGCGTTCGCGTTACAGCGCCTATGTGCTGCGTAATGGCGCATACTTACACCGGAGCTGGCACAGCAGCACGCGCCCAAACAAGAAAAGCTTGATGCAATTGCAGCCTACTGAATGGCTGGGGTTAGAAATCGTGCGCACGGAGCAGGGTGGGGAACAGGATTCAACGGGTATTGTGGAATTTATTGCCAGCTATCGGGATGGGGAGCAAACCGGCGAGTTACATGAAACCAGCCGGTTCGTGAAGGAAGGTGGGAAGTGGTATTACGTCAGCAATTCCCACTATATTTAAGCAATTTCCATATTCATTTTTGTGGTAGAGTAGATAGTATCTATATTTTTATAGGATCCAGTAATTTTTACGTCCTCTCAGTATCTTACTGAACAGGAACATTCACGAATTACCCGGAGCGCAGAACATGAGTAAAGAAAAGAAACCGAATAAGGAAGCGAAAAAGCAACCTGTCATGACCCCGAAGGAAAAAAAGGTAGCGAAGCAGGTAAAAAAAGGCACTAAGGGTCTTTTCACGTCTGATTAGTTGCATGAGGTTTGGCTAGGTTATTGAAAACGCTTGCGTTATTAATCTAAGACACCAAGGGGCTGAGCGATCAGCCTCTTTTTTTATGCACTCTTTATGCTAAAGTATTCTTCTAATTGACCCAACCACCTGCACGGAGATCAAGTGTGCGTCTGAGCGTAGAACAATACCGTAACTGGGAACACAAAAAAGTAACCTTGCTGGGCATGTCCGGCGTGGGTAAAACCCATATTTCCAGCATGTTGCGTGAACATGATTGGTTCCATTATTCCGGCGATTACCGCATTGGCACGCGCTATCTGGATGAGGACATTATGGATCTCATCAAAGAACAGGCGATGAAAGTGCCGTTTTTGCGTGAATTATTGCGCAATGACTGGATTTACATCCGCAACAATATCCGCGTGGACGATCTGGGGCCGGTGCTGTCGTTCGTCGGCAAGCTGGGCAACCCGGAACTGGGCGGCGTGGCGCTGGATGCCTTTATGCAGCGCCAAGCCATGTACCGCGAAGCAGAAATTGCCGCGATGCGTGATGTGCCAGAATTCATCCGCAAAGCGCAACTGATCTACGGTTATTCGCATTTCGTCAACGATGCTGGCGGTAGCTTGTGTGAGCTGGAAGAGCCTTCGGTGTTTGAGACGCTGGCGGAACATACCCTGATCCTCTACATCAAGGTCACCACCACAGATGAAGAGCAGAAACTGATCGACCGTGCCCGCAGTGACCCGAAGCCGTTGTACTACCGCCCCACGTTCCTGCGCGAACATCTGGCGGTGTACTTGCAGGAACAAGGTTTGCAATATGCTGCCGAGATGGAACCCGACGCTTTCACCCGCTGGGTATTCCCGCGCTTGTTCCATTCACGCCTGCCGCGTTATGAAGCGATTGCCCGCGACTACGGCTACACCGTCACCTCGGAAGAAGCCGCCCAAGTCCGCAGCGAAAACGACTTCGATGCACTGGTTGAAATGGCGATTGGGCGTCATACCACATGCCGCTAGTCGCACATACTGCACTGCCGACCTTCGAGCGCCTGCGCCAAGAAGGTCAGACTGTCCTGAGCGAAGACTACGCCTTCCATCAAGAAATCCGCGAGCTGCATATCGGCTTCCTCAATATGATGCCGGATGCGGCGCTGGCGGCAAGCGAGCGGCAATTTTTCCGGCTGGTGGGGGCATCCAACCTGATTGCGCAATTCCACATCCACCCGTTCACCTTGGATAGCTTGCCGCGTGGTGATAAGGCGCAAGCCTATATCAGCCAGTATTACGACACCTTCGAGAACCTGCAAAGAACAGGGGCTGGATGCGCTGATTATTACCGGCGCAAACCCGGCTGCTGAGCATCTGGAAGACGAGCCGTTCTGGGATGGTTTGTGCGAAGTGGTGGCATGGGCGCAAGAAAATGTCACCTCCACCTTATGTTCCTGCCTTGCCAGCCATGCACTGGTGCAGCATTTGTGGGGAATCCGCCGTCGCCCGCTGGGTTTCAAACGCTGGGGGGTGTACAGCCATGCCGTGACCATGCCGGAACACCCGCTGGTCAACGACCTCAATACCCGTTTCGATGTGCCGCATTCGCGTTTCAACCAGATCGACCGCGCTGAATTGGAAGCGGTCGGGGTGCACGTGCTGGTGGAAAGCGAGGAGGGCGGTGTCCACATGGCGGTCAGCCCCGACCTGTTCCGCATGGTGTTCATGCAAGGCCACCCGGAATACGATCAGGTCAGTCTGTTGAAAGAATACCGCCGCGAAACCATGCGCTGGTTTGACGGCACGTGCGGGCCGATTACCCGCCATTCCCGGAAAATTACCTGCGCCCTAAAGCCAAAGCCGATCCTCAACGAATACCGGCTGGCACAGGAAAGCGCCAAACGTCAGGGCAAACCACTACCGGATTTCCCCGAACCGTTGCTGCTGCCGATGTTGCACAATACGTGGCGCGATACCGCGAAAGTGTTCTACAGCAACTGGATCGGCAAGGTTTACCAGCTTACCAATAATGACCGCCGTAAACCGTTCATGGATTGGGTTGACCCGAATGACCCCTTGGGGCTGCGCAAACAGACTGGGGATAGGCTAGACTCAGCGCATGAAAATCTGGAATTTCACCCTGTTAATTGTTTCTGTGCTGCTATTGGTGGGAAGCCTCAAATCCTTGCTGGATTATTGGCAGTACGATGAAGTCGTGCGCGGATGTGGCGCAAATGATGTTGCATCAAGTCAGTGCTGAACGAGGTGCGCCAACAGGTGCAGGAAGCCATTACTAACGATAAGCCCGACGAAGCCCGTATGTATCTGAGCCTTGCCCGTACCTTTGGTTATGCCATCAACCCGCCGCTTTTGAAACCGAATTGCAACGCTTGGAATCGCCACTTGAATACTGCCCGTCGTAATGTCAATGATTTCGCCGCCGGTTTCATCGATGGGAATGCGATAGCGGTGCAGGTGTGGCGGGTGCGATGACCTCCGATTTTACGGTGGTGGGCGATGCGCGGGATTTGTGGGAGCAATACCAACTTTACGCCAAAGGCGAACCCGTCAACGAACTGATCGTCACGCTGGCGGGCGTTGGTGTTGGGCTTGACGGCTGCCACCATTGCCAGTGCAGGCGCTGCAACCCCTGCCAAAGGTGGCGTTTCCACCACCAAGTTGGCGGCACGGGTGGGCAGGTTGACCCCTGAGTTCCAGAAATTCCTGCTCAGGCAGGGTTCAGACGTTTTCGACTATAAAGTCTTTCCTATTGGCATGCGCGTGCCGAAAGAAATTTGGATGGCATCAGTAAGGCTGCCATCAAGGCTTATAATCCACAGGCTGCCAGTGCCATTCAGCAAACGGCTGAACAGGTGAATAATATCCGCAAAGCAAGTTCTACTGCTGATGTGGTGCATTTGTTGAAATATGTCGACAACGGTGATGATTTGGTGCGGTTGGAAAAACTCAGCCTTAAATACGGCACTGCAGACTAAAGGCATTATGAAATTGCTGGGCAAAAGTGCCATTGGTACAGTGCGGATATTGCGCAAATCGGGTGAATTGCTGATCAGCGTTACTGCCTTCATTAGTATCGTTCATCGCCTTTATGTTTTCGTTTAGCGGTATAAAGATTGAAAAATTCAACCTTTTAAATCTATCATTTTGGCAAAATTTGACCTAAACTTACCGCCAAGTTACGTTACTATTAATATTATTTCTAGCGCAGTAAGGTTATGGGATTACTTGCTTTTAAGGATGCAGCCCACCTCGTATCACGTACCGGGCTTAGGTGCGGAGTGGGAAGCGATCAAACAATTGGAAGGGCGTACCGAAGCAGGAGGCGGTTGAGCTGGGTGTTGCATTCTGCCTGCATCTGCCTTAAAGCCCGCACCGCAATGACCCCTTGGTTCAAAGCTGGAACCGATGCGTCTGAATGACATGAAAAGCCGTAATTCGGCGTGGTCTATTTCACAACGCGAAGGCAAGTTGCCTGCAAGCGTGGTGGGTTGAGCAAATGCTGGCAACCCGCACCCCGTTCATCGAACGCATGACCCTGTTCTGGCACAACCATTTCACCTCATCCATCCAGAAAACCTTGCAACCGAGTTTGCTCTACCAGCAAAACCTGCTGTTGCGCCGCCATGCCGTGGGCAATTTTGCGTGAATTGCTGCGGGCAATTGCCACGTGATCCGGCCATGCTGGTGTATTTGGATGGCTACCAAAACACCAAAGAGCAACCCAATGAAAATTTTGCCCGTGAATTGCTGGAGTTGTTTACCATCGGGCGTGGGCATTACCGTGAAGCGGATGTGAAAGCTGCCGCCAAAGCCTTTACTGGCTGGGGTGTGGATAATAATACGGGTAAGTTTCATTATCCGCCCGGATCAGCATGATGCTACGGCCATGTCACGTTTCTTGGGTAAAACGGGCAGCTTTACGGGCGATGACATTATCAACATCCTGTTGGCACATCCGCGTACTGCCGAGCGTCTTACCGAAAAATTCTGGCTGGCGTTTGTCAGTAACCGCCCTGACCCTGCCGTTATTCAGTGCTTGGGCGCAACAATTGCGCCAATCGGGTTACGACATTCAAGGGCTGATGCGCACCGTTGCTGAACAGTGAGGCTTTCTGGGCGCTGCCTAATCGTGGCACGGTGGTGAAGTCCCCGGTGGAACTGGTGATCGGTACGATGACGAATGCTGCCTTATCCGCGTGAATCCACCGAAGAAATGCTGAATTTGTGCCGTCTGTTGGGGCAGGAGCTGTTTGACCCGCCCAACGTAAAAGGCTGGACAGGCGGCGAACACTGGATCAGCACCCAAACCTTGCTGGTGCGCAATGCTTATCTGTCCAAATTGTCACGCGGCGATCTGAATGAAAATGGTTGCTTCGCCGCTGAGAGCTGCCCGATGCGCCCGATGAGCAATTGGTCGAATGGCTGCTGCCGGTCAAACCGCTGAAACCGTTGCCCACCACACCCGGTGCACGGCGTCTGGTGCGTTCCTTGCTGCTTGACCCTGCTTTTCAGGTGTCCTGACAACATGATGTGGAATCTCAATTAAATGAACCGTCGAGAATTTCTGGGAATGGCAGCCCTGCTGCCTTTGTTGGGTGCTATTTCCTGCTGAAGCGCTGGCAGGGCTATGCCGCGTCCGCAACCAGCGTATTTTGGTGCTGGTCAAACTGGCAGGTGGCAATGATGGCCTCAATACCCTGATTCCTTACACTGACCCGTTGTATTACCAATACCGCCCAACGTTGGGCATTCCCCAAGCATCAGCTCGTGGATATTGGTCAGGGCTATGGCATGAACCCTTACCTCAAAGCGCTGAAACCTTGGTGGGATAAAGGCAATATGGCTTGGGTGCAAGGGGTTGGCTATCCGCACGGCAATCTTTCCCATTTCCGTTCGATTGACATTTGGGAAACGGCTGTCGATGCCAACAATTACTCTGATATCGGGCTGGTTGGGGAGATTATTGCCGGGGTGCAAACCGGGGTTGCATGGCATTATCATCGGTGACAGTACCGGGCCGATGGCCGGCAAAGATTGCAATACCATTGCGATGCAAAGCCCCCAGACATTCCTGAGCCAGATCAGTATGTTGGAAGACATCCTCAGCGGGTCGAGTAGCCAACCCGGTATTGGCGCATCTGAGCAATGTCCATCATCAGCTCTATGCCGCAGGCGAACAATTGAACCGCAAAGTTGCAGCGCCCCGTCCCGCTAGGGGTTAACTTTTCTACCAGTGAATTCGGGCGTGACCTGGAGTCGGTGGCCAAAATGATCCTCAGCGGCGTAGATGCGCCGGTTTACATGGTAACGCTGGATGGTTTTGATACCCACAGCAACCAGAATGGGGTGCAGAGCAATTTGCTGCACCAACTGGCGGGGGGGCTGGATTCCTTTGCCCAAGCGATGCAACGTGGCTGGGCGCTGGAATGATGTGCTGCTGATGACCTATTCGGAATTTGGGCGACGGGTACAGGAAAACCACGCCAAAGGCACTGACCACGGCACGGCTTCAGTGCAACTGGTGATGGGCGGCAAGGTACGTGGTGGCATTTACGGCGATAAGCCGGATCTGAGCGCATCTGGATGGTGACGGTAATTTGCAGCACACGGTCGATTTCCGCAGCAGTTTATGGCACGGTTGCCCAACGTTGGTTGGGGCAGGCTCATCCGTGGGGGAAATTTGGTACATTGCCGTTTGTTTAAGTTTGCAGGCGTTTCCGGCATAATCCGCCTTCCTTCCAATAATAGAAAGGCCGTCTTCCCATGTGGTTCAAAAATCTCTACCTGCTGCGCTTGAGCAGTGATTTCACCCTTACCCCCGAAGAACTGCACGAAGCCCTTGAAAGCAAACCCTTTCTGGGCTGTGGCAATGAACTGCGCGAAGCCAGTGGTTGGGTTTCCCCGTTTGGGCGCAACAGCGAGCAACTGGTGCTCGCTGCCAACGGTTATCTGCTGTTGACGCTGGCGCATCAGGAAAAGCTGCTGCCTGCTTCGGTTATCCGCGAAGAGCTGGATACCTTGGTTGCTGAAATTGAGGAAAAGGAAACCCGCAAGGTCGGTAAGCGCGAAAAGCAGGACTTGCGTGATGAGATCGAATTTGAATTGCTGCCCAAAGCCTTCACCCGCACCAAAAAAATGGATGCGTGGATTGACCACGCAACACGGCTGGATGATCATCAATAGCTCCTCCAACACCCAAGGCGAACGCCTGACCCATTTGTTGCGTACCACCTTGGGCAGTTTGCCGGTAACTCCGCCGAAAACGGATATGTAGCCCGGCTACCCTGATGACCCAGTGGTTGGCGGATGACCATACTTTGCCTGCACCGTTTGCCTTGGGTGAAGAGTGTGAACTGCAAGGTCAGGGCGAGGAAAAAAGTGTTGCTGTTTTCAAGCGCCACGAACTGACTGCCGAGGTAGTGCAGGCCAATCTTGCAGCGGGCAAAACGGTATCCAAGCTGGGCTTGGTGTGGGATGACAAAATCAGCTTCATCCTGACCGACGAACTGGGGATTCGCCGGGTACGTTTTCTCGATGTGCTGGAAGACAAGCCTCAAGGATGCTGACCCACAATCCCATGCTGAAAAGCTCGACATCGAATTCACCCTGATGACAGGCGAAGTCACCAAATTGCTGGCTGATCTGATGAAGTGCTTTACAGCATCAGAAGAACCGTGCCTAACGTTCTCGATCCGCGCCGTCTGGCTTGCCAGTGCGGTAGCGGGCATTCCTCCCAAGGCATACCATTGTTTTAACAGTCGGCAGTGGCGTGTGCTGCCGGCTGGAAGTTGTCCTTGCGGCTGCGCATGGTTTCCGACAGTTGCGCGACCTGATATTTGAGGCGTGCTGGCTGGAATTCGGCAGGTGTTTCCAGACCTAGCAGGATTTCCAGTTGCAGGCAGAGCAATTCGCCCTGCCGAGCGGTTGGCAATTTGCTGCGTCAGCACTGGTTTCGGCTTGTTTGTTGCTGACGGGATTGTTCTGCCAGTGTATCCAGTTCCGCCATTTTTTGTTGCTGGTGTTCCTGTTCGCGTTGGCGTTTTTCGGCTTCCTGTCGGGCTTCTTCGGCCAGTTGGGCGTTACGTTCCTGATGTTGTTGCTGGCGCTCTTCGCGGGCGCGGGCAAACAGGGTATCCATCGGTTCGCGGAATTGTTTCCACAAGCGTTGTTCGTCCGAGGGGCGTGAAGCCAGGGTGATATGCCACTGGGTTTGCAATGCTTGGCTTGCTCGATGGCTTGCGCGGTATCGGGCAGTTCCAGCAAGGCGTTGGCTTGTTCGACGAGTTGGGTACGTTCCTGCCAATTGCGGGTACGTTCGGCTTTGAAGTGTATTTCCAGTGCATCCATCGCGGCATTGAAGCGTTCATTGATGCTTTTCCAGTCTTTGTGACCGACGGTTCCAGCATCTTTCCATTGTTTGCGTAACTGGTTGATTTCTGCTTGTAGGGTACGCCAGTCGGCATTTTCCCAGTCGGTTGTCGGTATTTAGCGCTTCAAGCTGGGCGCATACGGCATGGCGTTGTTCAAGGTGGGCCTCACGCTGCTGTGCTTGTTCGACAAAATATTGTTTGCTGGGTTCGTAAGCAGCCGTGGCGGTGGAATCAAAGGTTTTCCACAGAGTTACGTTGTTGCCCTGGTTCCATGTGGCCAGTTTGCGCCATTCTTCGCGCAGGGACTGGATCTTTTTGGCACGTTCCTGTGGGTCGATCTCGTCATCGGAGCGCAAGTGTTCAGCCGTTTCAATCAGTTGCTTGCGTACCTGATCGGTTCCCCAGCGTCGCCAGTCTTGCAGTTCACGCAGGATAGGGGTGAGCATCTGGATGCGTCGCTGGAAAAATGCAAGTTCTTTGCCGGGCAGCTCTGGGTCATCTTTCAGGTCTACCGTCGAGGGCTTTGTGATCGTCGATGGCTTCGCCGTATTGTTCGGCGTCGAGGTGCTGTTTCCAGTTTTTTTAGGGTGTCATGCAGGTTGTTGACAGGGTTTCGGCCTGTTGCGCTTGTTGTTGCTGTTGGTGGCTTGCGGCATCGGCTTGTGCTCTGCTGTTCTTGTTCCTGTTGTTCGCGTGCAGCTTGGGCGGCTTGTTCTGCTTGTTGGCGGCTTCGGCTTGTAGGCGGGCTTGTTCTTCAGCTTGGGCGGCAAGTTGTTGTGATGCGTTGCGCTTGTTCGGCTTCCCATGTGCTCAGGCGTTGCCGGAAATCTTCCAGTGCTTGTTGGAAACGTTGCTTGCTGGTCGGGGTAGGGCTGGTTGGTCAGTTTTTGCCAACGTTGTTGCAGGATTCGGCCGGGTTTTGTCTTGATCCCACGTGCCAGTTTTGCCGAGGTTCTCGGCTTCAGCGCACAGGTCGTTAATAGCGGTTGTGTTGTTGGTGGTGCTGTTCTCGTTCCAGCGTTCTTTTAGCAGTTGGCGCAGGCGCTTGTTGGTCTTACCATGCTGTTTTTTCCAGGGTTTTGAGTCTGTCCAGGTCAGTGATGTGGCTGGCTGCAATGTACTGGAGTTCTTTGGAGGTTTCCTGGCTGGCAATGCGAACAGTAATTCCTGATCCTCCAGTTTCGCGATGGCCTGATGACGTAGCTTGACGCCCGCGCATACTGATCACGGGCAATGCTACGTAACAACGCAGGGTTTTGCAGCCAGTGGAATACCTCCGCCAGCAAGTGGTCATGGTGATGGTCTGTTGCTGCCAATCCAATGACCCGCTGACGGGCACGTTCGCCAATGGAACCGGGCGTATGTCCTAATTGCACCAACGTGGGCAGGTGTGATCAGGCGGGTGATAGCTTCCATACGCACATCACTGTCGGGGTCACTTTGGGCATGCTGATTAACTCGACGCTATCACTGCCAGACTTGTGAGTGACTTGAGGCGTACTTTGGCATCATTATGCTGCCATTTTGGTTTAAAAAAATTCCCTAACATTATCTTTATTATCGTCGTATTACTTTACACGCATTCCGGGTTCTGCACCGTCATCGGGTGTCAGGATGAACAGATCGCTGCCGCCGGGGCCTGCTGCCAGTACCATGCCTTCCGATACCCCAAAACGCATTTTACGGGGTGCAAGGTTGGCGACCATGACGGTCAGACGGCCTTCCAGATCGGCGGGATCATACGCTGATTTGATGCCTGCGAACACATTACGGGTTTCTCCACCCAGATCAAGGGTCAATTGTACCAGCTTGTCTGCACCTTTGACGTGTTCTGCCTTGACGATTTTGGCGATACGCAGGTCGATTTTGGCGAAATCGTCGTATTCGATGGTGGGGCTGATCGGGTCATCGGCCAGTGCGCCGGTTGGCTGTGGCTTCCGCGAGCGCTACCGGCATCGCTTGTTTGTTGTCTTCGAGCATGGCTTCGACCATTGCTGGTTCAACGCGGGTCATCAGGGCTTTGAAGGTGGTAATGTCCTGCCTCACAGCGGGGTGCAGGCACTTGCCCATGTCAATTCCCCTGCATTCAGGAAGCTTTCTGCATCGGCAGCCAGTTGTGGCAACACGGGTTTGAGGTAGGTAACAATGGCACGGAACATATTGATACCTTGCGTGCAAACGCCTTGCACTTCGGCAGGCGTTCCGGGTCTTTTGCCAGTACCCACGGTTTTTGTTCGTCAACGTATTGGTTGGCTTTGTCGGCCAAGGCCATGATTTCACGCATGGCCTGACCGTAACGGCGGGTTTCGTACAGTTCGGCGATACGTTCAGATGCATCGGTAAATTCCTGATACAAAACAGGTTCAGGCAGCATGGCCGCCAGTTTATTGTCAAAACGTTTGTTGATAAAACCGGCACAGCGCGACGCAATATTGACGACTTTGCCAACTAGATCGCTGTTGACCCGTGCCACGAAATCTTCGAGGTTGAGGTCGATGTCATCCACGCCATTGCTGAGTTTGCTGGCGAAATAGTAACGCAACCATTCTGGGTTCAAATGCTTGAGGTAGCTTTCAGCCTGAATGAATGTACCGCGTGATTTGGACATTTTCGCGCCGTTGACCGTCAGGAATCCGTGGCAATTTACGGCGGTGGGGGTGCGGAAACCCGCGCCATGCAAGAAGCGCAGGCCAAAACAGGGTGTGGAAGTAGGCGATGTCTTTGCCGATGAAATGGTAGACCTCGGCGGTGGAATCCGGTTTCCAGAAAGCTATCGAAATCCAGCCCGGTGCGGTCACACAGGTTTTTGAAGCTTGCCAGATAGCCAATCGGCGCATCCAGCCACACGTAGAAATACTTGTCTTCGGTATCCGGGATTTTGAAACCCCAGTAAGGTGCATCGCGGGAAACATCCCAGTCACTCAAGCCCTGGTCGGACTCAAACCATTCCATCTGCTTGTTGGCGATTTCTTTTTGTACCGCATTGCTGGCAAGGAATTCGCGCAGGAAGGTTTCAAAATGCCCTAGCTTGAAGAAATAATGTTCAGTTTCTTTTTCTACCGGCTTCGTACCTGAAATGGCGGAAACGGCATTTTTCAGGTCAGTGGGGGAATAAGTTGCACCGCACGCTTCGCAGTTATCACCGTATTGGTCAGCTGCACCACAGCGTGGGCATTCACCTTTAATAAAACGGTCAGGCAGGAACATTTTCGCCTGTTCATCATAAGCCTGGCGAATGGTGCGTTTTTCGATATGCCCGCTGTCACGCGCTGCTTTGTAGATGAATTCGGCAAAGTAACGGTTTTCGTCGGAATGCGTACTGTAATAGTTGTCAATAGCGACATTGAAACCAGCAAAGTCACGCTGGTGTTCTTCACCAATGCGGGCGATCAGTTGTTCCGGGTGATGCCTTCCTGTTGAGCGCGGAGCATGATGGGTGTGCCATGAGTATCATCGGCACAGACGTAGTAGCATTCATTGCCACGTAAACGCTGGAAACGTGCCCATATATCAGTCTGGATGTATTCCACCATATGACCGATATGAATTGGGCCATTGGCATAGGGTAGGGCGCTGGTGATGAGGATTTTTCTTGGCTGCATTGCTGTGTCTGGGTAGTCCTGATTTTGACGCTGTAAGGTAGCAGGTTGTGGGGGTTTGTGCCACTGCACGTGATGCCGGATAACGCCTCAAAACTACCATTAGTAAATTTGATTAATGCTTTTGCCATTACCAGCATATAATTGCTAATTGTTAACATAAACCCCATTTAACCACTTATAGGTAATAAGTCATGAATATGAACAGGTGCACCGTTCATACCCCCAATAAAACCTTAGTCGCAAAACAAAGCCACCTGCTGTTGGCAGGCATCGTCATGTCCTCACTCCTGACCGCTTGTGGTGGCGGTAGTGGGCCGTCAGCCGAAGAACTGGCTGCCCAAGCGGCTGCTGCTCAAAACGCCGTTGCTGCTCAGGCGGCTGCCACCGCTGCCGCCCAAGCTGCTGCTGCAAAAACAGCGGCCGAGCGTGAAGCTGCCTTAACGCTGCCCGTGAACAGATAAGTGCGGCGGTTCGCGACGTAGAAACAGAAGTGAAAGCTGCCCAAACTGCTAGTTCGCGGCGGGATACTTGGCGATGCAAGCTGGGCAACAGGCAGCTGCCTATCCTGAAGTTGCCGACTCACTAGCGACGACTAAATCTTATGCAGAACAAGCCAAAGCGGAAGCAGAGCGTGCAGCCGCACAAAAAGCACTGGTTGCCAAAGCAGAAGCCGATGCACAGGGTCCGCAGAAGCCGTGACGTCTGGTTGAGCGCAAAACAGGCACAACAGGGTCGCAACCGCCAAAGAAGCACGGATAGCGGCTGAAAAGGCACTGGAATCTACCCGTACTGCCGCCCAGCAAGTGACCACTGAGGTGAAAGTCGCTGAAGCTGCCAGACGCTACACCAAGCTGGACGCTTCGGCAATGAATTGCCCCTTTCCGCAAGCTCTTGGTCTTGCATGAAAGACAAACCAACTGGCCTGGTCTGGGAAATGAAAACCGATGATGGTGGTTTGCGCGATAAAGACTGGCGCTACCGGCACATGCATAACTACGGCGGTTATGGCAATACAGTCGATACCAAGGGTCAGATTGTGCCGTGGGTTGGGTACTTGTGATGCCTATTCTTATATGAATGCCGTGAATGGCCAGGCTCTATGTGGCAGGAAATCTTGGCGGATACCGCTAAAAAGTGAATTGGGCAGATCGCCAAGATCAATGCGGGTGGTACACCGCCACATATTGACCAAACCTTTTTCCCCGACATCGTTTATAAGCCGTATGAAGCGGCCTATTGTACCGAGAATATGATTACCAATCCGGCAGAGTGCGGGTATGAACCGGGTACCGCAGTACACTATAACGCTGACGGGCGTATAGAGTGTAACTATCAAGGTGTGGATTACGGTCTGCCGCTATTAAACGGGTATCCAGACTCAGGAAAATCTGGAACTGAGTATATTGGTGCCGTTGCGTTACTACGGTGAAGTAAAGGATGGTAAACCACTGTGGCCTAATGCCAACTGGCTTTGCTACACCCGTATGGTCAGCCGGTAATTTGACGTTCACATAAACCCCATTTAACCACTTATAGGTAATAAATCATGAATATGAACATAATGCAGGTTCATACCCCCAATAAAACCTTAGGCTCAAAAAATAGCCACTTGCTAGTGGCAGGCATTCTAATGTCATCATTGTTGACAGCTTGTGGTAACAGTGGCCCCTCCGCCGAGGAATCGGCTGCCCCAGCCGCCGCCGCGCAAGCCGCCGCCGCGGCCCAAGTTGCCGCCACCGCCGCCGCCCAAGCGGCTGCCGCCGAAGCGGCGGCTGAACGTGAGGCTGCACTTGAAGCAGCACACCAAGAGATAACGGTCGCGGTTGCGAGCGTTGACACAGAAGCGAAAGCCGCCCAATCCGCCAGTTCGACGGCTGGATACTTGGCGCTGCAAGCTGGGCAACAGGGTGCTTCCTATCAAGAAGTTGCCGAGTCAGTAGCCAAAACAAAAGCCTATGCTGAGCAGGCTGATCAGGAAGCGGCAAAAGCAGCCGCACAGAAAGCACCAGCAGCCCGAGCAGAAGCCGATGCACAGGGTTCGCAAAACCTTGAGTTGATTCAGCAATCGGCAAAACAAGCGCAACAGGCCGCCACCATTGCAAAAGATGCCCGGATTGCGGCTGAAGAAGCACTCCAGTCCACGCGCACCGCCGCCCAGCAAGTGGCTGAAGAAGTAAAAGTTGCCGAAGCATCAAGACGTTATGCCAAACTGGATTCAGGTGGCAACGAGCTGTCGCCCACCGCAACATCGTGGTCGTGTGTGAAAGACAAAAACACGGGTATGGTCTGGGAGGAAAAAACCAATGATGGTGGCCTGCGTGACAAAGACTGGCGCTACCGGCATATGCACAATTACGGTGGCTATGGTGGCGTGAGGGATACCAATGGGCAGACATTGTGTCAGGGGCTAGGTACGTGTGATGCTTACACCTATATGAATGCAGTCAATGGTACTGGGCTCTGTGGGCGAAATAGCTGGCGTGTCCCGCTTCCCAGAGAACTGGGTACTATTGCCCAAATTAATCCTGGTTCAGTGCCACCGCACATCGACACGAATTTCTTCCCGGAAACTGCCAATATCCCCACCAAAGGCGCGTATTGCACGGAGAATGTCGATGGGGCTGAACATAATTACCAAGGTATCGACTTTGGTTTGCCGATTTTGTACAGCAGTTTTCCGAATGAGTCTCCTGCCAATGTCCTAGGTGTCAGTATCCTAGTTCCACTGCGGTTTTATGGCGAAATTCAAGATGGTTTGCTAAACAACCCCGGCAATGCTTCTAACTGGATTTGCTATACCCGTTTGGTTAGTAGCCGGTAAAACTAAACACTAAACGGCAGATAACAAAAAGGGCGGTTCGTTTAATCACGAACCGCCCTTTTTTATTGCTTGCTTTTGTGTTTACAACCCGCCTTTCACAATGTAGTTGCCCGCATACCCGGTATTGAGTGGGTGCAGGATGATATTGCCTACCAACAGGCTGGTATCATTGCCGGGGCCGGTGAACAGGGTTTTACCATCCATGTTCAGGTCAGTTGCCAGATAACCGGACAGGATATGGTTGGTGTTGCCCTGTAGGTTATCCGCGCTGGTAATCACGCCACTCAGCAGGCTAGTCACATCATTGCCAGGGCCGTTGGCGGTCAGGGTGTTGCTGCCATTGATGTCGCCTGCCCACATCATTGCTAATGTGCCAGCCGTGAGGCGTGCCTCTTCTCCCTTGACCGCTGTTGAACTGGCCGCAAAGTTGATCAGCTTGGTCAGTGTGGCTCAAGACTGAGCGGGCTGGCACTGATAATGCCAAGGTGGTTGCGGTGGCGCACGCTGACGTAGTAGTTACCTGCCTTCACGTTGGCAAAATGCAGGTCAGCAGAACCCGTTTGGGCATCCACCAGATCGCCATCCCGTTGCAGCATGACCGCGCGGCTGGCAACGATACTGGTGGGGCTGGTACGCAAGTCAACCAGTATCCAGTCAACGACTGCATTATTGCCGGTGGTTTCCTGAAGCAGGGTGCTGAGTGTTTCTGTCCCGGCGTAGCTGAACGGGGTGGCGGTGTACGGCTGTTTGGTCGGCAATAACCCCAGTGTGTTCAACTCATCAGACATGAGTGCTGTCTTGCTGTCATAAGCACCTTGCAGCAGGCCTTCACATTGAGCAGCACACCGTCGTCGGCGGTATTGTTCATGACCTTACCTTGAACAGTTTGCTGTCGCTTAAGCCGCCCGTATCGGTGACGGTCACTTCGACTTCGTACAGGTTGTCGCGGTTGGTATCCATTGGCGCATCGTAGTCGGGGGCAGCACGGAAACGTAAAATACCGTTGCTGGGGCAACCTCAAACTGGCTAGCGTCATGCCGCCACTGATGCGGTACGTTAAGCCCTTTGCCTTCCGCAGTCCCCACATCCGGATCTTGTGAGGCAATATCCAGCACATTGGCGGTGGTGTCCTCGTTGAAGGATACGGCCGCCGCAGAGGTGATCGACGGGTGCTTCATTGGTATCCATGACTCGCACGCTCATGATCCCGCACGTATTTTTTGCCAGCTCGGATCCGTTGCCGTAACTTGGAAGTTGTAGACATTATCTTTGCCTGCATCCATTGGCAGCTCATAGTTACCCGGCGGCGGCAATGCCCGGTGACGATGGCACGGGTTTCCGCATCCGTATCGGCACTGGCTGCTTTGGTGATAACAACATCATTGGTGACAAATTTCATCTTCGCACAAGGCAGGGTTGCGCTAGCTGTTGGGTTTTCGACCGTGAACATATTGCCATCAGTGCCACCACTGATAACGTAAGTGATCTGGGTTTTCGGCGGGTTGTTGGAATAGTCCCATGCTTGCAACAACTTGATGATGGTGGTTGGGGTGGTTTCATCAATCACCATATCGGATCCCGTACCATTAATCAGATCTTCGCAGACTTGAGTATTGATGCCTTCCTTGATGCCGGAGAACTCGGAGGTTGCGCCAAAGGTGGTTGCGCCGGTTTTTTGGGTCAAGGTGGCGGAAATGAACGTACCTTTGGTAACCGTCATCGTGGCGTTTAACGTACCTTTGAAGTTCAAGCTACCCGTTCCCGGATGGGTAATATCTTTGCTGCCGATGAAGGTTTGGCCTTCTCCATTGCCAGAGTCATCTTTGGCTACACTGGTGAATAATTCCAGCCGGTAATCACCTGCCGGAACATCCAGATTGAAGTCATAGGTAACGATCTTGGTGCCGTTCGCGCCGAAGGAATTGGTCTGTACTTCCGGGAAGTTGAGCAGGTTATTCGGGCCTGAGTCGCTATCACTTACGTCGTTGGCAGTTACGTCATTATCAGCAAGGTCAATACCCAAGCCGCCATTGTTGTGGATGCTGTTGCCCAGTATGGTGTTGGCAAGTGAGGTCGCCGCTGTGATGGCAATGCCGTCACCGCCATTATTGGCCAGCCAGTTACCCGTACCGCTGGCAGTACCACCGATCAGGTTGTTGCTGGTAGCGTTCAGTAGGATAGCAGCGCCGGTATTGGTGCGGGAGGCTCCAGCCGGGGTAACGCCAATATAGTTGGCTTGCAGGGTGTTGCCATTACCGCCGTTAAGGTAGATGCCCGTACCACTGAAGCCGTTGACGGCAAGCTTGCGGATGGTGCTGGCAGTACTGCCGCTATTCAGGGTAAGGCCGTTGCTGCCAGCCCCTGCGCTTGTGCCTTTCAGTTCCAGTACCGGGTTATTGCTGGATCCAACTAACATCGAACCATCCAACACGATAGGGGCGGTGATGGCGGGCAGGGCGCTTTGTAGCGGGATGCTCCAGTAAGTGCCTGAGGCGACATAATTTGTGTCAGCCGTTGTCAGCATCAGAATGGCGTTTTCTGTGCCTGCGGTGCGCCCTTGCTGTGCCAGTGAGCTATCACCACCCAACAGGTTGGCGTTGAGGATGAATTGGCGTAGTGACCCCGCCCCGCTGTCGTTGGTATTGCTCACGGTGTCAAAGTTAAAGCCAAAGCTTACGTTGCTGAGGCTGGTTGCTGCCAGCGTGATGTTTTGGACAGCTTGTGCCCCGACAGTCGTAACTGGCGTGATGCCATCCGTGCGGTAGGTGATGACGCCCAGTTCAGAGCTATCCGAGCCGGGGCGGGTGGAGGAAACTGTGTCGCTGACAACCTTGACGCTATAGGAGCCGACGGGGATTTCGGTGAAGCTATAAGCGCCACCCGTGGTAGTGGTGGTTGTGTCAATCAAGGTGTTGCTGGCGTTATACAATTCCACTGTTGCGCCGACTACACCTTGCATATCCAGCGCATTGAAGGCACGGCCTGCACCGCCACCGTAATTCAGGTCTTCAAACACCTTGCCCGCAATGTCGCGCACTTCCAGCAATACGATAGTGGGCGAGAATTCCGAGGTGCCGGAAGTGGCAATGCTGGCGGTTGCCGTCATGGTGTCACCGATAACGAAACCCGCCGGGTTAGGGATGGTGACGGTGAAAGCTTTCATGCTGGTCTGAACGTTGCCGTCAGCATCGGCTGTCAGCGCACAGTCGGCGGTGTCGGTATCGGCAGCACTGCCTTCCACGAAGTTAGCAAGGTAGGTTTGGCCTTCACCGTAGTCCTTGGATTTGCCCTGTTTGTTGTCACCCGGTGTGGCTTTACCGCCGACACTGACATCGGCCTCGAACAGTTCCACGCTTGCCCCAGCAGGGGCGCAGCCTGTGATGGTCAAGTTACCACTGGCGCTGGTCAGCTTGGACAACATCGGGAAGTTGAGCAGGTCATTTGCCCCTGTGTCAGCATCATTCGCATCGTTGAGCGTGACAAGGTTCCGGCCAAGATCTATGCCCAGTCTGCCATTGGCGTAGATACTATTACGGCTGATAGTGTTTACACTTTGGTTAGAAAGATTGGTGTAGAGGACGCCGCCAAGGGCATTATAAGCAATAGTATTAGCTTGTCCTGCGGCTGTTCCACCTATCTGCACAGGGTCAGGAGTACCGACGTTAAGGATGCCTTCTTTGGCATTACCAATGTTTTCACCATTGATGCCAACCCCTATGCGGTTGCCTTGGATAATAATGGGCAGCAGCGGTGCTTCATAACCGTAAGGTGCGCCATCGTCATTAATGCTGATGGCTGCAAATTGCGCCATACCGCTGATGACGTTATCCAGAATGTTGACGCCTGAGCTGGTGCCGACATGGATACCTTCACCCTGCCCCGTGGTCATGGAAGCTGTCCCTGCCGGGTTAGTACCAATAAAGTTGTTCTGGACGGTAATCTCCGATTTTGAATACCCCATGCTGATGCCGAGGTAGGAAAAACCGGAAATGATATTGCGCTTGTCTGCGGTTGCACCGCCGATCCTGATTTTGGTGCTGGGCGCACCGCCACCACTTGAAAGTTCAATCGCCACACCGTTACCGGAGACAGTACCATCCGGTGCAACACCGATATAGTTGGATTCGACAACCACACGGCTAGGCCAGATGGAAAGTGCCGTATTGGTCAAGTTGACACCAAAGCCAGTGAGGGACAGGCCGCGCACGGTACTGTCATTAGCTTGCTGGTGAACTTCGATGCCTGTTGCCGTCAAGCCAGCGATTGGCTTGATCTGGATGCGCGGGACACCCGGTGTTCCTGCGACATAACCCGGTTGGGTTGTACCATCCAGAATGAGTGGCGCGGTGATATTCGGTAACTTGGTGCTGACGGTAATGGTGCAAGTTGCCCCTCCACAACTGTCTGCCCGCCCCAATGGATCGCCGCTGGCAGGGATGTTAAAGACGAGGACTTCTTTACTCAGGGTCGTATCAAAACCGTAAGTGCTGCCGGGTTGCGCCATACCCGTGTTTGTCAACAGGTTGGCATTAGTGATGCCTTGACGCAATGAACCTTGTCCGCTGTCGTTGGTATTGACGACGGTGCTGAAGTTGAAGCCAAAATTCGCGCCGGTGATGTTGCTGCCTGCAACTGTAACTGGCTGTACAGATTGCGCTTGCCCGCCACCGGAAAGCAGGAGTGTTGCGGTATTCAACGTCTGGCTGGTCGTATTCGCTGCTGCATCCACACTGGCAGGCTTGCGTCCGCCAACTTCGTTGCTGACAGCGGTGGTGCCATCGGTACGGTAGGTCTGGATGCCGCGTTCCGTACCGTTGGAACCTGTGCGGGTAGACTTGATGGTATCGTTGACCACTCGCACATAGTAATTACCGGCAGCGATGCCGTTGAAGGTATAAGAGCCATCGGCAGCGGTGCTGGTCGTGGTGATGAAGGTGCCGGTCGAGTTGTACAGCTCTACGGTTGCGCCATTCACCCCCGCCGTACCGGCAGTGCCAAAGGCACGACCTATGCCACCGCCGTAATTCATGTCTTCAAAGACTGTACCCGCGATACTGGTCGGGACTGCAATGGTCATTGTTGGTGAGAATTCGGATGTGCCGGACGCCGCCAGTGTGGCAGTGGTAGTCAGTGTGTCACCCGTCGCTACGCTGGCGGGTTTGCTGATGGTCACGCTGAACGCTTTCATGCCAGTCTGGTTGTTGCCATCTGCGTCGGTTGCCAGCGCGCAGTTGGCGCTATCGGTGTCGGATGCACTGCCTTCCACGAAGCTGGTAAGGTAAGTCTGGCCTTCGCCGTAGTCCTTGCTTTTGCCTTGCTTGTTGTCACCGGGAGTCGCTTTGCCGCCGACACTGACATCGGCCTCGAACAGTTCCACCGTTGCCCCAGCAGGTGCGCAGCCTGTGATGGTCAGGTTGCTGCCGGAAATGGATAACTGTGACAGGATCGGGAAATTGAGCAGGTCATTCGCGCCACTGTCGGTATCGCCGCTATCGTTCACTGTTACGCCATTGTTGCCCAAGTCAATACCCAGATTGCCGTTGGCGTAGATGCTGTTGCCGCTGATAACAACACCGGAACTGCTGTTGTTTGCCATTTTGATGCCGCCTGTCAGGTTATAAGCAATAATATTGCCTTGCCCTGCGCCAGTGCCACCAATCTGATGCCCGTTGGATGCGCCATAGTTCATGATGCCGGGGCCATTGTTGCCAATGGCTTCGCCATTGATGCCCACCCCGATACGGTTGCCTTGGATGATGGCGTTGGCAACACCGGGGCCACCGCTGGTGAAGCCGAGTTCAATACCGTCACCCCAGTTACCTGCAATGACGTTATCCAGAATTTTCGTACCGGATACCACCTTCTGTGTCAATCCCGCTGGTTTCGTTACTCATCGCGGCCGTACCGGCAGGATTAGTGCCGATAAAGTTGTTTTGGATGATGCTGCCGGATGCACCCGTGTTGAAGAAAAGCCCAACGAGCTTTGTTGGCAGAAATGATATTGCGTTTGGCGGCTAGTTGTGCCCCCGATGACGGCGCTCTGGGTATATTGCAGTTCGATACCGTTGCCATTGCCATCTGCCGTACCGGCAGGTGTTACACCGATATAGTTGGATTCAATGATGTGCGTTCACCTATCGACCGTCAGGCCACGGTTGGTGCAAGGTTTCTGAAATCCGGTGATAGCAAAGCCGCGTAAGGTGCTGTCTGGTGCATCGTAGCCCATAGTGAAGCCTCTGGCATCCAACCCGGCGGTGGGCACGATCTGGATGCGTGGTACGCCCGGTGTTCCTGCAACATAACCCGGTTGGGTGGTGGCATCGATAATCGCTGGTTGCTTAGCGACAGCAGGTAATTGGCTGCTGATAGTGATTTTACAGGTGGTACCACCGCAAATGTCTGCCCGCCCTAAGGGGTCGCTGGCAGCAGGGATATTGAACAGCAACACTTCCTTGATGACGCTGGTATCCACCCCGTAGGTGTTGTCCTGCCCGGTTTGTGCCAAACCGGTGTTTGCCAGCAGGTTGATGTTGGTGATGCCTTGGCGCAGTGAACCTTGCCCGCTGTCATTGGTATTGACGACGGTGCTGAAGTTGAAACCGAAGTTTGCGCCACTGATATTGCATGCCAGCAACCGTAATGGGTTGCACCGATTGTGCTTGCCCGCCGCCGGACAAAACGAATGTGGTGGTGTTCAATGTCTGACTAGTGGTATTTGCTGCGGCATCAGCCACGGCTGGTTTGCGTCCGCCGACTTCACTGGTGACGGCGGTTGTGCCATCGGTGCGGTAGGTTTGAATGCCACGTTCTGTTGCATTAGAGCCGCTACGGGTGGATTTGACCGTATCATTCACGACCCGCACAAAGTAATTGCCGCTGGAAACGTTAGTGAAGCTGTAAGTGCCATCCGCCGCGCTGGTGGTCGTGCTGACGAATGCACCAGTCGAATTATAAAGTTCAACCCGTGCGCCACTCACATTTGCTGTACCCGCTGTACCGAATGCCCGCCCCGCATCACCGCCGTAATTCACGTCGTCAAACACTTTGCCGGAAACAGTAGCTGGTGGCTAATGGGTGGTTGATAACCAATATCCAGCCCATGGTTGTTCTGCCCCGCCGCACCCACCGTGAAGCTGATGACCGCATTGCCTGCACTGACTGCTGCATCCGAATCGCGGATGTCAGTTTTGCGGTTGTTGTCGGTTTTGCTATCCGCATTTTGCGTGGTTAGGGTGTAAGTGCTGAGGCTGGCTTGGGTATTGTTGACGCTCAAGGTGCAACTTTCGCCGCTACCCATGAAGGTGGCATTGCCGCCCGCTTTGTTCGAGAAGTAGTATTCGCCTTGTGCATCGGTGGTGGCAGTTGCGGTATCTGTGCCGCAAGTCAAGGTGACGGTGACATTGGCGATGCCTGCTTCGCCTGCATCTTGAAGGCCGTCTTTGTCGGTATCCAGCCACACGCGGTTGCCGATTTCGATCGGGGCAGGGTCACACAATACTTCGATGTCACCAAGACCGACGGCTTTGCCGAAGAAACGGTTGTCCTCACCGTAGAGTTGCGCACCACGGGTACGCTCCCCGGTGTTATTGTTCAGCCAGATAGTCCCACCGGTGGTGATATCAAACGGGTTCATGGCATTCAAAGCAACTTCCTGCTTGCCGGGAATCAATGCCAGAGCACCAAACGAGTTTTCGGTATGACCAGAGAATTGTCTCACCGCCGTAGAATTCACCACCGCCAGGGCCAGCATAAGGCCAGGCGGGTTCTAGTGTCGGTTTCTACCCTTCACCGGCAACACCATTGCCATACCGGCATTTTCCAGCGTGTAAGCACCAGTGGCAGGCATTGTAACTGGCTTTCAGGAGTTCGCCGTTGGAAAATACCCCAAAGATTTCGATTGAGGTGGTATCCGTACCGTAGTTAGCTACCGCCAATTGCAAACCAGTACGGTCAACAAAACCGACGAGCATGTCGCCATTGCTATCAAATTCAATGTCACTCAGCAGCAGTTGCGCATCATCCGCAAAGCGCATTCCGCCCAGCTTGATTGGAGAATAGCGAGAAGCTGTAAAGCTGCTGACCCAAGGAATACTGGTACGTAATTGCGAACCACTAGGATGTGGTCGCCTGCATACCAGTGGGCGTAATTCAGCGGGATTTGCAGTTTCTCTGTCCAGCTTGTGCCATCGTAAGCATGAATGGAGGCTTTCAGGTTGCTGCTAGTGCCACCCGCACTTTCAGCCGGTACAGGTAATGCCTGCGTGCAATTTGCCCCGGTAATATTTCAGGCCAAACGGACGTGCTACCCCGTTGGTGCAAGTGACGGCAGGCAGGCTGATTTCGGTGGCAGTGGTGGGAATAGTGCCGCTGGTATTGTAAGCGGTCAGGTCAACCTTGATGATTTTGCGTGAAAACAGGTTGGTGACGTACAGCGTATTGCCGTCATCTGACAGTTCGATGTCACCCAGACCTTCCTTGCCGACCTTATCGAAAGCCGTCGCATCGTAGTTGGGGGTATAGGGTCGCCCGCTAGCCCACGTGCACTGTTAGTGCCGATGGAGCCGACATCAATACCTGCCAGCCCATCCACATTGAGGAAGCTGCTGACGGTTGGGGTAGCGCCGTGAATAATTGACAACGTAAATACCGCCGATACCCAATGGCCCCAGACCGACGTGACGCCGTACCATCGCCGATGCAAAGGCTTTTTTGGTGTTGCGGTTGTAGGCAAGCCCCCAGATACCGCCGACCTGTGAACCAAGCGCATCCTGATTGAGGGCGGGGGTAATGCCTGCGTCGCTGTAGTTGAATGACAGTAATGCACCCAGCGTTCCAGCCTGATCCGCGCCGGTGGCTGATGAGTCGCCATTGACATAGCGGGCAGTCAGTAGTTTCGGGTCAGCTTGACAGTAATCAACCGGGTTACTGATCCCGAGATTGGCGCTACAGGTCGGGCTGGCAGTCACAAACTGTACGTTGGTTTTGGAATCTGTGCCGTGGCTGGCAGATTCAATGCCTGCGGGCAGGTTGGTAAATTCCAGACGGTATTGCGTGCCATTGGTAAGGCCACGTCAGCACATACCAGCCATTCGCATTGGTGGTGGCAGTGGCAGCAGAGGCGTTACTGCTGTTATAAGCGGTGACAGTGACACCGGCAAGGCCGATTTCACCGGCTTCGCGTATACCATTCTGGTTATAGTCTTGGAAGGCAATACCACCGAAATGACCACTGCCGACATTACAGGCAACGGCAGCATCATCATCAATAATGACGCCGTGCGGTGGTGGGGAATCCTGAAACTGGGCGTTGACCACATTGGTGATGTTCAACGTCACTTTTTCATTGGGTTCAATCGTGGTATCGCCGACCACGGGAACCGAAATGACAGCACTACTGGCACCCGCTGGAATGGTCACCGTCCCCGTCTTGGTCTGATAGTCATTATTTGCCAGCGTCGCGGTGTCATCAGCGGTGGCATAGTTGAAACTCACGCCACCTGTCGGTGCTGCATTACTCAAGTTGACAGGGAAATTCAGGTTGGTAGTGCCGCTGTTACCCTCTGTGACGACCGCGTTGGTGACACTGAGCCGCGTGGTAGGGAGTGCATCACAGTCGTGGGTTTTGAGCAGCAAGTCATCGAAAATGATCCGGTTAGCAACGCTATTAGCGACACCCGGCTTTGGCATCATCGTAGAGATAGAAACGCAAATAATACGTTTTGTTGGCTTCCACGGTGACGGGGGCATCAAAGTCATAATGGCTGATGTAAAAGTCACTACTGTAAAGTGGCCCTTCGCTGACATCCCCGCCCGTGGTTGGGTTATCCTCATCAATCTGGAGCATCTTTTGCACGATAGTGGGGGAGCTGAAGGCAGCATTGTCGTCTATCTGGATGTGTACCTTGTATTTGCCGCTGTGATTCCAAGTATTTAGTGGCCCCAGTGTTGACAGGGCTACACCGTAGAGGATGTGGCTATTGCTCAGGGTCGCTTGGGTCGTGAAGCTGTACTGGAGGTACTGATTGCCACTGATTGCTTCGGGCAATGTTGCGGGGACAGAAGCCGTCTCGACATACCGTTCCCAGTCAGTAGGGCCGGTGGTGAGGCCGGATGCCACTTCATCGGTTGCCGACGCTACTAATAAGGGAAAATGGGCAACGATGAGCGGTTTTAGGTGACCGCCGACGGTTTCGCTGACTGGCGCAAAGGGGTTATGGTTCCAAGTGACGCTTCCTTCAATGCCCGTGGTAGTGGGGGCTGGCGCGGCACAGGCAGGCACTGCCACGTCGAAGCCAAAGTTTTGGTTGGCAGTTGTCTGCCCGCCGTTACCACGACTCCGGTCAATGGGTTGGTCGTGCCGATGCTGGTTCCCGCAGGGCGGTCAGGATCAGAGTTGTCCACCTTGACTTGGTAAGTACCCGCCGCAACCCCGGTGAAGGAATATGCCCCGCTGGCATCGGTAGTCTTGGTTTGCAACAGAGTCGTTCCGGCACTGTTATATAGCCAGACGCTGATGTTGGGCAGTTTGGTTTCAGAGGCATCCAGCGCATTGTTGAGGTTGCTGTCGGTGTAAACCGTGCCGGAAACTATTGCTGTTGCTGCCGCTGGGTCGAAACCGAAGTTTTGGTTGGCAGTTGTCCCCCCAGCCGTTACCGCGACCCCGGTCAGTGGGTTGGTAGTACCAATGGTTATCCCCAGCAGGGAGGTCAATATCGGTGTTGTCTACCTTAAGCTGATAAGTGCCCGCCGCCACCCCGGTGAAGGAATATGCCCCACTGGCATCCGTCGTTTTGGTTTGCTGGAGGGAAGTGCCAGTGCTGTCATACAGCCAGACGGTGATATTGGGTAGTTTGGTTTCCGTGGCATCCAATGCATTACTGAGGTTAGTATCGTTGTAAACCGTACCACTGACAGTCCCCGGCGCGACACATATCTGTGAATAGGAAACCCCGTCTATCCAGAACAAGCTAGCTTGACGGAGGAACCTTACATACCGCACTCCGCTAGCAGGTACGGTGATGGTTATCCGTGCAAGTTTGTCCAGAGTAGCAGAACTCCCCAACGTACCACTCGCACCATATGTACCCACCGATGTAAAGGTAGTATTGTCCGCTGAAAACTGGATGTCGACTTTACTGGTCGAAGTATCTTGGGCAAGGGAAAGTACCAGGCTGGCATTGGCAGGGATAGTCTGGCCTAGATCCAGCGTAATTTGTGCGCCAGCAGTGCTGGGTATTTTCGCCGAGTTTGTCGTGGTTGTGCCGGTGTTAGCGGCAGTCAGTGCGCCAAGAGCTGAATTAGGGGAGCTGATAGTGCCGCTGCTACTTTTTACTGTTGCTGCATTACCTGACACGTTGCTGACGGATTGACCCGCAACTGGGCAATAAGCGCCGATGTCAAAGCCGAAATTCTGGTTGGCGGTTGTGCCGCCTACGGTTACTGCTACTGCGGTTAGTGGGTTGGTGGTTCCGATAGTTGCCCCCGCAGGGCGGTCAATATCAGCACTGTCGACTTTAAGCTGATAAGTGCCAGCCGCAACCCCTGTAAAGGAATAGGCCCCACTGGCATCCGTGACCATGCTTTGCAGCAGGGTGGTTCCAGCACTGTCATACAGCCAGACGGTGATGTTGGGCAGTTTGGTTTCGGTGGCATCCAGCGCATTGTTAGGTTGCTGTCGGTATAGACAGTGCCAGTGATAGTGCCTGTTGTGCCTGCCAGCGCAAAACTCTTGTAACCGGTCGAGCAAGTAGTGGGAGAATCCAGCTCTGTCGGGCGGGTAAACGCTGTGCGCACGGTATTGGTTGGTGCGGTATTTTGGAAGTCAAAAAACTGCGAACCTGTCTGGGTTTCATCGTAAAAGTTAATCTTGTCGCTGGCACTATTACCAGTAAAAGCCCCCTGATTGGTGGTTGAGCCAGAAAAAATAATAGCACCACTGCCCGTAATGGTGGAATTATTGATGAAATCGTAACCCGCAACCTTGGCATTCGGGCCATTACGGAATACCCCCGAAGCGTTATGTTGCCACTTGTTGTTGGGTTGGGTGATCAGGATAGTCCCGTTATTGGTCACATTCGGGTTGTTGCTGTTGAACCCGTTATAAGACACAAGGGTACAATTGTTGATAATGGTCGCGCTGGAGTTCATGTTGATGAAGTTCTTGGCATACGCCCGCCCATTGTTAGTGAACGTACCATCGGGGTTGAAATTGCCGTCCACCTCCATGCGGTAATTATTGGTCAGGGTAGTACCAACCGTCGTATTGAGATCCCCCGTCGCAGTCATTAGGCCGTCATTGGTGAAGGTAGAATTACTGCCCAACTGGAAGGTGGGGGCGCTCATGGTCGCATTGGTACGGTTGTAGAACGTGGTTGCGCCATTGGTATTCAAGCCGGTAAAGCTTAACGTGCCATAGTTGTCGATAACCGTACCGGCGTTGATAGGCAAACGTCCGCAAGTTGGCAGTACCGTAGTTGGTCAATGTACCAGCAGGATTATTGAGATTGCCGGGGGTGAATGTCGCACCTGTTTCCACGCAAATGGTCGAACCACTACCAAATTCTACTGTGCCGGTATACGTGCCGCTGGCAATCTTGAGTGACTGCCCCGAAGTCAGGGTGTAATTGGTGCTGCCGCCCGTGCTGGTGTTCGTGTAGGTAGCCGTGCAGTTGGCTGCTGAGTGCCTGTCCCGTCAGTGCAGTCAGGAACAACAATGCAAACAAGATTTGTAAGGCAAAACCAACCGATCCATTGGCATAGCGGCGTTCATGCATTGAAGTGTTCATTTTTCTAATTCCGTTATCATTATGATTTTTCGGCTTTTATTCGTTTTGCCCATGAAATTTTTATTATTATCAACGATTATTGTATCAGTATTATAAATTTATTCAATGAGGCTTGTAATCGTTTGCGGAATTTTTCATCCCCACTTGCACACCAGCCGCCATCCCGCTAGATTGCACGGCAAACCATCAGGAGGCATTCATGAGCGATACCGTAACCATTTACCACAACCCCCGTTGTTCCAAATCCCGTCAGGCGCTAGAGCTGCTGGAAGACGAAGGCATCATCCCCACCATTGTGAAGTATCTGGAAACCCCGCCCAATGCTGCCACCCTGAACAGTCTGCTGGACATGCTCGGCCTTGAACCGCGTGGCCTGATGCGCAAAGGTGAAGCCGAGTATACCGACCTAAACCTAGCCAACCCTGAATTGAGCCGCGAGCAGTTGATCAAGGCCATGATCGAACACCCGCGCCTGATCGAACGCCCCATCGTCGTCAAAGATGGCAGCGCCATTATCGGACGCCCACCCGAAAAGGTACTCGACATCTTATGAAAACTATCCTGATCCTGTATTACAGCCGCCACGGTTCTGTTGCCAGCATGGCGCAACAGATTGCCCGTGGGGTGGAAAGTGTCGCGGGTAGCGAAGCCATGCTGCGCACCGTGCCGGAAGTATCCGACAGTCTGTGAAGCCGTTGCCGATACCATTCCCGCCAGTGGCGCACCCTATGTCACGCTGGATGACCTGAAAACCTGTGATGCGCTGGCACTCGGCAGTCCGGGGCGTTTCGGCAATATGGCAGCCCCGCTGAAATATTTCCTCGAAAAAACCAGCAGCCTGTGGTTATCCGGCACATTGACTGGCAAACCTGCGGGGGTATTCACCTCCACCTCCAGCTTGCACGGTGGGCAGGAAAGCACCTTGCTGTCGATGATGCTGCCCCTATTACACCACGGCATGATCATCACCGGCTTGCCGTATGCGGAATCGGACTTGATCAGCACCCAAGTGGCGGCACACCTTATGGGCCTTCGCACGTTTCTGGCAGCGACAGTTCGCGCCCGCTGACGGACGAGGAAAAACGCCTGTGCATTGCATTGGGTAAACGTCTGGCACAACTGGCACACAAACTATGAATAAGCTTGCCCTGTGGCGTAACTTGACGCTGGTTGGCCTGTTAGGTTTGATGGCCTTGATTGTCTTGTGGAATGTTTGGCTAGCGCCCGTACAGCATGTGCCGCGCTGGTTTGAAGTGCTGGTGTTGCTTGCGCCGTTGCTGCTATTGGTGCGCGGTATTTGGCTGGCAATGCCAAAACCCATGTCTACGCGGTATTGGTTTCGTTGTTGTATCTCATGTTAGGCATATGGATGGCGATCGACCCACCAGAACGGGGGTACGGCTATGCGTTGATCGTACTTCAGTATTTGCCTGTATGCAGGCGGTTTCATGACCGCGAAAGTGTTGGGGAAAAAAGCCATGATGCGCATTGGTCATGGCTACGATGTACACGCTTTCACCGACGGTGACCATCTGGTGTTGGGCGGGGTAAACATCCCGCACACCCACGCTTTTAAAGCGCATTCTGACGGTGACGTGTTACTGCACGCGATCTGTGATGCGTTGCTGGGGGCGCTGGCTTTGGGGGACATTGGGCAACATTTTCCTGACACTGCTGCCGAATACGCCAATATCGACAGCCGCATCCTGCTACGCCATGTTTATGGGCTGGTGCGTAGCAAGGGGTATGGCATCATCAACCTCGACAGCACCATTATTGCCCAAGCACCGAAAATGGCGTCCCACATTCCTGCCATGTGTGGCAATATCGCCACCGACCTCGAATGTACGCTGGGGCAGGTTAATGTCAAAGCCACCACCACCGAAAAGCTGGGGTTTGCCGGACGTAAAGAAGGTATTGCCGCCCACGCTGTGGTTTTATTAGGAGCATTAAATGATTGAAAAACTTGAAGGTGAAGCACTCGCCGTGATTCTGGAAGGCTTGCCCGGTTGGGTTCTCCGCGATGGCAAGCTGCACCGGGTACTGACGTTCGCTGATTTCGTCGAAGCCTTTGGTTTCATGACGCAAGTGGCCTTGGTTGCCGAGCGCATGAACCACCACCCGGAATGGTGCAATGTGTACAAAACGGTGGCGATCAGCCTGAAAACCCACGATGCCGATGGGTTGACGCACAAGGATATTGAACTGGCGCAAGCCATTAACCGGCTGGCAGGTTATCCGGTGTAGCTGCCAACGACAGTAAGGCATCGGCAGCAATTTCACGCACTTCTGCATCAAGGTCTTGTAGGCAGGCTTGCAGGTAAGGCATTGCCAGCGCGTCGCCACTTAGCCCCAAGTAGTGACAGGCATCGGCACGGATAAGCGCCTCACGGTGGCGTGCCAGCGTGCCAAGTGCTGGAATGTGTTGCCGTAATAATGCGGAGCCAGCGAAATCTTCCATCACCACCCCGATACCAACGCGCACACTCAAGGCAGTATGGCTGTCAGCTAGTAGCTTCAACACTACCTGCATCGTCGCTGGTTCCTGCTGTATCCGTGCCACGACTTCTGCCGCCCGCCCAGTCGAGAGTTGGGCACTAAACTGGAGGTCAGTTGCATGGTCTTCCAGCATCCAGCGGGGGAAGGTGCGCCAGTGATTGCTTGCCATATTCATGCCTGTGAATTGCTAAGGTTGGTGATGTCCCAATGGGCGATCGCCCAATCCCAGAATTCTGTCAGTGTGGCAAACTCAGTCGCATCTGGGCAAGTTTGCCCTAGAAACCGTAAGGCCGATACCAGCGTTTGCAAACGTCCCTCGGTACTGATTGCGGGGGCAAGGTTTTGTTTACTCAGCTTCTGCCCGTGTTCATTCAGCACCAGCGGCACATGGGCGTAACTGGGTTGTGGCAAGCCCAGCAGTTGTTGCAGCCAGATTTGCCGGGGGGTGTTGTCGAGCAGGTCAGCACCGCGCACTATTTGGTTTACGCCCTGAAACGCATCATCCACCACGACCGCAAGTTGGTAGGCAAATAAACCGTCTGCCCGCAGGATGACAAAATCCCCCACTTCACTTGCCAACCGCTGGCAATATTCCCCTTGTATCCTGTCGCTGAAACAGATGGGGTCATCGTGGGTGCGTAAGCGGATGGCAGGCAATGTTGGCAAGCCTTGGCGTGAACGGGTGCAGGGATAAGTATGGTGGTGCAGGCTGGCAAGCGCCTCGCGGTAGGCGTTTAAGCGTTGGCTTTGGTAGAGGATTGTCGCCATCCCACTCAAAGCCATAAGCAGCAAGGGTCTGGATGATGGCATCAGCCGCACCGGGTTGCTCACGCGGTTTGTCGAGGTCTTCGATGCGCAGCAACCAGTTTCCCCCGGCTTGCCGTGCCGCCAGATAACTGGCGGTGGCAGCAACCAACGAGCCGAAATGTAACGGCCCGGTGGGGGAGGGGGCGAATCGGCCAATAGTCAGCAAGGTGACAGTCTTCTCAGACCGCTATTTGCTTTTCTTTGATTTCCCGGGTGGTTTTGCAGTCGATGCAAAGTTCAGCAGTGGGGCGAACTTCCAAGCGTTGCAGACCAATTTCAATGCCGCAGTCATCGCAATAACCGTAGTCATCGTCATCCAAACGGGCAATGGTGTTTTCGATTTTGCGGATCAACTTGCGTTCACGGTCACGGGCACGCAGTTCGAGGGCGAACTCTTCTTCCTGAGTGGCGCGGTCAGCGGGGTCGGAAAAGTTAGTCGCATCTTCTTTCATGTGGTCAACCGTGCGGTCAACTTCTTCCATCAGGGACTTTTTCCAAGCGATGAGGATGCTACGAAAATGCTCAAGCTGCTTTTCGTTCATGTACTCTTCGCCGGGTTCGGGGATGTACGGTTCAATGCCTTCAACAGGCAGGGCAGCTTTTCTTCTTAGGTAGCTTACATTGTCGGTTACCATGTTTGTCTCCAACACGTTAAATGATGACGGTCCTTCATTATTTAGTTATCAAACTATTTTATTGTAAGTGACCAATTGCGCGGCGGATTATAGCCGAATTGTTCCGAATGAACAGGAACTTTCTTACTTTTTAAGGTTAAATTTTCATTAAGTGCGGCATTTTCTCCGTTTGGGCTACATGAAACGAAATTGGAAGCGCACAGCTTCTTCTCCAGGATCAGAAATATTTAGCAGTAATTCGTCAGGAATGCCAATCGACATGAGTTCGCCCTTAAAATTCGGGATATATTCTGTCGGCGGAAAACGCCGCAACGCCATGACTTCGTTTTTCTGGTTCAGAAAACTGACTTCAATCAGCGGAAAGGGTTGGGGATAAGGGGCGTCATTCTGGATGGAGGCACTAATCGTCAATACATTGGGGGTGTTGGGGTGGGAGTAAACATTACGGCTCAACAGCTTGATTTTGCGTACATCACGCGGGATGGTGATGCCGCAGCCAACGAGGGAACACGTTTTTTGGGTAATGGCAGCGGTTAAGGGTTGTTGTGCCAACCAGTTACGGCTGCTGTACAGCACTTGCAGTAACAACAGCAGGGTGAGGGCAGCTATACCCACCAACAGGAAATGGCGTGAATTCAAGGTATGTTGGGTTGATGGGGAAGTGCGCTTATGTTTCGCCGCCGTTTTGGTTTCAGCTAGCGGCTGATGTCTGGGTATTTCTACGGCAGTAGCAACGCTCAGTTGCGCAAAGCGGCGTTCTTCCGGTAGCGTTTGGCTGAGGGTCTTCATGGCATCGAAAATGTTGTCACATTCTCCGCACCGCAACAACCCTTGCGCTGCTGTCAATTCCTTCATTGTGACGCGAAAAATCGCGTTGCAGTGGTTACACTGTGTGTACATGACTCCGCGCCATTTGGATAATTGCTTTATTCTAGTTCTTATACGTCAGGAATTCTCATTCGAGGCGTGGAAAATAGCATCGGGCGGGCGTATTGGGCAAAAAATACAGATCAACGGCGTATGCCTGTTACCCTGATCCAATCGTCTTTTTGGGTAATGGCAAAATCTGTTAATGCGGATTGGTAGGCATCTTGAATAGCTGCTGATTGTTCCGCCAAAATGCCCGATAACACCAGCTTGCCAGCGGGGCGCAGTGCTGCCAGCAAAATGGGGGCAAGTTCCACCAATGGGCCTGCGAGGATATTCGCCATGACCACATCCCACGTTTGCTGTGGCAATTGTTCCGGGTAACAGGTGTGCAGTTGGGTGGCATGGATGCTGTTGCGTTCGGCATTGTCCTGTGTGGCTTGCAGGGCTTGCGGGTCAATATCCGTACCGACGGCGTGTTTGGCACCGAGTTTGAGGGCGGCGATAGCGAGGACGCCGGAACCACAGCCGTAATCCAGTACTTCCTTGCCTGCCATGTCTTGCCCATCCAGCCATTCGAGGCACAGGGCGGTGGTGGGGTGTGTGCCAGTGCCGAAGGCAAGGCCGGGGTCAAGCAGCAGTTTTACGCTGTCATCTGCCGGGATTTCATACCAACTGGGGTAAATCCACAGGCGTTCGCCGAAGCACATGGGGTGGAAGCTGTCCATCCACGCCCGTTCCCACGGCTGGTCTTCGACAGTTTCCAGCAGCACGGCTTCGATCTGCCAATCGGTTTTGTGGGTTTCCAGCAGCAGCAGCAAGGCGCTGAGGTCGGTATCTTCCTCGTACAGCGCGGTAACCACCAAGTTATTCCACAGGCGCATCTCGCCGGGGCGCGGTTCGAGGATGGGGTCGTCCTCTGCATCCTGCCATGTGATGGAAACCGCGTCAGCGGCCTCCATGTGTTCCACAATCGCGTCTTGAAAGCGCGAGGTGGCGTGGCAAATCAATTGTTGCCAGCTCATTTCATGCCCAACATTTTTTCGAGGTAATGAATGTCAGCACCACCGGCACGGAACGCGGCATCTTCCATAATGCGGGTTTGTAGCGGGATATTGGTTTTGATGCCTTCGATGACCATTTCGCTGAGTGCGCCGTGCATCCGGTTGATGGCGGTTTCACGGTCTTGCCCGTGGACGATCAGCTTGCCGATCATCGAGTCGTAGTAAGGCGGGACGCTGTAATCGGCATAGATATGCGAATCGACCCGTACACCCAGACCACCCGGCACGTGGTAGCGGGTAATCTTGCCCGGTGAGGGGGCAAAGGTTTGCGGGTCTTCGGCGTTGATGCGGCATTCGATGGCGTGACCGTGCGGCCTGATGTCTTCTTGGAGCAAGGTCAGGACTTCGCCGGAGGCAATCAGCAATTGCTGCTTGACCAGATCGACGCCGGTAATCAGTTCGGTGACCGGGTGTTCGACCTGCAAACGGGTGTTCATTTCGATGAAATAGAACTCGCCGTTTTCGTACAAAAATTCAAACGTGCCAGCACCACGGTAGCCGATGCGGCGGCAGGCATCGGCGACAATCTGCCCGATATGGGAGCGTTGCGCTTCGGTAATGAAGGGCGCGGGGGCTTCTTCCACCACTTTTTGGTTGCGGCGCTGCATCGAGCAATCGCGTTCACACAAGTGGATGGCATTGCCGTGGGAATCTGCCAGCACTTGCAGTTCAATGTGGCGCGGGTGCTGGAGGAATTTTTCCATGAACACCACGTCATTGCCAAACGCTGCCTTGGCTTCGGCACGGGTCAGGCTGACCGCAGCAACCAGTTCGTCGGCTTGGTTGACGACCCGCATCCCGCGCCCGCCGCCGCCGCCCGTGGCTTTGACGATCAGGGGGTAGCCGATGCGCTCACCCATTTTGAGGATTTCTTCCGGGTCTTCCGGGGTTCCGCCTTCCGAGCCGGGAACGCAGGGCACACCGGCTGCAATCATCGCGTCCTTGGCAGAAATCTTGTCACCCATCAGGCGGATGGTTTCCGCGCGTGGGCCGATGAAAATGAAGCCGCTGGATTCTACCCGTTCGGCAAAGTCAGCATTTTCCGACAAGAAGCCGTAACCGGGGTGGATGGCGTCCGCGCCAGTGACTTCCGCCGCGCTGATAATGGCGGGGATGTTCAGGTAGCTGTCAATGGAACGTGGTGGGCCGATACAGACGGATTCGTCTGCCAGACGCACGTGTTTCAGGTCGCGGTCAGCGGTGGAATGCACCGCAACGGTTTTGACGCCGAGTTCACGGCAGGCACGCAAAATGCGCAGGGCAATTTCGCCCCGGTTTGCGATCAGTACTTTTTTTAACATGTTGTCACCTCAACGGTGTGTAGCCAATCGCATTATTCAATGATGAACAGTGGTTGCCCGAATTCGACCGGCTGTTCGTTCTCGACCAGAATGGCTTTGACGACCCCAGAGGCGTCAGACTGGATTTGGTTGAGCATTTTCATGGCTTCAATAATGCAGAGGGTGTCGCCGACCTTGACGCTTTGACCGACTTCGGCAAAAGCTTTGGCAGTCGGTGATGAGGCACGGTAGAACGTGCCGACCATTGGTGATTCGACCGTATGGCCTGTGGGGGCTGCAGGTGCAATGGATCGCCGCCGCAACGGGGGCTGCGGCGGGCGCGGCCATCATTGCTGCTGCGGTGCATAGTATTGTTGTGGGCGCAGCCAGTGTCATATTGGGATTGATGCGGCTGATGCGAACGGAGTCTTCGCCTTCCTTGATTTCGATTTCAGCCACATCGCTGTCTTCCAGCAAGCTGGATCAGTTTTTGTATTTTACGAACGTCCATCATGGGTTAATGCCCTGTCGTGTTTACTGAGTTTCTGTATAGCGGCATACAGTGCGAGTTCATAGCCCAATGTGCCGAGTCCCAAGATTACGCCTTCCGCTATATCAGAAAGATAGGAGTGGTGGCGGAAAGGTTCCCGGCGATGCACATTGGACAGGTGTATTTCGATAAACGGTATGGCAACACCCAGCAGGGCATCCCGCAGGGCAATGCTGGTATGGGTATAAGCGCCGGGATTGATCAGGATGAAATCGATCTGTTCATCCATTGCTTGATGGATACGGTCTACCAGTGCGCCTTCCGAATTGTTCTGGTAGCACAGCAACGTGTGTTGTTGCTGGCTGGCTAGCGCAGTAAGGCGGGTTTCAATTTCAGCTCAAGGTCAGGCTACCGTAATGACCGGGTTCGCGCTTTCCCAGCAGGTTCAGGTTTGGCCCATTGAGCAGAAGAATAGTTGCCATCGCGTTTCGCCTTTGCTCTTGAATAACCATGAAAACCCGGCATTCTACACCGAACTGCGGCGATATGCAGCAATTTGGGCGTGAAAATGCCGGATTTAAGTGGATATGATCTAGCGTCCCTTGAACAGGGAACCGAGCAGGCCACGCACGATTTGTGTGCCGATGCGCCGCCCGCAGCTGGAGGTGGCAGCTTTGACGGCGTTTTTAACCATCGTTTCACCAATGCTGCCCAACAGGCTGTCAGGTTCGCGTGCACGTGCTGGCGCTGCTGACGCGCCGTGCGGCTTTTTGTTCGGCTTGCTCGGCTTCTACGGCGGCCGCTTCGGTGGCGGCGGCTACGGCGCGTTTTTGCAGCAGTTCGTAAGCAGATTCACGGTCAACCAGAGTGTCGTAACGCCCTGCAAAGGGGCTGGTGCGTAGGATGTCGGCACGTTCTGCCTCAGTGAGCGGGCCGATGCGCGATTGCGGCGGGCGGATGATGGTGTGTTGCACAATGCTGGGGATGCCTTTGTCATCCAGCACGGAGACCAGTGCTTCGCCAACGCCCATTTGCATGATGGTTTCAGCGGTGTCGATATTGGGGTTTTGGCGGAAGGTTTCGGCAGCGGTGCGGACTGCTTTTTGGTCACGCGGGGTGAAGGCGCGGAGGGCGTGCTGGACGCGGTTGCCGAGTTGCCCTAGCACCGATTCCGGCACGTCCAACGGGGTTTGGGTGATGAAGTAAATGCCGACCCCTTTGGAACGGATCAGTTTGACCACTTGTTCAACCTTTTCCACCAAGGCTTTGGATGCGCCATTGAACAGCAGGTGGGCTTCGTCGAAGAAGAACACCAAGCGCGGTTTGTCCATATCGCCGACTTCGGGCAGGTTTTCAAACAATTCGGAGAGTAGCCACAGCAAGAAGGTGGCATACAAACGCGGGGTATTGATCAGGCGGTCAGCGGCGAGGATATTGATATTGCCGTAACCGTTCGCGCCAGTGCGCATGAAGTCCCACAAATCCAGTGCCGGTTCGCCGAAGAATTGGTCTGCGCCTTGCTGTTCCAATACCAGCAATTGGCGCTGGATTGCACCGATGGAGGCGGAACTGACATTGCCGTAAGCATTGCTGAATTCCTTGCTGTTTTCACCGAGGTGCTGAAGCATGGCGCGTAGGTCTTTGAGATCCAGCAGTAACATGCCTTGGTCGTCGGCAACTTTGAAAGCGATGTTCAGCACGCCTTCCTGAGTGTCATTCAAGTCGAGCAGGCGTGCCAGCAGCAACGGCCCCATGTCGGAAATGGTGGCGCGTATTGGATGCCCACGTTCACCGGACAAATCCCAGATGACCGTAGGGCAACCTTCAAAGCGGAAGTCGTCGATGCCGATTTTGGCGACGCGCTCATCCACTTTGGGGTGCGGGTTGCCGGGTTTGCTGATGCCGGTCAGGTCGCCTTTGATGTCCGCCATGAACACCGGCACGCCGATACGGGATAAGCCTTCCGCCAGTATTTGCAGGGAAATGGTTTTACCCGTGCCGGTAGCGCCCGCGATGAGGCCGTGGCGGTTGGCAAAACGTGGGTTCAGGAAAACCTTGTCTTCGCCCTTGCCGATCAGGATTCCGCTGCTGTTCTGACATGATGACTCCTTTGGTTCTAGTATTTTTAAGTGGGGACAGTTTAGCAGGAAATGTCCGCAAGTCTCTATTGAAGCTGCAATTTTCGCAGCGTTTCCAAGGTGATGGCACCGGCTGCAAGGTGCATTGTCTTCTTGGAAACGGGTGAGTGGCTGCACGGGTTTTGGGGCCGAGCATCCCGTCGGGTGTACCCTCATAATAGCCAAGTTGTTGCAAGCGTCCTTGTAATTGCAGGATTTTTTCCGGCGTTATGCTGGCTTCGCACAATGCGGGCATTTGCACCACTTGTTCCGGGCGGGTTTTTTGCTGTGCGGGGATGCCCTGAACTTGTGCCGCGTTCAGGGAGGTGATGACCTTGGCGGGTTGGTCTACCTTGGCCAGTTTCACGCTGGTGTAAACCGCCGGAATTTCTTTGCGGACGACTTTGGCAGGTTCTAGCACTACCTTGCGGGTGATGGTTTCGGTGCGGGCGGGAATGACCTTTTTGACAGTGCGGGCAGGCATGTCGATGACTTCGCGGGTCACGTTGGTGTATTCCGCTGGGACTTCGATGCAGGCAATTAGCAGGCACGGGGTTGGCGTCAGCGGACAAGACTTGCGGGCAGATGGGGTTCCAACGCTGGGTGGCTTCTTTGACTTTGACGCGCTTGGTTTCGGTGCGGTACGTGGCGGGCAGGGTTTCGATTTCGACCCGTTCGCGCTCGACTTCGATGGTTTCGGTGACTTCCCCAAAGGTGGCGGGAATGATTGTCGTATTCCACGTAACCATCCGCAACTTTTACCTTGCGCTCGCCATAGCCGATTTGCGCCGGGGTGGTGGCATAGGCGGTGCTGGATTCGTAAACCGTGACACTTTCGGTACTGGGGCGGTATTGGGCAGGCGCTAATACCTGCGACTGGGCAAAGGGCATCTGCTGGTGGCAGGCTCCGCGTGTACCGCATGAGGTAGTGCTAGGGTCAAGGCGAGCAGGGGAATGATCCCGATATTTCGGGTGTCTGGAAATGGGTTTTCATCGTTATAGTCTGGCGCAGTCAATATGAAGGGTAAGGTAAGCCCGGATTCTAAACAAAAACAACTTAAAAAACCTGATGTGCTAGTATTTTTCTTTTTCTGATACTAGCTACGAAACCCATGCAAGTCCGTGCCGAACAGATTGAAGAACACCTCCGCCATACCCTCGCCCCGGTTTACCTGATTGCCGGGGATGAGCCGCTGCAAGTGATGGAAACCGCCGATGCTATCCGTAAAGCGGCAGCAGGACGAGGTTTCAGCGAACGCGATGTGCTGCATGTGGATGCGCAATTTGATTGGGGGGTGTTGTATGACGCGGCGGGGGCGCTGTCGCTGTTTGCCGACAAAAAGCTGCTGGATGTGCGGATGCAGACCTGTAAAGCGGGGCAGTCTGGCACGAAAGCCTTGCAGCATTACCTCGACCATATGCCGACCGACAAGGTGCTGTTGATCCAGACGGGCAGGTTGGACAAAACCTGTAAAAGTGCCGCGTGGGTGAAAAAAATTGAACAGGTGGGGGCGTTGGTGCAGGTGTGGGATTTGTCCCCCGCGCAAACGCTGGCATGGATAGCGCGGCGGATGCGGCTAGGCCGGTTTGCAGCCGGACAATGAAGCGGTGCGTTACCTGACCGAACGGGTGGAAGGCAATTTGCTGGCGGCGGTGCAGGAAATCGGCAAGCTGGTATTGCTGTATGGCAGCCGCCCGATGACTGCCGCGAATATCATGGCAGTCGTGGCGGACAGTTCCCGTTTCAGCGTGTTTGATTTGGCGGATGCGATTCTGTCGCAGGATGCGCGGCGTATCCGCCACATCATGCAGGTGTTGCAGGAAGAGGATACCGCGCCACCGCTGCTGATCTGGGCACTTGCCGATTTGCTACGCCAGCTTTATGCGGGTTGTGAAAATGTGCGCAATAACGTTTCCAACCAATCGCTGTTGATGCGGATGCCAAAACCGCGCCAAGGGCTGTTCCAAACGGCGTTGCGGCGGATGATGGCGCTGGATTGGAACCCGCTATTTGACCATGCCGCACGCTTGACCAGCACAGCAAGGGGGTAGGGCAGGATGTTTCCCGCCACCCGCAACGGCTGTGGGATGAGATGCTGGAACTGGCGTTGTTACTGGGCGGGAAAGCACTGCCGGTGTGATGCGGCATTATTCCACGATCAGCCCATGACTGGCATACCAACTCCGGTCGATTTCCCACTGCACTTCCGTGATACCCGCTTGTGCTTTGGCGAGTTTGCCCGCTTTTTCCTGCACATGCGCCAATTCCTTCTGCGCCGCAATCATGGCTGGGCTATCAGGGTTGCTGGTATCCAGCGCCGGTTTGGCAATCTGGAAAAATTGCAGCACCGAAACCTGTGGCGAGCGTGGGCTGCTGAGGGTGGCAATCCCGTTTTCGACCTTCATAGCGCGGAACTGGTAGGGGTAAGCCTGTAACTCTGCGTCAGTTTTCAGCACCGCGTTCATGTTATTAATGGCTGGGTCTTGCTTGAGGAACCAGAGTAGGGCGAGGCCGACGAACAGGGCTAGGACGATCAGGAACTGTTGTTTGTTGGACATGCTAGAAACCTCTTGACAAGAAACTTGCGTTGTGCTGAAAACTATATTAGAGTTCTATTATATTCTAAAATTCAAATTAAGTTAAATTGTAATGAACCAATACGTATTCGATAGCGACCAAGGGTTGGCTTCGCAAGGATGATATAAGCAGCACTGATCAGCGGTGTTGGCTATATCCTCCTAGCGGTTGGGCATCCTTCGGGATGCCCTTTTTTATGCACGCTTTATTTTTTGCTCATGCCTAGCTGTACAGCCAGTGTTATCGCTTCCCGTAGGCTGCCGGTTTCTGCCTTACCCGTGCCTGCCAAATCCAGCGCCGTGCCATGATCCACCGAGGTGCGGATAATCGGCAAACCCAAGGTGATATTGATGGCTTTGCCGAAACCGGCGTGTTTGAGCACGGGCAGCCCTTGGTCGTGATACATCGCCAGCACCGCATCAGCCCCTTGCAGGTGGCGGGGTGTGAACAAGGTGTCAGCCGGTAATGGGCCAGTCAAGTTCATGCCTTGCTGTTGCAGGCGTTGGATGACTGGGATGATGACATCAATTTCTTCCATCCCCAGATGTCCGCCTTCCCCTGCATGGGGGTTCAGCCCGCACACCAGAATATGCGGGTTGGGGATGCCGAATTTTGTTTGCAAATCCCGGTGCAGGATAGCCAATACATCTTCCAGCAAGTCTTGGGTAATCAGGAAACTGACCATGCTCAGCGGCACATGGGTGGTTGCCAGCGCCACCCGCAGCGTGCCTGCGGTCAACATCATCACGGGCAGCGGGGTGTTGGTCAGTTCGGCGAGAAATTCGGTGTGCCCGGTAAACGGGATGCCTGCATCATTGATGATCCCCTTGTGCAACGGGGCAGTGACCATCGCCGCAAATTCACCACTCAAACAGCCCGCTGTCGCCCGCCGTAAGGTTTGCAGCACGTATTCTGCATTCGCTGGGTTGAGTACCCCGGTTTCTACCGGCGCGGCGCAAGCGATGGGCAGGATGAAACATTCGCCCGGTCCGCAGGGGCGTTGCACTTCATCCGGGGCATAGGGGCGTAAGCGCATGGTGATGCCGAGTTGCTGGGCGCGTTCACGCAACACCGCCGGGTCAGCAATCACCACCAGATCCGCCGCCCATTGTTGTTGCTGTTGCAGCAAGGTCAGGATGATGTCAGGGCCGATACCGGCGGGTTCCCCCGCTGTGAGGGCGATTTTAATCATAGCCATACACCCGGTCTTGCAGCAGGTCACGGGTTCCGCTGCCAAAGTTGCCGAGTCCTTTTAGCTCGACTTCGATAAATACCGCGTTGTCATGGGTGGTATTGTCGGGGAGCAGGTAATTGCGGCTGGCGACACGGGTTTTCCAGCAGCAACTTTCGTATTCTGCGCCGATGACGGTTTCGAGGTCACGGTCATTTTGCACGTCGCGTTCCCATGCGCCTATGGCTTTCCAGTTGGATTTTATCGGCACTGCGAATGATAGGCTGGCTGATTTGAATTCATCTTTGCGTTGGGCGTAACCGACATTCAGCAGGCGCTTTTTGTCATCTTTGTAATGCACCCGCACTTCTCCGGCATTCATGGTTTTTTCCTCGCTGTCCCAATAGGCGGTGCTGCTTATCCGGGTACGTGGGTTGATTTCACCGGCTGCTTCCAGCACCAGTTCCGAGCGGTCGCCTTGCAGCGGGGTTTTCCCCGGCAGGGTCACTTTGCGGTCATCGAAATAATACATCTGCCCGATGCTGGCGCGGAACAGTTCGCGTCCGTCTTCAGGCGATTGGATGCGGGTGGTGAGGGAGGCGGACAGGCGGTTGTCGTCGCCGATACGATCCTTGCCGGTGAAGCGGTTTTCGGCAAATAACTGGTTGTAGCTCAGGCTGCGGTCTGAGGAGTCAAACACCGGGATATTGCTTTGGTCATGGTAGGGCGTCTGGGTGTAGAACAGGCGTGGCTCCAGCGTCTGCACATAACGCCCTTGTTTGATATTGCGTTCAAAAAACAGCCCGGTATCCAAACTGGCGGTAGGGACGGTGCGGGTGATGTTGGTCTTGTCTGCGTCATCCAGCGCGTATTGGGTATGGTGCAGGGTCAGGGATGGCTTGACGTAAGCGGCTTTAGTGGAAAATTTCTTGCTGGCATGGGTAGTCAAATCCAGCCGTGTGCCATTGGTTTCGGTGGTGCTGCCACTAAAGTGGGTGTATTCCGCTTCCGCATTCAGGTTAAGGCCGTTGCCGCGCTGGGGAGGGCGGTAACGTAGCGATAGTTGGGGAAGCTTGGCATGGGGGGCAACGCCGCCATCCAGCACCTGATAATTTTGCAGCAAACTGGAAAACGACCAGTTCTGGCCCGCAGTGCGGTATTCCAAGCGCCGTTCCAGATTGACGACGCTGGTGGCTTCGAGGGAATTGCCGAGATCGACAAAATACTGGTCATCCGATACGCCCTCCGCCTTCAGGGCTAGACTGGATAAATCCCCCAGCCGGGTATCGTTTTGGACATTGAAGTAATAGCGGTTGTTGTTATCGCTGGCGCTATCATCAGGCAGCATCACGTAAGCCGCTGTCCCGTGGTGTTTGGGCGTGAGGTAACGGAATTCCCCACCCAGTTGCAGCCCCCGCCGCCCCAGTAACGTCGGGGTCAAGGTCAGGTCGTAGTTGGGTGCAAGGTTAAAGTAGTAGGGGGTGCTGAGTTGTACACCAGAGCGTTCATTGGTGCTAATGACCGGCCACAGGAAGCCCGATTTGCGGGCATCCGTCAGCGGGAACGAGAAATACGGCAAATACAGGACGGGTATATCCCGTATTCTGAGCGTGGCATTAGTGGCAGACCCACGTTGTTGTTCATGGTGCAACTGGATGGTGGTGGCATTCAAGCTCCAGTCGGGGTCATCAACCGGGCAGGTGCTATAGGTGGAATCTTCCAGCCGGGTAAGGTCGGGCGAATCCTGCACCACCCGCTTGCTGAAACCGCGTCCATCAGCTTGCTTCAGATGGTATTCCGCATCCTGCATCTCCCCAGTATTTTGAAGCAAATTGTAGCGCAGTTCGCGGCTGCGTACCTGCATATTGTCGCTGCTGAAGCTGACGTTGCCCGTGCCGCTGACAATGCCTGCTGGTTGCTCATAGCTGGCCTGATCTGCTTGTAACTGCTTGTTTGCTTGGGAAATGATGTACATTGCCAGACATGGTTGAAACGCCTTGCCCACGGAACAACGCCGAGTCTGCCTCGATATAAACCGCTTGCGGGGGAAGGTTGGCAGGGCGTTGGACACGCTCAGCCGCTGATACTTCAGGTACCGGGCAGGCCATCCACTGCGTTTGCGGCAAATGCGGCGGCTGGACTGCACGACAAACCCAGTAACGCGCCGCGCAAGAAATGCTGTTGTAGTTTGATTCCCATGCTATCCATGCAGCATTTTAAAGTGGCCTAACATCGCATACTATGCGGATAGACTCAATGGAAAATATTCTGAAAAGCAGTGCTTTTTGATTGAAACGGTAACAAAAAAAAGTGTAACCTACCCATCTTGCGATTTACTGCCCCTAGGGTAATGTCCGCCACTCAGTTGGCGGCGGTAATCATTACAAGCCCGATACTAATAAAATTATTTATTTTTCAATAAAATTGCAATATCATATTGAAATGCAGAATATTTATGCAGATAATATGGGTTTAGTGGTCAATATCAAGCAACAACTTATTTGTTCTTGTGAGGGAGAATACAGTGAGAACTGCTGACTATACAAATGGAGCGTCCAGCGTGATGGCTTTGCAAACGAAAGGCCAGGATAACGAAACAGGTTATACATCCATGCAGACAGATAGAGATATGCAGACAGAGGATTCATTGAATAAACGTGGCAGAGGTCGCCCGAAAGGTGCAACGTCTAGTACATTGGCTGAGGTGCGGGCAGAAACCGCCGAAGAAAAGCGCAAAATACGGGAAGAACTTGGCAACAAGATCAACCAGTTGCGTGATCAGCTTGATGAACTTGATGAAAGGTACAAGGAAGAAGTACGTGAACTGCGCGAATCCTTGCGGGCAAGCGAGCAACGTGAAGCATTCTTCCGCAGTGCATTGGAAGACCGTCTGCATGTCGTTGCCGAACACATCCACAAAAGCCTGACTGATTGGGCGACTGCGGAACTCGAAGAAGGGCAGATTACCCAGCGTAAACGCGGGCGTCCGCGCAAAACCTTCAAATAATCTGCCGGTTAGGTCGGGCGTTAGCCCGAGCGTTGCCAATAAACGCTCCAGAATTTTCTGGTAGATAATCGTGAGTGCGTTCAAGTCATCGACTGCGACGCACTCATTGACCTTGTGGATAGTCTTATTGACTGGCCCCAATTCCATCACTTGCGCCCCGGTTGGTGCAATGAAACGTCCGTCTGATGTTCCGCCCGCCGTTGACAACTCCGTCTCTACCCCATTGACCGCCTGAATTGCCGCCACACTTGCTGTGACCAGATCCCCGCGTGGTGTCAGGAACGGGTTGCCCGATAGTGTCCACTGCAATTCATAGTGCAAACCGTGGCGCTTAAAAATCGCTTCTACCTGTTCCCGCAACCCCATGTCAGTCTGTTGGGTGGAAAAACGGAAGTTGAATTCCACCGTCAGCGTCCCCGGAATCACATTATTCGCGCCCGTCCCGCCCTTGATATTGGAAATCTGGAAGCTGGTGGGCGGGAAAAATTCGTTACCCTTGTCCCATTCGATGCTGACCAGTTCCGCCAACGCAGGTGCGGCGCGGTGAATCGGGTTGTCTGCCAAATGCGGGTAAGCCACATGCCCTTGCTGCCCGATCACGGTTAGTACGCCATTGAGTGAACCGCGCCGCCCATTTTTTACCACATCACCCACGCAGCAAGTGCTGGAAGGTTCACCCACCAAACACCAGTCAATTTTCTCGTTGCGCTGTTCCAGCACTTCCACGACCTTGACCGTGCCATTGATGGAGGGGCCTTCTTCGTCGCTGGTGATCAGGAAGGCAATCGAACCTTGGTGGTCAGGGTTTTCACGCACGAAGGTTTCGCAGGCAATGGTGAAAGCGGCAATGCTGCCTTTCATATCCGCCGCGCCACGCCCGTAGAGCATCCCGTCACGGATTTCTGGCTGGAATGGGTGGCTGTCCCACGCATCCAGTGGCCCGGTTGGCACAACATCGGTATGCCCTGCAAAGCAAAACACCGGGGAGGCAGTGCCACGGCGCAGCCAAATATTATCCACATCACCAAAGCGCAGGTGTTCGGCAACGAAACCCAGCGGTGCAAGGCGATCAGCCAGCAATTGTTGGCAACCTTCGTCCAGCGGGGTGACGGAGGGGCGTGAAATCAGGTCGATAGCAAGATCGAGAGTAGCGGACATCAAAGACATATCCTTTTAGTTCTGAAACAAGTTGGCGGTAAGAATCCGGCGAAAAACCCACTACGCGCCGCGTCCCCATATCCAGCAACGGACGTTTGATGATCGACGGCAATTCTTCCATCACCACCAGCGCAATCGCTTCATCCATGTTCTCACGGGTTTCTTCCGGCAATTTGCGCCACGTTGTGCCTTTGCGGTTGACCAGCGTTTCCCAGCCGAATTCAGTCCACCCAAGCACGTAACCACACCGGGTTTACGCCATCCTTGCGGAAGTCGTGGAAGGTGTATTCAATACCGCGTTCACCCAGCCACGCACGGGCTTTTTTCACCGTGTCGCAGTTGGGGATGCCGTACATGATGGTCATTTGTCGTACCACTTGTGGTAAGTGCGGCGTTTCCGGGCGCCAGCGACGTTGGGTAATCACGCCATCGATGCGTTGCATCCCACTGATTTCGATGGCTTCATAGTCGTCGTTGCAGGGCAACGAGGATGTATTTGCCTTCGATAATGCGTAACTGGCGGAAAATGTATTCATCCTTGTCGTCGATGGCGAACACATACGCGCCGTCACGCACAATGCCGGTCGGGTCAATCATGATGATGCAACCTTTGGCGAATTCCGGTTCCATGCTGTCGTCGATGACTTGCAGGGCGTAGGGTTCGTTTTCCGAGCAATTGCCTTCGGAACTCATATTGTGTTTGAAATCGGGTTGCGCGACGGCATTCAAGTTTTGCTTGAAGGTTTCAACGCTGATGCGGGTTTCGGACATGGCTTATACCTCTACAGGGGCAACAGGGTGATCGAGGCTGAATTCGCTGGCAATGACGTGGCGTTGCGGTTCGTACCAATGCAACTTTTCGTGCAGTTTAACCACTTCGCCGACGATGGTGAGGGTGGGGGCGCGAACCCCGCTGTCTTTCACCAATTGCGGCAAGGTGGCAACCGTGCCGATGTGGACGCGCTGGTTGCGGGTTGTGCCTTGCTCGACCAGTGCCGCAGGGGTGTCGCCGGAACGTCCGAATTCCTGCAATTGTCTGGCTGATGACTTCGATGCCGGTCAAGCCCATGTAGAACACCACGGTTTGATTCGGTTGGGACAAGTTGCGCCCAATTCAGGTCAATGCTGCCGTCTTTCAAATGCCCGGTGGCAAAGGTGCAGGATTGCGCGTAATCGCGGTGGGTGAGCGGAATGCCTGCGTAGGAAGAACAGCCGGAAGCAGCGGTAATGCCGGGAACAACTTGGAACGGTACACCATTTTCTGCCAGCGTTTCGATTTCTTCACCGCCGCGCCCGAAGATGAACGGGTCGCCGCCTTTCAGACGCAATACGCGCTTGCCTTGCTTGGCGAGTTTCACCAGCAAGTCGTTGATTTGGTCTTGCGGCACGGCGTGGCTGGCTTTTTCTTTGCCGACGTAAATGCGTTCAGCGCGTTGGTTTGCCATGTCCAGAATCGACTTGGAAACGAGGCGGTCGTACACCATCACGTCGGCTTGCTGCATTAGGCGCAAGGCTTTGAAGGTCAGCAAATCCGGGTCGCCGGGGCCTGCACCGACCAAATACACTTCGCCCATCGTTTGCCCGTTGGGGTAGCTTGCCAGCATTTCATCCAGCAAACGCCGCGCATCATCGACATGACCTGCGTACACCAGTTCGGCAAACGTGCCCTTTCAAGGCTTGTTCCCAGAAGGTTTTGCGCTGCTCTTCGGGCAGGCGTTTTTTCACAATGTCGCGGTATTCTTCGGTGATGCCTGCGAGTTCGCCGCATTGCGGGGGAATCATGGTTTCCAGTTTCATCCGCAATTGCCGCGCCAATACCGGGGATGCGCCGCCGGTGGAAATGGCGATGGTGACGGGCGAGCGATCTACCACAGAGGGGATAATGAAACTGCCAACCGAGGCATCATCCACCACATTCACCGGAATATTCCGCGCATCGGCAAGGCTGGCAATGTGTGCATTGACGCTCGGGTTGTTGGTGGCAGCGATGATGAGGAATTGCCCGTCAATGTCGCTGTCTGCAAACGGGACGCGCATGGTGTTGGACGTTTTGCCCACTGATGGTGATGCCCATTTCAGTCGTGATGGCGGGGGCAACTAGGGTAACGGCTGCTCCGGCTTTGAGCAGGCTGTCTACTTTGCGTTCGGCTACCTTGCCACCGCCAACCACGAGGCAAGCGCGGTTATGCAGGTCGAGAAAGACGGGAAAACGATCCATTTATCACCTAAAACTGGAGTTATTTGCCGCGTTTGGGGCGGCTTTCGTAGTGGACGACACCTTTGACGAGTTCGCCATACGGGAAATCGGCAATGTTAGCGTATTTTGACAGCGCGATGTTGACCAATTCGTAGATGTCCTGCACCGTTTTTTCACCTGCTTTGGCAGGAAAGAGGTGCAGTTGCAGCGCCAATGTGCCGCCTGCTTGCACTTTCAGTTCCTTATTGTGCGGCAAAGGGCCATCAATGAAGGTTTCATGCAATGCAAAGCGCGATTTTGCCCGCAAGGTGTTGAGAAACGCGGTGCAATTGGCGAGGCTGGGTTCTGACAGGCAGCCAACACCTTCCCGCGTGGCCAGCAGGAAGCGGTTTTGGCGGCTGCAATCACAGCGGCGGTTGTTGAGCGCCTTCTCGAACACGCAGCGGTTGGCATTGAGTTCGTGGTAAACGGCGCGGTATTGGTCTTCATCCATACGGGTGGCGGCTTACTTTTCCCATTCCATCAGGATGGGTTTTTCGCGGGTTTCGTGCAGGTTTTCTTCGGCTTCCAATTGGTTGGCGGCGAAGACGATTTTGACGATGGTTTTGTCACCCGGCTCCAGTTGCGCCCGTAGGTCACGCGCCAGTTCACGCGCATCCTTGTAAACTTCGCAGGCTTGCTGCATGTCCAGATTTTTGATCATCGGGTTGGGCTGGGTGATTTTGAACACGTAGTAGGGCATGGGGTGTACCTGTCTATTGCAGTAAAAGGGTTGTCTGGGCAAGCAAGGCTGCGGTCAGCGGTTCGAGGCGTTTGCGCATCACTGAACCGACCGCATCATTGCCGCCAAAATATGGGATGAGGGAATCTTCCCCCACTTGCGCCAATATTAGCATAGCCTTAAGTAGGGGCAAGTTGTCACTATTCAAGGTATCCAACACGGCTTGCAGGTCGGGTGGGCAATCCTCCGGCGCACCATTGTTCTGCCCGTTGGATGGCGCTGCTGAGTTCGCGTACCCCCCGGTATTCCGGGAATGGTAATGCAAAGTGTGCGCCAATAGCGATGAACAGGGAAATGACCACATCTTGGTCGACGGGTTTTTCCAATGCCAGTTGCAGGGCGCGTAGCCAGTTTTGCCCGCTGCTGCTAAGGGTGGTGCAGAAGGCTTGGGCGTAGGGGTTGCCTGTTGCGCACAGTGCGTTGCCAATTGGGGGGCGATTTCGGCGTGGTGGCGATGCGGCTTGTCGGGCAGCGGGATGTACGCGGGGTCAGCGTGCAGGAAGCCGATGTAAAACGGGTTTTTGCGTTTGGCGCGGTTCCAGAGTTTTTCGCGCTCAAGTGGGGAAATCAGTTCACCTTGCAGGCACAGGCGCACGGTGTCTACCACGTCGAGTTGCACTTCCTCGAAGGGCAGGAATTCGAGCAGGTAGGCGGTGAGTTCTTTGCCGAGTTCGCCCGCGACGACTTCGGGGTTTTCCAACAGGCAACGGGCGTTGGTGGCGCTGGGGCTTGCCCACCATGCGCGGCGGGCGATGTCGTGGGTCAGGCCGGGGGTGTAGACCACGGCGGCGACGGCTTCGGGTTCGCCGAGCAGCAGCATTTGGTCGAGGTTATTGCGGGCGTGCCCCATGCGCGTCCAGCGTTTGAGGAAAATCGGGTAGCCGCCGGGGGAGCCGGTGACTTTCATCGACAGCAATTCGCGTACCCAGCGCAGGTATTGTTCGTCACGCACCGTGGGGTTGAGGCGCACTTTGGCTTCGCCCTTGGTCGGTGAGGGCGTGGACGGTCATGGTGGACTCGTTGATGCGCACCGCTTGCAGGGGTTGTGCAAGCAGTACGTTGAGCCGCAGGTTGTCTTCGTTGGAAAGCTGCAAGGTGTGTACCGATTTCCCAGATAATGAGTCAAGATTATCGGGGCAGACGCGGGGGAATCCAATAACCCTATTGTGGTAGGAAGCCCCATACCGCAAATATCGGATCGGAGTTGGGCATTTTACGGCTATGTGGATCGTCAAATGGGCGCGGTAGTCCCCGGATAGATTCGGTGTGCAAATCGCTAAACGCGGCAGTTTTCAAGAAGTAATCCAACACCAGCCCTTGGCGCTCAAACGGGTGCAGGTTTGCCCACACTTCAATCGCTTTGGTGGGGAACCAGCGGTCAGAGAAGCCCATAATAACCACACCACCGGCACGGGTGACGCGGGCAAGTTCGCGCATTACTTCCAGTGGTTGGGTCAGGTATTCCACCGAGACGGTACAGATGACGGCATCAAAAGCGTTGTCAGTAAACGCTAACAGCGGGTTTTGGTTTAAATCTTGTACCACAGTGGCGTGCAGGCGCGGGTTAGCCGCCAATTCGGCCTGATTCATGCCGAGACCAGTGACATGCAAATCAGTGAGTGCATCGGGTAGGTGGGATACGCAACTGCTCATTAAATCCAGCACTTTCATGCCCGGTTTGAGCAGCTTGCCGTATAGGGCGGTGACTTGTTGGATGGCGGTTTTATCCAGATGGTTCACCATGCGTGGGTTGGTGTAGAACACCGTATCCTCACGGTCGTCGCTGCGGGTGAATGGGTAAGTGGTGTAAAAATCCGTGGCAACGCTGGGGTAGGGCGCTTGTAAGCCGGGGCCTTTGTCGGTAACCAGCGCGGCGATGTCTGCCCCGCCGTGTTCCAGCAGCGGTGGCAGCGTTGCGGCATAGCGGGCGTTCAGGGTTAGCGGGTAACGCGCTAGCGGGTGATTGGTGTCGCCGATTAGTTTGCCGTCAGCGTGAGCGATGATGCGGAATGGCTGGAAATTGCCTTGGTGGCTGTTCAGGGCTGCCCAAGCGAAACTTTGCGGGTAGAACCTGCCTAGCTTGGGTTCGATCAGCAGGTTGCGTTGCTGTTGCTCAAATTCGCTGTCGGGAAACGTGATAATGCGCTCGGCTTGGGCAGCGGGAACCAGTTCACCAGCGGGGAAAGACGCAGTACAGCTTGCGCCGGGTTGCAGTTGCTGGATGCTGGCTGCCATGCTGCTGGGGAAAATATCGCGCCCAAGGTTGAGTTTGTTGATGAAATAGCGGTCACAGTGGCTGGCAACGTCACTTTGCCAAGTGAGGGTGAATTCAAACGCAGCGCGGTTGGCTTGCTCCATGTTGAGATACCTTGATATAACCTGAACGTTGGCATTTTGCTATGAAACGGGCAAAATAGCCCATCTTTCCTCCACTGACAGGGCTTGCAATGGCTAATTTCCCCGGAATGTACCCCTACACCCGTATGCGCAGGATGCGCCGTGACGATTTTTCCCGCCGTCTGATGCGCGAAAATGTGCTGACCGCCAACGATTTGATCTGGCCGGTATTCGTGCTGGAAGGCGAAAACAAGCGCGAAGCCATTGCCTCGATGCCCGGTGTGGAGCGGGTGAGCATCGACTTGTTGGTGAAAGAGGCGCAAGAGGCGTTCAAACTCGGCATTCCCGCGATGGCGATTTTCCCGGTCACGCCGCAAGAAGCGAAAACCGATAAAGCCGAGGAAGCGTGGAATCCTGAGGGTTTGGCGCAACGGGCAGTGCGTGCGATCAAAGCCGCTGTGCCGGAACTCGGCGTGATTACCGATGTGGCGCTTGACCCGTTCACCTCCCACGGGCAGGACGGCTTGATGGATGAGAACGGCTACATCCTCAACGATGAAACCGTGTCGGCGCTGGTGAAGCAGGCGCTTTCCCATGCCGAAGCGGGGGCGGATGTGGTTGCACCTTCGGACATGATGGATGGGCGTATCGGTGAAATCCGCGACGTGTTGGAACAGCATGGGCATCTGAACACCCGCATTCTGGCGTATTCTGCCAAATATGCCTCCAGCTTTTATGGCCCGTTCCGCGATGCAGTCGGTTCGGCGGCGAATTTGAAAGGTGGCAATAAATACAGCTACCAGATGGATCCTGCCAATTCCGACGAAGCCTTGTGGGAAGTCGCGCTCGATCTGCAAGAAGGCGCGGATATGGTCATGGTAAAACCGGGGATGCCGTATCTGGACATCGTGCGCCGGGTCAAAGATGAGTTCAAAGCACCGACCTACGTCTACCAAGTCAGCGGCGAATACGCGATGTTCAAAGCGGCGGGCATGAATGGCTGGATCAATGAAAAGGCTTGCGTGATGGAAGCCTTGTTGGGGATGAAGCGGGCGGGGGCGGATGGTATTTTGACGTATTACGCCAAACAGGTGGCTGAGTGGTTGAAGCATGGCTGATAACTACGCGGTATTCGGCAACCCCATTGCCCACAGCAAATCCCCGCGCATCCACACCTTATTCGGTGAACAAACCGGCGAAGCGGTGGAATACGGCGCAATTTGTGCCGAACCGGAAGAATTCGCCCAAGATGTGATGATGTTCCTCGTCGCAGGCGGCAAAGGTTGCAATATCACCGTGCCCTTCAAGCAAGAAGCGTGGGAGTTGGCGGACGAACTCAGTGATTACGCCGCCCGTGCCAAAGCGGTGAATACGCTGGCATTCCGTGATGATGGCACGATGGTCGGGCTATAACACCGATGGCATTGGCATCGTGCGTGACTTGCAGCAAAACCACGGCATTAGCTTGCAAGGCAAACGTATTTTGCTGCTGGGCGCAGGCGGTGCAGTGCGAGGTGTGTTGCAACCTTTGCTGGAAGCGCAACCCGCGAGCCTGTTCATTGCTAACCGCACCGCCGCCAAAGCCTTGGAATTGGCGCAAGATTTCGCCGAATTCGGCAAGGTGGCGGGCGGTGGATTTGCCGATATTGCAGGGCAGTTCGACCTCATTATCAATGGTACGGCTGCCAGCTTGCAGGGCGAGTTGCCACCGCTGCCCGCTGGCTTGTTTGGCTGATGACGCTTGTACTTACGACATGATGTACAGCGCCAAACCAACCGCATTTGTGGCATGGGGCAGGGCGCAAGGCGCTGCCCAAGTCACTGGATGGCTTGGGGATGCTGGTCGAACAAGCGGCGGAAGCGTTTTTCATCTGGCGCGGTGTACGCCCTGACACCGCACCCGTATTAGCGCAACTGCGGGCTGAACTAAACAGCCAGTAAATCCACCCCAGCCTGCTTCAGCATTTCACTCAAGCGGATCAACGGCAACCCCATCAGTGCGGTGGGGTCAGTGCCGCGCATCTGTTTGAACAGCGTGATGCCCAAACTTTCCGAGCGGAAACTGCCTGCACAGTTATAGGGCTGATCTTTGCGCAGGTAACAGTCAATTTCCGCGTCGCTCAATTCCCGGAAATGTACCGCAAACGGCACAACATCCAATTGGTAGCTGCCATCACGGCTGTCATACAAACACAGCCCGGTTAGGAAAGAAACCATTTGCCCGGACGAGTTCTGCAATTGCTTGACCGCATTCTCATGATTGCCCGGTTTGCCAATGACCTGATCGTGTAACACGGCACATTGGTCAGAGCCAATGATCAGCGCATCGGGGTATAGTGCCGCCACGGCTTGGGCTTTTTCCAGCGATAGGCGTAGCACCATCTGGCGGGCGCTTTCACCTTCCAGGCGGGTTTCATCAATATCCGGTGCGGCAGTCTCGAACGGCGTATGCAGGCGCTGCATCAGTTCGCGCCGGTAGGGGGAGGTGGAGCCAAGGATCAGTTTACGGGTCATCATTTTGCTCAGTTGTGGCGTATCTGGTAGATGAGCGGCAAATAATACGCAAGATATATGGATTACCCAAGCAAAAAGGCTAGAAATTTCTTTACACATCATAGGCTGGATTCATATAATCCCGCGCTTATGTTGAACAGACTACCCGTAGACGTTAATCCCTTTAAACTGGTCGAGCAAGAAAGATGCCTGACTGGTGTTATGCCGTTGCAACAATTGCCGCGTTTGGCAGGTGTTGTGTTGGCGGGCAGTGAGGATTTCACGGTGCAATTGGCGTTTACCCGCAGTATTGGCGGTCGCCCGATGATCAAAGGTCATATGCGTGGCAATATCACTGTTGGAATGCCAACGGTGTATACAGCCCGTCCATATTGCCTTTGATGCGCCCGATACAGGTTGCCCTGACGACGTTTGAGTCGGATGAACGTCCCGAACAGGAAGGCTTGGAAGCTTGGTTGGTCGAGGATGAACGGCTGTTTATACAGGATTTCGTTGAAGATGAAATTCTTCTGGCTTTGCCTTTAGTGGCGAAGCACGAACAGTGTGAACCGGTGCGCAAGTTGATTGAAGCCTTGCCCTCGGATGAGCCTGTAACAGACAAGTGAGCAAACGGATGCTAAGGCGAATGCCAAGAAGAATCCATTTGCAGTTTTAAAAGATTGGAAAAAACCGGAGTAGACAGACTATGGCAGTCGGTCAAGCTCGAATGACTCGTTCAAAACGCGGTATGCGCCGCTCACACGATTCCCTGACAAACCCAACCTTGTCGGTTGATGCAACGTCTGGTGAAACCCATATGCGTCATCACATGACCAAAGACGGTTTCTACCGTGGTCGTCAGATCATCAAAACGGCGGTTGAAGTGGACGACGAAGCGTAAGTGGTAATCTACTCTTGCGTTTTTTCACAACAAAATCGTATAGAATCGCGGGCTTGACCCGCGATTTTTTTTCAGGAGAGGGGATAGCATGACTGAACGGTATCGCATCGCGCTGGATGCGATGGGCGGGGATCATGGGCTGTCGGTGGTGGTTCCAGCCGCATTGGAAGCCTTGAAACAACACAATGACATTGCGCTGATCTTGGTGGGTGATGAAACCCAAATCAAGGCAGTACTTGACGCAACATAAAGCAACGCCCACTGATAACCTGACCATACGCCACGCCTCCCAAGTCGTGCAGATGGATGAAGCGCCTGCTACTGCGATGAAAAACAAAAAAGATTCCTCCATGCGGGTGGCAATCAATCTGGTCAAAGCGGGTGAAGCCGATGCTGCGGTCAGTGCAGGCAATACCGGCGCACTCATGGCAACCGGCGCGTTTCGTGCTGAAAACCCTACCCGGCATTGACCGCCCTGCCATTTGCAGCATTCTGCCGTCGGTGAACGGGCATACCCACATGCTCGATTTGGGGGCAAATGTCGATTCCGAAGCCGAACACCTCTACCAGTTCGCCCTGATGGGTTCCGAATTGATCAAAGCCATCGACGATAACCCTAACCCTAGAGTTGGTTTGCTCAATATCGGGCAAGAAGCCATCAAAGGCAATGAACAGGTCAAGGCCGCGAATGCCCTGTTACAAGGTAGCCCGCTTGAATTACATCGGTTATGTGGAAGGCGACGACATTTACCACGGTGATGTGGATGTGGTGGTCTGCGACGGTTTTGTCGGCAATGTGGCGCTCAAAACCAGCGAAGGTCTGGCGAAAATGGTATCCGCCCACCTCAAGCAAGCCAATACACCGCCAACCTGTTCACCCGGATTAGCGGCGTTAATTTCTTTGCCCGTATTGAAATCATTCCGCCGCAAATTTGATCCAGAGGCGTTATAATGGCGCAAGTTTGTTGGGCTTGCAGGGTATTGTGGTCAAAAGCCACGGCGGGGCAGATAGTGTGGCCTATGCTAATGCGATTGGCATTGCCCGCACCGAAATTATCAAACAAGTCCCACAGCGTATTCATAAACAATTAGAAACTTTGCTCGCACAGAGGCAGAAAGCATGATCTATTCGCGCATTACCGGCACTGGCAGTTACCTGCCGGAAAAAGTACTGACCAATAAAGACCTAGAAAAAATGGTCGATACCACCGATGAGTGGATTTTTGAACGTACCGGTATCCGTGAACGCCATATCGTAGAAATGGAAAGCGCGTCTGACATGGCGGAACACGCGGCCCGTCGTGCTTTGGAAATGGCGGGTAAAAAGCCTGAAGATGTTGACCTGATTATTGTCGGTACATCCACCCCCGATTTGGTGTTCCCCAGCACGGCTTGTTTGTTGCAAAGCAATTTGGGTATCCGCAACGGTGGTGCGGCGTTTGATGTGCAAGCCGCCTGTTCCGGTTTTGTGTTTGCCCTGAGTGTGGCTGATAAGTTCATCCGCACCGGCACCAGCAAATGTGCGTTGGTGGTCGGTGCAGAAGCCATGTCCAAGATCCTGGACTGGGACAGACCGGGGAACCTGCATCCTGTTCGGCGATGGTGCAGGTGCGGTGGTGCTGGAAGCCAGCGAAGAGCAGGGTATCCTGTCCACCCACCTCCATGCCGATGGCGCTTACGAACATTTGCTGAGTGTCAACGCGCGGTATTTCACGTAATTTCGAGATGTTGCGTACCGAAGGCGCATTGCTGCAAATGCGCGGCAACGAAGTTTTTAAGGTGGCAGTCAATACCTTAGGGCGTATTGTTGATGAAACGCTTGAAGCCAATGGCATGACGCAAAGCCGATGTGGATTGGCTGGTTCCGCATCAAGCCAATATCCGCATTATTCAGGCGACCGCGAAAAAGCTGGATATGCCGATGGAGCGCGTCGTGGTCACGGTTGACAACACACGGTAATACCTCAGCCGCTTCCATCCCGCTGGCACTGGATACAGCCGTGCGTGACGGGCGTATCAAGCGCGGCGAAGTGATTTTGCTGGAAGCGTTTGGTGGCGGCTTTACGTGGGGTTCGGCGTTAGTCAGGTTCTAATGGCGACCGAAATCGAACGCAAATTTTTGCTGGTGTCTGATGAGTGGCGCACACTGGTCAGCCGCTCCGAATCTTTCCGGCAAGGTTATCTTAGCAGCAGCAAACGTGCCTCGGTGCGGGTGCGGATTGCCGATGACACGGCGACGCTCAATATCAAGGGCATGACCTTGGGCATCCAACGCCCTGAATACGAATACGAAATTCCGTTGCCTGATGCGACGGAATTGTTGGATCAGTTGTGCGAACGCCCACTGATTGAAAAGACCCGCCATTTCGTCGAGTTTGGCGGCAAACTGTGGGAAATAGATGAATTCCACGGTGACAACGCAGGCTTAATTGTCGCGGAAGTCGAACTCGATGCACCGGATGACGTAATCCCCATGCCCGCATGGGCAGGTGCAGACGTTTCCCATTTGGAACGCTATTACAACGTCCGTCTTACCCAATATCCCTACAGCCAATGGTTGGCTGAGGAACGAGGTTAATTAAACAATGCTATTTTCTGAACTCGGCTTGTCCGAGCCGCTGTTGCGTGCCATCAGCGAACAGGGTTATGACACCCCAACCCCTATCCAAGCACAAGGTATTCCTGCCGTGCTGTCCGGGCGCGACATTATGGCTGCGGCGCAAACCGGCACTGGCAAAACCGCCGGTTTCACCCTGCCGATGCTGCATCTGTTTATCCGCTGGCAACCGCCCCAGTGCCAACCATATCCGTGCTTTGGTGCTGACCCCGACCCGCGAACTGGCGGCACAAGTCGGCGAAAGCGTGCGTGATTACGGCAAACATTTGCCGCTGACTTCTACCGTGGTGTTCGGTGGCGTGAGCGCCAACCCGCAAATGATGGCCTTGCGCCGTGGGCTGGATGTGCTGGTGGCAACACCGGGGCGTTTGCTGGATTTGTACGACCAGAATGCCGTGAAGTTTTCCCAAGTGGAAATGCTGGTGCTGGACGAAGCTGACCGCATGTTGGACATGGGTTTCATCCGCGACATCCGCAAGATTCTGGCCTTGCTGCCGAAACGTCGCCAAACCCTGATGTTTTCCGCGACATTTTCCGATGACATTGTGGCACTGACCAAGGGTTGTTGAATAACCCGGTGCAAATCTCGGTTAGCCCGCGCAATGCAGCGGCTCCATCCGTCAAGCAATCGGTTTACATGATCGATAAGGCGCGTAAAACCGCGTTGCTGAGCCATTTGGTTCGTGATAATCAGTGGGAACAGGTGTTGGTATTCTACCCGTACCAAGCACGGCGCGAACCGTTTGGCTGAAAAGCTGGAACGTGATGGCGTGACCGCTGCGGCGATCCACGGCAACAAGAGCCAAGGGGCGCGTACCAAGGCACTGGCGGATTTCAAGCAAGGCAATATCCGCGTACTGGTCGCGACCGACATCGCGGCGCGTGGGCTTGGATATTGAACAGTTGCCGCATGTGGTCAATTTCGAGTTGCCGAACGTGTCGGAAGATTACGTGCATCGTATCGGGCGTACTGGGCGTGCGGGCGCGACGGGTGAAGCGATTTCACTGGTCGAGCCGGAAGAATACGGTTTCCTCAAAGGCATCGAAAAGCTCATCAAGCAGCAATTGCCGCGTGAAGCCGTGCCTGCGATTAGCGTTGCGCCTACCCGTCAGTTGACGGCGGAAGAGATTGCCAAAGATGCCGAAGCGGATCGTCCGCGTCCGGCACAGCATCGCCCTGCCAATCGCCGCACCAAGTCGCAAAAGACTGATGGTCCGCAAAGCAGCTGGTTTGCCGCCAGTGAAGAAGGCGGAAGGGCAGTGCGGCTAGCAAGCCGCGTCGCCGTCGGCCTAATAAGCCGAAAGCGGTCGCGTAAGCTTAAGAAAATCCTCCCCCAGCCCCTCCTTTCTGTGAAAGAACCATCCCAAATGAACTAAACAAGGAGTTTTCAGGATGTGGCAGGCCGAAACCCCTCTGGGCGAACCCCGTTCGGGAGCTTGGGTCGCCACATCCAATTCTTGAAGAACCCGAACAGTTGCCGGGGAACAACCCGCATCATCGGCTAGGATGGGAGTACAGGAACATGGAGAAAACCCAAGAAACATTTATCGGCATTGATGTTTCCAAAGCGCATCTGGATGTACATGGTTTGCCTTCCAGCGAAGCATGGCAAGCAGATAACACCAGCACTGGATTAGGCGATTGGTGGAAAAGTTGTTGCTTTGCCAACCCACCCTGATTGTCATGGAAGCGACGGTGGGTTGGAAATTCCCCTTGCCTGTGCCTTGATGGAAGCAGGTTTGCCGGTGGCAGTAGTCAATCCCCGGCAAGCACGGGATTTTGCCAAAGCGATGGGGCAACTGGCCAAGACGGACAAGGTGGATGCCCGGTTATTGGCCTTGTTCGGGGAACGTATCCGCCCAGAAGTCCGTCCCTCTGAAAGATGCCGAGCAACAGCTTTTTAGCCAGTTGCTGGCACGTCGGCGGCAATTGGTGGACATGCGGGTTGCCGAACAAAACCGTTGGTTCATGGCACAAGGTACAGTACGTGAAAATATCGAAAAGCATCTGGAGTGGCTCAAGCAGTACATTGACGATGTGGACAAAGACCTGGGGCAATTCGTGCAGGCCAGTCCCGTATGGAAAGCGAAGGAAAACCTGCTGAAAAGTTTCAAAGGTGTGGGACGTATTGCCAGCTTCACCTTGCTGGCCTCGCTGCCGGAACTGGGGACGCTCGACCGTAAGGAAATCGCGGCCTTGGTAGGTCTTGCGCCCTTCAACCGTGACAGCGGCACGATGCGCGGGAAACGTGCCATCTGGGGCGGACGGGCTGAAGTAAGGAACCTGCTGTACATGGTGGCGTTAGTGGCTTCAAGGAGCAACGAAACCATCAAGAAGTTTTATGAAAAGCTCATTCAGGCTGGCAAACCCAAAAAGGTTGCGCTCACTGCCTGCATGAGAAAAATCCTGACCATCCTGAATGCAATGGTCAGGGATAACCAACCTTGGAATCCACAAAGGGAACAACATGCTTGACACGCCTCAAGACAGTTGCTCCTTTTGCAAAGGAGGGGAGTAATATTCCCGTAGGGGCGTATGGCATACGCCCTCTTTTATGTTTCCAGCGTGGCTAAATTCTGGTATTAATCTGGCAGGGATTTTATCAGGGGAATTGCTGTCGATTATGTCCATGAATAACCAAAATTCTGATGTTCAGCGTAGACAGCGGCTGGAAGAAAAACTGGCAGGTCTACAAACGGTTTATGACCTTGAAACCCGCATTGAAGAAAAGATGCGGCTTAAGCCGCTGATAGCAGAAACCCAGCAAGCACTGGATGAACTGTATGGCATTGCCGCTAAAAAATCTGCTGCATTACAGGCTGCTGAAACCGCCTATCTTGAAGCCCTATTGCACGACAACGAAGAACGCGCCCTGCGTTTTGCGGGCAAAGTCTATGCACCGTTGGCAGGGCAATTCCGCAAGGAACGCAAACGGGTTGCCGCTGCCTGCATGTCGCCACGTTTACGCCACCGCAAGCGCACCGAATATTGCGAACCGCTGGAGGTCGTGGGTGAATGTGTTGAACACGATGATGTCATCGCCGCTTTCAGTGAACACAAACGGCTGGTGATTTTGGGTGAACCGGGCGCTGGCAAAACCTTTTCCCTGTGGCGCATTGCCGCCGATTACGCCCAAAAGGCACTGGAACAGCCGGGGCAAATCTTGCCGGTAGTGATCCCGCTCAACCGTTGGGATAGTCCAAACCTCACGTTGCATGACTTCGTGCTGGAACAGTTGGGTGATTTGGCAAGCCACTTTGCCGAGTTGTACCAAAGCAAACGCCTGCTGCCGCTTTTCGATGCTTTGAACGAAATTCCCTTTGACCAGCGCGATGAAAAGCTGCCGCAAGTCCGCGCATGGCTGGAGCGTTACCCGACGGCATCCGTGCTGCTGACCTGCCGTCTGCGGGATTATCGCGGGCCGTTGGAACAGGAGCTTGACCGGCTGACGATTGAGCCGCTTGACCCGCCGCGTATCCACGACTTCCTGCACAACTACTTTGCCGAAGATGAAGCCGCCCACACGTTGGCAGAAAAGCTGTTCTGGCAACTGGCAGGTGGGGAAGGGATGCGCAACAGTTGGGAAGACTGGAAAAAACGTGGTCATGAAAACCACTGGGAAGAGTTCTGGACGCTGGCTGAAATCCCGCAAGAGTGGAAAACAGGCGACAATGAACATTGGTGGGATGGTAGCAGGCAAAAATACCTGAACGACTCCCGTAGTCTGATGAAACTGGCAGCTAACCCTTACCTGCTGACCCAGATGGTAGTGATCTACAGCGAACAGCAACAATTGCCGCAAAGCCGCTTTGCCCTGTTCACGGAGTTCGTCGCAGACCTGATTTACCGGGAAATACAGGCCAAACCGGATAATTACTATCCCAAAGCGCATCAGGACGAGCTACAGGTCGAACTCAAGCGACTGGCATGGCAACTGCAAAGCCGTACCAAGTCCGCTCAGGAAGTCCGTACTGTGTTGTCCCGTGCTGATGCAGTTGCGACCATGCCCTTGCCACGCTTGGAGTTTGCTGCTGCCGCCAGTCTGTTGGAGTTGACCCGCGATAGCGTGCGTTTTTCTCACCAGTTGCTACAAGAGTTTTTTACCGCGCAAAGTTTTGAAGAGCGACGGGCAAACGGCTTACAAGCCAAAACGCTCTGGCCTGAGCAGTGGTGGGCTGCAAACGGTTGGGAGGAAGCTGCCAAACTTGCTGCCGAATACGAAGTTGACCCGAAACCATTTCTGCAATGGTTGGCGGTTGGTAATCCCAAACTGGCGGCTGAAATTGCCCGCGAACAAGGTTTGTTGGATGACACGTTGTTTGCCGAATTTCGCACCCAATGGCAAAACGCTATCACTGATATTGCAACATTACCCCAACCCACACGAACGTCATGCTATCAGCACTGTATTGGCGTGGCTGAATTGGGATAACCGCCCCGGTCTTGGTATTGATGACATCGACTGGGTAGAAATCCCCGCTGGTGAGTTCACCTATCAGGATGGCGAACGTCTGTCTTTGCCAACCTACAAAATGAGCCGCTACCCTGTCACTAATGCCCAATTTCAGGCATTCGTAGTGGATGGTGGCTACGAAACGGATAAATGGTGGGAAGGGCTGCAAAAGCCGGATTCACTACCAGATCATCTTGGACAGAAAGTAATCGCCCGGTGGAAAGCGTGAATTGGTATGATGCAATGGCTTTCTGCCGTTGGTTATCTGCCAAAACAGGCCAAGAAATCCGTTTGCCCACCGAACAGGAATGGGAAAAAGCAGCGACGGGGTACGGATGGTCGGGAATATCCGTGGGAAGGGTTACAAAATGGGCTATGCTAATATCAACGAAACGGTGTGGTAATGCTGAAACATACAACTTGCAGGAAACCTCTGCTGTTGGCATTTACCCCCAAGGTGAGTCGCCCTACGGTCTGATGGATATGTCCGGGAATGTCTGGGAATGGTGTCTCAACAAGTATGAGGAACCTCAAATGACTACTCCTGATCTTTCTGGCGGTGTTCGTGTGGTTCGGGGCGGCGCGTGGTACTACGGTTCAGGGTATTGCCGCTCTTCTTTTCGCGATCATTCGTATCCAGACGATCGTAACCTCAGTCAGGGTTTTCGGTTGTTGTGTTGTTTCCCCCATTGATCACTGATCTACTGGTCACTGTACCCCTGTCAGCCGCTACGCGGCTGACGATTTTTTTTCACCACCTGAACGGGCGCAAGATGTGCTTTCGCAACCCCCATGAATCGGCATAGCGCACGTGGTTGATCCAGCCCTGCACGCTGGCATCGAATTCGGCGAAGCTGATTTTGCCCTGTCGCCAATCGCAAACCGTTCCCCCAGTCGCCGCGAGGCTTCAACGACCTTGCGGGATTTCAGCCGCCGATGCGTCGGGGTTACGCCACAAATCCTAACCACGGAATGCCTGCATCGCACGGCATCACCTGCGCCGATTCTTCATGCACACGCAGCCGCAACTGCGCCAGTTCGATCCAGCACTTGAGCTTTCCACTCCCACAACTCCCGCTTACTGTCCGAGAACAGCGCAAAATCATCGACGTACCTCACATACCCTTGGCACGACAAGCCCCGCTTCACAAACAAATCCAGCGGATGCAAATAGCAGTTTGACCAAAACTGCGAAGTCAAATTACCAATCGGCAAGCCGTGGGGGCGCAAAATAGCGAATAGATCATCGCCGAAAAAATACCCCGGCTGGTAATCCTGATCATGCACCCCTTCGCCACTCGCTAGAATGGTTTTGATCAGCCAACACACCTGTTCATCCTCAATGTGGCGGCACAAAAAGTCGTAGAGGATTTGGTGATCCAGCGACGGGAAGTGTTTCACAATATCCAGCCGCAGCACGTAGCGGTATTGTCGGCTAAACTGTTGGAAACGCTCCACCGCCCGATGCGTCCCCTTACCTATCCGGTTAGCGTAGCTGTCGGGGATAAAGCGCCGCTCAAAAAACGGCTCGATCACATTGCACAAGGCATGATGTACCACCCGGTCACGGGCAACGGAGGTGCAGCACTGATCATACGCCGTTTGGGTTCATGGATATAAAAGTGGGTATACGCGCCCGGTTGGTACGTGCCGCTCAAGAAATCCGCTTTCAGTGCCAGCAGCTTATCAGCCACCTGATGCTCAAACGTTGCCGCCGCTTGAGTGCTACGCTTGCCCCGCGCCGCCTGCCGCCACGCTTGCAGCAGGTGTTCCCACTGGACGATTTCCGCAAAGCGGATGAGGATGCTGGTATGAGTGATGTACGGTGATCCTGACCAAAACCTTTATCGGGCTGCCCGACCCCGAAGGGTGAGAGGAGTATAGGTAAGATCAAGCAGATATGTTATCTGGCTCCCCTCCTTTAAAGGCGTAGCGCCGCGTTCAAGCGGCTGGGCGGGGTTGGGGGAGGATTTTCTTAGGGGTTGGGGTGAGGTTCTTTGATCCCCAAATACTGGCTCTGATGCACATCCATCACATTATTCTCCCAGCCGCTGACTTTGGGGCTGATGAGGTGTTGGGTAGTGTTATGGTAAATAGGGATGATGGGCGCGTCAGCCAGCAAGATGCGTTCGGCCTGTTCCATCGCTTCCTGCCGCTTTTTAGGGTCAGCTTGGGTTTCAGCCTCTTGCATCAAACGGTCATATTCCGGGTTTTGGTAGCCGGAGGTGTTCATTTCGCCAACATCTGATTTGAACAGGCTGAGGAAGGTGTGGGCGTCGTTGTAGTCGCCTATCCAGCTTGCCCGTACTACTTGGAACTGCTTTTGGCGGCGCGAGCTGAGGTAGACTTTCCATTCTTCATTCCTGAGATTGGTTTTGACGCCTAGGGTTTGTTTCCACATGGCGGCGACCGCAATCGCCAGTTTTTTGTTGTTGTCACTGGTGTTGTAGAGGATTTCTAGCTCCAGCGGCTTGTCTGCACTGTAGCCACTGTCGGCGTAAAGGCTTTGTGCCAGTTGGGTACGGGCGGCTTTGTCCAGCGCCTTTTCTTCCATGCTTTGTTGGGTGTAGTGATCGACGGGTGGAACCCAACCCCATGCGGGAATTTCACCCGATTGGGTGATTTTTTCGGTGAGGATGTCGCGGTCAAGCGCCAGCGACAGGGCGCGGCGCAATTTGGGGTTGTTTTTGAAAGCGGGATTTTCCAGATTGAGGCCGTAGTAATACGTGCCAATGTACGGTGTGCTGCGGAATTCAGCGGGAAAATCCTGCGCCACTGTCTTGATCTGGTCGGCGGGTACGTCATAGGTGATGTCGATTTCCCCGGCACGGTAACGCTTGAGTTCGGTGTTCTGGTCTTCGGTGGGGATGTAATACACGCTGTCGATGCTGACTTCCCCGGCGCGGCGGTAGTGGGTATTTTTCACCAGCTTGACGTGGGATTGCGGTGTCCATTCGCTCAGGCAGTAAGCGCCATTGCAGCGGATATTGTCCGGCTTCGTCCAGTCTTTTCCGGCTTTGGTCGATGGCTTGCTGCGGTACGGGGTAGGCCATAGGGTGCATGAGCATTCCAAGGAAATAGGGCGTGGGGGCTTTGAGGCGGATTTCCAGGTGTGCGGGTCAATGGCTTTGACGCCGATTTGTGCCGGGTCTTTTTGTTCGCCTTTGCTGAAGGCTTCCGCACCGTCAATCGGCCAGAGGATGAAGGCGTAGTCGGAGGCGGTTTCCGGGGCAAGGGCGCGGCGGTAGGCGTAGACGAAATCGTCGGCGGTGACAGGCGTGCCATCTGACCATTGGCTGTCATTACGCAAATGGAACGTGTAGGTCTTATTGTCGGCGCTGATTTCCCATTTTTCTGCCACACCGGGCTGGAGCTTGCCATCTGCGCCTTCCGTGACCAGCCCTTCAAACATGTCACGCTGGATATTGGCCTCAGAAACGCCAGAGGATTTGTGGATGTCCAGCGTTTCAGGTTCTGCCCCATTGCCGCGTTTTAGCACGGTTTCGGCGACGGCAAAGGGCGCATGGGCGAGGCACAAAGCCAGTAGCAACGAGGGGGAGTTTACGCATGGTTTTATTCCTTGAGTTTGATCAGCAAATGCCCTTCCTCGACATGGACATCTTCCACCCCATCGGCAAATGATTTCCAGAAACCTGCATTGCCGCCAAATTCGCTGACCAGATCGACGTTTTTGAGGTTGCCGAGCCAAGCGTTTGGTAACGGCACACCCCAGACGCTGACGCCTTTGAGCTTGACGATGGGGCGGGCATTGGCATAAGCCAGCTCCATCCCGGTATTGACTTTCAGGGTTTTGCCGCCGATAAACGGGAAATCCGGGTCAAGTGGCAGCAGGATTTTGGCGCTGGCAAGGTTGTCAGCAAGGTCAATGACCGCTGTTTCACCCATATCGGTATTTTTTGCCAGCAAGGCATTCAGCTCTTTCTCGCTGAGGGAAATTTCACGCTTTGCCCCCACTTCCGTATAAGGTTCCGGGGTCAAGGCTTCGGTCTGTCGTGAGCTTGTTGCCATCAGGTCGGGCAGGCCGATGCTGCTGAAGTTTTTGCTCCAGTGCTGATTCTTCATGCGCATTGAGGGTGACGGGCTGGAAAGGCTTGGGGAACAGGAAATACTGCACGACCCATACCGTGACACTGACGGAGATGAATACCGTCAATAAAATTAGCCCTATTACGTGTAAGCATCCGATCTTATGTTCTGAACTTGTGTCCATTTATGCTCCAGCGAAAAAATGTACAACCATTCTGGGGGGTTCCATAGTAAGCATTTAGCATAAAATATCTGGCTGGCTTTGTGGAAATCTGCCAGAGTCCCTTATTTAACGATTAACGGGCGGTAGTATGTCGGAATTTGAGCTGATCCGCGAATATTTTTTTTGGCAACAAGCCCCGGATTCCGTGCGTATCAGCGTTGGTGATGATGCGGCAGTATTGCGGCTGCCACCCGCTAAAGAACTGGTGGTATCCGTTGATACCTTCAACGCCGGTATCCATTTTCCACTGGAAACCGCACCTCATGCGATTGGTTACAAGGCGCTGGCGGTCAATTTGAGCGACTTGGCGGCAATGGGGGCGGAACCGGCTTGGTTTACCTTGGCATTGTCCATGCCAGCAGCCGACAAGGCTTGGGTTGGCGAGTTTGCACGCGGGATGCGCGAATTGGCGCAGCAACATGGCATATTCCTGATTGGCGGCGATACCACACGTGGGGCGTTGAGCATCACGATTCAGGTGATGGGGTGGGTAGAACCGGGGCAGGCATTGTTACGTAGTGGGGCGCAACACGGTGACCTGATTTGTGTTTCCGGCACATTGGGGGATGCCGCCGCAGGCTTGGCAGTGGTGCAACAGCGGCTGGCATTGCCAGCGGATGCGGCTGAATTCTGTATCCAGCGGCTGAATTACCCGACTCCGCGTGTGGCGCTGGGCAATATTTTGCGTGGGCGGGCGCATCGCTTGCATGGATATTTCCGACGGTTTGCTGGCTGATCTGGGGCATATTCTGGACGCATCAGGCGTTGGGGCACGCTTACAACATGAGCAGCTGCCCCTTTCCCCTGCCCTAGGCAAGTCCCTGTTGCGCAACGGACTGGACTTCGCACTCAGGGGTGGCGATGATTATGAGCTGCTATTTACCCTGCCGCCACAGCAGTTGAGCTGAGGTGCAGGCACTCGCAGATAAGCAAAGCATCGCGGTGACAGTTATCGGGGAAGTCGATGCAAATCGCTCAGATTTGCTAATGGATTATGCATTTCCTGACGGACGGGGCGGTTATGAACATTTTTCTTGATTCTGGCATCTTGCGTGGGAACCTTTGCAAATATACCATTGTCTATCAAAACAACAATCACTTGGGGCATTAACGATGAAATACACAATGAAAATGGGCGCTGTTAGCCTGACTCTGGCAGCATTGATGTCTGGTTGCGCTCCTACTCCGGGCGCTACGCCGCAGGCAAGCGCAACAGGGTGGTTATGACGCATACGGTACGGGTGGTACTACTAGCGGCACTGATTACGGTTATAACGCGGGAACGGCTGCTGGCACGACGGGTACTAATACCAATACCTCTTACTATGATTACGGTACTGGGACTGCGGCTAGCGGGTCTACTGCGGGTGGTGGTTACGGTACTACGACAGGTTCTTCTACCAGCTATTATGACTACACCGCACCCGGTTCCAGTTCAGGCGGTGGTGGTTACACCAATAATTCTGTGGGTGGCTCCTATGCTGTCCAAGTAGTTGCTAGCCAGAATCAGGGTACTGCCGAAGCGATGCGCAGCCAGATGCAATCTCAGGGCTTCAATGCGGTCGTTGATCAGGTCGGTGGCTACTACAAAGTACGTATTCCGTACAGCAGCGAAAGTGAAGCAAAATCCAATTTGGGGCGTATCCGTTCCAGTGTCCCGGATGCTTTCTACACTACCCGTTAAGTGTAATATTTCCCGCAATGCCCCCGCTTAAGGGGGCATTGACACTTCGTAGCAACAATTCCCCCGTTCTTCCGCCCGCCACCACGCTTTCTTACTCGGCTAATGCTAAAAATCTACGTATGAAAACCATATGGGATTTTTATAGGTCATGGTCAGTATCATTACATTACCGCGCCTTGCACTGCTTAGCCTTGTTGTTCTTCGCTAGCGGGGCGCAAGCAGGTTTGTACCGTTGGGTCGATGAGGCAGGCGCTGTCCATTATTCAGATGTTGTCCCTGCTACGGTTGAAAAACAGGGGCATAGCGAACTCAATGACCAAGGCATGACCATCAAAACGGTTCCCGCCGCCCCCACCGCAGAAGAGATTGCCGCCAGTAAACGCCGCGAAACCTTGGCGAAACTGCGTGATGCATTGGAAAACAAGCAGCAAGAGCAGGATAATCACTTGCTCGCCAATTATGCGGATGTTGCTGAACTGGAAGCCGTATTCAACAGCAAGTTGGAGGTGCTGGATAAAAATACCCGTTCGATAGCCGAACGGCGCCAGTCATTGGAAACCAAGCTTGAGGCAGTCAAGGCGCAAACAGGTAACGTCGAAGATGCCGTGCAGCGTGAAAAACTGGCAGGCTATATTCAGGATGCAGAAAAAACGCTGGCAACTTACGACTATGCTTTGCAGGAAAACCAAACCGAGCAAGACCGTCTGCGCCAGCGTTTATGAAAAAGACCGTGAACGTTTAAGCAAACTGCTCAGCGAGTCACCATCGTCCCCACGCCCTGATCCGTCAACAGCTCCAGCAACACTGCGTGCGGCACTCGACCATCAATAATGCTGGCGCTTTTCGCCCCGGCAGCAATCGCATCGGTGGCACAGGCCAGTTTCGGTAACATGCCGCCCTGAATCGTACCATCAGCGATCAGATCCTGGATGTCCTGTTGGCTCAAGACTTTCCAGTAATGTGCCTTCTTTGTCCAGCACGCCCGGTGTATTGGTCAGCAGTAGCAGGCGTTCAGCATTCAGCACTTCCGCCATTTTGCCTGCCACGATGTCGGCGTTGATATTGTAACTCGTGCCATCTTCGCCCACCCCAATCGGGGCGATGACGGGGATGAAGCGGTCTTCTTCCAGCATCCGTACCACGCTGGCGTCAATCTCGGTGATTTCGCCCACATGACCGAGGTCGATGATTTCGGAGGGCTGGTTTTCGCTGGCTTTGCGTTCCAGGATCAGCTTGCGGGCGAGGATCATATTGCCATCCTTGCCGGTCAAACCGATGGCGCGTCCGCCCGCTTGGTTGATCATGCTGACGATTTGCTTGTTGACCAGCCCGCCCAGCACCATTTGCACCACATCCATCGTTTCAGCATCGGTGACACGCATCCCGTCGATGAAATGGCTTTCCTTGCCGATCTGTTTGAGCAAGTTGCCGATTTGTGGGCCACCGCCGTGGATGACTACCGGGTTGATGCCAACCTGTTTCAGCAACACGATGTCGCGGGCGAAACTTTGTTGCAGGGCAGGGTCAGTCATGGCATTGCCGCCGTATTTGACCACGATGGTTTTGCCGGAGTATTTCTGGATGTAGGGCAGTGCCTCCATCAGGATGGCGGCAGTATTATTCGGGTTGGGCGTCGTCATGTTTGATATAGACCTTGTAGTTGTCCTTGAAGTCACGCAGGTTGTCGCCGAGCATGTGGCGGAACTGCTTGCTGAGGTAGTCCATCGTGTCGTCGGCGTCTTCGATGAATTCTTTGCGGTCAAGGGAGGAGGCGGCGACGACGAAGGTATTGAAACGGGCGGCAGCATACAGCATGGCTGCACCGACTTTGCCAGCATCGGTCGTTTCGAGGGCGGCGTTAGCCATTTCAATGAATTGTTCGGCAAGATTCCAGAATTCTGGGTCGTTATCTTGCGGGCTGCCTTGTTTCTTGCTCATGTGGCGTAAATCCTTGGGGTAAGGGGAGCAAGATTAAAACGGCAGTGCCTCCGGGGTCAATTGCAGGCGTTGAATATCTGCACGGAACAGGGCGCGGATAGCTTCGAGGCGTTCCGGCGTGTCAGCTTCAAAGCGCAAGGTGATGCAGGGGCTGGTGTTAGAAGCGCGTGCCAGACCCCAGCCGTCAGCGTATTCAGCGCGGATGCCGTCGAGAGTGATGAGGCGTTGCGCTTGCAATTGCGGGTCTTGCATCCAGATACCCATTGCAGCAGCGGCAGCTTCGTATGACTTGAAACACAGCTTGTGTTCTGGGGTGCTGTAACCTTCCGGGATGCGGGCAAATACTTGCGCCGGGGTGGCAGCTTCGTGCGAGAGAATTTCCAGCAAGCGGGCGGCAATGTACATGCCGTCGTCGTATTCCATGCCCCGGTCACGCAGCACAATATGCCCGCTGAATTCGCCGCCGAGGATGGCGTCGTGTTCGCGGATGAATTTTTTCAGCAGGGAATGCCCGCTGATGCACATGCCGGGAATGCCGCCTGCATCACGGATAGCTTGATCCAAGCCGGTAGGTGCATTTCACGTCGTAAGCCACCATGCGCCCCGGCTGTTCGCGCAACACGGTTTGCGCCAGCAGGATGAGGATGCGGTCAGGCCAGAGGATATGCCCGTTGCCATCCACCGCAATCAGACGGTCACCATCACCATCAAACGCGATGCCAATATCCAGCCCTTGTTCCCGCACCAGCGTTTGCAGGGCTTGCAGGTTGGCGGGCTGGGTCGGGTCGGGGGAATGGTTGGGGAAGTTGCCGTCCACTTCACAAAACAGCGGATGCACTTCGCAGCCGATGGTCGCGGAACAGTTGCTTCCGCCAGCAGTGCGGTTGCACCATTGCCGCAGTCCAGCCCGATGCGCAAACGGCGTTGCAGGTGGATTTGCTGGCAAACGCTTTGCTGGTAGGCAGGCAGGATACTGGCGGTTTGCAAGCTTGCCCGCCTGTGGTTGCTGCCAGAGTTCGCCCCGGATAATGCGTTCGTAGAGGCGCTGGATGCGTTCGTTGTACTGGCATTCGCCATTGATGACGATTTTGATGCCGTTCTGGTCGGGCGGGTTGTGGCTGCCAGTAATCATGACACCATGCGCGGCAATACCGGATTGCACCGCGAAATACAGCACGGGCGTCGGCACTAGCCCCAGATCGGTGACGTGGCAACCGGCTTGCAATAAGCCTTCGGTCGACAGCTTGCGCCAATGAAGGGCTGGAAAGCCGCCCGTCACGCCCCAGCACCACCGCCTGTGCGCCCATATCACGCAATTGCGAGCCAATCGCTTGCCCAATCAGGCGCACGCTGTGTTCGGTGAGGTTATCGGCATACACGCCGCGCACATCGTAGGCGCGGAACAGCGAGTGGGCAACGAGGGGCGTGGGGGATGCTCATGTTTAGTGACGCCCTGAATGCCCAAAACCGCCTTCACCGCGATGTGACTGGTCGAAATCTTCCACCTGTTGCAACGCTACTTGTACCACGGGCACAAATACCAGTTGGGCAATACGTTCCCCCGGCTTGGATGGTGAAGCTGTCCTTGCCGCGATTCCAGCAAGAAATCAACAATTGCCCTTGGTAGTCGGAATCAATCAAGCCGACCAGATTGCCCAGCACAATGCCGTGCTTATGCCCAAGGCCGGAACGTGGCAGGATCACCGCCGCAAGTCCGGGGTCGCCAATGTGGATGGCAAGCCCGGTGGGGATGAGGGTGGTGTCACCGGGATTCAGGATAATGGCGTCATCCAGACACGCCCGCAAATCCATCCCCGCCGAGCCAGTGGTGGCATAGTCAGGCAGGGGGAATTCCGTGCCGATACGGGCGTCGAGGATTTTGTATTCAATGGTTGTCATTAGCCTGTTTCCGTTGCTTGTATTGCGCCACGATGAGTTGCATCAGGGCTTCAGCGAGTGCTTGTTTGTCCATTTCCGGCAAGGAATGATGCCCGTCTTTCCACACCACTTCCAATGCATTGGTGGGCTGGTCGAAGGCTTTGCCACCTGCGACGGAGTTGGCGGCAATCATGTCAATGCCTTTGCGTTCCAGTTTACTGCGGGCATACAGCCATCAGGTCGTGGGTTTCTGCGGCAAAGCCGACGGTAAACAGGTGCGGATATTCCTGCTTGATTGTAGCCAAAATATCGGTGGTGCGTTTCATTTCAAGATGGAGGGTAGCGGCATTTTTCTTGATTTTACGGTCAGCAACATCGACTGGGGTGTAATCGGCAACCGCCGCCGTGGCGATGAACAGGTCGGCTTGTTTGGCGTGTTCGCAGGTGGCCTTGAGCATGTCAGCGGCGGATTCCGTGATAACCCGACGTACACCGGGCGGGCATTCCAATGCGACATGCCCGGAAACCAGCATCACCTCCGCGCCCATTTTCGCCGCTGCCAGTGCCACCGCATAACCCATTTTGCCGGAACTGCGGTTGGTGAGGAAACGCACCGGGTCAATGGCTTCACGGGTTGGCCCTGCGGTGATCAGGACGCGCAAACCTTGCAGCAGGCTACTGGTGGCGCAACAGTCTTCCAGTTCGCGCACCAAGTCGGCGGGTTCCAGCATCCGCCCTAAGCCGGTATCACCGCACGCCTGTTCACCTTCAGCCGGGCCAAATACGGCTACACCGCGTTCCTTCAAGGTGCGGATATTGTGCTGGGTGGCAGCATTTTTCCACATTTGCTGGTTCATGGCGGGGGCAACGGCTAGACGTGCTTTGGATGCAAGGCAAACGGTACTCAGCAAATCATCTGCCAGCCCCCATGTCAGGCGTGCCAGCGTATTGGCAGTGGCGGGCGCAATCAGGATGACATCTGCCCAGCGTGCCAGCTCGATATGCCCCATGCCCATTTCAGCTTGCGGGTCGAGCAGTGTGGTATGTACCGGGTTGCCGGACAGTGCCTGCATGGTCAGCGGGGTAATGAAGGCTTGCGCGGAAGCCGTCATGCACACCCGCACGTTTGCGCCCTGTTTTACCAGCAGGCGTACCAGTTCGGCGGATTTGTAGGCCGCAATGCCGCCACTTATCCCTAAAAGGATGTTTTTACCGGGGAGGAATGACATAAGATTCGTGTTCTAAACCCTTAATAAACGATGCACAACAAAAGCGAAACATTATGGCAATTACCGACTGGCCGCTTGAAGATCGTCCCCGCGAGAAGTTGATGTCACGCGGCGCACAAGCCTTGTCTGATGCCGAATTACTGGCAATATTCCTGCGTGTCGGGGTCAAGGGTAAAACCGCTGTTGACCTGTCGCGGGAGCTGTTGCAAACGTTTGGTAGTTTACGTCAATTATTTGATGCAGATGCACAAAATTTTTGTGCAACGCACGGTATGGGTGAAGCCAAGTATGTGCAACTGCAAGCGGTGCTGGAAATGTCACGGCGTTACCTGGGTGAAAAAATGCGCAGGGGTGACCCACTGACTGACCCGGATGCGGTACGTTTCTACCTGACCTCCAAGCTGCGTGACTACCGTTTCGAGGTGTTTGCCTGCCTGTTTATGGATAACCGCCACCGGGTGATCCAATACGAGGAACTGTTTCGGGGAACCATCGACGGCGCAAGTGTACACCCCCGCGAAGTGGTGCGCCGTGCCTTGCATCACAATGCAGCAGCGGTTATTTTTGCCCATAATCATCCGTCTGGCGTCGCCGAACCCAGCCAAGCGGATGAGCGCATTACCCAGAAATTGAAGGATGCCTTGCACCTGATTGATGTGCGGGTGCTGGATCATTTCGTGATCGGCGATCAGGTGGTGTCGTTTGCCGAGCGTGGCTTGCTATAGGGAACCTATCAGTCCGACTGCTTTAGGTTGCGGGTGACATACATCATGGTGCTCGTTGCCAGCAGCAATAGCCCGACCCCGACCAGCAGCGCGTAATCTTCCATCTGCAACAGCAAATAAAGTAAGCCGTACAAGGCTGCCAACAGCAGGAAAATGCCCAAGGTGCGGCGGCTGTTACCAAGATTGTCCCCGCATACAGCGTGATAATGCCGACAGTCATGGCAGCCGCAGCAACATAGGCGTAAAGGAAGCCAATGTGTTCCGCCAGTGCCAGCAAAATCAAGTAAAACAGCGACAACGCGACCCCCACGAGGCTGTATTGCAACACATGCAAGCGCCGCTTGAGGCTGATTTCAAACGCCAGAAACACCAAGAACGTCAGGCCGATAAACAACGCCCCGTATTTCACCGCACGGGTAATTTGGGTATAGAGCGAGTTTGGTTCATACAGGCTCACCCCAGCGGTGAAACTGGTGCAAATCGTATTCCTGCTTATCTTCCAGCACCCAGTATTGCGGGTAACTGCGCACCAGATGCGGGATGTCCCATTCTGCATGGAAGCCTTGCTCGGTGACTTCCTGTTTGTCGGGCAACAAGTTGCCCTTGAAGCTGGGGTGAGTCCACGGGGAAGTCATGCGGATCGTGGTATTTTCACCCAGTGGCGCAAAGAACAGCCCATCGCTGCCCCGTAAGCTCAGGGTAAGCTTGAATTCGTTGCTGGTGCTGCTATCGGCAGTTGACGGTAGCGGTACGTGGAAGCCGGTTGGCAGCAGTTTGCTCATGCCGGTTCCCGGTTGCTAGCCCGATACGCCCGTCATTCCAGAAAAAGCTCGAGGCGGTATCAATGGCGCTGGTGTCATCCAAGCCGATGGCGATGAAGGCCTTATCCCACAGGATGCGGCGCTCGCCTTCGCTGGACTGCAGTACTTGCTGCATGGTTGAACTTGCCGGTCAGGCTTAGGCTTGCGGTATAAACAAGTGCATCGTAAATGCCGCGCTGGCGGTGTTCTTCTTTGAGGTTGGCGCGGATTTCAAGGTTTTCAGGTAACAGGATGGCAGTGCGGTCATTGTAAATGTCCTTGCTGACTACCCGGCTCTCGCCATTCGCGTCAGTGACAGTATCAACATTGGTGAAATGCTCGACGTAAGGTACGACCAGTACTGGGCCGACTAAGGTCTGTTTTTCACCCCATGTGCTGGCGATACTGTGCAAGGCATTGTTGTAATAGGTATTGCGTTCACTGACGACTTTTCCCGCCATGAACAGGGGAATCAGCATCAACAAGCCTAATAGCATCACCACAAAGGTGCGGAAGCCTAACGACTGTGGCAGGGTGCGCAAGCGATTGCCTGTAATGGGGGGGGGGAGCTGCTCCGACATGTTGCTTATCCTAATGGTGACGGGGCAGATAATAGCATGTTTAGAGTGAGAAACCCCTCCGGGTTAGGGAGAGGTTTCTTGCTTTGACGTTGCTTGCTACTTCGCCTTACACTCAGTTTTGGTGCCTGCAACTTTGCCGGTCAGTTGCAGGAAGCCCTCGAACGGCCTCATGACTTTCATGGCTTCGACCTTCGGGCCATTGAATTGCAGCTTGCCGGACATCATCGCGCCCATTGCACCACAACCGAACTCACCTTTGCCCATGCACGTCCAATCTGCATCAGTTGCGTGCATCAGGTAGTCGTAACTGGCGTCCATTTTCTTGCCATCGGGTGCGCCGCCGTAGCTGCACATGGCTTTGTCGCCTTGCACGCTAATATTTAACTGGACTTTAGTGGTGTCGCCGCAGTCAGTCCGGTACATCTGTATCAGCTTGTAACCGCGCCCGTTATCATTTTTGATCCATGAATAGCCGTCGCTGTCCATCAAGCCTGCTGTCAGGGTGCTGTCAGCATTCCATGCGGCGCAGGCTTGCTTTGCCCATGCTGCGTCCATGAATTCGCCCGCTTGGGCTTGTGTGGAGATTGCCACCAACAGGCAAGATGCCAGTGTAATTTGTTTAAACATATAGAAAAACTCCTCCTCAGTGTTTGTCGACTGCTATGGTATAGCAGATAAATAATCGGGAGGGAAGAGGGGCAGCTAGTCCTTGGATACTTCCGCTTATCTGCTATTTATGAGTGGGGGATGGGTTTCAGGTTAAATTATGGACATAACACTTTTCTGCGAATCTGTAGTCTAAAGTTAAAGATGTACAGCAATACAACACCGCCAGTTTGTTGTCACTTGGCATTTGACTTGCAAACTGTCAATATCAGATGAAGATGGTCATCGTAGTTACCGTTAAAGGGGTACAAAATGAGTAGCATATTCAATCACTATCAATCTCGATACGAAGCCTTACAAGAAGAAGAATATTCGTTACAGGAGTATTTGGATATCTGCAAACGGATCCGATGGCCTATTCCACTGCATCCGAGCGGTTGCTGTACGCCATTGGTGAGGCAGAACTGGTAGACACCTCCCGCGACCCGCGCATGAGCCGGATGTTTTCCAATAAGGTCATCCGCCGTTACCCAGCCTTTTCCGAATTTTATGGCATGGAAGACTGCATTGAGCAAATCGTGTCGTTTTTCCGCCATGCCGCCCAAGGTCTGGAAGAAAGCAAGCAGGTGTTGTACCTGTTAGGGCCTGTCGGGGGCGGTAAATCTTCCCTTGCTGAACGCCTGAAAGCCTTGATCGAGAAAGCACCGATTTACGCCATCAAGGGTTCCCCGATCAACGAATCGCCGCTCGGCTTGTTCAATGTTGAGGAAGATGGCGCGATTCTGGAAGAAGATTTCGGCATTCCGTCCCGCTACCTGAAAACCATTATGTCACCGTGGGCAGTTAAGCGCCTGCACGAGTACGGTGGTGACATCACGAAATTCCGGGTGGTCAAACGTTATCCTTCGCGCCTCAACCAGATTGCGGTTTCCAAGACTGAGCCGGGTGATGAAAATAATCAGGATATTTCCTCGCTGGTCGGCAAGGTAGACATCCGCAAGCTGGAAGATTACCCGCAAAACGACACCGATGCTTACAGCTATTCCGGTGGCCTGTGCCTGTCGAACCAAGGCTTGATGGAATTCGTCGAGATGTTCAAAGCGCCGATCAAGGTGCTGCACCCATTGTTGACCGCGACGCAGGAAGGCAACTTCAATGGCACGGAAAGCATTGGTGCGATCCCGTTCAACGGGGTGATTCTGGCGCATTCCAACGAATCCGAATGGCAGACCTTCAAGAACAACCGCAACAACGAAGCTTTCATTGACCGGGTATCCATTGTCAAAGTGCCTTATTGCCTGCGGGTCACCGAAGAGATCAAGATTTACGAAAAGTTGCTGGTGAATAGTTCACTGGCACTGTCGCCGTGCGCCCCGGATACGCTCAAAATGCTGGCACAATTCATCGTGCTGTCGCGCTTGAAAGAGCCGGAAAATTCCAGCCTGTATTCCAAGATGCGCATTTACGATGGTGAAAACCTCAAGGATATTGATCCCAAAGCCAAGACCATTCAGGAATATCAGGATGCGGCGGGCGTGGATGAGGGCATGAATGGCCTTTCCACCCGTTTCGCCTTCAAGATTCTGTCCAAAGTGTTCAACTACGATGCCACCGAAGTGGCGGCTGACCCGGTACACCTGATGTATGTGCTGGAACGCCAGATCGAGAAGGAACAGTACCAGCGTGAAACGCAAGACCGTTACGTGCGCTTCATCAAGGAATACCTTGCGCCGCGTTATGTGGACTTTATCGGCAAGGAAATCCAGACGGCGTACCTCGAATCTTATTCCGAGTATGGGCAGAACCTGTTCGACCGTTATGTGACTTATGCCGACTTCTGGATTCAGGATCAGGAATTCCGTGACCCTGAAACCGGCGAGTTCCTCGACCGTGCCGCGCTCAATGCCGATCTGGAAAAAATCGAGAAACCGGCAGGTATCAGCAATCCGAAAGATTTCCGTAACGAAATCGTCAACTTTGTGCTGCGGGCGCGTGCCAATAACAATAATGGGCGCAACCCGGTGTGGACGAGTTATGAAAAGCTGCGTCGGGTCATTGAGATGAAAATGTTCTCCAGCACCGAAGACTTGCTGCCGGTCATTTCCTACGGGGCGAAATCCTCAGCAAATGAACAGAGTAAGCACGACAATTTCGTGGAGCGCATGATGAAACGTGGCTACACCGAGAAACAGGTACGCTTGCTAGCCGAATGGTATCTGCGGGTGCGTAAGTCACAGTAAAAGGAGTGCCGTATGGCGTACATCGTTGACCGTCGGCTGAACAGCAAAAACAAAAGTCTGGTGAATCGGGAACGTTTCCTGAAGCGTTACCAGAAACAGATTCGCCGCGCAGTGTCGGATGCTGTCAGCCGCCGCAACATCACGGATATGGAGCAAGGGGAAAGCATCACCATCCCCAAGCGCGACATTTCCGAACCAGTATTCCGCCACGGGCAGGGCGGTAAGCGCAGCATTGTGCATACCGGCAACAAGGAATTTGTGGAAGGCGACCGTATCCAGCGCCCACCCAGTGGTGGGGGCGGTGGCAGCGGTTCCGGGCAGGCATCGGCTGATGGCGAGGGCATGGAAGATTTTGTCTTCCAGATTTCGCAACAGGAATTCCTCGAATACTTGTTTGAAGATTTGGCGCTGCCCAATATGGTCAAACGCCAGTTGCTGAGTAGCGATTCCTTTGATTATCAGCGTGCCGGGGTTAGTGAAGTGGGCAACCCGGCGCAGATCAATATTGTGCGTTCCATGCGCAGCGCCCAAGGCCGCCGTATTGCCCTGCGTGGCAAGGAACGCCGCCGCCGCCGTGAGGTGCTGGATGAATTGGCAGCACTTGAATACGGCGAAACTTCATTTGCTGTCGAAGAACAACGCCGTTTGCTGCAACTGGAGCTTGAACGCTTGAATGTACGCATTCATGCCATCCCGTGGCTGGATGATTTTGACCTGAAATACAACCTCAAGATCAAAGTGCCGAAACCTTCACCCAAGGCGGTAATGTTTTGCGTGATGGATGTGTCGGGTTCGATGACCCAAGACATCAAAGATACCGCCAAACGCTTCTTTTTCCTGCTGTACCTGTTCCTGAAAAAGAACTACGAGAAAATCGAAGTGGTGTTTATCCGCCATCACACCCAAGCGCAGGAAGTGGATGAGAATACCTTTTTCTATGCCCGCGAAACCGGCGGCACGGTGGTATCCAGCGCCCTCAGCCTGATGGGTGACATCATTGAGGAACGTTACTCGCCCAGCCAGTGGAACATTTACGTGGCGCAAGCGTCCGATGGCGACAACTGGCATGAGGATAACCAGCGTTGCCACGATGCCCTGACCAATGACATCCTGCCATTTGTGCAGTATTACACCTATATCGAAATTGGCGACCGCGATCCGCAAGGCTTGTGGTATCTGTATGAACACTTGCAACGGGATTTTATCGACCGCTTTGCTATCCAGCGGGTGCGCAATAATGCTGAAATTTACCCGGTATTCCGCGAATTGTTCAGGAAACATGCTGGTGAGGAGTTAGACAGATGACTGACACTATCCCCGAAAACCATTACATTTCGACCAGTTCTGAATGGACGTTTGAGACCATCGAAGCCTATGAGCGCGAAATCGCCCGGATAGCCCGCGATAAATTCAAGCTGGATACTTACCCCAACCAGATTGAGATGATCCGTTCTGACCAGATGATGGATGCTTATGCCTCCATCGGGATGCCGGTATTTTATAACCACTGGTCGTATGGTAAGCATTTCGTCAATGTCGAGCAGAATTACAGCCGGGGGCGCATGGGGCTGGCGTATGAAATCGTCATTAATTCAAACCCTTGCATTGCTTATTTGATGGAAGAAAATACCATGACGATGCAGGCGCTGGTGATTGCGCACGCTTGTTATGGGCATAACTCTTTTTTCAAGGGTAACTACTTGTTCCGCACGTGGACGGATGCCGACGCGATCATTGACTACCTGATGTTTGCCAAGAAATACATCAGCCAGTGCGAAGAGCGTTATGGGGTCGAGCAGGTGGAAGTGCTGCTGGATTCCTGCCATGCGCTGATGAATTACGGGGTTGACCGTTACAAGCGTCCTGCACCGATTTCGGCTGCCGAAGAACAGAACCGCCAGCAAGAACGTGAGCTTTACATCCAGCAACATATCAATGACTTGTGGCGTACCTTGCCGCATCGTGGGCGGGAACGTGAAGAGGAGCAAGGCGGCGCGGAATTTCCCCGAAGACCCGCAGGAAAACTTGCTGTATTTCATTGAGAAAAACTCGCCTTCGCTGGAGATTTGGCAGCGTGAAATCATCCGCATCGTGCGCAAGGTGGCGCAATATTTCTACCCGCAACGCCAGACGCAGGTGATGAATGAGGGCTGGGCAACCTTTTGGCATTACACCATCCTCAACGAGATGTATGACGAGGGGCTGGTGAATGACGGCTTCATGATGGAGTTCCTGACTTCGCATACCAATGTGGTGATGCAGCCCGGTTTCGATAGCCCGTATTACAGCGGTATTAACCCGTATGCGCTGGGCTTTGCGATGATGACCGACATCCGCCGCATGTGCGAAAACCCGACCGAAGAAGACAGGCGCTGGTTCCCGGATATTGCCGGTACTGACTGGCTGAAGACGCTGGATTATGTGATGCGCAATTACCGCGATGAAAGTTTTATCCTGCAATTCATGTCACCGAAGATTATCCGCGATTTCCACTTTTTCGCGTTGGAAGACGACGACCGCAAAAATACCATTGATGTGGCCGCGATCCACAACGATGAAGGTTACCGGCGGGTACGGGAAATGCTTTCCCAGCAATACAACCTCAGCCAGCAAGAGCCGGATATTCAGATTTATAAGGTGAATGTGCGCGGTGACCGTTCCTTGACCTTGCAGCATGTACTGAATGACCGCCGCCCACTGAACAATGAGGTCAATGAAATGCTACGCCATGTTTACCGCTTGTGGGGGTATGACATCCACCTGCATTCGGTCGAGCCGGATGGGCGCACCGTGCGTAGCTACCATTTGGTAGGGGAATATCAGAGCTGAGCTTGCTTAACGCTCTTGGCAAGCGCGGCTGGCTGTGATTGAATGCCTGACTGATTTTTTGCTTATTCAGGCCAATCATGCAAGCGACTGTTGATTTCAAAAAACTGGCGGTAACGGGTGTGCAAGCTTTGCAACCCTACCAACCGGGCAAGCCCATCGAAGAACTGGAACGCGAACTGGGGATTAGCAATATCCTCAAACTGGCATCCAACGAAAATCCGCTGGGCACTAGCCCCAAAGCGCAGGCTGCACTCGACCGCCGCGTTGAAAACCTTGGAACTCTACCCGGATGGCAGTGGCTATCAGTTGAAAGCGGCGATTGCCGCCAAGTTTGGCCTGCACAGTTCACAAATTACCTTGGGTAACGGTTCTAACGATGTGCTGGAATTGGTTGCGCGGGCATTCCTTGATAACAGCCGTGCTGCCGTGTTTGCTGAACATGCATTTGCGGTTTACCCGATTGTGGCGCAAGCAGTGGGGGCGGAATTACGGGTGGCTAAAGCCAATCCACCAGACGCATCACGCCATGCCTTACGGTCACAACCTGCCCAATCTTGGCGGCGAAGATCGACGACAACACCCGCGTGGTCTTTATTGCCAACCCGAATAATCCGACCGGCACGTGGTTGGGCAAAGACGATCTGCATCGTTTCCTCAGCAGTGTGCCGCATGATGTGATTGTGGTGATCGACGAAGCCTACACCGAATACGTCACCGACCCGACCTTCCCGAATGCACTGGCATGGCTGGGTGAATTCCCGAATTTGATCGTGACGCGCACTTTTTCCAAGATTTACGGCTTGGCAGGTTTGCGGGTGGGGTATGCCGCTTCCAGCCCGGAAGTCGCCGATATTCTCAATCGGGTACGCCAGCCATTTAATGTGAATTCGCTGGCACTGGCAGCCGCCGAAGCGGCGCTGGATGACGAAGATTTTCTGCAACGCAGTGTGGCAACCAATACGGCTGGGTTTGCAGCAATGGTTTGCGGCGTGTGCGGAGAATGGTTGGGAATACATCCCCACGGTGGGCAATTTCATCACCATTAATATGCAACGTCCTGCTGCACCGTTATACGAGGCATTATTGCGTGAAGGTGTGATTGTGCGCCCGATTGGTGGCTACGGTTTGCCGCAACACTTGCGCATCACCATTGGCACGGAAGCGCAGAATACCCGCTGTATCAATGCCTTGAAGAAGGTTCTTACCGCGTGATTAAAAAACTCGTGATTTTTGGTGTGGGCTTAATCGGTGGTTCACTCGCCTTGGCATTGCGCCAAGCCAATTACTGCCAAACCATTGTCGGATGTAGCCGTAATGCGGAACATTTGCAGAAAGCGGTAGATCTTGGGATTATCGACAGTTTCACCCTTGATCCGCAGGATGCTGTTCGTGATGCCGACATGGTGTTGCTTGCCGTTCCCATGGGGGCGATGGGCAAGCTGTTGCAGCAAATCAAGCCGGTGTTGCCTGCCGATGCCATCCTCACCGATGCTGGCAGCACCAAAGGCAGCGTAGTGGCAGAAGTGGCACAGGTTTTCGGCAAGGATTTCACCCGCTTTGTTCCCGGACACCCCATCGCCGGACGCGAAAAGAGCGGGGTGGACGCTGCTATCCCGGATTTGTACATCAACCGCCGTGTGATCCTCACCCCGCTGCCGCATACGGATGTGGATGCGCTGGCAGCAGTCGAAGCCATGTGGCAAGTTACTGGCGCAGTACTGGAGCAGATGTCGGTTGATTTGCACGATCAGGTGCTGGCAGCGACCAGCCACCTGCCGCATGTACTGGCATTTTCGCTGGTTGATACCTTGTTGAACCTGCCTATGCGTGAAGACATTTTCCGCTATGCGGCGGGTGGTTTCCGCGATTTCACCCGCATTGCCTCCAGCGACCCGGTGATGTGGCGTGACATTTGTTTGACTAACAAAACCGCGATTGTGGAAATGATCAGCAAGTTGCAAGCCGATCTGACGGAGTTTGCTGCGTTGATGGAACAACAGGATGGCGACGCGCTGTATGAGCGCATGTCACGTGCCAAGCAAGCCCGTGACAGTTACATTGCCTATCTGGAAAACGGAAAACCTGCATGATTACCAAGTCATCATTGTCTGTCTGGGTTCTGAGTGCCACCTTGTTGCTGGGTGGTTGCTCAACCATGCCGGAAACAAGCAGCAGTACGTATCCCGCCGGTTTGGCAGCAGTTTTGCCTAATACCGATGGTTTCGGGTTGTTGGTCAAACCTGCACCATTGCCGGAAGCGGTAAGCAAACAGGCTTATGCGCAAGCCAAACAGTCCTGTAATACCGGCTGCGCAACATCAGGGGGTAAGCTGTTGGGGGTGGCAGACCATGTTCCTGGCTATTCCAACTGCCAGTCTACTTGTGCGCGATCCGATTATTCCTTCATGGACTTGCACAGCAAAGCTGTTTCATTACATGAAAAGCCACCCGTAGACAAACAACTGCATTATGTCGGTTTGACCTATCAGTGTGTGGAATATGCACGGCGTTGGTGGATGACAAACCTCGGCATTACTTTCGGTGATGTGGATAGTGCCCATGAGATCCTTTACCTGACTGAAGGTGAAAACATTCATACCGATGGCAAATTTTCGCTGGCACGTTCAATTAATGGTACGGCAAAACGTCCACCTAAACGCGGAGATTTGCTGATCTATTACCCCAATCCGGCTGATCCCAAATGGCGGCATGGGCATGTGGCGGTGGTTGTTGGTGTTGACCTGCAACGCGGTTGGGTTAATGTGGCGGAACAGAATTACAATAATCTGCCTTGGGTAAAACCGAACCAGTATGCACGTCAATTGCGCCTGTTTGAGGTCGGTGGGCGTTACCATATCGCTGATGTGGCGAGTGATAGGGTGAGCAATCCGGCAGGTGGATTGGTTTCTGGTTGGATTTATCCGGCAAGTGCGAAGTGATTTGCAAAACCACCGGAATAGTTGATTTATATTTACCTGAAGAATGATTTTTTATGCATAGTAAGGAAAACTCAGTGAGCCATTCCAGCACCAACCTCCAATTCAACGTCCAACCCGGTGGCAGCTTGCAAGGCAAGGTGCGCGTTCCCGGCGACAAATCCATTTCGCACCGTTCCATCATGCTGGGTTCGCTGGCGGAAGGTACAACCCACGTTAGCGGCTTTCCTGCAAGGCGAAGATTGCCTTTGCACCCTGAATGCATTCCGCAGCATGGGTGTGAGCATCGAAGGCCCTACCGATGATGGCAAAGTGACCATCCACGGGGTAGGGCTGCACGGCCTGAAAGCGCCTGCACACGATTTGGATATGGGCAATTCCGGCACATCCATGCGCCTGATGTCCGGCCTGATGAGCGGGCAAGCGTTTGATGTGCGCATGACGGGCGATGCTTCCTTGTCCAAGCGTCCGATGAAGCGTGTGACAGTGCCCTTAGCCAGCATGGGCGCGAAGATTGATGCGACCGAAACAGGTACACCGCCATTATTGGTACACGGTGGCAGCCCGTTGCATGGCATCCATTACGACATGCCGGTTGCCAGCGCACAGGTGAAATCCTCGCTGTTGCTGGCGGGTTTGTATGCGCAAGGCGAAACCTCGGTCACTGAACCTGCGCCGACCCGTGACCATACCGAACGCATGTTGCGCGGCTTTGGTTATGCGGTGAAAACCGACGGCAACCACATCAGCCTGCAAGGTGGTGGCAAACTCACCGCAACCGATATTGATGTGCCATCGGACATTTCCTCCGCCGCATTTTTCATGGTGGGGGCAAGCATTGCGCAAGGTTCTGACCTGACCATTGAGCATGTGGGCATGAACCCGACCCGCACGGGCGTGATCGACATTTTGCGCTTGATGGGGGCAAACCTCGAAATCCTCAATGAGCGCGAAGTAGGGGGCGAACCTGTCGCTGACATTCGGGTGCGTTCGGCGCAGTTGAAAGGCATTCAGATTCCTGAAGCACTAGTTCCGCTGGCAATTGATGAATTCCCATCCCTGTTTATTGCGGCAGCATTTGCGGAAGGTCAGACCGTGTTGACTGGTGCGGAAGAGTTGCGCGTCAAGGAAAGTGACCGCATTCAGGTGATGGCAGATGGTCTGATTGCCTGCGGTGTGGATGCGCAACCGACCCCGGATGGCATCATCATCAACCCCGGTAACTTCACGGGCGGTACGATTGATAGCCACGGCGACCACCGCATTGCGATGTCGTTTGCAATGGCAGCATTGCGGGCAACCCAGCCGATTACGATCAATGATTGCGCTAATGTGAATACCTCGTTCCCCGGTTTTGTGGCGTTGGCGGCAGGGGCGGGTGTGAAATTACCACGTTGCTTAATTGCCGTTTGCGCGTGTGGTAATCCATTCACTGTTCGTGTAGTCATTTGCTACCTACGTCGTCCTAACATGTGCCTAGGTTCATACGTAGGATGTCGAAAGAATCCATTGAGTTTCCGCATCGATCAATGTGAATAACGTGGTTAGCACTTCAGGTCAGTTCAAGCCCAAACTATGCATTACGTGACCGTTCAACCCTCAATTAACTGCAAGCAATCGATGCCTGCATGGAATTACACCATTGGAATCCAGGTGGAGCTGATTGTGCTAAACGATTGGTGGCGGCGAATGCATGGTGAGAATGGGGTTGAACATGCGGAGGTGTTCACCAACGTACGTAAGCGTTTGCAAGGGAAGCTAAATTGATGTTGATCGTTTGGCAAAAAGGGGCTACTGGTGATCTGGATGCTGTTTTCGGGTTCATCGGTGTGGACGAATCCGCCAGCGGTACTGGCAATGTGTGAACTGATTGAAAAACGTGTTGGGCAAGTGGCAGGCCATCCTATTTTGGGACGGGAGGGCAGGGTGGCACTAACCCGCGAACTGGTGGTTGCTGGTACAGCCGTTCATTGTGGCTATACCGCGTTACAGCTAATCAGGTCGCATATTTTTTGCTGTCCTGCATACGGCAATGCGTTGGCCTGACAACTTTTGAATTGCCCATGCCTGTTTATATACCTTATGCTCCCCGATTTGGATGTTTGGTTTTTTCCATGAGCAATACACGATTCCCGTTATCACCATTGATGGCCCTGCCGGTGCGGGCAAAGGCACGATTGCCTGTATGCTGGCGGATAAACTCGGCTGGCACATGCTCGACAGCGGTGCAATCTACCGTGTCGCCGCGCGTCGCCGCGTTGCGTCGTGGCGTGAGTTTACAAGATGAAAATACCTTGGCTGCCATGATCCCCACCCTGCATATCGAGTTCAAAGATGGTGAAGCATGGTTGGATGGTGAAATTGTCACCGGCGAAATCCGCAATGAAACCTGTGCCAGTGCCACCTCGCAAATCGCCGCGCTGCCTGCGGTGCGTGCCGCTTTACTGGAACTTGCAACGTAAGTTTTCGCCAGCTCCCCGGTCTGGTTGCTGACGGGCGCGATATGGGAACGGTGGTCTTCCCTAGGGCAGACCACAAGTTCTACCTGACCGCTAGTGCCGAAATCCGTGCAGAACGTCGCCTGAAACAGTTGAGCCAACAAGGACTTAGTGCTAAACTTTGTGACCTGATTCAAGACATCAATGCCCGCGACGAACGTGATGCCAACCGCCCGGTAGCTCCCTTGAAACCTGCCGCCGATGCTGTTGATCATCGACACCAGTTCGCTGGATCAAGCAGAAGTTTTTGCCACAGTGTTACACTACATTGCTTAAGCATTTGATTGAATAAGAATTTTCTAGGCAGCCCTGACAGGAAGTCCGGGCTTTTTGCGTTTTAACCCGTCAACGCAGGATGCAGTGACGATAAATCATTTTATTAACAGGTATTTTTATCCATGACTGAAAGTTTTGCTGAACTGTTTGAAGAGAGCCTTTCCTACACCCAAATGCAGCCCGGCGCTCTGCTGAATGCAACAGTTCTCGAAGTCCGCTCCGATTTCATTATCGTTAGTGCTGGCCTGAAATCTGAAGGCGTTATCCCTGCCGAGCAGTTCAGAAATGAACGCGGCGAAATCAACGTTAAAGTTGGCGATCTGGTCGAAGTTGCCCTGGATACCGTGGAAGACGGTTTCGGTGAGACTCGCCTTTCCCGTGAAAAAGCCCGCCGCCTGCGTGCTTGGGAAATTCTGGAAGAAGCCTTCACCAACGAAGAAATCATTACCGGTATCATTACTGGCAAAGTCAAAGGTGGTTTCGTTGTTGAATTCAGCGACATCCGCGCCTTCTTGCCGGGTTCACTGGTTGATGTACGTCCAGTCCGTGACACTTCCTACTCTGGAAGGCAAGGAACTGGAATTCAAGCTCATCAAGCTGGATCAGAAGCGCAACAACGTTGTGGTTTCACGCCGTGCAGTCGTGGAAGAAGAGTACAGTGCAGAACGCGATGCACTGATGGAAAACCTGCAAGAAGGTCAAGTCATCAAAGGCGTGGTCAAGAACCTCACCGATTACGGTGCGTTCCTCGACCTCGGCGGCATCGACGGTCTGTTGCACATCACCGATATGGCTTGGAAGCGCGTCAAGCATCCTTCCGAAGTGGTTAACATCGGTGACGAAATCGACGTTAAAGTCCTCAAGTTCGACCGCGACAAGAACCGTGTATCCCTCGGCCTCAAGCAATTGGGTGAAGATCCATGGCAAGATCTGGTTCGCCGTTACCCGTCCGGCACGCGCATCTTTGGTAAGGTCAGCAACCTGACCGACTACGGCTGCTTCGTGGAAATCGAAGACGGTGTTGAAGGTCTGGTTCACGTTTCCGAAATGGATTGGACTAACAAAAACGTCAACCCTGCCAAAGTAGTGACACTTGGGTGACGAAGTTGAAGTCATGATCCTCGACATCGACGCAGAACGCCGCCGTATCTCGTTGGGTATGAAGCAATGCCAAGCTAACCCTTGGGATGAATTCGCTGGTACTCGCAACAAGGGCGACCGCGTTTCCGGTAAGATCAAGTCCATCACTGACTTCGGTATCTTCATCGGTCTGGATGGCGGCATTGACGGTCTGGTTCACTTGTCTGACATTTCTTGGAACGTTCCCGGCGAAGAAGCCGTGCGCAGCTACAAGAAAGGCGATGAAGTTGAAGCCGTTGTATTGGCAGTTGATCCAGAGCGTGAGCGCATCTCCCTCGGCATCAAGCAGATGGAACAAGACCCGTTCTCCAACTTCGTGGCAGCCCATTCTAAAGGCAGCGTAGTTCACGGTACTGTGGTTGAAGTTACCCCTAAAGCCGCGAAAATCGACTTGGGCGAAGGCATCGAAGGCATCCTGCGTGCTTCCGAACTGTCACGTGACCGCGTTGAAGATGCTCGCACCCTGCTGAAAGAAGGCGACAAGATTGAAGCCAAGTTCATGGGCGTTGACCGCAAGACCCGTTCCATCAACCTGTCTATCAAGGCTAAGGATGATGAAGACGAAGCACGTGTGATGCGTGAGTACACCGGGCGTTCCTCAGGTACTGGTACGTCACTGGGTGACATCTTCAAGGAACAAATGGGCGAATAATTTCGTTCAGTCAGGACGGCAATCAGGCCAAGGACGGCCTATCGTTTTCAGGAAGGAGTGGAATGGATGACCAAATCTGAAATCATTGATATTCTTGTCGCGCAAACAAAGCCATCTTAGCAGCCGTGATGTGGAGCTTTCCGTTAAGCTGTTGCTGGATAAAATGAGTGAATGCACTTGTCCAATGGCGGACGTATTGAAGTCCGTGGCTTTGGGAGTTTTTCCTTGCATCATCGTGCTGCGCGTAAAGGACGTAACCCCAAAACGGGGGATCAGGTAGCGTTGCCGCCTAAGTATGTCCCGCATTTCAAGCCGGGCAAGGAATTGCGTGAGCGGGTGAATGAATCGCGGGTACAATTTCGCGATTCAGGATTAAATCCATGCCGGTAATTGCGCTAACGCACAATGAATCAAAAGGGGAGGCACTAAGCCTCCTTTTTTATGTCCAAGGAATTATGCAAGAAATTCTGTTTTTATTACTGCCCATCGCTTTTTATTCCGGTTGGCACGCCGCCCGTAAGCGCTACAAAGAACGTCAGGAAAAGCGCAAGGAAGTTTCGGTGCGTTTTGTGCAAGGCATTAACTACTTACTGAGCGAAGAGCCAGACAAGGCGCTGGATGTCTTCCTCAATTACCCCGAAATCGACGAATACACCGCCAATACCTTTTTATTGCTGGGCAATTTGTTCCGTAATCGCGGGGAAATCAACCGTGCTTTGCGCATACACCAGAATCTGGTGGCACGTTCCGACCTGAGCAAGGCACAGCGGATCGCGGCAATGTTGGCGTTGGGGGAAGACTTTTTTGCTGCCGGATTGCTGGATCGGGCAGAAAGTGTGTTCACCGAATTGCTGAAAGATGACCCAAAACACGCTGACGCCTGTGAGCCGTTGCGCAATATTTACGAGCAATTGCATGAATGGGATAAAGCCATTGAAATTACCCAGTGCGCCCAACAGCGTAGCAAGGTTGACCGCAGCCGCTTGATTGCCCACTACTATTGCGAATTGGCGACACAGGAACTGCAAAAACAGAACCTGTTCCGCGCCGAAGAAACCATTAAGAAAGCCGCCAAAGCCTATCCTGCCTCCGCACGGGTATTGGTGCTGAAAGGTGACTTGGCTTATGCCCGTGCGCAGCGTGAGGAAGCACTGGACATTTACCGTCAGGCTATTGAACAAGATACCCGTCTTATCGGTGTTCTTTTCAATCAGTTACTGAATAATTTTAATCAAAGAGATGAACTTGAACGCCTATATGCCTTCATCCAGCAAACCTTTGCCAAAACCCAAGATGCCAAGCTGTTTGGCTACTTGCTGCAACTGGCACGCAAGCTCGGCAAGTTGAAAGAGATGCGGACGCAGGTTGAAGAGCATCTGACCAAAGGTAAGCCAACGCTCAATACCTTGGTGCATTCGACCGAAGTGCTGGCCTTGCTGTGGCAAGAAGAAAATGCCTGCGAAATTTCCCAGCTACAAACCGCCCTGCAACGCTTGGCTGCCAGCCAGCCGGATTTCCAATGCGGGCATTGCGGGTATAAAATGCATGGCTATCTGTGGCGCTGCCCCGCTTGTCACCAGTGGGATACTGTCAGCAACGTTTAACCTTTCAGGAATATCTCATGTCTAGCCGTTTGATTATTGCCCTCGATTTTCCGACCGCCGCAGCAGGCACTGGCTTTTGTGGAACCGCTTGCCCCTTCACAATGCAAACTCAAGGTGGGCTTTGAACTGTTTGTGGCGGCAGGCCCTGAGTTTGTGCGGCAACTGACGGGGCGTGGTTTCGAGGTATTTCTTGACCTGAAATTCCACGATATTCCCAATACCGTGGCTTCTGCCTGTAAGGCGGCGGCGAGCTTGGGGGTGTGGATGATCAATGTCCATGCGTCTGGCGGGGCGAAAATGATGCAGGCGGCGCGGGAAGCTTTGCAGGGTTGCGCTAATCCGCCCAAGCTGATTGCCGTGACGGTGCTGACTTCGATGGATAAGGCGCAACTGGCAGGTACAGGCGTTACGGCAGAACCGGCTGAACAAGTGCAGCATCTGGCACAACTGGCGGCGAGCAGCGGTTTGGATGGCGTGGTGTGTTCGGCGCAAGAGGCGCGGCTGTTGCGGGAGGTGTTGGGACAAGATTTTCTGCTGGTGACACCCGGTATCCGCCCGGCGGGGAGTGAGCAAGGCGATCAATCACGGGTGATGACGCCCGCACAGGCGCGGGAAGCGGGGGTCAGCTATGTGGTGGTGGGCAGGCCGATCACACAGGCGGCTGATCCGCTGGCGGTGATTGCGCAGATTAATCTTGATTTGGACATTGATTCATAACTCATGGAAAAATTCATCCGCATTCGCGGCGCACGCACCCACAACCTGAAAAACATCGACCTTGACCTGCCGCGTGACAAGCTGATCGTGATCACGGGCTTGTCGGGTTCGGGCAAGTCGTCGCTGGCGTTCGACACGATTTTTGCGGAAGGGCAGCGGCGTTACGTCGAGTCGCTGTCCGCCTACGCCCGCCAGTTCTTGTCGATGATGGAAAAGCCGGACATTGACCACATCGAAGGGCTTTCCCCGGCGATTTCCATCGAGCAGAAAACCACCTCGCACAACCCGCGTTCCACCGTCGGCACGATCACCGAGATTTACGACTACCTGCGCTTGCTGTATGCGCGTGCCGGTGTGCCGCGTTGCCCGACGCATCACGTTGATTTGCAAGTGCAAACCGTCAGCCAGATGGTCGATCAGGTGTTGAGTTTGCCCGAAGGCAGCAAGCTGATGTTGCTTGCCCCGGTGGTGCGCGAACGCAAGGGCGAGCATGTGCAACTGTTTGATTCGTTGCGGGCGCAAGGCTATTTGCGGGCGCGGGTGAATGGCGTGGTCTACGAACTGGACGTGCCGCCGACGCTGGAATTGCGCAAGAAACACACCATCGAAGTGGTGATTGACCGTTTCAAAGTGCGCGACGACATGCAATTGCGCCTCGCCGAATCGTTTGAAACCGCGCTGAAACTCGCCAACGGGCTGGCAACGTGGCGTGGATGGACGGTGACGGCGAAGACATGATTTTTTCCGCCAACTACGCCTGCCCGCATTGCGGCTGGTCGCTGACCGAACTCGAACCGCGCTTGTTCTCGTTCAACGCACCCGCTGGCGCGTGCCAGACCTGCGACGGTTTGGGCGTGGAACAGTTTTTCGACCCGCAACGGGTGGTGGCAAATCCGTCGATGAGCCTTGCGGGTGGCGCGGTGCGCGGCTGGGATCGGCGCAACGCCTACTACTTCCAGATGCTCACCTCGCTGGCAGACCATTTCAGCTTTGACGTGGAACAGCCGTGGGAGGCGTTGCCTGCCTCTGTCCACAAACTGATCTTGCACGGCAGCGGTTTGGAGGAGGTGGAATTCACCTACGTCGGGCAAAAAGGGCAAGTTTACACCCGTTCGCACACCTTTGAAGGCGTACTGAACAACCTCAAACGCCGTTACCGCGAAACCGATTCCAACGCGGTGCGCGAAGAATTGGCGAAATACCTTGCCAGCCGCGCCTGCCCCGATTGCGGCGGCACGCGCCTGAACGAACAGGCGCGTAACGTGTTCATCGCGGGGAAGCAATTTGCCTGACGACCACGCATATGCCGATAGGCGAGAGCCACGCCTTTGTTCCGTGACCTGCAATTTGCCGGGGACGCAGGGGCAAGATTGCGGAAAAAATTGTGCGCGAAATCGCCTTGCGTTTGGCATTTCTGGTCAACGTCGGGCTGGATTACCTGACCCTGAGCCGCAGCGCGGAAACGCTGTCCGGCGGTGAAGCGCAACGCATCCGGCTGGCTTCGCAGATTGGCGCGGGGCTGGTCGGGGTGATGTACGTGCTGGATGAGCCGTCCATCGGTTTGCACCAGCGCGACAACGAACGCTTGTTGAAGACGCTGTTCCATCTGCGTGACCTTGGCAATACCGTGATCGTGGTCGAACATGACGAAGACGCGATCCGTTCCGCCGATTATGTGCTGGATATTGGCCCCGGCGCGGGGGTGCATGGTGGGTACATTATTGCGCAAGGCACACCGGAAGAAGTGTTTGCAACGCCGGATTCGGTGACGGGGCAATTCATGTCGGGGCGGCGTAAGATCGACCATGCCCGCGCAACGCACCCCGTTCAACCCGGAACGTACCATCAAAGCTGATAGGCGCGACCGGCAATAACCTCAATGATGTGACGCTGGAAATTCCGCTGGGGCTTGCTGACCTGCATCACAGGCGTGTCGGGGTCGGGCAAATCGACGTTGATCAACCGCACCTTGTACCCGTTTCTGGCGCGGCATCTGCACGACAGTAGCGTGGAAGTTGCCCCGGTGCGTGAAGTGCTGGGCGTGGAGCAGATTGACAAGATCATCGACATCGACCAAAGCCCGATTGGGCGTACCCCGCGTTCTAATCCAGCGACCTACACGGGAGTGTTTACAGCGATTCGCGATATGTTTGCAGCGACGCAAGAAGCACGCTCACGCGGTTATCTTCCCGGGAAGGTTTTCCTTTAACGTCAAGGGCGGGCGCTGTGAAGCCTGTTCCGGCGATGGGTTGATCAAGGTCGAAATGCACTTTCTGCCGGATGTGTACGTGACCTGCGAAGTGTGCGAAGGCAAGCGTTACAACCGCGAAACCCTCGACATCCGCTACAAGGGCAAGAACATCAGCGAAGTGCTGGCGATGACGGTGGAAGATGCCTGCGAATTTTTCGCCGCCGTGCCGTCGATCAACACCAAACTGCAAACGCTGATGGATGTGGGGCTGTCGTACATCACGCTGGGGCAAAATGCCACCACGCTTTCCGGCGGCGAAGCGCAGCGCGTCAAACTGGCGAAAGAGCTGTCCAAACGCGGCACGGGCAAGACGATTTATATTCTGGACGAGCCAACCACGGGGCTGCATTTCCACGACGTTGACCAATTGCTGAAAGTGCTGCACCGCTTGCGTGATGGCGGCAATACCGTGGTGGTGATCGAGCATAATCTGGACGTGATCAAGACGGCGGACTGGGTGGTGGATTTGGGGCCGGAAGGTGGGAGTCGTGGTGGGCATATTATTGCGGTGGGGACACCGGAGCAGGTGGCGGAGGCGGAAGGGTCGTTTACGGGGCAGTTCCTCAAGCGGATGTTGTGAAATCTGCGGCTATGCGCTAAATTCGCATCGCAGCCCGCCGAACAGGGGCGAAAGCCAAATCATATTGGCGCTCTCATATTCCTAGCAAAGAACTAAAGGCAATACCATGGTCTCATTTACCGAGCTTAACCAGCAAAATGACACAATCACCGAGCTTTCCAATGTACTCAACCATTTGATCGACGAGCGTTCTGTCTGCGACCTGAAAGTCACCTACGACCTATTTTTCTCTTACGTAGACCGGGTGAAAGAGCATCTGGATCTGGAAGAGCGCGAACTGTACCAGTCCATGTTGTTGCACAGTGACCAAAGCACCCGCAATATTGCCAACAAATTCTTGTCTGGTTCGGGTGAAATCAAGCGGGTATTCGGGCAATACCTGAAACGCTGGAGCAAGAACAAGGAGTTGCGCATCAATGACCATGACCAGTTCGTCAAAGATACCCGTGAAATGTTCCAACTGGTACTCAACCGGATTGAAGACGAAGTGGAACATCTCTACCCCACTGTGCGGGTAGTACAGGCCGCCCAAAAAGCTGCCTGACCGGCTACAATACCCCACTACGCTTGATGTCGAGGTAATGGTTGATCAGGTTGACTGACAACTCAGGCGGCGGCACATCCAAACAGCGGATACCAGCGGCGCGGACACGTTCCAGCGTCGCTTCCCGCGTTTGCAAGTAATGTTGCACCGCTGCTTTGTGCAAGGCATCTTCCAGATTGTCCACTGGCGCTTCCAATGCTTGGTCGATGGCCTGTTCGCGCATACTCGCCAACAGCACCAGATGGCGTTTGCGCAACAGGTGCAGGGCAGGCAGCAAGTCGTCAAGATCTTCATCGCGCAAATTGGTCAGCAAGATAATCAAGGCGCGTTTTTTCTGCCGTACCAACAATTCAGTCGCCGCTTGGGCATAATCCGGTGCTTGCGTAGTCGGTTGCAAATCATACAGGGCGTTCAGCATGTGTTGGACATTGTGTTGCCCTTTGTGCGCAGGCAACCAGCGGCTAGCCCCGGCAAAACTCCCCAGCCCCACCGCATCCCCCTGCCGTAATGCCACGTAAGTCAGCAGCAAAATCCCGTTCAGGGTATGGTCGAAATGCGAGAGTGCGCCATCTTTTGCCATCATCCGATGCCCGCAATCCAGCATGAAAATGATTTCCTGATCGCGTTCATCCTGATACTCGCGGGAAATGGGCTTGCGCATCCGTGAGCTGGCTTTCCAGTCGATCTGGCGCAGGCTATCACCGGCACGGTATTCGCGTAATTGGTGGAAATCTTGCCCTTCACCCCGGCGGCGCTTTTTCATGATGCCCATGTGGCTGAGATGGTGGTCAGTCGCCATCAGCGCGTATTGCGCCACGGCGGCAAAGTTGGGGTAAACCTTAACCTCGGATTCTACCGGCAACTTCAGGTCGTGCCACCACAGTTGCAGCGGGGAAAGCACCCGTACTTGCAAGCAGGGGAAATGCAGCTTGCCGCGCTCAATAGCGGTCACCTCATACAGCGGTTCGGCGAATTTGCCTGCGGCTAAGCCCAGTCGCAGCGGGAAACCTTTGGCTTCAACTTCCAGCGGAAAATGGTCGAACACTTCCAGCGTCAGCGGGCGCTTGCCGGTGTTGTGGAGCCGCAATCGTACCATGCGTTTCACCCCCAGTGGCAGGGAATGTGGCACAAAGCGTTCGCCACGCGGGGCAGGTTCGGTCGCCACTAGCAGCAAATCGGCAAATGCCGCCAGCAAGCTCAAGCCTACCGTGACATACCACATGCCGATCAGGTCGGGGAAAATGCTTGCCAGCAAGGCAAGCGCAGCATTCACCCCCAGCAGTTGAAAGGTACGGCGGGCGGGCAATATCATTTGCGTGGCGCTTCGGTCTTGTCCAGCACCGCTGCCAGTAAATGGTCGGCATTGTAGCCTTCCAATTCCATTTCCGGTGCCAGTGAAACCCGATGGCGTAGTACCGGCAGACAAACTTGCTTGATGTCATCCGGGTGGACGAAATCGCGTCCTGCCAGCAAGGCATTGGCGCGAGCCGCACGGATCAGCGCAATACTGCCGCGAGGCCCCGCCCCAAAGCGCAAGCCCTTGCCAATGGCGGGTAGCGCGGGTAATGCGTACTGCGTAATCCAGCACGCTGACATCCACCGCAATATCGGCGGTGACTTTTTGCATATCCAGCACCTGTTCCGGGGAAGCAACCGCTTGCAGGTTGTTGAAATTGAAACGGTCGCCAATCTGCTTGTCAGTCACTACCATGACCATTTCAGCCTCTTCTTCTAGCGCAGGGTAGTCGATGAACACTTTCAGCAGGAAACGGTCAAGCTGGGCTTCTGGCAGTGGGTAGGTGCCTTCCTGTTCCAGTGGGTTCTGGGTGGCGAGGGTCATGAAGGGCAGGGGGACAGGCCATGCTTTGCCTTCGATAGTGACTTGCTGTTCCTGCATGACTTCCAGCAACGCCGATTGGGTCTTGGCGGGCGCACGGTTGATTTCATCCGCCAGCAGCAGGTTGGTGAACACCGGCCCTTTGCGCACGTTGAAACTTTGGTTCTGCATATCGAACAGCACATGCCCGCTGATGTCGGCTGGCATCAGGTCGGGGGTGAACTGGATGCGGGCAAACTGACCGGAAATGGTGCGGGCAAGGGCGCGTACCAGTAGGGTTTTGCCAAGGCCGGGGACACCTTCGATCAGCACATGCCCGCCTGCCAGTAGGGCGATGAGGGTTTCACGCACCACCTGTTTTTGCCCGATCAGTGCTTTGCTGATTTCGTGGCGGATACTGTCAGCCAGTTGGCTGGCCTGTTCAAGCGTCAGGCTTGGTCGCTGCCATTGTCATGTTGTTTCCTTGTGCTTGGGGTGAGTCGTTCGGCACGGGCTACGAAGCTGTCGTATTGGGTATCACCGTGCTTGCGGTTGCGTTGCCACATGAACAGGCCGCTGGCGTAGATGTGTTCCAGAATGCGGCGGCGTCCGGGTGGTGGCTTGGGGATCATCGGGCCAAAGCGTGGGCTGAGTGCAAGGATGGTCAACGGAATCAGCAGCGCCAAGGTCAGTACCAACGCCCATGCACGTTCCCAGATCAGTTGCCACAAGGGCGGCATCCCATCCTGATGGATTAGCCAGACGGCGGCAGGTTCATCACGTAAGCTATGCACCATGTGCCAGAAGAATTCGGCGTGGTCATAATCACCCAGCGCGGGATTTTCGATGAAATCGAGGTTGGCAACCAGTGTTACCAAACCTGCACCACGTTCCAGTTCCAGCAACCATTGGGAATCATGATAGCTTTGTGGGTATGCCTGTTTGGCGTCGGTGTTGAGCGCGTAAAAGAATTCAGGGTCTACTTTCAGCGGCTGGCTCATACCGGAAAGCTGTGCTTCCAACGGTAAGTCATCTTCTGCTGGGATAACATGCTCACCAGTGGTAACGCCCAAGGCAATTTGTAGTGGATCGTTTGGCCTATCAGGGGAGGGCGTTTCCTCATTTTCATCATACAAGGTTGCATTGCCAGCGGTGCGGGCGCGGGTAATCAAGTGTCCGCCACGTTCCACCCAAGCCAGAATTTCGTCGATTTTTTGCCGGGAAAGGGTATAGCGTTCGGTGTCGAGCAGCAGCACAGTGTCGGTATCGGGCAGGGTTTGCAAGCCTATCCTTGCGTTCAGCGGGTATGCCCATGCGTTTGAGGAATAGGCGGGCAGCAAATAGCGGGTTGGTTTTGGCTTCGCCGCGAAAGCCGGTGTGTTCTTCAATCTCTTTGAGTTCAAAGGTGTTGAGGAACAGCAAGACAATGGCTACGGCAACTAAGGCGGCGAAGATGCCGATGAGGATACGCTGGAGATTCATGCTGCGTCCGTGGCTGTGCGTAGTCCAAGCCTCAAACAGCGGTATAACCTGCGCATCTTCAGGAATCCGGTGGGCGTAAGCAATTTCTTGCCAAACGTGGGTGACAGCGGTTAGCCAAACCATGCGTGCCGCGCTGAGGTGTGGGCGTGCCAGTTGCAAAATGTCGCCTTCGGTATGGCTGTCCTGTATGGCAAGCCGTTCATGGCGGGTCAGGCGCATCAAGGCTGCGCGGTACAGTAGGCTCAGAGCTTCGCGGTGTTGACCGGTTTCCCACAGTTTGCGGCAGGCACTGGCAATATCATCCGGTAGCGATTCGGGGCGGATGTCCATGCCGAACAGGATGTCTGGCGGGCGCTGCTCTGGTAGTTTGCGCCGTGCCGGTTTCAACAATGCCAGAATCCGCTGGCGGTAAACAAAAGCCATGACCAGCAGCACAATCACGCCAATCCACAGCGCGATTTTGGTGATATTGGCCACCAGCAGTTGCAAGGTTTCGACCCATGCGGCGGAATCTTCTGGCGTATCCTGATCTTGTTCGCGGGGCATCCAAACCTTGCGGGTATGCATCCCGGAAAGCTCTTCGCTTTGCATGATTTCCCCGATCTGCTGGGCGGATTCTGGTGGGGAAAGGCGCTCTGGTGACAGGTATTCGCTGGGTACTGCCTCAGCCGCATAAGCAGGTACTGGCGACAATGAGGCAACACTGCCAGTGATCATCAGCGTTACCAGCAAGAGGTTTAACGGTAGCCGTGCAAGCTGGCTCAGGCGTTCGCCGAGATTACGGAAAGCCAGTTCGATGTCCCACGCTTCCAGTTGGGTGCGGCGGTTTAGGTACAGGCTGAAACTTCCCGCTACATACAACGGCTCCACTATCCAAACCGCAACCATGTAAAACAGCAAAAAAATAAGGTTGCCCCAGTATTGCGCATCGGTATCAAAGGTATCCGTGAATCCGCCGAAAATGTACTCTGACGCCACATCCGTCGGGTCAAGCACCATGACTAACACATACAGGCTGGCAAGCACCACCCATTCCAAATGGCTACAGGCTACCGTCAGCCACACCGCGTGCGATGGGCTTGCAGGTGCAGCAAATCCTGCCGTACCTTGCGTGGTTTGCCGCGTAAGCCTTCCAGTTGCCAGATGGGCAGGTTAAACCCCCGCGATATGGACAGGCGGCGCAAGCTCAGCCCACCTAACAAACCATTGCGGCGCACCAAGCCCGGAATAGCACTGAAAATATCCGCTGTGGACAACCGCTGGTTAAACATCTGGTGGCTGAGGATATGCAACAATACCCGATCATACAACGGCTTGAACCACCACAAGGCCAGCGGAACGTAAGCCTTATACGCATCCGGCATCAACAGCCACAGGATCAGCGCGAAACTGAATAGCAACAATGTCCATGCTGGAAAAATCCAGCGGGCGTTGTGCTGCACCAAGGTAAAACCAAGGTCGATGGCTTCCCACGGGGAACGCAAGCGGATATTGGCAGTGATGTCATCAAGTTTCATCGCTTCGACCTAGCAGCGTGAAGTAGCCGATTACCAGCAGCCACAGGGAAATACCGACACCATATTTAACCATGACCGGAATCCACGTCTGGGATGACCAGAATGCTTCCACAAATGCTGCCATAATGAACAACGTAGCCGACCCGTAGACAATTCCGATGGCATCCTGAGCATTATCACGCAAGGCCAGCAACCGCGATTTTCGCCCCGGCATAATCAGAGCCTCCGCCAGTTTGAAGCCTGCTGCGCCCGACAACACGATAGCCGTCAGCTCGAAAGCACTATGCCCCGCAACAAATCCCCAGAAGGTTTCAATATGACCGATTTGGGTCAAATGCCCAGCAACTGCACCGATGACCAAGCCATTGTAGAACAGGAAAAACAAGCTACCCAAACCGTACAGCAAACCACCGGCAAATACCTGAAAACCAATGCCGGTATTATTTTTGATGTAATACCCAAACATATACAGATCACTGTCAGCCTCACGCTCACGCCCGAAGCGGGAGGTACGTTCCGGGTCATACATCGCTTCCATGCCCGCCACCTGCTCGCCATCAATCACCGAATACACCAGTTCCGGCTGAATCTGGATAGCAACTAAAATGGCAAGGAAACTGCCGAAAAACAACACGCCAGACAGCAACAAAACGCGCCATTCCCGCCGCACCAGTTGCGGTAGGTCTCGCAGGTAAAAGTTAATAAAGCGGTGAGCGAAATGCAGCCGCGAGGTATACAGTTGGTTATGCCCGCGCATCACCAATTGGTTCAGTTGCCCGATCAGCAAGGGGCTATACATGCGTGATTGCGCCAGTGCCAGATGGTGGCAGAGTTGGCGGTAAGCACGGGGGAAATCCAGTTCAGGTTGCTGCCATGCCTCGCGTCACGTTGTTTTTGGGGATTTGCTGATAGTCCAACCACGCCTCGAACTGATCCCACAATGGCTGGTAATGGTAGATGAACTGTTCCTGTTTCATGCCCTACCTCCCCCCAGCAACCAGCGGGCAATGCCTTGCAGCCAGCGGGTAGCATTTTCCTGTTTATCAACCAGTGAGCCGGTCATGCGGGCAAGTTCCTCCAAGCGGGAAGCACTCAGCGTATTGCTGCGCTGGGCGAATAGCATGATGGCTTGTTGCTCAGGCAGGGTAAGCGTAACTTCCGGGCGTATTGGCTCGGCTTCCAGCACCGTATGTGTGTCCATTATGGTTGGTTTTGTGGAGTACCACCGTATTTGCTGCCAGATCGCCCAAGCGTTGGAAACGGCGGTTAAACATCATACTGGCAAAACCGAACCCGTACAGCAGCGGCAGGAAATCCACCACCCGCAGCAGGTTACGCACGATAGAAGCGGAAGGGGTCACCGGGCTGGCATCTGCCTGTGCCACATAGATGTCGAGCATTTTCTTGCCCGGTGTTTGCCCTTGCTGGCGTAATTCAAAATAGACCGGGTAAAACCATTCCAGCAAAAAAGTCAGGATCAGCGCAATGCCCATACCCATCTTGCCCAGTGTTGCCAGCACTACAAACAGCAACCCACTAATGAGGGAACGCAACAGCAAATCTAACAGCCACGCCAACAGGCGCGGAACGGGCCCAGCGGGGGAAAGTTGCAAGGCAATGCCTTCAGGTGTGTTGACAGTGTAAGTAGTGTCCAATCTCATGCAGAAAAGGATGAAGACCCAAGGGAAATATGTCAACCGCGAAGCGATAAGTGTGGATGCTAGTTTCTTCAAAGTTAAATTTTTTTAAAAACGTATTTACGTAAATATAATTAATTACAATTAAAACATTAAGTTAAGTTGCATTAATAGCTATTACTATGCTATACACTAATACGTACTTTGATAAGAGAAGCAATACGTTATGAGCAATGTCGTCAAGCTACCTGAAACCGGATCCCGCAATACCATCGAGATCGAAGACGCACCTTCGGAATTCCCCATCCCACATGAAGGATGTTATTACGGTATTGCTGGACGCTTTGCCTTCGATGCTTGCCAGAATTCTGAAGCAGACCCCATTGGCGTTCTGACCCATCTGCTGACATGGGTAGGGGCGTATTTCGGCAATAAAGCGGTACTCCGCTTAGGGGATGTGGAAGCGCCACCACGCCTGTTCAGTGTCACTGCCAGTTCCGCAGGCGGGGGGAAGGGGACAGCCGCCGCCCCAGTCAGGAAACTAATGTTGGATTACGTCAGTGTGCAATTGCGCAAAATGGGCTTGCCGTTAGCCGGATACCGCGACGGGCCAATGTCGAGCGGGGAAGGGTTGGCGTGGGCAGTGCGTGACCCTGCTGATACCGAAGATGATGACGGTAATCCCACCGACAAGGGTGTTACCGACAAACGCCTGATGATCCTTGAGGAAGAGTTTGCAGCAGTGTTGCAGGCAGCTCGGCGTGAAGGCAATACCGTTTCCGCTGCGATCCGCCGTTTCTGGGATACCGGCAATTTCTCACCACTCACCAAAAACAATCGGGTGACTGTTACCGATGCCCATGTTTGCTTCGTCGGTCACATTACCTATGAAGAACTGGTGAAACGGCTGGAACAGAGCGAATACGCCACTGCATTGGCGAGCCGTATTTTGTGGGTATGCGTGCGCCGCCCCAAGATTGTGGCAATCCCGGAAAGTATTCCGGTGGTGAAAATGCTGCATTACTCCGATGAAGTTGCCAAAGCCATTCAGTTCTCCAGCGACATTAATGAGTTATCACTCTCGCCAGAATCGTTGGAGTTATGGGCAAGCTTGGCGCTGTCACTGGCAAAAGTGAATTCCCCCATGTCTGAGCGGTCGCGTGTGCAAGTGCTACGCATAGCCTGCATTTTCGCTTTGCTGGATTGTACCGATCAGGTCATGCCGCAGCATTTGCAAGCGGCCACCCACATTTGGGATTACTGCCTTGGCAGCGTGGCCTACATCTTTGAAGGTGAGCAAAACGAAGACGAAGGCAAAATCATGGCGGCGTTGCGCAAACATAACGGGCTGACCACCACCCAGATCAGGGTAAACGTATTCCAGCAAAATATTAAGTCGGCGACGATGAATACCTTGCTTAAGTCATTGGAAACACAGGGAAGAATCAAGCGCACTGTCAAGCATAGGTCTGACGGGCGTGGTGGTAAGCCTGCCACAATCTTTGAATTGGTTAGAAACTAACTACGTTCAAATAACTATAAATTAAAACCATATTTCATTAAATAACTAATTGTAAATTAAGAAAATAATATAAAATACGTAAGTACGTTAAAAAAATTAACTAGGGAATAGCATTTCTGTTAATCATCAGAGAAAAAATGGATATAGCAGCTATACTCCCTATCCAAAGGATTGCTCTTCCCACTCAACAAAAAGGATTTTTTATCTATGCATTTAAAGAAAAAGTTGTTAACCGTTATCATTTCACTGGCGGCAACGCTGGCTTTTTCCCCTTGTCATGCCGCTTCCTCACGTTATGCCAAAGTAGATGGGCAGGGTAATGAACTATCAGCAAATGCTGGTTCATGGTCGTGCGTGAAAGACCGTGAAACCGGTTTGTTGTGGGAAGCGAAAACAGATGACAATGGCTTACAGGACAAAGATTGGCGTTATCGCCATTTCCATAATTCCGCAGGTTATGCTTCGACAGTGGATTACAATGGCAACTTGCTTTGTCAGGCATTGGGGAGCTGCGATGCCTATTCTTACGTCAATGCCCTGAATGGGACTGGGTTATGCGGTAAAGGCAACTGGCGTTTGCCACTACCCAACGAACTGTTAAATCTGGCACAGCTCAATGGCGCACCCCCGTATATTGATATGGATTTTTTCCCGGAAACCACCAACCAACCGGGGCTAGGTTCCTACTGTACCGAAAATATGAAAATGGATGAGTACGGCAATCGCGTGGAAGAAAACTACCAAGGCGTGGATTTCAGCCTACCTGTTTATGATGGCAATCTCGGCGGTAGCCTGATTTTTGCTTTACGGTTTTCAGGTGAAGTCCCTGATGGCTTGACAACTTATCCTAGTGCCAACTGGATCTGCCATACGCGGCTAGTGAGTAACTGATAACAGCGAAAAAGCCCCCATTTCCCGTGAATGGGGGCTTTTTTACATCCACTTACTTTTGTGGCAACTGCACGCGAATATTTAACTCACGCAATTGCTTGGCACTGACTTCTGCTGGCGCATCGGTCAACGGGCAAGCGGCTGTTTGGGTTTTAGGGAACGCCATTACGTCACGGATTGACTGGCTGCCAGTCATCAGCATGATCAAACGATCCAGACCAAATGCCAAACCACCATGAGGCGGGCAACCATACTTCAGTGCATTCAACAGGAAGCCAAATTTCTCTTGCGCTTCCTCATCCGAAATACCCAGCAGTTTGAACACTGCTTTCTGCATTTCCATATTATGGATACGCACCGAGCCACCACCGAGTTCAGTACCGTTCAACACCATGTCGTAGGCAATGGATAAAGCTTCGCCCGGATTGGCGATCAATTCTTCTGGCGAGCCTTTGGGTGCGGTGAAGGGGTGGTGCAGGGCAACCCAACGGTTATCCTTTGTCATCCCACTCGAACATGGGGAAATCAACTACCCACAATGCTGCCCATTCGCCTTGCACCAGACCACGGTCATGACCCAGTTTCACCCGTAATGCACCGAGTGCATCGTTGACGATACGTGCCTTGTCAGCACCGAAGAAGATCAGGTCGCCCGTTTGTGCGCCTGTACGCTCCATAATGCCGCTAACAGTGGCATCCGGCAGGAACTTGAGGATCGGGGATTGCAAGCCATCACGCCCAGCGGCAGCGTCATTGACTTTAATGTAAGCCAAGCCGCGTGCGCCGTAACGCCCGACAAACAAGGTGTAATCGTCGATTTCCTTACGCGACAGTTCGCTACCTTTAGGCAGGCGCATAGCCACTACACGACCTTGTGGGTCTTGAGCCGGTGCGGAGAATACTTTGAATTCTACGTCCTGCATCAGGTCGCTGACTTCAATGAATTCCAGCGGGATGCGCATATCCGGCTTGTCGGAACCAAAGCGATGCATGGCTTCGGAATAGGGCATCCGTGGGAATGGATTTGGCAGTTCCACACCCAGCGTTTCTTTGAAGTTCGCCCGCATCATGTCTTCCATCAGGCTCATGATGGCATTGTCATCCATGAAGGAGGTTTCAATATCCAACTGGGTGAATTCAGGCTGACGGTCAGCACGCAGGTCTTCGTCACGGAAACAACGGGCAAACTGATAATAACGATCCATGCCAGACATCATCAGCAATTGCTTGAACAACTGCGGTGACTGGGGCAGGGCGAAGAATGACCCCGGATGGGTACGGCTAGGCACGAGGTAATCGCGTGCGCCTTCTGGGGTAGCTTTGGTCAGCATCGGCGTTTCGATGTCGAGGAAGCCATTATCTTCCAAGATAGCGCCGCATGAAACCCGTTACTTTGGCACGGGTTTGCATCCGCTTTTGCATTTCTGGGCGGCGCAAGTCGATGTAGCGGTAGGTCAGACGGGTCTCTTCGTTGACGTTTTCCTCATCCAACTGGAACGGTGGGGTTTCCGCTGCATTCAGTACATTCAGCTCAAGGCCAAGGATTTCGATTTGCCCACTGCGTAAGTTGGCATTTTCAGTTCCGGCAGGGCGGCGGCGGACTTTGCCCACCAGTTGCAGCACGTATTCATTACGCGCCCGTTCCGCAGTGGCAAAGACATCCGCACGGTCAGGGTCGAACACGACTTGTACCAGACCTTCACGGTCACGCAAATCAATGAAAATAACCCCACCGTGGTCACGCCGACGGTTCACCCATCCACACAAAGTAACTTGCTGATCCAGCAGGGCTTCATCGACCTGCCCGCAATAATGGCTACGCATTGTTTCCTATTCCACGGCTCATATAAAGGCGAGGATGTTAAGCCCTGACAGCATTATACGCAAGCCAGATTCAGGATGATGGGGCGTATTACAAAGTCGAAAGGCTAGTGCCAAGCGAATAGATGTTGGCTTCAAGGTCACCACCTACATGTTCATACTCGCCTTTAAGCTGCCAATGGTCATTGAGCTTGTAGCCAGCACCTACGCCCAGCAGGATGTCAGTGCCATTCATGGCATCAACCAATGTACCACTGGTGCTGCCTTCAGCATCCCAAGCCATGATGCCTGCCTTTCCGGTCACTTCGCTTTTAGCGTTAAGGGGATAAGAACCCACTCCGGCAAGTGCAAGACCAGAGCCATTCACAGCAGATTTCGCTGAAGTGGTCGGGTTAGTCCCATCATTGCTGAACAGGTCGTAGTAAGCACCTTCAACAGCGATGTTTTTATTGAATTTATAGCCGGTTGCCATTTTCCAGCCAGTGCTGTCACACGCGACACCTTGGTAGCTGCATTCGGCTTCTGATTTGAGCAGGCTAAATGCACCGTAAAACTGACCGGGTTCGGTCGTGTTCGGCAAATAAATCGTCAGCCAGTACCGCAGCAGGAGCGGCTGCCAAACTTAACAGACACAGCAGTAATGATCGTTTCATAGGGGGTTCCTGACACTTTGACCCTCTTCCGTTTGGGAAGAGGGGCTTAGAAATAGGGAGATTTAGAAAGTTGAGTAACTCGCACCAACCGAGTAAAGGTTGGAGTTCAAGCCATCGAAATGCTCGACTTCACCACGAATACCCAAATTATCATTAATTTTGTACTCAGCGCCCGCCCCTAAAGAAAGGTCAATACCATCCGTCTGGGCTATTTGGGTAACTGTCGCATTGGTAGGGCCGATGTTCTGCACGCTAGCAGTGGTTTCTTTATCCCATGCCATCATGCCCACTTTGCCAAATAGGCTGATCTGGTCGGTAGCTGCGGCACTTGCTACACCCGACACGTTGATGCCGGTAGCTTGTGAGGCAATAGATGCTGGGTTAGCAACAGAATTGATACCAGCAATTACAGGAACTACGCCATCAGTGCTAGCATCGCCGAAGTCAACGTAAGAACCTTCAACCGCCAGATTTGGTGCTACTTTGTAGCCAGCAAAAGCTTTCCAGCCACTTGGGGTAGGGCAGTCAATATTACCCAGCAATGCACCCGCTTGGTCAGCCACCGAGTTACAGGTGCTATCGCTGGATTGACCAATGCTGGCACCACCGTACATAGCACCAGTGCCATCTTCCCCAGAATCACCAGAACCGCCAAATAGTGAACCACCTGCAAACACAGAACTTGAGAACGCAGTCAGAATGACCGCAGCCAGAATCGTTTTTTTCATAATGTCGTGTCCTTGTTATTTATTGTTGTAATTAAGCAACCAAGGCCATTTTATTCTGGTCTGCTTCAATGACGCAATGAGTAGCCTGTATTTTCAGATAAGTGGTGGAGGGTGGTGATAGCCTAGCGGTTTAATCGGTCTTACAGGCAGGGCAAGCGCCCGTTCCACAAGCGGGGGAGGGGGCATCATTGCCCGCAAGGTTTTTCTTGCTGCCGCTCTTGAAGTCAGTTTCATACCAGCCAGCACCGCCCAAACGAAAGGCTGCGGCGGTGACTTTTTTGGTTAGTGCTGGGGTATGGCAAGAGGGGCAATCAGTCAGCGGTGCATCTGACATTTTTTGCAGGGCTTCCAGTTCGTGACCGCAAGAGCTACATTGATAAGCATAAATAGGCATATTTCCAATCCAATCCGGGTATATTAGAAGGAAGTAATAATAGGGGCGTGATTGCCTGAATTCAATGAATCGCGTTACATTCTCTACCTTCAGGTAACAAGGAATAATGGAAGATGCGCAATGTGTTGATTACTGGCTGCTCCAGCGGGATTGGTTACTGCGTGGCGAAAGGCTTGCGGGAACGTGGTTATCAGGTATTTGCTTCCGCCCGTAAGGATGAAGATGTCGCACGGCTGGAAGGGGAGGGTTTCAAAACCCTGAAACTTGATCTTGCTGACCCGGAGAGCGTACAGGATGCAGTTTATGAGTTGATGTTGCGTACCAACAGCGAATTATACGCGGTGTTTCATAACGGGGCTTACGGTCAGGCCGGGGCGCTGGAAGATTTGTCACGCGAGGCGCTAGAAAAGCAGTTTGCCACCAATGTGTTTGGCTGGCATCAATTGACCAATATGTTGATGCCTATCCTGCGCCAGCGTAATGAAGGGCGGATCATTTACAACAGTTCTTTGCTGGGGTATGTGGCACTGCCATTCCGTGGGGCTTACAATGCCAGCAAATACGCCATAGAAGGGCTGGCAGACACTTTGCGGCTGGAACTGGCAGATACGGACATCAAGGTGTGCCTGATTGAACCAGGGCCGATTGAGAGCCGTTTCCGCGCTAATGCCTTGAAGGCTTTGAAAGAACAGGTCAGCATTGACCAAAGTGTGCATCGGTTTAAATATCAAGGTGCAATCCAGCGGTTGGAGAAGGAGGGGCCAGCAGTGCCGTTCACACTGCCACCGACAGCGGTGTTGGAGAAAGTGATCCATGCACTGGAAAGCCCTTACCCTAAAGCGCGTTACCCTGTTACAGTGCCAGCGCATCTGCTTTGGACATTACGCCGGGTATTGCCTACACACTGGCTGGACAAGTTATTGCTACGCGTATCAACCAAAGAAAATCAATAGGTTATAGAATCATGAATGAAGTGCTGGAATACCTGTTTTTCACCCCAACAATCGCTGACAAGTTCATTCAAGCCTTGCATGAACACGACTTGGACTTTGAGCGGGAAATTGAGCCAGTGCAGGGGGCTATTGTCCTGAAAATTGCCGAAGGGGTAGATGACGACCTATGGGATGAGTTGGATGACCTTTACGACGATCTGAGCGAAGAAGATCAATCCCTAGTCGAAGCGGGGCTTGAGGATGACGACACCAAAAGCACTGCGGGAATTTACCTGCAACTGGCGGGTGGGCTACAAACCATCGCGCAAGTTGACCCTGATGTAATGAGACGGATGCTCAGTGTTATTTCCACTGACGAATTAAACTTATTCGTGGACACCATCGTGCGCAGTGTGGAAACACCGGATGATTCACCGATCTGTAAACGTTAAACGGTAGCAAAGACAGAATGAAGACCCTCTGGTTCTCTTCTTCTGTCTAGTATCTTAGTACATAACACTTATATTATGTCAAATTGACATAATATGTATTATGCGTAGTTGGTTGTAGCTCTCCCTCTCTCACCCCGGAATGCTACAATGTGTTTATGAACGTTCGTAATCGCTGACTAGGTTGTAGCTCCCTCTCTCACCCCGGAATGCTACAATTCCTGCCAATCTCTGCAAGACTAGCATCAAGCGTTGTAGCTCCCTCTCTCACCCCGGAATGCTACAATCGTGCTGAGTTGCGGGCATAGTCGACTATCGTTGTTGTAGCTCCCTCTCTCACCCCGGAATGGCTACAATATGCGGCATGTCGACGTACGTACGCGAGCTGCGTTGTAGCTCCCTCTCTCACCCCGGAATGAGCTACAATCGTAATCCGTGTAGCTCCCTCTCTCACCCCGAATGCTACATGTCGAGCAGATGCCGGGTTGTAGCTCCCTCTCTCACCCCGGAATGCTACAATCACCGGCATGCGCGAGCACCATCCGCGCAGTCGGTTGTAGCTCCCTCTCTCACCCCGGAATGCTACAATCGCTACGCAATCGATGTCACGAGTTGTAGCTCCCTCTCTCACCCCGGATGCTACAATTGACTGCCATCAGTGTCGCCGTAGTTGTAGCTCCCTCTCTCACCCCGGAATGCTACAATCTAGCGTGCTATCCACCCGGAATGACTACACGCTTGATGAGTTGTAGCTCCCTCTCTCACCCCGGAATGCTACAATAGAAAGCCAAGCCTGACCCGCGTCGTTGTAGCTCCCTCTCTCACCCCGGAATGCTACAATGCTGGAACAAGTCCGCCTATCAGTCAGTTGTAGCTCCCTCTCTCACCCCGGAATGCTACAATACCCGCGCCGCCTGTCGCACCGACATCGCCCGGTTGTAGCTCCCTCTCTCACCCCGGAATGCTACAATACCTAACCTGCTGAGTAACTCCTCGATTCTGCGTGAACGTTGTAGCTCCCTCTCTCACCCCGGAATGCTACAATGCTCTACGCTGAAACCCGCTACAGGCTTAGCTTGCAGCGGGTTTTTTTCATAAAAAAATGCTTTCAAAACAACAATAACTGGGCTGCATTCACCTTTTTTTCTTGAAGCTTTGCCGTGCCTACCATCAACTTGATGTTGGCGAACTGCTTTTCGCTGATTTGCAGGCATCGTACCGACCCCGCCGGAGGCAAATTCGTCGCCAAGCTTACCTGCCTTGCAGGGTTTATACAGTGGTTCGGCGAATGCTTTTTTGCCGTCGTCCTTGTGTTCACTCAAACGTTGCTCTAGCGCAATCATCAGGCTTTCATTACGTGGGTCACGGCTGCCAACGATGTTAGGCAAGTCCTTCATTTTCAGCTTTTCCAGCGGGACTTTGACGCTACTGATGTTCTGCTCAAGCTGTTTGGCAGAACGGATAGTTTCCTGATGTGCTGAACCTGTTCCCCGCCGTTGCGGGGCGCGTGAAACCCTGACAGGTGCAATCCCTTCCAGTGCTGGCAAAACGGCTGCCGGATTGGGTGCAAGCCGCGCCAGCAATTCCCGGCGGAAACCTGCCCACGGTTGCGGGAAATCCTTTTCCAATTGGCGTAAGGCGGCAATGTCCACCACCTCGCCCGTTTCTGGGTCGAGACAATGCGTATTCAGGTATTCCAGTTCGCCCCGTTGCGAATATATCGACAGGCGTTTGACAAAGGCATGGCTACAAGCTGCCACCACTGCGGCATCCAGCGCATGATGCAAATCGCCATCGGCACGGACTTTGATCAACCCCCAACGCGCCCGTAAAAAGGAGGTCAATTGCCCGGAAACCACCACACAACGTTTACTCTCTGAACCTTCCGCCAGTTGCAAATGGGTTTCGACCATCGTCTTGAAAACACGGCAGGCGTAGCGGGTGTCGGTCAAATTACGTTCGCGGAATTTCTCGGCTTCATCCTTGCTAAAATCCTTACGCAACAGTTTCATGCGCTTAGCTTGGCGGATTTGCTTGTTACCCACTACCGCTGCCACAAAGCGTAGCCATTGCAGGGAATCGTTTTTACCGTCCAGATATTCGTAAGGTGTCTGATTGCCTTTGTTACGGTTTTCCCGCCCCAGTACCAACACTTTGTTGTTCATACCGTCATCAAAGCTGCGGGAATACGGCAAAGCATGGTCAATTTCTGCATAACCATCAGCAAACAGGTGCGCAAGATCAAAAGCTGCCAGCGAGTAGGCGCATTGCGCATTTTGTTCACGGTACAAACGCCACTTGATGAGATGGCTGCCTTTAGGTTCAAACCCGAAACGACCGACGAAATCCTTAATATCCCGTTCTTTGTTCTCGCGGAATTCCTTTTGCTCACGTTCGATTTTTTTGCGCTCGTCAAACGGCTTGCTCAGGTCACGCGCCAGCTCGATATGCACAGCAGACGGCGAACCGTATTTTTCGATAATGGCATTGACCAGCTTGCGGGCTTGATTGAGTGAACGGTATACCACCGGATTGATCACATCCTCCTTGCTGATCGCTGGCAACAAGCGGGATTTTTGGCTGGTATCCTTCTGGCTATGATGGGCGTAACCGGCATCGACGACGGCTTCATCATAACGTTTGCCCTGTTCCATGTGGGGCAGTATTTTCTGCAATGCCTTGCGGGATAGACGTACAAAGTCAGAGAAAGCGACTTTCAATACCGCTTCGATAATCACCTCTTCCACCCCTTGTGCCGCTAGCCAACAGCGGGATTCGGTATCTTCCTTGAATACACTCAAGGCGTAGGCAAGGGTATCCAAGCGTTCAATATCCAGACTGTCACGCTGCCATGCACTTGTTAGCCCAGCAGATTCATAGGCTTTACGCAGTGTGTGGAACGCTTTGGCTTCAAATAACGTCGCAACTTCCGGGTCTTTGTCCCGGTAATTGAGGCTGACGAAACGTTCTGCTTCGCCCAAATCCAGTGCCTTGCGCACCTGCTTGTAGGTTAGTTTGGCTTGGGTGAATGGGAGTTGCATCAATGCCTGACGTTCACTTTCTGCCAGTGGGCGGGCTTGCCCGATGCCGCTGATCCGCAGGTTATTGAGGAGTTAAGAGTTTAGTAAGAAGGATTGGCAGGTGCTTGTTTGACAAGCTCGCCAAGGGTTTCTTCAATGAATTGTTTAACGCGAAAACGGTGTTCGCCAGTAAATTGCAAGCCGACACCGGGGCTAGTACCACGTTGCCCGACGCCGGGTGAAATCCAGACCACGCGCCCCGGAATCAACAGCTTCTTGCCATCTTCGACCAAACGCAAATGCAAGACAACATCCTGATGTAAGGTAAATTTTTCGGTTGTTGGCACAAACAGTCCGCCATCTTTGATGAATGGCATGTAGCAAGCGTGCAAGGCGGATTTTTCCGCAATAGCCATCGAAAGGCTAGTCGAACTGCCCTCTTCTTTGCTTTTGTGGTGTACCTGATGGGTTTCGTCCATTACCTTCTCTAAACTTTCATGCTTGTCGTTATTACCGATCTGACCGCCATAATATTAGCATGGATTCGATGTACAACCGTGGGCTAAGCGGATGAGTGGATAATTTTTTTAGTTCGAGTAATTTATCATATATTGTCAGGATACGGCGTTGATCGAATAGGGTAGATTACATCCCCGTTCACGCTTTGTTTGAGCTAGGGCAAGCAACCAGCTAAACTGCCAATCCAACAAACGCGCCTTATCGAATTTTTCCCAATGTGCTGAAATCTCAGTGATATTGCCCTGCCCTTGTGCGTATTGTGTCAGGTGTTCCAACCATTGTTTGCGCTGCGCAAGGGTCTCGGTGGTATCCAGTTCGAGCGCCGCAAGCGGCCTGCCCCAAGCCGTCTCCAGCAAGTGTTCGGCAGGATGCTGCAAGGGTTGTTGTTGCAGCCATTGCAATGCCTCGGCGTGTGCAGGCAGTGGCAGGCGCACCGACTGGCAGCGGCTGCGGATGGTGGGTAGCAAGGCCGCAGGCTGTGCCGTCAGCAACAAAATATGCGTATCTGCGGCAGGTTCTTCCAGTGATTTCAGCAGGCTGTTGGCAGCATTGACGTTCATGCGTTCAGCCGGGGTAATAACCACTACCCGGCGCGGGCTGTAGCTACGGCTAAGACCCAGAAAATAGTTCAGTTCACGGATTTGCTCGATCAGGATGGACTGTTTATCTTCCATCAAGGTAATCAACATGAAATCCGGGTGCGCTTGGGAGGCAAACACTTGGCAACTGCGGCACTGCCCACAAGCAACGCCCTCCGCATCAGGCTTTAGGCACAACAGGCTTTTTGCCAATGCCTGAATAAACGCTTCATTGCCACAACCCGCCTCCCCGCTAAACAGCAAGGCATGGTGCAAGTGGTCGCCGGTTTTTGCCTGCTGTACGCCAGCCCATGCGTGTGCCTGCCACGGATACCTCATCCTGCGGCATCCGCTGCCAGAATGCGCTCTAGCACCTGTTGCAACTGTTCCCTGACGTTCCCGCGTGTTTGTGCTGCTTGGATGATGGGGTAACGTTGTGGCGACTCCCCTGCCCTTTGCAGATAACCTGCGCGGATACGCTCGAAAAACGCCGCGTGTTCTTGCTCGAAACGGTCAGCGCGTCCGCGTGCTTGCGCCCGTGCCATGCCAGTTGCTACGTCAAGGTCAAACAGGAGGGTGTAATCGGGGCGTAAGTCGCCCTGCACCCAGTGTTCGAGGGTAGCAATGCGCGACAGCGAAATGCCGCGCCCATAGCCCTGATAAGCATAAGTGGCATCGGTAAAGCGGTCACAAACCACCCAAGCGCCCTGCTCCAAGGCTGGCAGGATTTTGGTATGCAAATGTTCATTACGCGCCGCAAACATCAGCAGCAGCTCAGTATCGGCATTCATGCCCGGTAAGTCGGGGGATAACAAGACTTCGCGGATGGCTTCAGCAACTTCTGTGCCGCCCGGTTCACGGGTCACCAGTACCGTTTTGCCCTTGGAACGGAGGTAATCGGCTATCCACGGGACATTGGTGCTTTTACCCGCACCTTCCCCGCCTTCTAGGGTGATGAATACACCGCGCTTCATGGCTTTTGCTCCGTTGTTTTATTGCGGTTGAGGATATATTGCTGCACGGCACGGTTATGCTCATCCAACGTTTCCGAAAAATGCGAGGCAGCACCGGGGGCAGTTGCCACGAAATACAGTGCCTTGCTTGCCGCCGGGTGCATGACCGCATCAATGGCAGCTTTGCTGGGTGTAGCAATCGGCGTCGGCGGCAAGCCAGTGCGGGTGTAGGTGTTGTACGGTGTGTCGGTTTGCAAGTCAACCTTGCGGATATTGCCGTCGTATTTATCACCTATGCCGTAAATCACCGTGGGGTCGGTTTGCAGCAACATGCCCTTTTCCAACCGGTTGAGGAATACCCGTGCAATCAGCGGGCGCTCTTCCGGCAGGCCAGTTTCCTTTTCGACGATGGAAGCGAGGATCAGTGCTTGATACGGTGTCTTGATGTTGCGGATTTGGTTCGCGTCCATCCCATGCCTTTTGCAGGTAGGTTTGCATTGCCTTGTAGCTACGTTGCAGGAATTCCAGATCAGTGGTTTTGCGCGGGAAATTGTAAGTATCGGGTAAGAACCAGCCTTCTGGCGTGCATTCCGGCTGCTGCACCAAGCTTTGGCATCATGGCTTGGTAATCTTCAGCGGATAGCGTTTGTTCGATCAGCGGAGATTTGCGCACATCAGCTAAAATGTCCTTGAAGGTTTTGCCCTCAATGATGCCCAATTGGTATTGCATGACCTGCCCGGTGATGAATTTTCTTAGCACGTCATCCGGTTTCATGCCGGGTTCAAGTTGATACTCACCGGCTTTGAGCTGGTTTGCGGTATCCGTCAGGCGAGCGTAGGCAAAGAACAACAGGCCGTGTGGCATGATGCCTTTGGCTTGTAACTGGTCACTCACCTGCCGGATATTGCTACCGGGTTTGATCTCGAACAGCGCGTTGTCTGGGGTCACCGTGATCGGTGTTTTCAGAAAGCTGTCGTATTGCTGCCAAAGCAGGAAACCACCTGTCACCAGCGCCGTGACCAACAGGATACCGAATAATTTGAATAGCAGTTTCATGGTAATGTTGATATTGCCGCCTGCAACTCCCTGATTTTAGGCGGAATATTATAGTATTTGTTGGAAAACTCACGGACAGGCCATATACCAATCAGGGAATTGGTCATGAATAACGCTTCTGCCTGCTCGACATCCCTCAAGGTCAGGGGGTGAATGTGGCATTGGACGCCGAATTTCTCAAGCGTTTGGATGATATATCGCCGCATTACGCCTGCAATTCCGCATTGCGTCAGCTCAGGGGTGCAGACAGTGCCATCGGCACGGATAACAAACAGGTTGCTCATCGTGCCTTCGATCACGTTGCCGCTGGTATCGCGCACCAGACCTTCCTGATACTCGCTGCCGAATTCGGCGCGTGCCAATACCTGTTCCAAACGGTTCAAGTGTTTGAAACCTGCCAAACGCGGCTGCTGGGCGAGGCGGGTTTCACACAAGGTCAGGCGAATACCCTTGTCGGCATAGTCTGGCGGGTATTCTGGCCAGTCTGACACTTGCAAAATGCGGGTTGGTTCCGCCGCCGGTATGGGGATTGTAACCGCGCTGGCCTGAGCCACGGGTGACAATCAGTTTCAGTATGGCACGTTGCTGCCCACACAGTTGCCGCACTGATTTCCTGTTGGAAGCAGTTCCAGTCTGGCTGGTGTAATGCCCAATGCTTGCAAGCCGGTTTGCAGGCGTTGTAGATGCCAGTCCAGCAGTTGCGGCTTACCTTGCTGCACCCCGATGGTTTCCCATACGCCATCGCCATACAGCAGGCCACGGTCGGTCACCGGCAAGCAAGTCGGTGACAACGCCGTTAACCTGTATCATGACCGATAGCCCGGAGCAAACCGCGTGCTTTGTGGCGGGTTTCCTTGAGTTCGTTGGGAGCAACCGAATCCATGACAATGCCTGCGCCGGTGCGGAATTGCAGGTGTTTGCCTTGAAGGGTCATGGTGCGGATTAGGATGTTCAGATCCATGTCGCCATTGTGGTTCAGGTAGCCGATGGAGCCGGTGTAAATCCCCCTGCCGGTCTGTTCCAGTTCGGCGATGATTTCCATGCAACGGACTTTGGGGCAGCCGGTAATCGTGCCACCGGGGAATACTGCGCGGATCACCTGCCCCGGCGTGATGCCTGCCCGCAGCTTGCCTTGGATGTTGGAAACGATATGGTGGACGTGCTGGTAACTTTCCACCGCCATCAACTCATCTACCTTGACCGTGCCGTATTCACAGATACGCCCAAGGTCGTTGCGTTCCAAGTCGATGAGCATAATGTGTTCGGCGCGTTCTTTGGGGTGGGCGATGAGTTCTTCCAGTAATGCTTGGTCACGTCCGGGGTCATCACCACGTGGGCGGGTTCCGGCAATGGGGCGGGTATCCACCTTGCCATCCTGTACCCGCACCAAACGTTCGGGCGAAGAACTGATGATGGCAAAATCACCGAAATCAGCCAAACAGGCAAAGGGTGCGGGATTGGTAGTGCGCAATTGGCGGTATAGGTCGGCGGCGGTATGTTCCGCGTGTAATTCACCCTGCCATGCGCGGGACAGGTTGACCTGAAACACGTCACCAGCGGCGATGTAATCGCGGATACGGTCGACGCCAGTAGATGAAGTGTTCGGGTGGGTCTTCTGAAGAGAAATCCCTCCTAACCCCCCTTTTTCAAAGGGGGGAGCAAGAGGCGGCATCGTATTTCGGCATATCATCCAGAATGGTTGGCAAATTCGTGCTCAAACCCTTCTTCTGCCACCACAGTGGTTTCATTGCGCTGATGATCGACAATAATTGCCGCCGGAATCCGCACTGCCAACGCCAGTGGCAAACCACCCTGCCCTTGCGGCAATTTCAGCGTTGGCTCCAGTTGCCCGACCAATTCATACCCAAGGTACAAGAAACCACCCCCCCCGAAACGGCAACTCTTGTCCCTCCTCGCCTGTCAAGGAGAGAGGGCTAGGGGGTGAGGTTCTTTCTTTCCCCACGCCGCATCCAATCGCCCACAAAAGCCCTCCTCCGCCAAATCATCCAGACGCAAGCTTTCCTGCGGAAACGCAAACAGCAGGCTGTAACGGTTAAGCGGTGAAGTAGCGACACTTTCCAGCAGGAAAGGATAACGGGAGGGGTTTTGTTCATGCAGGGCGAGCAAATCATGCCCGCCCTTGAAGGTTTGCGTATGCAATCAGATTTTCTTGAAAATCAAGGTTCCGTTAGTGCCACCGAAGCCGAAGGAGTTGCTCATGGCAACATCCACGCGGGTTTCACGGGCAACATTTGGAACATAGTCCAGATCGCACTCAGGATCCTGATTGTCCATATTGATGGTCGGCGGCAGAATCTGGTCACGGATAGCCAGCACGCTGAATACCGCTTCAATACCACCCGCTGCACCCAGCAAATGCCCGGTCATGGACTTGGTGGAACTGACTGCCACTTTGTAAGCATGATCGCCTAAGTGCACGTTTCACTGCCATCGTCTCGGCTTTGTCACCCGCTGGGGTGGACGTGCCGTGAGCATTCACGTAATCAATGTCAGCCGCATTCAAGCCCGCATCTTTCATGGCATTGACCATGCAACGTGCTGCACCTTCACCACCTTCGGATGGCGTGGTCATGTGGTAAGCATCGCTGCTCATGCCGTAACCAACCAGTTCACAGTAGATACGTGCGCCACGCTTTTTGGCGAATTCGTATTCTTCCAGCACCAATACGCCAGCACCGTCGCCCAGCACGAAACCATCACGGTCAACGTCCCACGGGCGGCTAGCGGCTTCCGGGTCATCATTGCGGGTGGACAGCGCACGGGCAGCAGCAAAGCCACCAATACCCAACGGGGTAGAACCCATTTCTGCACCACCAGCAACCATCACATCGGCATCGCCGTAGACAATCATCCGCGCCGCATCACCGATACTGTGGGTAGCCGTAGCACACGCTGAGACGATAGACATATTCGGCCCTTTCAGGCCAAACATGATGGATAGGTTGCCCGCCACCATGTTGATAATACTTGCAGGCACAAAGAAAGGGGAAATCTTGCGCGGCCCACCGTTGAGGAACGTGGCGTAGTTACGCTCAATCGTATCCAAACCACCGATACCAGAACCCATCAATACACCGATGCGTTCAGCATTTTCTTCGGTCACTTCCAGACCTGAATCACGGATAGCTTCAACACCTGCACCGATACCGTAATGGATAAATTTATCCATTTTTTTCTGGTCTTTCGGCTTGATGTAGTCATCCGCGTTGAAACCTTTGACGTTACCAGCGATTTGCACACTGAAGGCACTGGCATCAAACAGGTCAGGACTAATACGGTTAATCCCGCTGCGGCCAGCTTTGATATTGTCCCATGCTGTTTCCAGCTTGGAACCAACAGGTGAAACAATACCGAGACCTGTTACTACTACACGTCGCTTAGACAAACTTATGCCCCTATCTTGTCGTGATAAATGAGAAAACCGCAATCCGTCAGCAACGGACTGCGGTTTACGCGCAGGAATTAACCCTGCTGACGCCTTGATGTAATCAATAGCAGCTTGCACCGTAGTGATTTTTTCTGCGTCTTCATCAGGGATTTCAGCACCGAATTCTTCTTCCAGCGCCATAACCAGTTCGACGGTGTCCAGAGAATCCGCGCCGAGATCGTCAATGAAAGAAGAAGCATTGGTGATTTCAGCTTCATCAACGCCCAGTTGTTCAACAACGATTTTCTTGACGCGCTCTTCTATATCGCTCATGGTCTTGTGTTCCTCGTAAATAAAAAATGTTTGGTAGCGGTAGTATATTGTATTTAAAACCCGTGCATCATACCAGCAGGTTTACGCCATATACATACCACCATTGACATGAATTGTCTCGCCAGTGATGTAAGCCCCCAGCGGTGACGCCAAAAACAGTACTGCACCAGCAATTTCCCCCGGCTGCCCCAGACGTGACAGCGGAATGTTTTGCAGCAAATTGCTGCGCTGCTCTTCGGACAATTCACGGGTCATGTCGGTATCAATGAAGCCCGGTGCGACCACGTTCACGGTAATGTTGCGGGAACCGATTTCGCGCGCCAGTGATTTGGAAAAACCCACCAGACCGGCTTTTGCCGCTGCATAGTTGGTTTGCCCCGGATTACCGGATGCGCCTACCACCGATGAAATCGAAATGATACGGCCTTTTTTGGCCTTGGTCATCCCGCGCATACACGCCTTGCTCATGCGGTAGACGGAAGTCAAATTGGTGGCAATGATGTCATCCCACTCTTCGTCCTTCATGCGCATCAACAAGTTATCACGGGTAATACCCGCATTGTTGACCAGTACGCTGATCGTGCCGAATTCGCCCGTCACGGTTTTGACGACGCTTTCAATGGAGTCTTTGTCTGCCACATTCAGCACCATGCCTTTACCTGCAATGCCCGCCGCAGCCAGATAGGCGGAAATGGCATCCGCGCCTTTTTCGCTGGTGGCAGTGCCGATCACGGTTGCACCTGCCTTGCCCAGCATTTCAGCGATACTACGCCCGATACCACGGCTTGCGCCGGTCACCAGAGCAATTTCGCCCTGCAAACTGATGAGTGAATCCATTAAGCTCCCGCCTCCTCACAAAGTTTCAATGCTTCTTCCAATGTTTTGCTGTCGAGAATACAGACTGCGCCCAATTTGCGGTCAATGCGCTTGTTCAGCCCAGTCAGCACCTTGCCGGGGCCAAATTCAATGGCAGCCGTTACGCCGTATTCGCCCTGCAAACCTTGGATGGTATCAACCCAACGCACCGGGCGATAGAGTTGTTGTTCCAGTGCGCTGCGGGTGGCGTCTGCGCTAGTACGGGCTGCGGCATCGACGTTATGCAGCACTGGCATCTGGGCTGGGCTGAAAGGGGTTGCTGCAAGCCGGATGGCCAGTTTTTCCGCTGCGGGTTTCATCAATGCACAATGGGAAGGCACGCTGACCGACAATTTGATGGCTTTTTTTGCGCCCATCTCAGTAGCGACTTGAATCGCACGGTCAACGGCTGCGGCACTGCCCGCAATGACCACCTGACCGGGCGAATTGAAATTGACGGCTTCAACGACCCCACCTTGTGCGGCTTGTTCGCAGGCAGCAACGATTTGCGCATCGTCCAGCCCCAGAATGGCAGCCATTGCGCCCTCACCTTCCGCCACGGCTGATTGCATCAGACCAGCACGCGCTGCTACCAAACTTACCGCATCGCTGAAATCTAATACACCGGCTGCCACCAGTGCGGAATATTCCCCAAGGCTATGCCCCGCCACGGCGACAGGCTGGCAACCACCTTGTTTCAGCCACACGCGCCACACTGCCACACCTGCTGCCAACATCAGCGGCTGGGTATTTTCGGTGCTATTCAGTTCGGCTTCAGTGCCTTCTGGGCAAGTTGCCACAAGTCACGCCCCAATACGTCGGAGGCTGCTTGGAAGGTATTACGCACATCTCGCAAAATCTGCACCCAATGCAGACAGCATACCGAGTGATTGGGAACCTTGCCCCGGAAAAATACCAGCTACTGTCATGTTCTTGCGCTCTGATAAGGTAAAATCGCTCTATCCTAATAAAATCTGGTTGTCATGAAAACTGTCAAATGAGAAATCCGAAAAAGAACTTGTCATCTGGCGTGTGGCAAGGATAATACGTCGTTTAGTATTTCTAAGTATTTAAAGAACCTATGGCAAAAGAAGATTACATTGAAATGGAAGGCATTGTGCAGGAAACCCTGCCCAACACGACTTTCCGCGTTGAGTTGGATAATGGTCACGTCGTAAACGCCCACATTTCTGGACGTATGCGCAAAAACTATATCCGCATCCTGACGGGTGACCGCGTAACCGTACAGCTTACCCCTTACGACCTGACGAAAGGTCGCATCAGCTACCGCAACAAATAAAAATGCGCCCTGCAGGGCGCATCTGATGTGTCAGTTTCCCCCGATCATGCTCAGGCTGGCACGGCTTCTGTACCGTGCATTTCAATCACCAGCCCTTCATCATCTGCCGATACTTCCACCCTGCCCCCCTGGCTGAGTTCGCCAAACAAGATGGCGTCTGCCAGTGGCTTCTTGATGTGTTCCTGAATCACGCGCTCCATCGGGCGTGCGCCCATTTGGCGGTCGTAACCTTTCTCTGCCAGCCAGTGACGGGCAGCTTCGTCCACAATCAGCACCACTTTTTTCGGCTCCAATTGGGCTTCCAGCTTGATGATGAACTTGTCAACGACCGAAGATACGACCTCCGCCGTCAACGGCATTGAACTGGATAACCGCATCCAGACGGTTGCGGAATTCCGGTGAGAAGGTACGGTTGACCGCTTCGGTAGCATCCAGCGTATGATCTTGCACCGTAAAGCCCAGTGACTTGCGGCTGATGTTTTCTGCGCCTGCGTTACTGGTCATGATCAGGATAACGTTGCGGAAGTCAATCTTGCGCCCGTTGGCATCGGTCAGCGTGCCGTGATCCATCACTTGCAACAGGATGTTGAAAATGTCCGGGTGGGCTTTTTCGATTTCATCCAGCAACAATACCGCGTGTGGATGCTTGTTGATGGCATCGGTCAGCAAACCGCCTTCGTCATAACCGACATAGCCGGGAGGCGCACCAATCAGGCGTGACACAGTGTGGCGTTCCATGTATTCCGACATATCGAAACGCAGCAACTCAATGCCCAAACGTAAGGCAAGCTGCTTGGACACTTCGGTTTTACCCACCCCGGTAGGCCCTGCAAACATGAAGGAACCAATCGGCTTGGTATCATCCCGCAAGCCAGAACGCGCCATTTTGATGGCAGCGGTCAATTGCTCAACGGCCTTATCCTGCCCGAAGATCACCATTTTCAGGTCACGTTCCAGATTACGCAGGGTTTGCATATCTGAAGTGGACACCGATTTCGGTGGAATCCGCGCAATCTTGGCAACAATATCTTCAATATCAGTCACATTGATGGTTTTCTTGCGGGATGCTGACGGTTGCATCTGACGGTTTGCGCCTGCTTCGTCAATCACATCAATCGCCTTGTCCGGCAAATGGCGGTCATTGATGTATTTGGCAGCAAGCTCTGCCGCAGCCTTGAGGGCTGGCAGGGTGTAGCGCACGTTATGGTGAGCCTCAAAGCGCGATTTCAAGCCCTTGAGAATCTCGATGGTCTCTTCCACCGATGGCTCATTAATGTCGATTTTCTGGAAACGACGTGCCAATGCGCGGTCTTTCTCGAAAATGCTGTGGTATTCCTGAAACGTCGTGGAACCGATGCACTTAAGGTCACCGTTTGACGAGTACCGGCTTGATCAGGTTGGAAGCATCCATCGTACCGCCGGAAGTTGCCCCCGCGCCGATAATGGTATGGATCTCATCAATGAACAGCACCGCATGGGGTTCATTCTTAACCTGTTTTAGCACCGCTTTCAGGCGTTTCTCGAAATCGCCCCGGTATTTAGTCCCAGCCAGCAGCGCCCCCATATCCAAGGAGTAGATCACTGCACCCGCCAAGATTTCAGGCACTTCGCCATCCACAATGCGTTTTGCTAGCCCCTCGGCAATCGCGGTTTTACCGACCCCGGCTTCACCCACCAGCAGCGGGTTATTCTTGCGGCGGCGGCACAGCACTTGAATGGTGCGCTCGATTTCAAGGTCACGCCCAATCAGCGGGTCGATCTTGCCTTCGAGTGCCATCTCATTGAGGTTGCTGGCGTATTTTTCCAGTGGCTTGCCGTTGTCACTGCTCTCCATTTCCACGTCTTGCTGGGTTGGAAGCGGATTGGTCGCCACCCTCGTCATGCCCTGACCCCATTGGCGGTTCAGGTTGGCGGTCTTTGCGGATACCGTGGGAAATGAAATTGATGATGTCGAGCCGCGTCACCCGGTAGCGGGACAAGAAGTAAACAGCGTGCGAATCCGGTTCACCAAAAATGGCTACCAGAATCGCATCCCCGGTCACTTCACCCTTACGGGAAGACTGGGCGCTGTAAACCGCACGGTGGATGACCCGTTGGAAACCCAAGGTCGGCTGCACGTCGCGTTCGTCGTTTTCAGGCACGATGGGGGTGTTTTCATCAACAAACAGTGTCCAGCTCACGGCGCAACTGTGGCAGATCCACATTGCAGGCGCGAAGTGCCTCGGCGGCACTAGGGTTGTCCAACATGACGAGCAACAAGTGTTCGACCGTGACAAATTCATAACGCCTGTTACGCGCATCGCTGTACAGGGTATTGATTGAATATTCTACTTCCGCGCTCAACATAAGACTTATGCCTCTTCCATTGTACACAGCAAAGGATGTTGATGTTCCCGCGCAAACCGGCTGACTTGTGCCACCTTGGTTTCCGCTACATCACGAGTATAGACGCCACACACACCTTTGCCACGAGTATGTACATGCAACATGATGCGGGTTGCGCCTTCTCGTGATCCATGCCGAAAAACGTTTGCAGCACTTCGACTACAAAGTCCATCGGGGTGAAATCATCATTTAAGAGTATAACTTTAAAGCGCGGTGGTTCTTTCACCTCTGGGCGGGATTCCTGCACCGCTACGCCGGAACCTTCGCCGCCACCGTGATCTTCTTTGTGCTTTTGCGCCATTCCTGATTTACCTTGCCCCAAGCTTACGGGTTGAGAGATGTCTATGTTATAAAGGTTTGACGGTCTAGTGTCACTATTCCACACCTAGATTGGTGCAACTTCCCTAAATACAATGGTCATCACCAAAAAAACAGGCGGCACAAAGGCCGCCTGCTGGGTGTTTACACTGAGCGGGTCATTACATGTGTGCAATCACATTATCACCAAACTCAGAGCAAGCAATCTCTTCTGCACCGTCAATCATCCGCGCAAAGTCGAAGGTGACACGTTTAGATGAAATCGCCCCCGCCGTACCTTTATTGATCAGGTCAGCCGCTTCCAGCCAGCCCATGTGGCGCAACATCATTTCAGCCGACAACACCAAGGAGCTAGGGTTGACTTGATCCAGACCAGCAAACTTCGGTGCAGTGCCGTGGGTCGCCTCAAACATCGCAATGGTATCGGACAGGTTTGCACCCGGCGCAATACCGATGCCGCCGACCTGTGCTGCCAGTGCATCGGATACGAAATCACCGTTCAGGTTCAAGGTTGCCACCACGGAATAATCTTCCGGGCGCAACAAAATTTGTTGCAGGAAATTATCCGCGATCACGTCATTAACCAAAATGTCTTTGCCCGTGTTCGGGTTATTCATTTTGCACCATGGGCCACCGTCGATTTCCACCGCGCCGAATTCTTCTTTCGCCAGCTCATAGCCCCAGTTTTTGAATGCACCTTCGGTAAACTTCATGATGTTACCCTTGTGGACGATGGTCACGGAGGGGCAATCATTGTCGATGGCGTACTGCATGGCTTTGCGCACCAAACGCTTAGTACCGTCGCGGGATACTGGCTTGATGCCAATGCCGGAGGTTTCGGGGAAACGGATTTTGGTGACGCCCATTTCATTCATCAGGAAGTCGATGACTTTTTTGGCTTCAGGCGATTCGGCTGCCCATTCGATACCGGCGTAAATGTCTTCGGAGTTTTCACGGAAAATCACCATATTGGTTTTTTCCGGGTGCTTGACCGGGCTAGGCACGCCGTCGTAGTAACGGATCGGGCGCAGGCACAGGTACAAATCCAGATCTTGACGCAGTTTGACGTTCAGGGAACGGATACCACCGCCCACTGGGGTAGTCAACGGGCCTTTGATCGACACCACAAATTCTTTGACCGCATCGACTGTTTCATCCGGCAACCACACGTCTTCACCGTACACTTGGGTGGCTTTTTCACCTGCATAGACTTCCATCCACGAAATCTGGCGCTCGCCACCGTAGGCTTTTTGCACGGCTGCATCGACGACTTTGATCATGACAGGGCTGATATCGACACCGATCCCATCCCCCTCAATGTAAGGGATAATCGGATTGTTCGGCACATTCAGCGAGTAATCAGCGTTAGTCGTGATTTTCTCGCCTTTTGCGGGAACTTTGATATGTTGGTACATCAGTACTCTCTCCATTTTGGTGGTTGTCTCTCAGCGCGTGGGAGGGATTATAAACAATTACCCATAGCTTGGCATACACTCCGTAAACGTGTGACCATAGCGTTTGCAAGAAGGAGGCCAAAAAAACATGAAACTTGCCACTTTTAACCTCTACCAGTTCGTCGCCCACGGCTATTACTGGCATGAACGTACCGAATACAACACTTTCAGCGCCACTGAATGGGAACAGAAACAACACTGGATTAGCACCCGCTTGCACCAAATGGATGCAGATGTGGTCGGTTTTCAGGAAGTTTTCAGCATCCCCGAACTCCAACAGCTTTGCCATGCTGCCGGATACCCGCATTTTGTGTGTGTGGATAAGTCAGTTTGCCGCGAGGATGACCCAACGGTGTATTACAAATCAGTGGTGGCGCTGGCATCGCGTTTCCCAATACAGGCGATCCACGCGCTTGAGGGGTCTGAAGCGGTTGCCGCCGTGCGTGCCGACCTGCCAATTCCTGACAATTTCCGTTTCAGCCGCACGCCCGATTTGCGCCGATTTGCTAGTGCCAGAATTGGGGGTGGTGACGGTCTATGTGTTGCACCTCAAATCCAAACGCCCCAGCACGTTGGATATGCGCTATGACGATAAGGTGGCATGGCCTCACCGCGTAGCTGATACCTTGCAACGCTTGTCGCGGGGCACAATTGCATCCTTGCTGCAACGGGGTTTGGAAGCCACCCTGCTCTACCACCATATTGTGCAGCGGCTAGAACAAGATGCCGCCCATCCAATCGTGGTACTGGGGGATATGAATGACAATGAAGACTCCATCCCTTTGGCAGCCCTGACCATGCAGGAACGCATTTACAACATCGGCGGGCTGGAACCTGAAAGCTGGCCTGACGGCATTACGCCGTGGCTGTATGATTACCGGCTGGCGGATACTTTCCGGCTCGCGCCCAATATGCGCCAGAGTGTGCGCCCGTTTACCAAGATTCACCGGGGTTCGGGTGGGGTACTCGACTACATTCTGGTATCCAATGCGCTCAACCCTAAAAATGTAGCCGCCAAAGCAGAAGTGGCCAATTACGACCGTCTGGAATCAGCATCTGGATAGCGATGGGGTGGAAGACCGGCTGCAATCCGACCACGGGCAGGTATGCGTGGAATTGCTCCCTTGTGATGCCCAACCCGATTACGTAGACACCCTCAACCAGCGCCCCGCGCATAGCGTCAAAACACTTGCCGACATCCGTACCCGGCAGGATTTTGTCGCATATGCCGGTGGGGTATTCCAGTCACACTATCACTTCAAGCAATGGGACAGCAGCGACAAGTGGAAAAACTTCTGGTCATTTTTCTTCGACACCGAATACGGTTGGGTAACTTCCATTTATGGCACATTGCCGGTCAACGAGTTGTACCAAAAACAGCGCCACAGCATTGAACACATCATTCCCCGCGATTTCCTCGACCGCTATCTGGCTCACAAGGGAGTGCCGCGCAATGTACGTAACGGTGCGACTGTCAACCCCTTCAACTTTGCCCCCTCAGAGCGCGGCTTGAACGCCAAACGTTCCAACTTCCATTTTGATATGGAAGGCGACCGCATCGTGCGCCCTTACAACCTCGAACTGCACCCTGAAAGTTTTTCCGCCACTACAGGGTTTGATGCCGACCATGAATGGGTGATCCCATCCCGCAACCGGGGGGATATTGCCCGCGCCCTCCTCTACATGCTGCTGGTATACGAAATCGACGAACTCTATAATCGCCATATTGCGACTTTGGTACACTGGGCGAAGGTTGACAGCCCCAGTGCGTGGGAAGTTGCTTACAACAACTGGGTGTATTCACGGCTGGGTATCCGTAACCCTTTTATTGATACCCCTGAAAATGCCTTACAATTGCTCGATAATCGTGACTTGCTGGCTGCAATTGAATACCGGCAATAGCGCGAGGCTATGCTAAAATGCCACAATTTGTTGAATTGCCCGCTTTGAGGAAAAGAATCACATGACAACACGCAAAAAAGCGTCTGGATTTTTAATGCTTGGTTTGTGCGCAAGCATGTTTTCTGTACAAGCCGCTGAAATCATTCAGGTAGAGACCACCGGATCCCGTTCACAGTCGGTATTGGGTAGCACGGTCATACCTTACAAAGAAGTAACCCTGAGCGCCCAGATTCCCGGCGTGGTGAAATACGTTGCGGGGCCAGTTGGCACTAACCTAACCGAGGGAGGCGTGGTCTTCAAGATTGACGAATCCCAGCTAACCGCCAAACGCAATGCCGTCCTTGCCCAGATTTCCATCGCCCAAGCCGGGGTACAGAATGCCCAGTCACAGTATTACCGTGAACTGACCTCCCCGCGCAGCAAGGATATTGGCGCAATGCCCGGTTTTGGGATGCCTTCCATGTTCGACAAAATGGCAGTACGTCCATTTGCCGAATCGTTCATGGGGGGTTACGACTCCGATACGATACGTCAGGGCGACCTGAGCAATGCGATGGCGAGTGTTTCACAGTCACAAGGCCAGCTTCAACAGGCCATGTCACAGTTGCAGGAAATTGATTCCGGCCTGCGTGATGCCAGCGCCCTTGCCCCGTTTGAAGGCATCATCATGGAAAAAATGGTGGAAGTGGGCGATACCGTCCAACCCGGTCAGCCGCTGATCAAATACGGCTACATCAAATACAAACGTTTGCAAGCTGATGTACCGTCCGGCTTGGTCGGCAACCTGAGCAAAGACATGCTGTTGACTGCCCGCATTGACGGCAACACCAATACCTCGGTGCGGGTATCGGAAATTTATCCGGTAGCTGATGCCAGCCGCCACACCGTCACCGTCAAATTCGACATTCCCATGGAAATCACCACTGCCCCCGGTATGTATGCCGAAATCTATGTGCCAGAAGGCAAGAAAGGCGGCAGCCAAGTGACCATTATTCCGAAAACCGCCCTCATGAAAGGCAGTAGCCTACCCGGCGTGCTGGTGGTCAAGGATGACAAAACCTCCGAACTGCGTTTGGTGCGTTTGGGTGCAGACCAAAATGGTGGCAGCAAAATTGAGGTGGTATCCGGTTTGAATGCCGGTGATAAGATCATCGACAACCCGCCAGCAGGGGTTACTTCTGGTTGGATGCCCAATAATGAAGCTAAAGCGGCGACGCCAGCCCCAGCGGCAGCACCCGCGCCAGCAGCACATTAAGACAGCCCATCGCTAACCCTTCCCCCGGCAAGGGGTGAAGGGGGCAAGATCAACTTAACGCCCGTACCCGCCCCAACGACCACGTTAGTGCAAAACCCAATGCAGGCGTCAAGCTAGCCGCCGCATCTTTCAACTGCCCTGCGGTTTGCCAGTCACGCACTTTGCCCGCGATGACCACCCAGTTACGGCTGCCCGTCATGACGGTGCGGATGTCAACAAAATGCGCCAGCAAGGCTTCACGCAATACTGGGTCTTCGCGGTGTTCCATCCAGCAATTCAGCACCAGCCAGCCTGATTCTTTGAGTTGGTTAGCGCAACGGGCAATAAAATCCACCCGCAACTGCACTTCATCCACCCCATCGGCGAGATACAAGTCGGCAAACACCACATCCATGCGCCGTTCGGGTTCTTGCAACAGGTAGCTATCCGCATCCTGATGGATAACCTGCAACCGTTTGCCACGTGGCATCTGGAAATAACGGTAAGCCAGCTCGATCACGCTTGCCCGCAATTCCACCGCCGTAATGTGGATGCCCGGAATGTGATGGTGCAATGCAGTCAATAGGCTGCCCCCACCCAAGCCAAGTATCAGCACCCGTTTCGGCTGGCAAAACAGCAACACCAACATCATCGCCTGCGTATATTCGTATTGCAGGATATGCGGGGCAGCTTTCAGGCAACAGCTTTGCTCGTCATTGGGGGCAAACCCCAGCGTGCGGCAATTACCGTCATCGGTGACAAGCAGCGGGCCGAAGTCGTCGCTACTGCTGTGCAGGGTTTGAATGCTGGGCATTGGGTGCTAGCTTACTGGCTAACCAAGCGGGTATAGCAAATCCAGTTAGCGTTAGGGTAAGCGGTCAGCCCATCCTGCACTTCCCCTGAATATCTTAGGGCCACCATAGGCTGCCCCGTGGATTGTCAGCGCCGTACTGTCGCGCTGTAATCGACCCCTGGTAATTACATTCTATACGCCCATCAGCGTTGTAGCTGACGTTGCTGCCGGGGGCATACCCAGTCTGCGGGTCTGTAATCGTATTTTCAGCGCAATAAGCGCCTTTTCACCGTATCAGAGAAATAAGTCCGATCAATATTGGGGGTCGCTCCATCGTCATGATCCTTGACCAACCTCAACAACTCTGCCTGCATCGGCAAACGCCAGTTGTTCCTGCCACAGGACGCTGCGCCTTTGAGTGCATTAACGTAGCTATAAGCATCACATGAAGCAGAACCCAAGTTCTGGCACAGCACCTTGCCGTAGTAGTCGACCGATGACGCATAACCGCCGAAGTTATGGAAATGGCGATAACGCCAGTCTTTGTCACCTAAACCGCCATCATCGGTTTTAGTTTCCCACACCAGCCCGGTCTCTTTATCTTTTACGCAACTCCACGAAGATGCCGATGCAGGCAATTCATTACCGCCCGCATCCAGTTTCAGGTAACGCGACGGTGGTGGGGGCGGTGGGGCGGTGGTGGTGCTACCACCACGGGAACAACTACCGGGGCGGTGGTACTAGCGGCACTAGCGACGGTAGTGCTAGAGGTAGTCGTGGAGGCTGTGATCCGTTGCTTCTCCCGTCGGCGCAACACTGCTTGAATCCCCACCGCCACAAGCAGCGAGCAAGGATGAGAGCATAATACCCGCAACAGTGATAAATCCGGCTTGGGGTTTGGCTATCAATAACATAAATAAATTCAATCCATCGGAATTTGAAACAATTAACCTGCCTATTATAGCTACCTATTACTGGGTTTGGGGAGTTATGACCGATAAACCACCAATGATAAACCGACCAACGGCTCTACCCTTCCGTATATCACGCTTGTGCTATGCACCATTTTTTTCCGGTTTCCTAGACCTATATCAAAGTATCCTATCATTTACCGATTATTGTGCTGTCAACAATCGCGCATTAATGAGGACGGTCATAGCAACAACGAAACAGCAAATGGTAACAATGGATGGCAACGAGGCAGCCGCCTCAATGGCCTATCTGACCAACGAGGTCATTGCCATTTATCCAATAACGCCTTCATCTAACATGGGGGAGCATTCAGATGAATGGGCAGCCAGCAGGCAAACCCAACCTGTGGGGTACCGTCCCGCAAGTGGTTGAAATGCAAAGTGAAGGCGGTGCGGCGGGTGCGGTTCATGGTGCACTGCAAAGCGGCGCTTTGTCGACAACCTTTACCGCCTCGCAAGGTTTGTTGCTGATGATCCCCAATATGTACAAGATTGCGGGTGAACTGACGCCGACCGTCTTCCACATCGCCGCCCGTGCGCTGGCCTCCCACGCGCTGTCGATTTTCGGTGACCATCAGGACGTTATGTCTACCCGTGCCACCGGCTTTGCGATGCTGTCTTCCACCTCGGTGCAAGAAGTCATGGATATGGCGCTGATTTCGCAAGCCGCCACACTGGAAGGCGCAAGTGCCGATGCTGCACTTCTTCGACGGTTTCCGCACCTCGCACGAAGTTGCCAAGATCGAAAAGCTCGACAACAGCATCGTGCAAGCCATGATGCCGGAAGCCGCCGATTGCGCGTCACCGCCTGCGTGCCATGTCCCCCGACCGCCCAGTCTTGCGCGGCACATCGCAAAACCCAGACGTTTACTTCCAGTCCAAAGAACGTTCCAACCCGTACTTTGATGCCCTGCCTGGCATTGTGCAGGAACAGATGGACAAGTTTGCCGCAACTGACAGGCCGCCAGTACAAGCTGTTCCAGTACGTCGGTGCGCCAGATGCCGAGCGCGTCATCGTGCTGATGGGTTCTGGTTGCGAAACCGCGCATGAAACCGTTGACCATATGCTGAGCTCACGGTGACAAAGTTGGCTTGCTGAAAGTACGCCTGTACCGCCCATTCTCCGCCGCAGATTGCTTGGCAGCCTTGCCTGCCAGCGTGAAGAAAATCGCGGTACTTGACCGCACCAAGGAACCGGGTTCCGACGGTGAGCCAATGTACAAAGACATCATTACCGCACTGACGCAAGATTATATGTCCGGTCATGGGCGCTACGCGCAACTGCCACTGGTGATCGGCGGACGCTACGGCTTGGCATCCAAAGAATTCACCCCCGGCATGGTCAAGGGCGTATTCGACGAACTCAGCAAAGCCAACCCGAAACGCCAGTTCACCATCGGCATCAAGGATGACCTGACTAACCTGAGCTTGGATTGGGATGCGACTTTCCGTACTGACGAAGAAGCAGCCACCATGAAGGCGATATTTTTCGGTCTGGGTTCCGACGGTACAGTCTCTGCCAACAAGAACTCCATCAAGATCATCGGCGAAGAAACCGAGTTGTACGCACAAGGCTACTTCGTGTACGACTCGAAGAAAGCGGGCGCGATTACTACGTCACACTTGCGCTTCTCCGAAAAGCCGATCCGTTCGCCTTACCTCGTGGGCGAAAACGACGCGCAATTCGTCGGTTGCCACCAGCCGATCTTCCTCGAACGTTACGACATGCTCGACATGGCGAAACAGGGCGGCGTATTCCTGCTCAACTCCAATGTACCCGCCGACAAGGTTTGGGATACCCTGCCGCGCCGGATGCAGGTGCAGATGCTGGAGAAAAACCTGTCCTTCTACGTGGTCGATGCTTACAAAGTGGCGCAAGCCGCCGGGATGGGCAACCGCATCAATACCATCATGCAGACCTGCTTCTTCGCCATTTCCGGCATCCTGCCGCGTGAACAGGCGATTGAGAAGATCAAGTATGCGGTAGAAAAGACCTACGGGCGCAAAGGCAAACGGCTGGTGGAAATGAACTTCACCGCCATTGACATGACCATTGCCAACCTGCACCAAGTCACCCTGCCAACGCTGGTCACCAGTACGCTGGAACGTCCGGCTACCGTGCCTGACCATGCGCCGGAATTCGTGCGCAACCTGACTGCCATCCTGATGCAAGACCGTGGCGAGCGCGTCCCGGTCAGCTTGCTGCCAGCCGATGGCACTTACCCGACCGGCACGGCGCAGTGGGAAAAGCGCAATCTGGCGCTGGAAATCCCAGTCTGGGACGAAAAGCTTTGTACCCAGTGCGGCAAGTGCGTATTCGTTTGCCCGCACAGTGCGATCCGCGCCAAAATCTTCAAGCGCTGACGCTGCCAATGGCGCACCGGAAACCTTCAAGCACGTTCCGCTGCGTAGCAAAGGCTATGAAGTCTGGCTTGCAAATCAGCTACCAAGTTGCACCGGAAGACTGCACTGGCTGTACGCTGTGCGTAGAGGCTTGCCCCATCCGTGACAAGTCCAACACCAGCCACAAAGCGATCAACATGGCTGCCCAGCCACCGCTGCGTGCGCCGGAAAGCGAGAACTGGGAATTCTTCACCAAGATCAAAGACTACGACCGCACCAAGCTGAACCCAGCCGCGATCCCGTCTGCGATGCTGATGCAACCGACTTTCGAGTTCCCCAGCGCGTGCGTAGGCTGTGGCGAAACCCCTTACATCCGTCTGGCAACCCAGTTGTTCGGCGACCGCATGTTGGTGGCGAACGCAACCGGCTGTTCTTCCATCTACGGTGGTAACTTGCCTGTCACGCCTTACTCCAAAGACCAAAACGGTCGTGGCCCGGCGTGGAACAACTCCCTGTTTGAAGACAATGCCGAATTCGGTTTGGGGATGCGGGTTGCCTGCGATTCACTGGCAAAGCTACGCCAAGAGTTTGGTCAAGCGTCTGGCAAGCCAGATCGGTGACGACCTTGCCACCGGTTTGCTGACTGCCGTACAGGACAACGAAGCCGGTATCCATGAACAGCGTGAACGTGTTGCCGCCCTGCATGAAGCCCTGCAAGGCATCGACAGCAGCGAAGCCCGCGCCCTGACAGACATGGCTGAATACCTCGTCAAGCGCAGCGTGTGGATCATCGGTGGTGACGGTTGGGCGTATGACATCGGTTACGGCGGCCTTGACCACGTACTGGCGCAAACCCGCAACGTCAACATTCTGGTGCTGGATACCGAAGTGTATTCCAATACCGGCGGTCAAAACTCCAAGTCCACCCCGATGGGGGCAATCGCTAAGTTTGCCGCTGCCGGTAAGCCCACCCACAAAAAGGATCTGGCGAAACTGGCGATGGACTACGGGCATGTGTACGTGGCGCAAGTCGCTTACGGCGCGAAAGACGTGCAGACCCTGCGTACCTTCATGGAAGCGGAAAGCTATGACGGCCCATCCATTATCATTGCCTACAGCCCTTGTATTGCGCACGGTGTGGACATGTCACACAACCTGCGCCAACAGGAAATGGCAGTGAAAACCGGGTCACTGGCCACTGCTGCGCTTTGACCCGCGCAAAGGGGAAAAAGGTGAGAATCCACTCAAGCTGGATTATGCCGCGCCATCCATGCCAATGCAGGAGTTCTTCTCCACCGAGGCTCGCTTCTCCATGTTGTTCCGTTCCCACCCGGAAGAAGCCAAACGCTTCCTCGCGGATGCCGGACACCATGCGCGGGAACGTTTCCGCCATTACAAGGAGCTGGCGGATCTGCCCGGTGAAACCGAAGCAGCAGCACAAGCAGCGGCTAGTGCCTCACCCACCAAACAGCAGGAGGCATGAACATGGTCGACCTTTCCACCACTTATCTGGGCTTGAAACTGAAAAACCCGTTGGTGCCCTCCGCCAGCCCCGTTGAGCCGCTCGCTCGACAGCGCCAAACGGCTGGAAGACGCAGGTGCTTCGGCACTGGTGATGTACTCGCTGTATGAGGAAGAGTTGCTGAAAGAGGAACAGATGCTTGAGCGTTTCATCCTCAATCCGGGTATCGGGAGTGGCGAAGCAGACAGCTTTTTCACCCCCCACCCCGGCTACCAGACCGGGCTGGATGCCTATCTGGAACAGCTTGGCAAGCTCAAGTCGGCACTGTCGATTCCGGTGATTGCCAGCCTCAACGGGGTCACCGATTCCGGCTGGGTCGAATATGGCAAGGAATTGCAGCAGGCTGGGGCGGATGCGCTGGAACTGAACGTGTATTACATCGCGGCGGATGCCAGCCAGTCGTCCGCCGAAGTGGAAGCGCGTTACGTCAACCTGCTGTACGGCCTGAAGCAACAGGTCAGCATTCCGGTAACGATGAAACTGTCCTCGCAGTTTTCCTCCCTGCCACATTTTGTCAAGCATTTGGAGGATGCAGGGGCGGATGGCGTGTCGCTATTCAACCGTTTCTACCAGCCGGACATTGACCTTGACACGCTGACCATGAAGGAACAACTGAGCGTCACCAGCTCCAAAGAGCTGCTGCTGCGGATGCGCTGGATTGCGATCCTCTACGGCAAGGTGAAGCTGTCACTGGCGGCAACCGGCGGGGTGCATACGCGGGATGATGTCCTTAAACTGTTGCTGGCAGGGGCGGATATAACGCACCTGTGCAGCGGCTTGCTGTTACATGGGCCTGGATTGCTCAGCAAATTGTTGACTGAAGTCAACGCATGGCTGGATGAACATGAGTATGAATCCGTGGCGCAAATGAAAGGCAGCATGAGCCAGCAACACACCGCAGATCCTGCGGTATTTGCGCGGCAAAGTTACATCCGGGTGCTGGACAGCTATACCCCAGCAACCGGGGTGCTGTTTTAAGCCTGCTTGTGTTTGATTAGCCAACAGCCGTGGATTTTGGGGTCACGCTCAAAATCCAGCGGTAGTGATTGCTTGCGGTAATCTTGCACCGCGTATTTATCCGCAACTTCAGCATCCAGCTTGAACTTGCGGAAATTGTTGGAAAAAATCAGTGTGCCAGCGGGTGACAGTACCCGCATGGCATCCTCAATCAGTGCCACGTGGTCACGTTGCACATCAAAGGTATCCTGCATCCGCTTGGAATTGCTGAACGTCGGCGGGTCAAGGAAGATCAGGTCGTAATATTCATCGCAGTCATACAACCAATCCAGCACGTTCGCCTGAATAAAGCGGTAGCGGCGGTAAGGGTCATGTTGCAAACCATTCAGGCTGAAATTCTCTTTGGCCCACTCCAAATACGTCGCCGACATATCCACGCTATCCACCCGGTTAGCACCACCAACGGCGGCATGGACACTGGCTGTCCCGGTGTAGCAAAACAAATTCAGCACTTTTTGGTCTTTGGCATGTTGTTGTAGCCAGTAGCGGATTGGGCGGTGGTCAAGGAATAAGCCCGGTATCCAGATAATCCGTCAAATTGACCTTGAAATGCACCCCGTGTTCGGTGACGGTCAGGGCTTGTTCTGCCCTGCCCTGTTTTTCGTACTGGTTTTTGCCTTTTTGCTGGCGGCGCTGTTTGAGGATGATCTTTTTCGGGTCAATATCCAAGGCGGAAGGCAAGGTGAGCAAGGCTTGCTGCAAACGTTGCTCGGCGGCTTTTTCGTTGATGGTCTTGGGCGGGGCGTATTCCTGCACATGCAACCAATCGGCGTAACGGTCTACCGCAATCGCGTATTCGGGGATGTCCATGTCGTAGACGCGGTAAGCATCGGTATGCCCTTGCTTGATGAAGCCTTTGAGCTTGCGCAGGTTTTTGACGATGCGGTTGGCAAGGTCGTCGGAAATCCACACGGTTGGGCGTTCTTTCTGCACCATTTTATCGAAGGTGTAGAGTTTGCATTCGGTTTCGCTGTTGAGGAAACGGTATTCCTTGCTGTAGAACAGGTTGGTGAGCGCGATCGGGGCTGTCGCATCGGCGAATAATGCACCGCGATAAGTGGCGGGCAGGCTTGCCATCCATGTCCCCAAGGCATCGTAGAGCGGGCGTAGGGTGACGACGTTGGCAGATTCATCAAAGGGCGGGCTATTGATCACCAGACCGGCGGCGGCAAGGGTTGGCTCCGGCATCGCCCTGAGGTCACATTGCGTCCAACGGGCGGCGGGCAGGTCGATGGAACGCCAGTCAGCGCGGGCTGCCATCACGGCGGCATCGCTATCGTTGCCCCAGAACTCAAAGCGGGCGGCATTGGCAAGCCCCGTGGCACGGCGGGCATGGGCTTCTTCCAGCAACTCATTCCACAGGCTGGCGTCATGTCCAAGCCAACGTTCGGCAACGGTGTGGGCGCGTAATAGGCCGGGGGCAATATCCAGCGCCATGAGTGCGCCTTCGATCAGGAAAGTGCCAGCGGCGCATTGCGGGTCGATCAGCGCAAGGGTGGCAGCGTCAGAGGAGAGCAAGTCAGGCCAACCGGCGCGGATCAGTACGGCTGCGGCGAGGTTTTCGCGCATTGGCGCATGGGTATCAAGGTCACGGTAGCCGCGTTGGTGCAGGCTTTGCTGGTTGAGTTCGATGCCGATACTGGCATTGCCTTTGTGCAGGTTGACCACCACCACGAGGTCAGGGGTATTACTGACGCTAGGGCGGATGCCATGCTGGCTGCGGAACTGGTCACCGATCTGGTCTTTGACCCATTGCGCCCCGAACTGGGTATTGCGGATGTCGTCGTTGAGGCCGAAGAAACGGACTTTCAGCGTACCATCGGGGCGCAGGTGTTGCTGCCAGTCGATGGCATCAATCAGGGTTTGCAATTCTGCCTGATCCTTGCCGAAACCTTGTGCCAATTGCAGGGTGGCGCGGGAAGCTAAACGGCTCCACAGCATGGCCTTGTAGCCGAAACGTAAATCCCCGGTTGCTTGCACCCCGGCATGACCGATTTTCACCGATTCTGCACCGTAGCGGCTCAGTTCGTCCGCCAGCAAGGGTTCGATGAATTGGGGGCAAGCGAAAAACCACTGCAAGGGGGCTACGTTGTCTGGCTGCATATTATTGACCGGGGTGGGTTGGATAAGGGGGGATTCTAGCATCAAAATCGGCTTGTTTTCGCAGACTTGTGTAGAATAACCACTTTTGCCTGAAGGGATGCTCATTATGGCTTGGAAACCCCGCGTCACCGTCGCCAGTGTCATTGAACACGATAACCGCTTTCTGATGGTGGAAGAAATGCACTACGGGCAACTCACCATCAACCAGCCTGCCGGACACATGGAATACGGTGAAAGCCTGCTGGATGCGGTGCGCCGTGAAACACTGGAAGAAACCGGCTGGCGTTTCGAGCCAACCGCCCTACTGGGGATTTTCCACATGCAGCGCGAAGACCCTGACCGCGTATACCTGCGTTTCACCTTCACTGGCACACTGCTCGAACCGGTTCCCGGCTACCAGATTGACCCGGACATTACCGCCGTCCATTGGCTAACCCGTGACCAAATCCGTGACCAGCAACCGCGCATCTGGCGCAGCGAATTGGTCGGGCGTTCACTGGATATGTACGAAGCCGGGGTACGCTATCCCCTAGACAGCCTGCATTATTTCCTATCCAATGACTGAGATGAAACCACAGCGCGTTATTGTCGGCATGTCCGGCGGGGTCGATTCCTCCGTCGCCGCCCTGCTATTGCTCGAACAAGGCTATCAGGTCGAAGGGCTGTTCATGAAAAACTGGGAGGAAGACGACACCCAAGATTTTTGTTCCGCCGCCGTTGACCTTGCCGATGCCCAAGCGGTTGCCGACCAGCTCGGCATTAAGCTGCACACCATGAATTTCGCCGCCGAATATTGGGATCGGGTATTCACCTATTTTTTGGACGAATACCGCGCCGGACGCACCCCCAACCCCGACATCATGTGCAATAAGGAAATCAAGTTCAAAGCCTTTCTCGACTTTGCACTGGAACTGGGTGCGGACTACATCGCCACCGGGCATTACGCCCGCATTGCCCGCAACCCCGACGGCACGGTGCAAATGCTCAAAGGCGTGGACAATAACAAAGACCAAACCTATTTCCTCTACACCTTGCAACAGCACCAACTGCAACGCAGCCTGTTCCCCGTGGGTGAGTTGGAAAAAAGCCGGGTACGCGAATTGGCAGAAAACGCCGGGTTCACCACTGCCCGCAAAAAAGACAGCACTGGCATCTGCTTTATCGGCGAACGCAAATTCCGTGAGTTCCTGCAACGTTTCCTGCCCGCCCAACCCGGCGACATCGTGACCCCGCAAGGCGAAATCATCGGCAAGCACCACGGCTTGATGTATTACACCCTTGGGCAACGCCAAGGCTTAGGCATCGGCGGCGTCAAACATGCCCCGAAAACCCGTGGTTCGTGGTGGATAAAGACATGGTAGCCAACCGCCTAATCGTTACCCAAGGCCACCAGCATGAATTGCTGATGAAACATTTCCTGCTAGCCTCACAACTCCACTGGGTAGCCGGTCAGCCACCTGCGCAACAGTTTGAATGCAAAGCCAAAGTCCGCTACCGCCAGACCGAAGAAACCTGTCAGGTAAAAATCTTAGACAGACAGCCGCTGCCAAGTCTGTTTCCCGATGCCCAACGTGCCATTACCCCCGGACAATCCATTGTCTTCTATCAACAAGACACTTGTCTCGGTGGCGGCATTATCGACGCAATGGCAAAAGACTGCCCCGAATGGTAGGCTAATATAAATAACCAAACCCGGACTTGATAAAAACCTGTGGAAGCCAATAACCGTAACCGAACCATCGCCCTTGCCGCCCTGTTCCAATGTGTCGAAGGTGTCACCCAAATTGCCGCACGCGGTCGGGTGGACAGTGAATTGTTCGACTCGTGTATCAACAGCGTGTTGACTGACGATAACCATTCGCCAGAAGCCCTGTATGGTGGCATTAGCCAAACTGAAAACCGGCTTTCGCGTGCTGATGCACCAGCTTGGCGCGGGCAACATGACCCCGGATGGCAAGCCCAAGGACATCGAAGCCACCCGCTACGCCGTCAACCTGCTGTATTTGGAAAAGAAGCTCGCCAATGACCCCGATATGTTCAAAGCACTGCTGAAAAATATCGAAATAGCCCAGCAGCAATTGGACTTTTTCGCCATGACCCACCCCAATATGATTGCGCGGCTAGCAGAAATCTACAGCACCACCATTAGTAAGCTCGGCCCACGTATTATGATCAAAGGTGACCAGAACCATCTTGCCAACCCGGAAAATGCCGCAAAAATACGTGCCTTGTTACTGGCGGGTGTACGCGCTGCCCTGCTCTGGCGGCAAGCAGGTGGAAGCCGTTGGAAACTGATTTTCTCACGCGGCACGATGCAAAAAGAAGCACAGCGGTTTTTGGATCATCATTAACCCACCCCGCCAGTAGCAGTCAGATACTCGGTACGGAAACGGGAAACCTTGATCCCCTCCGACCAGTAATCCGCAGGCAACCCGGCCTTGCGCTTGAGTTGCCGCAAAAACTCCCGCTTGTTGGGCAATGATTCCCACACACTGGGCAGAAACACCCCGTGCAAACCCTCTGCTTCGATAATCAGGCCATCGACCTGTGGCTGGATTTTTTCCAGCAGATCAGCTTCACTGGTAAAATCCAGCGGTTCAGGCGGGCTGAGTACCGAAATGCTGATGTCCAGATGCGCCAACTCATCTGCCCGCACTGGTGAAAAACGTGAATCGTCAAAAGCGGCTGCATACGCCCGTTGCGCCACATCTTCCGCCAGCGGCTGGTATGCTGAAATCGTGCCAATACAACCCCGCAACTTCCCGCCTTGTGCAAGGTAACGAAACTCGCCCGCTTTTCCCGCAATGCCGCTGGCAAATCCTTGAGCTTCACCGCACACGGTTTACCCTTTTCCAGACCACAGCGAATACTCTCGCGGGCAATTTGCAGCAATTGCTGCCGCTCTGTTTCAGTGTAAGACATAAGATGCGTACCCCACTACCCGACGTTTATCCCCCGCCGTATCACCGGAATTGCACAGCGTTACCCGTTCCACCGTCATGCCTTTGTGTTGCGCCACCCGTAACAGGCCACGAATCCCGCCATAGCCACAGGCGTCCTGCGGGCCGATGCGTTCGCCGTGGAAGGTTTCGATATTGTGCGCCGTATGGCTGTCACGCTGCTGGGCACTGGCGTAATCCAGATAATGGCTGAGGTCGGAACTGATCACGATCAGGGTTTCATCCCCACCCCACAAGGCTTCCAGCAGGCTGGCAGTCAGGCTTTCCGGCGCATCGCCGACCACGAAGGGAGCCAGCGTAAAATCCCCCAGCACGGTTTGCAGGAAAGGTAATTGCACTTCCAGACTGTGTTCTTCGGCATGGGCATGGTCAAACGGCGCAACACCTTCAAGCTGGAAGGCGCGAGCCATCAAGTCACGATCCAGCGGAATCTTGCCTAAGGGCGTGACGAAATAATCTGCGCGTAGAACCAGCAATGCCCTGAAAACCGACCCGGTGCGCAGGCCCCAGCAATACCACTTTGGTGATCGGCGGCTGACGGTTTTGCAAGCGGGCGTAAGCATCCGCCGCTACCTGCCCAGAATAAATGTAACCCGCGTGGGGGACGATCAAGGCTTTCGGAGCGGTTCCGGCTGTGGTTGCCCGCGCCAACATCTGTTCCAACATGGAGCACAACGTTACGCCATCACCCGGATAAAACGCCCCCGCCACCGCAGCGGGACGGATGCGCTTTTTCTCCGGTTTCTTGCTTTCCATCATGGCAAACCCTCCTATTACGCCTATCCTTGAAAGATAGGATACTGCGAACGGGGTAAAACGTTATGACAGAAATCAACATAAACCACCCTACCCGCTACTGGCACAAGCTGGAGAACGGCAAAGTACAGTGCGATGTGTGCCCACGCCTTTGCACCTTGGAAGAAGGCCAGCGCGGCTTGTGTTTTGTCCGCGCCCGTGAAAACAACCAGATCGTGTTGACCACCTATGGGCGTTCCAGCGGCTTTTGCATTGACCCGATTGAAAAGAAACCGCTCAACCATTTCCTGCCCGGCACACCCGTATTGTCGTTCGGCACGGCGGGTTGCAACCTGACCTGCAAATTCTGCCAGAACTGGGACATGAGCAAGTCACGGGAAATGGATACGCTGCAACAGGCCGCATCCCCCGAACAACTTGCTGAAGCAGCGGTGCAAACGGGTTGCCGTAGCGTTGCCTACACCTACAACGACCCGACCATCTTTCTGGAATATGCGGTTGATACCGCCATTGCCTGCCGTGAACGTGGCATCAAATCGGTAGCCGTGACCGCCGGTTACATCGAACCGGAACCACGTGCCGAATTCTTCCGCCACATGGATGCCGCCAATGTCGACCTGAAAGCCTTCACCGAGCGTTTTTACTGGAAACTGACTGGCGCACACCTGCAAGCGGTGCTGGAAACGCTGGAATACATCCATCACGAAACCAATACGTGGCTGGAACTGACCACCCTGCTGATTCCGGGCGAAAACGATTCCGCACAGGAAATTGAAGCAATGACCCAATGGGTAGTGGAACATCTGGGGGCGGATGTGCCGATGCATTTTTCAGCCTTCCACCCCGACTGGAAAATGCGTGATACGCCGCCAACCCCGCCTGCCACCTTGGTCATGGCGCGGGATATTGCCCGTAAAAATGGCATCCGCCACGCTTACACCGGCAATGTGCATAATACGACAGGCGACACGACTTTCTGCCACCAGTGTGGGGAAACGCTGATTGTGCGTGACTGGTACAATATTGTGCGCTGGAATATGGGCAAACACGCCACTTGCCCTACTTGTGGGACGTACTGTGCCGGTGTGTTTGAAGATACGCCCGGTCACTGGGGAGCCAAACGCTTGCCGATCAGGATTGCTGCCTGATTTTCATCTTGACCAAAGCATGGCATTTGCCTACAGTCGGTTAAATCAATAATTTCTATCACTAACCGGCGCAGCAACTATGAATCCACGTAACAATAAAATTGGCGGCTGCCGTGTGGGAGCTGTTCCCCCTGATGCCAAACGCCGCAAGATCGGGCGCTCAGCCGAGAAACCCTTGCCCCCCAAAGTCGATTTGCGCCCTTACCTGACCAGCGTGGAGGAACAAGTCGGCTCTAGCTGCGTGGCGAATGCCTGTGCCGGTGCGTATGAGTACCTTGCCAAGCGCAACTTGGGCGAAGCGGGCGATGTCAGCCGCTTGTTCATCTATTTCAATGCCCGTTCAGAAGAAGGCGATGAGGACGAAGACGCCGGAACCAGTATGCAGGCAGCAATTGATGGTTTGAAAAAATACGGCGCGTGCCGGGAAGATTTATGGCCTAACGACGAAGAGGCCATTACCGCGAAACCCGTGAGCGATGCCTACGACCACGCTGCCCATTTTAAAATCACTGAGGCAGAATATGTCGAAACCGACTTGGATTTGTACCGCCACACCTTGGCTGACGGCTACCCTATCGCGTTTTGCCTGAATACCTTTACCTCATTTGACGATGCCACCGACAATCGTGGGCGCGTACCAATACCCAAAAAGACCGAACAAGTGCGTGAAGAACACGGTTGGCACGCGATGCTGTGCGTCGGCTATTTGGACAAAGACAAAATGTTCATCGTGCGCAATTCATGGGGCAACGGATGGGGTGACCAAGGTTATTGTTACATCCCCTATAAATACGTGATCCATAATGAACTCAACGGGCATGACACTTGGGTGGTGAAATCGTTGGAGGATATGGATTTCAGCCTTGAAATAGAATCAGATGACGACGGCTCTTACTTTGCAGAAGAGGGTTCGATCCAACTATTCGACTTCTACGTGGCTACCGAAGCTGTTGAGGATTTCTCAACCGCTCTGGAAGCATTGTGCGAACAATATGCCAATGAGGAAGAGTTCTACTTCGACTACGAGGAAAGCGCAGAAGACGGCATCACTTACGCCATTATGAGCAATTTCGATATATCGCTGGATGACCCCGCTGCGTTTCTGGAAGCACTCGACGCGCTTTGCAATGAATGGGCAGACGCTGAAAATTACAGCTTCAGTATCGAAGGTTACGACGAAGCTGAAGATGAAGACGAATCATCAGACGCAGAAGAACCTGAATCTGATGATGAATCCGAGGAGGAGCCTGAAGAAGAGGCAACGCTGGCATTAACCGGCTTTTATATTTACACCAGCGACACTGAAACAGTCGTCAACAAAATAGATAAACTTTGCTCAAAACACACCACCGATGACGACTACACCATTGAGTGGGAAGAACAGGAAGATGAAAATGGCACTTACGCTGAATTTTCTACCTTTGAAATCACCCCAGACGACGAGGAAGCATTCCTCGCCGCACTGGAAGCACTCTGCGAAAAATTGGCGGATGAAAACGGCTACAACTGGGAGTGACGCTCAATACAGCAGCGAAAACAGCTTGTTACGGTACTTTTTCACCAGCGGGTTGCCTGCCCCAATCAGTTCAAAGGTGCTGAACAAGCCTTTTTTGCCTGCGCCATCCTGAAAACTGCTGTCTTTTTTGTGGACAGCGAAGTAAAGCGCCAACCCTGCTTCGACCTCATCCATCGCCACGCGGATTTTAGCCAATTCCAACATCGTGGCAAGGTCGTCGGGATTGTCTGCCAAACGTTGTTCCAGCGCCGAGGTGTCAACGCCGACCACCTGCGCCTGCAATTTGGCGCGTTTCGCATCCGCCAATAACTGGCTCACCACCTGATTGTCGATGGCATCGGGCGGCACGGCTTGCAGCATGACTTCGGCTTCTTGCGCCCGTTCCTGCTGGATCAGCATCCCCGCCAGTTCGACCACCGCTTCGTAGAAATCCGGCTCGTGCTGGATGACTTGTTCCATCAATTGGGTAGCACCCGCCAGATCGCCGTTGTTGTACATTTCCAGCGCCTGCTGGCGGTAAGGCTCGGTCTTGCGGGTACGGTGGCGGTCAATGAGTCTTGCGGATTTCGGACTTTCGGCTGTACCCCCATGAACTCATCCACAATCCTGCCATCCTTGATGACCTTGACCGTCGGCAAGTTGCGCACCCCGAATTGCGCCGCCAGTTGTTGCTGCTCGTCGCTATTGACCTTGATCAGGATGAAAGCACCCTGATACTCGTTAGCCAGTTTCGCCAATATCGGCATCAGGGTTTTGCACGGTTGACACCAGTCAGCCCAAAAGTCCACCAGTATCGGCACTTGATAGGAGCTTTCCATGACTTGCTGGAAATTCTGCGCATTCGCGTCAAAGATGTAGGGGGAATCAGCCATTGTCATTTACTCCTTGTTACCCTCTTGAGCCGGTGTCGGATGCGGCTGTTTCAGGCAGTTTACCTTCACCCATTTGCTGTTGCATCTGTTGCAATTGCTTCATGACTTCAACCGTTTCTTTGGGAACATCATCACTTTCTTCCAGTAACTGGATGATTTCTGGGGTAATCCCTTCTGCCTCGATTTTCTTCATCAGGTCTTCGGGAATACCCATATCTGGGGTCGTCACCATCGCTCATCATACCCGCACCCATATCAGGCGGGGCAAGCATCTTCACCAGATCGGCGAAACTCATTTGCTGCCCATTGAGGGTGACATTTTCACCCGCGAGGTCGATGTTGCTTTTGATTTTATCACCTTCCAACTTGATCAAACCTTGTTCGTTAATAAGGCGTCAGCAGCATGTCGAAACCTTGCGGCAGAATGCCCTTGTCGGCATCCAGCATGACTTTACCTTTCATCATTTTTGCCCACTCGTTCGCGCCATAACTGGCCAGTGTCATCAGGTCCGGGGTATCTTTGCCGGTGTAAGTCAGGTCAATGTCAGCATTCAGCTTACCTTTGGTGCTTTCTGCCAGCAGCGTCGTATGCAAACGGCTTTTATCCGTTTTCAGGACTTTGCCAAACAGGATTTCAACCACTTTGCCGGTCGTTTCGGTTAATTTGGTCATCAATTCCTGCTGTTTTTGCTGACCTTCTGGGGTTTCCATCGCATCGGCACTCCACACCATCTGGTTCTGGACGTTCTGCAATTCAGCCTGCAGTTTGCCGAGTTCCTGCAATCCCTGCCACATCCATGCCGCTCAATTCCACGCGTGTAATCCAACTTGCTCAAGGCATCGTTCACCCCTTGGATATTGCTGACTTGTAATGCCACTTTACCTGCCAGTTCCTTGTCGCTGATGCCACTGTTGGTGTGCACCGCCAGGTCGAAACTGACCGGTACAGTCGTGCCTTCCGCCAAAATCGACAACACCCGGCATCTTGAGGTCAAACGTCACCCAGCGCCTGCCCGCCAATCATGCCAGTAATGTCGCCATCCAGTTGCGCGGACGGCAGGGTGAATTGGGAAGTGGCATCTTTCATGTCAATCTTTGCCTGCCTGCACAGCTGATATTGCCGGTCATGATCAGCCGCCGCATGTGCCGGACAGGGTAATGCTCTCCGCCGTCGCTGTCGTGCCATCTTGATCGACTTTCAGCGGGTTGGTGCTGAAATCGTAGCTAGTGCCACCACCGAAACCGATGACAGTGTGGCCTTCCAACGGGGCTTTGCCTTCAAACGCAGTGGTCAGCCACTGGCGCTTGTCTGCATCCAAGGCTTCCATATCCAGATGGGTGTCGATGCGGGCAGTACCAAACTGCACCGGCGCTGCCACCGCCGACAAACACCGGGCCGTTGGTAATGTCGTTGATGAATTGGATTTCACCGAACATTTCATTCAGGGGTGGCATGTCGATTCTCAGTTTGGTGACGGCTTTCGCACCGAAAGTGGTTTTTTCGTAGCTGACCAGTTCCTGTTTGAAGCCCACTTTGCGCCGACTGCCTGATTTTGTTGTTCGATGAACTGCTTCAGGGATGTTTCAGTCTGCTGACCGACGTACCAGCTTGTGCCGCCCCATGCCACCAGCAAAACAACCGGGACAGACAACAACGTTACCAATTTTTTCATTATGTGTTCCTGTATTAATGTGTTCTGACACTGCCGGGAGTGTAACAGAGAAAAAAGTCTCAACGCCCCAGCATTTGCTTAAACGGCATTCCCAACAAGCGCAAGGTCGCAAAATAGCTCGACGAGTGCCAGCACGATCAAACCGGTCAGCCAACTACTTTGAGCCAAACCGCCGCCGTTTGCCACCACAGATCGTCAGGTGACAGCCACCAAATCAACCCACCCATCACCACACAAGCTAAGCCAATCTTGGTTAAAAATACACTCCAACCCTTTTCCGGGTCAAAAATCTGCTGTTTGTGCAGGTTATAAAACAACAACCCAGCATTCACATACCCCGCCAATGCCGTCGCCAACGCCAAACCAGCGTGCGCCCCCGGTGTACCGGAGAAATACCACGGCAATACGATCACCACATTCAACGCCATATTGGCAAAGATCGAAATCATCCCGATTTTAACCGGCGTTTTGGTATCTTGACGCGAATAAAAACCGGGAGCCAACACTTTCACCAGAATGAAACCACTCAGCCCCAACGAATAAGTCATCAGGCTCAAGGATGACATTTGCACATCTTTCCAAACATATGCCCCGTGCATCATCACCGTCGCCAGAATCGGTTTTGACAGCAACATCAGCCCCAACGTGGCAGGCAGCGAAATCAGCAAGCCCAGCCGCAATGCCCAATCCATCGTATGCCGAAATTGCCCCGCATCAGCCTTGGCATGGTCACTCGACAACTTGGGCAGGATCACCGTCCCCAGCGCCACCCCGACAATCGCCAGCGGCAATTCCACAAAGCGGTCGGAATAATACAGCCACGAAATGCTGCCCACTGCCAAAAATGATGCCAGCAAGGTATTGATCAACAAGTTCAACTGCGCAATCGACGAGCCAAACAAGGTCGGAAGCATCAATTTCATAATCCGGCTAACACCTTCATGCCCACGGCGGATGCGGAAACGCGGCAACAGCCCCAAGCGTGTCAGCGTCGGCAACTGGAACACCAAGTTGCGCCAATCCCGGCGAAAAACACCCCCCACGCCAACGCCAATAACTGGCTCATCAAAATACGGCGCACCCCAGACTGCTGCCGCAATCATCACCACATTCAGCAAAGCAGGCGTCAGCGCCGGAATCGCAAACTTATGGAAGGTATTAAGGATACCGCTGACAAATGCCGTCAACGAAATAAACAAGATGTAGGGGAAGGTAATCCGCAGCATTTCCACTGCCAAATCAGGGCGCGCATCCGGCTTATTGCCAAACCCCGGTGCAAACACCCACATCACCACTAGGCGCTGCCACCACCCCAATCACCGTAATCACCAGCAGGATCAGCGCCAGATAACCCGCCACATGGTCAATCAAGTCCTTGAGGGTTTCACGATCCTGCTTCGTCTTGTATTCCGACAACACCGGCACGAAGGCCAGTGAAAATGCCCCTTCCGCAAACAGCCGCCGCAACAGGTTGGGAATCCGAAAGGCGACATAAAACGCATCCGTCGCCCCATCCACCGGAAAATAGCGGGCAACAATCATGTCGCGCAACAAACCCAACACACGGGAAATCATGGTCATGGCGCTGATCACAGCACCGGAACGTAACAAACGGCTCATTTTTTAGGTGTAGCTTCCATGAATTGAAGCCGCGATTCTGCCCGAATCAAGTGCAAAGGTCATGCAGGAAATGTGGATTTTGCCGTCACATTTGCCCAAGCCCGGAATGCTCGAACATCACTTTGCCCACATAACGCGCACCTTCTTTGGTCAAATGCCTGCCGTCATACGAAATCAGGTTCAGGTCATCCGTAAATACCGGGCAAGTCGTATCCGTCCCACACACCAGTGGTGCGGGTCAACAAACATCACGTCCTTATCCAATTGCTTGGCCAGCGTTGCATTGATGGCTTGTGCTTCGGTGCTATCCACCTCATTCTGCAAGGCCTTCAATTCTGCATCGCGACATCCGCAGGTATTGCCTGACCGTATTTTGCCGAAGAACTTGCTACCCACCACCACTACTTTTTGTTGTGATTTCAACCCCAATTGGTGCAGGGTTTCGCGGCAATTCCTGTGCAATTTCAGGTTTCCATCGGGCGGAAAAAATCACCAGATCCGCTTCCTGAATCTGTGCCTTGGCACGCTCTAGGCTATCAGCACGCTCTGGTTTGGCACAAAAAGCACGATCTTTGGCGTCGATAAAACGCTCCGAACCATCACCCACCACCGTCTGGCAGCTATAGGGGATAAAACGCACCCGGATTTGGTAATCTTGCAAATAGCCATTTTCCAACACGCTATTGAGGAAATCACACCCATAGCTGTCGCCGACAACAGGGCTTTTTTCTTCGTGGCTACCGCTGTCAAACGGCTTGCCTTGCAGCTGGCGGCATTGGGAAAAAGCATACTCGCCACTGGCTTTAGGGTCGGCTGCATCCAACAGGCTTTCACGGATGGAAGAATCGGCGACGGCAACGGCCGTGTCCACGACGGTAATGATGCCCGCAAGCAATAATGCTGCTGTCCGAAACATGTAAACTCCTTATCATGTAACAGGTTTAGCCAAGTAATGCCTGCATACTATAGAACAAGTTGGCATTTTTACGGCATTCAAAACGACGACGGGCAGATAAATTGTCTGTATTATTTAGTTCTCATACACCAAGCGAGGGAGTATCACCATGCCAGACACCACCAACTATCAGCCGCCGCCAATTCCTGCTGGATGCCCTGACGCTTGCCGCCAGCATCCCAGCATTCTACTACCCCATCAATGCCAGTGCTGATAGTGCCGTACCCGCTGTCAGCAACAATGTACGCTTCTTACAACGCAATGACGCGGACTACCTTGAACACCGCAAGATTTTCAGCAAACGTATTACCCTCATGCCCAAGATCATTGCGGTGTGTGCCAATGAAAAAGGCGTGCAGGAAGCGGTTGTCTACGCACAACAGGCAAAATTACCCATCGCCGTCAAAAGCGGTGGGCATTGCCTAGAAGGTTTTTCCACCAATGAAGGTGGCCTGATGATCGACTTGTCGGGCATGAACCAGCGAACCTACCACAAAACCAGCAAGCGCCTGATTACCCAACCGGGCGCAAAACTGGGCAAGATGTATGAATACCTCAACCAGTTCGGGCGGCTGATTCCGGCAGGTTCCTGTGCAGGCGTTGGCGTAGCGGGCCTGACCTTGGGTGGAGGCTATGGCTTTTTTGCCCGCCAGTTCGGCCTGACTTGCGATAGCCTGCAACGGGTACGCATGGTCGATGGCAAAGGCAAGGTACACGATTCCAAGGATAACCCGGAATTGCTATGGGGCTGCAAAGGCGGCGGCAATGGCAATTTCGGCATCATTACCGAGCTGGAATTCAACACGCACCCTGCCCCGCCATTTTTCACCAGCTACCGCTATAAATACCGCAATTTAACCCCAGAAAAAGCCACCCAATCGCTGGAACGCTGGTTTGGGTTGATGAAAACCTTGCCGAAGACGTGCTACGGCACTTGGGTATTGAATGGCAAGCACCTCACCATACTGCTGACCGATACCAGCACCACACCCGCAGCGCCTTTGAAAGCCATTCTTGCCAAATTGAAAACGGACGCTACCGAAGTCTCGCCAGTCAGCAAGAAAGCCTTCTTGCCCGGTATCCAGCGTAGCAGCGGTGTCGAGCCGATGTACTTCAAGAATGTATCAGCAGGCTATTACCACAGCTTCGACGACGTGAAAGCCTTAATGCCGACCATTTGCAAAAAAGTCGCCACTGCCAAACTGAATACCATCCTGCAAATCAACACGTTGGGCGGTGAAATCAACAACCCGGCACTGGAAGCCACTGCCGCTTACCCGCACCGTGCCTTCGGGTATCTGGGCGAACTTCAGACCTACTTCGACAAAGCCTCGCAAACCCCAGAGGCAGAGCGGATTGTGCGTGACATCCAAAGTGTTATCGCAGCAGGCGGCATCAAGGCGCATTACTGCAATTACCCGGATGTCGAATTCAAAAACTGGGAAACCGCTTACTACGGCAAGAACTACCCGCGTCTACAGGCACTCAAGCGCCAGTTTGACCCGGATAACCTGATCCGTCACCCGCAAAGCGTCAAGCTTTAAAGATGTCGGCAAGCTGCCAGATACAGGCATCGGCATTACGCTGCTGAATTTCAAGCCTTAAGCCGGTTTCTTGGGCGGACAATAACGCCTCCAGCAAGCGGATATGCCGGACGCGGAGTTTCAGCAAGTCCACGCTCTGGCTCATCGGGGAAAGCAATTCCTCGGCTTGGGTAATGTTGTCGTAAACACTGCGCCGGACTTGCTCGGCATAGGCAATGATGCTGCCGCAATCATCGTATTGGGCAGCAACCTTGCTGGTGTGTAGCCCATGACTGTCGGCTTCGTCTTCAAGGCGTGCATCACGCTTGCTGAGCGCCGACAAGTTCGCGGATTTGCTGACGGACTTGTGCCAGCTCATGCCGGTTGGTGTGGATGGATCTGCTTGTTGGTTTCAAGCTGCGCCACAAGTTGCTGATAACTGCTTAATGCCGACGCAAGCACTACATCATTGGTCGAAGCTGGTTCTGCTTTTGGTGCTAGTCTTCTGGCAGCTGCCGGTTCAGGCGGTCACTGTCAGCGGTGGCGGGCACGTCCTCTGCGATGCTATCTGCTTCAACAGGTCGGGGTATACATTTCAGTCTCGTCAGGCATGGACAATTCCTCGGTAAATTTATTTATTTATATAGTGCAATGCTTATGACACTGTTGTCCCTCTACTCTCCCCGTAAACCACCGTTATCTTCAGATAACCGGCAAACCACCCAAAAAAATCCCCCGTCACGGGTGCGTATCCGCTGACGGGGGAAAGTGCTTGGAGTGTGCCAAGAAAAGTGTGTTGCGCTTAAGGTTTACTGACCGCAATAAAGCGCGTCTGTTCCCCTGCATGATCAACATGGCAATGGGTTTGCCTGCTGGGGCAGCTTGCAGCGCCGTTTTGAGTTCAGCAGCGGAAGTGATGGGCTGGTTGTTGACCGAAACAATGATGTCGCCGGTTTCCAAGCCTGCTTTTTCAGCGGGGCTATCTGCGGTGACCTGTTCTACCAGCACGCCATTATCCAGCTTGCGGGTCTTTGAGTTCCTCGCTGTTACGCTGGAAACCGCCAAGCCTAACATGCCACTTTCGCCTTGCAGTACTGGCGACGGGGGACGCTTCTTCGTCTTCATTGTCGAGCTTGGCGATGGTGACATCCAAGGTTTTTTCCGCCCCGGCCCGCAGGAGTTTGAGCGGAACCTGCGTGCCAATCGGCGCATTACCCACCAGTAACGGCAAATCAGCAGAGGATTTCACCTTGCCTGTACCGAAACCGACAATAATATCACCCGCCTGTACGCCTGCTTTGTCTGCTGGGCTACCCGGTTGCACGCTGGATACCAATGCACCATCCGGCTGGTTTAGGCTGAAGGAGCTTAGCCAAATCTTGGCTCATGTCTTGAATAGCAACACCCAGCCAGCCACGCTCTACCTTGCCGTTGCTTTAAGCTGTTCGATCACGGTTTTCGCCACATTCACCGGAATGGCGAACGAAATGCCCATGTAGCCACCGCTGCGGCTGTAAATCTGCGAGTTCACCCCGACGACACGCCCGCCCAAGTCAAACAGCGGGCCACCGGAATTACCGGGGTTCACCGCTACGTCGGTCTGGATGAAGGGGACGTAAGTGCCATCCGGCAAGCTGCGCGACAGGGCGCTGACAATGCCTTGGGTAGCGGTATGGTCGAAGGCCAAAAGGCGCACCGATAGCGACTACCCACTGCCCTACTTCCAGCGCACTGGAATCACCCAGTTGCACCGTCGGCAAGTTTTCCGCCTTTATTTTCAGCAAGGCAATGTCGCTGAGGGTATCCACCCCAATGACTTCGGCAGGCAATTCACGGCGGTCATTCAGGCCGACCGTGATGGATTTTGCACCGTCCACCACATGCGCGTTGGTGACAACATAGCCATCAGCCGAAATGACGAAGCCTGAACCCGTGGCTTGGGTGCGGCGTGATTTTGGCTCCTCCATGTCGGCATACCCCGGAAAAAGCGTTCCAGTTCTGGTGGTAAACCTTCTGGCAAGCCGCCCCCATACCCTCTGACGATTTGCCTTCGACGCTGATATTCACCACAGCCGCACCATTTTGTTTGATCAGGGTAGTCAGTTCCGGCAAAGAACCGGCAGCTGGGCGCAGGTGCTGGGGTTGTGACCGGCGTTGCGACCGAGCGGCGCAGCAGCCGGCGCTTGCGGCAACGGGAAGGTGCTGGCAGTTTCCGCCATCACTGGCAGGTTGCCCAACACCAGTGCGGAACTCATCAGCAAACCTGCGAGCAATCGCCAGCTTGTTACGTTTGAACATGGATTGCGAACTCCTTTGTAAAATCCTGTCTATGATGGTGGGGATTGTGACAGATGAAACATTACAGCGGGTTTGCGGGAAAGTTACGGAATGTTCATGTTGTATGACTGATGAAACATTACCCCATCAACTGATCCAGTGCCTCAATCAGGCTAGCATCCGGCTTATGGAAAAACACCCCGGAACCCGCTTTGTCTGGCGTCATGCCGCGCAAGAACAGGTACAACGCCCCCCCCACATGCACCTCCCAAGCATAATCGGCAAGCCGTTGGCGTAAATAGCGGTGCAAGGCCAAACAGTAAATCAGGTATTGCAGGTAGTAATGGTGTTCCGCCATCGCCTGCTGCATCGCGGTTTGGGTGTACTCGTCTGGCGTTGCCCCCAATTCGTTGGACTTGTAATCCACCACGAAATACTGCCCATCAGCCTCAAACACCAAGTCGATGAAACCTTTCATATACCCGGTCAGGTCAGTGAATTTCAGCTTGTCGATAGCGGCATGGATGCTATCCCATGCGGGCGGCAACCACTGGTGCAGTAATGCTTGCAACGGTTTTAAGCGCAGCCGCGCCACCGGAAAATAGAACTCCAGTTCGTCCAGACGGCGGTTTTTAACCAATCCTGCCAAAGGATACAATCTTCCTCCTCCCCTGACAAGGGGAGGCCGGGAGGGGTTTCTTCAACGGCGTATGCAAGGTATTTTCCAGCAACTGTTCCCCCGCCGCTAACCAGCGTTCCGGCAAGCCATGCCGTTTCAGCGCGGGCAGCAACACTTTATCGCGCTGCTCGGCAAGTGGCTGGGTAAAATCCAACTCCTCCAGCATCTTATGCAAGCAGCTCCCCGCTTTTGCCCCACGCGGAAACACTTCGCTTCGACTACGCTCAGCGAACGCACTACCGCGGTCGCTGAGCGTAGCCGAAGCGAATGCCAGCGTATCGTAATCCGGGCGTTCATCCTCTTTACCAGAAGCCAGCCCGCTGAAACTGCCCACCTTGGGCACAGGCGGCAAACGATGAGTATAGCGGCGGATACTGGGTTGTGTTTGCCCACTGTCGGGCTGGTAGCGGATAGGCGTTTCAGTGACTAGCCAGCCGCTCATGGCTAATGCAGCCTGCGGAAGAATCGACGATGCGGGTCAGTCGCTGCTGCATCAAGGTTTGGCGTTCCTCCGGCTGCATCCCCTCTTTGCGCAATTTGCCGAGGATCGCTTTGCCCTGTTCCAGCTTGCCGAACAACAACCAACCCAGCGCCGAATAGTAGTCGAACTGGTTAATGCGCCCGCTGACCAGCGCAATGGTGCAATGGTATTTGGCACGGGTCAGCGCCACGTACAGCAGGCGCAAGTTTTCCGCCTGTTCCGCCTCACGGAAACACTGGCGGGCAGCATCACTGGCGAGGGAATCGGCTTGCAGGCGCGACACGCCCGCCTCGGTATCTGCGTCATACCAACTGAACCATGTGCTTGCTTTGGCATCGCGTTCCAGCCACAAATACGGGCAGTACACGATGCCGTATTCCAGCCCCTTACTTTTGTGGATGGTGGTGATCTGCACCAGATTTTCGTCACTTTCCAAGCGCAATTCGTGGGCTTCGTCTTTCTCGCCCGCCTCGGCTTTTTGTTGCAACCAGCGGATCAGCGCGTGCATCCCATGCCCCTGCAAACGGCTTTCGGTGTGGATGAGTTCGGCAAGGTGCAGCAGGTTGGTGAGGCGGCGTTCGCCATCCGCCAAGGCCAGCAGGTGGGCATAGCGGTTACGTTGCAACATCCACTGGCGGAACATCGGCATGAAACCTTGCGCCAGCCAAGTTTTGTGCCAGCGGTGGAAAGCTTCTAGCTCGGCTTCCAGTAACGCCGCTTCGGTATCCAGCGCGTACAAGCCGCTGGCAGTAAAGCCAAATAATTCCGTCACCAACGCCTGTTTCAAAGCAGATTCATTGCCCGGTTCAGCAATCGCCCGCAGCACCGCCCGGAATTCGCTAGCTTCGCGGGTGCAGAAAATACTGTCACGGGATTTCTGCACGCTGGCAATACCCCGCGCTAACAATGCCTGTTTCACCAGATCACCCTGACGGTTTTCACGCACCAGCACCGCAATATCGCTGCTGCGGACGGGGCGGTCACCAATGGTGGCGCTACCTGTCTGGGCAGCATTCAACAAGCGGGCAATGTCATTGGCGACGGCGGCGGCAATACTTTCCTGTACGGCGGCGGCATTCAGCCCCTCTTGTTGCGAATCCCAGTCCCACAGGCGGAATGGGGGGATACCACCGGGGCAGGAGAAGATGTTGTCTTGGGGTTTGCCTGCTTCGACGGCTTCGTAGCTGATTTCGCTGCGGAAGGGGTCGGCTGACTGGGCAAACAGGTGATTGAGCGCGGTCAGCAGGTCGGGGTGGGAACGGAAATTTTGCTTCAGGGTATGGCTGTGATGCGTGGTTTTCGCGGCTTTCAGGTAGGTGTAAATGTCCGCCCCCCGAAAACCGTAAATCGCCTGTTTGGGGTCACCGACGTAGAACACCCGCTGTTCCAGCCTGTCGCGGTAAATGCGCTCGAAGATCTCGTACTGGATCGGGTCAGTATCTTGAAATTCGTCGATCAGGGCTGCCTGATATTTGTCAGCCAGACGTGGCGCAAGTTCAGAGTGCTGTTCCAACGCCTCGCGCAAATGCAGCAATAGGTCGTCAAAGGTGAGGATGCCGAGTTGCTGCTTGCGGAGCGGCAATTCGTGGCGCAAGTGGTGCAGCAATTGCAGGCGCAGGTGTTCCAGTGCCGCCTGTTCGCTGGCGTGGCGGGCGGCGTAGGCTGCCAACAGTGCGTCCACTTGCGTGAAAAAAGCGTGGCTGGGGGTGGTTTTGCCATCCTTGGTTTTTTCAGTCAGCGCGGGGGTTGAAAAGCGTTCGAGGGCGTCGGGGGGAACCCCTCCCAGCCCTCCCCTTATCAAGGGAGGAGGTGAAGAATTCGTCAAGTTTGCCTGCCCAGTTGGGGACATGGCGTTTGTTGTAGGAGCTGCCATTTAGTGCGCCCGCAAGCAGCAAACCCAGCACCGTGTCGCGTTCTTGCCCCCAAGTTTGTTGGCACGTTTGCAGGGCAGTATCGAAAGCGGTTTGTAATGTAGCGAACTCATCCGCAGACACCACCGGCATGTCGGTACGCAAATAAGGCTTGCCAATAAAGTTGCGCACATCTGCCAGCAAGCTATCCGGGGTCAGACCGCGTTTTTGCAACAGCAACAGGTGCAGCGGGTCGGGTTTGAGGAAGTGTTGATACCAAAATTTGTCGGCAAGCTCAGTCAGCAAGCTGTCTTCATTCGCCACCAGTTCGCTTTCAAACGGCAGGCGGGCTTCAAAGGCGTTTTCCGACAACACCCGTTTGCAGAAACCGTGGATGGTGAACACCGCTGCTTCATCGAAACTCACCAAGGCCAATTGCAGGCGCTGGCTGCACACCGCTGCGTCGGTTATCGGTCAGCAAAGCGTCGTAGGTTTCCTCGCAGGGGCGGTGTTCCAGAAAGGCCAGAGCGTCGGCTAGGCGTTTGCGGATGCGGTCACGCAGCTCCGCCGTTGCCGCTTCGGTGTAGGTCACCACCAGAATTTTATCGACTTTCAGGTCATAAACGGCGACCAGACGTAGGTATAACCACGAAATAGTCCACGTCTTGCCGGTTCCGGCACTGGCTTCGATCAGGTTGCTGCCCGTTAGCGGAACAAGTTTGGCATCGAGTGTTTGCATAACTTTTAGTAAAAAATATTCATTGTGTGTCAACCGAACCTGAGCTTAACCGTTAATCACTACATTGTCAGGCAGAACGCTGACAAGTTAAAGCCCAAGAGTCCCCCTAAATAGTTATCATAAAAATTCACAGCCCTTAATGCCTTGACCCTCCAGCGCCGGAGGGTTTTTCATTTCTGCGGCACGTCCACCGCGCTGAACTTCACCCGCACCCGCAACTGCCGCAAAATATCCGGCGGCACACTGTCAGGCAACAGGATCAAGCTATGCAACTTGCCGCCGCTGGTACGCAAATTCAGCACACACAACCACGGATGCAAAAAACTGCTGTCATCCAACCGCGCAAACAACCCATCCGCAGCAGTACGTACCAAGCAGTTGTCCACCTGATAAAACCGCACCTCCTGCACCGCTTGCGGGGCGGAACGTGCAATATGCAAGCGCCAGTAATAGCGCCCAGACAACTGCCACCAGCAGCAACAATAGCAGTTTCCCCCACACTGCCAGCGCAGGCATCAGCAACACCACCACCGCTGCCATCAGATGTGTACCCACAATAAAAACAGCCAGTTGGCGCGAAACCACTGGCTGCAAATAAAGCGGTGGCTGATTATCCAAGGCGGGTCAGCACACTAAGGCACGCAACAGGGCGCGGGCATTCGCCATGCCGACGATCAGGTTTTGCTGGATGTCTTCCATGGTGATTTCTTCATTCTCTTTGCCAGCGCCCCAGTTTGCCACCACCGCACAACTGGCGTAACACAGCTCCAGCTCGCGGGCGAGGGCAGCTTCGGGCATTGCTGTCATGCCCACCAGATCGCAGCCGTCACGTTCCAAGCGGGTGATTTCGGCGGCTGATTCCAAGCGCGGGCCTTGGGTGGCGGCATAGGTTCCGCGTGGCACAACATCCAACTTGGCTTCTGCTGCCGCCGCCAACAAGGCAGCCCGCAGCTCGGCACAGTACGGCCAAGAAAAATCAATATGGGTCACATGGCTCAAGCCATCCTCGAAAAAGGTATGCGCCCGCCCGTAGGTGTAGTCGATAATCTGATCAGGAATCGCCAAGCGGGTGGGGCGCATTTCCGGGGTAATACCACCAACGGCGGCAATCGCCACGACTTTTTCCACCCCAAGGCTTTTCAGCGCCCACAGGTTAGCGCGGTAATTAATGCGGTGCGGCGGAATATTGTGGGTGTAGCCATGCCGTGCCAGAAACACAATGCGCTTGCCAGCAATCATGCCATGCGTAACGGGGCCGGATGGCTCGCCATAGGGGGTATGCACCACTTCGCGGTGAATCACTTCCAGCCCTTCGATTTCAGTCAGCCCAGTGCCGCCGATCACGGCAAATTCAATTGTCATAGTCTACGATCCCTCTTGATCTTACAAACCACGCACGGCGTAGATGCCGTTAGCGTTGCGCCAATATTCCTTGTAATCCATGCCAAAGCCGAACACATAGCGGTCAAGCAGTTCGATGGCGGAAAAATCACGCTTAATGCCATCCACCCGGCGCTCATGCTGCTTGTCTGCCAACACCGCAATATTGACCGACGCCGCACCCTGTTCTTGACACCAATGGGCAATTTCGCGCAAGGTGTAACCTTCGTCGAGGATGTCATCCACCAGCAGCACATGGCGGCCTTGCAATGACACTTCCGGTTTGTGCAACCACGTAATCGTCTTGCTGCCACTGGTTGCCCCCCGGTAACGGGTAGCGTGCAGGTAATCCTGTTCCAGCGGGAAATTCAAGCGGGTCAGCAAATGCCCGGTGACAATGACCCCGCCGGTCATGATGCACAGCACCAGCGGATTCTTATTGCCCAGCTTGGCGGTAATTTCAGCCGCCATAAGATCCAGCATTGCAGCCACTTCCTCGGCTGAATGCAACAAGTCGGCTTCTGCCATTGCGCGGGCAGCTTCTTCAGGTGTAATACCCATGTGTTCATCCATTGTTCAAACGAGGCTGATAGTTTAACTTAAATCAAAAAAGCGTCATGAAAAAACTGGAAATATGACTAATGGCTCTTGCATTACGACAATCAGAATATTATGATTTGCTTATATTAATTAAACCCTTTTTTTACGCGCCGACGGGCGCTTTACTCCGCTAGAGGTATATTTCATGAAACATACAAAAATCGCACTGATGGTTGCCCTGCTTGCCGTTTCCGGCGTTGCTTCCGCTGAATTCTTCGATGGCTTCGACAATGGCAGTGGCACAGGTCAAGGCACGGGTCAAGGCCAAGCCAACACCAGTGGTCACGGTCAAGGCTACGGCACTGGCGCTGGCGACGTGAACGGCTGGGGTCGTGGCAAAGGCGATGCAGATGGCGAAGTTGATTTCACCATCACCTTCAAAGGCAAAGGCAACACCGCAATGGATTCTGACGTTGCAGGCCAAGGTCGTGGCGATGGTGCCAGCAACCTGCAAGGCAGCGGCTATGGCTACGGCAATGGCTACAACAACATGTCTGGCTACAGCAACACCTCCAAAAATGGCTACGGCGGCGGCAACCCTTGGGGTGGTTACGGTATGCCCGGCATGATGCAACAAGCGCCTATGCAAATGCCTGCCACCATGATGCAAGCACCTGCCGCTCAAGGCCAAGCTATGCCAAAGCCTGCCACCATGATGCAAGCATGCCAGCCCAAGGCCAAGCCATGCAAATGCCCGGTTATGCTTATAACCCGATGATGATGCAAGGCTACCCGATGATGCAGCAAGCGCCTAGCTTCGAGCAAATCCAGAAGCAAATGGAAATGCAACGCGCCCAAGCTGACGCATTCTTCAAGAAAATTGAAGAACAGCGTAAAGCCTTGGCTGCCCAACAGCAAAAAACGGCTGAAGCTGCCAAAGCTGCTGCCCCAGCGGTTGCTGCACCTGCTGCTACTAGCTGACTGCTGCAGCACCGGCTGCCGCTGCAACTACCACTGCCAGCCGCTCCTGCTGCTGAAGTAAAAGTTGAAGCTGCTGCACCTGCAGCTGCTCCAGCAAAGTAATCAGATCTCACCATCTGAAGAAAAAGGCCGGTTTTAACCGGCCTTTTTTGTGGCCTCCACACATTCCTTAACCAGTTCTGGCCCCCGGTAAATAAAGCCGCTATACACCTGCACCAGACTCGCCCCCGCCGCCAGCTTCGCCTGCGCATCTGCACCCGACATAATCCCCCCTACCCCAATAATCGGAATACTGCTATCCATATCGGCGCGAAATTGGCGGATCACTTCTGTCGAATGTTGCGTCAATGGCATCCCGCTCAAACCGCCTTGCTCATCGGCATGACGCAAGCCTTGCACCGCTGACTTATCCAGCGTGGTATTGGTGGCAATCAGCGCATCAATCTGTACCGACGAAAACACCCCCGCCATGTCACGGATTTCCGCCTCGGTCAAATCGGGGGCAACCTTGATCGCCACCGGCACATAACGCCCATGCTGTTGCGCCAACTTGGCCTTGTTCTTCACGCAAGGTAACCAGCAGGTTTTTCAGGTCATCACCGTATTGCAGCTTGCGCAAACCGGGCGTATTCGGCGAGGAAATATTCACGGTGATGTAATGCGCGTGCAGGTAAGCTTTGCGCAAACCGATCAGGTAATCATCCGCCGCCTTTTCCACCGCAGTATCGAAATTCTTGCCGATATTAATGCCGAGAATGCCCTGTGTAGCTCGCCTGGCAACCTGTTCCAGCAGGTAATCAATGCCGTGGTTATTGAAGCCCATGCGGTTGATGATGGCTTGCGCTTCGGGCAGGCGGAACAGGCGCGGCTTGGGGTTGCCGGGTTGCGGACGTGGCGTGACCGTGCCGATTTCGACAAAACCGAAACCGAGTGCTGCCATTGCGTCGATGTATTCGCCGTTCTTGTCCAACCCTGCGGCAAGGCCAATCGGGTTGGGGAAGTCGATGCCCATCACCCGCACCGGCTTACCCGGCAAGGCGTGCGGCTTACCCAGCAGGCCAGCCTTATTAGCCAGTTTCAGTGAATCAAGGGCAAGATGGTGGGAGGTTTCGGCGGGCAGGAGGAACAGGATGTCGCGCAGGAGTTTGTACACAAAATAATCCCCGGATCGGTAAGAATCCGGGGATTATAAGCGTTTAGCGGGCGTTTTCCAGTGCGGCGATACGGTCTTCCAACGGTGGGTGGGTCGTGAAGAGCTTTTGCAAGCCGCCGCCAAAGCCACCCGCAATGCCGAAAGCCGCCATTGAACCCGGCAAATCCTGCACGGCATGGCCTTGCTGCAAACGGCGCAGCGCGGCAATCATTTTCTCACGCCCCGCTAAATTTGCCCCGGCCTTGTCGGCATGGAATTCGCGCCAGCGTGAAAACCACATCACGATGGCACTGGCAGCAAAGCCCAGCACCACTTGTGCCACCATCGACCCAATGAAGTAACCAAAACCACCACCGCTGCTTTGGTCATCCGAACGGCGGAAGAAGTTATCAACCATAATGCCGATCAGGCGGGCAAAGACGATGACGAAGGTGTTCACCACACCTTGCAGCAGGGTTTGCGTCACCATATCGCCATTGGCAACGTGACCAATTTCGTGACCCAATACCGCTTCCACTTCATCAGCGGTCATCGTGTTCAGCAAGCCTTGGCTGACGGCAACCAGGGCGCTGTTACGGTTTGCACCTGTCGCAAAAGCGTTCGGCTCAGGGGAATGGAAAATGCCGACTTCTGGCATCCCGATCCCGGCTTTTTCCGCTTGCTTGCGCACCGTTTCGACCAACCAGCGTTCTTGAGCAGTACGCGGGGTTTCGATCACCGACACGCCCATGCTGCGTTTCGCCATCCATTTGGACATCAACAGGCTGACGAAAGAGCCGCCGAAGCCCATGATGAGTGACATCACCATCATGCCGCCCATGCTGCCACTGGTCATGTTGATGCCAAACAGCTTGCCGATGATATTCATCGACACAAACAGCACGGCCATGACCGCAAAGTTGGTCAGCGCCAGTAAAATAATCCGCATCATCTGCTTCAACCTCTGTGTTGGATGTTATGCCGTGAATAGTAGGTTAGGGGGGAGTATATGCAAGTTTTCCCTACTAATTACTACCAATATCCAGACCAGTGACATTTTGGTAACCTTTTGGCAGCAATTTGCCGCGTTTGCCACGCTCGCTACGGTAGTCGTCAAGTTCATTGCCTTTGATGGTTTTGAACTGTTTTCCCGCACGGATCACCATGCTTGCGCCACGCGGTAAAATGGCGCTGAACTGCAAGCGTTTCGTCGGCAATGCCCAAGCCGCCTTTTTTCAGGCTGATCAACTTATTGCCTTTGCCTTTGGTCAGCTGCGGGCAATTCTTGCAAGCCGATCACCAGCACGTAACCGGCGGATGACACCAGTACCAGCGAATCGGTGGCGGCATCGGTCACCAGCAGTGGCGGCAAAATGTCCACGCCATCGCCTGCGGTCAGGGTGACTTTGCCCGCTTTGACCCGGCTTTGCATGTCACCGAGGGCGCAAAGGAAACCGTAACCTTCGGCGGAATACAGCACGTATTGGTCGGTATCCTTGCCCATCAAGGCGTACTGGAACTTTGCCCCAGCGGGTGGGGAAAGCTTGCCGGTCAAGCGGTTCGCCCTGCCCGCGTGCCGATGGCAAGCCATTGGCGGGCAAGCGAATAAGTGCGCCCGGTGCTGTCGAGCAATACCACCGCTGGCTGGAACGCCCGCGCGCTGGCAGTGAGGAATTCATCGCCCTGTTTGTAACTGAGCGAGGTCGGGTCAATGTCGTGGCCTTTGGCGGCGCGAATCCAGCCCATTTTCGACACCACGATGGTCACGGGTTCGGAAGGGGTCATGGCGGTTTCGTCCATCGCTTGCGCGGCGGCACGTTCTTTGCAGCGGGGAACGGCGCTCGTTACCGTAGAGTTTGGCATCTTCCTTGAGTTCTTTGCGGATCAGGCTGGTGAGCTTGCTGTCGGAACCGAGCAGGGCTTGCAGCTCTTGCTGTCTCCTTGTCGCAACTCATCTTGTTCGCCCCGGATTTTCATCTCTTCCAGCCGCGCCAGTTGGCGTAACTTGGTGTCGAGGATGTAGTCGGCCTGAATCTCGCTGAGGTCGAAACGCTGCATCAACACGGGTTTCGGCTCATCGTGGGTGCGGATAATGTGGATCACTTCGTCAATATTGAGGAAGGCAATCAGCAAGCCGTCCAACAGGTGCAGGCGTTTTTCCACCTTATCCAAACGCCATTGCAGGCGGCGGATAACGGTGTGGCGGCGGAAGCTGAGCCATTCGTTGAGGATGGTGAGCAAGCCTTTGACCCGTGGGCGGCCGTCTGTGCCGATCATGTTCATATTGACGCGGTAACTGCGTTCCAGATCGGTGCTGGCGAACAGGTGCAACATCAGCATGTCCACATCCACGCGGTTGGAACGTGGCACGATCACCAGACGCACCGGCTGTTCGTGGTCGGATTCGTCGCGCAGGTCTTCCACCAACGGGAGTTTTTTGGCCTGCATTTGCTGCGGCGATTTGTTCCAGAATCTTGCTGCCAGACACTTGGTAGGGCAAGGCGGTAATGATGATGTCGCCGTCTTCGATCTCGTAACGCGCCCGCATTCGGAAGCTGCCATTGCCTTTTTCATAGAGGCTGAGGAAGTCCGCCGCTGGGGTGATGATTTCGGCTTCGGTCGGCAAATCAGGCGCGGGGATGTAGCGGTGCAAATCGCTTAAGGTTGCAGCAGGGTGGTCGAGCAAGTGCAGGCAAGCGTTAACCACTTCGCGCAAATTGTGCGGCGGAATGTCAGTTGCCATGCCGACCGCGATGCCGCTACCGCCATTGAGCAGGATATTGGGCAGGCGGGCGGGCAGGATGGTGGGTTCTTCCAGCGTGCCGTCGAAGTTAGGTTGCCAGTTCGCCGTGCCCTGCCCCAGTTCTTGCAGCAATACTTTGGCGTAGGCGGTGAGGCGCGATTCGGTGTAACGCATCGCGGCGAACGATTTCGGGTCGTCTTGCGAACCCCAGTTGCCCTGCCCATCCACCAGCGGGTAGCGGTAGGAAAACGGTTGCGCCATCAGCACCATCGCTTCGTAACACGCCGAGTCGCCGTGCGGGTGGAATTTACCGAGTACGTCACCGACGGTACGGGCGGATTTTTTGTGCTTGGATGCCGCCGATCAGGCCGAGTTCTGACATGGCGTAGATGATGCGCCGTTGCACGGGTTTGAGGCCGTCGCCGAGGTGTGGCAGGGCGCGGTCGAGGATGACGTACATGGAATAGTCGAGGTACGCTTTTTCGGTGTATTCCTGCAAGGGGAGGGTTTCGATGCCTTCGTAGTTCATGGGGGTCTCTGTGTTTTACTTTCGGCTAATTTTTAATGCCAGTCAATATCTTCAATATCCGCTGATTGTTCTCCCATGCTGTTTGCTCATCCTGCGATGGCAGGAACTTGCTGGAAAAATATTGATCGAGCGCCTCTTTGATGATTTCAGTACGGTTTTTGGACTCTTGCTGCTGGACAAGCAGGAATTTGGTTTCGTAGCTGTCTTCCAAACGTGCATTGATTCTCATAGAATTCATTCGTGTATGACAGGTTATGCTGGGATGTTACAGCGGACGGGGATGGCGGACAAGCTGGAAAAACATCTGCCTGTGGGAGCTTGCCCTGCAAGCGAATCGCCAGCAGGGCTGGTTCCTACATGAAGAGGAGCCTTCACTTCTTCTCAATATACGGGGCTAAAGTCTCAAACTTCGCCTTGTTGAGAATCACATCTGACAGGGCTTTCAACAATGGCACATTGGGATGACCATCTTTTTCAGCCCGTTCGATATTACCAGAAAAATCCCACCCCTCATCACGCTCCCCAGTTTTTAGCAAAGTGATAATGTCATCTCTTGCTTGCGGGTAATCTTTCGGGAAATGAGCAAAGCGATAGAACCAAAGCTCCATTTCAAGTGCTGGAGCTAATGGGTTCTCGTCAGAGTTAGCTGCAAACGAACGATCTACCAATTCCCACCCCTCTTTGTAATTACCTTTTATCAGTTTTAACTGCGCGACGTTACCGAGGATATTGGCATTTTTGGGATCTACCTCCATCGCTTGCTGGTAAAGATTCTCCGCTCGATCGTAATCTTCGCGAATATCCTCCATGAAAAAAGCGAATTTACCGAGAATGTTGGCATCTTTAGGGTCTGCCTCTATGGCTTGCTGGTAAAGCTTTTCCGCACGGTCGTTATCTTTACGGATAGTTTCCATGAAAATAGCAAAATTACCGAGAACTCTAACATCTCTAGGGTCTGCCTCTATGGCTTGCTGGTAAAGCTTTTCCGCACGGTCATAATCTTTGCGAATAGTTTCAAATTCAGCAAAACATAGAAGACAAGTGGCGTTAGGATCAATATCTAATGCAGCTTGGAATAACTGTTCTGCTCGATTATAATTTTTACGATTTTCTTTCATGAAAATCGCAAAATTACCAAGTATGTGGGCGTTTTTTGGTTCCACATCTATGGCTTGCTGATAGAGTCTTTCCGCTCGATCGTTATCTTTACGAACATCCGCCATAAAAATAGCAAAGTTACCAAGAGCCTTGGCATCTTTAGGGTCTGCCTCTATGGCTTGCTGGTAAAGCTTTTCCGCACGATCGTTATCTTTACGGACATCAACCATAAAATTAGCAAAGTTACCAAGAGCCTTGGCATCTTTAGGGTCTGCCTCTATGGCTTGCTGGTAAAGCTTTTCCGCACGGTCGTTATCTTTACGGACATCCGCCATAAAATTAGCAAAGTTACCAAGAGCCTTGGCATCTTTAGGGTCTGCCTCTATGGCTTGCTGGTAAAGCTTTTCCGCACGGTCGTTATCTTTACGGACATCCGCCATAAAAATAGCAAAGTTACCAAGAGCCTTGGCATCTTTAGGGTCTGCCTCTATGGCTTGCTGGTAAAGCTTTTCCGCACGGTCGTTATCTTTACGGACATCAACCATAAAATTAGCAAAGTTACCAAGAGCCTTGGCATCTTTAGGGTCTGCTTCTATGGCTTGCTGGTAAAGCTTTTCCGCACGGTCGTTATCTTTACGGACATCAGCCATAAAACTAGCAAAGTTACCAAGAGCGGTGGCATCTTTGGGGTCTGCCTCTACGGCTTGCTGGTAAAGCTTTTCCACACGGTCGTTATCTTTACGGATAATTTCCATGAAAGCAGCAAAGCTACCAAGTGTGCGGGCATCTTTAGGGTCTGCCTCTATGGCTTGCTGGTAAAGCTTTTCCGCACGGTCGTTATCTTTACGGACATCAACCATAAAACTAGCAAAGTTACCAAGAGCATTGGCATCTTTGGGGTCTGCCTCTATGGCTTGCTGGTAAAGCTTTTCCGCACGGTCGTTATCTTTACGGACATTCGCCATAAAATTAGCAAAGATACCAAGTATGCGGGCATCTTTAGGGTCTGCCTCTATGGCTTGCTGGTAAAGCTTTTCCGCACGGTCGTTATCTTTACGGATAATTTCCATGAAAGCAGCAAAGCTACCAAGTGTGCGGGCATCTTTGAGGTCTGCCTCTATGGCTTGCTGGTAAAGCTTTTCCACACGGTCGTTATCTTTACGGACATTCGCCATAAAATTAGCAAAGCTACCAAGTATGCGGGCATCTTTAGGGTCTGCCTCTATGGCTTGCTGGTAAAGCTTTTCCGCACGGTCGTTATCTTTACGGACATCAGCCATAAAACTAGCAAAGCTACCAAGTATGCTAGCATTTTGGGGATCTGCCTCTATGGCTTGCTGGTAAAGCTTTTCCGCACGGTCGTTATCTTTACGGATAGTTTCCATGAAAATAGCAAAATTACCGAGAACTCTAGCATCTCTAGGGTCTGCCTCTATGGCTTGCTGGTAAAGCTTTTCCGCACGGTCGTTATCTTTACGGATAGTTTCCATGAAAATAGCAAAGATACCAAAAGTGCTAGCATCTTTGGGGTCTGCCTCTATGGCTTGCTGGTAAAGCTTTTCCGCACGGTCGTTATCTTTACGGATAGTTTCCACAAAAAGAGCAAAGGTATCAAGTATGCGGGCATCTTTGGGGTCTGCCTCTATGGCCTGCTGGTAAAGCTTTTCCGCACGGTCGTTATCTTTACGGACATTCATCATAAAATCAGCAAAGCTACCAAGAGCGCGGGCATCGTTGGGGTCTGCCTCTATGGCTTGCTGGTAAAGCTTTTCCGCACGGTCGTTATCTTTACGGACATCAGCCATAAAACTAGCAAAGTTACCAAGAGCGCGGGCATCGTTGGGGTCTGCCTCTATGGCTTGCTGGTAAAGCTTTTCCGCACGGTCGTTATCTTTACGGACATTCATCATAAAATCAGCAAAGCTACCAAGAGCGCGGGCATCGTTGGGGTCTGCCTTTATGGCTTGCTGGTAAAGCTTTTCCGCACGGTCGTTATCTTTACGGATAGTAGCCATAAAACTAGCAAAACACACAAGACAAGTAGCTTTAGGATCAATATCTACAGCCGCTTGGAACAACTGCTCTGCACGACTATAATTTTTCCGGGTTTCTTTCATAAATATAGCGAAATTACCAATATTATTGGCATTCCGGGGATTAGCATTAATCGCTTGTTCATAATATGACTCTGCTCGATCATAATCCTTGCTGACATATTGTAGAAACCTAGCATAGTCTATATATTTATCTGGATTTTTTGGATCAGATTCAATAGCTTTCTTATAAACGTCCTCTTCTGCATTTTTCTTGGAGATTGCTTCGGCCTCAGCACGCTGGGTACGCTCAACTTGAGCAGCCACTTCTGCCTTTGTTCGTTGATTACGCTCGACGAGTCCCCAAACAACCAAAGCTGCCATTATAAAGAAAGCCGTAAATATAATGGCAAATTGCCTTCTGACTTGCTTTAACTCACGCTGACGTTGATTCTGTTCTGCTTGCTGGCGTTTTTGTTGTTCTGTTTCGCTGGCTGCAAAAAACTGCATTGCCAGTTCAAAGCTCCCCGTGTCATGGTAATAACGTCTTGCCCATATAGCATTGGGTTTTGTTCTGGTTTGCCAGTCTTGAGCCAAGGCCAAATCCGTACCGTGCCATAACTCCCCTTTCCCGCTGGCATGGCGTTGGGCTGCATCCAACAACCGCCGGTACATTGCGGACTTTTCGCCTTCTTCCTTTACCCAGATTTGTAACCGCTGCCATTGGCGGATAAGGCTTTCGTGGCTAATGTCCAGCACAGTTCCAGGCGATGAGTTCTACGGGTTGTGGAGGCATCAGGAAGTTGCGCCCCGGTTGGCGGAACACATCAACGACTTTGCGTCAGTGTCGGTAAATCCGCCCCTGTCATGTCCAGCAACTCCTGCACTTTAACTGGACGGCGAATATCCTGCCCATCCCTGCTACGTTCGGTCAGTGCGCGGAACACGGCTTCAGCGATCGACTGTTCCTCTGCATCCAGTTCCTTCCATGCTTGTTCTGCGTGCTCATTCAACGCCCCGCGTAAGCCATTCAGTTCCCGGTATTCCTCCAGCAACAGCACCTTATCCGCGTCATGTTCCCACAGACGCATCAAGGCATGTTGCAGCAGCGGCAACTGGTCAGGATCATTGCCTGCCTCGTTCAACAGATGATTGACCAACGCATCTTCAACCTTTCCCGCCAAACAAGCGGGCAGGGTTAGCTGATAGCCTCGCGCAATTGTTCACGGCTCAAACGCGGCGTAAGGTACAACCCGTCGTTGATCGCTTCCGGCAAGCCGTGGAATTCCGCCGCGTTCCCCAGAAAGTCAGAACGCATAGTGATGACAACATAAACGTCTGCATGCTGGCAGGCTTCCAACAACAATGCGACAAATGCAGCAGCCTGATCTTCTTCCCGCAGGCGAACCGAAACATTTCCTCAAACTGGTCAACCACCAGCAACAGGCGCGTGCCTGAGGGCAACGGTGCTTGTGCAAGCTTCGTATGCAGACTGCGTGCGCCCCGCCGTAATTCGGCTGCCAAGAATGGCGATGCTTCCCAAGCATCCAGCAAAACCTTCATCCGCCAGCAACGCATCCGCCAACCGTACAAATGGCTGATCACCCGGACGCATTTCCGCAATGCTCCAGCGTGAACCGACTTCGCCCATGTAGCCCTTTTCAAGGCCCGGCAACAACCCCGCTTTCACCAGCGAAGATTTGCCGCTGCCGGATGCACCCAGCACCGCGAGGAAATGGTGTTGTTTGAGGCGCGTCAGCAGATCATCGACCTGTTGCTGCCGCCCAAAGAAAATGCGTGATTCGTAGCGTTCAAACGCCCGCAAACCGGGGTATGGCTGGAGTTTAGGGCGGCTCATGCTTCCACCTCCGCCAGAAACTGCTCCAGACAATGTTCATCAAACAGTTCATTCCGACGCGAGCAAGGCGTCACCCGGCGGCTGGAAATACAATTCTTCTGCTCCATCACCCTGGCAAATCAATATCGGCGGATTGATGTCGCGCTTGAGGATGTTGTACCGCGTGAGCCTCCGACAAATAATCCTCCACCACATCTGCCGAGCGTTTCTTGCTGCAACATCAACATAACATCGCAAGCTGATAACCACGCTCAATGCTTTTGCGTATACTTGCCTGCATCGCCCTGATAACGCGGCAAGGCAATGCCGTAACCTTTAGCCCTTCAGCGTTTGCGCCACACAATAGGCACGCTCGAAGTCTTCCTGACCGGCGTGTACAAATACCATTTTTTTCACCATTCGGTTTGGGCAATATGCTGTGCTTCCTCCTTCGCGGCTTCGGCAACACCGCATCACGCACCATGCGGATAAAATCAGCAAAGGTTACGGCAATCACCGTCCTGCCTTCCAGCAGCTTTTTCTGTTCTTCCGTCACTGCCCGCGTGCGTAATCCAGCCTAGGGTCACGCCATTGCAGGATGGTTTTGTGGCACTTCAGCCGTCAAATACTGGTTGCAGGGAATCCCATAGGCAATTCTGCATCCAGCAATTGAACGAAATGCGAACACTGCGCCAAAGCTCGCTCCATAGCCTCTGCAAAATTGCGTATCCACGTCATTGTTGCGCGGTAAGGCATCAATCCCGAACTGGCGCAACTCACTGATCAGGTTGGCACGTTGGCCGTACAGCGAATCATGGACAGGCGCAACATACACCGTGGCTTTGGGTGGTTCCGGCTGGGGCGCAGCATGTTGCAGGGTTTTCAAGGTATTGGCAAGGTCATGCGACAAATCCACCAGCCGCTCGAAATAATCGCTGTCGCTGGCTTGCGGCACGGGATAGCCCAATTGCCGCACCCTGTCCTTATCGGTTTTGCGCCAGAACGGGTAATTGAGCAAATCCTGCATAATCGCGGGCTTGTCTTGCATCGCCACCCAGTCAAGCTCCACCACGAAAATGCGCTTGGCAATATCCGCATGGGATTGCGCAGAACAGTTCCAGTTCATTCTGACACCACTTCGACGCCATCCAGCCGGGTGAAAACAGGATCAGTAAAGTCTTGGCATCTTTCACCTGCTGCTCAATTTCCGGCGTCACCGCATCATTGCCTTGCAGCCGAAAATCTTTCCAAAAACTGTAATTGTCCTTACGCCCCAGCTTGCGGCTCAATTCATTGCGCAAGTGATTGACGAAATGCGTAATCCAACCTTTTTCCTGATTGGCAAAAGGTTGGTCGTCAACATGTGCAAAACTGATGAAAATATCCGGCACGATGGGGGTTTCCTGCGCTGCGTTCCTGAACAAGCCCACACGGAATATAGCCCGAATACGCCAGATTGTTAAACATCATTTTCAATATTTAATCAGAAGGTAGCGAAACCGGCCCTACCAAGTCTCATGGCAAGTGACGCCTTGCTCGTGATATTCCGACGACACATGCAAGGTAATCATTTTGCGCCCAGTGACTGCTTCCATCACCCCGTCAATCAGGCCGAAGCCAAAATTGCACAAAGCATGTGAACCGGCCTGAATACCCCGGTCACGCAGCACCAGCCCGATGCGGCAACCTTGCAATTCCGCCCCCTGCCCGCCCAGCGTCACCGCATCCATGAATTCTTTATCCTGAAAAAATTTGGCGACAATGCCGCGAGCCAGTTCCGCATCCCCGGTTTGGTCAGCACCGAGGCGCTTGCCCATCTGTTTGCCCGCGTAGCGGAACACGCTGATAGTGCCTTTTTTGCCGATCAGCAGTTCGATCTGTTCCGCCAAATCTGCCAACAAAGTCACCAGATCACGGGTATCCATCGCGCAACGTTTTTTTGCTGTCATCTCTATCCACTCCCTCAAATAATTGCTCTGACAGTTATATAACAAAATTCTAATATTGTAATGATGAGATTTTGATGAACGGTAAACTCACCACCTCAGGGTTTCTTGCCGCCAGGATGGCTCTTACCCCTATGATTGCGCCGTTTTTCCAACCTAGCATAATAAAGTTACACCATGAATAAAATCGAAAGCTATTTGAGCATTTCCTGTTTACCAGCCGCTGGCTGCTTGCCCCCGTGTACCTGGCCTTGGTGGTCGCCCTTGCGGTGTTACTGTTGAAAGCCGTCAAAGTATTGTGGGGATTGGTCTTGGGACTGATGACCGCGACGGAAGATGACATTATTATCGGCGTGCTGTCGCTCGTGGATATTTCCCTGATCATGAACCTGCTGGTCATCATCATTTTTAGCGGCTACGAAAACTTCGTCTCCAAAATGGATGACTTGCACGGGCACGCCGACCGCCCCGACTGGATGGGGCATATCGGCTTCACCGACCTGAAATTGAAGCTGATCGGTTCTATCGTGGCCATTTCGGGGATTGATTTACTCAAAGCCTTCATGGCACTGGGAACAGCCAAAGCCAACACCACCGAAGAAATGGCGTGGATGGTGGGCATTCACCTCACCTTCGTGGTATCCGGTGTGCTGTATGCGTTGACCGACCGGCTGGGGCATAAGTAAGCTAACCGAAACGGTTGGTCAGCTCCCCGACCCCGGCGATGCTGACCACCACCGTATCGCCATCCGCCATCCCGCATACCCCGACCGACGTACCACAAGCAATCACATCACCCGCTTCCAGCGTCATATCGTGCGAAATGTGGCTGACGATTTCATACGGTGAAAAGAACATATCCGCCACCGGGTAGTTCTGCTTTTCCACCCCATTCAATTCCACCCGCACCCGCAATGCTGCCGGATCAAGCCCGGTCGCAATGCAAGGGCCAAACACGCCGAAATTATCGAAGCTCTTAGCGCGAGTCCAATGCACAAACGCCGGGTCAAGTTTCAGCAAATCCCGCGCCGTCACATCATTCACGCAGGTATAACCGAAAATGTGTTCAGGAGCCTGTGCCAGCGAAATGCCCTTGCAACGCTTGCCGATCACGATACCCAGTTCGCCCTCAAACACCACCATGCCGCTGTAACCTGTGGGGCGCGGAATCGGGTCGCCATCCGCCGCAAAACTATTGGCAGCCTTGAGGAAATACAGCGGATGTTCTGGCTTATGCAGGTTTTCCACCACTGCCCGCTCGTGGAAATTGTTCCACAAGCCAATCAGCTTGGAAGGCTCACACGGGCGCAACATCTGCACCGCAGCCAACGCAAACTCGCGCCCACTGAGGCTGTTGTCGCCGAACATCTCACCCGTATATTCGGTAATAATACCGTGTGCCAAGGTGCCAAAACGGGTTTCACCCTCGGCTGTAAAACGTACCCACCGTGCCATATCGCGCTCCTGTCAAAACAATTGCCAAAGCTTACGGTTGCAGCGCACAAAAATCCAGTCACACACACTGCTTCACCACCGCCCGGATTTGCTGCTCACACGCTGCCGCCAAGGTTTTACGGTCTACCCCGGCGGTTTGCATGGGGTGGCAGGAAATGGATTTCTGCCTGAATACCGGGTTCTGCCAACACACTTTTCAGGTTATCCCACAACGATTGCTGGTCAACATACGGTACTAGCGGGTGGGTCAAACCATCCTTGCCGGGATAACGCACCGCCACCGGCTGCACCGGCACATTGGCATCAAACGCCGGGGCAAGCAGGCGGGCATGGAAAGTACGCACATCATTGCCGGTCGTGGTCGTGCCTTCCGGGAACAGCAACACCGACCTGCCCGACTGTAAGGCTTGCAAAATGGTGGCAGACGCCTGTGCCGCCGCCCCCGCTTTGCCGCGTGTAATGAATAATGTGCCGGATTTTTCTGCCAACCAGCCAATCACCGGCCACTGGCGTACTTCCTGTTTGGAGAGGAAACGCGGGTTCGCCACCCCACCCAACAACGCAATATCCAGCCATGAAATATGGTTGGCAACCATCAATACCGCCTTGCCCGGCGGGTTCCCCTTGCACGCTTACCTGCACGCCCACGATCTGCCCGGTTTTGCGCAACCACCAGCCCACCAACCGCTGGTAGAACGGTGTATCAAACGTCATCCGCAACACGCCGGTAAACAATAAGGTCAACACAATCCCGATCAGGACATGTAACGCCAAGCGCGTAAGGCGTACTGAGCGACGTAATAACTTCATTTTATTCTCCTTGTTCACAGCCTACTGAGGGTATTGGGTTCTCCCGCCCAGCGGAAGCCTATAACCGTATTTTTTTGTGTTTGTCACAAAGCTGTCACATTAGCCGCTTAAAGTACGCAGCAGTTCAAGACTGACAATCATTGATCAAATATTGACTTAAAACTTTGGAGACTTTCACATGAAGAAACTTGCCCTGGCGATTGCTGCGGCTCTGGCACTGTCTGCTACTGCTGCACAAGCCCGTGACAACATCGAAATCGTTGGTTCTTCCACCGTTTACCCCTTCTCCACCAGCGTTGCTGAAACATTTGCCAAGAAAACCGGCAATGCAGCGCCGAAAGTTGAATCCACTGGTACTGGCGGCGGTATCAAACTGTTCTGTTCCGGCGCTGGTATCGAAACACCTGACGTAGCCAATGCTTCCCGCCGCATCAAGAAAAGCGAAATGGAAGCCTGCGCGAAAAACGGCGTAGACAAAGTAACCGAAGTACAAGTCGGCTTTGACGGCATTGCCATTGCCAACGCCAAAAGCGCGGCTGATTATGACCTGAGCCTGAAAGACGTGTTCATGGCACTGGCAAAGAAAGTGCCTAACGACAAAGGCGAACTGGTTGACAACACTGCCAAAACGTGGAAAGAAGTCAACGCTGCCCTGCCAGATGCGAAAATTGAAGTGCTTGGCCCACCGCCAACCTCCGGCACTCGTGACGCTTTCGCCGAAATGGTGATGGAAGGCGGCTGTAAAGGCATCGCACCACTGGATGCGATCAAGGCATGAAGCAAGAAGCTGAAAGACGCAGGCAAAAAAGACGAAGCCGAAGCCAAGGAAAAAGAACACAAAGCCGCTTGCCAAACTATCCGTGAAGATGGCGTATACATCGAAGCGGGTGAAAACGACAACCTGATCGTGCAAAAACTGGAAGCCAACCCGAATGCACTGGGCATCTTCGGCTACAGCTTCCTCGAACAGAACAAGACAAGGTGAAAGGTTCCAAAGTAGGTGGCGTTGCCCCTACCTTTGAAAGCATCGCTGATGGCAGCTACCCGGTTTCCCGCCCACTGTTCATGTACGTGAAAAACGCGCACGTTGACCAAGTGAAAGGCATCAAGGAATTTGTGGCTGAATTCACCAGCGAAGATGCTTGGGGCAATGACGGCTATCTGGCTGACAAGGGTTTGATCCCCATGCCGGATGCCATGCGCAAAACAGTGGCCGCAGCAGCGGCAGAAATGAAACCAGTCGCGGCTGACGAATTGAAATAATAATATCCTCCTCCGAAGATAATATTTCCAATCAACGGATTTGAAGGGAGTGCAACTGCACTCCCTTTTTCCATGCCTAGCTCAAATCCACCTTACCACGCAGCGATTTGGTTTTGCCCTTAATGGCCTTGCCTTGCAGCCGCCGTTCCTGTGAACCTTTGGTGGGCTTGGTGGCACGCCGTGCTTTCTGCACCTGCGTCACGCTTTTAATCAATTCATGCAACCGTGCCAATGCCGCTTCACGGTTTTTTTCTTGGGTGCGGTATTCTTGCGCCTTGATAATCACCACCCCGTCTTTGGTAACACGCTGGTCATTAGCTGCCAACAAGCGTTCCTTGTAAAACGCTGGCAAGGATGAAGCGCGGATGTCGAAACGCAAATGCACCGCCGACGACACCTTGTTGACGTTCTGCCCGCCCGAACCTTGCGCACGGATGGCGTTTAGCTCGATTTCGGCTTCCGGGATGGTGACGTTGTGGGAGATGTAGAGCATCGCAATTAATATCCTAGGGCTAACGCCGCAATCACGCCACCCAAAGCACTTAACACCACCGTGCCGAGCAAAAACCCGATGCTAAGGAGAAGCGCAACAAACCCCCGTTTAAAACCCCGTGACCGAAACAGGTAATACGGAAACCCGATGATTGAAAACGCCACAATCGCTATGTTGAGGAAAACAGACCGGGGGTATCCCCGTTCGTTTGAGTCAAAGCGATACCATAAAAATGTGAAAAAAGTTGTGATTACTATGCTTACGCCCTCCACAATGCCAGCCAATTGGGTTGGCAGAGCGATGGTGAGTACGCCCAACACAAAACTAACGGCGCAAAATAGCAAGAGGACAACAGTTTTTGGGGACATACCGACAACCTACTCCAAGACAATTAAAACCGACATCTGATCAGGAATATAATCTGCCGTTCACCAACAAGCAATCCACCCCGCCCATTGCGGCTTCTCGACACGCCCCCCGCCATCTGGTTTGCTTGGAGACATTCCACCAACAGGATTCCCCATGCGCCCTTTGAACTTCGACAACCGTTTCGTGCGCGAACTACCCGGCGATACCGACGGCATCAATATGCCGCGCCAAGTCTATGATGCATTCTGGTCAACAGTACGCCCAACGCCCGTTGCGAATCCGCACCTGCTCATACACTCGCCGGAAGTCGCCGCACTATTGGGCTGGACGGATGCCGACATCAACCACCCCGATTTCGCCCAAATCTTCGGCGGCAATCAACTGCTGGAGGGAATGCAACCCTACGCCGCCAACTACGGCGGACACCAGTTCGGCGGCTGGGCAGGCCAGTTAGGCGACGGACGCGCCATTACCCTGGGCGAAACCATCAACCCGCAAGGCGAACGCTGGGAACTGCAACTCAAAGGTGCAGGCCCCACCCCCTATTCGCGCCGCGCTGACGGACGGGCGGTATTACGTTCCTCAGTACGCGAATTCCTGTGTAGCGAAGCCATGCACCACCTCGGCATCCCCACCACCCGCGCCTTGAGTCTCGTCGCAACTGGCGATGGCGTAATGCGTGATATGTTCTACGACGGCAACCCGGAAGTCGAACCGGGCGCAATCGTCTGCCGCGTCGCCCCCTCGTTCATCCGCTTCGGCAACTTTGAACTGCCCGCCTCACGCGGTGACACGGCGCTGCTGGAACAACTGGTGGATTTCACTATCGCCCGCGATTACCCCGAATTGCAAGGTGATACGCAGGAAAAACGCGGGCAATGGTTCTTGGAAATCTGCCGCCGTACTGCGGTGATGATTGCGCACTGGATGCGGGTCGGCTTCGTCCACGGGGTGATGAACACCGACAATATGTCGATCCTCGGTCTGACCATCGACTACGGCCCTTACGGCTGGCTGGAAGATTACGACCCGCTGTGGACGCCGAACACCACCGACGCGCAAGGCAAACGTTACAGCTACGGGCAGCAACCCTACATCGGGCACTGGAACCTTGCCCGCCTACGCGATGCACTGAAACCCGTGATTGCCGATGCCAGCGTCTTGGATGCGGGTTCGCAAGCTTTACGCCGACACTTACAGCGCAACCTTCGGCGCGATGCTTGCCGCCAAATTCGGTATCCGGGAACTCTCGGATGAGGATGCGCCGTGGATCAATGGCGCGTTTGAACTGCTGCATAAGGCCGAGGTGGACATGACGCTGTTCTTCCGCAACCTTGCCACGCTTGACCTGCAACAACCCATCGTTGGAACCGCTTTACCCTGCGTTCTACCGCGATGACTTGTTGCAGCAACACAAACCGGCATGGGAAAGCTGGTTGCAGCAATATTGCCAACGCTTGCAACAAGATAATTTGCCAGCGGAGGAACGCCACAGCCGCATGGATGCTGTCAACCCACGTTTTGTGCTGCGCAATTATCTCGCCCAGCAAGCGATTGACAAGGCGGCAACAGGCGATAACAGTATGCTGGTGGAATTGCTGGAGGTATTACGCCGCCCTTATGCGGAGCAACCCCAACAGGCTAGATTTGCCGAAAAACGCCCGGAATGGGCACGGCACAAGGCAGGGTGTTCAATGCTGTCGTGCAGCTCGTAAGATCAGCTTACTTAGCTGCTGGTGGTTTACGCATCGGCAAGGCACAAAACGTGGTGCATTCTTTATTGTCCCCCACATTGACTTTCACTTCCTGCCGCTGCCCCCCTGCGCTGGAGGTTTCGCGGGTGGTTTCGCCTCTACCCGGATGCTGGCGCTGGGGGCTGGCGTCCCTTCATTGGCTGGGGCAGTCACAGGCGGTGGAGCTGCAGTCTGTTGCTGGAACGGATTGAGGCTAGAAACCGCAGTAGACATTTGGGAAATGCTGGAACAACCGGATAAAGACAAACCGGCTGCCAACACCAACCATGCACCAAACTGTGCTATGGAATTTTTGTTTCATCGTATTTCTCCTGACAAACTTCTGTGATTGTAGCAGGAAAGATACAAAAATGTGGTTGATTTTATTAATGTGTTGCTTAAATAGCACAAATCATTTATCGCTACATCCCGAATTCAGTGCTTGGGTTCCAGTTGATCCGGGCGCACTGGCGGGTTGAGTTCTTCCTCGGCTACGTCAATATCAACCTGCACACCGTCGCGGTTGAACAGCGGTAGCTCGTAATCATTCCAACCCCGGATGCCGGTTTTCATGGAATAGACTTGCTGTACCCCATCCATTGCAAGGTCAGCGCCGCCAATGCGGTACGGTTGCCTGAACGGCATACCAATACCACGGGTTTATCACGCGCTTGCACCAGCGCGGGGATGGTGTCGGAATAGCCCCAATCGCAACTGGTTTCGAGAATACCACGAGGCACATGCAGCGAATCCTGAATATGCCCTGCGTCGTATTCGTCGGCTTCGCGGATGTCAACGATCATCAGCTCAGGGGTGATTTGCCCGCATTTCATCGACATCCCACGGCATGAGTTCGCGGATATTGAGGCAAAGCAGCGGCTACCAGTGCCGCAAAGGTTTTCTGGGACATGACGACCTACATACCTGAGGATTTAATTCGCGGCGTCTAGCGGCATCAACACGGATATCGTGTTCCACCGCCATGACGGCTGCCGTAATGCGGGAGCTGACGTTTAACTTGCGCAAAATGGCTTTCACATGCAGCTTGACCGTGCCATCGGAAATGCCAAGATTGCGGGCAATGACCTTATTGCTTTGGCCTTCCGCCAACAAGGTGAGGATTTCGTATTCACGCGGGGTAAGCTCGGAAAACGGGTTGGGAATCTTGCCTTCGGTGGAACGGGCATCACCACCCTGCACCACCCGTGCCAATACTGGCGCGAGTTCCGGCGCTACCACGGTTTTGCCTGCAACAATTTCGCGCAACGCCACCACCAGCTCATCCGGCTCGATGTCTTTCAGCAAGTAGCCGCGTGCGCCGCTGCGCAAGGCTTCGACCAGATCGTTTTCATTGCTGCTGGTGGTCAGCATGACCACGCGCAAATTCGGGCTATTTTTACGTAACTGGCGCAATACGGTCAGGCCATCCATTTGCGGCATCCGCATATCCAGCAGCACGATGTCGGGATCAAGGTTAGTGGCGGCTGCCAGCCCTTCGTCACCACTGCCAACGGCTGCCACGACACGGATACCACGCCGGGTCAGCAAGTCTTCCAGACCTGCGCGGAACAGGGTGTGGTCATCAATCAGCAATACTTTTTCGTTCATGGGTTGTCGCTTGTTACTGTGGTCATCAGGCAGCAGGCTGCGTTCCGAAGCAAGTCGGATAGCTTCTTGGCTGGGGGAGCATCAAAGTTCAATTGTATCAGTGTACCCTCACCCGGCTCACTTTCAAACTGTATCTCACCACCGATCTTCTCCGCCCGTTCCTGCATAATGCGCAAACCGATGTGTTCGCCGGTGGTGGGGTTGGGTTCGGGCAGCGGATCAGGCAAGCCAATACCGTCATCTTCCACCAAAATGCTGCACCGCCCATCCTCACTGCTGTGCAATAGGATACGCACCGTGGAAGCCTTGCTGTGTTTGCGGACATTGGTGAGTGATTCCTGCACGATGCGGATCACTTCCAACTCCACTTCACGTGACAGGTCTTTCAGCGCCCAGTTGTGGTAGAAGAAAACCTCCATCCCGGTTTCCTGACGGAAGCGTTCGGTGAGGCGTTCAACCGCACGGAGGATGCCTTTGCCATCAATCGGGGCGCGGAAATCGGTGATCAGGCTGCGTAATTCAGCGTAGGCTTCGTCGATGGTGTTTTCCAACACTTCCAGTTCATGCCACATTTCCGCTTCGTGCCCCCGGTTGAACGAGTCATCCAGCAGACGCACCTTGAAACGTAGGCTGGCGAGGGTTTGGGCAAGGGAATCATGCAGCTCATGCGCCATACGGGTACGTTCTTCCATGATCGACAGGGTACGCACGTCTTCATCGCTGCTGGCTTTTTCAATTGCCATGCCCAAATGCTGCCCGACACTCATCAACAACTCATCATCTTCCAGCTTGTCGTAACGGCCTTTGACGTGATGAATAAATTGTAAATTCCCAAAACCTTGTCGCGGTACTGCAAGGGAATCGCCAGCATTTCCAGATCACTTTCGCCCCGACACAAAGCTTTACCGATGATGTTGCTTGCATTGTGACTACATCACTGCGCACCTTGATTTCGCAGTCCTGGCAGCACGCCCGCATAGGCAGTTAGGGCTTGGCAGGGTCTCTTCCAGCTTCACCGCATCAGCAGTCAGGCCAACACTGGAAACCAGCCGCATTTTGCCATCCTTGATCCAGCAGGCGCACGGTGGCAGCTTCGGCGTTAACCACATCCTTCAGGGTGTGCAAAAAACGGTTCAGCAAGTCTTCGAGGCTGTCGGCACGGTTGATGCAACTGGCAACTTCGTACAGCACACTGAGGTGGCGCTTTTTCTGGGCAAGGTATTTTTCCTGCCGATCCATGCGCTTTTGCTGCATCCGCGACAGGGCTTGGTAGTCTTCGGTAATGGCATTGATTTGTTCGCGGATCTTGCGCGAAGGGCAGGTTTTACCGGCAATCGGCATCCGCGCACTAAAATCCCCTTTACGCAAGCGGATCGCCCAACGCGACAGCTCCGGCAGTAAAATGGGTGAATTCGCGCCATACCCAGTACAGCATTGCCGCTCCGCCGACACCTGCCGACACCCATAACCCGGTCATCACCGGGGCAACCCACTGAGGCCGGACGGCGGTATTCGTCGCCCAGAAATACACCGCACCGATAATGGCAAACACGCACAGCAGCACGATTAGGCTGACCCCATGCTTGCCACGGCAAGTCAATGACCGGGCGGCCTTCCTGACTCGCCCAGTACGTGTTTCTGGATGTGGAGCCAGCATCCTCGCTCTCAACCGTCGATTTGACGACGTTTCTGCATGCTTACGCCTGTGGTGGACGGTAGTTAGGGTCGTTAGGGTTGATGAACACGAATTCCAGCTTGCCTTCCATTTCCACGAAATCCAGCGTCATGCCCGCCACCAGCGGTTGGGAAGCAGCATCAACGACCAACGCCACGCCTTCGGATTCGATTTTCTGGTCGCCGTCTTTGCTTTGATCATCAAAACCCATCAGGTAATGGAAACCACCATCCGGCTTCTTTTGGATAGCAATCCGTAACGGCAAACCAATGGCATTACCTTGTACCGACGCGGTACGGACTTGGGTAGCGGCAGCGGGAGTGACTGTGATCATGCAGTAGTTTTCCTTTGAGTCTGGCGGATAAATTCAACAAAACGCTGCGCCCAGCGAAATTGCGAGGTGTCGCGCATGTGCGTGTAAGAAGCTAATAAATTGCGGTAAACCCAGCCATCGTGTTGACCGTCGATGCCAGTTCCGCGCTGCATACGGTAGGCGAATTTACCCGTTGCGGTCAAATTCTCAAGGCGCGAGTAGTGGAACTCGTGGGCATTGATGGTGTGCAGCATATCACCACCCGGCCACGGCATGTCGGCGGTTTCCTGCAATTTCACGTAACCCCTGCCCTGCGGCTTGGTATGCATGACCGCATCGCCGGGGATCACGCCGACCATATCCGCTTGCTGCCCGTTCCAGATGAGGCTGCGGGAAAGGTACATCAAGCCACCACATTCGGCATACGTCGGCAAGCCGTTGTCGATGGCGGTGCGGATGGATTCGCGCATCGAAGCATTCGCCGCGAGTTGCTGCATGTGGGTTTCGGGGAAACCACCGCCGATGAACAAGCCGTCGATGTCGGGCAAGGCTGCGTCTTGCAGGGTGTTGACGGGAACGAGGGTTGCGCCTGCTTGTTGCAGGGCTTCGAGGTCGCCGGGGTAGTAGAAACCGAAAGCGGGGTCTTGGCAGATGCCGATGCGAAGAGCATCGCGCAGGCGGAATGGTACGGAGAGGAAGCGGATCATGATCTCGCCCCTACCCCCTGCCGAGGGTTAGCGGGAGCGGTTCTTCTGCTATCCCCAACAACACCCCCAAATCCACCTGCTCCGCCACCAGATCCCGAATCCGCGCAATCTGCGCCTCGGCCTCACCGCTCTCATTGCTCGGCATCAACCCCAGATGGCGTTCTTCGATTTCCATCTCCGGATTATTCTGCACCGCACCCAGCACCTTGATGTCGGTGTAATACTCAACAGATTCGCGCAACTTGGCGGCATGACGTGCCCCACCGACGCGGTTGAAGATGATTCCGGCAATATCCACATCCCGATCAAACGCCTGATAACCCAGCAACAACGGCGCTACCCCACGGGTCATGCCCCGCGAATCCACCACCAGAATAACGGGCGAACGGGTCAGTTTGGCAACGGCGGCATTGCTATCAGAACCATCCAGCGCCATACCATCGTACAAGCCCTTATTCGCTTCGATCAGCGCAATATCAGCATCCAGCGAATAATGTTGCACCGTCTGGATAATCTCATCCGGCGTCATGGTATTGAAATCGAGGTTATGGCACGGGCGCTGGCTGGCTGCACCGAGCCACAGCGGGTCAATGTAATCAGGGCCTTTCTTGAACGGCTGTACCCGCAAGCCTTGATGCATGCAAAGCAGCGCACAGACCAATCGAAAGCGTGGTCTTGCCGGAGGATTTGTGGGTTGCGGAAATGAAGATTCTTGCCATGCGCTTATTCTAACGCAACTCCAGTATATTATTAAATGTTAATATTGCCTCGGATGACTCAAACTTCCATAAATTCATACTTCTTCAGTAAGCGGTACACATTGCGCTCGCTAATTCCCAGCGTCCGCGCCACCTTGCCGCGATGTCCGTTGAACTTGTCCAGCAACAGGTGCAGGTAATGCTTTTCCAGATCGTCCAGCGTCGGTATCTGTTCAAAGTCCAGACTGACGCCTTTGCTGGCAGGTGTAGCAGCCGTCGCCACCACCCCGTCACTCAACATGATATGCCCCGGTAAAATCCGTGCCGTATCGCCCGACAGGATAATCGCCCGTTCCACCATATTTTTGAGTTCGCGGATATTGCCCGGCCACGGGTACGCCACCAGTTTTGCCAACGCCTCCTCGCTCAGGTGCTTATTGACCCGCCGCGAAAAGTCGTGGTTGTTGATGAAATGCTTCACCAATGCCGGAATATCCTCACGACGTTGGCGCAACGGCGGCACGTAAATGGTGAAAGCATTCAGGCGGTAAAACAGGTCAGCGCGGAACGTGCCTTCCTGCGACATTGCCAGCAAATCGCGGTTGGTGGCGGCAACTACCCGCACATTGGCACTCAAGTCACGGGTACCACCCAGCCGCCGGAAGCGCCCTGTTTCCAGCACCCGCAACAATTTGGCTTGAATCGCTGGGGTAATTTCACCGATTTCATCCAGAAACAGCGTGCCACCTTCGGCACTTTCGATCAGCCCTTTTTTCTGGCGGTCAGCGCCGGTAAACGCGCCTTTTTCATGCCCGAACAGCTCTGACTCGAACAGGTTTTCCTGCATGGTGCAGCAATCCAAGGCCACGAAACTGCGGCTGGCAACTTGGCTGCGTTCGTGGATTTCGCGGGCAACCAGTTCCTTGCCCACCCCGCTTTCACCTTGGATCAGCACGGTCATCATGCTGGGGGCAACCGCACCAATCATGTTTTCCACCTCCTTCAAGGCGGGGCTTTGCCCGACCATGAAGGATTTGCGCTTTTGCACCTGTTCCTTGAGGTAGAGGAATTCCTGTTTCATGCTGTGCGCGTCCAGCACTTTACGGATCAACAGTTGCAACTCATCCAGATTGACGGGTTTGAGCAAGTATTCGGCTGCCCCCGCCTGCATCGCCCCCACCGCTTCCTTGACGCTGCCATAGGCGGTAATGATGATCACCGGGTAATCACCCACCAATTGCGGCAAAATATCGCGCCCCCGCGCATCCGGTAACTGGCAATCCAGCAACACCAGATGCGGGTCGTGCTGTTGCAAATAAGCCTGCGCCGCTGCCCACGAATGCACCCCGGTTGCCGCGTGACCCATGCGGTTGAGCTGCCCCACCATCAAACGGTTCAGGGTTACATCATCATCAACCACCAATACCAAGGGAATCATGCTGCCTCCTGAGCCACGTTTTGCACGTCATCCGCATCGGGGAAATGCAGCACAAACGCCGTCTTGCCTACGGCATGTTCCGCCACCTGAATTTGCCCGCCGTGTTGCTTGACCAAGGTGCGCGTAATGGTCAACCCCAGCCCCGTACCGCGTTGGTCATGGCGACGGCTGAAAAACGGGTCGAAAATATGCGCCAGAATCGCGTCAGGAATGCCCGTTCCGGTATCTTCCACACGGATTTCCACATTAGCACCCTGCTTTCGGGTAATGACACGCAACAAACCACCTTCCGGCATGGCGTGGAAGGCATTTTGCGCCAGATTCAGGATAATCATACGCACATCGTTGTCGGCGGCGAGGATGCGCGGATTACTTGAGTCCAGTTGCAACTGTTCGCCAATCCCCTTTTGCTCGCGCTCGAAACGCAGCAGGGACAGTGTTTCGCGGATAACCGTGTTCACTTCCACCAGTTCGGGATGTCCGCTGGCAAGTGTGCCAAGTTTCATCAGGCGGCGGGTCACATCGAGACACTGTTCCACTTGTTCATCCACCAGATGCAGGTAATCTTTCAGTTCCGTCACATTTTCCTGCGAGGTATCCAGTATCTGGTCACTGGCTTGCAGGGCAATGCGCACCGATGCCAGTGGGTTGTGGATTTCGTGGGCAACGCCTGCCGCCAACTCGCCCAATGAGGCAAGTTTTTGTTCGTGCGAATACTGCACGGCTTTATCCAGATCGCGTACTGATTCCACCACCAGACATTCTGACTCAAGGTCTGCCCCTGCTGTCACGGGCAAACGCGCCGCGTAGACTTCGGTGGATAACAGTGACGCATCGGCCCGATGCAAGGTTTCCATGAATTTCAGGGTCGGTTGTTGCAGCACTCAGCGTCGCCAGCGGGCAGCTACGCAACGATGGTGGGCAAGGCGTATCGCGCTGGTAAGTGACCTTGTAGCAGTATTGCTGGCGCAAAGTTTCCGGGCAGAATCAACACCGCATTGTTCCGCATAGGCACGGTTTGCTACCACAATCTGGAAATACGGGTCGATCACCCGCACCCCGTCAGGCACAGCATCAATCAAGCCTTGCAGGAACTGTTCGCGGCTTTGCAGCACCTGATGGCTGTGTTGCAAGCGTTCCGCCATGTGGTTGAAGGTAGCTGGCAAGGTTTGCCATTTCATCCTTGCCCCGCACGGGGACGCGGGTCGTCAGATTACCTTGCGACAGGGCACGGCTGGCGGTATCGAGGCTGCTAATCAGGTTGCAGTACATAACGTCGCATAAACCACCACGCCGCCCATGCACTGAACAGCACCGCCACTGCCCCTGCCCCAGTCAACATCAGGATATTCATCCAACCTTTTTGGCGGATCGGTGCAGCATCGTAATCCACCACCAGAATGCCGTTGACCGGATGGGATGCAGCGCTACCGTGGCATTGCATACATTCCGGCTTATTCCTGACCGGGTGGAAAGTACGCAGTAATTCACCGCCATTGCTTGGGGTAAAGAAACGGGTCACGGGTTCTAGCGGTAAGCGGGCGGAGGTACAGTTCGGGCAAAACTGCTGGATGATCGACGCTTCCGTTTGCCCCAAGCGTTCTTGCCGGGAAGCAAAGCGCACCTCACCCGCCGGGTTGAGGATCATGACCTCCTTCACCCCCTCCTGCTTGCCTAGGTCGCTGATAATGTCGCGCAAACCGGGCAAGTCGCGGCGCAACATGGCGCGTTCCAGTGACGATTTCAGCAACAGGCTCACCGAATGCGAGGCTTGGGTACGCTCACCCGCAATCTGCGCACTGTAGAAATAATAAAACATCAGCAAAAAACACACCGACACCAGCCCCAATACCCCAAACAGGAAGACAATGAAACGGCGGCTCAAATGTTGCGTAGGATATAGGCACGAAATAACTCCCTATTTCGGTAGAAGAAGAGTGTAGCGCACCTAATGACAAAATGTCCTGATCAACTTCTGGCGTGACACAATGTCATTACGAATCATGACAGAATGTCATAAATTCAAAGTTCAAACACCTGATTTTTAGACAAGCAAATAATCAAACAAATAATTAAATATCAATTACTTGATTAAGCATTCTCGGCATCTGGCACAGATCCTGCTGTATAGAGGGTGGATGAAGGATATGAGAGGAGAGAATCCAACATGCGAATGTACCATTTCCTGTTTACGCTGCTGGCTGCTACCGCACAGGCAGACGACATTGCCTATATCGCAGGCACAAACCCGGCGGAACGTCCCGCCACTGCTCCCACCATTACTGAGGTTCAGAAAGATGCGGCATGGTATGCAACCGCATTAACGGGAGTGGCACAACCCTACCCCGCTTCGCTGCACTTTCTGGAAAATCAGGGCAACTGGTTTAGCCCCTTCACCCACGCTGGCATGACTCCGCCTTACGATCTGCGCGGCTGGCATACCGACAAGTAAAGTTCCAAAACGTAACCGTTAGTTAACCTTTCGATGGAGACTTCAAATGAAACAGTTTGTTAAAAAAACCTTGGCTATGTTGGTTGGTGCGATGCTGCTTTCACCCGTAGTGTTTGCTGAACAACAACAAGGCATGGGCGGCATGTCGGGGATGAATGGCATGTCCGGCATGGGCGGGATGCAGGGCATGAATGGCATGTCGGGGATGAACGGGATGTCCGGTATGGGCGGCATGAATGGCATGTCAGGAATGAACGGGATGTCTGGCATGGGTGGGATGCAAGGCATGGATGGCATGTCAGGCATGAACGGGATGTCTGGCATGGGTGGGATGCAAGGCATGAATGGCATGTCAGGGATGAACGGGATGTCTGGCATGGGCGGCATGAATGGCATGTCAGGGATGTCTGGTAACAGAGTTTGTACCAAATGGGTTCCTGTTCAAACAGGCATGTCAGGCATGAACGGAATGTCTGGCATGGGCGGCATGAATGGCATGTCAGGCATGAATGGCATGTCTGGCATGAACGGCATGTCACGGTATGGGTGGCATGAACGGGATGCAAGGCATGGATGGCATGTCGGGGATGAACGGAATGTCTGGCATGGGTGGAATGCAAGGCATGAATGGCATGTCAGGAATGAACGGAATGTCCGGCATGGGTGGGATGCAAGGCATGAATGGCATGTCTGGGATGAACGGAATGTCTGGCATGGGCAATGGCATGTCTGGGATGAGCGGCAACCCGGCAATGGTCTGTGTTGAATGGGCTGATGCCCAAAGTGGCATGTCTGGGATGAACGGAATGTCTGGGATGAACGGAATGTCTGGCATGGGCGGCATGAATGGCATGTCTGGGATGAACGGAATGTCCGGCATGGGTGGCATGCGGCATGAATGGCATGTCTGGGATGAACGGGATGTCCGGCATGGGCGGCATGAATGGCATGTCAGGGATGAACGGAATGTCCGGCATGGCATGTCCGGCATGAACGGCATGTCTGGGATGGAGCGGCATGAATGGTATGTCTGGGATGAACGGAATGTCCGGCATGGGCGGCATGAATGGCATGTCTGGGATGCAAGGTCAAACTTGGACACCACCAGCTAAATAAAAAATCCCCTCACCCCAGCCTCTCTCCCGCCAAGGGGAGAGGGGCTTTTACCAAGGAGTCACATTCATGAATGCAGGCAAGGATAAATGGTGGATTGGCGTACTAGCCCTTGTCATTGCCAGTTGTGGGGGGTTCAGCGTACATTTCATGTCAAATTCCAATAGCGCACCCGCCTCTGAACCCAGCACCGCCACTACACCCGACAACACAACAAGCAGCAGCACCGCAACCAGCAAGCACCACGCAACACCGCATAGCCGCCGCGCCTCCCAATAGCCAGCGATTACCAAGACGCGCCCGCTACGACCCCATCCATTTCAAACCTGCCATCGACAAAGCCACCGATGCCGACTGCCTGAAATGCCATCAGGAAGTGTTGGATACCAACACCCGTGACACTTCCCCCGCAGGTTTAAAAAAAGTCAGCACCCTCGCGTGGTATCAAACCCTCGATACCTATGCAGGCGAACAAATGACCTTCCACCAACGTCACCTGACTGCGCCTTTCATCAAAAAAGTCGCCAATATGAGCTGCACCACCTGCCATCAGGGTAATAACCCCCGCGACGAAGTGTCCGGCACGGCGGCAGACAGCCCTACCAATATAACCATGCGCAAAATGGTTGACCCAAATACCTGCCTGATGTGCCACGGGCAATTTCCCTACCAGAACATGGGCTTGCCGGGGCCTTGGCATGAAAGTGGCGTCGGCTTCCAGAACAACTGTTTACTCTGCCATGCAGCGATCCGCACCACCCGCCACAAGGTCAATTTCCTCAATGCCGCAGGGATTGAACAGGAAGGCGTTGCCAACAGCGATTCTTGCTACGGCTGCCACGGCGGACGCGCATGGTATCGCACCAGTTTCCCCTACCCACGCCACGCATGGGCGGGAGCAGGCGCGACCGTACCTGATTGGGCGAAAGATCGCCCCACCGAATCCGACCTACGTTTCTTGATTGAAGGGAGCAAGCCATGAGTGAACCAAGCTGGCAAGACAAGCTGAAATCCGCCCTGAAGATGGATCGGCGCAGCTTCCTCAAAACCACCGCAGTCGGTTCTGCCGCCATTGCAGCCGGTGGCCTGACGCTCAAACCCAAGGAAGCCAAGGCGTTTGCGTATGAACCTTACCCGCGTGACAACGACCTGACCACGGTCGTCACCAGTTGCGCCCACAACTGCGGTTCGCGCCACATGCTGGTGGCACACAAAAAAGGCGACGTGATCGTGCGCCTTTCCACCGACGATGGGCGTTACCAGAAAGGCGGCGAATTCGGCAAAGATACCTTTGAAGAACCGCAAATGCGTGCCTGTTTACGCGGACGTTCCTACCGTTCGCGCCTGTATTCGCAGGAACGCCTGCTCTACCCGATGATCAGCACCGGCAAGCGCGGCGAAGGCAAATTCAAACGCGCCTCATGGGATGCCGCACTCGATCATGTCGCGGGCAAGATGGAAGAGCTGAAAAGCAAATACGGCCCCACTGCCCTGCTTGACCAAAGTTACGCGGGCGCATCCTACGGCGTACTGCACAAATCCGACCAGATCGAAGGTTTGCTGGGGCGTTTCCTGGGCATGTACGGCTGCCGCACCAGTTCATGGTCAGTGCCCTCGTATGAAGGCACGAAATTCAGCTCGAAAACCACCTTCGGCACGATTGAAGACGGCAACGAAGATGACACCTTCGCGCATTCCAAACTGATCATTATGTGGGGCTGGAATCCGGCGTATACCTTCCACGGCGGCAATACCTTCTACTACATGCGCATGGCGAAGCAGAACGGCTGCAAGTTTGTGCTGGTTGACCCGCAATACACCGATTCAGCGTCTGCGTATGATGCGTGGTGGATTCCGATCCGCCCCAATACCGATGCGGCAATGATGGCGGGCATGGCGCACCACATTTTTACCAGCAACCTGCAAGACCAGAACTTCATCAACAAATTTGTGCAAGGCATGGACGCTGGCACAATGCCCGACTGGGCGAAGGACAAGGAAAACTTCAAGGATTACATCCTCGGCAAATACGACAACACCCCGAAAAGCCCGGAATGGGCAGCGGAAATTTGCGGTGTTTCCGCCGATGACATTAAGAAACTGGCGCAATTGTACGCCACCACCAAACCTGCCGCGCTCAAAGCCTCGTGGGCTCCGGGGCGCAATGCTTACGGCGAACAATACAACCGCATGGCAGCGGCGTTGCAGTCCATGACCGGCAATATCGGCATCCTCGGCGGCTGTGCGGAAGGCATCGGCAAGGCATGGCACGCTGAAGGTGTTGCCTACCCTTACGACGAATTCGCCAATGTGTTTTACGAATCCATCAAGTCTGACCGCTGGGCGCATTGCGTATTGAACTACCCGAATGTGAAACGCGAGGAAATCGGCTTATGGCCGGGTGGCAAGGCGGGTGATGGGGTCATTCCCAATATTCGCGGCATTTTCTGGCAAGGCTCGGACTGGTTTAACCAGCTCACCAATATCAATAAGGAAATTCAGGCAATCAACAAGCTGGATTTGGTGGTGTGCAATGATTCCACCATTACCCCATCCGGCTTGTATGCGGATGTGTTGTTCCCGATAGCCACGCACTTTGAACGCCATGACGTGGCGTTGCCGTGGTACAAGGGGCATTACTACATCCACCGCCCCAAAGTGATCGAACCGCTAGGTGAAAGTAAAACCGACCTGCAAATCTACACCGAACTGGCTTACCGGCTGGGCGGTGATCAGTTTGGCAAGCGATATAACCCCAAAGCCAACCGCGATTATTTCCTGTACAACGACGCAGTGGATAACGCCTACCTGCAAGAATGGTGGGAACACAAAGTCATGGCGCATCAACACGTTGATATGTCGTGGGCAGGAATTCCAGAAATACGGCATCTACAAATTCAAGCTGGATCGCCCCCACGTTGCGTTTCAGGATAACGTGGAAAAAGGTGTGCCTTGGCCTACCGCATCCGGCAAGATCGAAATCTTTTCGGGGCAATTGGCGCAGTATGACGACTGGACGAAAACCGCTTACGGCTATGAAATTCCTGCCATCCCCAAATGGATTGAGCCGTTTGAATACTTGGGTGACAAGGAAAAAACCGCCAAACACCCGTTCCACCTGATTTCACCGCACCCGCGCCACCGCACCCATTCGATTTTCAACAATATCGGCTGGTTGCGTGAAACCTATGAACAGGAAGTCACCATCAACGCTTCCGACGCCAAAAAGCTCGGCATCAAGACGGGCGATACCGTGGAAGTGTTCAATGATCGCGGCAAGGTGGTCGTTCCCGCGTATGTGACCGAACGCTGTATGCCCGGTGTGCTGGTGATCTACGAAGGTGCATGGCTGGATCTGGATGAAAATGGCATCGACCGTTCCGGCAACCCCGACATGCTGACGCTGGACGAACCCAGCCCCGCTGGTTCGTTTGCTTACAACACGGTGCTGGCAAGCATCCAGAAAACCGACCTTGCGCACAAACCCGGTTGGGACAGGCTGGCAACTGCCCGCAGCCATGTGTTCCGGCGTGACCTGTAATCTTTCGAGGAGAATTCCCTATGGCAAACGAGCCAGTACCCAAGAATCCGGTATTACAGGACAAGGCCACGATCAAGGAAGCTATCGTGCGGCACAAGAAAGAGGTTTACACCCCTGTTGTACCTGCCCAGCAATTCGGTTTCATCCACAACAACGTCGATTGCATCGGTTGCCGTGCCTGCGAAATCGCCTGTAAGGACAAAAACGGCTTGGCTCCGGGGCCGCGTTTCCGCCGCGTGATGTACGTGGAAGGCGGCACTTACCCGGCGGTGTATGCCTACAAGGTCAATATGTCGTGCAACCATTGCGCCGAACCCGCGTGCTTGCCGACCTGCCCGACGGGGGCAATTTACAAGCGCAAACAAGATGGCATCGTCGATATTGATTCCAGCCTGTGCATTGGCTGCCGCCGTTGCGAAGCCGCTTGCCCGTATGGTGCGCCGCAATTCATCCCCGAACAGAACATCGTCTCCAAGTGCAATATGTGTGTGGATGAGATTGATGCGGGGCGCAAACCGTATTGCGTGATGGCGTGCATGATGCGGGTGCTGGACATCGGCCCCATCGACAAGCTGCGCGACAGCCACTTACCCCACCAAGGCAATGGCTCCGCACGAAAAGGACAAGCTGGTACGTCAGGTCAAAAGCATGGCAAACCCGGAACTGACCAACCCTTCCATCGTGTTTATCGCGCATAGCAACGGGCGGGTAGATGCGATGCACCCAAAGAGCCACCCAAGGAGTCGAAGTAATGCTGGATATAGCCAATGACTTGCGGCTGCTGGCGGATTTGCACGCCACGGAATTGACGCGGGAACAGGTTCATTCGGACACCCTGCTGGATGAACTCGCTTGCGACTTCGCCGACATCTACCTCCACGGCAAATTCCACAGTTCGCCGCAGGAATCGGTGTGGCTGGACGATGAGGAACTGGTGTGCCAGCAACCGATGTTTGAAGTGCGCGAATGGTATGCGCGGCACGGTTTGGAAGTTCCCAACTGGCGCAACATGGCGGATGACCATCTGGTGAACCAGTTGTTGTTCGTGGCTTTCCTGCTGGAAAAAGCCACGACGGAGAATAACCCGCAACTGCTGGCAGAAGCCGCCCGCTTTCTGGATGAACACTTGTTGCGCTGGTTGCTACCGTTTGCGCAACGGGTGGCGCAACGCTGTGCCACCGCATTTTATGCCGAGTTGGCGCAGGAAACGGCGGTGTATGTCGAACACACCCGTGATTTGCTGGCGGAAATTCTGGGTGTGCCGCGCCTGAGCCATGAGGAAATCGAAGCGCAATTGCGGGCGCAACAACTGGCAGAATCACGCCCCCAGCCAGTGAAGTTTTACCCCGGCGTTGCGCCAAGCTGGTAAGCCATGAGTTTGTCACCGGGTTGGTTGCAACAATTAAAGCGGGAATGGATGATCCCGGAGGTGATTGCTGAACGTTGTGTCCACAGCCATTGCGAAGTGGCAAGCTGTACCCGTTGCGTGGATGCTTGCCCGCGTGGGGCGTGGTCGCTGGATGATGCCAGCCTGAAGATTGATACGGCACGTTGTGATGGTTGCGGCTTGTGTGTCGCGGCTTGTACCGAATCGGCGTTAGTCGGACATAGCCCTGCTGTAGAAGTCACGCCCGTGATCAATCGCCGTCAGTTTTTGCGCAAAGCACTGACGTTTTCCGCCGAGCAAAGCATGGCAGCACCCGTGGCATTGCCGTTAATTCCCTTCGTACCGACGTTTAGCGTAGAAAATTGCAACGGCTGTGATGCGTGTGTGCAGCTTTGCCCGCATCAGGCGTTGCAACTGGAAAAGCGCGACGATGGGCAAGCCCTTGCTTACCGGATTCTGGCGGAACGTTGCACGGGGTGTGGGATTTGTGTGGATGTGTGTGAGCGGGATGCGGTTGAGGTTAGGCAGATGGAGGGTGTAGGCAGCGGGGAAATTCCGCTGGTGCAGGCAACGTGTAAGGCATGTGGCAGCCGTTTTCACTATCCGGCGGATGGCAATCCGGTACGGCAGTATTGCCGGATTTGCGCTCAGACTAACCATCATCGGCAGTTGTTTCAGGTGTATTGAAGCTGTTTACACCGATTTATGCCATCCAGTCTGCTTTGTGTTAGATTTGAAAATGACGCCACTAACAGGAAGCCCGCCGTGGAAGCCCGCAAACTCAAAACCGTAGATGACTTGCTTGCTGCCAGTTCAGAACGCATCGAATTGATGAACGGGGAGCTGATTAAACGCCCAATGGCACGCTCAGAACATGCGCTGGTGCAGTCGGGTTTGTCGGATGAAACCCTGCCGTTCAAACGCAAAAGCGGCAGCGGCGGCTGGTGGATCATGACCGAAATCAGCGTCCGCTATACTGAAAACCATTGCCCTACCCACGATTTGGCGGGGTGGCGTAAAGAGCGCGTCCCTGCCCGCCCAACCGGTATCATGGAAACCTTGCCCGATTGGGTGTGCGAAATCACCTCGCCGGGGCATGAGCGCAAAGACCTGTTCACCAACTTCATGGCACTGCAACGTTACCAAGTACCGTTTTACTGGGTCATCTCGCCGGAAGATCGCACCCTGATTGCCTACCAATTGGTGGGGGAGCATTACCATGTGGTGTTTTCGGTGGAATGTGCCACGGCGGAACAGGTTAAGGCAGCGCGGATACCGCCATTTGAGGAAAGTGGAATTGACTTGGGGTATGTGTTCTTTGGAAACCATGAATAAATCCAGCATCTTACCGCTACTGTCCTGCTGCTTGCTGGTCGCTTGCCAGACGCTTGGTACGGGAACGGGGATGGCGGGCAAGGCTTCGTACTATGCGCACCAATACCACGGTCGACCGACTGCCAGCGGTGAACCGTACAATATGTATGCGATGACTGCCGCCCACCCCAGTTTGCCTTTCGGCACGTTGCTGCGCGTGACTAACCTGCAAAACGGGCGTTCTGTCGTGGTGCGGGTGAATGACCGGGGGCCTTACAAAGCGGGGCGGGTTGTCGATGTGTCGTTGGCAGCGGCGGAACAGCTTGGGCTGATATTGCCGGGTACGGCGGAGGTGCGGTTGGAAGTGGTGCGATAACGATATTTAGCCAATAATCACGTAATTATTGCCAATAGTTGCCAATAAACCTAAAATTCATGAAAACCATGATGGGTTTCGGCAATGGCAACCTTGAATATTTCTCTTCCTGACCAGTTGCGCGACTGGATTAGCACACAAATTACCTCTGGGCGTTATTCCAGCGCCAGCGATTACCTGCGAGACTTAATCCGCAATGACCAGCGCGTGTTAATGCAGGATTCGCAATGGCTGACCAATCATTTGCAGGCACTGATGGCGACACCGGATGAGACGTTTGTGGCGAGTAGTGCGGCGGATGTGAAGGCGCGGGTGCGTAAACAACAGGATAAACGAATCATCGCCACCCGCTATCCGAAGTTTCTCCCCATCCTACTAATCCTTTCATCCTATAAATCCCGGTTCCAACAAACGCTACTTGCGAAAGTACATGCTGAAGCAGTTCAGGTGGTGAAAAATCGTCAGCCGCTACGCGGCTGAGAGGGATTCAGTGATCAGCAAATCAGTGATCAATGGGGGGAACAACACAACAACCGAAAACCCTGATTACTGACACGCAAGTCAGGATTCCAGAGAATGCGAAAAGAAGAGCGGCAAGCCTCTGACTTGACGTGCCACGCCGCCCCGAACCACACGGACACCGCCGAAAAGGTCGGGGGTAATCATTTCAGGTTCTTCGTACTTATTGAGACACCATTCCCAGATGTTACCGGACATATCCATCAAGCCGTAAGGCGACTGACCTTGGGGGTAAATACCAACAGCAGAAGTTTCGTGTAAGTTATATTCACCTACTTTGTCATGATCCCAAGTTTCGTTGATATTCGCATAGCCTGTTTTGTAGTCATTACCCCACGGATATTCCAGACCATCAGTACCCCGTGCTGCTTTTTCCCATTCCTGTTCCGTTGGCAAGCGGATTTCTCTGGCTGGTTTTGGCAGACAACCAGCGGCAGAAAGCGATGGATTCATACCAATCCACCTGTTCTACCGGACGGTTACTTTCTGTCGAATGATGGCTTGGCAAGGAATCAGGCTTTTGCAGCCCCTCCCACCATTTACCAGTAGGCTTTTGTAGCCCTCTCCACCATTTACCAGTGTTGTAGCCACCCACTTTCTCAAACGCTTGAAATTGTTGGTTAGTAACGGGATAACGGCTCATATGATAATCATCTAACCACAAACGCTGACCATCCTGATAAATAAACTCACCAGCAGGAATTTTCACCCAGTCGATGTCAGGCAAGCCGTTAACATCCAACCCCACACCGGGACGGGGATCACCAATGGCATTCAGACGATTGCCGATTTCAAAACGGCGTGGTGGCAATACCTGGGGTTTTGCAACTCTTGCAGCAAGCGTTCAGCTTCTGAAAGTTGCTGTGGTTTTGGTACGACTTGCGCAAGTGGGACTGCTTCTATCAATGGCTCGACGGCAATGTATTTGCCAACCGCAAACAATAAACGCCCCCAATGCTGGGTCTGAGTAAAATCCAAGGCATTGATATGCATTAACCACAAGGGCAAATCCACCCGTTCCACCAAAACGGGAATAATCGGAATTCTCCTATCGGCAGCAAGCAAGCATTCGCGCATCACCCAACGTTGCGGATCAAGAGCAGGCTTGGACACAACCACCACCATCAAATGGCTGGCTAAAATCTGCTGCTCAATCACCGCCGCCCAATGGCTACCAAGATCAATACTTTCCACATCGCGGAAAGCCGTAATCCCCGCTTGCACCAATTGTTCATGCAACGCAGTCGCCGTCTGTTCACTGACACCGCCATCGCGGGCGTAGCTGATAAAAACTTGTGGTGCTTGAGAC
>CAWFRV010000002.1:0-35432 GCA_963818325.1 uncultured Gammaproteobacteria bacterium | reverse complement strand
CATCCATTGGTGGGGATTGGTCGCCCATTATTGCTGAGTGATGTATTGGCAGAACGTTTTATCGTGCGCGAAAAAGGCTCGGGCACACGCAGCGCGATTGAGCGGCATCTGCATAAACATGATGCTACCTGCAAAAACACGCTGGAAATGCGCAGCAATGAAACGATTAAGCACGCGGTGGAGGCGGGTTTGGGTTTGGGGATTGTGTCGATGCACACCATTCAGCCGGAGTTGGACAGTGGACGATTGGTGGTGTTGGCGGTGGAAAATTTCCCGATTCAGCGGCATTGGCATGTCGTGATGCGCAAGGGCAAACGCTTGTCGCCGATTGCGCGGGAATTCAAGCGGTTTGTGATGGCGGAAGCGCCGCGTTTTGTGGGTAAGTTGCCCGTGTGAAGACCCTCACTCCCCAGTGATTTGAGGCCCCAAAGTGACTGGAAAATTACCATTAAATTTGCTTAAACAGCGCCAACGCCCGCTCACGGCTCGCTTTTAAATCCACCACTGGCAAGGGATAATCCCGCAATCCATCGCCCAACTCACGCGGCAAATGAATCTGCTTATTGTCCCGCCCGCGCAATTCAGGAACCCAGCGGCGGATGTATTCCCCCGTCGGGTCAAACTTTTGGCTTTGCAGGATCGGGTTGAAAATGCGGAAATAGGGCGCAGCATCCGCCCCACAGCCCGCTGTCCACTGCCAGCCGAACACGTTGCTGGCAAGATCAGCATCCACCAGCGTATCGCGGAACCACTGTTCCCCACTCTGCCACGGAACCAGCAAGTTTTTGGTCAGTAAGGAGGCCACGATCATGCGCACCCGGTTATGCATCCAGCCGGTTTCCCACAATTCGCGCATCCCGGCATCAATGATCGGAAAGCCGGTTTGCCCACGTTGCCAGCGTGCCAACGCCTCCGCATGATGCTCTGCCCACGGGAAATGCTCGAAACGCACATCCAGTGCCCGCTCCACGCGTCTGCGGAAAGTGGTAAAGCAAATAATACGCGAACTCGCGCCAGCCAATTTCCTGCATAAAATGGCGTAAACCGCTTTCAGCCCCCGGATGTCCCGCCAGATAATTTTCGGTATGGTAAACCGCCTGACGCGGGCTGATTTCACCAAAATGCAGGTGGGGCGAAAGTCGTGCCGTGCCCGCTTGCGCCGGGATATTACGCGCCTCTTGATAATCCGCCCCACCGCTTGGCAGGAAATCGTGCAGCTTTTGCATGGCAGCCGTTTCGCCGACCTGCCAATGCGCCATCATCCCCGTATCCCAACGGATCGACGGCAACAAGCCAAGCGCCGCCAATGGCAGCGTTTCCGGCACTGGCGCGGCAGCAGGAATACGCGCCGGAATGGGCAACGGCAAATGTTGGATGCCGTGTTTCAGCATTGCCTTCCAATACGGCGTGAACACCTTATACGGCGTGCCATCAGCCTTCAGCACTTCCCAAGGCTCATTCAGCAGGCTGGCATTGAAGCTGTGGACTTCGCAAGTTTGCTTGAGGGTTTCCTTGATGTGTTTGTCGCGGGCAAGGCTGGCGGGGTCATACACCCGGTTCCAGTACACATGCGTTGCGCCGCTTGCCGCGATCAGGGCTTGCAGCACCGGCAGCGCCGCCCCTTGCCGCAACGTTAGCCGATTGCCCGCTGCTTGCAAACTGTCATCGAGTGCTTGCAGGCTATGGTGCAACCATACTCGGCTGGCAGCCCCCAACTGGCTGACCGAAGTCGGCAGCGGGTCGTCAATAAACACCGGGATAACGTTGTCGCAGCTCTGACAAGCGTGGTACAGCGCCGGGTTATCAGCAAGGCGCAAGTCTTGCCGCAACCAGACGATGGCGGTGGTCATGGGGATTTCTTCAGACAGCACCTGGTCAATCGTTTGGCAAATCTCGCCCAGTTCTTCCGGCAGCCAATAAATCGGCAGATTTTCCGGGGGTTCTGATGTCCACTCATCCTGGAAACCGGAAAGGAACACGGTTATCCGCGTCATTGCCACCAAGGTCTGCAAGCTCGTCGAAATATGGCTGCTTTTGGGCAGCAGCAGCGCATCAAATGGCGCACGTTCCATAATCAGCGGCAAATGGTCAAGCGTGGTGTGTGTCCCCAACAGGCTGACCTGATAACCGTGCTGGCTGAGGACATTGGCGAGCAACAGCGATTCGACTTGCGCATCGCTTGCCGCTGTATTCACGATCAGGATGCGCTTGCCATTGGCGCGGCTATTGTGTTGCAAATAGCGCGACCCCAGCTTGGCGCAGAGAAATTCGTGCAAAAAAGCGTAATCAGCAGTGGTGGAAGGCAGAAGCTTCCTGTTGTTCCCAGAGTTGCTGGTAAAGGGGCAGCACCAGCTTTTTGGCGACCAATTCCAGCGAATACAGCGACACTGCTTCGTTGAAAGCGTGTTCCAGTGAACGTGCATCGAGTTTGCGGATCCAGCGTTGGAACAGGGTGTGGTAATGCCGCCACGGGTCATCGGTCTGCACATCTGTTGGCAGGTTGCAACAAGGTGGGGTGCGCCCGGTTGCTGTCGAGTACATCACGCACCCGGCTGACGGGAATGCCCTGATCGAGCAGGATCAGCACTTGTCTGACCCGTTCCACATCCTGCTGGCTGTAAAGGCGGTGGCCTTTGGGGGTGCGGCGTGGTTTCAGCAGGCCGTAACGGCGTTCCCACGCCCGCAAGGTCACGGTATTCACGCCAGTCTGTTCAGAGACAGTGCCAATCGGGAACAGGGCGGTTGCGTCAATCAGGTGTTGGTCGAGGGTAGAGGTCATAGGGTTTGTAATAGCCTTGTACAGTAATCATCTAACTATAGGTGACTTTCTGCCAACAGGACATTAGCCCCGCAATTTGAAAATTACGGTTTAGCATCGAAGCATAAAAAAGCCGCCCTTTAACGGGCGGCTTTTTGGTACGTGCAATCAGTCAGCCGGATTAACGGCCAAACAGTTTGCTTGCCAGACCGATAGCACCAGATACGCCACCAACTGCATTCCAGCAGGCTGTTCAAGATCCAGTGAACCATTCGGGGAGGCTTTGTTGACCACTTCCGGTACAGCCGCTTGCAGGCCGCTGACGGCTTGCTCCTGGCTGATACCCAGTTGTTGGGCGAAAGCAGCAATTTTGTCCTGACCGAACATCTGGTTGATTTGACCACCGGAAGGTTGCGCATTAGCACCATTGCCCAGCCATGAAGCTGCCAGTGAAGCCAGGCCAGAGTCACCACCGCCTTGCATACCAGAGATCATGGAGGCCAAGCCACCCAAACCACCTGCTTGCGCCTGGTTTTGACCGTTGCCCATCAGACCCATCATGGCTGAGGCGATTTCAGTCATTTCCAGTTGACCATCATGGTCTTTGTCGAGTTGGCTTTTGAATAACTGCGTAGCGAGTTGCATCATATCCATGTGTGATTGTACCTTCGGTTAGATATTTTTCGGGATGCGGATTTTTTGACCAGGGAAGATCTTGTCCGCATCTTTGATGACTTCGCGGTTTACTTCCACGATTTTGGTGTATTTAGCGCCATTGCCGTAAGCTTTTTCAGCAATTTCCCACAGGGTATCGCCTTTTTCGATGACGTAAAACTCATCATCGCCACCGACTTGGCTGCCATCAGCAACGGTCATGCCGTCGGCTTTGACTTCCTGGATACCCATAGCGTTACCCGCCATCAGGACGGCTTTTTCCAGCGCTTCAGCAGACTGTGCCTGACCTGTCAACGTGGCAACGCCGTCCTTGACCTGTACTTGCAGGCCACTGACGCCAGGGTTATCTTCGTTGATGTGTTGTTCCAGAGCAGCGGGCGCATCTTCTTCCTTGCCGAAAATTTTCTTGCCAATGTTACGGGCAAAATCAAACAGTCCCATCTTATTTTCTCCTATGATTTACGTGTGGATTGATCTCCATCACGTAGTATAGACGCTATTCAGCCAAATTAAACACTTGACCTGACTGTCAGTCGGCAAATTACTGCTAAAAGGTTCAGTGTAAGGTCTTTTTTCTCAGGCGAGGAAAGCTCCGAATTTGACCAGGCGTTGTTGCCAATAAGTTTTGCTGAGGCTGTCAATGCTGACCTTGCCGCCGCCGGATGGCTGCGTGGATGAAATCCCCGCGTCCGACGTAAATGCCAACATGATTGACGGTGCTGCCGCTGGTACGGAAGAAAATCAGGTCGCCGGGGCGCATTTCTTCAAAACTGACGGTGCGGCTGGCCTGGCTTTGTTCGGCGGCGGTGCGGGGCAGGGTGATGCCCTGTGCCATTTTTGTAAACATATTGGGTTAGGCCGCTGCAATCAAAACCTTCACCGGGGGTGTTCCCCGCCTAATTTGTAACGTACTCCCAAGCGACTGATGGGCTTGTGCCAGTAAGGCGCGTCGTGCGGGTGCATCGGCGGGTTCGGCTTGCTGTGAAAACGGTTGGTATTGCTGCGAAAAAACGGGTTGGGAGGCATATGATGGATTATAGTTGGCGAAATAAGGTCTGTGCTTCCTCTTGATAAACGCCCGGAACGGTATGGTTCCAGTAAGGATATTGCGCGGTTTGTGGGTAGTAAGCCATTGGCGCACAGCCCCCTAAAAATGCTGTTATTGTACCCAGTCAGCATGGCTGCTTTAATTTTGCCCATAATATAATGCCCTGTTTTTTGTTATGCATTTAGAACTAAGGTCGATTCTATAAGTTCAAAACTGAACACAAACAAAAAAACCCGACCAAACATGACATTTGGTCGGGTTTTTACAGGGAATTTTGAGCTGTTTTTACCAGTTAGTGCCGAAACTTTTATCGGTTTCGTTGCCCAGTTTGGGCAATTCAGCCAAGTCGTGAATAGTACTCAAGGGGCCGTCCGGGAACAATTGGTATAAGTATTTGCGTCCACCTTGTCGGCAGGAATTCTTCCTGCATCATATCAGCCAGGCGCGGGCATTTTGGCAATCATCGCAGTGTTCGTAGAAATCCAGTACAAAGTCGATAACTTCCATGTGTGCGGCCGTCAATTTAATACCGCGTTCGGCAGCATTTTTGTCGATCAGGCTGATAAACGCTTTCGGTTTTGAGTGTGGGAAGTGGCGGCACGCATTACTGCATGGGCGCGTGGGAACATTTCATCCAGAGAAACATCGCTAAACATCATGATCTAACCCTCCTGATTGTCTTTTATGGCGATTACAAACCTTCAATATCTCTAGTGGTGTGGTTTGATGCGTTGGTGTATATATCGAAAGTAATATTCCTGACTGGATAAGTCAAGTTATTCGATACGGTTTTATGCGAGTTTGGCAGAAATTTCTGTACCCATGCGGTATGCTTCACCTCATGAGCAATTCCCAACCCCCACTCACTAGCCTGACACTGGCCGCTTATGGCTGGTCACCCGCCAACTGGTTGCAGATGTTTTACCCGGACGATTTGCCGCAGGACTGGCAGATTGCGTATTACGCCAATGAATTCAACAGTGTATTGCTGCCCGCCAGTGGGTGGGAATCACCTGTGGCGCAAGCCGCTGCTTGGCACGCCGAAGTAGGGGCTGATTTCAGTTTTTATCTGGAAATTACCCACGAACTGTTGCAGGCTGGTCACTGGTCTCAGGTGCAAGAAGGGGTGGAACAGTATCTGGCGACGCAAGTAATGGGTTTGCTGGTGGATGCAGATGCGCTGTCAGCCTTGCCGCTAAGCTGGCAACAACGTTTTGCATTGCATATTGTGCATCCAGAGCGGTGGTTGGCGGTGATGCCCGCTGGGGCGGAGGCGCAGCTTGGCGTGCTACGCAGCTGCCCAGCCACTTGCGCCACTGGCATTACGCGAGACTTTCGAGTACCTGCAACAGCACACCGCGCATCGGGATGTTATCCTGTTTCTGGATGCACCGTGGCGCACGCTGGAACAAATCCGCCTGATGCAACAGCTTTACGGCGTATGAGGGGTTTCAGCATTAACAACCGGGATGAGCGATAAGGGTCATACTGGTAGGGGTTAGGCATCCGCTGGCGCGGTAGCTGATATTGCTGGTATTGGTAGCTTTGCCCACCCTGTTGCATCATCTGCTCGAATACCCCCGCCTTTTCCATGTAATACCCCACGCCTGCCAGCACGCTTAGTCCCCAGCAACGCGGCAAACACAATCTTGACCACACTGTAAGGCCGTTCGCCCTGGGTTTTGCCATTGCGCCCATTGATCACAAAACGGTAAGTTTCATCGTTGTAACGGAACGCGGCTGACCATACCGGCAGCAGCACATGCTTGAAGGTGGTGGCAGAATGTTGGGTTTCTAAGCTATTGACCCGTTGCTGGTCGCCGCCAATGTCACTGATAATGGCGTTGTAGATGCTGCTGTCCATGATGCCACGCGCCTGCTCAAAGCCTTCATCAAGGTCAACCTGGTAAATTTCGCTCTGGAAGCCGCTCAGGTAGCTTTCGTTGTACGGCACTAGATTGGGCAAATCCCACGGTTCCAGCCGATCAAGGATGGCGCGGGGCAGGGTGCGGGTAGCACCGACCAATACATCATCGAAAAACAGCCGTACCCGCCCACTCACGGGTGTCCAGCGGATACGCGGCACATTTTGCACTTGCTGTTGCGCCCGCCCGTTGACCATCACCGTGACCATTTGGCGTTCGTAGTAAACCACGCCACGTTCACCCCGGTAATAGCTGTCGGTATGGCTGTCATACGTCCAGTAGGGGATGTAAATGCCCAGCAATTTCTCATCCCGCTTGGCCTTGTCTTTCAGGGCAGAAGGGGCAAACCACAGCCCGCCAATCCATTGGTCGAAGGCAGCCCGCGCATCCTTCTCGGTGATCATGAACGGCAGCAGCGATTTTGGCTGGAACAGGCGCACCTGTTCTGTGCCCGTCACCACGGGCGTGCCGCAAAACGGGCAGTCACCCGCATTGCGGTTTTGTGTTCAGCTCAAAGATGGCGGCACAGTTGGGGCATTTGATGACCTGCGTATTATCCAGTGGGCGCAATTTGCCCTGCTGGATCGCCCGCAACGCCTGCTCAAAGCTGTATTCGCGGATCTCCTGAAGGCTTTGGCGGATAATATTTTGATGCCCGCAATAGGTACAGGCGAGCGCATCTGTCCCCGGTTGGTAAATCAGGTCAGCGCCGCACTCTTCGCAAGGAAAGTGCTGCTGGTTGGTTTTGTTGTGGTTATCGTCTGCCATTGAAGCCTGTTGCCATACGCTTATCCCTCCCCTGATAAGGGGAGGGTTGGGGAGGGGTTATCGTCTTTGACCAGGTGGAATCGGCGGTGGCGTTTGCCCTGCAAATAGCCCGCTGAGCGCGGCGATTTCCCCAGCCGCTTGCCAGCTTGCCATGCCTGCCTGCCACACCAGCGTGGCAGCAGTCATCTGCCCATTTTGTGCCATTTGCTGCAATTGCGGGAGTCCGTAAGGCCCTTTGGATTCCTGCCCGATGGCAACATGCCAGCCAGTGTCCGGCAGTGGTGGTGGCGCTGCGGCTGACGGTTTGTTCAGCACTTCCGCCATTTTGTTCGCCACGGCAAAGCCCATGCCCATATCCAACGCACTGTTGGAACCGCCATTGCCGACCCCTTGCGCGGTCTGGTATTGCAGGTATTTGTCGAGGTTGCCGATCACGCCCATGCTGGTGCGCTTGTCGAGGGCGTCTTCCACTTCGGTGGGCAGGGAAATGTTTTCCACCAGAATATTGGTCAGTTTCAGACCATACGCGGCGTATTCGGGGGCAATTTTCTGGGTGACGAATTGCCCCAGTTGCTCGTAGTTGGCTGCCATATCCAGCACCGGAATATTGGCGCTGGCAACGACGCTGCTGAAACGGGTCACGATCAGGTTGCGCAATTGGTCGCTGATTTCATCGACGGTGAAATGCCCGTCCGTGCCCATGATTTCCTGCATGAATTTGCGGGCATCGTCAATCCGCACCCCATACGTGCCAAATGCCCGTACCCGCACCCCGCCGAATTCGCTGTCGCGGATCATCACCGGGTTGCGCGTTCCCCATTTCAGGTTGGTGAACTGCTTGGTGTTGAAGAAGTAGACTTCTGCCTTGAACGGGCTTTGGAAGCCGTGATCCCAATGTTGCAGGGTGGAAAGCACGCGGCAGGTTTTGGGTTTCCAGCACATACATGCCGGGGGTGAGTACGTCGGCGACTTCACCTTCATTGACGAAAATCGCTACTTGCGACTCGCGCACGGTAAGTTTTGCACCGAACTTGATTTCGTTGCCGTGGCGCTCGAAGCGGTAGACCATGGTGTCGCTGCTGTCATCCGTCCACTCGATGACATCAACGAATTCACCCATCAGTTTGTCCCACAGTCCCATATTATGCTCCTGTGCGTTGGGTTGGGTTGTCAGCTTTGGCTTTGGCTGCCGTCAGGGCGTGGCGCAGTTCGCTTTCCATGACCTTGATTTCTTCCTCGGCCTTGGCACGCATGACTTTGCCTTCGTCAGCAATACGCAGCGAGTCGTTGATGGTGTCGATCAGGGTCTGGTTGGCTTTTTTCACGGATTCAATGTCAAACACGCCGCGTTCCATTTCTTTACGGGTGGCTTCGTTGCCCAAACGCAGGGTTTCGGCATTCTTTTCCAGCAATTCATTGGTGAGGTCGGAAGCTTTTTTCACCACTTCAGCGGCGTCGCTCATGCGGAAAATGGTGACAGCCTGTGCCAACTGGTTTTTCCACAATGGCACGGTGTTGATCAGGGTGGAATTGATCTTGTTGATCAGGGTTTTGTCGTTTTCCTGTACCAGACGGATGCTGGGTAGGCTTTGCATCGCCACTTGGCGGGTCAGGCGCAGGTCGTGGACACGGCGTTCGAGATCGTCACGCGAACTACGCAGGTCACGCAGGTTTTGTGCGAGGATCATTTCAGTGGTGTTGGCTTCTACTTTGGCTACCAGTGCAGGAATGTCATTGGTTTCCAGACGACGCAGTTTTTCTTCACCCGCCGAGATGTAGGCTTCCAGATTGTGGAAGAAATCCAGATTGGCTTCGTACAGCTTGTCGAGGGTCACCACGTCGGTCAGCAACTGGGTTTTGTGGCCTTCCATTTCATCGGTGATGGTGTCGATTTGCTTGCGGACTTCTTCGTACTGGTTGAGGAATTCGACCACTGGCTTGGCTTTGCCGATGAGTTTTTCCCACCAGCTTGGTTCGTCATTCGGGTTGAGGGAATCAATGTCAAAACCCTTGATGGCGGTGACCATATTGCTCAGGGATGCGCCTGCTGAACCGATGTCCTTATTTTTGACGCCGTTGAGCATTTTTTCAGAAATGATGGTCATCTGTTCTTGGGTTTTAGTACCGAAGAACATAATGCTGCTAGCGGTCGGTCATGTCGATTTCAGCGATGATGTTTTCGAGTTTGCTTTTGTTGGTATCATCGGCTTGTTCGTAGGCAACCAGTTCGGTGGTCATTTCCGGCAGCGGGGCGAGTGCTGTACCGGGGATGATGGCTGGGGCTGTCTGGACAGTCGTAGTGGTTTCAGTTTCATTCATGGTGGTCATCTCCTTGGGTTTATTGGTGTATCAGAGGACGCCTTCGCGTTTGAGCTGGGTTTCCAGCACTTCTATTTGTACGTCCAGATCAAAATGGTTGTCTTCCAGCAATTTGGTCTGCTGTTCGGTAAAAGTCTGTTCTATCGAATCCAGTACGCGGCTGAAATTAGTTTCCAGAGCAACTGGCTTGTCTCCCTGATGAGCGCGGGCATAGCCTTCGGTGACGCGTTGGGTTCCATCCAGATAGACCTTGAGGAATTTGCGGGCGCGGGACAGGCGGGTGGGGTCTTCCTCAATGCTGTCGAGGACTTCGCGGGCTTTGCTGGTAATGCGTTGCAGACGGGCATTGAATTCCGGGTTGCCAATTTGGCGGCGTGCCTGTTCGATGGCGTCGATTTTGACATTGGCAGCATCCAGTGCATCCAACACTTCTTCGATGGTGACGCCGATGGAGATGTTGCCTGCCTTGTCCTTGCGTGGGTCTAGCCCGTAGTAAAGCGCAAAGCCGAGGAAAGCCACCGCACCGATCAGGGCGGAGGACAGAATGGCGCTGAGGGCAAAATCGGAAGTCCACCAATCCAGCACCCCGGTTGCAATGCTGATAATGAGGGCAGCAACAGTCTTGAAGGGGGTGGAGGGCGCACGGGCAATCTTGCGCCGTTCGTATTCACCTTGCAAGCGGAAGCCGTGGCGGGCAATGGTTGCACCCAGCATGTAGGCTGCAAATACGCCACCCGTGACCAGGGTATCCATGACAGCCCCACGCATTAGCGAGCCAATGGCGGTAATCAGGACAGGTAAGGGAAGCAGATAGAGCAGAATGCCTTTGATGCCATAACGGACATTATGGATGGCAGGTTCGTAGCGTTTGGCAGCCGTCTTGACGTGTCATTTTGTCTCCGTTTTAGAAAAGGGGCGGGAACAGATGAAAAATAGATAGCGTACTGACGCCGCCAACCGTTACCAGCAGAAGAATGAAGCCAACCGTCTTTTTTAATGCATAGGCCATACGTCCTCCTTTTTTATAATCAGTGCTAAGTGTAGCGTGTATATAGGGGGATAGCCTATTCTATTCAAGCCTATCGACTTAGAAAAAGATTTTATTTATGAACGGAAGCTGTATATAATAAGAAGGCGTGTGCAAAAAAAAAGCGAGCCATGAAAGACTCGCCTTTTGTGAAGGTGACTCAAGAACGCCGCAGCTAAATGCTCCGGTAGTGAATGCAGGCAAACCCCCTGTTTGCGAGCTTGCATTCTAGTTCCCGATCCTTACCTTTCAACCAGCTCCCCAATAAATGGCCGGTTGTAAAAGTGCGGATAGAGAATATTAACCTCAGCGTGCCGTCATCCCGAATCTCTTATGCCATTGAGTGTCAGAACGGCGGAACAAGCTTATTTTTTTATTTCAGATACCTCTGACGACGAAATCGTTACCACAAACCCCAAGTTCACGATTCCTGCTGAAGTTGTGACTATACTAAGCCCGAATCACTGAATCGAACCTGAATCATTGGCTTATTTTTTGTTCGATAAAAATAAGGCTGGATCGACAGCTTCCCCGTTCAAATACACTGACCAATGCAGATGTGGGCCAGTTGCCCGCCCAGTGCTGCCTACCTTGCCGATAATATCCCCTTGCTCAACTACATCGCCGGGTGCTACCGCTATTTCGCTCAGGTGTGCGTACATGCTGATGACGCCTGCGCCGTGGTCAACATACACGGTGTTGCCGCTGAAAAAGAAATCGTCGGTGTGCAGCACGCGCCCGGATGCGGTGGCTTTGACGGGTGTGCCGCTGGCGGCAGCAATATCCATGCCGCTATGCGGATTACGTGGTTGGTTGTTGATGAAGCGTTGCAGGCCAAAGCGCCCAGTATCATGCCCCGGTACGGGTTTGATGAAATCCAGTTCTGCCTCACCTGCGCTGAAATGGGTTTTCACCTGTTTCTGTACGGCTTGTTCGCGGATAATGCGTTGGCTGGATTCGTCATCCGGGTCAACCTTGTTTTTGTCCTTGATGGTAAGGCGCTGGGTTTTGTATTGCTTGGGCTGTACTTGGAAACTGATGGGGTTACCCGTTTGCACTTGCAATGTTTGGGTGCTGGCTGTTGTGCTCCAGCGGAATGCCGACGAGTGCCAGCCATTGGCCATCGGCGGGAACCACGGTTACCCGATTGCCTTCATACTGTACAATCGGCGCGTTGCCTGACAGCGCGGCAATGGGTACTAGGGCAATGCCGCCCGGTACAGGGTTAGCACGCGGGAATGCGGCAATATTGGCAGAATACAAGGCGATGCTTAACAGTAACCATTTTTTCATTTTTATTGACCTGATCAAGTTGGTGCGAAAGAGTCTATGAAGCATACCATAGCCGCCGAGCGAATGCGGGACATCCAGCCATTTTATGTGATGGCATTGCTGGCGGAAGCACGCCAACGCGAAGCCGCAGGGCAGGACATTATCCACATGGAAGTGGGTGAACCGGATTTCCCAACGCCGCAGCCTATTGTGGCAGCCGGTATCCGCGCATTGCAGGCGGGGCAGACCAAATACACCGCTGCACGGGGTTTGCCGCAGTTACGTGAGGCGATTGCCGGATATTACGCCGCACGGTTTGGGGTGAACATTTCACCAGAACGCATTTTGATTACGCCGGGTGCATCGGGTGCTTTGCAATTGGTGCTGGGGGCAATGCTGAATCCGGGAGATGAGGTGTTGATGACCGATCCGGGCTACCCGTGTAACCGCCATTTTGTACGCCTGTTTGAAGGCAAGGCGATACCTATTCCGGTGGGGGCGGATACGGATTATCAACTAACGGCCGGGCATATTCATGCTCACTGGAACGCCGCTACCCGTGCAGTGATGTTGGCTAGCCCTGCTAACCCGACTGGCACAGTGTTGGGTCTGGATGAGTTGGGCGACATTCACGCCGCCGTCCAGCAACGCGGTGGTGAATTGATTGTGGATGAAATCTATCAAGGGCTGACTTACGGCGTGCCTGACACCACTGCCTTGGCGGTTGATGCGGACAATATTTGGGTGATCAACAGCTTTTCCAAATACTTTGGCATGACTGGCTGGCGGTTGGGTTGGGTGGTTGCGCCGGAATGGGCAGTGGAAACACTGGATCGCTTGGCGCAAAACATTTTCCTTGCCGCCCCGACCCCGGCGCAATATGCCGCACTGGCAGCGTTCACACCGGAATCACTGGCGATCATGGAAGAACAACGTCAGGAATTGCAGCGGCGGCGGGATTTCCTACTACCGGCATTGCGGGAACTGGGCTTTTCGGTGCGGGTAGAGCCGCAAGGGGCGTTTTACATCTACGCTGGTTCGGAACGTTTCGGCGATGATGCGCAGCGCCTGTGTCTGGATATGCTGGACAAGACCGGCGTGGTGTTCACACCGGGGTTAGATTTTGGCAGCCATCAGGCGTCAACGCATGTGCGTTTTGCTTACACTACCAGTGTAGCGCGGCTGGAGCAGGCAATGGAACGCCTTGCCCGCAGCCTGCCCCGTTAAGCTTAACTGCCGAACGTGTTGCACTCTTTCAAGTTTCCTGACTGCTGACCACGTTGAAACCATTCCGCCCGCTGTTTTGAAGAGCCGTGGGTGAATGAGTCGGGGTTGATGTGCCGCCCCGCCATGCGTTGCAAGCGGTCATCGCCGATGGACGCTGCTGCGGTTATTGCCTGTTCAATGTCGCCTGCTTCCAGCATGTTTAACTGTGTTTGCGAATGGTTTGCCCATACGCCCGCGTAGCAATCCGCCTGTAGCTCAAGTGCGACTGACAAGGCATTGCTGTCGCGTTCGCTCGAACGTGCTTGCAAACGGGTCACTTGGTCGGTAGTGCCCAACAGGTTCTGTACGTGATGACCGATTTCATGCCCCAGTACATACGCCTGCGCGAAATCACCCGATGCGCCCAGCCCTTGGAGTTCGCGGAAAAAGCCAAGGTCGATATAAACTTTCTGGTCACCGGGGCAGTAAAACGGCCCAGTAGCCGCACTGGAATAGCCGCAAGCGGATTCAGTACTGTCTTCAAACAATACCAGTTTTGGTTCCACGTAACGTTTGCCGAGTTGCTGGAAAACGGGGTTCCATACGTCTTCTGTGGTGGCAAGCACAACAGAGGCAAACTTGCCAGCGTCATCACCCGGTGTGCCTGTCCGCACCTCTTGGCTAGAACTGGAGCCGCCAAACCCGCCGAGGATGGTGTTTGCGCCGCCCACCAAGCCGAGCAGTTGCAGCGGGTTGCCGCCCATATACCAGCCGATCAGCACAATCGCGGCTGTTCCCATGAGGCCGATGCGGAAACCGCCGCCGCCGCCACCGCCGCCACTACCACGGCGGTCTTCCACATTGCTGCTTTGTCGTCCTGTTCTCCAACGCATTTTTTGTCTCCATAAGAATATTCGCGGGAATCATTTCACCATTCAACTGAACTAAAGCCAAATAGGTGGAATCTGTCAACTTATAAATGACTACTGCGTTAATTCACAGGAGTCTCCGGCTATTGGCAGGGGAAGAAGGGGCACTCAAAGGAACATGATGAGGATGAATAACTTCTTGCGGGAAGTCAGTCGGCGTGCCTTTGTGGTTGCACGTCTGGCAACGCAGGATGAAGACGAGGCGCTGGATATTGTACAGGATGCAATGTTCAAGCTGGTGCAAAAATATTCAGGACACCCGGAAGCAGAGTGGGGAGCGTTATTCCACACCATTCTGCACAGTAGGATTAATGACTGGCATCGTCGCCAGAAAGTACGTAACCGCTGGCGGGTGTTTTTCTTTGCGGACAATGAGGAGGATGAGTGTAAACCGGAAGATCAGGTTGCCCAAACCCAGTTTTTGGAGCCAGAACGCCAACTGCTACAGGACGAAATGAGTGTCTTGATGCAAGAGGCGGTGGGGCAGTTGCCGTTGCGTCAGCAGCAGGCATTGTTGTTGCGTGGGTGGGAAGGGTATGACATTGCTGAAACGGCGAAAATCATGAATTGCTCTGTCGGGAGCGTAAAAACACACTATTCAAGGGCTATCCACAGTTTGCGGGAAAAACTGGGAGATCATCAATGACGAAAATGACGCAAGAAATTACCGAACGGTTGCTGCTGGCAAGCGTTAAACAGGGGATGGATCAGTCGGTCGTGAACCTGAATTGGCAGACACAGGCGAAACTGACCCGTTTACGCTTGCAGGCACTGGAGCAGAAAAGCCAGTTGTCTGCGGGCTTTGGCTTTTCATCGTTTTCACGGGGATTTGCAGTGGCAACCGCTGTCACATTAGCGGTTAGCTTATGGGTGCTGCCCGATGTGACCGATTCACGTCCGGGGGATTGCCAGTGATACCTGACGGCAGCAGCGGCCGATATGGATGTGAATGCCATTGAAGTCCTGATGTCCCATGAAGATATGGATTTGTTGGAAAATTTGGACATGTATGAGTGGCTGGAGGCCGAATACGGCTAGTAGCCGCATAATGCAAGGAGATAGTCATGCAAAGGAAAGGAATCCTGAAAGTTTATTGCGCACTGCTGGTGTCGCTGATGTGGGTGATGCCAGCAGTATCCGCTGCTGCTGATGAGTCAGCGGAAGAGATCACCACAATGCTCACATGGTGGGATGAAGTAGGCAGCGACTGGGAAGCGGCTGGTGACTTCATCGAGTTTGCCGCTACCGATTCGCCAGTACCTGTTGGCAGATAACACGGTGGAGGGGCAAGATGAGCAACAGCCGCAATAACCTCTGTTTTATCTGTTCCCTAATCATGATGGCGCTACTGTTGATAGGGGGAGAAGCGATGGCAGGATCGGTCAAATGGGACGACCTCAGCAGTAATGAAAAGTCTGTGTTGGGTGCGTTTCAGGGTGAGTGGGGATGCTTATTCTGACAAAAAGCAGGCTACGTTTACGGCGTTGGGCGGCAAAGCCAGCCGCAGAGCGCACCCGGATTAAACAGCGTTTCGGGGAGTGGAAGCAGCTCTCAGCGCCGCAACAAAAAAAGGTTGCCAAGCAACTGAAGCGTTACAAGGCAATGTCGCCTGAGCAGAAGGTGCGGATCAAGCAATGGCATGAGTGGGTGAAAAAGTTACCTGAAGAGGAACGTAATAAGTTGCGGGCATCATGGTCGGGTATGAGTGATGAACAACGCAGGGCTTACATGAAAGACTTACGAAAAAAATATGGTAGTGCGTTAGATTGTTCTGTTTTTTGGATTAATTTGATCTAGATTCATGCTGAATTATTGTTTGCCCATTCAGGTTGAATTCAGATTAACTTTTAATCAATTTATTTTATTTATGTATATATCGCTATAAAAAACAAGTATTTATGCATCTCGTTAAGTTTAGGTTAAGGTCTTCTCGCTGCTGTATGTTTGTGCTACTGTATACGGAGTAAAATGTCTATAAGTGTTAATCCGATTGGGGTAACAATTTGCTCATGCTGGCGCAGCGGCATGGGTATTTGCTTTTGTTAATGCTGAAAAATACCTGAAGGTGTAACACACCTTTACAAAAAAGGAGTCTCAGGAATGTCAAGACCACAGACCCATACCCACACCAAGGAAGATGCGGCCTTTGTGCCAATGGATGTAACCGAATTGGAAGACGATCTTGAAGATGAAACGGTAATCGATGAACCACCTGAGGCGGATGAAGTGATAAGTCTTGGCGGAACTTGCCCCGTCTTTGTCCTCCGGTGACGTGGATGCCACCCAAATGTATTTGCGGGAGATCGAATTTTCCCCGCTGTTGACCCCCGAAGAAGAAGTCAAGTATGGTCGTCTTGCCCGTCAAGGTGATGAATTTGGCCGCAAGAAAATGATTACCTGCAATTTGCGTTTGGTGGTGAAAATCGCCCGCCGCTATATGGGGCGTGGTTTGCCGTTGCCTGACCTGATTGAGGAAGGCAACCTCGGCTTGATCCATGCGGTTGAAAAGTTTGACCCAGAACGGGGTTTCCGTTTTTCGACTTATGCGACGTGGTGGATTCGCCAAAATATTGAACGGGCATTGATGAACCAGACCCGCACCATCCGTTTGCCTATCCATGTCAACAAAGAATTGAATGCCTACATGCGCAAGCTGCGGGAAATGACCCAGAAGTTGGGTTATGAGCCGTCGCTGCAAGAAGTGGCGGTGGCGCTGGATAAGCCGGTTGAAGTGTTGCGCAAATTGCTCGATTTCAATGAACGCATTACCTCGTTGGATGTAACCGTCGGCAAAGATGGCGATAGCCCGCTGGTTGATTTTGTCAGTGCCGAAACCTCGGATGAGCCAGACAGCAAATTGGAAGATGAAGACATTACCCAGTCGGTCGACAATTGGTTGGGTCAGCTTGAGTTCAAGCAAAAAGAAGTGATTGTGCGCCGCTTTGGCTTGCATGGGCATGAGCGGGCGACGCTGGAACAGGTCGGCGAAGCACTGGGTTTAACCCGCGAGCGTGTACGCCAGATTCAGATGGATGCGCTCAAGCGCCTGCGCCGTATTCTGGAAAACAAGGGCTTGTCTGGTGAAAACCTATTAGGGATTTACTGAGGCAGCAAAAACGCCGCAACGACGCGGCGTGCTTCTGACAACAGTACATTGTAAGTGCGGCAGGCGGCATCGGTGGTCATGATTTCAAAACCGATGCCGTGCTGTACCAGTGCTTTCCAAATCTCTGGCTGTGGGAAATGCTGGGTGGTTCCCGTGCCGATCAGGATGACTTCTGCGCCAATGGCAAACAGTGGTTCCAAATGCTGTACTTGCATATCCTGCATGTGACGGGGTTGCCAGTCAGTGATCAGGGTTTGTGGGCCGATAAGAAAGCTGGTTTGCCAGCCTGTCTTGATTCACCATAACCCAGCTATCGCCATAGCCGGTGATGCGGTAATTAGCGCCGCCCATATCTTCACTAAACTTCATTTCGTCTCCCTTAGCCTTTTCTGTAATTGACAGCCTGCATGGTGAATTGTAATGTGGCTGGCATTAGCAATCAGGACATTAGAACCGTGCAGGACGATTTTCAAAGAATAAACCGGCTTCCGACCTACGTTTTCAAAATCACGGACGCTCTCAAGCGGGAAGCACGTGCCAAGGGCGAGGATATTATCGACTTCGGGATGGGTAATCCTGACCAGCCGACGCCCAAACACATTGTAGACAAACTGGTGGAAGCAGCGCAACGGGGCGACACGCACCGCTATTCGATGTCACGCGGTATCCCACGGTTGCGCAAAGCGATCAGCAACTGGTACAAACGCAAGTTTGACGTGGACATTGACCCGGAAACCGAAGCGATTGTCACCATCGGCTCCAAAGAAGGCTTGGCGCATCTGGCGCTGGCAACCTTGAGCCGTGGCGACACCGTACTCGTGCCGAATCCTGCCTACCCGATCCACCCGTATGGCAGCATTATTGCCGATGCCGATATTCGCCATGTACCGATGGTACCGGGAAAAGATTTCTTTGCCGAGCTGGAAGCAGCGATCAAGAATTCGTGGCCTAAGCCCAAAATGCTGATCATCAACTTCCCCGGCAACCCGACAGGGCAATGCGTGGAACTCGACTTTTTCGAGCGCGTGATCAAAGTCGCTAAAGAGCATGACGTGTGGGTTATCCACGACATTGCTTACGGTGAAATCTGTTTCGACGGCTATCAAGCACCGTCCATCCTGCAAGTGCCGGGGGCGAAAGACATTGCGGTGGAATTCTATTCCCTGTCCAAAACCTACAATATGCCCGGTTGGCGCGTAGGTTTCATGTGCGGCAACCCGGTGTTGGTGAAAGCGCTGGAGCGTATCAAGTCGTATCTGGATTACGGCATGTTTGCGCCGATCCAGATTGCTGCGATTGCTGCACTGGAAGGCCCGCAAGATTGCGTCAAAGAAATCAGCGCGATGTACGAAAGCCGCCGCAATGTGTTGTGTGATGGTTTGAATGCCGCTGGTTGGGCAGTCGAGCGCCCCAAAGCCAGCATGTTCGTGTGGGCAAAAATTCCTGAACACTACGCCGCAATGGGTTCGTTGGAATTCGCCAAAAAACTGTTAAAAGATGCGCAAGTCGCGGTATCGCCGGGGATTGGTTTCGGTGAATACGGCGACGATCATGTGCGTTTCAGCCTGATCGAAAACGAACACCGTACCCGTCAGGCTATCCGCAATATCAAACAAATGTTTCGTAAAGATCAAGGTTTAAAGGAGTGAGCATGGATCCCGTCAAGGTTGGTCTGCTGGGGTTGGGGACTGTCGGTGGCGGTACTGCCATTGTGTTGAAACGTAACGCGGAAGAAATCGCCCGCCGTGCTGGACGCGGTATCGTGATTGATTACGCCGCCAACCTTGACCTCAGCCGCGCTGAAGAGCTGGGTTTGGGCAGCGTGCGTCTGACGCAAGATGCCTTCGAGGTGGTCAATGACCCGGACATTCAAATCGTGGTGGAGCTGATCGGTGGCTATACCGTGGCACGCGATCTGGTGTTGCAGGCTATCAGTAACGGCAAGCATGTGGTCACCGCCAACAAGGCACTGATTGCACTGCACGGCAACGAGATTTTCGCGGCTGCCCAAGAAAAAGGCGTGGTGGTGGCGTTTGAAGCCGCCGTTGCAGGTGGTATTCCGGTGATCAAAGCGGTGCGTGAAGGTCTGGCTGCCAACCGTATTGAATGGCTGGCGGGCATCATCAACGGCACGGGCAATTTCATCCTCACCGAAATGCGCGACAAAGGCCGGGCGTTTGGCGATGTGTTGGCAGAAGCGCAAGCTTTGGGTTATGCCGAAGCTGACCCGACCTTTGACGTGGAAGGCATTGATGCGGGTCACAAGCTGACCATCCTGTCATCTATCGCGTTCGGTATCCCGCTGCAATTTAAGCAGACCTATACCGAAGGCATCACCAAAATTACCGCCGAAGATGTGACTTACGCCACTGAGTTGGGCTACCGCATCAAGCATTTGGGGATTGCGCGGCGCACCGAGAAAGGCATTGAGCAGCGCGTCCACCCGACCCTGATTCCACACCGCCGTTTGATTGCGAATGTGGACGGGGTGATGAATGCGGTGCTGGTGAAAGGTGACGCGGTTGGCCCGACGCTGTATTACGGTGCGGGTGCAGGTGCAGAACCGACCGCTTCCGCCGTGGTCGCGGATTTGGTGGACATTACCCGTGCCTTGACGACTGACCCGGAAAACCGCGTGCCGCATCTGGCATTCCAGCCGTCGCAGCTTGCTGATACCGCCATCCTGCCGATTGAAGAGGTGGTAACCGCATTCTACCTGCGCCTGTGTGCCGTGGATCGCCCCGGCGTGTTGGCGGATGTGACCCGCATTTTGGGTGACCGTCAGATCAGCATCGAAGCCTTTATCCAGAAAGAGCCGACCAGTGGCGTGGATAAGGTGGACATTATCATGCTGACCCAGCGGGTACGCGAAGGCAATATGAACGAGGCGATTGCGGCGATTGAGGCGTTGGATACCATTTGCAGCAGCGTCACGCGCATTCGTGTAGAGACTTTGGGCTAAACAATGAAATACATTTCGACTCGCGGGCAATCGCCTGCGCAATCTTTCAGTGAAATCCTGCTGGGTGGCCTTGCGCCAGACGGCGGTTTGTATTTGCCGGAAACTTATCCGCATTTCAGTGCGGCTGATTTAACGCAGATGCGCGGCATGAATTACCGCGAATTGGCCTTTGCGGTGCTGTCGCGTTTCATTACCGACATTCCGGCGGCTGACCTGCAAGCGATTATCGACAAGACGTACACGGCGGAAGTGTATTGCAACGTGCGTGACGGTGAGAATGCGGCGGACATTACCCCGCTGCATACGCTGGAACCCAACCTGCACCTGCTGTGCCTGTCGAATGGCCCGACCATTGCCTTCAAAGACATGGCGATGCAATTGCTCGGCAACCTGTTCGAGTACGTGCTGGAGAAGGCGGGGCAGGGCATCAATATTCTGGGTGCAACCTCTGGCGATACTGGCTCTTCCGCTGAATACGCGATGCGTGGCAAGCATGGTGTGAATGTGTTCATGCTGTCGCCGCATGGCAAGATGAGCCGCTTCCAGACCGCACAGATGTTCAGCCTGCAAGACGCGAACATTTTCAATATTGCGGTCAAGGGCGTGTTCGATGATTGTCAGGACATCGTGAAAGCGGTTTCCAACGACCATGCGTTCAAGGCGGCGAATAAAATTGGTGCGGTCAATTCGATCAACTGGGGGCGGGTGGCGGCGCAGATCGTGTACTACTTCAAAGGCTACTTTGCGGCGACCGACTCGAATGATCAGCAAGTGAGCTTTGCTGTGCCTTCCGGTAACTTTGGGAATGTGTGCGCGGGGCATATTGCGCGGATGATGGGCTTGCCGATCAAGCACTTAGTCGTGGCGACCAATGAAAACGATGTGCTGGATGAGTTTTTCCGCACAGGTGTGTACCGTCCGCGTGGTTCGGCGAATACTTACCATACCAGCAGCCCGTCGATGGATATTTCCAAAGCCTCCAATTTTGAGCGTTTTGTGTTCGATCTGGTGGGGCGTGATGGTGACAAGGTGCGCGGCATTGTGGAATGAGGTGGATAACGGCGGGGCGTTTGATCCTTCGACATCGCTCAGCGAACGGTGTGTTTGCGCAAGTGCCGGAGTTCGGTTTCCAGTCGGGCGTGAGTTCCCATGCGCATCGGATGCAGACCATTCGCCAAACATGGGAAACCTATGGGGTGATGATCGACACGCATACTGCCGATGGCTTGAAAGTGGCGTTGGAACAGCGTGAAGCTGGTGTGCCGATGTTGGTGCTGGAAACGGCGCTGCCTGCCAAGTTTGAGGATTCCATCCGTGAAGCTTTGGGGCGTGACCCGGTACGGCCTGCGGGTATGGAAGACTTGGAAAGCTTGCCGCAGCGTTTCGAGGTGATGGATGCGGATGTGGATGCCATCAAGCAGTATATTGTGGCAAAAACGGCGTAAGTTCGCTTCATAAATGGCTAACTTCAATACGCACATTACCGTGGCGGCGGCGGGGGCAGGCTTGCTGTCTGTCCTCTGCCTGCAAGTCGGGTTGGCAGAGCCACGCGAAGCTATGCTGCTGGCATTGCTGGGGACTATCGGTGGCATTTTGCCGGATATTGACCTGCAACACGCTTATCCCAGCCGGATCATGTTTGCCCTGTTTGGGATTATTGCGTCCTTTATGGTGGTGTTTTCCAAGGAAAACGACCTGTCGATTGTGGAACTGTGGGGCGTGGGCTTGATTACCTTTGGGCTGATCCGTTTCCCGATTTGGATGGTGTTTCATCAATATACCAATCACCGTGGTTCGGTTCATTCCTTGGTGGCGGGGTTGTTGTTCATGTTTTTGACAACGGCTTTTGCTTATCGGGTGATGGGCGAGATGCCGTTTATGGCTTGGTTGTTTGGGCTGTTTGTGTTGCTGGGGTTTGTGCTGCATTTGTTGCTGGATGAGTTGTACAGCGTGGATTTCATGAACACCAAAATCAAGCGTTCGTTTGGCACAGCCTTGAAGATTCTGGACTGGAAAAAACGTGAAAAATCCACCGCACTGGTGGTCGCCACCATTATTGCGTGGGCGATAGCGCCAGAATCGCGTTCTTTTTGGGATACCTTACTCAGCGCCGATACCTATCAGATTATCGGCGCACGTTTCTGCCTTAGCCTTAATAGTGCCGCGTCGGGTACAGGCGGTAGTTGAAGGCAATCACCGCCAGCAGCAGCAATGCCGCGACCAGATTATGGCTGGTGGCAACGTACAAGGGCAGTGCCAATACCACATTCAGGATGCCTAGCGTGACTTGAACCAGCAGTAACAGCACGATGGTGTGCGGTATTATGCCCAGTAGTTGCTGGCGTTTACGCATTGACCATAAGGCTAATCCCCCCAAGAATAGGAATACCACCAGCGCACCCACCCGATGCGTCATATGGATCGCGGTGCGTGCCGGGTTTTCCAATATGCCGAATTCGTAATCGACACCTTCCTGCCATGTGAAAGGCAAATCCCGTGGCAAAATCGGCATCAGGCCACCATGCGCCATGACAGGTCGGGAAGCTGGTTCCGCACGCTACGGCTGCGTAATGGGTGCTTGTCCAGCCACCGAGGAATAGTTGCCCAATCAGCAGCAATAGGGCAATCAGGCCGAGTACCCGCAAACGTGATATTTCCGGTGCATAGAGTGTCACCGGCTGGGTGGCGTGGTGCTTGAGCCACAGCAGCCATACCAGTGATAGGGTGGTTAATCCCCCCAGCAGATGGGCGGTGACGATCATCGGGCTGAGCAGCAGGGTCACTGTCCACATGCCCAGTGCTGCTTGAAAAATGACGGTTCCCAATAAAGCCAGTGGCAGCAGGATTCCCTGAGTGCGCTGGCGGCGGGAAAACACGGTAGTCAGGAAAATGCTTAGGATAACCAGCCCCAAGCTTGCGGCAGCGTAGCGGTGGATCATTTCTTTCCACGCTTTGTGTGCTTCCAGCGGGCGTTGAAATTGCCCGGTATCGCTATCACCCGGTACACTCAGATGCCCGTAACACCCCGGCCAGTCGGGGCAACCTAAGCCTGCATCCGATAAGCGCGTGTAAGCACCCAGTACAATAACGCTCAGTGCCAGCAACAAGGCGGCAGAAAGCAGGCGGGAGTAAAGCTTTTTCATTAACACTCACTGATAAAATAACTTACAAATGCTGGCTAATCATGTCCTTGATGGCTGCTTCGCTCAACTCCCCTTGCAGGGTGAGCAGGACATTGCCATGTTCATCGACCAGATAATGGCTGGGAACCACTAGGTCGTCGCTAAACTGTGCAGCAACTTTACCATCAAGATCCAGCGCCAAGGGTAGTGATAAGTTAAACCGTTCCTGCATCTCCTTGACGATATTGGGCGGGTCGTAAGGCACCGAGATGGCTACAAATTGTACTTTACCTTGGTAGTCGTGGTACAGCTTGTCCAGACTGGGAATTTCCCGCAGGCAGGGAGGGCAGCTTGCCGACCAGAAGTTGACCCAGCTTGGCTGTTTGCCCGGAATGTTGATTCTCGTCCCGGTAATGGTAGGTAAGTCAACACCTGTTATCCGCGCAGGTTGCCGCAACAACAGGGTGGCACTAGCAAGGATGCCGCACAGGATGAGCAAGGTAAGGATTCCCCAGAGTCTTTTACGGGTGTTGATCATGGTAAACCTTGCGGTTTGTATGGAATATGAAACAGTTTGATATTAATCAATTATAAGAGTGTAGGGAGAAATGTAACACGGCTCCCCATGAGCAAACAATAGCGGAGACATCACCAGAGGAGAAGACATTATGGCATCCATTTTGGACAACCGCTCGGTCACAAGCGAGCCTGTTCCCGGCATCCGTAAACTTGAGGTTGGCGCACCGATGCGCTGGCTGGCACTAGGTTGGGACGACCTGAAAGTTAGGCCAGTTGCCAGCGTGGTGTACGGGCTGGTTTTCACCATTGCTGGGGCACTGATGATCTGGCTTGGGCCTGCCAACCCGATTTTTACCTTACTGTTGTTGTCGAGTTTTATGCTCATCGGCCCGCTGGCAGCCGTGGGCTTGTATGACATGAGCCGACGGATTGAGGACGGCGAGACGCCATCGCTGTTGCACGCCTTGTCCAATGCGCGTTTCAGTACCTTCAAACTGATCCTGTTCGGCCTGATACTGGGGGCGATCATGTTGCTGTGGACGCTCATCACCACCGCTATCGTCAACCTGTTTTTTGGGGATAGCCCGCTGGTGATGGGGAGTCTGGGGCCTTTGCTGTCAGGGGAGAGTTCGCTGCCATTTTTTGCCGTGTTCATGTTATGTGGGCTGGTGCTGGGGTTGTTGGCATCGGCAGTGGCCATTGTTTCCATTCCGCTTGCTAGCCATCGCCGGGCAGATACCATCACGGCGGGTGTAATCCTGTTGGTGTTACTGGTGGTGTGGGCACGCCTAGTGGCGATGTTGTTCGGGTTGTTTTTCGGCAATACCGGGCTGATCAGTGGTGGTTGGGGAACGCTGTTGGGCGATACGAATTTCCTGCCTTTCATCGTGACGTTTGTGCTGTGCGGTTTTGTGCTGGCGCTGGTGGCATTCAGCATCAGTGTGGTGACCGTGCCGTTCATTTCGCACCGGGATGTGGGGGTTATGACCGCCATTGCTACCAGTGTACGGGCAGTGTGGCATAATCCGCTGGTGATGATGCAGTGGGCTGCGGTCATTGCGGTGATGATGCTGTTGGGAATGGCGGCATTTTTTATTGGTCTAGCAGTAACCTTGCCGGTCATTGGACATGCCAGTTGGCACGCTTATCGTGAAACGGTGAAAGATTGAAGCAAGCGACATTCGGGTTGCCTGACCCGCAAGGCCATGCCCGCGACTTGGCGGCGGGATGGTTGAAACTGGGCATTTTTGCACTGCTGGCGGCGGGGATTTTTTCCCTGCTGCTGGTGATGTCACGTACCCCCGGTGTGCAGGATATGATTCCTTGGCTGGACTTTTTCCATACGGCGTTGGTGGTGCATGTGGTGCTGTCGGTACTGGTGTGGTTTTTGGCCTTTGCGGGGGTGTTGTGGACTGCCAATAGCCGGATCGGGCAGCCGTGGTGGGACAAAAGCATTCTCGCGGTTGCGAGCATCGGTACGGGTTTGATAGTGCTGTCGCCATTTACTGGGGATGGTAACCCGTTGTTGAACAATTACGTGCCTGTCCTGCAACAGCCGGTATTTCTGTGGGGGCTGGGCATTTTTGGGGTGGGGTTTTGCTGGCTGATCATCCGTTCACTGATGGTGGCGGAATGGCAGACGCCGTTGGAAGCTGGTATTTATTGCAGCATCCTGACAGCGGCGCTGGCATTGCTGGCGCTGCTTATGAGCGCGGTAAATTTGCCCGACAGTTATAGCGGTCAGGCGTTTTATGAACTGTTGTTTTGGGGCGGTGGGCATACCTTGCAATTTACCCATACATTTTTGCTGATGGTGGCGTGGTTGTGGTTGGTCGAATCGACAGGTATTGAAATCCGGCTTGCACCACGGATAGCAAAACTGTTGTTTGCGTTGATGTTGTTGCCGGTGTTGGCAGTGCCGTTTATTTACATGCAGTATGACGTGGCGTCGGCGGAACACCGTGGCGGCGTTTACCCAGTTGATGCGGTTTGGTGGGCTGACTTCCTTGCCGTTGGGCGTGGTGGTGGTGTGGTCGGTGTTACGGGGGAGTAGGGTGGCAACACCTGCGTTGCGCCCCTTACGGAATGCGCTGTATGCCTCCATCGCGTTATTTGCGGCAGGTGGCATTATCGGTTTCCTGATCCACGGGGTGAATGTGGTGATTCCGGCGCATTACCACGGTTCGATTGTGGGGGTGACGCTGGCGTTCATGGGGCTGACGTATTATTTGTTGCCGCGTTTGGGTTTTCGCGCTGCAACGTCAAAGTGGGCAGCATGGCAGCCGTATATCTATGGCGGCGGGCAGTTGATGCACATCCTCGGTCTGGCGTGGTCAGGTGGTTATGGCGTACAGCGCAAGACCGCAGGGGCAGCGCAAGGTTTGCACGACCTGCCCCAAATCCTCGGCATGGGGATGATGGGGCTGGGCGGGTTGATTGCCATTATTGGCGGGGGCATTTTCGTGGTGGTGGTGTTGCGGGCGATGTACGCCAAGGCATAATGTGGTTGGTTTGTTATACATAACTTGACTCTATTGTGCCTATAATGTCGGCATAATTCACTGTCCAGGAAAATTGCCATGCCACACGCGGAAAAAGGTTCAGCAGCGGTTGGGCTTGCCTACAACAGCGTCATCCAGATCATCAACCAGACAGGGCATGTCACCAGCGAAGATGAAATCCGCCAGCACGAGCAGCATTACCTGCGGTTCGTGATGCAGGATTGCATGGGGCTGGAATGGCTGCGGCTGGTGCGCAAGCAGGATGAGCATACCCCGACCATCGGGCTGGATTCGGTTTATACGGCGTTGCTGACAACAGCCTCGGATAAAATGTTGAGTTTCGAAGCAATACCGAAAGTGGCTAGATCGGAATACTGCCTGGTCTGTCTCAGCGTTATTCAGCAGCTTGTCCGCTATTAGATATGTTGAACTACGAGCAACGTCTGGTGCTGACCGGCGACCCCGGCAGTGGCAAAAGTGCCTTTGTCAGCTACCTTGCCTTGTGTCTGGCGGGTGAAAATCTGGGTGACGAACGCGCTAACCTGCGAACCCTGACCGAGCCATTGCCAGATGAAAACGGCAACCCGCAAACACGGGAAGTCAAAGTCGAGGGCAAGGATGAACCGGAACAAGCAGGAACTCCGCCAGCGCTGGGAACATCGCCGCCCTGATTCCGGTACGCCTGATCCTGCGGGACTTTTCCGCTTCACGCCATTTCCCCGCTGACGATGCCGCCGCCAATGCCCGCTGTGTGCTGGATTTCCTGCATCAGTCATTTGCAGGACAACTGTCTGGAAGCCTACCGCCCGATACTGGATGCCCGCTTGCGGACAGGCGAAGCGCTGGTCATGTTCGATGGGCTGGACGAAGTGCCGCAAGCCGGAGAACGCCGCAAACGCCTGATTGCCTGTCTGGATGCCTTTGTGAAAACCTTTGCATCCGTCCGTTTCTTGGTGACATGCCGCCCTTATGCCTACGACAAGCCGGAGTGGAAACTGGCACGGTTTGCCGAAACCCATCTGGCGGCCTTTACTGACGGGCAAATGATCCGCTTCATCCAACGCTGGTATGGCAGTTCGCGTGACTATCAGGGTGAGGCTGCGGAACAGCGGGCGGGCAAGCTGCAAACGGCGGTATTGGCTCGCCCCTCCCTGAAGAAACTGGCTGCCCGCCCTTTGTTGTTGAGCCTGATTGCCTACCTCCATGCCAACCGCCACGAATTGCCGGAACGCCGTGCCGACCTGTACGAGCGTTTGCTGGAACTGTTGATCGACGAATGGGAAAAAGCCCGCTTCAAGGCCGAAGATGCCGCAAAAGCCATCGCCTGTGAACAGCACAGTCTGGCGGAATACCTGCAAACCGGGCAAGACAGCATCCGTCTGGTGCTGGAACGGCTGGCGTTTGCCGCCCATGCCCAACAGGATCAAGCCAGCGCACAGGAAACCGCCGATATTGCCGCCGGGCAACTGGTGACGGAATTGTTGCGCGAGGGCAAAGCCGGGCTTGACCTGAAACCGTTGCGCCTGTGTGAATACCTGCGTGACCGGGTGGGCATCCTCTACCAGCGGGGCGGCACGAATGAAATGGATGCGGTTTATACCTTTCCGCACCGCAGTTTTCAGGAATATCTGGCGGCGGCGTATTTACGCCGCGATGAAAAAGCCCTGTATGACCGCCACGGCGATTATGAGGAATGGCACGAAGTCGCCGCCCACTTGGGCAAAACTGACCCTGACCGCTGGCGCGAAGTGGTGATCCTGGCGGGCGGCATCAAGGCGCAAAAAGAGCCGGGGCAGGTGTGGAGCCTGCTGGATAGCCTGTATCCCGCCGATAACGACGATACGCCGCAACAATCGGGGTGGGGCTTGCGGTTGGCAGCGGAAATCATGGCGGAAAACGTGCGCCATACCGAGCTGACCAAAAAGCAGGAGCGCATTTTCCAGCGTATCCGCCACGCATTGCCAGAGGTTTTGCCTTCCCCGCTGTTGAAAGCAGTGGAACGCGCCGCTATCGGTCGCTATCTCGCCATCATCGGCGACCCACGCCCTGAAATCATGACGGTTGAAGGTATGCAATTTGTGCCAATCCCCGCAGGCAAGTTCTGGATGGGCATGGGTAAGCATGATATGAAAGTGAGTAGTGGCGTCAGAATCTCCAGCAGGTGAATACGACGTGAGTTACCGCTACCGGATGGCGAAATACCCGGTCACGGTGGCACAGTTCCGGCAGTTTGTTGACGCGACAGGATTTCAAGGCGAGGTGATGAAAATGCTTTACGCGGTGCTGCCAATTCCCCGGTTGTTTGTGTGTCACAACCCGAAGCGATACAGTTCTGCCAATGGTTGACCCAATACCTGCATGACAAAAAACTGTTAGCCCCTGATTTATGCGTCACCTTGCCGGATGAAGCTGAGTGGGAAAAAGCAGCGCGTGGTGGTCTGGAAAACAACCCTGAACCGCAACGGATTTACCCGTGGGGAAATGAGATCAGCGGATGAACATCCTGAACTACAACGATGCTATTGGGCAAGTGACAACACCGGGCATCTACCCGCAAGGTGCAAGCCCGTATGGTTGTGAAGACTTGGCGGGCAATGTCTGGGAATTGACGCGCAGTGCAAGATGGCGAATATCCCTATCCCGTCGTTGGCACGGAAGAATGGCAGAAACGTTCTTTTGCAAACGGCGACCGAGCCGTTTGCGTGTTGCGCGGACGGGGCGTTCCACTACGATCAGGGAGACGTCCGGTCTTCTGTGCGCGTACGACTTCAAGCCAGACTACTCGTGACCGCAATGTTGGATTTCGGTGTTGTGTTGTCCCCATTACTCTGGCCTCTGAAACCTCTGGACGATGAAACTCTGACATGAACGAAACGAACGTATTTGTCTCCTATTCATGGAGCGTCGAACGCGAGACGGGCATTGTCGCCGAACTCGAAAAGCACTGCCCATCCCATATCCGCCTGCTGCGCGATAACAATGAAATCCGCCACGGTGAGCTGATCCAGCAGTTCATGGATAAACTCACGGGCGGCGAACACGTCATCACCGTTTTCAGCAAGCCGTATTTCCAGTCGCCGTGGTGCATGTACGAGTTGCTGCGGACATGGCAGAAAGGCGATTTCCAGCAGCGTACCCACCCCATCATCGCCGATGACTGTGATTTGCAGGACATGGCTTACCGGATTGGCGTGGTGGATTACTGGGTTGCCGAGCACGCCAAGATCAGGAAACTGTTGGAAGGTCGTGATCCTGCCCTGTTTGTCGATGAGTTCAAGAAAGGGCCAATGTCATCCGCGACATCAGCCAGAATGCCAGTGATCTGGTGAACTTCGCGGCGGGCAGGCTGACCACGCCATTGGCTGAACTGCGGGCGCAGGATTATGCGCCGTTGCTGGATGGCATTCAGGCCAAACAGCCAAACGTCCCAGCAGGGGTATCGCTCGAAGCAGGAACAGCAGCCAACTGTCGTGCAAGTACAAGGCGACATCAAGGCTGATAATGGCAGTATCGCAGTGGGAGTTCTTCAGGGTTCCACGATCACGATCAACAATCGGGGTTAACCTCATGCCACACGCGGAAAACGGTTCGGTAGCTGCGAATACCATTACGGATAGCACCATCAACATAACCAACGTCAATGGTACGGTGTTGAGTGCCGAGGACGTATTGCAGCGCGAACAGCATTACCTCAAGCGCGTGATGAAAGACTGTGCTGGTTTGGAATGGCTCAGCCTGATGGATTTGCGTGACGAGAACAGCCAGCGTCTGGAACTGGATGCGGTGTACACCGCGCTGCTGACGACTACAGCGGAAGTCCAGCGAATGACCGTCCACGAGGATGAGCGTCTGGCAAAAACCGCTATCTGCCTTGGAGGTGCTGAACCGCGAACAGCGTTTGGTGCTGACGGGCGACCCCGGCAGTGGCAAAAGTGCCTTCGTCAATTACCTGACCTTGTGTCTTGCCGGGGAAAATTTGGGTAGCGGGCAAGTCAACCTGCAAACGCTGACTGCGCCGCTAGCCTGACGATCAGGGCAATCCGCAGACCGAAGAAATCAAGGTCGAGGGTAAAGACGAACCCGAACAGCGTGAAATCCGGCAGGACGTGGGAACACGGTGGGTTAATTCCGGTGCGGATTATCCTGCGTGACTTTTCTGCCTCCGCTACATTTTCCAGCAGAACAGGACAAGGCCGACGCTTGCCACTTGATGGCTTTCCTGCGCCAGCAATTGGAACACGCCGATTGCGCAGAATTACGCTGACATGCTGGCAACAGCGTTTGCGTGCAGGGCAAAGTGTTGGTGATGTTCGACGGGCTTGGACGAAGTGCCGCAAGCGGGGGACCGGCGCAAACGGCTGGTGGCTTGTATTGAAGGGTTTGCCAAAACCTATGCGGATTGCCGCTTGCTGGTCACCTGCCGCCCGTACGCCTACCGTGACCCGCAGTGGCAGTATACGCGGGTTTGCGGTTTCTCACCTTGCGCCGTTCAGTCGGATGGGCAAATTATCCGCTTCATCCGGCGTTGGTATGCCAGCCTTGGCACGTCTGGATCAGGATGCGGCGCACGCGGGGCGCGAAGCTGCAAGCCGCAGTGTTGGAGCGGTCATCGTTGCACGATCTGGCAAAACGCCCGCTGTTGCTGAGCCTGATTGCCTATTTGCACGCCTACCGCCATGAATTGCCGGAACGCCGTGCCGACTTGTACGAAAAGCTGCTGGAATTGCTGGTCAACAAGTGGGAAAAAGCCCGGTTTGATGCCAAAGACTGTGATGATGCCCGCAAGACTGGCAGCAGCACAGCCTCGCCGAGTTTTTGCAGATTGGGCAGGATGTCATCCGCCGGGTGCTGGAGCGTCTGGCGTTCCGTGCCCACGCCTTGCAGGATGCCCAACAGCGCGAAACGGCCGATATTGCCGAAAAAGACCTGATCTGGGAGTTGTACGAGGCAGCCAAGCGTAACGAGCGCAAGATGTAGATCGAAAGAAGTCTGCGACTACCTGCGTGATCGGGTCGGGATCCTCTACCAACGCGGCGGGGCGAATGAATACGGATGCTGTCTACACCTTCCCGCACCGCAGTTTTCAGGAATTCCTCGCCGCGCGTATTTCCGGCGCGAAGCCGATGAAGCTGTTCAAGGAACACCTGAGAATGCCGTACATGGCATGACGTCGCTGCCCGACTGGGTAACTTCAGACCCTGACCGCTGGCGTGAAGTGGTGTTGCTGGCGGGCGGTATCGATGCCCAGGCTAAGCCCCGGCCCTGTCTGGGATTTGGTCGACGCGCTCTACCCGGAACGTGACATCGGGCTGTTTGACGCCCAAACGCTGCATGGGGCTTGCGTCTGGCGGCGGAAATCATGGTCGGATAACCTGACATGCTCCCCAAGTTGGGCGTATCCACAAGCCGATTTTTGGAGCGCATCCGCACGGCACTGCCTCAAGCGTTACGCACGCCGCATCTGCCAGCCGTGGAACGTGCCGCCATCGGTCGTTATCTCGCCGTCATCGGCGACCCGCGCACCGAAATCACGACAGTTGAACTGATGCCAGTTCTGCCAATCCCCGCAGGCAAGTTCTGGATGGGCAAAGGCCAATACGATGAAAGATGCACGAGGCGTGGGGAGCAGAAACCCCGGCGGGTGAATACGACGTAAGCTACCGTTACCGGATGGCGAAATATCCGGTCACGGTGGCGCAGTTCCGGCAGTTTGTCAGGCGAAACAGGCTTCAAAGCTGGGGAGTGACGATGCTTTGCGTGGTGCAGCCAATGCCCCCGTCGTTTACGTCTCCCAATCTGAGGCGTTGCAATTCTGCCGATGGCTGACGCAGTATTTGCGTGGCAAAAGCCTGCTGGCTCCGGATTTATGTGTCACTTTGCCGGATGAAGCCGAATGGGAAAAAGCAGCGCGTGGCGGGTTGGAAGATAACCCCGAACCCCAACGGCGTTACCCGTGGGGTAATGAAATCAGCGATGAACACTTGAATACAGCTGGAATATTGGACAGGTGACAACACCGGGTATCTATCCGCAAGGCGTAAGCCCGTATGGTTGTGAGGACATGGCTGGCAATGTGTGGGAGTGGACACGCAGTGAACGTGCTGAATATCCATACCCTGCTGTTGGCACGGAAGAATGGAAGAAACGCTCTTCTGCAAACGGCGAGCGAGCCGTTTGCGTGTTGCGCGGCGGGGCGTTCTCACACCTGTCGGACGGTACGTCCGGTCTGCTGTGCGCGGCAACCTCACGCGCGACGACCGTATCAACCTCGTTGGATTTCGGTGTTGTGTTGTCCCCATTACTCTGACCTCTGAAGCCTCTGGACGATGAAACTCTGACATGCGCGAGTCTACAACCAGCCCAGCACATAATGATCCACCAACAACGCAATAAACAGCGCACTCAGGTAGAAAATCGAATAGCCGAAGGTTTTCATCGCGTGTTGGTCACCTTCGGTACGGTACAGGATAATGGCATGGTACAGAAAGCCAGCCCCTAGCCCACAAGCCGCCAACAGGTACAACACACCACTCATGTGGGTCAAAAACGGCATCAGCGTGACCGCAATCAGCATCAGCGTATACAGCACAATATTGAGTTTGGTAAACGCAATCCCGTGGGTAACGGGCAACATCGGCACGCCCGCCTTGCGGTAATCGTCACAGCGTTTGATCGCCAACGGCCAGAAATGCGGCGGTGTCCAGATGAAAATAATCAGGAACAGCAATAGCGCGTCGGTGTGCAATTCCCCGGTAACGGCTGTCCAGCCCAATACCGGCGGGGCAGCACCCGCCGCGCCCCCCAGCACAATATTGTGCGGGGTAGACGTTTCAAATACATGGTGTAAATCACCGCATAGCCCACCATCGACGCAAGGGTTAACGCCGCCGTCAGCCAGTTGACCATGATGCCCAATACCAACATCGACAGCACCCCCAGCCCCGTTGCAAACACCAAGGCTTGCGCGGTACTGAGTTGGTGTTGGGGCAGAGGGCGGTGTTCGGTGCGCTTCATTACAGCATCAATCTTCTGATCGACGATGTGATTAATTGCTGCCCCGCAGGAAGCCCCCAAACCAATGCCCAACAAGCCCCAAAACAGGGTGCTTAACGGCACAATGTCAGGGGTGGCCAGCAACATCCCGACCAAAGCGGTAAACACAATCAGGCTGACCACTTTGAGCTTGCACAAGCCGAGATAGGCTTTCCAGTTTATTCCTGCGTCGATGGCGGCAACATTTAGCATAGGGCTACTCCAGCGGGTTGGTTTATTCTTCAGCAATCAGGTCGCGGTAAGCGTGCCAGCTTGCGTGACCTGCAATCGGCAGCGTAATCGCGAGCGTGACAAAGAAGAAAATGAAGCCCAGAAACATCAAGGTTGCCAGAATAAGCGCCCAGCTCAACATCACGCCGGGGTTCATCCGCACCGCTTTTACGCTGGTCATCATGGCAGTGACCACATCCACTTTTTTGTCAGTGATCAAGGGGACAGAAATCACGCTGATAGCAAACGCTATTACTGCAATCGTTGCACCACTCAGCATCCAAGCAAACAAGAACGGCGCAAATTGCTCATGGCCTATCAAGGTATCCAGCCAGTTATCGGCGATAGTCACGTTATTGAAAAACAGTGCCACGGTAACGGATGAAATCAGTGCCCAAATGCCCATCAAAACACCGAGTATCAAGGCAAAACTCACCAGACTAACGGCATTAAAACGCAAGCCATCCAAGCCTTGGGCGAGGTGTGGTGTACCGCCTTGTTCCAAAGTACGGCTCATGCAGTAAAAACCGACGGCGACAATCGGGCCAATAATCAGAAAGCCTGCTGCCAGTGAGGTAACGAAAATAGGGTTTTCCCACGACAACCACGCTAGGATAAGCCCTAGGACAACATAGATCATTCCATAGGCAATACTCGCAGCGGGGGCGGCTTTAAAATCCTTAATACCCGCGTTGAGCCAGCGCATCGAGGCTTCGGAATCAACTTTCCGCACGCGCAGACGCGGCGCTTCGCTCGTTACAATATTGTGGTCTGTACTGCTAATTGTGGCCATAACACTTCTCCTCTTTACTTTATTGAATGCAGCCGAGTGGCTTGTGCTCACCCCACCTGCGACACTTTGAGCAGGCGGCGTAAATCTTTGATAATCAATTCTCCATTGAAATCAGGTGGATACGACATCATTACATTCCCCATTGGGTCGATGATGTAAAGACCGTCTTTTGCGACCGGGTTAGGGTGTTGCAATTGTGCCTGTAATTGTTGCAGGGAATCCGTAGGCCCTATCGCCACTTTCATCCCTGCGTGTTCTTTTAAGGGTAGTTGTAACGCCGCTAATTGGCTAGTGTCGGTCAAGACCAGCAAACGCTCGACGCGGCGGCGTTCATTACCCATTGCTTGGCGCACTTGGCGCAGGAAATACAGGTTTTTCTGGCAAGGTGCGCCACACACCGAATCCGCTACCGTGACCAACACCCAACTGCCACGCAAGTCGGCTGTATTAAACGTAGCACCATCCATCCCCTGTAGGGGTAATTCACCCACTGCCCGCACGGGAGATACCAGAGTGCCGTAATTGGTAGTCTTGGGGAGCGGCAATTTATCCATGTACTGGTAGTACAACCACCCGCCTAAATACGGAAAGCACACACCGCCACCAAGATCCACAAGGTGCGGTTGCTGCGTTTGGGGTGGGCAGGGGCAATAGCACTGGCTGAAGTCATGGGCTTTCCTGATTGGTTTTATGAAAATTCATCTTGAGGTAGGCAACCAGCACCATCAGCCCGAAAGCTGCCCATTGGATGCTGTAACCGATGTGCATTCCTGCATTATTGCTGTGAGCAGGCCAATCACGCCGCAAGCCATCGCTGGCCTCCGTGGTTTGCAGCAAAAAGTAGGGGGCAAGCGTATAGCCGAATTTCTGTGCGAAATGCGCCACATCAAGGTACAACCAGCGCAGGCATTACCTTCGGTATCCGCTGCCATTGTGCCAAACAGAAACACGGGTCGGGAACGCGAGGCATCCAGCGTGCCGCTCAGTTGGATGTCACCTTGCGGGGTAGGGAAGAGTGGGTAATAGCTTGCGGTCAGCCCCGACTTCAATCCAGCCACGGTTAACCAGCAGATGTTGCCCGTTGGCTAAGCGTAACGCGGTAATGACGTGGTAGCCTGCTTTGCCATGCTCCACGATATTATCCAGTAGCACCGTGCTATTCGCTTCCCACTGACCTGTAACGGTAGCAGGGCGGAAACGTTGCGCAGGCCAATCCACAGCGGTCTGGTTCAGGTCGAG
>CAWFRV010000001.1:0-607900 GCA_963818325.1 uncultured Gammaproteobacteria bacterium | reverse complement strand
TGAGGGTCGTTGGTGCCCGCCGGGTAACGCTTATGGCGGTTTTTCCCGGTCATAATTTTCATGATCACTCACACCACCCTTTGTTGCCACCCCTATTTGAAGACCCCCATTAATCCTTTAAAAGCAGTCATGTATATTAAATTTCATGACAAACCAGACCTCTGGCACAGGTGTTGCACATAACAAATTCATAAAACGTATTGGCTTTACGACATGGATGCTACACCCCAAATCCATTCACAAGATCCCGAGCGGTTATCAGGGAACGTTAAAGACGGTCGAGCATATCCGCGACCTGATCAAACAAGGGGCAAAAGATTTCCATGTCCGCCAGACGGCTATCGACATCCTGCTCCAGCGAGCAGTCAAACCCAAAGATTATGTCGGGGAGATCAAGGCGCTGTTCGAGTGGGTGCAGCAGAACATCCGCTACACCAAGGACACCTTCCGGGTGGAGGTGCTCCATTCGGCGAAGCGGATGCTGGAATTGCGGGCCGGCGATTGCGACGACATGACCATCCTGCTGGGAGCGATGCTGGAGGCGATCGGCCACCCGGTGCGGCTGGTGATCAGCGGACCCGATCCACTCCGGCCAGACCTCTTTAGCCATATTTATCTGGAGGTTTTTCACAAAGGCCGCTGGATCCCGCTGGATGCCACCATGCCCTACCCGATGGGCTGGGCGCCAAGAACACTGGTCAAAAAGATAATCGCTATCGAGAGGAGACCGAACATGCTGTCTGAGGATATGGAATTGCAAGGCATCGGTGCGGCCTCGGCCGTGCCGGACTGGTTGAAAGGACTGATTCGATCGGTGCGGCACGAGGCCATACAGCCCAAAGACCCGCGGGTAAAGTCCCTGTGGGACCTGCTGCGGCAACGGCAATTGCTGCGCCAGAAGCCCGTGGCTCAAGGCGGTGCTGCTGCGTATCTGGAACCAGGGGCTGTCCGCTCGACCTCACCCGCGCACGGCGCGTCGGATCGTGCGCAGGTTGCGGCGTTGGGGAATCTTGCCACCGAATCAGTGGGCGCGGCGCTGTTCGCCCGGCAACCATGCGCCCTTTAGCCCCAGCCGCCGTGCAGGCGATGCGGCCCGTGGCGCTAAAGCCAGTCGCTTCGGTGCGGCCTGCGACGATGCAGCCGGTACGACCCGTGCAGATGCAGCCGGCCGCCATGAAAGCGGTGCCGAAATGAATGCCCAAGATTTACACCAAGGGGCAACGTTGTACCAAGCCTTCAATGGTTTCGCGCCATCCCGCGTGGTGAAGGTGCGCCATTCCCGAGTGATCCCGCCCGTGGTGGTGGAACTGGGTGAACTGGTGGGTCTGATTTACCGCTCCGACAAGGGACAGCCGGGGCAACCACTGACGTACATTCACCGCATGGAGGATCCACCGCGCCTGGTCAGCAACATCGAAGGGACCCAGCTTTATGTCGTGGGCGGCAGTTACCGGGTGACTCCGCAAGGGATCGAAGGCTAGCCACAGGCTTACAGGAGGATGAAATGAGAAAGGAACAACAGCTCGGACTGGATGAGCTGATGATCGTAAACCCCGGCCCGTCGGGCAGTGAAGTGCTGTTCTTTCTGGGCGAAGACGGCACCTTGTATCAGGTGCAAGGCTCCGGCGCAGGTGTTGGGTTGGAAGCAGGAGACAGCAGCGAGTCTGACCAGCTTGGCCGTTACTTCCTTGGGGCAGACGGTGTGCTGTATGAGGTTGTCCGCTAACTGAGTTGATTGTTAACAGTCAAGGAGATTGTCATGGCAAAGGTTCAAGGTGTGAAAGAAAAGCTTCATTTCCCGCTCTACGATGCCTTTTTCGTGCCCGAATCGGGAACGTTTCAGGGTTCAATGACAGATCCGCGGGTGATACGGTTCTTCGTGGATATCCAGAACAAGACCAAGCTGGAAACGAACCTGCAAGCGGCGGGTGTCCTGCCCAGCCTGAATACCTTCGAGGCGCGTGCTTTGCGTGTGGTGGTGTCCAACCTGCGGTTTCCTCCCTCTTCTGTGAAAGACCCAATAAAAAGCAACCTTAATGAAAGTGAGATCTTGGCAGACCTGATCTACAACTCGGTGACCAGCCTGATGGTGGGCGAAAAAGTCATGATCGAAGCCCCCACCTTCTGGTTCCCATCCGGTGCTGGCGTCTTTCCCGGTTTTCCGAACGCTTCCAGCCACGGCGAACCTGACCCAACGGCGACCTTCCGCTTCGCCGAGCCGGTATTCATCGAGCCGCAGCAGAACTTCCGGGTGGAAATGTTGTTCCCGCGAGGTGTGCCCGGGCAAGGGACGACAAACGACCCGATTCGCTTGGCAGATGTTAAGGGGCCATTTCGGATTTGGGTCGCGCTGGATGGCTACCTGACCCGCGATGTCCAGTAACCGCCGTCAATCCAAAGGAGAAAAACCATGAGGTACTTAAGCGAAAACGACGTGACCCGGATGATGGGCATCGGTTATCTCGGCGAAGTGCGCCAGGGGCCAGACGGTAATCTGTATCAGTACGTGCAGGGTGTGGATGGTCTGGGCAATCCCATCGGTGGCTTCTGGAGCCGCCTGAAAAAACTCAGGAGCCGGGTAAAAGGTGTGTGGGCCGGGCACTGCCATTCGCCCAACAAATCGCTCCCTTTATCCCCGGTGCATCGGCGGCACTGACTGTTGCCACTCCCTTCCTGAAACGCGCTGGCGTCGCTGGATACGAGGGCATCGGTGAACTCTATGAGGCACCCGACGGCAGTCTGTATCAGATTCAGGGGTTGGCGGAGGATGAAGACCTGCGCGGCATGGGCGAAGATGACATGACCCAGATGATGGGCATCGGCTATCTCGGCGAAGTACGCCAGGGGCCGGATGGAAATCTCTATCAATACGTGCAGGGTGTGGATGGCCTGGGCAATCCTGTCGGTGGCTTCTGGAGTCGCCTGAAAAAACTCAGGAGCCGGGTAAAGAATGTGGTGGGGCGGGCGCTGCCTTTTGCCCAAAAGATTGCCCCCTTTATCCCTGGTGGGGCTGCTGCGCTGACTGTAGCGACACCTTTCCTGAAACGGACTGGCGTTGCCGGACATACTGGCATGGGTGCTTTGTATGAGGCGGCGGATGGCAGTTTGTACCAGATGCAGGGAATTGCCGACGACGATGATTTGCGTGGTCTGGAAGATGACGAGGATCTGCGCGGGCTGGATGACGATGATGAACTGCAAGGTTTCGATGCAGATGATGAGCTTGAGGGTCTGGAAGACGCTGAGGAACTCCAGGGGTTCGACGCAGATGACGAACTGCAAGGCTTTGATGAAGACGAAGAAATGCAGGGCATCGAAGGCTATGTACGCCAGAATGGCATGAATGGTCTGGAACGGTATGAACCGGAGCAAGCACCGCAAACCCGCCAATACGGTGCATCCGCGCCATCCGATGTATGGAAGCCATTATGGTAATCCGAATGACAGCAGGAGAACGGCTATGCGATCAGGATTCAGTGCAGCGGATACCCAGCCATCAGCAGGTGCGGCGCTAACAACCAAGGAAATTCCCTACGACTATGTGGCCAAATTCAAACTTCAGGGCAAGCCCGGCAACCGCGTGCAGGATGTCATCAACATCAGTGTCGAAGGCGGCTTTGTGGCGGTGGCGATTGGCTACAGTTTCATTCCTGCCAACGTTCAGCCGCCTCCGCCGCCCGTGATTGAAGCGTTGCCTGCTGCGCCCAACCCGGCTGTGGAATGGTTATTCACCAATCTCATCACGCCGGTCATGGATCCGTTGCGGTTGATGCAATGTCTGGCAGTACGCTTGTGTGGCATCGAATTCAAATACAGCATCGTCGACAGTGGCACCGGGCGTGAGTTGCAGAATCAGCCCATCCACAATATCGCCGGGCTGGGGGAATCAACGGGCGAACGGCCTTTCCGCCCCTTCGCCAAGCCGATGCTGTTCCTGCCGCGTTCGACCATCCGCATTGAGGTCGAAGAAATTTCGGCAGGGCCGACTTTACACGGGTGCTGAACTCTTTATCGTGCTGCATGGCTACAAGATGCTGGGCTACGGGACGGCACTGCCATGAACGTCTGCCATGTCTGCGGCCTTCCTCAGGATGCCGGTTTTTTTGATGAATCAAGCATTACGGCAGCTCCGGCTCTAGGTCAGGAGGTCGTGTTGGCGCGGTATGAACTGCACCGCAATTATTGTGGTCTGCTGATGTATTTCGCCCAGTTCACCAATACGTATGCGAGTAATCCGACAAGGTGCAAACCCCCGGCTACCAATGGCAAATCCGCTGCAACGGTCAGCCGCGCGACCCTTACCTGACTTTCAGCCACATTATCAATCCCTGGGGATTATCCGGCTTCCCGGTGTATCTGCGACTGGAAGAAGGCTGCCTGCTGGAATTTGCCATCCGCAATGTGGGTGGCAATCCGGCGGATGCGTTGACGACGGTGGGCGGGCGTATTCTGGGGCGCACCTGGTACAACACCGCCTATGGCGGTGCGCCGAATCGGTTGTAGGTGATGAAGTAGAGGGAGGTTTGCCATGTACATGAGGACGAGAGACGGGTTAGGGCGACCCCCAACATCATGCCTTCATGATTCTTCTCTAAATGGTATCGGACAGATATTCGAAACTGGCCCGTGGGATCCGGTGGGTGAGATTGATCAGGCGCTAAAAGCCAAAAATTGGGGGAAGGCGCTGGAACTGGCGATCGAAGCAGGCCAGCGTGACGAAGTCGAACTGACAAACCTGATCTTTTTCGCGCAGAACCCCCAACTGCCACGAGCGCCGCTGGATCCGAAGGCGAAGAACTTCAAGACCTTGAGTGCCCAGTGGCGCACGATCCTGACGAAGGACGTGCGTTCGGCGATCGAACGGATGTCGGTGGACAATGACTTGGCCGTGCACGGCAAGTTCGTCGCGGAGCGGGACCCGCAGTTTTGGGGAACCAATGGGAAAACCTTCCGCAACATCGTGCAATCCGTGGCCGCAGAAGTGGATCTGAATCCGGGCTTCTTGTCTGCCGTGTTGCTGGCGGAGGTGGGGAGCGCCACGCCGTACTTGAAGACGGGTCCGGTGTTCTCTTTCTTTACAGGAACGGATGACTTCTTCGCGCAGCGGGGGCAACTTAAAACGCACGTTCCGGCGTTTGCCAACGTGCATTTCGACAAGACAAAGATCTTCGAGAGCATCAACGAGACGGGCCGCAAGGTGAAAAGCATCTTTTTTGATACCGGCAAAGACGCAGCGCGGGCGACGGCAGTGTATCTGGCGTATGCGCGGCTTAAGCTACAGGCTGCGGCGAAGGCGAACGGCGGAGACTTCGATACTTTGCCTTTACAGGTGCAATTCGCGCTCATGCGGATCGCGATGGCGGCTGGACACGGGGGAATCGAACTAAACGGTAACTTTGTCTGGTTCCTGAAGAAGGGTGACAAGTTCGTGAAGGTCAAGGCTGGGACAAAAGGGGCCGTATTGGTCGGTGTCGCACGTTGGCTGTACAGCGTCTTGAAGGGCAAGGATATCTTTGTCCGGGACTGGACAGGCCGCTCGTTTCCGAGCACCGGAAAAGCGACATCGCGGAACGCAACAATTCTGGTTTCACAGGCGCTGCATTTGTCGGACTGGCACTTCGGGATTCCTTTGGTGCAGCGGTTGAAACGACCAGTGCGTCTTTGGTAGTAGAAATAAAGTCATGCTGAAGACCGGCGATTCCTTAAGGAGGAACGATTATGTACATATCGGAAGGCGGAGGGTTAGGCAAAGACATAGAAAAAAGCGGCCACGTTCGCAAAGCGTGGTCCGAGTGCCAAGCTGAAGGCACGCGCCAACGGCGCTGTGATATAGAGTTCAAGGTTAAATATCGAAGCTCTTTTGAGGATTTTAGCCGTGAAGTGGAACGTGCTTTTGCAAGGTGGATGACACTGCCGCGAGCCCATACATTGATTAAGAAACTGGAAACAAAGCTAAAGAAGTGGCATCAGGAAATTTCTGATCTCAATTATCCTGCCAATGCTCCCATGCATATTCTGGGGGCGATGGTTTATCGGGGGCCGAGTGGAACCTGGCGGGTGGTGGATGTTGTGCTTCAGGCTTATATGCTTTTTTCCAGCGCTCAGCTCAAGGCGGGTGCAAAGTAATGGATCGGAACCAGGGAGTGCGGCATGTATATAGGGACGCCCGAAGGTTTGGGGCAAACCGGTAATCCGGTCAGGCATTTCACCTGTAGTAACGACGACCGAAAAAAAGTAGTCCAGGTGGTTGGCAGACCCCTTTCCATGGAAGAGATGCGTACAGCAGTTGCTAGCGCTGTGGGTAAAGCCATTGCTTTAACCTCAAAAGCCGTCAAGGCTCTGGAGAAATCGCCACGATCCGCTCAAACCAGGACGCTGTTTCGGGAAATCTTTGGCACATTGCCAGAATATGTCCCCACGTGGAGGACAGCGGATGCCGCCTGGAAAGATCGTGGCGGACTGGTGGCCCTGCGCCTTAAACGCGCCAGCGGCATTCTCGCCAGTGACCAGGTTCAATACCACTGCTGGGGGTGTCCCGGCGGCGACCGTTCCCCCACCAGCTATGAAGCCTGTAACTATCCGGTAGGCAAATACATTATCGGTCTGGGTAAGGGGTTCTGGGAAAACTTGAAAAACGCCTCTGCCGAGGACTACATGGGCATGACCCTGCTGCATGAAGCGCTGCATATTTATTATTCTTCAATTATTGGCAGCAGCCATGCCGGAACCTATGGCAATGCCCATTGCTACCAGCGGTTTGTCCCGGAAATGAATGGGCTGAATTTGTATCCCCACACAGAAAGGGCCTGTCCCTCAATCCTTCGCCGTGGTTCACGTGGCCCGGAAGTAGGCAAACTCCAGAACTTGCCCAATAACTGGATTCAGCCCCCGGTTGTCACCATGCGTTTGGTCGACAGGCCGCCAATCCTTACAGTGAACAATATTTTCGACCAGCCCACGGAAACAGCCGTTCGGGCCTTCCAGAAAGAGACGGGGCTCAAGGCAACCGGGGTCACAGATGCAGAAACCTGGCGTGCATTACTGCACTGAAACGCAAGGAGTATGACCATGTACATTCGGGTTCATGAAGGTTTAAGCCAGTCAGCGGAAGAGCTGCGGGATTTCGAGGAGCAGAAACGACGTTTTGAACAGGCCAAAGCAGAACACGCGAAGCGCCTGGCTCCTTTGCCCTTAGGGGTGTTACCGATGGATGTCTTAAAGCGGGCAGGCTTGAAAACAACGACACGGGTAAACAAGTCAACCGCCTCCTTGCTTCAGAGCGTGATGGAACGCAGCCGAATACTGCGGCCTTATATTGTCCATAAGTTAAGCAGAATCAGCATCCCCAAACATTTCATCCATCACGATTTTGATGCAGGTTTCGAGTCAAGGTATCAGAAGTTACATCACAAAGTCATTCCCATGGGGTCGCAGGAAGAAAAAGAATTGAAGAATATCTATGGATTCTACCACCCCGGAACTGACTCGATTCACCTGCGCCCGATCGCCAATGTAGGCCACGCACTGCATGAGGCGATTCATAAATTTGCCTCGCGCGGATTTCGAGCGCAATTGGGTGGCTTTCTGGATGAGGGGGTAACGCATTACTTCACGAATCAGGTGTTGGCGGAGCAAGGGCTTGATCCCTCGCAGACTTACGAAAAAGAACTGAGGTGTGCAAAAGAGTTGGTGCGCCTTTGCGGTCATGAGCGGGTTGCCAATGCTTATTTTCAGGGCGGACAAGCGCTACAAACGTTGGCAACAGATGTCGACCGGTTACTCAAGATCAATGTCAAACAACGCTATGACTTGATAAGAAGTGGTACTTTGTGCCAGAAGCTGCGATGAACCCCTTACCCGCCATTTTTGTCTATGACCGCGATACCGCCTTCCGTGAGGCGCTGAAGAACTTCCTGCTGGCGGCGGGTTACCCCGAGGTAGCGGTGGCTGCCACAATACGGGCGGCTTTGGTAAAATTGCGTCACGAGCAATACGGGTATGTTTTGATCGGGGTTTCCCGCTCCCTTACAGTAGGGCAGCGGTGGGCAATCATAGCGCAACGGCGACAGCCCCACGCCAAAGTATTCTTCCTGGTAGGCGCAAGGGATCAGCCTTTTATCAAGGGTGCTTTACACGAAATCATCATCAAGGAATACGTATACTCAAACCTGCTGACATTGATGCAGCCTGAGGCGGAAATAACGGACAAAAATAAGAAAAAAGCCGCCAAGCATGGGGAGTAGAACCATGATTCACACAGCCGATCTTTATCGGGCTTTTTTCAACAGCGTTGGCGATGCGGTCTTTATCGTTGATACCACCAGCAAAACGGTCGTCGAAGCCAATGCGCAGGCAGCAACCACGACGGGTTTTCAGCCAGAGGAGTTCAGGGGACTTGCGGTTGAGCGCCTGTTTCAGCCACAGGAATGGGCCTCCACCGTTCTGGCGCTTGCTGACAAGGCGCAAAGGCCAGCCCGTGATGGCTTGCTGTTGCTCAGGAAAGACGGCACGACCGTTGCGGTGAATGTGAGCGCCGTCTGGGTTGAATGGAATTTGATGAGGTATCTTTTCCTGACTGCCCGCCACAGTGACAGGGTACTGCCTTGTGGGCGTTTTGCTGCGGAAGGTTGCGACGCTTCATGGTCAGGGCAGCAAGACTTCCCCACCATTATCGGGCAAAGCGAGAAAATCCGTGACGTTTGCCGCCTGATTGGCGCGGTAGCCAAAAGCGATGCCACCGTGCTGGTGCAAGGCGAAAGCGGCACCGGCAAGGAGATCATTGCCAACGCCATCCATGTACACAGCCACCGCAACCGGGGCAACTTCGTCAAGGTAAACTGCGCCGCACTTACCGAAACGCTGCTGGAAAGCGAACTCTTTGGGCATGTGAAAGGCGCTTTCACCGGAGCGGTTTGTGACCGCTGTGGGCGTTTCAAGCAGGCCGACGGTGGCACCATCCTGCTGGATGAAATCGGCAGCATGTCGCTGGCAGGTCAAGCCAAGCTGCTGCGGGTATTGCAGGAACACGAATTTGAGCCAGTCGGCAGTTCAGTGACGCTGCCAGTCAATGTGCGGGTACTGGCGTCGAGCAATATTGATCTGGCGAAGGCTGCCAATGAGGGCAAGTTCCGCGAAGATTTGTATTACCGCCTCAATGTGTTTGCGATTGACTTGCCGCCCCTGCGTGAGCGCAAAGAGGACATCCTGTTGCTGGCCCAACACTTCCTGCGCCGTCACAGCCGCGCCTTGGGGGCGGATATTCAGGGTATCGCCCCACAGACTTACGCCTTGCTGCTCGAACATGACTGGCCCGGCAATGTGCGCGAACTGGCGAACGCGATGGAACATGCCGTCATTGTGGAAAAAGGGCCAGTCATTTTGCCTGCCAGCCTGCCCATGAACCTCGCTGAATCCCGTCCAGCCAAAGGTGACTCCAGATTTCTGGCCGAGATGAGTTTAAGGGAACAGTTGACCCTGCTTGAACGGCAGATACTCTTGGACACCCTGTCGCGTGCCCATGGCATCAAAAAACATACCGCCGCCATGTTGGGGATTGATGCAAGGAATTTACCCTATTTGTTGCGGAAACACCGGCTGGGCAGCCAGTCTGGGTTCCCCAGTTGACTGGTTTGCCTGCCCAATCATAGGCATTTCTACGCCAATTTGCACACGCTCACCGCGCATCCTACCATTAGCGTTTTACTTGCAAGCTGCCCAACATGCCTGACATCGACATCAAAGCCATTGAAGACAAGCTGGTCGCCGCCCGCACCAAACTGATCCTCGACAAGCCGTTCCTTGGCGCATTGGTGCTGCGCTTGCCGTTACAGATAGCGAATCCGGCATGGTGTCCAACCACGGGTACGGATGCCCGCAAGTTTTACTACAACCCCGAATACGTGCAGGAATTGCGTACCGATGAAGCACAATTCGTGCTTGCCCATGAAGCCTTGCATTGCGCCCTGTCGCACTTTGCCCGCCGTGCCCACCGCGTCAAGCACCGCTGGGATCTGGCCTGCGATTACGCCATCAACCCCATCCTGATCGCCGACGGCCTGAAACCGCCCCCCGGCATGATCATGATGAAGGAATACGTCGGCATGACCGCCGAGGAAATTTACCCGCTGATCGACGACAACGACATGTCCGAAACGCTGGATCAGCACCTGTACGACAAGGAAAATAATCCGGCGGAAGGTGGGCGCGATACCAGCGAAAATCCGCTGGACAACCGCGACGCTTCGACTTCGCTCAGCGACCGACCGCAGGATTCCGAACAGCAAGCCCGATGGATCGGGAAACTCCCGCCGCTCCCTGAGCGAAGTCGAAGGGAGCGAACGTCGAAGGCGCAGCAACGCCGGGGAGCAAGGCATTGGTGGCGAACCCCCGCCCCCACCCTTAAGCCAACAGGAAGCCGAAGACCTCAGCACCCAATGGCAGCAACGCCTCGCCGGAGCCGCCCAACAAGCCCAGCAAGCGGGCAAACTCAGCGGCATCATGAAGCGTCTGGTGGAAGAGCTGCTGCAACCGCGCCTGCCGTGGCGCACCTTGCTGGCACACTACATGACGGGCGTGGCACGCGATGATTACAGCTATACCCGCCCTTCCTCCCGGCGTGGTGACCCGGCGATTTTCCCCAGCCTCAAAAGCCACCAGATCAATGCGGTGGTGGCGCTAGATGTCAGCGGCTCGGTCACCGACAAGGAATTGCAGGATTGCCTGTCAGAAATCAACGCCATCAAGGGGCAAGTACGCGCTGCTGTCACCTTGCTGGCCTGTGATTCCGCAGTGGTGGAAGGTTTCCCGCGCCGCTTTGAGCCATGGGAAGAAGCGACCTTGCCGCAAGCCATGCCCGGTGGCGGCTCGACCGACTTCCGCCCGGTGTTTGAGTGGGTGTATACGCAAGACCAGCAGCCGGATATTTTGGTGTATTTCACCGATGCGCAGGGCTATTTCCCCAAAGCACCGCCGAATTTCCCGGTCATTTGGCTGGTGAAGGGCAAGTCACCCGTGCCGTGGGGGACGCGGGTGCAGTTGAACTAGCTCCAACAATGCCGCCCCAAACGCCGCCTCATCGTGCTTAGATGCCAGCATAGGCGCACCGATGAGCCTTGCCCGCATCTGCATCCATGCTGGATTGCGGCTGCCACCACCGACCGTGCGCAAGGTTTTGGGGTAAGGCGCACCGAGTTCATGCAGGCGTTGCCAACCTTCCAGCTCGATCCGGCTCATGCCTTCCAGCATAGCTTGCAGGAATTGCACCTCATCAGTCGGGCGTGGCGTCAAGCGCGGTGGCAACTGCGGGTCAGCATGGGGAAAACGTTCGCCCGGTTTAGTCAGCGGGTAGTAATCCAGCCCAGTGGGAATGTCGGGCCGGAGTTGCGGGGTCAGGCGATCCAATTCTTCGCGGGAAAAATGCTGCAACAACACTGCCCCGCCGCTGTTGGATGCACCACCTGCCAGCCACTTATCGCCCAGCCGATGGCTATAAATGCCGAATTCTGGGGCAAAGATGGGCTTGTCACTGATGATTTTGAGCGCAATGGTGCTGCCTAGCGAGGTGACGGCATCGCCTAATTCGCTTGCACCTGTGGCAATGAAGGCGGCGATGCTGTCGGTGGTTCCGGCTCGAAGAGAAATCCCCCCCGCCCCCCCTTTTGCAAAGGGGGGAGTAAGAGTGTCGGTCGGCATTCCTGTTCCCCCCTTTGCAAAAGGGGGGCTAGGGGGGATTTTCTCCCCCGGCACATAGACCGTGGGCAACAGGTATTCCGGCACTAACGCCTTCATCCACGCAGGCCATTCCCGTTTCACCGGGTCATAGCCCAGCTTCAGGCAATTGTTTTCGTCGCTGAAACCGAAGTGCCCCACCAGTTTGCCCGCAATCCAGTCGGCTTGATGTAAAGCATGAGCGTGGGGTTGGTCGGGGTAGTGTTCCAGCAACCACAGCAATTTGGCGAGGCTGCTGGTTGCACCATGCGCACCGCTATCCCTTGGGGCAATCGCTGCAATCCGCCGGGATTGTTCCAATGCACGGGCATCGTTGTACATCAGGGCGGGAGTGGTCGGGTTGCCATTGATGTCGGCAAGCAAAATCGTGCCGGAAGTACCGTCGACTGCCATGCCTTGCAGATTGGTACGAATAGCGTTCAGGCAGTTCCGCCATCACCTGCTGTACCGCAGCCCACCACAATTCAGGAGTTTGCTCCACGTTGACGGAGTAAACCACCCGCGCCTCAGCCTGCACTGCTTGATGACCATCAATGACAATCAGGCGGCAACCGGACGTGCCTAAATCAAGACCGGCGTAGTAACAACTGTTGGGCGGTGCTGCGGGCAATTTCAAGCTCCTCATTGGTGGGGATCACCAAAAGCTTGAGGGTAGCAGTTTCCTGTTGGAATTCCAGAATGCCAGCACCATGCGGTGCATTTTTCGCAGGGTCAGGGTATATGCCGAATACCTGCAAATTGGCACACACTTGCGCCCGGATACGTGCCGAATGTTCGCCAATGCCGCCGGTAAAAATCACCGCATCCACCCGCCCCAGCACCGCGACATACGCCCCGATATACTTTTTCACCCGGTAGGCAAACATCGCTTCCGCCAGTTGCGCATCGGTATCCCCGGCATCAGCCAGCGCCTGCACTTCGCGCATATCACCGACACCACACAGCCCTTTCAGGCCGCTTTTCTTATTGAACAGGCTTTCCACATCATCCGGCGACAAACCGGTTTCGCGTTGCAGGTAGAAATGCAGTGCCGGGTCAATGTCGCCGCAACGGGTTCCCATTATTAGCCCTTCCATCGGCGTCATGCCCATCGAGGTATCCACGCTTTTGCCCCCGGCAATCGCTGCTGCGCTACACCCGTTGCCTAAATGCAGGGTAATCAGGTTGAGGTCGGATAGATCGCGGTGCAGGTAGGCCGCCGCCTGCTGCGCCACGTATTGATGCGAAGTGCCGTGAAAACCGTAACGCCGCACCTTATGCACCCGATACAGCTCGACCGGCAAAGCATAACGGAACGCGACGGGCGGCATGGTCTGGTGGAACGCGGTATCAAACACTGCCACTTGCGGCACGCCCGGAAACAGCCGTTGCGCCACTTCAATACCGGCCAAGTTCGCCGGATTGTGCAGCGGCGCAAGCGGGATCATTGCCCGGATAGCATCCACCACCGCCGCATCAATCAGCGCCGGTTGCTTGAAATATTCGCCGCCATGCACCACCCGATGACCAATGGCATCAATCCCGGCAATACCTGCCGCCTGCAAATGCTGCACAATCCGCTCCAGCGCCTCCTGATGGGAAGCCATTTCACCGCCCGCTTCACCAATCCGATCCACCAGCCCGCCCGCCAACACCTGCTGCTCTTCCATCCCGAACACTTGGTATTTGATGGACGAACTGCCCGCATTCAGTACCAGTATCTTCACGCTGCTGTCCCCTGTTGCGCCTGAATCGCAGTAATCACCACCGTATTCACAATATCCGTCACCGTGCAGCCCCGGCTGAGGTCATTGACCGGCTTGTTCAAACCTTGCAATACCGGGCCGATAGCCACCGCATTGGCAGAACGTTGCACCGCTTTGTAAGTGTTATTGCCGGTATTGAGGTCGGGGAAGATGAACACTGTCGCCTTGCCCGCCACTTCACTATTCGGCATTTTGGAACTGCCCACTTCAACATCCACTGCTGCGTCGTATTGCATCGGGCCGTCGAGTTTCAGGTCGGGGCGGCGGGCATGGGCAAGCTGTACGGCGCTGCGCACGGTTTCCACATCATCGCCCTTGCCGGATTCGCCGCTGGAATACGACAGCAGTGCGGTGCGTGGCTCAATCCCAAACATCCGCGCCGTATCGGAAGAGGTTACCGCAATATCCGCCAATTGCTCGGCATTCGGGTTGGGGTTGACCGCGCAATCGCCATACACCAACACCCGGTCTTCCAAACACATGAAGAACACGCTGGAAACCAGTGAACAACCCGGTTTGGTCTTGATGATTTCAAACGCAGGGCGGATGGTGTGCTGGGTAGTATGCGCCGCACCCGATACCATGCCGTCGGCATAGCCCAGATGTACCATCATCGTGCCGAAGTAGCTGACATCCACCATCGTATCCCACGCAAAAGCGAAGGAAATGCACTTGTGCTGGCGCAACTCGTAATAGGCATCGGCGAATTCTTGGCGCAACGGCGATTTACGCGGGTCGATAATGTCCACATAGCGCAGTTTCAGCCCCAGATGCGAGGCTTTGGCACGCACATCGGCTTCAACACCCAGCAAAGTCACTTTCACCACATCGCGCAAGGAGAGGATTTCAGCCGCCCGCAACACGCGCTCATCACTGCTTTCCGGCAACACAATGTGCTTACGCTGCGATTTGGCACGTTGGATCAGTTCGTATTCAAACATCAGCGGCGTCATGCGTTGCCCAATGTTCTGGATGATCAACTGGCGCAACTGGTGCATGTCCACACAGGATTCCATCAGCCCCAACGCCACCGCAATCTTGCGCTCGTCGGAGGGCAGGATGCTGCCTTCCACCTCATTCACTTTCAGCGCCGTCTCGAAGGTATCCAGCGGTGAGGACAGGATCGGCAAACGCAACGGGTTCATACCTTCCAACAGCTTACACACCTGCGGCGCGGGTTTTTGCCCACCCGTCAGCACCAGCCCCGCAATCAGCGGGTAAGTGCTGGACGCATCCGCCGCCAGACTGCCAAGGATAATGTCGGAACGGTCGCCGGGGGTAATGATCAGGGTGCAGTTTTCCAGATGGTCGAGGAAATCCTGCACCTGCATCGCTGCCACTTTGTAGCGCGATACTTCGTGGTTCAGCGACTGGGGCGTGCCGTAGAGGCAATCAAAATGCAAGGCGCGGGCAATTTCACCCACAGTCGGGCGTTCCAGCGAACTCTTTTCCGGCAAGACATAAAACGGGAAACGTGAACTTTGTAGCAGCGCCGACAGCTCATCCACTTCATTAGGCGGCACGCGGTTGGCGAAGGCTGCCAGCAATTCGCAATGCTGCCCTGCTTCCAGATGTTCTTCCAGCATCCGCACTGCATCGGCAATTTCACCGGCGGTGCGCCCATAACCCTTGATGACGGGCATGAACAGGCAGCCGAAGTGATTGGCGAGGCTGGCGTTGAAATCCAATTCCAGCGCGGTACTTGCCCCAGTGAAATCGGTTCCGGCACACACCACGATGTCCATTTTTTCTTGTACGGCGCGGTATTTGGCGAGGATCAGCTTAAGGAGTTCGTCGTGGTTGCCTTCCGCCACCATCTTACGGGCGATTTCTTGGGTGCAGCCGTAGAGTTCGCTGCCCGCCATATCTAGCCCATAGCGTTTGGAAATCAGGTGGATCAGCGGGTCACGCCCGTTGTTTTCGGTAATGACCGGGCGGAAGAAACCCAACTTTGGGCGTCATGGCACGGAGCATTTCCATCATGCCCAATACGATAATTGACTTGCCGCTACGGGGTTCTGCCCCGGCTATGTAGATACTGTGAAACACGAGTTACCCCTTGCTGCGAAAATGGGATGCACACTGTTGTTATTGTTAACGGGAACTAAAAAACCTTTCTGGCGGATTTGTGCATTGCAGCATTCATCATAAAGCAATTCGGTGGAGACTGCCAATGGGGTTTTATGTCGATATGGTTAAACGGTGTAGTTCCGCAGCAAGTTTCAGATCAGGGGCATCAATTCTTCAGCTTATACTGATGCACAAACATCACCGCCAAATCCTGTTCCGGCGTGAAACCAGCCTTTTCCAGCACAAACGTCCGCGCATCCACTTTCTTCAAACCCGTACCGCAAAAGCTGAGTTTGTCTTCTGCCTTTTCCTTCTGCACCGTCAGGCGGAACTTGCCAATCGGCCCTTTCCAGTTCGCCCCAGTGGTCAGGATGTAATCAACATAGCTGGGGCGAAAGCATCATGCCCTTGTCCGGCTGATTGGTCTTGTCCAACCACTTCACGAAATCAGGCTCCAGACAGTATTTGCTGATCTTGACTTTGCGCTCCTCATCCTGAAACCACAGCATCGCCTCGCCACCGGCTGCTGGTTTGTATTCATGCACCACCTTTAAGGTTTTGCCTGCCGGAAACGTCTGCATCCAGTGGTGGGTCATTTTCACATTGCCGTGTTGCTTCTTGATCTCGGTGTCGAAAGCTTTTTTCTTGCCGTCTACCTGCACAGAAAATCCCATCGGGTTGCTGGAATGCACATCCAGCCCAATATCCATATCCGGTTCTTCCGGGAATTCCGGCACGGGAAAAGCCACCCGTGTGTTGATGTCCTTTTTGCTGGTATTGCGGAACACATAGGCGACGCGGATTTTATCCTCGCTGATGAACAAGTCTTCCTGTTCCATCGCAATGGCATCCGTTTTGTTGAAAACAATTCCCCCCGCCCCGATAGCGGCAACAGAATCATTGGCAGATGCTGCTGCCCCACCCAAACAAAGCAGCAAACCGAGTGCCGGTATCATTGGCTTATTCATGTTTCACTTCCCCCACCGCTGTTTTTGATGCCACCAGTATAACGCGATAGGCTGGCAGCCCATCCACCTTTCCGCTAACATTCCCCCATAACCTCAGAACAAGGAAACACATGGACGCACAACCGAAAGACCCCCATACCGTCATTGTCAATTTACGTGACACGACAGGCACGTATACTTGCGACATTAACGCAGGCAAACACCAAATGGTTGCCGACGAGCCGGTTCCGCTGGGTGGTGATGACCTCGGTGCTGCGCCTTACCAATACCTGAAAGCGGCGCTGGGTTCCTGCACTGCCATGACCATCCGCATGTATGCCGAGCGCAAGAAATGGCCGGTGGAAAATGTCATCGTCACCCTGCGCCACAGCCGTGATTCCAACAAACAAAGCGTGTTCGAGCGCGACATCCAAATTCTGGGCGAACTGACGGCTGACCAGCGCGAACGCCTGCTGGACATTGCCGACCGCTGCCCGGTACACAAAACCCTGAGCAATGGTGCTACCATCCTGAGCAAACTCATTGATTAACCTGCCGAAGAGCCATCATGTTACACATTTACAATAGCTTGACCCGCCAAAAAGAAGTATTCACACCGCTTGAACCCCGCCAAGTACGCATGTACGTGTGTGGGATGACGGTTTACGACTACTGTCATCTGGGTCATGCGCGGGTCATGGTGGTGTTCGACACGGTGTACCGTTACCTCAAGGCCAGTGGTTATTTAGTGGAATATGTCCGCAATATCACCGACATTGACGACAAGATCATCAAGCGGGCAGCGGAAAATGGTGAGCCGATTGATGCCTTGACCCAGCGTTTCATCGACGCCATGCATGAGGATGAAGACTCCCTCAACGTGCTGCGCCCCACTGCCGAACCCCGCGCCACCGGCAATATCCCGGAAATGCTGGCAATGATCCAAACCTTGCTGGACAAGGGGATTGCCTACCAGGGCAAAAACGGCGACGTTTACTACGACGTATCCAAATTCGACGGCTACGGCAAACTTTCCGGGCGCAAGCTGGACGAATTACGGGCTGGCGAACGGGTTGCGGTAGACGAAGTAAAAGACGACCCGCTCGATTTCGTGCTGTGGAAAGTCGGTCAAACCGGGCGAACCGGCATGGGATGCCCCGTGGGGACAAGGCCGCCCCGGCTGGCACATCGAATGTTCTGCGATGTCGCAAAAGTTGCTGGGTGACCATTTCGACATCCACGGCGGTGGCAGTGATTTGCAGTTCCCGCACCACGAGAACGAAATTGCCCAAAGCGAAGGTTGCACCGGGCACAAGCACGTCAATTACTGGATGCACAACGGCTTCATCCGCGTCAACGATGAGAAAATGTCCAAATCCTTGAACAATTTCTTCACCATCCGCGAAGTATTGCGGGAGTACAAAGCGGCTGAAGTGCGCTTATTTCATCCTCAACAGCCATTACCGCAGCCAGTTGAATTACGGCACGGATCAACTGGATGCGGCGCGTGCCTCGCTGTCGCGCTTGTATACCGCGATCCGGGGCTTGCCAGAATCGGGGCCTGCGGCCTACACCTATTACGAAAACCGCTTTGCCACCGCGATGGATGATGACTTCAATACCCCGGAAGCCATTGCCGTGCTGTTCGAGCTGGCAGGCGACATCAACCGCATCCGCAAAACCCAAAGCGATGCCACCGCTGCGCCACTCGGTGCGTTGTTGCGACGGCTGGGCAATACGCTCGGCCTGATTGCAAGATGACCCGGAAAGCTGGTTCAAAGGTGCCGCCAGTGCAGACGGTTTAAATGATGCCGCGATCGAAACCCTGATCCAGCAACGCCTGGATGCGCGTAAAGCCAAACAGTGGGCAGAATCAGACCGCATCCGTGACGAATTGAAGGCGCAAGGCGTGCTGTCTGGAAGACGGCGCGGGCGGCACAACTGGAAACGAGCGTAAATATGAAAAAGATTACGATTATTGGGGCTGGCTTTGCTGCCCTGAGTTCTGTGCGCGAATTGCGCAAGCAAAACAAAGACGTGGAAATTACCGTGATTGCGCCGCGTGCTGAACTGCACTACTTGCCGGGTATTATCTGGATTCCCAACGGCTTGCGCACCCGCGAAGACTTGATTGTGCCGCTAGCTAACTTCTTCAGCCGCATGAACGTCAAGTTCCAGCAAGGCAATGTCACCGGCCTGCGCGATGGCGGGCGGATTGTCGAAACCGATAACGGCGACGTTGCCAACGATGGTCTGATCATTGCCTCCGGCGGGCGTTTCATCAAGAAACTGCCGGGTATCGAACATTCCATTACCCCTTGCGAAGGCATTAGTGCGGCGGAAAAAATCCGTGACCGCTTGAAAGAAATGCAGGGCGGCACCATTGCTGTCGGTTTCGCAGGCAACCCGAATGAGCCGAGTGCGATGCGTGGCGGGCCGATGTTCGAGTTCCTGTTCGGCATTGATACCTTGCTGCGCCAGCAAAACCGCCGTGATAAATTTCATCTGGTATTCTTCAGCCCTGCACCACAACCGGGCAACCGCCTTGGCCCCAAAGCCATGTCCGGCTTGCTGTCCGAAATGGGCAAGCGTGAAATTGAAACGCACCTTGGTCACAAGATGAAAAGTTTCAGCGCCGAGAAAGTCACCACCGAAGGCGGCGAATTCAACGCTGACCTGATCCTGTTCATGCCGGGAATGACCGGCAATTTGTGGTTCGATAACACCACCCTACCCCGTTCCGCTGGCGGTTTGCTCAAAGCCGACAAGCATTGCAAGGTCGAAGGCTGGGACAAGGTTTACGTCGCAGGCGATTCCGGCAGTTTCCCCGGCCCCGACTGGATGCCGAAGCAAGCGCACATGGCGGATTTGCAGGCCGAAGCGGCGGCGAAAAACCTGCTGGGCGAATTGAACGGCGGCGCGACCGATGCAACCTTTAAGGTTGAGCTGATTTGCATCGTCGATTCGGTCAACAAAGGCACGCTGGTAGCACGGACTGAAAAACGTTCGCTGGTGTTGCCGTCTTGCCGCGTGTTCCACTGGGTGAAGCGTGGGTTTGAGTGGTGGTATTTGCGGCAGTACCGTTGAGGTCAAACGCATGAAACATCAGGAAAAACATCAGGACGCACAGGACAGGATGGTGACGTGCCGCTGTACTTGGTCCAAACGATGGAATCCGTCTCGTACCGCTAGGCTTGTATTGGGTGTCGCCGAGCAGGTTCTAATACCCGAGGCATTTTAGTGGCGGGCGTTGCTGGTCTTGTGGCGGGCGCAATGTCACATGGCGGCGGGTGAATACGTCTCCGTCAGTTCTCAAGCCGATCTGAGCGGGCTGACCTAGAGCGTGAAAGACAAGAGTTGGCACAAACCCCGGAGACTGATCATGCAGGCACTAACCGCTATCTACGTCGGAAGCGTGGTTTGGATGATCCGCTTGCCGCTGAAGTTCGCCACCCGATTAGCCGCAATGCAACAGCGCCCTTGCCGCGTCGTTGCCAGCTGATGAGCATGTGAATCTCAGAGACTTGGCTGCAAAGCCCATGCTAGCGGCAGTAGCCTCCGCGCGCACGTTAGCAGTCGGTGCTTTACTACCGCTGCCGATGACGTTATTGCAAACCTGGTCTACAGCCGTGATTGCGGGCGTTCCCGGAGCTCACTCCTCTTGCTGGCGCTGTTAGGCTGATATTGCGGCACGGACAGGTCGTGCGCCGTGCCCGCGTGCTGTCAATACATGTCACATTCCTGGGGGGCGTTGGCTATGGCGCTGACATCTGGAATTGGAACGCTTTTCGGGGTCGTCTCCTGACAACGTTCCGCATATCACCCTATAGGAGTTTAGCCATTGCTTTTACAGCCCAACCACCACCATCACCCATTCCCCTTTTTTTGCTGTGGATGCCGCATTCTCTGAAGAACAGTGCGCTGCGCTTGAGCAGCTATTTTTGCAAGACAGTGAGTGGCAGCATCGGGATGGTGCGTTTTACCGCTGTTCGCTGCGCGACGTTACCGACGATATTCCTGCAACGTTTCATACCGAAATACTCGCCAGAATGCGCGAGATTACGGGATTGCCACTCGTCAATCGTGTGCTGGTCACGGCGCAACGCATGCTGCCCGGACAAGTCATTGGTATACACAGCGACCGGCCGCTATTGGGCTATGAAATTGCGCGACTGGTCGTGCAACTCAATAAGCAATGGCAAGCTGAACATGGCGGTGTGCTGGAATTATTCGCATCGCCAGAGGGCGAAGCCGTATTCAGTGTTAATCCTGAATACAACAAAGCCTTTGGCTTCCTGCTGCACGCGGAGTCCTATCATGGCGTTACCGAAGTTACCCAGCCACGCCAAACCGTGGTCTTCAATTTCTGGCACATGGCGAATACACCCGAACTGGCGGCGCACATTGAAGCCTTGTTTGCCAACCTTCATTTCTCGGAATTTCCGGCAGCACTCAATCCTATTGCCTCGGCTGCAGAATCGAGTTTGCCCGAAGAGGTGACATTTCGTGCAGGCACAGCAGCGATTGCACTGCATCGCTGGGGCTATGACGCGGCAACCGTTGTGAGCGGATACCAGCACAGTGCCGGGCTTTCTAGCGGCGATACGCACGATGCAGAAACCTATGCAGCCGTGCTGCTGGCGGACTGGGTGGCGTACTTGTATCGGGATTCGTTTGATCTGGCTCGCTGGGAAAGCTTGCGCAGCGAACTGGCGGGAATGGAAAGGTTTACGCGCTTGCTGCCTACATGGCAGCTTTGTCTGCCGGAATGGAGCTAGTTATCACACAATCCCGCCAAATTCCGCCACGGCACAACTTGCGCCACTGTCCGCTGTTGTGCTTGTTCCCCGCCGTACACCAACAGGGCTTTGCCTGCGTTGCCCGTCAATTCCTGCCAGAACTGCAAGCCTTTGAACTGGTCTTGGCTCAGGGTTTGACCCGATTTGACTTCGACGGCGCGAAATTGCCCGCCACGTTCCAGCACCATATCGACTTCATGCCCGCTACGGTCACGCCAGAACCAGATTTCGGGGTGTTCGCCTTGATTAAACAGGTGTTTATGGCATTCGCTGATCACCAGATTTTCAAACAACGCGCCGCGCATGCGCATGAAACTTCACCTGTTCGACCTCGCGGATACCCAGTAACCAACACACCAATCCCGTATCGTAAAAATACAATTTCGGCGTTTTCACCAGACGCTTGTTGAAATTGCGATACCACGGCTGTAAACGCACCACCAGATAACTCGCTTCCAGCACCGACAGCCACTCCTCCACCGTTTTCTGGGAAATGCCGCAATCATTCGCAATCTGCGTCAGGTTGACCAATTGCCCAACGTGATGGGCACATACCCGCAAAAAACGCTGGAACAAGGCCAAATCCTGCACATTGATCAATTGCCGCACATCTCGTTCCAGATAGGTGCTGACATAGTTGGCATACCATTGGAACGCCTCCACCGGGCGGGTATAGATCGGCGGATACGCACCTTTGTAGAGAAATTCATCCAACGTCGGCGGTAAATCCCCCGCTGCCAGCAATTCATCCTGCGCCAAAGGCAACAAATGCACCATGCCTACCCGACCCGCCAACGACTGGCTGATGCCCTCCTTCAAACTGAACTGTTGCGAACCTGTCAGGATAAACAATCCCATACGTCCATCGCGGTCAACGATGCCTTGCAGGTAGGAAAACAAATCGGGGCAACGACGTTCAATCATGGCTAATCACAACCTCAATTCCTGATTAGCCAATTATGCGATTCCAACAGGCAAAAGAAACCCCGACTCAACTGATCTAGTCGAGTTAAACCGGAAAGCATAGCTACAATCTCTTGATCATTGGCATCCAAGTTGCTCCCAGACATTGATGCCTTCGGCAGTCGTTTTTAACGGTGACAATGCTTGACGCCATCATGACACCACCGTGAGAGCCTGTTGCTACGACAGCTTTCACGTCATGTCCGCACGTGACGAAGATGCGTTGGTTTCCTTGATGAACGAAGCACCCGGCCCATCTGAGGCAACTTCAGGTGTCCCATCTTTTCGACAACAAGGTGCCAACATATTCCACGCACTTAGAAGAGCTGGCATCTCGTGGGCTGTCGCTCACCAGACGTTTGTTTGGCCAAAAATGGGGCGACACAACAATCAGAGCGCCATCGACAAAAAGCTGAATTCCTTACAACTCGTGCCCGCTACATTACGTGTACGAATGCCTTCCCTCAGTGGCCAAAGCCAAGCATCCACTCCGAGAAATTTTGCCCGCCTATTGAAGATGATGTTGTTGCTCCTGACAAACATCGCACGTATAGCGCGAAGTTGCACCCAACTCATCTCCATCCTTATCTCGGCGTTTACGCAATCAACAGACGTTTCTGAAAATTCAGCCTTGCTCTTCAATCACTTCGAGCTGGTACATGGCGCTTACACGCAGGTGGTAATACGACACAGAAGATCTCGTTTGCATTCAATCCGAATGTGGCTCAGCTATCGTGTGCTTTCGCACACACTGGCGGAGCTTAGCCTTGGTAAGGATGATTCGCTTGTCGAACATTGAAATTACGGGTTCGAAGAGAGAAATGTTGGCTCAAGTTGAAGCCTTAACACGCCGAGTATCGCAAGCCAACCAAAACCACAGAGCAGGTTGCCAATAGACTAGGAACCAAATTCGACACGGAAATTTTTACTTGGACAGACCGTCCGTGGTAATCGCCGATATTACAGTCGAGTCGATTTATCAGCGAGGTCGATGACAGGTCGCATTGTTAAAGATTCTCCTTCTTCTCTCGCGTCAAAGGAGGCTGCTCGATGAAATCACTGTGAAAGCCGGTAAAGAAAATCGTTTGATTCGTGTCGCAATCGAAAACTCAATACGGCAAGAGCAGCCAATGCTAGCCGAGCCTAGTGCCGATCTTAGGGCATCCACACATTCCGCTCATACCCAGACCTACAAAATGCTACGCATTTCGCAGTCCGGTTAAGCCTAGTTAGCAGACAAGAGATTCAACAGGCAAAAGAAAACCCCGACCAGCGGGGCTTTCTTCTTATCTTTCTCCCTTCACCCCTTGCGGGGGAAGGGTCGGGGATGGGGGGAAGTAATCCGCAGGATTACATCATGCCGCCCATACCACCCATGCCGCCCATATCAGGCATATGCACCGCCGCCATCTTTCTTCGGCAGTCTCAGCGACCATTGCTTCGGTCGTGATGATCAAGCCAGAAACAGATGCCGCGTTCTGCAATGCAGTACGGGTAACTTTAGTTGGGTCAAGGATACCCATTGCGATCATGTCGCCGTACTCGGAAGTACGTGCGTTGTAACCGTAGTTACCTTCGCCCGCTTTCACTGCGTTCAGGATAACGGATGGCTCATCGCCAGCGTTAGCACAGATTTGGCGCAGTGGCTCTTCCATCGCACGCATGGCGATTTGGATACCAACGTCTTGCTCGTGGTTGTCACCTTTCAGGTCTGCAATCGCTTGCAGCGCACGTACCAGTGCAACACCACCGCCAGGAACCACGCCTTCTTCAACCGCAGCACGGGTAGCGTGCAGGGCATCTTCAACGCGAGCTTTCTTCTCTTTCATCTCGATTTCGGTAGCAGCACCGACCTTGATGACCGCAACGCCGCCTGCCAATTTGGCAACGCGCTCTTGCAGTTTTTCACGGTCGTAATCGGATGAAGTGGTTTCGATTTGTGAACGCACTTGGTCAACACGCGCTTTGATGTCATCAGGAGAACCCGCGCCATCAATGATGGTGGTGTTGTCTTTGGTGATATTGATGCGCTTGGCTTGACCCAGATCGTCCAGCGTGACTTTATCCAACGCCAAACCGACTTCTTCAGAAATCACAGTGCCGCCAGTCAGGATAGCGATGTCTTGCAACATGGCTTTACGACGGTCGCCGAAGCCCGGTGCTTTAACCGCAGCCACTTTAACGATACCACGGATGTTGTTCACCACCAGTGTCGCCAGTGCTTCGCCTTCGATGTCTTCCGCGATAATCATCAGTGGTTTGCCTGCTTTAGCAGCGCCTTCGAGGGCTGGCAGCAATTCACGGATGTTGGAAATTTTCTTGTCGTACAACAATACATAAGGGCTTTCCAGTTCAGCCGACATGCTTTGTTGGTTGTTCACAAAGTAAGGGGACAGGTAGCCACGGTCGAACTGCATACCTTCAACCACGTCCAGTTCGTTGTCCAGACCTGAGCCTTCTTCAACGGTGATGACGCCTTCTTTGCCAACTTTGTCCATTGCGGTGGCAATGATGTTGCCGATAGCGTCGTCAGAGTTAGCAGAAATGCTACCAACTTGGGCAATGGCGTTGGTGTCAGCGCAAGGCTTAGACATCTTGTGCAGTTCAGCAACCGCAGCGATAACTGCTTTGTCGATACCGCGTTTCAGATCCATTGGGTTCATGCCAGCGGTAACAGACTTCATGCCTTCACGCACGATAGCTTGTGCCAGAACGGTTGCAGTCGTTGTGCCGTCACCTGCCGCGTCAGAAGTCTTGGAAGAAACTTCTTTAACCAACTGTGCGCCCATGTTCTCGAACTTGTCTTCCAGTTCGATTTCTTTGGCAACGGAAACGCCGTCTTTGGTCACAGTCGGTGCGCCGAAAGATTTTTCCAGCACAACGTTACGGCCTTTAGGACCCAGAGTAACTTTTACAGCGTTTGCCAGAACATTAATGCCGCGAACCATGCGAACGCGAGCGTCATCACCAAAACGTACTTCTTTAGCACTCATCTTATAATCCTCTTAATTAGCCTTCGATAATCGCCAGCAGGTCTTCTTCACGCATGATGAGAACTTCATCACCGTCGATTTTTACTGTTGTACCGGCGTATTTACCGAACAGAACTTTGTCACCGACTTTAACTTGCAGCGCGATACGCTCACCGTTGTCACCCGCTTTGCCAGGGCCTACCGCGAGCACTTCGCCGCGATCAGGCTTTTCAGTAGCATTGTCAGGGATGATGATGCCGCTGGCAGTTTTGCGCTCTTCTTCCATACGGCGTACTACAACGCGGTCATGCAATGGACGGATATTCATGGTCAGTATTCTCCTCAAACCAATAGGATTAGGACATTAGGGTTGTTGTTAGCACTCAAGGCTAGTGAGTGCTAATAATAGGGACGGCTAGGGCAAAGTCAAGGGCGGTCGAGTGAATTTTTTGTATCATCGGTGCGGCGAATGACTTCGCCTTCGATGTCAGAGCTGGAAGAACGCGACGTTTGCGGTGTGCTGAAACCAGCGACTGACACCACGCCACGCTTCAGCAAGAACTTTCACGAACAGGTAGCGCGTAGGCGGCAACAGCAAGATTAACCCGATTATATCGGTGAAAAAACCGGGGATAATGAACAGCAAACCGCCCAGCAACATCATCGTACCTTCCAGCAAGGACTTGGCAGGGCGTTGCCCCGCCTGCATATCGCGTTGGAATTTTGCCAATGTGGCACAGCCCTTGGTGACGCAACAAATACATCCCCAAGATACCGGAGAGAATTAACAGCAGAATCGTCGCCAGTGCGCCAATGGCACTGCCGACCTTGATGAGCAACCACAGCTCAATGAATGGAATCACCAAAAACAGCACAGAAAACACAGGAAAGCGACGCATCACCACGGGTTCCATTCAAATCAATCGTAGTGCTTATATCGGTCTGAACACTCATTTTTCAAGGTGCTTACGTAAAATCAGGCCGCTTTGGTCGCAGTGATCTGCTTCATTGTGGATACGCTCGCGCAATTGCACCAGCGGAATGGGACGCCCACAATAGTAGCCTTGCGCAAAGTCCACCCCAATCCGGCGTAAATGCAGCAAGGTTTCGGCATCTTCCACCAATTCGGCAATGGTCAACAGGTTCATGACCTGCCCCACATCATGCACCGCTTTCACCATCGCCGCATCGACCGGGCTGGTGACCAGATTGTGGACGAAATTGCCATCAATTTTCAGGTAACTCAACGGCAATTCACGCAAGTAACTGAGCGAGGAAAAACCGCTGCCGAAATCATCCAGCACCAGATGGCAGCCCAAACTATGTAGGGCGTTCATTACCCGTTTCGCATGGACAAAATTACTGATTGCCACCGATTCGGAAATCTCGAAGCAGATCGTTCCGGGGTCAATGCCAAACTGCTTGATCTGCTGCTCCACATAAGGGAACAGTGCTGCATCCTGCACCGATTGACCGGACAGATTGATCATCAAGCGTGTTTCCACACATCCCCCATTAACGCTGTCACTGCGGCAACCTGCCAACATCTCCAACGATTTACGGATAATCCAACGGTCAATACTGGTCATCAAGTCAAGGCGGTCAGCAACCGGCAAAAAACTCCCCGGATTCAACAATGCTTGGCGGAATGGCAGGCGCAACAAAATTTCATACTGCCGGAAGCGTTTGGCACTGCTCGTCCCCAAGGGCACAATCGGCTGGGCAAACAGGATGAAACGGTCTTCGCGGATAGCATCCCGCAACAACTTGCCCCAGTCATGCACCCGCTGGTTGGACATTTCCTCCTGCTTCTCACCGGCATGAATGAATACCTGATTACGCCCCAAGGCTTTTGCGGTGTAGCAGGCTTTATCCGCATCCGAAAACAGTTGCTTAATCTGGATATTGGCAGCAGGCATAAACTCCAGCAAGCCAATACTCGCCCCAATGGTAAACACCTTACCTTCCCAACTAAAACGGAAGTTGCGCAATTCGGTCAGGATGGTTTCCATGATGTTGCGGCCTTTTTCCAGACAACAACTTTCCAGAAACACCGCAAATTCATCCCCACCAATACGTGCCACTTTGTCAGAATTACGCACTGAACGGCGGAATATCTGCGCGACCTGTTTCAGTAACTCATCCCCTGCCAAATGCCCACAGGTATCATTGATAATCTTGAAATTATCCAGATCCACACTCGCCAGCACATGGCTACGTGCCAGTGCGGAAGTATCATGTGCAAGCTGCTCTACGTATTGTTCAAAGCTGGTGCGGTTCATCAAATCGGTTAATGCATCGCGGGATGCTTGGCGGTACAGGCGGTTAATGACTTTCCGATCAGCGGTAACATCACGGAAAATAAACACAATGGCCTTGCAGTTATCCAGTATGCAAGTTGTGTTTAATTCGACGAAACGGTGATCACCCACACGCGGATGCAGCTTCACCTGCCCAAACTGCAAGGGATAATTGGGATGCACCCGGTTAGTTTCAAATACCCGCTCGCCCAAGGGCTGCCCCTGCAAATCTTCCAGCTTCAAGACTTTGCTGACATGCTCACCCAGTACCTTATCGCGTGACCACAAGGTCAGCTTCTCGGCACTGGTATTCATGTAGGTAATCTGCCCTTGCTGGTTGCTAACAATCACCCCACCCGCCAGTGCATCCAGCACCCACTCGGTGTTGACCTGTTCTGGCTCAGACTTGGATACCGACTCCATAGCATCCACTTCAACTTCCGCCATTACGGCTTGTTGACCCAACTTTCCAGAACGTCTTAAAAGATACATGACCACCACCTGTGCAGCCAGTATTGCCAATAATAAGTAAGGCACGACAATTCGCATCAAATCCCCCGCACCATTTGTATTTCTATAATAGTTATGATTAAATATTGACCTTCATTATAGCTAATTCACGTCGCCACCGCCACTCCGCCCGTCTGATAAAAAGTCGGCACACCTGTATTCCCCACGGGTCAACGGCTTAAATTTGCCAGTCGGTTAATGGTAGTTTTTAAATACTTCAATCATCTTGTTTGATTTTGTTAAAACCCTTCTTGACAATTACATTAAAGAACGGGAACATATCGGCATATTATTTTTTTAAACATAATGCAAAAGGAAAGGTGTTATTCATGTCCAATGTTGATATTTCCAATCTTAGCGTCGCGGAACTTGAAAAACTCAAAGGCAGTATTGATAGTGCTATCGCCAACCGCCGTGATGGTGAATTGCTGGGTTTACGCCAAGCGATTGATGACATGGTTGAAAAGGCTGGCTTTACACTTGAAGAAGTATTACAAGCACGCGCAACCAAGAAACGCCCAGTCAAAGCAAAATACAGCAACCCTGCCAATCCACAAGAAACATGGAGTGGCCGTGGTAGAAAACCGGTTTGGGTACAAGAATGGACAAACTCCGGTCGTGATCTGAATGACTGCTTAATTCCAGACTGATCCATCGCCTTGCGTAACAGAAGCCTGAGCCGCTCAGGCTGCTGTTGCAGCAAAACCACGAATGTTGCACAAATCACTACTTCTGCCCCCTACCCCAACAATCTTTTGCCGATCACCCGCATTTACTCTACTATTACCCGAATCTAGTTAAACCACTTTGTAAAGATGACGGATAGCCTACTTGTAATAACACCCCTGCCGGTTAAAGAGAGTACCCAAGAATGAGAAAGTTGCTCTGCTTCCTGCTCTTGCTTGTTGTTTCCGTACAAGCCCATGCACTCAAGCAGGAAGATTTGCTACCGCCGGATGAAGCCTTCAAGTTCAAAGCTGAGGTTATCGCACCCGACAAAATAAAAGCCACTTGGGACATCGCGGAAGGTTATTACCTCTACCGTGAGCGTTTCGGTTTCGAGTCTGAAAACAAGGACTTGACACTAGCATCCCCGACTTTCCCCAAGGGTGATAGTAAGAATGACCCTAATCTCGGTGCCACAACCGAGGTCTATCACCACACTATTACGGTTGAAGTCCCGGTTGAACGCGGCCAGACTGCGGCACAAGCCGTGGAACTGGCGCTAAAAGTCAAATTTCAAGGTTGTGCTGATGCTGGCCTGTGCTACCCGCCGCAACACAAAACTGCCAGCTTGCAACTCGCGGCAAGCAATGCAGCAGCCACCACTGAGGCCAAGGCTGACACCAAAGCGCAAGCGCCAACCGATACCACCGGGGCGGATCTGTCCGCACTAGTCAAACAAGCCCAGCAAGGCGGCACGGGTGGCGCTATGCCGGTCGAAAAAGCCTTCGTCTTCAGCATCACCGCTGTGGATAAAGGGATGCTGAACGCCCACTGGACTATCCAACCCGAACATCACCTCTACCGCCCCAAAATCAAGTTCAGCGTCAAGGAACCCCAAGGCGTCACGCTGGGCACACCAATTTTCCCCCCGGCAAATCGGTTGAAGACGAGTACTACGGCAAGATTGAAGTATACGGTGAGGATATTGATGTCAAAATCCCTATCCCGCAATCGACCGGCTTGCAAAAACTGGTGGTGGAAACTGAATATCAGGGCTGCGCTGACAACACCGGCATCTGTTACCCACCCGTCAAACAAAGCAATGAACTGAGCCTTGCCGGGCTGCCCGATGCCAAACCGCTGGAACAAACCGAAGCAGCAGACGCGGGTGCTTCCAGCAGCACTACATCGGCAGAAGACGCCATTTCCATGCGGATGCGGGATGACAGTTATTTCAGCCTGCTGCTATTCTTTTTCTTTGCGGGTTTAGGTCTAGCCTTTACACCGTGCGTATTCCCGATGATCCCTATCCTATCGGGCATCATTGCAGGCTCGTCGACAGAAGACTTATCCCCACGCAAGGCATTCCTGCTATCCCTGTCTTATGTCCTGCCTATGGCGCTGACCTATGCGGTTGTCGGGGTAATTGCAGGCTTAAGTGGCGCAAACCTTCAGGTCATGTTCCAAAACCCGTGGATTATCGGTTCGTTTGCGGGATTGTTCGTCTTACTGGCACTATCCATGTTCGGTTTTTACGACATGCAAATGCCCAGCAGCATCCAAAGCCGCTTGACCGAAATCAGCAACCGCCAACAGGGTGGGAGTTTCATTGGTGCAGGCATCATGGGGATTCTGTCTGCCCTGATCGTTGGCCCGTGCGTAACCGCCCCGCTGATTGGCGCATTGGTGTATATCGCCCAGACCAGAGATGCCCTGTTAGGCGGGCTGTCGCTGTTTACACTGGGTCTAGGCATGGGGCTGCCCCTGTTGATGATTGGCACTTCTGCATCACGTTTGCTGCCGCGTGCAGGCGTGTGGATGGATACCACCAAAGCCATCTTCGGCATTATGATGCTGGGGTTAGCAATCTGGATGCTCGACCGTGTAGTGCCACCGGAAGTGACCATGGCACTGACCGGCATCCTATTGGTCAGTTCGGGCATTTACATGGGTGCGTTGGAAAGGACTGATGATGAAGCAGGTGGCTGGGGACGTTTCTGGAAAAGCCTCGGCATGATCATGCTGTTCTACGGTGCGATGATGCTGTTCGGGGTAGCAGCAGGCAGCAGCAACCTGCTACAACCACTCAAAGGGGTGTTTGGTGGCGGGAATGCCATTGCTGCACCCGTTCAAGCAGCCGCCCAGCTCCAATTCCAACGCATCAAAGGCATGGAAGGCTTACAGCAAGCATTGGCACAAGCTAAATCACAAAATAAACCCGTCATGCTCGACTTCTATGCCGACTGGTGCGTAGTCTGCAAGGAACTCGAGCATAAGCTTTTCAAAAATCCTGATATTGTCGCGGCTCTCGACAATACCTTGCTGATTCAAGCAGATGTCACCGACAATGACGCTCAGGATAAAGCCTTAAACAAACATTTCAACTTGTTCGGCCCCCGCAAGTCCTATTTTTCAGCCCCAACGGTGAAGAAGCGAAAGGGATGCGCTTAGCGGGATATGAACCACCGGACAAATTCCTCCAACGCATTCAACGCTTCCAGCAAAATCTGCAATAATCAGCAGCAGTTAAGCTATATTTTTTATACTACTGGCGGACTTTACCTAGAATAGCGGGGACAGGAGTCATTCCATGCGTAATAATAAAGAATTCGAGACTGAACACGAAGATGAACTCTTCCACCTAGAGAAAATTGCCCCCACCACAGAAGGTGGCAAAAAAGTAAAACCGCATGTGGTGCGGCGCAATGTTGAAGATTATCTGGAACGCAAAGCACTGGAGCGTCGCCTTAAAGATGTCTTTGACGACGATTTCTAAATACAAGGAAAACACAAGGGCAGACACACAGGTCTGCCCCTACCGGCGTTTGATGTTTAATTTACAGTCGGTTGTGTAATGGTTGCGGCACTTACGTCTTCAGGCAATTGCAAAGCAGCACGTAAATCAGCCAGATAGGCTGTTTCCGCTTCATTGGCTACGTCGATGATGGCGGCTGATACCAGATAAATCTCGGTCGCTACTGCCAAGTCGTTATTGGCGAGCGCAGCAATGTTTTTAGCATCCAGCGGGCGAGCCAATTCTTCCAGAATCATGTCATTGACATCACCTTGCAGGTCAGTGCCTGCCAGTTGCTGGCGGATACTGTCCATTTCGGCGGAATCCACATGCCCATCGGCTTTAGCGGCGGCAATCATGGCTTTCAGCAAAATCTCAGCACTGGCTTTGGGTGCAGGCGCTTCCAACAGCGCGGGTTCACCGGCTTGTGCCGTATTCACCACGCCATCTGCACCGTTTTCCCACTGGCGATACATCTGGTAAGCAATGCCACCCAAAGCCGCTAGGCTTCCCACTTTGACAGCCGCACCGGTTACCCGACGGCCTGCACCTGTGCCCAGCAACAGCGCCAGCACACCCGCTGCTGCCGCGCCGGTTTTCATGCCGGAGAGCATTTTTTCGCGCTGCTCACCTTCGGCGGGAACACCCAGCTTTTGTTCAGCCATCTGCTGGCCTTTTTGCGCCATCTCCTTACCAGATTGCAGCATTTGATCCAGAAAACTTTTCATATCCATGTTGATCTCCTTGTTTTGATAATAGGTCGGTCGTTGGGGGGTAATGGTTCAGGTTTGAATGGGCGGAATATTCTGCATGATTTCACGGATGAATTCCCGCGTGATCCTGCCGCCCTCTGGTCAAGCTGGCAGCATCTAGCCGATCCAGCATTGCCATGAGCGTAGTCATATTCAGCGGATAATGCCGCTCAATATATTTCATGACGTGTTGCGGCAATTCAAAACCACGTTTATGCGCACGCCATGCCATTGCTTGGATGCACTGTGCGTCATGCACCGGATGCACCCGGTAATCAGGCCCCCACAACAGACGGGAGGCGAAATCCGGCAATACGCAGTGCATTTCGCGGGGGTTGGTACGTGCCGCCATGAGCAACGGCTGGTTATTGGCACGGCAGGTATTGATCAGGTTCATCAGCGCCACTTCCCAGTCACGCTGACCGATAATGGCATCCAGCTCATCGACCGCGACCAGATGCTTGCCTTCCACACCTGCCAGCACCCGCACACCGTATTTGGCGCAAGTTGACAGCGGCAAATACGCTGCCATCAAGCCCTGCTGGTAATAGCGCTCGCAATACGCTTGCAGCAAATGCGACTTCCCGGCTTGTGTCATCGCCCCACAGCAACATTTGTGGAAAATTTTGTTCAAATCCGTGTTTCAAGACGCCCAGCAATTCAGCATTTTCAGGCGTAACAAAGAATGAACTGAAGCGATGTCCTTCGCGCATCCCGACATTCAATGTCAATTGTTGCGTCATTCTGCTCCCACCCTCCAGATCATCCAGTCGCGTAGATCTGGCTTTGTTTGTAGGTATCATGGATATGGCGCATGATGACCGCCAGCACCGCTGCCACCGGCAATGCCAGCAAAATACCAAAGAAACCAAACAGTTGCCCACCTGCCAACACCGCAAAAATCACCGTCACCGGGTGCAAGCCAATCCGTTCACCCACCAGCAACGGGGTCAGACAGTGCCTTCAATCACCTGTGCCACCCCGAACACTGCCAACACCCAGAACAGGTCAAACACATCCTGCGTCTGGAACAATATCGCAATCCCCGCAACCGCCACCCCGACAATCAAGCCGAGGTAAGGCACAAAACTCACCAACCCTGCAATCAAGCCGATCAGCAAGGCAAATTCCAGCCCCACCAGCGACAAGTCCAAGGGAATAAATCACCGCCAGCGCCAGCATCACCGACAACTGCCCACGCAGGAAAGCGCCCAGCACATCATCCGATTCCCGCGCCAATTTAGCCACCAACGGCTCAATCGAACGCGGCAACAAGTCATCGATGTAAGCGACCATCCGATCCCAGTCACGCAGCAGGTAAAAGGTAATAATCGGAATCAAGGCCAGATTTGCCACCCACCCCAATACCACAAAACCGGATTTGGAAATGGTCTGGATAGCATTGCGAATAAAGCCACCAGTTTCTTGCCAATGCGAAGCAATAACCGCTTTGATTTTATCGACTTCCAGCACACTGGTATCCACACCGAAATTGTGCTGCAAATACGGTCCCAGCACATTCGCCATCCAGTCGAGATAGGCGGGGACTTTGCCGATAAACAGCCTCACCTGCGTTTCCAGCACCGGCACTAAAAACAGGAAAAACAACAGCAATATACAGCAAGATGGACAGAAATACCGTCGTCACCGACAAGGTGCGTGACAACTTCCACGTTTCCAGCCGGTCAACCAATGGATCACCCAGATAAGCCAGAAATGCCGCCGCCAAGAAAGGTGTCAGGATAGGGGCAAGCAAATACAACAAGCTGACCGCAGATAATACCCACCACCAACCAGAACCAACGCCCACTATCCAGTATCATGACTTCACCTTTCCTCAATGCATAGCGGCTCCACAACAACACATAGGCAACACCACTTAGCACCGTTGTCAGCGCCACCGCCCACTGCAACGCCCAGATTAAACCAGTTCGGCAACGGATACAGCGCCACATGCAACAAGGTCACTGCCAACAGAAAAATTTGCAAACCCGTATTCAGCTTGCTGATCATCAATGGGCGCATATCCAGCTTGCCCGTAAACAGGCGGTACACAATCGCCCCCAGCACAATCACCACATCACGCCCGATCACCAAGGCGATCAGCCACCACGGCAAATTCCCTTTCAGGCCAAACACGATGAATACCGAGACCACAAACAACTTGTCAGCTACCGGGTCAAGCATTGCGCCCAAACGGGTAAACCAACCGTAACGCCGCGCCAGAAAACCATCCAGCGCATCGGACAAGCCCGCCAACACCAGCAATGCCAGCGCCAACGCATAAGAATCCTTCCACAACAGCCAGCAAATCGGCGCGATGGAAAGGATACGCATCACTGTGATGATATTTGGAATTTGTTCCCGCACGTTAAATCCATTGTTTATACAAAGAAGGCTCCCTATGGAGCCTTCATCATATAACGGATTATAGTGTATATGCCGGCTTTCCGACTATTGCGGCCTTATTACTGCTGAACAGGGATCAGAGTGATTTCAACGCGACGGTTCTGGGCACGACCATAATCGCTGCTGTTATCCGCAACTGGGCGGCTTTCGCCATAGCCAACTGCTTGCATCCGCTGTGCTGCTACACCAGCACTTGCCAGATAAGTGCGCACGCTGTTGGCACGTTGCTGTGACAGTTGCAGGTTGGAAGCATCGCTACCGACGTTATCCGTATGCCCAGCGATCTGGATGCGGGTATTCGGGAACTGGTTCAGGGTAGATCGCCAGATTGTTCAGCACGCCGTAGAACTGTGGTTTGACGGCCGCTTGACCGAAGTCAAAGGTAATCGCATCCGGCATGGTCAGGACGATGTTGTTATCCTGACGGGTAACTTCAACACCTGTGCCTTGCAGGTTTTGGCGCAATGCCGCTTCCTGCTGATCCATGTAGTTACCGATAGCCGCACCAGCCAGACCGCCGACGACTGCACCTGCAACAGTATGACCTTTGTCTTTGTCGCCAGTATTTTTACCAATCACCGCACCGCCCAACGCGCCAATGATTGCGCCCTGTTGCGCACGGGTCATTTCCCCAGTAGGGCTACAACCCGCCATCAATGCCGCAGAAACAGTACCGATCAACAGAGTACGCATGGAAATTTTCATAGTGAACACCTCAATAATTTATAGTATGTCGTCACGGTGTTAGAACCCCGTTAGCCCACAGAGTTCCCGATAACGATTGGGCGAATTTTGACGTAAACCCGTGCAGGATACCAGCCATTAAAAAGGAATCGGGCTATTAATGCGTGAAAATCTCCCCTGATAGCGGATGTGGGAAGCGAATAGAGGTAGCGTGTAACAACAGACGCGCTGGCCTTAGCGCATACCGCAGGGCTAGCGTATAGCTCATCCCCCAGGATCGGGTGTCCCAAGGCTTGCAAATGTACCCGTAGCTGGTGGGTACGCCCGGTAATGGGTTCTAGTTCTACGCGGGTCGTATCCGTTACAGCATCATATGCCAGCACCTGATAGCGGGTAAGGGAAGGCTTGCCCAATTCAAAACTGACCATTTGGCGCGGGCGATTAGGCCAGTCGGTGATCAGCGGCAAATTGATTTCACCACAGGTTTGCGGCATCTGCCCTGCCACCACTGCCACGTAACGTTTGTGTACTTGGCGGCTCTGAAACAGGATGCTCAAAGCGCGTTCCATCGCCTTGCCGCGCGCCATCACCATAATGCCGGATGTGCCCATGTCGAGGCGGTGGACAATCAGGGCATCGGGAAATTCGGCTTGGACGCGGGTAATCATGCAGTCCTGTTTGTCTTCGCCACGTCCGGGGACGGAAAGCAGGCCAGCGGGTTTATCAACCACGATCAGCGACTCATCGAGGTGGAGGATTTGTAAGCCAGTATTGGCAGGGGGAATATAATCAATCAATGCAGACAGGTACTCCAAAAACCAAAAAAGCCAGTCATTTCTGACTGGCCTTTAAATTTGGTGCCGGGAAGAGGACTCGAACCTCCACGGGGTTGCCCCCACTAATACCTGAAACTAGCGCGTCTACCAATTCCGCCATCTCGGCAATTCACACCACATTGCTGCGCTGTGAGAGGCGAAATATATAGAGCCGATGGCATCTTGTCAAACACCAAACGACGTTTTTGTTACATTTTTTTGGTATGCTTAGCACATATGAAAACACAAACCATGAAAGGACGCTTTTTTTGAAGTTCAACGACCCCCACAGCCAGCGCGAAGCTGAAAAATACGAAAACCCCATTCCCAGCCGCGAAGTTATCTTGCAATTGTTGGCAGATAACGGGCAACCGCTGGACTTCGTTGCCATCACCGAAGCCCTGCACCTGTACGACGAACGCGATACCGACGCGCTGAAAAAACGCCTGCGGGCAATGGAACGCGACGGGCAACTGCTCTACAACCGCCGCCGCCAGTACGTCCCCATCGAACGCACCGACCTGATTGCTGGGCGCGTCATCGGTCACCCCGATGGCTTCGGTTTCCTCAAGCCGGATGACGGCACACCCGACCTATTCCTGCACGCCAAACAAATGCACACCCTGATGCACGGTGACCGTGCCCTGTGCAGTGTGCGCGGCCTCGACCCCAAAGGACGCCGCGAAGGTGCAGTGGTCGAAGTGCTGGAACGTGGCACAACCCAAGTCGTCGGGCGCTATTTCATCGAAGGCAATATCGGCTTTGTTACCCCCGACAATTCCCGCATCAGCCAAGACATCATGATCCCCGCCGATGCCGCAGGCGACGCCAAACCCGGTCAAATCGTGGTTGCCGCCATCGTTGAGCAACCCTCCAAACGTGCCCAACCCAGTGGCAAAATCGTTGAAGTCCTCGGCGACCACATGGCTCCCGGCATGGAAATCGACGTAGCCATCCGCAGCCACCAGCTTCCCCACGAATGGTCAGCCGAAATCCACGAAGAAGCCGACCAGTTCGGCTACGAAGTCCCCGAAGCCGACAAAGCAGACCAACACCGCGAAGACCTGCGCGACACCCCCTTCGTCACCATCGACGGCGAAGACGCCAAAGACTTCGACGACGCGGTTTACTGCGAACGCGATGGCAACGGCTGGCGCTTGCTGGTAGCGATTGCCGACGTATCCCACTACGTCAAGCGTGATTCCGCCATTGGTAAGGAAGCGACTGAGCGCGGCACATCGGTGTATTTCCCCGGCAAAGTCATCCCGATGCTGCCCGAAATCCTCTCCAACGGGCTGTGTTCCCTGAACCCGCACGTTGACCGCCTGTGCATGATCTGCGACATCCAGATTGGCCCGCGTGGCAAGCTGATCAGCTACCAATTCGTCGAAGGCATCATGCATTCTGCTGCCCGCCTCACCTACACCGAGATGGCGCAAATCGTGGTAGACCGCGACATGACAGCCCGCCGCAAACATTCGCAAGAACTCTGCGAACACCTCGACGACCTGTATTCCCTCTACCACGTGCTGCGCAAAGCACGTGACCGGCGCGGAGCCATCGACTTTGAAACGGCTGAAACCCGCATCCTGTTCGATGCCGACCGCAAGATCGAAGCGATTATCCCCACCGAACGCAATGACGCCCACAAGCTAATCGAAGAATGCATGATCCTCGCCAATGTGTGCGCGGCAACCTACCTTAGCAAGTACAAAATCCCGGCGCTGCACCGCGCCCACAAGCGCCCCAGCCCGGAAAAACTGGCGGATGTACGCCAATTCCTCGCAGGATTAGCCCTCACCCTCGGCGGCGGTGACGAACCCACCCCAGCGGATTACACCAAGCTGCTCAACAGCCTCGGCGAACGCCCGGACAAACACCTGATCCAAACCGTATTGCTGCGCTCGATGTCGCAAGCAGTCTACAGCCCCGACTCCGACGGGCATTTCGGGCTGGCACAAACGCATTACGCCCACTTCACCTCGCCGATCCGGCGCTACCCCGACTTGCTGGTACACCGTGCCATCCGCCATCTGGTGCGCGGTGGCAAAGTCAGCGCCTACCAATATTCCCACAAAGACATGGTAGCCCTGGGCGAACACTGCTCCATGACCGAACGGCGTGCCGATGACGCCACCCGCGACGTGACCGCATGGCTGAAGTGCGAATACATGCAGGAACACGTTGGCGAAAGCTTCAGCGGCGTGATTGCAGGCGTGACTGGCTTCGGGCTATTCGTCGAACTCAAAGACATTTACGTGGAAGGTCTGATCCACATCACCGCCCTGACCAGCGACTACTACCACTTTGACGCCGCCCACCACCAATTGACCGGGGAAAATTCCGGGCGCATCTACCGCCTCGGCGACACCCTCAACGTCACTGTGGCACGGGTAGATTTGGACGAGCGCAAAATCGACTTCGTGCTGGCCAAAATTGACAGCGAAGACGCAGGCAGCAACAAATCCAGCAAAAAGCCTGCCAGCAAAAGCCGCAAACCCAGCAGCAAAAAGCCTGCCAGCAAAGCCAACGCTAAAACCGAACCCGACTCCACAGGTAGCCAACCTGCCGCCAAGAAACCCCGCAAAAAGAAACCGAAAGTCTAATGTCAAAATCCATCATTTGCGGCATCCACGCCGTTGAAAGCGCCTTGCGCAACGATTCCGAAAGCCTCGGGCAAATCTGGCTGGACAAACGCAGCCGCAACGACCGCCTGAAAAAACTGGAAAAGCTGGCGGAAGACAACGGTTTGCGCCTGATGCAAGCCGACCCTGACAAGCTCGACAAACTGGCAGGCAACAACCGCCACCAAGGCATCGTTGCCGAGTATTACAAGCTCAAGGCGTGGACTGAAAACGACTTCTACGACCTGCTGGATGGGCTAGAAGAAAAACCATTCCTGTTGGTGCTGGATGGTGTAACCGACCCGCACAATCTGGGGGCATGTTTGCGCACCGCCGAAGCAGCCGGAGTCCATGCAGTGATTGCGCCGAAAGATAACGCCGCCAGCATCAACGCCACCGTGCGCAAAGTCGCCTCAGGTGCAGCAGAAATCGTGCCGTTCATCCCCGTCACCAACCTTGCCCGCACCTTGGAAACGCTCAAGAGCCGTGGCATCTGGCTGACCGGCACGAGCGACAAAGCCAAACAGACCCTCTATCAAGCCGATTTGAAAGGGCCAATGGCACTGGTGATGGGTGCGGAAGGGGCAGGCATCCGTCGCCTCACCGAAGAGGCTTGCGACTACCTGATCTCCATCCCCATGAGTGGGCAAGTGTCGAGCCTGAATGTGTCAGTGGCAACCGGCGTGTGTTTGTTTGAAGCACTCCGCCAGCGTCAATAACCTCAAGCTCAAGGCGTGGAATAATAGTCGTAGCGCGTCAGCATCTCATTGGTAAAACGCCATGCCTCGTTATACGACAGCCCGCTGTTGTCGGGGATGACGACTTTCACATACAAATCCGTGCCGTGCTGGGCTTTCAGCGCACCGAGTTCTTTTTCCAACTCGGCACGCCCGACGGTGCGCTGGGTCGCACCGGGTGGGCGGATACTGTAACTGCCCTTGCGGTAGACCACTTCCACCACCTGCTTGCCTTTGGCGGAACGGGCCGGTTTCAGCAGTTTCTGGTATTTCTGGTCGAGCGAGGTGTATTCACCTTGCAGGCTTAGCAGCTTTTTCTCGCTTTGGTCAACTTTGGTGCGCAATCCCAGCATTTCGGTGTTTTTGCTCATCAAGTCGGTTTGCAGGATATTTAAGGATTGCTCACGCTGGGTCAGTGAACTGGCTTGTTCTTGGGTAAGTGCTTGCAAACGGGTCACTTCCGCATCTTTGCTGCTGCTAGCAGCGCGGGATTCTTCGGTTTCGGCACGGCTGCGCAACAGCTCCATTTCCAGTGAACTGGAGCGTTGTTGCAAATACTCAAGCTGCTCTTCCAGCGTAGCATTTGCCTTGAGCTGGAACTCAGCCACTTGGGCTGATTTTTGCGCATCAACCGCCGATTGTTGGGCTTTAGCAGCAGCCAATTCGGCTTCTTGCTTCGCCACTTGCTGCGCCCGCACGCTGTGCTTCAACTCATCCAGCAAGTTGCGGTTGTTCAAGGCCATGATCACAATCACCAGCAGGAATATCTTCAGGATCACCATCATCACATTGCTGAAGGATGACCAGAAGCCTTCCTCCATCTCATCATGCCCGCCAGTCAGGCGAGGGGAAACCAGCATTCATGGCTGTTTATCCTTGGCATCCAAACGGAAGCCTTCGCGCACCGAGTCGCGGATCACCCGGAGATTCTCCCCGCTATCACCGACAGCAGATTGCAGCGCATCGGCTGCCAGTTGCAGGCGGTCACCTGCTTGCAGGAAGCGGTTCTGCACTTGGTTGATGGTTTCAGCCGCAGTACGCAATTCCGTCGCCAATACCGCCACATCGTGCAGCAAACTGTTACTGCCCTGCTGGAAGCGCGGCATAATGTAAAGCGTGGTAATGTTTTCGATATTCACCAGCAATTGGGTGCGGGCATCCTGCAAGCGCAAATAAAAATAGGCAAAAAAGACGTAACAGACAATCGCGGTCACCGTGGTACTGAGTGAGTTGGACATGCCGCCGATAATGTCCCACATGTTTTTCATGTTATCCGTCGAATTCATTAAGCCGGCCGCCCCCATCAGCGCCACCGCCAACGACACCACCGTGCCCAATACCCCGGCAAGAATCAGGATGCTGTTGACGAAACGCACCAGCGTCAACTGTGCAGTTTGCCTGGCAACCATGGTGGCAGCCAAGCGCCCCTTGATTCACTTCGGCCTGTTGGCGGGCAATGGTTTGCACCGCATGGTAGCGGTTCAACGATCAGGGCGAAATCTGCCAAGCCGTACGCGGGATTGGCGCGCCTTCTCTGCGCCCGTTTGAGGAAACGTTGCAAGGTATCCTGTTCGCGGGTATAGCCGAGGAAAATCATGATCATCCGCACCAACCCGCCCAGAAATATCAGCAGGATAATGCCATTCAGCACCAGCCCAAGCTGCCCCGCCTGCGTGGTGTAGAAAAATTGCGTGACCAGATCCTTGTTCAACAGGATCCCCAGCCCCAGCAGGAACAGGATCACCAGCATCTGCAACAGGGTCAGGTAGTAGCGCGTTTTAATCGGTTTCAACATCAGTTTCAATATCCTTGGCATACGGGCGACGTGGTATGGCTTCGACCGGCACTGGCTCGGTAATGTTCCGCCCTGAAGAAATCCCCAATTCAGACAGGCGGCGTACCCCCGGCAACACGCTACGTTCCAACGAACCTAGCGCCTTGTTGTAGGTAGTCCACGCTGCTGCCGAGATTACGCCCCAAACGCTCCAGATGGTCAAGGAAAACCGTCAAGCGTTTATGTAATTCTTCGCCCAGATTCGCGCACTTTGCCTGCATTTTCCGCCAGTACGGTCTGTTTCCAGCCAAATGCCACCGCCCGCAACAACGCCACCAGCGTGCTAGGGGTGGCAAGGATCACCTTGTCGTTCAAGGCATCGAACAGCAGGGCTTTATCCTGCTCCAATGCCGCGCCGAGGAATTGTTCACCGGGAATGAACAGCACCACAAAGTCAGGCGATTGCTCGAACTGTTCCCAGTAACGCTTGCCTGCCAGCACCTTGACGTGATCGCGCACATGGCGGGCATGGCGTTGCAAATGGCGCTTGCGGCTGTCTTCATTATCGGCGTTGACGGCATCGAGGTAAGCATCCATCGGTGCTTTGGCATCGACGATCATTTCCCGCGCATCCGGCATTCGGATCACCATGTCCGGGCGGATGGTACGGTCGCTATTGCTGCGCTGTATCTGTTCGACGAAATCGCAATGTTCCATCATCCCGGACAGTTCCGCAATACGGCGCAAGCTGAGTTCGCCCCATTGCCCACGGATGCCGGGGGTACGCAAGGCAGACGCCAAGCGCCCGGTTTCGTCACGCAACGCGCTCTGGTCGTGCATCATGCCGCGAATCTGCTGGCTGAGGATGCCGAAACTGGCGTGCCTGTCCTTTTCAATTTCACGGATTTGCACCTCAGTCTTAGCCAGTGCATCGCGGATCGGGTCAACCAAATGCTGGATAGAATGCTGGCGTTGCTCAAGGTCAGCGTGGGATGCCACCTGAAAACGCCCCATCGTCTCCTGCGCCAGTTGCAGGAACTGGGTGTTATTATCGCGCAAAGCGCGTTGCGACAGGGAGGCGAAAGGTATTGTGCAAGCGGTCTTGGGCATCATCCAACATCCGCAGGCGTTCTTCGTTGATTTGCTCTTCGGTTTGCAGCAGCAATTGCAGCCGTTCGAGTTCGCGGCGGGTTTGGCGTAGCGGGGCGCTGTAGATGAAATGGGCAACCAGCAAACCGAGGGCAAACATCAGCACGGCGGTGATGATCACGATGTGTTGGTCGATGAATGCACCTAGCTGGAAAGGGGCACTATCCATCAACTTAGCCACCCTAGGATTTCAGCGGGTGTGGCAATAATGCCGTCGGCCTGCCAGTCGAGGTGTTCATCATTGGCATTGAGGTAGCCCCACGCAGCAATGAGCGTGGTCATGCCCGCATTGCGCCCGGCGATAATGTCGCGTTCGGCATCCCCCACGTAGAGGCAATGTTGCAGGGGCGCACCACATTGTTCAGCCGCCAGCAGCAGCGGTTCGGGATCGTGGCTTGGCAACCGCCAAGGTATCGCCACCAATAATGCTGCCCGCACGGTTACGCAAATCCAGCGCATCCAGCAGCGGAAAAGGTCAGGTATTCCGGCTTGTTGGTGACGATTCCCCACGGCATGTCGGCAGCTTCCAGCGCATGCCAGCACATCGGGCATGGCGTCAAACAGGCACGAATAGCGGCTGATATTGGCTTGGTAATAATCCAGAAATACCCGGCGGCGGCGATGCAGCTCCGTTTCAGTCTGGTCCATGCCAAACGCCAGTTCCAGCATCCCTTTGCTGCCGTGGGAAACGGTATGGCGGGCTTGTGCGAGCGTGTAATGCTCACGCCCTTCCGCCACCAACACAGCATTCAAGGCTGCCAGCAGGTCGGGGGCAGTATCCAGCAGGGTTCCATCCAGATCAAAAAGAACACATTTTATCGGTAAAAAAGAACTTGTCAGCATCATGCGCATCCATACAATCAGCAATTACGTAAATCAAGACCAATAACGGTCTATTTTGGGGAGATTTTCATGTTACGAATCAAACAAGCGGTGATTATCGCATTTTTAGCTCACGGGGCGCTATTGACCACGCCAGCCGCCGCGCTGAGCGATATGGCTGACAAACCCGCCAGCATTGAAGCACTGGTCGGCAAGGGCAAGTGGGCAGTGGTTGAACTCTGGGCATCCGATTGCCGCATGTGCCGTGCCAGCATCCACCACACCGTCGACTTCGAGACCGCCAACCCGGACGTGGATGTGATCGGCATTTCACTGGATGGCGCGGAAGGCAAGGCGGATGCCGAGAAGTTCATCGACGAACAGGGGCTGACGTTCACCAACCTGCTGAGTGACCCGTCCGAAATTGACCAGTACCTGTTTACAGCACCGCCAAAGAAAGCTTCATCGGCACACCGACCTTCATGGTCTATAACCCGCAGGGGAAATTGCTGGCAGTGCAGCCGGGGGCAGTGACAGAGGAAGAACTGAGCGCGTTTATCAAACAGCAAGACAAACCAGCATCCTGACAGCCCGTTCATGAAAACCAGTGGCTGGCCTTATTGGCTAGCTGCTTCCAACAACCATTGCACCGCAGTGCGTACCAATTCGGTACTGCTCTGGATGTTGAGCTTGCTCTTGATGCGCTGGCGGTAAGTTTCGACGGTAGAAATGCTAAGCATAATGGCTTCGGCAATCTGCTGGGTTGACAGCCCCTCACCGATCAGCTTAAAAACTTCCAATTCCCGGTCTGACAGCAAGTCGAGCGGCAATACGCCACTCTCCCGGACAGGGTTGTTAAACGTCTCCTGCAAGAGGCGCGTGGAGGTTTCCCCTGTCAGGTAGATATTCCCCTGACCAACCATACGGATAGCTTCAACCAACTGCTCGGTGGAATCCGATTTGTTGAGATACCCCAATGCCCCCGCCCGCAAGGCTCGCGCTGCATATAAAGTATCAGGGAACATCGACCAGACCAGCATCCTGATGGCTGGATATTCCGCCTTGATACGTTTGACCAGATCAATGCCATTGCCAGACTTCAGCGAAATGTCGATCACCGCCACGTCAGGCATGAGGGTAGCTATCTGCTGCATGGCATCCGGCACACCGCTTGCCTCACCGCAGATCAGCATATCCGGCTCGTGGGAAACAATCGCCATCACCCCTTGGCGCACCGCCGGATGATCATCAACGATAAAAATCCGGCACGCTTTATCCTGTTTCATCGCTTATCCCATACTTGGCAGGATACTTGCGTCCCGCCTGTTGCCAGTGCTTCAATCACACAACTCCCACCGATAACGCCTGCACGGTATTTCATAATGGGCAAGCCCATCCCCCGACGGTCACGCTGCCCATTAGCAGGGATGCCGCAACCATCATCGGTGATGAGCAGGCTGATCTGCTGCCCGACGGTTTCCAGCACAATGTCGATCGTCTTGGCTTGGCTATGGCGGACAGCGTTGTTCACCGCTTCCTGAGCAATATGAAAAAGCTGGTTGGCGACCAAATTGCTCTGCACTTGTACCCCCTCGCAGCAAGTGAAGCGGCAAACAACACCATCCAGCCGATTGATGTCAGCAGCCAGTTCCTGCAACGCATGGGGCAAACCTTGGGCATCGACCGCAACGGGAATCAGCCCATGCGAGAGCGTGCGCAACTTTTGGCGGGTACGGCTCAAATCGGCAATGATGGTATCCAGCAACGGGCGTTCGAGGGCGTTAGAATCTGCACAATATTTTTTCAGGGATTGCAGTTTCATGCTCATGCCGGTGAGTTCCTGCCCCACATCATCGTGCAAACTCTGACCAATCTGACGCTGGGTTTGCTCGGCAATGGCAAGTAATTGCTGCTCCAACGCCCGGTGTACGGAGAGATCATGGATCGTGGCGGTGAAATATTCCAGATGATCTACCGGACTAACCGCCAGTTCCAAGGGAAACAGCGAGCCATCCTGGCGTTGCCCGACCAGCTCGCGGCGCATACCAATAATATGGGGCTTGCCGGTTTGCAAGTAGCGGGCCAGATAGCCGTCATGCTGTTCGCGGTATGGGGACGGCATCAACATACTGACATTCTTGCCGATAGCCTCAGACGCCTCATAGCCGAACATGCGTTCGGCTGCTGGATTGAAATGCTCAATACAACCCGTGCCGTCAATGACAATAATGGCATCAGCGGTGGTGTTGACAATCGCCTTGATACGCTCCTCGCTCTCTTTCAAGTCTGCCAGAGCCTGTTCACACTCGCTGATATTATTTACGGAATTCACCTATTTAATACCTATGTAGCGGTTTACGCCTCAGGAAACTCATGGATATGGCGACATTCCCGATCATCGCTCCTTGGTATAATAGTGCAGCGAGGAAGGAGAGGTTGGTTAAATTATTTTCAACTGCCATATAGCCCGATCATTGCGTAGCAAAGAAGGGAGGTGAGAGGCATGACCATACATTCAGAAGTTGGCAAATTGGGGTTGCTGAGAGTGTATATGGACTATACGAAAAGTGACGGGTGGCGTGCCAAAAATCATAACAAGGTTGCGGTTGCCGCTTATTACAAGGCTCAAGCCAGAGGTTTTAAACCCGGCAAAGAAATGCAGGATTGGCTCGAAGCAGAACGCGAGATGGCGCGGATGCTTGTGCCGCCGCATGAATTCTTTGTTTAGATAACCCTGTTTATTAATGAATGGAAAACAGAGGAGAAATTTTATGTCTAATGATGAAAAAAAATCTCAGGAACTTCAAAAACGTTCTGCCACTGAGATTATGTCGCGTTTGAAGAAATGGAACACTGGATGGAAGGGTTTTTCCCACAATGGTGGAAGCGCCGCTGGGGAAATATGGGACGTGAAAGCCTAGGCAAAATCATGCAGGAATTTTCTGCTCCGAGTGTTGATGTGATTGACCGCGACAAAGAAATACTGGTCAGGGTTGAAGCACCCGGCATCAACAAGGATGACCTTGACATATCCGTGAGTGATAACACCTTGACCATCAAGGGCAGCACGAAAAAGAAGAAAAAGGTGTTTATTATCGTCGTGAAATATCCACTAGGGATATAAACCATGTTCTTGGTTTGCCTTGTGATGTAGAACCTGATCAAGCCAAGGCCACCTTCAAGGATGGCCTACTGGAAATCACCCTGACCAAGAAAGAAAACACCAAACGCCATAAACTAACCATCAACTAATGAATAAATGAGGAGTATTACGCATGGCAATTGGCAAAGCTATACAAAAAGGTACGTTAATTTATATTTACGATGAAAAAGGCAGGCAGCAGACTTCCATTTCAGCCGTAGGGTGTGACCCAGACGATGGGCTGCAAGGTTATACACCGTATGCTGTGAATGTACGCAAAGGCACATTGATTTATGCCTATAACGAAAAAGGCCACTTGCTTAGCAGGACGCCAGTACATGACGCTTATACGGCTGCTGCTTGATATTACACAAAAAACGGGGGGGAGGGGCGAAAGGTTTTTCGCCCCTGCCTTTATTTAATGCTCCCGCTCAGGCAAGGCGATATTCAATTCCAACACATCATAATCCGCGCCCCTCTCGAACTGGACATTCACATGCTCATCGGTAATCGGCACATATTTGCGGATAACATCCATAATATCGCGGCGTAATTGTGGCAAATAATCAGGGCCATTGCGGTCTAAGCGTTCGTGCGCGATCACGATTTGCAGACGTTCTTTGGCAATTTTTGCAGTGGCTGGCTTGTTGTGATGGCGGAAATAATCAAATAATCCCATAGATCACCCGAACAGCTTTTTGAAAAAGCCCTTTTTCTCCACTTCCAAGAAGCGGTGGGGGACTGTTTCGCCTAAGAATCGGCGCACGAAATCATCATACGCCTGCCCTGCATCACTGGCTTTGTCCAGAATCACTGGCGAACCGCTATTGGATGCCTGCAACACACTTTGGGACTCAGGAATTACCCCAATCAGCGGGACAGCCAGAATTTCCAGAATATCTTCCATCCCCAGCATTTCGCCCGCACTAACCCGCGCCGGTGAGTAACGGGTAATCAACAGGTGTTCGCGTACCGTTTCGCCCTGTTTGGCCTTATGGGTCTTGCTTTGCAACAGGCCAAGGATGCGGTCGGAATCACGCACCGAAGACACTTCTGGGTTAGTCACCACAATGGCATCATCAGCGTAATACATCGCCATGTGTGCGCCGCGCTCGATACCGGCGGGGGAATCACACACAATAAAATCAAAGCCGCTGTCGCGCAATTCATCCATCACCCGACCGACCCCTTCGGGCGTCAGTGCATCTTTATCGCGGGTTTGGGAAGCGGGCAGGACGTGCAAGTTTTCGACGTGCTTATCCCGGATCAAGGCTTGCTTGAGAGAGGCTTCCTTATTGATAACATTGACGAAATCATAAACCACGCGGCGCTCACACCCCATGATCAGATCCAAATTACGCAAGCCAACATCAAAATCAATCACGGCGGTTTTATAACCCTTCATGGCAAGCCCGGTCGCAAATGCCGCGCTGGTGGTGGTTTTACCCACGCCACCCTTGCCAGAGGTTACAACAATTATTCTACTCAAAAGATGCTCCTTCTTATTGACAGCGTACAGCGGACTTAAGCCTCAAATACCTTGGCTATATTAGCAGATACCAACGCATTATTTGCGGAAATGGAAGAATTTTCAAAACATTGGTGCAATTTTCAATTTCTCCCCTTCCAGCCAGACCATCGCTGGGCATCCCTTCAAATTCGTGTCAATATCGTCCAGCAAGCGGTAATGCCCAGCAATGGCAACCAGCTCGGCTTCCAGCTTTTGGCAAAATATCCGCGCACTGGTATCCCCACCGATACCTGCCAGCACCCGACCACGCAACGAGCCATACACATGCACTGAACCACCGGCAAGAATTTCCGACCCGGCACTGGTATGCTGCAACACCACAATATTGCCATCAGGAAAATACACCTGCTGCCCGGAACGCAGTGGGCGGTCAATAACTTTGACACTACTGGTAGGTGCTTCCGGCATTGCGGGTGCAGGCGCTTCCCGCTCTTCCAATGCTGCCACCCGCTCAGGGCGCGGCATCACAGTCCGCCCTGCCCGCAGGATTGCCCACCCTGCCTGAATCGCCGACTCGGCACACTCATCAAGAATATTGCGGATGCCTACCGGAATGAACCCCAACTCCAAGATCACCCCCCGCAAACGGATCATATCCAGCTCGCGGCAAGCATCACCCAACAGGCTGCAATCCACCACCAACGGGCTGTTGGCAAACAGTTGCGGCAAGCTGTCACGCTTGTCCTGTAACCCCTGCCGGAACTTGCCCATATCGGGGGAACCCAGTTGCAAGACGCTGAACAGCATCATTTCGCCTTTTATTTCGACCGACTCTGCTGACAAGACCCTGACTCCTCATTGCCGAATGTTTGAACCTAAACATCAATTTAACCGACAAACGGTACAACATTAAAGGCAGTACCGGGTTAAAATCGTTTTATCGGCTTAATCATTCAACTTATAATCCGCTACATGTAGCGATACAACAATCTAATTTTCGCTGGGGCTTTATACCATGTACAGGGGCACACTTTCGCCGTCATCACGGCTTACCATTAGCATCACAGCGATCCTCATGCTGGCTATCCCAACATTCGCCCGCACCGGGCTGGCAGAACCGGCTGCCGCATTACCAGCGGCATCCGGCGCATTTGCTGACACCGTGCAGGATGCTGCCACCCAGTTCGCCACCGCCAGCAAGCTGCTGAATGGCAAGGGCGTAACCACCGACGTGCCACGCGGCCTAGAATGGCTCGAACGCGCCGCTGCTCAGGACTACCCAGCCGCATTGTTTGAACTTGCCAATCTCCATGAAAATGGCGTGCATGTAAAGCAAGATACCGGCAAAGCGGTCAATTTTTATGAACGAGCGGCGAAGCAAGGCCACCTTGATGCGCAATTTAATTTGGGGCTGCTTTACCTACGGGTACTCAAGGACACTGAAAAGGCCAGCCACTGGCTGGAACAAGCGGCGCAGCAAAAGGACGCCGAAGCGCAGTATAACCTCGCCATGTTGCACGACTTCTCCAAGGATAAACAAGCAGACGCGAACGAAGCCACTTATTGGTATACCCAAGCAGCGCAAAGCGGGCACAAGAATGCCCAGTTTGATCTGGGGGTACGTTATCTGCAAGGCACGGCTCTGGCGCAAAACCTGTCACAAGCCGCCCACTGGTTCCGTAAGGCAGCGGATCAGGGCGACCCAGCGGCGGCTTTCAACTTGGCATTAATGTACGAAGAAGGCCGGGGTTTGGCGCAAAAGCCTTCCCGAAGCCATCCACTGGTATCGTGAAGCCGCGCAACAGGGCGAGGCCGGGGCGCAATACAACCTTGGCATCAAGTACCTGATGGGCGAAGGCGTCACCCAAGACCAGAATAAAGGCATCGACTGGATACGCAAAGCTGCCGAAGGTGGCAACCCTGCCGCCCAATACACGACTGGTTTCATGTACGACCAAGGCTTGGACTTGCCGAAAGATAACGCGATGGCACTGTACTGGTATCGCCAATCTGCCGAGCAAGGTTACACCGATGCCCAACTGGGGCTGGCGATCATGTTCGCCAAAGGGCAAGGCGTAGAAACTGACCCAGCGGAGGCTATCCAATGGTTCCACAAAGCGGCGCAGGCCGGTAATGCCAGTGCCCAATTCAACCTTGGCACTTACATGGCACACGGTATTGGCACTGCCAAAGACTTGCCCTCCGCCGCTTTCTGGCTATCCCAAGCAGCAACGCAAGGGCACGCAGGCGCGGCTGCCAACCGTGATTACGTGCTGCGGTTACTGAGTGACAATGAGCGTAATGAGCTGGAACGTCGCCTGAAAACCGCCACCAATACCGTACAGCATCAGGACAAGCAAGCCGCCATCCAGTAGAATGCGGGGCTTTAAGCACACAAGCCCGTATTCATGTCTGCATTGCTCAAGCCCCATTACCCTGCCGCCCCCAATGGTCACATTCGCTGGGGGCAATTGTACGGCTCATCCCTCGACTGGCTGATTGCCCAATCTGCCCAAGGCTTTGATGGCTTGTTGCTGCTGGTTGTGCCAGATGTGCATACCGCCTACCAGATGGAATCGGCACTGCAATTTTTCGCCCCGGAAATCCCGCGCCACATTTTCCCGGACTGGGAAACCCTGCCCTACGACGTGTTTTCCCCGCACGAAGACATTATTTCCGAACGCCTGAAAACACTGGCGACGCTGGCAAAATCTGAAGCGCGGCATCCTGATTGTACCAGCCACCACCTTGCTGCACCGGCTTGCACCCACCAGTTATGTGCATGGGCACACCTTCATCGTGCGCAAAGGCTCAGCCGCTCGACATCGCCAAACTGCGTAAGCAACTCGAAGAAGCAGGCTACCGCAATGTCAGTCAGGTGATGGCGCATGGCGAATACGCCACCCGTGGCTCGCTGGTCGATTTGTTCCCGATGGGCAGCCATACGCCCTACCGGATTGATTTGTTTGACGAAGAAATTGATTCGATCCGCACCTTCAACCCGGAAACGCAGCGCACTGAAGACGTCGTCGACAGCATTGAATTGCTGCCAGCGCGGGAATTTCCGCTGGATGAAGCCGGAATCCGCACCTTCCGCCAGAATTATCGGGCGCAGGTTGAAGGGGATTTGACCCGCAGCCGCATTTACGAAGGCGTGAGTCAGGGCAAGCCGCCAGCGGGGATTGAGTATTACTTGCCGCTGTTCTTTGAGCATACCGCGACGCTGTTTGATTATTTGCCGAAGAAAACCTTGCTGGTACTGGCGGAAGGGGTGGATGCGGCGGTTAAGACGTTTTGGGAGACGGTGGAGTATCGGTATGAGCAGCGGCGGCATGATATTGAAAGGCCGTTGCTTGCGCCGGAGAAGTTGTTTCTGACAGCGGAGATGTTGGGGAGTTGGGTTGGGGATTATCCTAGGGTTGAGGTGCAGCGGTTTAAAGAAGCTGACGCTTCTAACCCCTCCAACCTTCCCCCAAGGGGAAGGGACAAGATCCCAAGCGTCTCTTGCTCCCTCCCCCTTGAGGGGGAAGGGCTGGGGATGAGGGATTCGCGATCAACTACCCCATCGCCGCCCTGCCCTCACTCCTAATCCACGCCCGCCAAGAACAGCCCCTATTCCTGCTGTTCAACTTCCTCAAAGACCTGAAAGGGCGCGTGCTATTCACCGCCGAATCCGCCGGGCGGCGCGAAGCCTTCCTCACCCTGCTGAAAGACAACGGTATTGCGGTCAAAACGCTGGAAACCTGGCAGGATTTCCTCAACAGCAAAGCGGAAATGGCGGTCACGGTCGCGCCGCTGGAAAACGGTTTCTGGCTGCCCGATGCGAAGATTGCGGTCATTCCCGAAAACCTGCTGCATGGGGTGCAAATCCAGCAGCAACGCCGTCGCCGCAAAGCTACCCGCGATGCCGATGCGATTATCCGCAACCTCACCGACCTCAACGAAGGCGCACCCGTGGTACACGAGGAACACGGGGTCGGGCGGTATCTGGGGCTGGAAACGGTCACGGCGGGCGGGGTGACGGCGGAATATTTGCTGATCGAATACGCCAACCACGACAAGCTGTACGTCCCCGTTGCCGCGCTGCATCTGGTCAGCCGTTACACCGGTGCAGACCCGGAACACGCGCCCTTGCACCGCCTCGGCAATGAGCAGTGGGACAAGGCGCGGCAAAAAGCAGCGGAAAAAGCGCGGGATGTGGCGGCGGAATTGCTCGACATCCACGCCCGCCGTGCCGCGCAACAGGGGCATAGCTTCCCGTTTGACGACAACGATTACCGCCTGTTTGCGGGCGCGTTCCCGTTTGAGGAAACGCCGGATCAGGCACTGGCGATTGAAAACGTGATCAAGGACATGCGTTCCGCGCAGCCGATGGATCGGGTGGTGTGCGGCGACGTGGGTTTCGGCAAGACCGAAGTGGCGATGCGGGCGGCGTTCGTGGCGGCGAATGCGGGCAAGCAGGTGGCGATGATTGCGCCGACCACCTTGCTGGCGCAGCAGCATTTGAACAATTTCCGTGACCGTTTTGCCGATTGGCCGTTCAATATCGAATCGCTGTCACGCTTCAAGACCGGCAAGGAAACCAGCAAGGCACTGGAGGCACTCGCGTCCGGCAAGATCGACATCGTGATCGGTACGCACAAGCTGTTGCAGGACGATGTGCATTTCAAGCAACTGGGGCTGGTGATTATCGACGAGGAACACCGCTTCGGGGTGCGCGACAAGGAGCAGATGAAAAAGCTGCGTGCCAATGTCGATATGTTGACCATGACCGCCACGCCGATTCCGCGCACGCTGAATATGTCGCTGTCGGGCTTGCGCGATTTGTCGATCATTGCCACCCCGCCGACGCAACGCCACGCGATCAAAACCTTTGTGTGCGAGTGGAACAAGACCATCATTCAGGAGGCGTGTGCGCGGGAATTGTCACGCGGCGGGCAGGTGTACGTGCTGCACAATGAGGTCAAAACCATCGACAAGGTGGAGCAGGAACTGAGCGCGATGTTGCCCGGTGTGACGGTGCGCCATGCCCACGGGCAGATGCGGGCGCACGATCTGGAAAGCATCATGAGCGATTTTTACCACCAGCGTTTCCAGATTCTGATTGCCACCACCATCATTGAAAGCGGCATCGACGTGCCGACCGCCAACACGATTTTGATCAACCGTGCCGACAAGCTGGGGCTGGCGCAATTGCACCAGTTGCGCGGGCGGGTCGGGCGTTCGCACCACCGCGCTTATGCCTATCTGATTGCGCCGCCGAAATCCGCGCTCACGCCGGATGCGGTCAAGCGGCTGGAAGCGATTGAATCGCTGGAAGAACTGGGGGTCGGTTTCACGCTGGCGACGCACGATCTGGAGATTCGCGGCGCGGGCGAATTGCTCGGCGAAGGGCAAAGCGGGCAGATTCAGGAAATCGGTTTCAACCTCTACAACGACCTGCTGGAACGGGCGGTGAAGGCGTTGAAATCGGGCAAAGTGCCGGAATTGAGCGCCACCAGCCGCCGCACCACGGTGGAATTGGGTGCGCCTGCGCTGATCCCGGACGATTATTTGCCGGATGTCCATGCGCGGCTGATCCTCTACAAACGCATTGCCAGCGCGGAATCGCAGGCGGCACTGGACGAATTGCGGGTGGAAATGATCGACCGCTTCGGGCTGCTGCCAGAGCCGACCAAGACGCTGTTCAGCGTCACGCGGGTCAAGCTGCTGGCGCAGGAACTGGGCATCCGCAAGCTGGATATGCACGTCAAGGGCGGGCGGATTATCTTTGACGACAAACCGAATATTGACCCGATGAAGGTGATTACCCTGATCCAGAAACGCCCGTGGGTGTTTAAGCTGGATGGGCAGGATAAGTTGCGGTTTGAGATCGAACTCCCGACCGTGGAGGAGCGGGAGGAGTGGGTGGTTAAGTTGATGGGGGAAGTTAAGGTGGAATAACATTTCAACCAATCAAAACTTGAAATCCACAACCTCATAATTTCATCGAAAAAAGAGTGTAATTTATTATATACCATCGGCAATTGAGTTTTCGGTTTCGATATTCTTCACGATCACTTAATTATCAATGACTTGCGGAATTTCGAGAAACCGAATTTTCATTTGCCGATGGTATATCTGCGGCATCCAAGCAAAAGTCTATAGAAGACTTTATCCATAAAAATTAGTTATTTAATCACTAGTTATTCTGGATAAAATTTGCATGAACACCTTACACAACAATTAAATATTTTCAGCAGAGCGAACAATTCTATTCATTGCAATTCGACACGTATTAATATCTCTATTATTAAATAATGATTGATCAACGATATCAGCATAACTGAGAACTTTTTTAACTGATTGCAAAAAACTTTTTTTAAATTCATCATCCATATCGATTTTATAAGTTGAATAAAAAACTTCATAACTAGAAGCAACTTTAAAAGGATAGTGTCTATTTTCTCTGTAAGTAAGTTGCTTCTCTATTATTACTCTAGCCTTCAGAAAGGCATCGCGTGCAACTTTAAAATTATTTATCTCAATTGATGATTCAAGAAGATAACGAGCATAATGATTATCAATTTGATACTTATCAAATCCTTTGCGACTCTCGGCGAGTGAATATGCCGTCTCAAAATACTTATCTGCAACATCCAACTCTCCTTCAAAAAGTCTTGCAATTGCATACTGCAACCAAAAAAGAGGATTACGAGATGACTCACCAATGTTCTTTAACACTTCAAAGTATCTAAATAACATTTGTTTGTTTCTATGCTCAGGAATAATTTGACGTATATTCCTAAAGAGAGACATATCTTTAAAGAAATGATCAAATCGTTTGTTTATATGTCTTCCATCTGCCGCAGACTCTAACATCATCTCAAGCGTTGAGAACACCAAATCAGATGGAATAAGCGAGCGAAGACAAAAACGTGAAACAACTGATGATCTAGCATTCATATGATCGTTTGAAATATCAAATGCACGGGAGAAAAAATCATCTCTATTAGCATGGATCGTAGGCATGACTCTACAGCCAACTAGATCACCAAGTGAAGTAATAGTAAATACATGACCCAAAACATTACAAACTAATGCCGCTATTACCAGTTGTTGCTCTTCTTGTCTTAGTGAATTGAAATCAAGATACGATACAAGGCGATTCTTAATATCATCTGATTTCAACAGTTCTAATAATATTTTTTGGAACTGCCCCTCAAGGTCATTACGAAGAAAATTAATTCGCCATGAATGATTTTTATTGGCATACTTCCCCCATAAGCCAGAATTGAAAATTAATTCATCAACGATAACAAGCTCATTATCGCTTAAAACATCTAAATTCACTAGTTCTGCCGTTTGGAAATGTTCTCTAACTTCACTGCTACTAATCTGAAAATCAACAGTTCGCAAATTAATAACAATTACAAGGTTTTCTCGTCTATGCCTAAGTAATGCATCAACCGCATATTTATTTTTAAAGTAATCATCAAATATAATAACTTTTGGATTTTCCGAGATGGCGAGTTTCAAAATATCTTTTTCCACTGATAAAGCGGATGATTTAAAGACATATGTCTCAATACCACTTTGTTCTAACAAAACTCCCAAACAAGCAGAAAATATTGTTTTTCCATTTCCAAGATCACCTGTTACTATCAAGTCTGAACCACGCTTAATATAATCTATTGCTAAGGTCAATTTTTCACGTCTAACCATGTAACTTTTTTCTTGTGCAAATGATAACCAAATTAATTCCCGATGCCAACTCCCCCAAAGTAACAAATCTATAACATACCTATCTGAAATATTAAGAATATGTTCTTCTGGCGGAAGAATATGCTCAAATGAGTAAATTGGATCATCCAAATCAGGTTTTATAAAACCTACTTTTTGACATTCAATTTTCTTTGAAAAATCCTCTCCAGATAAGCCTGTTACATATCCATAGGAAGACATCATGGAATTATTTACTATATCACAGGGCGCATTACCGCCCCCATTAATAAAAAACATTTTATCACTAGACGTGGAATTTATTATTCTTTGCAAATCAATATCATACAAGCTATATCCAATAAAGAAAACTGCACGAGCAGCCATAATATCAGTACGAAAAAGTTGGCCCCATTGACCATCGGCAACATTGTGATTCACATAAGAAGAGTTACTCAACTTAAAACTTGAGTATAAATTTTTTTGATTAATTTTATGTACAAATCCATTAAGATGAACACAAATAGAAGGGTTTGCAAAATACTCTCTTACATTATCATCTGAAGTTGCAGACAATATTTTTTTCAAGCCTAGTTCTCGAAATTTATTTGCACGTACAGATTCAACAAGATCATCATAATTCGTAGTATAAACTCTTCTCCATGGCAAATTAATTATAATTTCTTGCCAACTTGCCCAGTTATGAATAGTAAATAAGCTTTTCAATTCTTCAATCAAAGAAGGAATGTCATTTTTTTTCGAAAACTCGTTTATACAAAACTCTGCTGCTTTATCCAAGGATATATCAATATCCTCAGTTACACCCACACCAGCCAAAGTTAGTAAATAAGATGACAACTCCTTTCCATTCTTTAATTTTTCACCTTTACTATTTAATGTATCCGGTGTTCGTGAGAAACCAGCGCCAACAAAAAGTAATGCATCACCCGCAAGAGCATAATTAACTGCTGTATCTAAATTCATTTAAGTTCAACACATTCTAAAAAATAAAAAACTCATGGTAATTTTTTGTCCGTCAAATCATAATTTATAGATTTTTACGTTCAAGAATATCAAGTATTAAATGAACTAGCTCATCTGGTCTATTAGTAATTCCAATAGCCCCAACAGGTATGCCTGATTCTTTATCAAAGTTAGCAATATAAAAGACTGTTGGAATTCTTGATGTCTGCTCATGTAATATCTGCAAAGTTATAATACCGTTTGGCTGTCCTAGTGGGCGGGCAATGTCAGAAATCAATATATCAAAGTTCCGGGCTATAAGCTTCTGCTTTACTTCATCTAAAGAAATAGCCGTTTCTATCTTTATTTCAAGTTGTTGCAACATATTAATTTCATTTTCCAATGTTTCTGGACGATCATCAAAAATCAATAAATTACTTCCACGCAATACATCTCGGTTACGTTGAATACGACGAATCACTTGTTTTTTATCTTCAATTGGAACATGTACATTCCATTGAGGATTCTTTTCTGCAATTTCAATAACTTTGCTAAGCGACGCTTCAAACTTACCAAGAACCACTTCGATATTTCCAATTTTCAAGGATGATACATATGGCAATACACAAGAAACAAATGGTTTGTAAAAAAGAAGAAATACAATAAATGTCAAAATGACCCATAAAACCGAAGGAAGTACTTTTATTAATTCGATTACAACATTTTGATCTAATAACATCATCAACCACCTCGTTGTTTTAGCAAAAAATTATTTTTAGCCGCTTTTATAACCCCCTCAATCTCTGGATAAACTTTTTCATAACTTATGCCCATTGCTTCTAAATCAGCAAGCACATGAGGAGCTTCTAAAATTGGCATTTCAAACTTAACTAAGGCAACATCTCTCGGGTTTTTAAAAGTAGCTACATATTCTTCCAGAGAATCAAATGGAGCATTCATTCTTGTAAAACAACCATCTTGATTTCTTAGACGTTCATTTTTAATTAATATGTCATTTTTTATGATATGTGCTCCATTTTCAATTTTCCAAATTGTTGAGTCAGTATTTAAAGCCCATACACAAGAGTACCCTTCTTTGATATCAGAAGAAATGGCTTCGCTAAATGCAAAAAATGAAGCAATATATGGACTATAGCTCCAATCAAGTAACCTAGTTGCCAAACCATAATGCTGCGCCAAAGCTAAAAGAGCAAATTCATCTTCTCTGAAAACCTTAAACTCACTAAAATCTTTCAAATAATACAAAAAATAATCCAACAGAACTTTAAATTTTTCTGATCGGTCACTCACTTCAACATCCCCCATCCATCTATCAAAGGATGAAACCAGTTCCCAATCAGAACTTCTGTGACCACGAAATATATATTTTCCTCTAATAAAAGGTTCTCCACTGAATAGTTCATCAAAGATTTTCATCTTAAAATCAGACCAACTGTGGCATTTTACAACATCAATACGTGCCATTCTTAATTATCCATAAGGAATAACTGGTTTCTTGCCGGTGCCTTTTAAGCAAACAGCATCAACCATGCAAGGATGAAAAACATACTTTCTCTGATTTAATGGCAAATTAAATTCATCCATTTTTTCTTCAGAATAAAAAACATATTTACTTTCTCTATTGTTATTCAATAGATAACCTAGAAGCCCATTTTGCCAAAGAACAGAAAATGGATCATTCTTTTCGCCAAATAATTTTTTAGAAAGAACAATAGCTGCTTCAAGTTCCTGAAGTGAAAACTTGTCTTTTCCAATGCTCTTTATTAAATTTACTAAATCATCTTTTTTTGTTTTTGAGTATTCTTTGTTTCCTGTATAAAAATCAGAATAATTATGTTGTTGCGCATGTGCAGGCATTGAGTCAGAAGCTATTTGATTAGCACAAATCATAAGTTGTTCATTTCCAAAACTAGCAGCATAGCGAGATACGACATCTCTAATGTCTTCTTGAGTAAGTTGTCCTTTCTTTTCTTGAAATTTTTGACATAAACTATTCCCAAGAATAACAATATCCCTCGGCAAAAGCCTCGTATGTCTCATTATATATTGTTTAATCGGCTCATTTATATTATAATACGTATTCTCTATAGTTTCCCATCCAAGCCATGTTTCTGCATTCTTAATATTGGTTTTTTTCGCGAAGCAAACATTACTTAACCTCTCTATTTTTCTATCAAAAAAATAACCCATAGAATCTTTACTCCAGTTAAGTATTTTTATATGTGGTTCACCAATATATCTTGTAGCATGTTCACTTTTAAAAACGGATGCCAAAACCAAATCTCGAATACATATTACTATATGCAAACGCCCTCCCAACTTTGCATCTCTTAAAAATCTCATAACTTGATAAAAAAGACCTTTTTGACAACGTAACCAGTACATTGGTGCATGAGAAAATTCTTCATCTACGGCATCCACATAGAAACACATGGGTGGACAGTCTTTTATTATTCTGCCAATTAATGTTTCCAATACAGCCCAATCCGGGTCGCGCAAATAATTAACGATTTGATTTGCGGTTGTATATTGATTTATGATTTCACTAACTTGGCTATATATAGAAACCACTTCATCCACTTCACGAAGTAAACTTCTTTGATATTTTTTTATTTTACTCATATCCTCATCTCTAATGTACTCCTTCAAATCATTAGAACAAGTCAAATGAGAAACCAAGGATCGAAATATTGCACTTCTCCAAAGCAACATCCATTGCTCAGTTAATTCATACTCCTTAAATAGTTGACAAAATTTAATAATTTCATTTGTTGTTGGCAATGATTGTTGAATTGCATCAGCATAAAGAGAATCATCCTCAGAAGCTGTAGCCTGAAGGCGTCTAAGATAAACAGTCTTGCCAGCCCCCTTTCTTCCAACAATAATCCTCGCCGATAAATCATTCTTTTTAACAGCCAAACCACCCCACTCACCTTCACTAGAAAAGCTGACAAATGTCCTTAAGACATCTTCAAGCTCAGCCCGAGAGCCATCTGGATTACCAAAAGGACTACAACCAGAAGTAATTTTATTATCCCCAATCATTATTTATGCCACCTGTTAGATTTCCAGAGAAGATCATATATTTTCTTCATAAATATTTCCGGGTTTCTGGCCTAATCACCACCGGATGCATTACGCAGAACTAAGACGGGTTTAGCTGTACTTTTGTCATCTACCCTTACTTTTACCTTCATCACCCGCAGCCTGTACCACCTATTCCCGTTGGCTAAAGATGGACAGGACAGAGTAGCTTACACGCAAACACTACCGCTAAAACCGGGCACTGCAAACAGAACAGGTAAGCTCAGGCATCCTTTTTGAATCCTCCAGCAAGCCCTACGACATGATCAAAATAAGGTTAATGAATGCTGAATATACGCAATGGATTGCCGGAAAGTCCAGCATTATTGTGGGGAAATTCGTATTTTTTTGGGAGGAGCATTTCCACCTTGACAGCTTGGCTGACTGACTGGCTCTTGACCACACTCCCCCTTCAGCACCCGCCCTATGCTATCCTACCCCCAACAAGATTTTTGGCGTTGGTTTATGTCCGCATCGGTAGCACTCAAGGCAAAGAACACCCCATCCCCCGGCACGGTCGGGCGCGGCAAAGCTGTCACCCTCGACAGCCCTCCCACCCACACGCACTGGACAGACGGACAAGTCAGCCTACACCTCGGCGACAGCCTCAACCACTACGCCCAATGGGACACCCCAACCGTCATCGTTTCCGACGGCGCGTATGGCATCCTCGGCTTTGAAGGCGACACCTCCGACCATCTCGGCATCGCCGCATGGTACGAACCGCACATTCAGGCATGGAGCCAACACGCCACCGCGCAAACCACCCTCTGGTTCTGGAACTCCGAAATCGGCTGGGCAAGCGTCCACCCCATGCTGGAACGCCACGGCTGGCGTTACGTCAACGCCAATGTCTGGAACAAAGGCAAAGCCCACATCGCAGGCAACGTCAACACCGCCAAAATCCGCCGCTTCCCTGTCGTCACCGAAATGTGCGTCCAATACGTGTTTGAAGCGCGGCTCGACGGCATAAACCCGATGACCGCCGACGAATGGGCAAGCCAACGCAGCAAATTCCACTGCCCAATGGGTTTCACCAACGTCTGGGAACGCAATCCCCTCAAAGGCGTGGAACGTATCCGCGTCCCCGAAATCAGCGGCAAAGCCGCCCACCTCAACCAAAAACCGCTGGACTTGATGGGGATGATCATTGAAGCCGCCAGCGACGCAGGCGACGTAGTATGGGAACCGTTCGGTGGGTTGTTTTCAGCATCATTGGCAGCGAAACGCGCCGGACGCAGAGCGTTTGCCGGGGAAATCGACCCGACTTATTTCCAGCTTGGTCTGGAACGCTTCATGCCGCGCCAACCTGAAAAAACAGTAGCAAGAAAACGCGAAAAGCATTCTTGGACAGACACACCCGGTTTCGGCATGTGGGCAGACCGTGAAGAAATGGCAGACCCAGCAGCGTATGTGCGCAACATCAGGAAACCGCGTTATACCCTGTGAAGAATAGATCGAATCTTGGGTTTACAACTCCACCCCAAACACATACCCCAAATCAATCCCCTGCTCGGCAAACGGCGGAATAAACACCCGCTGGCAATCCTCACTCGCCGTACACTCCTTGGAAAACACCACCCGGTAATGTTCCCCCGCCAGCTCATAAGCAATCAGGGTTTTAGTCTCAGGGGAAATGACCCAATAGTACGGCACTTGATACACCTGCAAGCGCATCAGGTGCATCACCAAATCTTTGCTTTCATGCCCCGGCGAGGTAATTTCACACACCCAGTCAGGCAAAATTTCCACCACACCCTCCGGCGGATTAGGCACACGTTCCTTACGCCACCCGGCAAGGTCATGGGTTGGGCAGTGGTGTTCACTGTAACGCACGCTGATTTCCGTCACGATCCACCAGCCATCTGAACCTTTGCGGCGTTTGAAGGGAGAAACTTCGTCAGAAAGCCCGGATTGCACCTGTGCATGGGCAAACCGCGCCATCGGGCGTTTCACGATTTCACCGTTGATCAGCTCAATACGTCCATCGGTTGTATCAGCAAATAGCAAATCGCCAACTGTCGCAAACTTCCGCGCTTCCATCCCATACCCCGACTTGAATGATCACTGCCATTAAGTTAAGAACCGTAGACTACCTAATGTAGGGTGGGTGGAGGAACGATACCCACCATCTTCGGGGGATTATCACCGTTGCGGTGGGTATCGCTTACGCTCCACCCACCCTACAGCAGGTCTTAACTTAATGGCAGTGGACTTGAATGATCCAGACATTGATTGACAGCTTAACCCACTGCACCCCAAAACAAAACTGCACAACTTGAACCAACCCACCCCGCTAGCTATTCTTACCAAGTATTACTTCTACGCGAGTATTTTATGGAAGCAGTCACCTCTGTCACCAGCAAAGGGCAAGTCACCATTCCCTTGAAACTTCGTCAACAGCTTGGGATTCGGGCGGGCAGCAAAGTCATGTTCCAATGGGTTGGCGATCATTTGGAAGTACGAGTCAAAAGTAACCCGCCGACCGTACCGACCAGCGGCTTTGGCATGTTGAAAAGCAAACGCAAATCCGTACCTGTTGATTTTGACCCCGCCAGCCTGCTGAAACCATGATCGGGCTAGACACCAACATCCTCGCCCGCTATTTCATCTTCCCGCTCCAACAACTGCTGCACCGTCGCCTGCGGATTTGCCGCCATCTCCACCAGCCAAGCTTCGTCAATCCCCGCCTGTTGGCGGACTTGCTCCGCTTGCCCCTGCTGCTTGCGGTTGCCTTGCCAAAAACAGCGGCGGATTTCTTCCACCGTCAGTTTTTCCGGTGTCACCCGCAGCAGGTAATGCGCCGGGTCTTCATCATCGCGGCTGAGGATGCCGTAGCTCAACAAGTCTTCCAGCGAATCCTCCAACAGCAAGCTCGAAACCGGGATGTCACGGTTCAACTCATCCCGCGTCGGCGGGGTTTGCTTATTGAGGAAGCGCCGCCCCACTTCACGCAATACCGCCGCCGCCAGTAATTCACGGGTTTGCACGCTGGTTTCAGTCGGTTGCTGGGGCAAATACACCGCATCAGGATGCTGGAGGTAATACCCCAACCGCGCCCCCATCAGCACAATAATCCAGCCCACATACAGCCACAACATGAACAAAAACAAGCTGGCAAAAATCGAATAAATCGCGGTTTGCTGCCCAGAACTGACCACGAAAGCCGCAAATACCCACCCCGCCACCTGCCACATTACCCCAGCAAACACTGCCCCACCCAAAGCGGCCAACGGTTTCACCCGCGTATTCGGCATAAACAGGTAAATGAAGGTAAACGCCAACACAATCCAAGCAGTCGGGCTGACCTGCACCAACACATGCAGCGCCGTGCCCAACACCTCCACCTCGGCGAGGCTTTGCATCAGCGGCGTATTACCCAACGCCCCCCACACCCCCAGCGCCGAAAAGATCAGCATCGGCCCCACCAGCACCATGCTCAGGTAATCGCGGAACTGCATCAGCATCGAGCGCGGGCGCTTGACCCGCCACATATGGTTAAAGGCTTCCTCGACCTTTTCCAGCAACGACACCACGGTGTACAAGCAAGATCGCCAAGCCCGCAAAACCCAACACCCCCACCTGCACATTATCGACAAAACTCAGTACCTGATTGGTCAATCTCCAGCGCCATCGTCCCCATCGGCGCAAACAGCCGCAGCAAAAACGGCTGCATCTGGTTATGCACCCCAAAACCTTTCAGCACCGAAAAGCTCAACGCCAGCAACGGCACCAGCGACAGCAAGGTGGTGTAAACCAGCCCCATTGCCCGCAAAGTGATGCTGCCCTGATGCATGTCATGAAACAGCGCAATAGCGAGGGAACGGATGAAGTGAAAGGTTTTATGCTGCATTTTTCAGTGGTATATCAGTCAGAACTTATGGAAATTTCAGATTCATAGCCGATTATTGCTACATTGCCGCCATTACACCACCTTAAAGAGGAGTTTCTGCGTGAACGCATCTGTTTTTATGGACGAACTCAAAGCCCGCGTGGCGGAACACCCGTTCTTGCGCCACCCTTTCCTGCAACTGGTTTCCACCCAGCCGGTTTCCCGCCAGCAAGCACGCACCTTTGCGCTGCTGTATTACCCGCACATCCTGCGCACCCGTTTGTATCAAGCCTGCGCCTTGGGGGTAACGCCGGATGAACGCATTCAAGCAGTGATGACCGAAATCCTGTATGACGAATACGGCAACGGCGACCCGTCACGTTCCCACATGGAAATCTACCGCAAATTCATGCGGGCGCTGGACATCAGCGAAGCAGAGATTGCCAACCCGCCGATTACCCCCGAACAGCAAGGCTACATCGACACCATGATGCGCGTCACCCAAGGCACTGACTGGCTGGCAGCCGATCGGCGTGGCAGGCATTGCCGGGGAATGGCCGATCCCGCCGTATTACCGCATGTTGCTCAAAGGCTTGCGCACCGTACCGGGGCTGAGCGACGACGCGCTGGAACTGTTTATCGGGCATATTGAGCTGGACATCCACCATTCCAAAATCGTGGAAGATGCCATTGCCCCCTACTGGCAAACCCGCGAAGGGCAAGCCTCGCTGTGGCGCGGCATTGAGCTAAACCTGAATGCACGGCTGGTGCAATTGAGCGGTTTGCAACGCGAAGTGTTCGGCACCGCATAAAAAAACCGCTGACAGGCAACAGCCCGCAGCGGTAAAACGCAGATGAAATGAAAGAGAGGGGTCATTATCTGCCCCCACGCCAGTCTGCGGAATCCCCAAACTAGGGATTAAAATCTCATCAGGTAAAGAATTACACTCACGACTAGACTCAAGTTCCAGCAACCAGTTGTGAGCACGCGCCATGAATACCCCGATCAGCATCATCGTTGTCGAAGATGACCCGGTTGTCCTCAACCGTTTCATGACCATGTTCGCCACCAACCCGCGTTTCCGGCTGGTGGCTGCCTGTAGCAATGCCACCAGCGCCCGCAGCGTCATCAGCAACAGCAAGGCCGATGTGCTGCTGACCGACCTTGGGCTACCCGACGGCAATGGGCTGGATTTGATCCGCCTAGCCAGCGCACTCGCACCCCGACACCCACATTATGGTGATCAGCGTATTTGGCGACGAAAAGCACGTCATTGCCGCCATCGAAGCCGGGGCAACCGGCTACATCCTCAAAGACGACGATTCGATGGAAGTGGAAAACGCCATCTTGCAAATGTGTGTCGGCGGCGCTCCCATCAGCCCAGCGGTTGCCAGCCACTTGCTGAAACGCCTGCGCCCCGAAGAAGACGCGATCAAACTAACCAAAGCCGAACTGGAAATCCTGCGCTTCATCGCCAAAGGCTATACCGCGCAAGAAGCCGCCGACCTCAAACACATTTCCTACCACACCGTCACCTCGCACATCAAAAGCATCTACCGCAAACTGCACATCAGCACCCGCGCCGAAGCGGTGCATGAAGCGGTCAAACGGCATTTGCTATGAAATATTGCGGCTGGGCTGCGGGTTTTCTGGTGGTTGCCGTTTTACCTGCTGGCGTTATACCTGCTCACCCAGCAACTGGATCACCTGAATTTCGCCCCCGCCCAGCAATGGGCAGTCGTGTTAGAGGAAGGCGGCAGCCCCGACACCCGCACCATCCACCTGCCCGCCAACATCGCTGCAATCAGGGAACCCGTTTTGCTGATACTGAACGTGCAACAGAACGTTGCCATTTATTACGCCGACGGCTCTAAAGCGGGTGGCAGCGGCAGCATGGAAACGCCCGTGTCGCGCAACAAACACCGCCCATTGCTGTTCCACCTGTATGACAAGGCCCTGCAACCCGGTAGCCTGCTCACCCTCACTATCGCCACTACCAGCATCCATACGCCTTACCTGAAAAATGCCTACCTTGGCCCAGCAGCGGAACTGGAGCAAGCCTTTAACCTCAACTACTGGTGGCGGCAGGAAACGGTCAAAGGTGTCATCGCCATCCTATTGCTGACGGCACTGCTGATTGGCAGCATCTGGGTGGTTTACCCCCGCAGGCGGGAATACCTGTGGTATACCATCGGCACTTCACTGTGGGCGGCGCACAATAGCAACCTGATCCTGCGCGATATTCCCGTGTCTGACAAAGTGTGGGCAGGCATTGTCCCCTTGCTGATCGGGCTGAGCCTCATGTCGATTGTCACCATGATGTACTATTACGTCGGCCTCAATAAACGCAAGTCACGCCCCTATGGACGCTGGTTGCGCAATCTTTGGCTGCTCATGCTGGTGCTGGCGATCCCGCTATTCCCCCTGCCTTATGAACCCGTCATACCCTTCAGTTATACCCTGTTATGGAATGGGTTCCTGAGCCTCGTATTCAGCCTGATGTTGCTGTACCTGCTATGGCTTTACTGGCGGGAACAAAATACCCGCCGCCTGCTGCTGATCCTGTGTGGTTTCGCCATGCTGGCGTTTGGGGTGCATGACGCAGCGGCTGCCCAAACCAAGTATTCCACCAGCCCATTCCTGCTGCATTTTGCCGCCATGCTGACGCTGCTAACCCAGTATTACCTGCTGGTAAAACGCTTTATTTATAGCCTCAAACAAAGCCAGTATTACGCCAACCACTTGGAAACCTTGGTAGCCGAGCGTGAACAGCAACTGGAAGCCAATTACCAAAAAATCCGCCTGCTGGAACAGGAAAAAGCCGTGGTCGATGAGCGCGAACGCATTATGCGCGACATCCACGACGGTTTCGGCGGGCATCTGGTTTCCACCCTGGCGATGCTGGAACGCCCCGATGCCCGCATCCCCGTCATCAAGGAAAATATTCAGGATGCGCTGAATGATTTACGGCTGGTGATTGATTCGCTGGATTTCGATTCGCAAGACATCACCACCGCGCTGGGGATGTTCCGCAGCCGCAATAGCCGCAAGATCAAGCAAGCGGGTTTCGACTTGCGCTGGGCGGTGGAAGACATCGCCACCCCAGCCGGTTTCGGCGCAGAAAAGACCTTGCAACTGTTGCGCATTGTGCAGGAAGCCATCACCAATGCCATCAAGCACAGCGGCGGCAATGCCATCACTGTCAGCACCGGGACAGATGCCGCCAGCGGACACAGTTTCGTGCAAATCGAAGACAATGGCAGCGGGAATGCCTGAGACTTACCAGCCCGGCAAAGGGCTGGCAAGTATGCGCAAGCGGGCGGCAACGATTGGCGCGACCATCGACATTAGATAGAACCTCACCCCCCAATGCAGGAACACGGGTAAGCATTATCTTAGGGGAAGGCGGGGGCCGCTAGCGGTTCACTGGCACTATTGGCTGCGCCGGAAGGGCTAGCACTGAGTGAAAGGTTGGGCGCTATATTGATGCTACCGGCTGCGGCGGAGTCAACGGCTTTGGCACTGCGCACCGCCTGATTCGCTTCGGCGGCAATATTACCCGGCATACACAAGCGGATGTAGCCCTGTAAGGCATTGAAAGCACCGCCACGGTTGGTGTACTGGTTGGCGTTGATACGTTCCACGTACTGTTGCTGCATGGTATGTACCACATTGCGTACCGTGGAGGCTTCCAACCCCGCCAACGCATCTTCATTCAAGGTATCAAAACCAGCACGGGTGTAACCGAAAGCTGCTGCTGTCAACGCCAATTCACGCGCACTGGCTTTGGCAATGCCCATCACCCCATTGGTGAAGGTGGCGGATTGACCCAACAAGCTGCTCTCACGCTGACGCCCTTGCTTTGACCAATTCACCGCATCCAAGTAATTTTCACATTTCTGGTTAGAATACTGCACGCCCGCCATAATCAACTGATTCCAGTCTTCGGTACTTGCCGGTTGATCTGGCAAACCCGCCAAAGTCAGCAGTGATTGATAAACGGCATCCTGATTGGCGGCATAGGCAGCAATATCATCTGCACTAAGCATGGCATCAGCATCACCTTGTAAAGCATCCATGTGATTTAGGGTAGAACACCCGGATAATCCCGACAGGCTGGCAATAAATACAGCAGCAACACCACTCATTAACTGACACTTTTTATTATGCATAAACCAACTATCCTTATTGATAAGTAAAACTCAAACCTCGCGGCTTATTTATAGCATAGTTTATGGACACAATAGACAAAAGATTAACAGCTGATAACCCTAGATTTAATTTATTGCCCTAGACAAAACTATTACTAATAATTTTGATTAATGCTGGAGCATGGATTAATCCATTAACTCCAGTATTTAAATCCCATTAATAATATAACTTACTGAGCAATTATTAACCACTTACCATTAATGTGCGGCACTGGAAAGCATAATCTTTCATATCCACCCGCAAAGCATCACCCAAATCAGCACCAGCAGGCACTTCAACCCCAAAATGGATACCTTGGTAATGTCCCGGTTCCACCTTAGCAATGCAATAAGGCAAATCGGTATTCAAGTGCGGAAAAGCAGCCAGATTGATATGCGGTGGGCTATCGTGACGCTCACCAATGCCGCCCATCTCACCATCAGTGGGTAAACGCCAATCGGTCTTCCCACATACACCATACGCATTCAGAGCTTCCACATACGACATTGGGTTACACGCATACACCCCAACGCAAGGGTAATCCGTGCCCGCAGGCGACAAACCACCCGAACCATCGTATTGGTAGCGCCAATCTTTATCACGCAAACCGCCATCATCCGTTTTAACTTCCCAGACCAGCCCGGTTTTGGTGTCCAGAATACAACTCCACACACTGGCATCGGCTGGCAATTCTGCGCCATCTTCGCCCAATTTAGTAAAGTACGCGGGGAAATCTGCGCCACCTGCCCCACTAGTAGCAGAACCGCTGCCATCAGAACCTGTGCCCGTTCCTGTACCCGTGGTGCTGCCGCCAGTAGAACCGCTGCCATCGGAACCTGTACCCGTTCCTGTATCTGAGCCTGTTCCCGTAGTGCTGCCACCTGCGGAACCACTGCCATCAGAACCTGTGCCCGTTCCTGTCCCCGTGGTGCTGCCACCAGTAGAACCGCTGCCATCAGAACCTGTGCCCGTTCCTGTTCCCGTAGTGCTACCACCTGTGGAACCACTGCCATCAGAACCTGTGCTTGTGCCCGTCCCTGTGCCCGTGGTGGTGCTACCGCCAGTAGTAGAACCGCTGCCGGTGCTTCCTGTCCCCGTAGAACCCGTACTGGTAGTCACTGCTGTACCCGTTCCCGTAGTGCCATTGGTATCGCTGCTGGTAGTTTCAGATGAACCGTTATTACCGCTGCAAGCACCTAATAAGGCCGATAACATCACGCTTGCCACCACAAAACTGAGCTTTTTAACGCTTAAACTATTATTGTTAAATTCAATATGGGCAGGTGTAATCGACATAAGTAATCTCCCTTCTGACATTAGTTGTTTGATAAAATTAATATCCCATAAAAGTACACCAATAATGCCCAAAATATTAATCAAATTTATTTATGTCAAAACTAGCACTGGGCAAGAGCCTCTGCCACTATGTCATAGGCATGATTAAGTTCCGCTTGGCTAATGCAATACGGTGGTAATAAATACACCACATTACCCAATGGGCGTAACAACAAACCGCGTTCGTGGAAAAATGCCTTGAGCTTCGCGCCAATAGCGGAGGTATAACCCGCATCTTCCGCCACCACATCAAACGCGGCAATCGTGCCCATCACCCGCACCCGTTGCACTTGCGGATGTGCCGCCAATTGCGCCAAGCCTTGCCGATGCCATGCTTCGATGTGCGGCAATTTCGCCAAGGTCTGCTCGTCCTCAAACACTTGCAAGGATGCCAATGCCGCCGCACAGCCCAGCGGATTAGCGGTGAAGGAATGCCCATGCACCAGCGCCCGGTCGAAACTTTCGCCCAAAAACGCGGCATAGATGGCTTCGCTGGCAACCGTCACCGACATGGGCAAAAAGCCCGCCGTCAGCCCTTTGGAGAGGCAGATAATGTCCGGTGTCACTTGCGCTTTGAGGCTGGCGAACATCGCACCCGTGCGCCCGAAGCCGGTCATGACTTCATCGAAAATCAATAGGATACCTGCCGCACGCAACCGTGCTGCCAAGGCTTGCAGGAATTCGGGGCGGCACATGCGCATTCCTGCCGAGCCTTGGATCAGCGGCTCCATGATGACGGCGGCAAGGGTGTTGCCGTGATCGGCGAGGTAGTCATCCAGCCGTGCGAGTGCCGCCTGTTCTTTTGCCTCAACCTCGGTGTCGCCGTCCCACGTTGCCGGGAAAGGCAACAAACCGACTTCAAACAGCAGGCTGCCGTAGGTATCGAAAAAGCCGCAGCCCTTCCCGGCTGACATCGCGCCTACGGTGTCGCCGTGGTAGCCGCCTTCAAACGCGAGGAAGCGGGTGCGTTGCCCTTCGCCGTGGTTGCGCCAGTATTGCAGCGCCATTTTCAGCGCCACTTCCACCGCTGTCGAACCGTCGTCGCTGAAGAACACGCGGGTTAGGCCGTCGGGTAAGCGTTGCACCAGTTCGTGCGCCAGTTGCGCGGCGGGTTGGTGGGTGAATCCGGCGAAAATCACCTGCTCCAGCGTTTGCGCTTGGTGGGCGATGGCGGCGGCGATGGTCGGGTGCGCGTGTCCGTGCAGGTTCACCCACCATGAGGAAATCAGGTCGAGGAATTCGCGCCCGTCTTCGGCGTAGAGGCGGATGCCTTTGGCGGAGCGGATGGGGATGGGGTCGGGTGCGGTCTGGGCTTGGGTGAAGGGATGCCAGACGTGGCGGCGGTCGAGGGTGAGGATGGTAGACATGGGGAACTCAACTAGACAGTGAAAAGAAAGCGTGGGCTTGGGTATCAGTGGAAAGCAGCAATTCATCACGTTCAAGGCAAAACGGCACAGCCCACAACGTCAACTGGTGGTCAAAATGAAAAGGAGGCAGCATGTGCTGGAATTGTGCGGTTTTCGGGTAAATCAGCAACATTTCACCCACACCTGAGAGGTATTTCTGACCGTAGGCAAATAGCTGATAAAAGTCACCCTGACTCAAACCGTATTTATCCGCATGACTGTCTAACCGCTTCCACTTCGTATCCATGACTAAGCGGGTATCATTGCCTTCGCGGATGCACATATCAGGTCTTAACTGAAACAGGGCTTTCGCGTTATGCCGATCAACTAAATAATGTTTACTTGGATTGCTCAAGCAACCGATACGGATGCTGCAATCTAGTACGCAAACGTGCCGCCACATAGCTTTCAAACAGTTTTTCCATTGGGAATAACAGCGAAATCCCTTGACCACTTGCCCTGTAAAAACCACGGCATTTCACGCAGTAAAATCAATTCAACCCACGGTTTGGCAGACCGATAATGGATCATGTCGCGTTGCGTACTCCAGCGGGAAAAATCGGTTTTAAGTTGGGTACTGACAGGAATGGCATCGAAAGCAAATAACAACTCACGTGCCAAGCGTTGGTTATCCATGTGCTTGCTGGATTTGGTGACGTACTGCAAAGCCGTCTTAATCAAACGGTTCTCGGCACGATTTGGCATAAAGCAATCGTATTCAATTTGAAAATAATGCTGACGAGAAATAGGCTGGCGAATTTGCTGTGCTACCCGCAAACGCCCTTTAATAAAAGCCGCTTCGGCTGTTACCCGCACGTAATCCGAACGTATTCCACGATGGACAATACGGGATATTTCCTGCAAAAAACGGGCTATCAAAATCTCCAGTAAAGAGCCGTGACGTTTTTCTAATGCAGCATCGGTGGATTCACAGAATGGCAGGTCATGTACCACATGCAACATTTTCCACAGCAATTCTCGGTCTGCTTCCGGGCTGGCTTTATCGGCTGTTTTAGGCAAAATCTCGATACAAGTCCCGCACGGGGTTTCTAAAACACCCACAAAGTTTCTGACCTGTAACGACTTGCCATGATGACGTAAAAATTCCTTTTCACCAGACTTGCGCTGACTTGCCAATGTTTCCAGCCAGTCAAACGCAGCATCAGGAATATCCCCGCGCCGGATATGGTCGTATTCCCGCAAGCAAAGTGAATTCATACTTTCAGCTTCGCTGCTTTGTCGTAAATACGGGTGTAGGTTTCTACTTTATCCAAAGCGGCATGATGAATACGGTAAGTTTTTGGATTGACTAAACCATCAGGGTTTTCGTCAAACAAATCCGCTTCTACAGCTTCCTCGATAATCAAATCCTTACCGACTACCAAGCGGATTTTGTTCCAGTCCTCAAAAAAGTATTCCTGCAACAATGGCAGGATTTGACGCTCAAACACCTCGCGCAACTTCGCCAAGGTCGGCTCCTCACGTAATGGCATGAAGAACGCATGGCCTAGCGTATGTTCACGATCATACAAAGCAGTAATTCTGGCGTTCATCCGTTCCAGCAAACGCTGGATGTCCACGCCTTCAACATCAATCCTCAGCAAGCAACTCTGGCTTTGGCATCATCTCCTCAAAGTGAAAACGGCGGCGTAATGCGGTATCCATCAACGCCAGGAACGGTCAGCCGTGTTCATTGTACCGATGATGTAAAGGTTGTTCGGTACGGAAAATTCTTCTTTGGAATACGGCAAGGTCACAGACAAGGCTTCGGGTGCGCCTGCGCGTTTGGAAGGTTCAATCAGCGTGATTAGCTCGCCAAAGATGTTGGCGATATTGCCACGGTTGATTTCGTCGATGATCAGGACGTAATTGGATTTTTCCTTATCTTTCCTAAAATCATAATTTCTCTTTAATATAAGATTTTCAATACTAGAAGCATAAGCATCCATCATAAATCGTTTTCATTTTCCACATAAGACTTTTCGAAAATTTTCTTTTTTAATTGATATGGATCTATCACCTCCATGTTTTAGAAGTATACACGAAACTAACATCATCAGCCACATCTAACATCAAATGGTTTGCCTATGAGCGTAACGTTTCCAAAGAAAGTCCATTTTCTTTTATATCATTACATAACTTCTCATAGACCTCATCAAAATTAGATTTTATCTTGCAAACTTGCCGCTTTTGCTATTCTTTTTAAAACACCATCCTCGACCTCAGTATTTAATCTGTTATCTTCATATCAGCATTAGCACGAATTCCCTCAATAAAATCTTCATAACTAAAGCTTTGATGAAAAGTTGTAAAAGCAATTTTTCCTTCTTGTCGTAACTCATCAAATCGTTTTTTTAGTTTGCTCCGTATTTCCGTCTCACTTATGTTTTTTGGAATAGCATCAACAGAATTGCTTATCAAGAATCTCAAGTGCTTTATTGATAGTGTGGTATGTTTTCCCTGTTCCGGGTGCACCATATAAAATCAGCATTAATGAAAGCACACGGTATTTATCAGGCAAATTTTATTGTTAAGCGAAAACACTCTCAACTTCATTATTTTCATGGACAAACTAATTAGCATCAGAATTTTTCACCTTCAAAATATTCAATTAACTGTTAGCACGCATCTTCCAAAGCTGCTCACTGTGCTATGATTCTCATTTCCATAATCTGAAAACCTTCGATCAACACGAATAATGTTTCTCAATAGTCTTAATCAAATCAATATCAGTAGTATCTATACAAATCCACTTCATATATTTGACTCACCTGAATAATGCAAGATAATTTTATTGATAGCTTAGCATATATTAACCGCAGTAGTTGGAGCTTGTAACATCAGCTTCTTGCATCCATTTAACCAAACTCTCTTTACTAAAAGTCTTCATCACATCCATATCAATCTCCAAACCAACCAAACCGTAACGTCACCCGAAACAACTCACCAATTTCCTCAAACACAATCCGCTCCTGCATGAGCTTGAGCATCATTGGAACACCCTGTCCCATCGAAAAAAACGGCAGTGGCGTACCTATTGATAGAAATATCAGCCGTGAGTTCCAGTAGCAACCGAAAAACTTCAATCGTCATGGCGCAGAGTACAACCCACTGTCGTCATGCACACGCTTTGATTCAGGAAATGGATTCACAATCCGCAACGAAGATTCAATCACCTGCCCGTCCTGCATGTCTTCGGAATACAGCACCGTGCAACCTTGTTCCAACGCACTTGCCAGCATCAAGCTATCGAAATAACTGTAACGGTAGCGTTCGCCCAGCAGCAAAGCCTGCTCAATCGTTTGGGTTGTAACGGTAGTCAGTTGGAAGCTAGCCTTGTAACTCCAGCACAACCTCACGGATGGCGGGATAGGTTTGCTTATGTTTGCGGCGCAAAACATTGCTCACTTCATTCAAGACTTGGGTACTGATCCACGCATCTGGTTCTTGGGCGCAGCGGAGGGCAATCGCCGCTTTTTCCGGCTCATCTTCTGAATAGGTATAAATCAACACATTGGAGTCGATGAACGCTCTAGCGGGCATTGGCTTCTTCCCGGTCAAAGCGGTAGCCGCTGGTCTTAATCCTCACGGCATTAAACTGCCGCTGCTCAGGCTGGTGGGGATTGTCCAATTCCGCCAACCGATTTTCGCGCATCAGTTTTTGCAAATACTCGAAGGTCAGGCCGGGATGAAATTCCGCCAGCCTACCCAGTTTTGCCCAGTAATCAATTTGCCCGCCCAAGGTACGCTGGAATATTTGCGCCTGCTGACGGGCGGACTCAACGGTTTCTGTGGAAAGTTTTACACTGACTGCCATATTGCCACCTTGGGTTACTATTGGATACTTATGGTTCCCAATAGTAACAAATTTATCCGAGCTTGTGTATGTGCCGTTATCTAGCCCTGACAATTAATAGACAGAAATAATACAAATCCTTTGCTAGAATACCCACAGTGTCAGTTTTTACAGAGTAGTGATTATATTTTGTTCATTAAAATAACCAAAGCCACCAAGCAACTTCGGTGTGTCGATTGCTTTGTTGAGTGTGTCAATCAGCGGTTTTGCGGGATCATGTGACCAACAACATGTGAACGTCCTCCATCAAAAAGCCTATATGTACAACGATGCCATTGCCAACTCGGCGATGCGCTACCGGGTCAATCCCGCGTTGATCAAAGCGGTGATCACGGCAGAAAGTTGTTTCCGTAACGATGCCAGTTCACACAAAGGCGCTGGCGGCTTGATGCAGTTGATGCCTGCGACGGCGCGGCGGTTTGGGGTAAATGACCGCTTCAACCCCGCCGAAAACATTGATGGTGGTACACGTTACTTGCGCTGGTTGTTAAACCGTTACGGTGGCAGCATCCCTCATGCCATTGCTGCCTATAACGCGGGTGAAGGCAGGGTAGACCTAGTATGGCGCAGCAGTGCCGTTCCAAGAAACCGCCGTTTACAGCCGTCGCGTATTGAATGCCTATAGCAAATTGGCGAGTAATGGGCGCAACGCAGCGCAACGTCGCGCCGTACAACCGCAAATCATCCACGCCAGTTATCAAAAACCTGCACCCGTAAAGCAGGATGAACGCTGGAAATGGGATGAGTATTAAGCTGCCATCATGATGTTAGGGGTGGGTTCTCAGCCACCCCGTCAAACTGAAGCGGTCGCGCCTTCCGGGCAATACCTCATGCCAAAACTTTGCACTGCGGAACAGCACCAACTGCCCCGCATGGGGAAACACATCCACATAATCCCCGCCTTCCGAGCCATCGGTATACAGCCGTAACTGCCCGCAATCGCCATCCTCCCAGCCTTCATTCAGGTAGAGGATCGCGGTAATGATCCGCGTCGAAGTATCCCCGGAAATTATCCAGATGCCGCCGATAAAACGTCCCCGGCGGATACACCGCAAAATGCGCCTCAAACTCGACCAGCCCCAGATACAAGGAACGGTTCAGATTGACCCGCAAGTCCTCCATGAACGCCTGATAATCCGCCAACGCCCCTGATTCTGCCCGCTCCAACCACTGCACATGGTCACCCCGGATAGACTCATCCACATTCAGTTCCTGCCCGCGCCCGACACCCGCCGCCCGAAAACCGCCCGCGCCCCACTCCGCCTGTGCCTGCCCGCGCAACTCGCGCACCTTCTCCAGCGACAAAAAGTCTGGCAACACTAGCCAGCCCTGTTCCGCCAAGGTATCCGCCACATTATCCATCATGCTTTCAACCCCAAGCCCCGCGCCAAGCGTGTCTGACGATGGCGTAACCCCATCCCCTGCCGCGTATTCCAATGGCGCAACGGGGCAATGCGGTCAACCGCCATCAACCCCACCGCCCGCGCATGTCCCAGCGGCGCAAAATCGTTGGAAAACACCCGCACCAGCGTATCGGTATAGCGCACCACTGCTTGCTGATCCTGACGGCGCAATTCCCCGTAACGCGCCAGCATTTCCGCCGCACCGGGGTCACTGCCCGCCCGCGCCGCTTCCGCCAGCATTTCCGCAAGCTGTGCCACATCGCGCAAGCCAAGGTTCAAGCCCTTGCCCCGTCACCGGATGCAGCGCGTGGGAAGCATTGCCGATCACCACCGCCCGCCCTGCCACTTCCTTAACCGCCTTCTGCAACACCAGCGGGTAAGCAGCACGTTGCCCAACTTTGGTAAATTCACCCTGCCGATAGCCAAATTCAGCCTGCAATTTGCGCAGGAAAGCGGCATCATCCAGTTGCATCGTGCTGCCACATCCGCATCGCGGTGCGTCCACACCAGCGAATAACGGCCTTCCGTCAGCGGCAACAGCGCCAAGGGGCCATTCGGCGTAAAGCGTTCGTAAGCCAGATTGCGGTGCGGTTCGGCGGTGGTGACATTGGCAATGATCGCAGTCTGGTGGTATTCGCGGCGGGTAACACCAATCCCCAGCATGTCGCGCACCCCGGAATCCCGGCCATCCGACACCACCAGCAAGCGGGTTTGCAAGGTATCCACCACGCCATTGCGCTCGATGTTCACCTGCACGCTATCAGCATCCTGTTCCACCCCAAACACTTTCGCCGGAACAATCAGCTCGACTTCGCCCGTATCCAGCTCTTCGTACAGCAGCTTGCCCAATACCCGACTTTCGACCACGTAACCCAACGCAGGCACGTTTTCTTCTGCCGCCTCCATCCGCGTCGCACCAAAATGCCCCCGGTCAGAAATGTGGATATGCTGGATACTTTCCACCCCCGAACGCAGCTTGTCCCACAACCCCATGCCCTGATAGATGCGGCTGGAACCATACGACAGCGCAATGGAACGGTCATCGTAACTCGGCTGTTCCGCCACACCGAAGTTGAAGGCTTCGATCAGGCCAATTTTCAAGCTGCAAGGGTTTGAGCGCCACCGCCAGACTTGCCCCCACCATGCCGCCACCCACAATCAAAACATCAAACATCCTGTTGCTCACCTTTGGGATCATGCGCCCATCCTTGAGCAAATACCGCAAGCTGTCAAGCACCCTAGCAAGCACCAAAACATCGCCTATACTCTAAGCAAAGAGGGAAAATCTTATTCACCATCTCCGGGCAGAGGGGCGCGGAAAATACCCAATTCAAGTGATTACCGCGTTACGCTAGCCAGCGTAATGTTCAGGTAGTCAACCAACACAAGGAGATCCGCTATGCACGCAACGCAAACCGATGGGCATGTTATTGCAAGATCCATCCGTCACCGATCTGTACACCGACTACCAATTCTCGCTGGAAAACGACTTTCTGGCGGGGATGAGTTCCAGCAAACTCACCATCCGCGATGCCGACCTCAATGACAACCCGCTCTACCAAGGCATGGACTGGGCAAGCGCCGACCTATGCTTTGACGCCCTGAACAAAAAGGGTGACTTCATCGACAACCCCCAATTCCACCAAGTCAACACCTTCGCGGTAGCCGCCTACTCGCTGGATCAGGTGGAAGCCGCTATCGGGCGTGAAATGCGCTGGAAACACGGCGGGCCGCTGGTGATCCGCCCCCATGCCTTCAGCGACGCCAACGCCTTCTACGACCCATTCGCCCCTTCACTGAACTTCGGCTCGTTCACCTCACCGTTCCGGCGTGCGCCAGTGTGGACATGCCTGTCACACGACATCGTGTCACACGAACTGGGTCACGCCATCCTCGACTCATTCCGCCCGCTGTATGTGTATTCGGAAGAAGTCGATACCGGCGCATTGCACGAATCCAGTCGGCGACATGATGGCGATGTTCACCGCACTCAGCCACAAACCAGTCGTCGAAAAGCTGTTCCGCGAATCCGGTGGCGACATGATGAACCCGAACTCTGGCAAGTGGGCTGGCGGAAGAATTCGGCATCGGCTTGTGGGGTGTCAGCTTCCCCTTCCTGCGTTCCGCCTTGAATGGGGTGAATTATGACGTAGCCCCGTGGGAAATCCATGACCGCTCCACCGTGTGGACAGCCGCCATTTACGAGATTCTCGCCAAGCTAGTCGCCGAAGCGACGCCGCCGACAGTAAAAGCCACCTTGGAAAATGCCCCTACGGTTAGCAAAGGCAAAGCCCAGATGGGCATGATGCAGAACATGATGCAAAAAATGCCCAGCCCGCAACAAAATGCCGCCTTCGAGGACTACTACGCGCAAGGCGACAACCAATGTGACTTTGATGCCTTCTTCAATGCGATTGTCGCCGCCAGCGCCCGCGTCAAAGGCATGATGCTCCGCGCCTTGCAAGACATTCCCCCCACCGGCGTAACCCTGCTCACCTTGGCGCGGGTGCTGTATAACGCCGACGCCCGCCTGTTCCCCGCAGACCCACACCCGCGTGAACTGGCAAAAGAAGTGTTCCAACGCCGGATGCTGTGGGTGGAAGACATTGACATCAACGCCCCCGGCATTGGCCCAAGCTTTGAAGAACCAGCCCACGGTGGCAATGCCGCGCTAATGAAAGCGGTCTACGAAAATGCCGATGCCCTACGCATCCCGATGAGCGAAGGTGCAAGGATACTCGACCCGCGCATCAGCACCGTAACCCGCACCATCGACGCAGGCAACGAACAACGTGGCATTGGCAGTAAAACGGTCACCGAACGTTACCTGTATTACACCTATGAGCTGCAATACGACTCCTGCTACATCACTGACGACGGCTTCATTGAAATGGGGAAAGTCTCCATCTACAAGGGAGGCACGCTGGTCATGGACGAAAACTGGAATGATGTGCAACTGACCACCGACCCCGACCTGTGGATTATCCCTGAAGAAGGCACCGGGGAACAACCGCCTGAACCGGCTGGGGTGCGTGCCGTCAACATGGCGAAACAGCGTTTCATCAAGACTCACCGCCAATCGCTGCGGGCCTTCCGTGACGGGTTAGTACGCCCTGATGGTACCTTGCCAAGCGGGCAGCTTGCCCTGCCCTTCAAGGTAACCCGGCAATCCAGCGGCGCGAACCTGCTGATCCGCAACCGCTGCAACTTGCGCGAGCATTTGCTGGGGGTAGCAGGCAAACACGCGCACTTCCCGTTTGAAGTGGATTGACCCTTCGACTACGCTCAGGGTACAGAGGGATTTGCCATCAACATCTCAATGTCGGCAATCTCTTTCACCACATCGCGGCTCAGTACATCGTTGCCCTCAGCGGTGATCAGCACGTCATCTTCGATACGGATGCCGATATTCCACCATTTCGGGTCAACGTTTTCCGCTTGGGAAATATACAGCCCCGGCTCGACCGTCAGCACCATGCCGGGTTGCAGGGTACGCCAGTCTTCGCCAATCTTGTAATCACCCACGTCATGCACATCCATCCCCAGCCAATGCCCGGTTTTGTGCATGTAAAACTGGCGGTATGCCTCTTCCTGTGGTGCTTCGCCGTCAACGACTTCGGGCTTTTTCATCACCTCTTCCAGCGTGCCGGAAAGTATCCCCAAATCCAGCAAGCCTTGTGCCAGCACTTGCACCGCGGCCTGATGCGGGTCATCCCACGTTTTGCCGGGAATCGCCACCGCAATCGCCGCCAGTTGCGCATCCAGCACCAACTGGTACAACGCCCGCTGTTCTGGGCTGAACTTGCCATTGACCGGGAAGGTGCGGGTAATGTCGCTGGCGTAGCATTCGTGTTCTGCGCCTGCATCAATCAGCAGCAAGTCACCATCGCGCAAGGTGTCGCGGTTTTCGATGTAGTGCAGGATGCAAGCATTCTTGCCGCCGCCGACGATGGAGGTGTAAGCAGGTTCCATGCCCTTGTGGCGGAATTCGTGCAACAACTCGGCTTCGACTTGGTATTCGTACTTGCCCGGTTGGCACACTTGCATGGCACGGGTATGGGCGCGGGCAGCGGTTTGCGCGGCATAACGCATCACCGCCACTTCCGCCTCAGACTTGAACAAGCGCATTTCGTGCAGGATGCGGTCAAGCATCACAATGGCATGTGGCGCACGCACCCCAGTACGCGCCTTAGCCCGCAAGTGGTTGACCCAGCGGATCACATGCAGGTCAAACTCCGGGTTTACCCCCAAGTCGTAATGCACCTGATCGCGCCCGGTCAGCAATTCCAGCATCAGCTTGTTGAGGTCACCGATAGGGTGGGCATCATCCGCACCATGCCAATGTTTTGCCCCCTCGATACCGGCGCGAGTCCCCGACCAACGTTCCGCCACTTCATCCTTCGGGCGGCAAAACAGCACGTATTCGCCTGCTTCCCGCCCCGGCACAAACACCGCCACCGCTTCCGGCTCATTAAAACCCGTCAGGTAGTGGAAATCGCTGTCTTGGCGGAACGGGTATTCAGCATCGCGGTTACGCACCTTCAAGCCACCGGAAGGCACTACCGCAATCGCATCATTGCCCAGCCGGTCGAGCAGGCGGCGGCGGCGGGCAGCGAATTCTTCCTTGGGTATGGATGGGATTATCGCTTGTTGCATCAAAATCTCCGTTCTTACGCTTCAATGTATTTGCGGCGCAGCCTTCATCGGCTGCATTTCCTCATTCATCATCAGCACCCCGACCCGCAAGTATTCGATGATTTCAGCCAAGGAATTCTCACCTTCCTCCTCATCCTCCATCTCCAGCTCGCCGGAGCTACCGATGCGCACCACATCTTCCGCCCATTCGCGGGAATCGTCGGGCAGCTTGTGCATATCCTTGACCCCAGCAAGTGCCAGACCGAAACTGAAGCCTTGACACCAGTCCTGCATCGCCTCCACCCGCGTTTCCAAGCGAATCGTCTTCCGGCAAAAACAACTCAAACGCCATCCCCGGATCATTTAACTGCTGGCGGGTGGCAATAAATAATTCACGCAGCAAAGTACGTGCTTCCTGCACATGAAAATCTTGCGGACTGCCTTCCAACACTTGCGCCAGCCATATTTCCTGACTGACCGCCTGATCCACCACCAGCATTCCGCAGCCCATCCCGTGAATTTCCGCACCCGAAAAATCCACCTTCGCACGTCCCAGTGCCCGCTCCATGCTTACATAATCCGGTAATTCGTCGCTCAAAATTATCTTCTCCCTAGACAAAACGCTATTATGAGATGATTGACGTTCTTTCGCACTCTTTACTACCATTACAGTATGAATACAAAAGCCCCCGACCAGACACTGCAAAATCAACTCCACGCCATCGAGGAGCGCACTGAGCGCCTGCTAGGTTTGGTTGAAAAATTAGCCAGCGAAAACACTGAGCTGAAAAAACAGGAAAAATCACTTATCCTTGAATGCCAAGAGCTGCGCCAACGCAATGAAAAAGCCAGCAGCCAGCTCGAAGCCATGATCAGCCGCCTGAAAAATCAGCCAACCACCACCGGGGCATAAGCACATGGAAAAAAATATCCAGCCAGTCAATGTCCGCATCATGGACAAAGACTACATGGTTGCCTGCCCCCTCGGTGAACAGGATGCGCTGATTGCCTCTTCCCGCCGGGTTGACCGTGAAATGCGCAAAATACGTGATTCTGGCAAGGTTCTGGGCAGTGACCGCATTGCGGTAATGGTGGCGCTCAACCTTGCCCACGAGCTAATGCACGGCAAACACAACCACGCCGCCAGCCCCGAAACCACCGAACAGTTGCAACAATTACAGCAACGCATGGATGCTGTGCTGGATAAGCACAAAGCTTAAGCATTTGTCAATTCTTCCCCCCGCAAGATAATTGTAATAGTATGAGCTTACGGACACACTTTCTGGGGAACTCGTGAGGAGATGGGTATTATCCTTGAGCCTAATTTCTCACCCCGGGAGTAGCTGTAATTGGTCGGTGAGCATGACCGCTTGACGGTAAGCCTGAAGACCATTCGCTGCACCCACTTTGAACCGTTGGTTCAAGGTCGAAATCTTCCACGACTCTCTGGAGTGTGTCCCCTCTCCTCTTTCTGCTTTTCTCAAACGCATTAGCCTCCCTGCTATAGTTCAGAACGCTAGGAGGAGAACCAATATGCCAATCGTCAAATATCTCAGTGCCGTGTTGTTCACGGTTATTACTTTATGCTGTTACCTGCAACCGGCTTATGCCGCTGAAGAAGCTGCCAAGGGGCAGACCCACCAACTGGTCATCCAAGTCAACAAAGACAGTACCGATGAGCAGGATCACATCCTTTCCAACATCGTCAACCTGCAAAAACATTACGGGATCGACGACATTGAAATCGAGGTAGTGGCCTATGGCCCCGGCCTCTGGTTAGTGACCGACAAAAGCAAATTTGCTGAACGGGTGGAAAGCCTGATGATGCAGAATGTAGTGTTTACCGCCTGTGGCAATACGCTGGATGCGGTAGAAGCCAAAGACGGTGTACGCCCAACGCTGCTGGAGGGGGTAGAAACCGTCCCAGCAGGCATTGCGCGGATTATTGAGTTACAAGAAAAGGGCTGGAGTTACCTCAGCCCGTAAGGCACGCCGGATAGGTGCAATTTTCGCCCGTGCAGTGACAAGCTGCATGGGCGGATTGCAAGATCAGGCTGGGCATGAGGCTGGAAACGCCGAGATAGGGCGCTATGCTGATGCGGATGTGCGGGTGTTCGCGCTGCTTTTCACGCACCAATGCGGGTACATCGGTGACCACGTGGCGGCCTGCGGAAAGAAAAAACGGCATAATGGTGACCGCTGTCGCGCCCTGATCAATGCAGTGCTGGATACCGTCAGGGATCGAAGGTTCGGCAAGTTCGAGGAAGGCGCTGCCGACGTAGCCGTAAGTGTCGCCGGATTGGGCAGCAACTTGCGTGGCAAGGGCGCGGATTTCGTCGTTAGATTCAGCGCGGCGGCTGCCGTGGGCGATGATTAGCAGGGCTTGCATGTAAGAGTATCCTTGGTTGAAAGCGGTAACATGCGCACTTTATCGCGATAAAACAAATTCCATGTATCGAAGGGGTAGATTTTCCCGTTTGGTTCTACGAAGTGTGTGCAGGAACGCTTCACCGAACCAATGTCAAAATCGTACTTATCCATAAACGCCATGATGACAATGCGGAACACATTGTCGTAACTCAGCCCCTCGCTTTGGATGCGTGGCAGGCAGCACAGCATGGTTTGCAGGTTTTCCGTGGTCTGTTCGCTACACGCATCCAGCGAAAACAGTTTGAGGAAAGCATCTTTCAGCCCCGCACTTTTTTCAAAGGTGATGGTGTTATCCACGCCTTTGAGCAGTTCTTCACGCGGTAACAAACCTGTCACCGGCACGATTTCCCCGCCCAGTTTGATGCCGTAACCGATGGAAATATTTTCCGGGTGGCAGGGCAGCGGAATCATGTCGGTATCGGTGAACGGGTTGTCAGCTTCGACGATGCGGGTACGGATTTCGCTCAGGGTAATGCGGTTCGCGGGCTTGTCGCCATCGTTGCGCCCGGCATCCTGCACGGGCTGGAAGGTAATACCGCGCACGCACTTCCATTGCTGGGCAAACTGGATAATTTCGCCGATTTCGTCATCATTCACGCCCTTGCGGATCACGCACACCAGCGTGGTGGAAATATTGTGCTGCTCCAGTTTTTCCAAGGCTTGCTGACGAATCTTGCGCATGTCCTGCCCGCGAATGTTTTGCAGGGCTTCCGCCTTGAGTGAGTCGAATTGCAGGTAGACCTCGAAACCCGGCTTGAGGGTAGCCAGCTCTTCCACCAGTTTGGGATCGCGGGCAATGCGGATGCCGTTGGTATTGAGCATCAAGTGGCGGATCGGGCTGGCTTTGAGGCGGCGCAAAATCTCCATCAATTGCGGGTGCAAGGTCGGTTCACCGCCGGATACCTGCACCAGATCGGGTTGTTGTTCGCTCGCCAGCAGGGTTTGCAGCATGGTTTCAATGTCTTCCATGCTGCGCGGATTGCCCATGCCGGGTGCGGAATTGGCGAAACACACCGGGCAGTGCATATTGCATTCGTCGATGATTTCAAACAGCGCCAGACAGGAATGCTGTTCGTGGTCGGGGCACAGGCCGCAATCGTGCGGGCAACCTTGCTTGATTTCGGTCTGGAAAGCTTGCGGCATATCGCCCGGTTTCAGGTATTCCTTGCAGCGTTTGTAATACGCAATGTCGGTGGAAATCAGCGTCTTTTGTACACCGTGTTCCGCGCAACGTTTTTGGTAATAGACATTGCCATGCTGGAAGATAATCTTGGCAGGCACAACCGCGAGGCATTCCTCACACAGCGACTGGGTTTGACCGTAGAAAATGTAGGGGCGGGCTTTGTTACCCATGATTCTGACTCCGGTTGAGCATGAACAGCGCGTACACGATCAGCGCCAGACTGATCCACTGGAACAGGTTCAAACCTGCCAGCACGGGTGGATAGGGCTTGATGAATTCCCAGACGAAACGTTGCCCGGCATACACCAGCACGAACACGTAAAAGCCGTGGCGTTGCCAGAAGGCAGGCTGGCGCGGGTAACTGCGCAGCAGCACGGCAAGGAAAGCCAACATGGTGATGGTTTCATACAACTGCACCGGATGCCGCCGGATACCATCGCCGAAATCCACTCCCCACGGTAGGTTGGTTTCTGTGCCGTAGGTAAAATCCGACAATCCGGCGAGGAAGCAGCCGATGCGCCCGACCGCAATCAGCATGATCAGGCCGGGAACGAAATACAGCCCGGTGGACTGACGGATTCCGACGAAATACTTGAAGGTTTCCGCTGCCACAATTGCACCGAATACGCCGCCCAACATGCTTTTGGCAACCCCGCTTTGCCCCGCCAGATGCAAGTTCAGCGTACCGAACAGCGTGCTGCCCACTACCAGCCCGAACAGCAAAGCCAGCAGGTAGTAATGGTGTTGCGATGGCTGCGTGATCCCCGCCGGACGTTCCAGCCCGACCTTACGCCGAAACCAGAAACTCACCAGCACACCGCTTGCCAGCGCCAGCAGGTCGAAGATGAAGTGGATAATCACACTGGCTTACCCCGCAATGCGCAAACCACTGCCAACACTATCGACCATGATGCAGCCACCTGTCGCCAGCAGCGGAATGCCAATGGCTGCGACCGCAACCAGCAATAGCAGTTCGGAGGCTGGTTTATCCTTTCGCGCAAAATGCCGCGCTGTTTTGAACAACAAAAAACCTTCCGCCAGCACGATCAAGCCATTCCAGCCAGCCGCCAGCGGCGCGTCAATTAACGTTATCAACAGAAACACGCCGAACAGCAACAAGACCAGCACGCCAACTGACCACAACAGCCAGAACACAAGGCTCCAGCCTAACGAATAGGTATGTTCGGGCATATCAACGGTTCGCCGGTGCAGGTGGCTGTTCAGCGGCGGGCGGTGGCTCCACCGGGCGGGTATTGTTGCTGTATGGCAAGTTGGAACAACCCAAGGCAAGCCAGATAGCAACAAGGCCACCGGCTAGCCAGAGAATGGATTTTGTAGATGTCATGATCTCGCTCCTCCAACGTTTTTGTATTAGGGGAGTATGGGATAAATTGGGGAGAACCGCCAGAGATGGGCGTGGTTGCACCCGCTAGCGGCAAGCCCTCGGAATCCGCTGCACCTCAGAAGTTGCATCCGCCGCCGCACTCCACGCCTGCACTGGTGCATTGCTGCCAAACGGCTCGTCATAATCCACCCAGAACACCTCGCGGGGCGCTTGCTGCTCGGTATACTGCGCGTCATACCCCAGATAGCGGATGTATTCTGCGTGGCGTTTCGCCTTATTCAAGTTGTTGAAAAAGCCCAGCGAAATCGCATTCTGATACGGCCCTTCATTAAGGATCTGCACATCTTGCACATCGTTTTTCACAATGTCCTGCGCGGTCTTTTCAGCCAGTGCATAATCCGCCAGCGGCGGGATATAGACGAAAAAATTCAGCGTTTCCATGCTTTGCATCTTGCGTATCTCTACCGCCAGACCAAAGCCACGCACCTTGCCTGCCACCAATTGCGCCGCTTTTTCGCTATTGTAGGGGCCGATGGTGTAACAACTGCTGTGCGTACCCGCCGACGTGCTGCTGTAAACCACATCATCGACATCCTGGCGCAACTCCAAGGCTGGGATTGCAGGCTCCACCAATGCGGGGTGAAATTCGTGGGCATCCGGCGACAACACCACGTTCCACGCCAACAGCGAAATATTCAGGAATAGCAGGGCAATCAAGCAACTGGTACATGTTGCTTGCTCCGTGATGTAACCCAAGCCCTTCATCAGCAGGTCAGGTTGCAACAAATAATCACCCTGCAACCACGGGCGCAAGTGTTCGGCATCCCCCCCGGTCAGCACCCGTAATAAGGGGGCAGACATGACTTGCTGCATCCGGGTGCAAATGCCCTCAATCGCCCCCACCAGCCCGAACAGGCAACCGCTGCCAATCGCCCGGCCTGTGCCATCAGCAAAAATGCCGGGGTGTTCAAACGACAAACTGAGCCTGCCTTGCGCCCGTGCAATCAGTGCGTCAGCCGACAGTTGCAACCCCGGTAGGATCAGCCCGCCCAGATGCCGACCGTCACGTTCCACCGCATCCACCGTAATCGCCGTGCCGCAGTCGATCACGATGCTGGCGTGCCCATCTGCCAGACGATGCGCCGCCACCAAGCCCAACAAAACGGTCAGCGCCCAGTGAAGCCGGATTCTGGTAACCATTGGTGATGCCGTAAGCACTGGCAACCGAGCGCACACTCTGCAAGCTGATGCCGCGTTGCGCACACGCTTCCTGCACGCTGTCGGCAAACAGGTGGGTCAATACATGCACCAAGGTAATATGCCCAACCGCCGGGTAAGCATCCAGCAATTCCATAAAAACCGCCAAGCGCGGGGCGTTCGCCATAGGCACGCGCCTGCTGTGCGGAGGTGTTACCCGCCGCATCCAGCACCGCCCATTTCAGGCGTGAATTACCTGCATCTACCAGCAAAACCATTACATACGCACCGATACATCCGCTGACGATAGATTTTTTATTGATCCATCATTTAATATAATGCGCAATTGTCCCCGATTATCGACCCCAGATGCAAGCCCTTGCAGTGTTTCAGCACCGCTCAGCACTTGCACTTGCCGCCCCAGCAGCACATCACGCTGCTGCCAATCCTGCTGGAATTGCGCCATATCCAGCCGGGGGAAAGCCTGTAAGCGTGGCAGCAAACGCTGCAACAACGCCGCCACCAAGCCATTACGTTCGACAGTCTTGCCGCTCATCAGTTGCAGGCTTGTCCACGGCTGGTCGATGCCAGCTAACAGCTTCGGGAAGCATATTGACGTTCAGGCCAATGCCAATCACCACTTGATCCAATGCGCCAATCGCCTCCAGCAAAATGCCGCCCAGCTTCCTTTCCAGCATAGTACACATCGTTAGGCCATTTCAGACCATGCCCCTGAATCGCGCAATCTTCGAGCGCCTCCGCCACTGCCAGCCCGGTCACCAGACTCAGCAGCGGCAAATGTGCTGGCACTTGCGCAAAACACCAGCGCAGCGACAGGTAGAGGTTGACCCCCGGCGGCGATTGCCACTGGCGTCCACGGCGTCCACGCCCGGCGGTTTGCTGTTCCGCCAAGCATACATCGCCGCACTGCCCTTGTTGCAATGCCCAGCGGTTAGTGGAATCGAGTTCGGGAAAAATATGGATCTCACCCAACGCCGCCAAGCTCGCCTCATCAAGTGAGCGGCGGATCGCATTTGCCAGCAATGGCTCAGGGTTGTATGGCATCGGCTTCCTCACGTACATAAATCAGCGCCAGTATCCCACCGATACCGGCAATCAGGGAGGCCGCGTAAAAGGTTTGCGCTGCCCCAAGGTATTCCCAAGCATAGCCACTCAGCAAACTGCCGATTGCCCCACCCGCCCCGTAACTCAAACCGGAATACAAGGCTTGCCCCCTGCCCTGCAATTTCCCCGGAAACTGATGGTGGATCAGGTGGATCGCCGAGGCATGGAACAGCCCATAAGTCGCCGCGTGCAGCAATTGCGCCGCCAGCAACACCGGCATATTATCCACCCACGTCCCCAGCACCACCCAGCGCAACCCGGTCAGGAACATTGCCAGCACAAACAGCCGCGCCGCGCCAAACCGCCCGATCAGGCGGTGCATGAACAAAAACAGCAGCACTTCGGCAATCACCCCCAGCGCCCACATCCAGCCAGTGAAGTTGCGCGAATAACCGTGATCTTCCAGATAAATGCTGAAAAAAGTGTAGTAAACCCCGTGGCTCGCCTGTTGCAAGGCACACGCCAGCAACAACATCCACACCGCAGGCTGACGCAACACCTCGCGTAAACGGCTGGTTTGCACTGTATGGGTAGCATGAGGCTTATCGCGCACCAGCCAAGTGGACAGCCAAATACCGACAAACAGCAGCAACAGCGCATCCACCACCAGCCCAAGCCCCTGACGTTCCAGCACCGACGGCAAGCTTGCCACCATCACGATAAAACCGATGGAACCCCACAAGCGTATCCAGCTATAACGCCCGATATTGCTGCCCAAATGGTTAAGGGTCAGTGCCTCGAATTGTGGCAACGAAGCATTCCAGAAAAACCCGAAACCCGCCATCACCACCGCCATCCAGCCAAAACTTTGCTGCCAATACACCCCGGCGAAACAAGTTGCCGCCAGCAAACTGGCGATGCGGATCAGGCGCAAGCGTTCCCCACCATGATCCGCCAGCCAGCCCCAAATGAACGGTGCAACGATTTTGGTTGCCATGAACACCGCCATTAACTCACCAATCTGTGCAGGCGAAAATCCGGCAACCTTTTTCAGGTACACCGTCCAGTAAGGCACGAACACGCCCAGCGCGGCAAAATAGGCGAAGTAGAAAACCGAAAGCCGCCCGTAAGGCGGCTTTGCTGAAGCAGTAGCGGCAGGGTGCAATTTCAAGGTGATGCAGGAATATCCGGCAAATCGGTGGTCACATCGGCATTCTGCCCGCGATGGCGCAAGGCATGATCCATCAAGGTGATCGCCAGCATCGCCTCGCAAATCGGGGTAGCACGGATGCCAACGCACGGGTCATGACGGCCTTTGGTGATCACCTCCACCGCTTCACCATCCAGATTCACCGTGCGCCCCGGCAGGCGCATACTCGACGTTGGCTTGAAGGCAGTATGCACAATGATTTCCTGACCAGAGGAAATACCGCCCAGCACCCCGCCCGAATGGTTACTCAGGAAACCCTGCATGGTGATTTCATCGCGGTGTTCCGTACCTTTTTGCGCCACACAGGCAAAACCTGCGCCGATTTCCACGCCCTTGGCGGCATTGATCGACATCATCGCGTGGGCAATATCCGCATCCAGCCGGTCGAAAATCGGCTCGCCCCAACCGGGTGGTACATTGGACGCCACCGTGGTGATTTTCGCGCCGACGGAATTGCCTTCCTTGCGCAACTCATCCATGTAATCTTCCATCGCCTGCACTTTGCTGGCATCCGGGCAGAAAAACGGATTATTGGCGATTTCGTCCCAATCCAGTGCTTCCGCCACCACCGGCCCTAGTTGCGAGAGGTAGCCGCGAATCACCACACCGTAGCGTTCCAGCAACCACTTTTTCGCAATCGACCCAGCGGCTACCCGCATCGCCGTTTCCCGCGCCGACGAACGCCCACCGCCCCGGTAATCGCGGAAGCCGTATTTTTTGTAATAGGTGTAATCGGCATGACCGGGGCGGAAACGATCCATGATGTCGCCGTAATCCTTGGAACGCTGATCAGTGTTATGAATGATCAGCGCAATCGGCGTGCCGGTGGTTTTACCCTCAAACACGCCAGAAAGGATTTGCACCTCATCGGCTTCGCGCCGTTGCGTGGTGTGGCGGCTTTGCCCCGGTTTGCGCCGGTCTAGGTCAATTTGAATATCGGCTTCCGTGAGGGCGAGTCCGGGCGGGCAGCCATCTACGATGCAACCGATTGCGGGGCCGTGACTCTCACCGAAGGAGGTCACGCTAAACAGTTTTCCAAAGCTATTTCCTGACATAGGGGCGATTGTAGCAGCAATTAAAAGCCGCTGGCAGCCCTTTTGAAGCTGCTCATTTATCTCCCATTCAGCTTCGTTGTTATAAGATTACCCACATGCATCATAAAAAATATATTGTCGTAATCGACGCAAAGCCCGAAAGAGGGAGCTTGTCTCCCTCTCTTTTTCTCTCTTTAAGGGCTGGAACTTATTCGACTAAATCTTTCTAAGTAATAGACATTAGGGCAATGCAACACACATTTATAACAGGGGCAGGACGACATGGCAGAACATCTGGCAGCGATGGCGACAGGTATTGGGGTCGCCGCTGTATCATCAATCATAGCACCGCAATTAGGTTTGGAAGTCCTCGGCGTTACCGCGCTCAGCGGTTATGTTGGTGGCTTGTTACCGGATATTGACGATGCCAATTCCAATAGTTTCCAGACAGTGCAACGGCTCAGCCGCATCGCAGCGGTGTTGGTTCCGGGCATCCAGTTTTTCTACCGACCGACCGACTTGTTGCTGGCAATACCCGTGGCATTGTTCATGGTATCGCGGTTCTGGGAAGTCTTAAGCCAGATCATGAAACGTGGTGGGCATACCCACTCGGTGATTGCGGCAGTCAGCTTGTCGCTGGGCGTGGCTTGGGTAGCTTACCTGACAGCGGGAACAGCGGCAGCCATACCGGCGTTTCTAGCTTCCAGTATCAGCTACCTGCTGCATTTGTTGCTGGACGATCTGGATAATGTGCGGTTCGTGGAAACCAAATCTGGTCTACGCTCAGCGTTGCAACCCCTAGGGCGGGGACGGGCGGTGGAGCTTTACAGTATTCTGGCGATAGGGTTTGTGAGCTTTTTCGCGCTGTGGGGAATTTAGACGAAGAAAGGGGCAACCACGTGAGAGTCGCGCCCTTTTTCATTAACCGAATTACTGTTGCGGTTCTTGCGCGGCGATGTCAGCACGCACTTTGTCCATATCCAGCTCGCGCACCTTGGAGATTACCTGCTCCAGTTGCGGCTCGCTCAACATACCCGCTTCGGCAAACAGGATCACCTGCTCACGGAAAATCATCAGCGTCGGGATGGAACGGATCTGGAAATGGCCTGCCAGTTCCTGTTCTTCCTCAGTATTCACCTTGGCAAACACGATGTCGGTGTGGTTTTCAGAAACCTTCTCGAAAATCGGCGCGAACGAACGGCACGGGCCACACCACGGTGCCCAAAAGTCGATGATCACAATGCCATTTTCGGTGACGGTTTCTTCAAAAGTCTGTGAAGTCATTTCTTCGACTGCCATTGGCATACTCCTAAATAATATCAAATCAAAAAGCCTGTCATTCCGGCTGCGGCTCGCCCCAACGGGGCAGCAACTGATGCGGAATATCCAAATGATCCAGTACCCGCGCCACCATGAAATCAACCAATTCTTGCACGGATGTCGGGCGTTGGTAAAAGCCCGGATTGGCGGGCATGATAATAACCCCCATCCGAGCCAGTTTCAGCATGTTTTCCAAGTGAATTTCGGAAAATGGCGTTTCACGCACCACTAAAATCAGTTTTTTGCGTTCTTTCAAACACACATCGGCTGCACGTTCGATCAGGTTGCGGCTGCTACCACACGCAATCGCCGACAGTGTGCCTGTGGTGCAAGGGCAAACCACAGTCGCATCCGCCACCCCGCTACCGCTGGCAATGGGCGCTGTCCACTGTTCGCGCTCGAATACCTGCAACTGCCCCGGCTGCGCCCCGTATAACTCGCTGAAATACGTCTTGGATCTCGCTGGCACGCCCCGGCAAACGGTGATCGGTTTCCATGTTCACCACCACCTGCGCGGGGCGCGACAGCAGCAAATAAACGTGGTAACCGTTTTGCAGCAAGAATTCCAGCAAACGTAAACCGTATTGCGCACCCGATGCGCCAGTCATGATCAGGGTAATGGTTTTCAAGTGTCCAACATCTCAGTCAGCTAACTTAGCCAACAGCTTGTCATGAATCCCGCCGAAACCGCCATTACTCATAACCAGAATATGGTCTCCCGCCTGCGCCAATTGCGCTACGGTGGCTACCAGCGCATCAATATCATCCCACTCCGGCAACTGATAAATAAAGGCATGATCCGCCAATTGCAAAGCCGCCGCTACCGACGCCCCATGCGTCCCCATGCGCATGGTATTGGAACGCGGCTCCAGCAAGGCAATAATCCGCGCCTTGCCCACTTTCGCCCGCAACCCTGCCAAAGTGGTGGTAATCGCCGTCGGGTGATGGGCAAAATCATCGTATACCGTCACGCCACGCACCGTGCCACGCACCTGCATCCGCCGCTTCACCCCCTGAAATTCCGCCAGTGCAGCTATCGCGTGTGCCGCCGGAACGCCCGCATGACGTGCCGCCGCAATCGCTGCCAGCGCATTATTGACGTTATGTTCGCCCAGCAAATCCCAGCGCACCACGCCTTGTTCCTCACCCTTGCAAAATACCCGGAATTCGCTGCCATCCGCTTGCAGATATTCGGCTCGCCAGTCGCCAGCGGCAAAGGTTTCTACCGGCGTCCAGCACCCCATTGCCAGAGTATCCTTGAGGTTGGCATCCTGCGCATTGACAACTGCCAAACCGTTGCCCGGTACGGTACGCATCAAATGGTGAAATTGGGTCTTGATCGCCTGCACATCTGGGAAAATGTCGGCGTGGTCGTATTCGAGGTTATTGAGGATGGCGGTACGCGGGTGGTAATGCACAAACTTAGAACGCTTGTCGAAAAATGCCGTGTCGTATTCATCCGCTTCCACCACGAAAAATGGCGAATCCCCCAACCGTGCTGACACCCCAAAATTTTCCGGCACGCCACCGATCAGGAAACCCGGTTTCAACCCCGCATATTCCAGCATCCACGCCAACATACTGGCAGTGGTGGTTTTGCCATGCGTACCGGCGACTGCTAACACCCAACGGTCACGCAGAATATTTTCCCCCAGCCATTGCGGCCCGGAAATATAGGGCAGATTGTGGTCAAGCATATGTTCGACCACCGCCAGCCCGCGCTTCATGACATTGCCCACCACGATGGCATCGGCGTCTGGCGGCAAATCCTGCGGCTGGTAACCCTGCACAATATCGACGCCCTGTTGCGCCAGCATGGTACTCATGGGGGGATAAACGTTGGCATCAGAACCTGTGACTTGATGCCCTTGTGCGCGTGCCAACAGGGCAATGCCGCCCATAAAAGTACCGCAGATACCCAGAATATGAATCTTCATCCGACTGTATTTAAACCTTAGCTGACGTGATTGCGAACGGCTTCTTCGATTGGAATCGGTTTGGAGATGCCGTAACCTTGCCCGTAGTCTACACCAATCTCCCGCAGAATCTGAATGACCCGATCACTTTCGACATACTCCGCAATCACCTTCAAGCCCATCAAATGCCCTACCTGATTGATGGAACGCACCATTGCATGGGTCACATCATCGGTGGCAATGTCCTTGATGAAGCTGCCGTCGATTTTCAGATAATCCACTGACAAAGATTTCAAATAACCAAACGAACTAACGCCTGTACCAAAATCATCCAAGGAAAAACTGCACCCTAACTCTTTCAATGTGCTGATAAACTGCTGTGCCAACTCCAGATTATGGATTGCCACCCGCTCAGTAATCTCAAAACACAGCATCGCGGGGCTAATGCCTGTCGCCTGAATCTCATCCAACACAAATTTCAGGAAATCAGGTTCATCCAAGCTTTGCCCTGACAGGTTAACCGCAAAAATCGGGCGCGGGACACGTCTGGGTAATATCCTGCAAGGTTTGCAGCAATTTGCGCACCACCCAGCGATCCAAACGCGGCATCATCGAATAATATTCTGCCGCTGGGATGAATTCATCCGGCGGTACGGGCTGGTTATTTTCATCATACAACCGGATCAGCACTTCATAATGGCTGAAGGGTTTCTTGAATTCCGCTGGACGGAGGTCGTGGATAGGTTGCGCCACCAAACGGAAATTACCGGCTTCAAAGGCTTTTTTCAGCCTGCCCAACCAGACCATATTGCCGCGCTGTTTAAGGACTTCCTGATCGTTGGGCTTGTAAATATGGATGCGGTTGCCGCCTTTGGATTTGGCAACCCGGCACGCGGCATCCGCTTCTGACAGCACCCGGTTCGGGGTCTTCAAATTTTTGTACAAGGGCACGAACGCAATACTGGCGGTCACTTTCTGACGCATCTTGTTCCAGTCAAATGCATATTGTTCCAGCCTGATACGGATCTGCTCAGCGGCACGCACCGCCACTGACGGTTCAATTTCCTGAAACAAGATACCGAATTCATCGCCACCCAACCGCGCCAGAATATCCCGCCGCGCATCAATTTCTTCCTTGAGCATCCGCGAAATACGCTCGATAAGCACGTCGCCGCCCCCATGCCCCATCGTGTCATTCACCAACTTGAACTGATCCATCGCAATCAGGCAAAATGAATGTTTGACACCGTGTTGCTGCACCTGATCAATCGCCACTTTCAAGCGCAATTCAAAGCTTTTACGGTTCAGCAACATGGTGTGCTGGTCATGCATTTCAATGTGATCTAAGCGCAATTGCATCGCATAGAGTTCAGTCTGGTCGCGGACAACCAGCATGTAGCAAGGCTGCTCGGTTTCTTCAAAGGTGATCGGCTGGACGGTGTAAGTCACCTGAACTTCATTTAACCCAGTCGCATTCAACAAAGCATGGCGCAGTAACGGGCGGTCATTGCGTTTAGCCGTATCCAGCCAAGCCACCGGATTACGGGTCAAGGGTTCAATCAAGGTAAACAATTCGCCATAGTGCTTGCCACGCGCACTGCGAATTTTGTACTTCAGCATTTTTTCAGCAGCAGGATTGATGAAATCCACCACGCCTTTCGCATCCACCAGTATGGCGGCTTCTTGCACATCCGCCAGTGACGAAACCAGCATATTTTGCTGTGCTAGCCGCAATTGCCCTTTAAAGCGACGCAGCCTGACGAACAACCACACAGCCAACGCCAGCGTGATGCCAACAGCAGCAAGCAATCCAATGACAGTAATATTAGATGAAAAGTCGACAAGATCGGCCACAAAAGCCCCCACCCATTATAGCGTATTTATTTTATACTGGTATTCAACGTCTATAGTAGGCTCAGCAAGCAGCCATGTACAGTTTTAGGCGACGAAGCAGCCTAAACCCCCTCCAGCCGCTCTATAAATAACACGCACAATAAAGCCGACAGACTGAACCCAGTACTGTCGGCCTGATGGCATAAAACAGAAAAAGCTTAAACTTTTTCTTTGATACGCGCTGATTTGCCGGTACGCCCACGCAGGTAGTACAGTTTGGCACGACGCACATCACCACGGCGTTTCACTTCAATAGAAGCGATGCTGTTGCTGTAAGTCTGGAATACGCGCTCAACGCCTTCACCGTAAGACATTTTGCGTACTGTGAATGCGGAATTCAGACCACGGTTGCGGATGGCAATGACCACGCCTTCGTAAGCCTGTTGGCGCTCTTTGTCGCCTTCTTTCACACGCACCTGAACGATAACGGTATCACCCGGCTTAAAATCAGGGATGACCTTAGTCATTTGTTCTTGTTCAAGTTGTTGAATAATCGCGTTCATGATAATCCTCTAATGCAGCTCTTTACTGCTTTCAAACTCGTTTATATACTCGTTCAGCAACACACGCTCACTGTCCGTCAACTGTCGTGCCTGTAACAATTCCGGCCTGCGTCGCCATGTCTCCCCCAGCGCCTGTTTTTTGCGCCAGCGGGCAATATCTGCGTGATTACCACTTTTCAATACCGGCGGTACGCTCAACCCTTCCAATGTCTCAGGGCGGGTATAATGCGGGCAATCCAGCAATCCGTCAAAAAAAGAATCCTGTGCTGCCGATTCATTATGCCCCAGCGCACCCGGCAATAAGCGGGTCACTGCGTCAATCAGCACCATTGCCCCCAGCTCACCGCCGCTAAGCACATAGTCACCAATTGAACACTCCATATCCACTTCCAGCGCCATGACACGTTCATCTATGCCTTCATAGCGCCCACAGAGCAGGATCAGGTGTTGTTCCGCCGCCAGTTCATTAACCAGCGACTGGTTCAGGGGAACCCCTTTGGGACTGAGGTAAACGACTTTGCCCGGATTTTGCTGCCGGACATCCCGTATTGCCTGCAATAGGCAATCACCTTTCATCACCATACCAGGGCCACCGCCGTAAGGGCGGTCATCCACGGTGCGATGCACATCAGTGGCATAGTCACGCGGATTCCACTGCTTTAGTGAGATGATGCCACGCTCTACTGCCCGGCCTGTTACGCCACTATTAACCACAGCGGCAACCAGTTCAGGAAACAAGGTGATCACATCAAACCGCATAAGCACTAAAAATCAGGATCCCAGTCCACCACGATGCGTTTTTCATCCAGTGAAACTGACTTAATGACAGCACCCATGACCCACGGAAGTAAGCGTTCCCGCTCCCCATGCACCACCAATACATCATTTGCGCCCGTTTCAAGCAGATTATCGACCTTACCCAGCGATACGCCAGAGGACGTGACCACATCCATGCCGATCAAATCACTCCAGTAATATTCACCGGAAGCCAGTGCGTGCAATTGAACCCTAGGGATGCCAATGGTGCAGCCTACCAGCTTTTCAGCCAAGGTGCGCTCCGTTATGCCATCCAGTTGGGCAACAATGCCCTTACCCTGCACCTGCCCACTTAATACCTTACAAGGCTTCCACTCACCAGCAATATTCAGGAACCACGGATTATAATCCAGAATTCCGTCAAGCTGCTCAGTATGTGAATACACCTTAACCCAACCTTTGACACCGAACACACCGGAAATTTTTCCCAGCGTCACCATCTCAGGTAGGGACATAACGCTTAAGCCGCAACAGTTTCTGCTGATTCTTTCAACAGCTTGGCAACACGTTCAGTTGGCTGTGCGCCACAACCCTGCCAGTAAGCCACACGATCTTGCTCAATGTGCAGGCGTACTTCCTGACCACGAGCAACCGGATTGAAGTAGCCGATGCGCTCAATGTAGCCACTGTCACGCGGCTTGCGCTTGTCGCTAACGACAATATGATAAAATGGGTGCTTTTTTGCACCACCTCTCGCCAGACGGATATTGACCATTTGAAAACCTTACAAACAATACTGTTGATACGAAGCAACCGGAGCTGCCCGAAGTAAACGCGCAATTCTACGTTAATTTCAGAAAAAGTGAAGCCTTGATTAGCGGCTATCCACAAAAAAGCCCCCGACAAGCGGAGGCTTCATGCTAAATCAGCACTTCAGCAGCTAATTTTAGCGGGCAGAAGCATACGTAGCACCACCGCCGCCCGGAAAATAACGGTAATGGCCCGAAATGGGCATGGCGAACAACACATCCTCAATCCGCTCACCCTCACCGATATTATGCACAATCAGCGGTCGGCCAGCAGACGATTTGCGGTTCACCACAATCCCGATATGCTCCTGATCCCCACCCAAGCTCCAAGTGACCAAATCCCCCGGACGGTAATCCGCCGCATTGCCCGTAACCGGCACACGCCCACCATGACGGGTGAAAAATGCCTTCAGATTATGTACCCGCCGGTGGTCAATATTGGGATCCGGCTTATTCAACCCCCACTTAGCCAAGTTGGGATAGGAATAAAAATTGTTTGACATATCTTCATACACCAAACGTTGGAGATCCACCCCTAACTTGCGGTAAGAACGGATAACCGTATCGGTACACACCCCGGTATTTGCTGGCACATCACCATTCGGGTAGCCAATCGGAATATAACGCCCGTCATAAACCACCCGATGCCGCAAACGCTCCAGTGCCGCATACGACAAACGGTCAGGCGTCGCCACATTACTGCGGGCGCTGCCCGAACGCTTCACATCAGCGGACTTAGACTCAACTTGTTGAGTTGAACAACCACTCAAACCTGCCAGTAGCAAAGCACCTGACAAGCACACCACAAAACTCCGCCTTGAGAGGCGTAACATATTAAAAAAACGACTCATTTACCCCACTCCCACTACTCTCGGCCTAGTAACTGAACTCCTGAACATCATAAAGCATTCTAATATTTTTATAACATTTCAACTCAGAATGCCAGATTAACCTGACAAAGAATATCCCCGCTTAATAAGTCGGGCATTCTGCACGGAATGGCTCTTTCACAATCCCCCAACGGAATGGCAACGGCGCATTCGGGTCAGAAACCAATGCATGGGCATCCACATTCTGGCGCAGTTCACGCAAGGTCATGTAATACTCTTCACCTAGTGTCATTTGCACCATACAGAAATCATTCAAACTCTTCAGTTCCTGCGGTGGTGGCTGGTCATTAGAGAATACCGCTTTCGCCCAACGTGCTGGTTGTGAACGCGGATCAAAGCGCCCAACGTGATCCAGATGACGACGGATGGAATCGAAGAACATGGTCAAACGCTTATCACGACCCGGCGTAGAATGGTCATCATATTCCTTAGCACTCATGCAATGACGGCCTTCATTGCGGATTTTCTGCAAATACCACAACGCATCATAGACATAAACCGAGCGGTCATTAGCATACATGCACAGCGCCAGCAATAAACGTTGGGTCTTTTCATCGGCTGTTTCAGGGCGTTTTGCCAACTTGCCAGAAATAATATCGGTAAATTTCACATAATCGTAGGCCAACTCTGCCGCCAACGCGAACTGCTCTTCGCTATAACCGGGCTGCTGGCTAGCTGGACTCATAATATTTTGCGGCTGCTTGAAACGGCGGTAGCCATCACCCAAACGCTTGTCTTCCGGCACATAAAACGGGAATGACGGGGTGCGCAACAGGTAACGCGCTTGCTTCGGCGTAGTGGAAGCCATGACTTCCGCAATCCCCGCATCGGTCACATCAGCAATCTGGTAAGAATGCACCCCCGGCGCCACGTATACATCGCCCGGTTTAATATCATTCAAGGCAATAGGGTAAGTATCATTGCGCAAGGATTCACTGCTGGTCATGTCAGCAACATAATTCATAAACTGCCTGACACGCTGGTCTGGGGAAAAATTATCCCACGTGGTCATGCTGTTATTGATCACCTTCCCCGCCTTGTCGCGGTTATTGATAACGAAAGGCAAACGGTTCTCAAACGAGAAAATGAGCCGCATCGCATACACTGCATCAGCACAGTCATTTTCAAATTTGTAATAGATCGGCTTAGCCGGATCCATAAAGATGTCGTCTTTCCACTCGGTACGTACCCACTGGCGGTAACGGTCTTCCCACGAATCATCCCACTGGTTCTCACTCGGCCACACCGAGGCGGATGCAACAGAGGACATAAACGAAACGATGGCAAGCAACAGTGCCAGAGCAAATGCTTTTTTCATGAAATTCACAACTTGATACGGTTCATTAGAAGAACACTGGATAAAATAGACGCCCGACAGGTAATTCCCTGTACGTAATGACAAAGAAAACTACCCATAAGTTCCCGAAGGGTGCTAGCGTAGTTCGACTTATCGAGAATTTCAACAAAAAAATGCCCAGTCACCACAGTAACTGGGCAGTTCGGCTTGCTGATTCCAACACTTGCGCATTAGTAACCAGCCAACAGTATCAGTGCAAAATTACTTCTGCTGATATTGTTGCATCACGTCTTTAGAAGACTGTTCCATCTTGACCGGGCCTTTGTAGTTGCCTTTAGCCTTAACTTTAGGGACAACGGCCTTCTTACCTTGACCAGCTACACAGCCGTAGACGTGCTTATGGCCAGGAGTAGCGCCTGCGTGGCTATGGCACTTGTTGGCACAGAACGGCGCTTCGTCATGGCAATGCTGACCAGCAGCAGGAGCTGCAGTCTTAGCTGTTTCAGTAGCGGCAGCAGCAGGAGCAGCCTGTTGAGCAGTTTGCTGGCTCATTTGTTGGCAACCAGTAGCAAACATAGCAGCAACCAGCAGGGTTGCAAGTGTCAATTGAGATTTGATTTTCATCGTCTTGGTCTCTGTCATTGTTTAAGGAAAACATCAAAAGTGTAGCAAAAGATCAAGGGTTCTTTTGCTACACATCCGAATAAATTTAGCATGAATTGATTCAAAAAACCTTCCGAATATCATGCAGTCAAAAAAAAGCCCCCTGCCAAGGCAAGAGGCTTTTCAGGAAACCATCCGCATAAATGGAACAGCATCCTTATCCATCAGCCAGATTACTTCTGTTGATACTGTTGCATAGCACCTTGGGAAGCTGGATCCATCTTGACTGGGCCTTTGTAGTTGCCTTTCGCTTTAACGTGCGGAACTACAGGCATTGGAGCCTGACGTGCTGGCGCTTGATGTACTGGAGCCGCAGGAGCCGCAGGAGCAACAACCGCAGGTGTTTCAGATACTTGCTGACCAGATTGCTGTGCGCCCATTTGTTGGCAGCCAGTTGTCATCAGACCAGCGAACAGCAGGCCAGCGATAGCCACTTGAGATTTGATTTTCATAATATTAAAACTCTCTAAACAATTGATTTGGAAAGGGAAACTGTGCCAAGTCAGAATTGACGCTGACGCAGGTCATATCCAGACCATGAAATTTCTGGATGACGCGCATGATACAACCAGACAATTCACTAGGCAAACCCATCTTATCGCAAAAATCCTGAATGGTCGCCATATATGTCAAAAAACTGCAATATCTTTAGCCTGAAAGTCCGCCCATCGGCGGAAATCCCCCACCTGCTGGCAGTTTACCTTTCAACCCACCCATCAACTTGCGCAACCCGCCCTTGGAAAACTGCTTCATCATCTTACTCATCTGCAAGTGTTGTTTGAGCAGGCGGTTTACATCCTGCACCTGCAAGCCACAGCCTGCGGCAATCCTACGTTTGCGCGATGCTTTGATCACATCGGGGTTGCGGCGTTCGTGCAAGGTCATCGAATTGATGATGGCAATCATGCGGCGGATTTCCTTGTCACTGGCCTGATCCTTCACATTGGCAGGCAGATTGCCCATCCCCGGAAGCTTATCCATCAAGCCTGCCATGCCGCCCATTGTCAGCATTTGCTGCATCTGGTCACGCAAATCCTCAAAATCGAATGACTTGCCCTTGTTGAGCTTTTTCGCCAGTTGCTCGGCTTTTTTGTGGTCAACCTTGCGCTGCGCCTCTTCAATCAGGCTCAGTACGTCGCCCATGCCCAAAATGCGCGACGCCATCCGCTCAGGGTAGAAAGGCTCCAGGGCATCGAGCTTTTCGCCCATCCCGATGAATTTGATCGGCTTACCGGTGATGTGGCGCACCGACAGCGCCGCCCCGCCACGCGCATCACCATCCGCTTTGGTCAGCACCACGCCAGTCAATGGCAAGGCATCACCAAAAGCTTTGGCGGTATTGGCAGCATCCTGCCCGGTCATGCTATCCACCACAAACAGGGTTTCAACCGGATCGACGGCGGCATGGATAGCCTGAATTTCCGCCATCATCTCGGCATCAATGTGCAAACGACCCGCAGTGTCGATGATCAGCACATCCATATACTTGAGCTTAGCCTGCGCCAGCGCCGCTTTGGCAATGGCCACCGGCTTTTGCGCGGCGTCGCTAGGGAAGAAAATGCCGCCGGTCTGCCCCGCTATGGTTTCGAGCTGCTTGATCGCTGCCGGACGGTATACGTCGCAACTGGCAACCATGACCGATTTGTTGTGGCGCTCTTTCAGCAGGCGGGTCAGCTTGCCCACCGTGGTGGTTTTACCCGCGCCCTGCAAACCTGCCATGAGGATAACCGCCGGGGGTTGGGCATTGAGCGACAAGGTTTCATTGGCCTTGCCCATGATGCTGACCAATTCGTCGTTCACCACTTTGATCAGGGCTTGACCGGGGCTGAGGCTTTCCAGCACTTCCTGACCGACGGCACGCTCACGCACCCGGTTGGTAAACTCACGTACCACCGGCAAGGCGACATCAGCTTCCAACAATGCCATGCGCACATCACGCAGGGCATCTTTAATGTTTTCATCGGTCAGTCGCGCCTGACCGCGTAGTTTTTTTACCGTCTGCGAGAGACGTTCACTTAAATTCTCAAACATGATTTGACTTCTTGCTAGTCCCATTCAGGCACAAGTTGCTATCATAACACTTAACTGAATTTTGTAGCTAACCCACGAAACCCGTTTGATCATGACAATAACGCTTAACCTGTTCGCCACACTAGCATGGCTGGCAACGTGGCTGCTGATTGGGGTGCGCCTCCGCGACCGCTTGCAAACACGCTCGCCGAAACATCGTAGCCTGCTGATCCTGCTATGGGTAATGGCACTGGGGATACATGGCGGGACTATCCTGCATCATGTCTGGCAGCCTGATGGCGTTGCCATTAATTTTGCCGCTGCCAGCTCCATCGTCATGTGGCTGTGTAATCTGCTGCTGTTTGTCACCATGCTAAGCCGCCCACTGGAAACCTTGGGGATTTTTGTTGTCCCGTTTACCCTGACATCCATGTTGCTGCCATTGCTGGATCCAGACCAAGCGGCATCCATCCACCTGAATAACGGGCTTGGCGTGCATATTTTCACCTCATTGCTGGCCTACAGCATATTGACCTTGGCGGCGTTACAAGCCTTGCTGCTGGCATTACAGAACCGGCATTTGCATAACCATCATCCGGGCGGGCTAATCCGCACCTTGCCGCCCTTGCTGGATATGGAAGCCTTGCTGTTCAAGCTGATCTTACTGGGCGTGATCTTGCTGTCATTTGGGCTGATCAGTGGGGCTTTGTATGTGGATAACCTGTTCGCCCAGCATCTGGTGCATAAAACCATCCTGTCGATTATCGCGTGGGTAGTTTTCAGCGTACTGCTGGTCGGGCATTGGCAATACGGCTGGCGTGGGCGCATGGCCATCCGTTGGACCTTAAGCGGTTTTTCCATCCTGATGCTAGCGTTTTTCGGCAGCAAATTTGTACTGGAATTTCTGGTGAAACCTTTGTGAACTTTGCCACACCGTTTCGTTTGATCCAACGCTGGTGCCAACGCCGCCAACAGACTGCCCCGCGTCTCGCACAAAATCATGCTGAGATGCTGCAACGCATTATGGATCTGGAAACCACCCCCGTCGGCGACATCATGATCACCCGCAACCAGTTGGTGGGGCTGGCACTGGACGATGACTGGAATGAGCTGGAAGAACAGATCATCAACAGCCATTTCACCCGCTTGCTGGTCTACCGGGAAAATCTCGACGACGTAATCGGCTTCGTCCATCTACGCAAACTCCTGCCCCTATTCCGTGACGGGCATCTTGACCGTGAACGCTTTGAAGCCAGCATCCGCCCCGCTTATTTCATCCCCGAAAGCACCTCACTCACCCAACAATTGCTGAACTTCCAAAAGGAAAACCGCCGCATCGCCCTAGTGGTCGACGAATACGGTGAAATCCTCGGCTTAGTCACGCTGGAAGACATCCTCGAAGAAATCGTCGGTGAATTCTCCACCACACCCGTTAACCAGACCCACGAAATCCGCCAACTGGAAAACGGCAGCTATTGGGTGGATGGTGCAACCAGTATCCGCGACATCAACCGCGAACTCGGCAGCCGCTTCGCCTCGGCAGAAGCCAACACCCTCAACGGCCTGATTCTGGAATACCTCGAATCCATCCCCGTTCCCGGCATGACCGTACTGATTGACGACTACCCGCTGGAAATCCGCAAAACCCGCAACAATGCGGTCAAAACCCTGATCATCCACCCCAAAATCCAGCGCATACGGACAGCTAACGATGAGTAAAGCCAAACTCCAATACCACTGCACCGCCTGCGGCAGCCTGCACAGCAAATGGAGCGGGCAATGCGGCGAGTGCGGCGCGTGGAACACGCTCGAAGAAACCCTCAGCCTGCCCCCCAGCAAAATCATCCAGAACAGCCGCTCTGGCGGCTACGCTGGGGAACAAGTTGCTATCCGCTCCCTGCACGAAGTCAGCCTGAGCGAAGACCCACGCATCCCCACCCACCAACCGGAACTTGACCGGGTATTGGGCGGCGGGCTAGTACCCGGCTCTGTCGTCCTGATTGGCGGCGACCCCGGCATCGGCAAATCCACCATCCTGCTGCAAACCCTCGCCACCCTGACCGAGCTGAAAAGCCTGTATGTCACCGGGGAAGAATCCCTGCAACAAGTCGGCCTACGCGCCCGCCGCCTTGGTTTACCTACCGACAACTTGCGCCTATTGACCGAAACCTGTGTGGAAAATATCTTGAGCCTCGTGGCGCAAGAAAAACCCCATCTGATGGTCATCGACTCCATCCAGACCATTTTCACCGACGCCTTACAAGCGGCTCCCGGCTCAGTCAGCCAAATCCGCGAATCCGCCGCCAAGCTAGTGCGTTTCGCCAAACAGACCAATACCGCCATGTTCCTCGTCGGTCACGTCACCAAGGAAGGCACACTTGCAGGCCCCCGCGTCCTCGAACACATGGTCGACACCGTGCTGTATTTTGAAGGTGACCCCGGCGGACGCTACCGGATTTTACGTGCCGTGAAAAACCGTTTCGGCGCAGTCAACGAACTGGGCGTGTTCGCCATGACCGAACAAGGGCTGAAAGGCGTCAGCAACCCCTCCGCCATCTTCCTCTCGCGCCACGAAGAACCCGTTTCGGGCAGCGTCATCATGGTCACCCGCGAAGGCACACGCCCACTGATGGTGGAAGTGCAAGCCCTAGTTGACCAAAGCCACGGTGCTGCCCCGCGCCGCGTCACCCTAGGTTTGGAGCAAAATCGCCTCTCCATGCTGCTCGCCGTGCTACATCGGCACGCCGGAATCTCAATGTTCGACCAAGATGTATTCATAAATGTTGTCGGTGGTGTTAAGATTTCAGAAACCGCTGCTGATTTATCATTGTTACTGGCGGCACTCTCAAGTTTTCGCAACCGTCCTCTGCCTGCTGATCTGGTGGTTTTCGGAGAAGTTGGGCTGGCAGGCGAAATTCGCCCGGTTCCAAACGGTGAGGAGCGTTTGCGTGAGGCTGCCAAACACGGTTTTAAACAGGCTATCGTAGCGAAAGGAAACAAACCACGTCACCCAATTGAAGGCATGAAAGTGGTGGCAATTGCAAGATTGGAGAAAGCGATCGAAATTGTGATGTAATTTCACCACAATAACGTGCATAATTGTTGACTCTCAACAACAGATATAATAATTTTATTCTTAGGTTCGGGCCGCATTAACGTTACAAACACGGGCTACGGGCAATCGTTGAGGGCATCTCGTTGCTAACTTTCTCTCTCCAGTTTGATAGTACCTATTAATTACTCTCACCCACATCCATAGACGGGGAGTATGTGTCTTGTCTTTTTCAGAATTAGGCTTAAATCCAGAGTTCGCGGCTAAAATTGAAGCTGCCGGTTACGAAAATCCAACTGACCTGCAAAAGCAGTTGATCCCCTTGGTGTCACAGAACAAAAGTGTCATCATCTGGACGCAATCAGCTTCCGGCAAAACCGGGGCGTTCCTGATACCCGCGATCAATTACGTGCTATCCAACCCGCTGGAAGAACACCGGCATACCCGCGTTTTAGTCCTGACCTCACGCCGTGACCGGGTGAACCAGATCAATTACACCATCAAACGCCTGACCGGGGATGAGCAACAAATCCGCTCCGGCTTCATCGTCAGTGGTCGCCCCTACCAGCCGCAAATGCGCCTGTTGCGCCGCCCGCTGGACCTGATGATTGCCACACCGGGGCGTCTGAACGATCTGGTTGACAACAACAAGGCAGATTTTTCCAAGCTGGAAATGCTGATCATCGACGACCTGAGCGCCATTTATCACAAAGGCTTGCACGGCCTGATCAACAAAATCCTCTCCGAACGCTCCACTGCTTGCCCGGTTATCGCGTTTGTACGCCCGGAAAATGACATTGCCGGGTACGCCCGCGCTGTACTTGCCGGGGCTGAAGAGCTGGAAGTTGATGACGACCGCAACCCACTGTTGCTGATTCCACAAGTGGTGCATCTGGCGGATGATTACACCCACAAAATCGCGCTGATGGATCACTTGCTGGATGAGTTTTCTGGCGAACCTACCTATATTTTCACCATCACCAGCAAAGTTGCCAAAGCACTGGCGGAAAGCCTCGCCAACCACGGGCACACTGCCGAAGTCGCGGCTGACATCCCGGAATCCGAACGCAACAGCAATGCCTCACCTATCCTGATCTACGCCGACCAAGACGGGCTGCACCCTACCCTACGTGGCGATGAACACATCATCAACTTTGAGTTACCGCTTAAAGTCGAGGATTACGAAACCCGTTTGCAAGGCATTACCCCCGACCGCGAAGAAGCCGTCATTGCCGTGGTGCTGCCACGCGAACGTGAAAACCTCAAGCTGATTGAAAACTTCCTCGGCGATTCCATCGAACAATGCACCCTACCCGGCCTTGCCCCGCTGGAACACACCTCTGGCTTCACCCCAGCAGTCCGTTCCCCCAGAAGCGGTCATAGCCATAGCAACAACGGCGGGCAACGCAGCAACGGCGGGCAAGGCGAACGCGGACGCCCACAGCAAGGCCGTTCCAGTTCCGGTCAAAACCGCCCCGACCAAAACCGCTCAGGTGGTCATCAAGGCCAAGGGGGACGCAGCCACCCACACCAACCGAGCCAGCAGAACCAACAACAAGGTGGGCGTCGGGACAACCGGCAAGACCAACAGCAACAACCTGCTGCCGCCTCAGCCGCCGACCGCCAGCAGCGCAAAGGCCCTTATGGTCGCCTGAATGGCGGCGCACAACGCAAACGCGATGACAGCCGCCCCTACGCAGGTGGCAACCCCGTGCCGCGCCGTGACAATGCCGGTTCTTACGAAATTGGAAGCTGGGAAAAACCGGACTACATGCCGCAGGGTGAAAAACCCAAAACTGATAAACCCGTCGTTATCCGTTACAAGGAAAAGCGCCGTATCCTGACCAAGTAACAAGCCCCATGCACCAAGACACGGAAGAACTGTACCGGAAACTAGCGGAGCTAACCCAAGAACACCGGGAACTCGACGAGGCACTTGCGCTGGTAATGCAAAAGCCTCATCCTGACCAATTCAAAGCGTCGCGCCTCAAAAAGCGCAAACTGCTGCTGAAAGATATGATTTCGCGCCTCAACAGCCAGTTGATACCTGACCTCAACGCTTAAGAAGCCCACAAACTGCGGATGGCGGCAATGCCCTGCCCGCCGCACAAGCGTGCCGTGGCAGCATGGCTGCTGTCCATGCCGCCCAAGGCATACACCGGGAAATTCACCTGTGCCACAGCGGCAGCGAACGCATCCCACCCCAAGCTTGCCGCCCCCGGATGCGACAGCGTGGGCAATACCGGCGACAGGAACGCAAAATCCACCCCGATTTCAGCCGCCCGCTGTAATTCTGCCACGCTATGACATGACGCCGACAACCACTGCCCCTGAAGAACCTCACCCCCTAGCCCCCTCTCCTTGACAGGAGAGGGGGGACAAGAATGGGATTTTTCTTCCCATAATTGGGCACTGGTCAAATGCAAGCCATCGGCCTGTTCCAACATCAGCGGTGGCGAATTCAGGATAACCTTCGCGCCAAACCCATGTGCCAGCGCAATAACCTCCCCCGCCAGCACTACATAATCATCAGCCGCCAGCGACTTAGCCCGGAACTGCACCAAGCGGATCCCCGCCCGCAACGCTGTTTCCAGTTGCGGCAAAAAGTCATCACGGTTGGTGGGTTCTGGGGTAATCAGGCAATGCGCAGGCAGGCGGACAGCGGTAATGATGGGATAATTGGCTGGGGGGAATTCGAGTGCAGGCAACTGTTCGGCTTCAAACCACGCCACTGGCTGCCCTTCGCGCCCGTGTGGCTCACCCGTAAACGCGGTGACTTCCCACACATCTAGCAACACCGCATGTTCGGGATAAACGTACCTGACCTTGATTAAGGGTTGGGCTTGCTGCACCGCGATGCCGAGTTCCTCATGGAGTTCGCGGCATAAACCCTGTAAGGGTGTCTCGCCAGATTCGACCTTGCCGCCGGGGAATTCCCACTTACCGCCTTGATGTTTATGCAGTGGGCGCTGTGCTAACAAAATCTTGCCGCTATGCCCGCCCGCACCCCGAATAACTGCTGCGACTACGTGCAGTTCGACTTCGCTCACTGACCGATCAACTGCGGTATTCGGCATTAATCTTGACGTAATCGTAGGAAAAATCGCATGTCCACGTAGTGGCACTGGCTTCGCCACGCCCCAAATGGATGCGGATGCTGATTTCGTCGCGCTTGGTTTCTGCCGCTCCCAACTCTTCGTGGTAGGTTGGTGCAGGTTCACCCTTTTCGATCAGTAAGGTTGCGCCCAACCAAATACTGATACGGCTCACATCCAAGGCATCCACATGACTACGACCGACGGCGGCAAGGATGCGCCCCCAGTTCGGGTCACTGGCGAACAAGGCGGTCTTGACCAGCGGGGATAGCGCCACGGTATTGCCGACAATCCGCGCTTCCGCACGGGTGGCAGCACCCTCTACTGCAATACTAATGAACTTGGTAGCACCTTCGCCATCGCGCACAATGGCTTGCGCCAGATACAGGCAAACGTCCAGCAATGCCTGCCGAAAAGCAGCCAAACCATCGCCACCGACATAAACACCAGAACTGCCAGTTGCCATCACCACCAGCGAGTCATTGGTGGAGGTATCACCATCAACCGTGATGCAGTTGAAAGTTTCTTCCACCACCTCCGCCAGCAGGGATTGCAGCAGTTCTTTTTCCACCAGCGCATCGGTGGCGACATAGGACAGCATGGTCGCCATATTGGGGTGGATCATCCCCGCGCCTTTAGCAATTCCGGTAATGGTGATGGTTTCGCCGAAAATATCCACCTGACGGCTGACTGCCTTAGCAATGGTGTCAGTGGTCATGATGGTGCGGGAGGCTTCCATCCAGCCATCCGCATCCAACTTTCGCTAAGGTTTCCGGCAATGCTGCGGTGATTTTGTCTACTGGCAATTGTTGGCCAATCACACCCGTGGAAAATGGCAATACCTGTTCTGCCCAGCATTCACCCAATTCAGCGAGTTGCTCACAACAATCGCGGGCAGCTTGCATCCCCTGCTCACCCGTCCCGGCATTGGCGTTGCCTGCATTGATCAGCAGGTAACGCGGGCTGGAATGTTGCAAGTTGTAGCGGCACACATGCACCGGTGCGGCACAAAAAGCATTGCGGGTGAATACCGCTGCCGTGTGGCTGCCCGGTTCCAACTCAATCAGCAGCAAATCATTACGGTTCTTGTAACGGATGCCTGCATTAACCGACGCCAGCCGCACACCAGCAATCGGTAACAATGTTTCAGGTGCTTGCAAATTAACTGCCATGTTACTTACTCCTAAATGGTAGGAGCCAGCTATGCTGGCGATCGCGCTTGCGCGGCAAGCTCCTACAATTGCTTCGTTTAGCTCAGTGCGCCGTGGCAATTTTTGTATTTCTTGCCAGAACCACAGGGGCAGGGGTCATTACGCCCGACCTTTGCGCCTTCGCGTTGGTAGCTATCAGTGCCCACCACAGCATCCACCACCTCTTCATCATCGGCAAAGGAGCTGCCTGCATCAGGGTGGGAAAACTCCAGCGGCTGCTCAGGGTGTTCTTCCAGTTCTGCCATTGCCTGTTGTGGCTCTTGCAATTGGATGCGCATCAGAAAAGCAACCACGTCGTGCTTGATGCGTTCCAGCAATTGCTCGAACATCTCAAAGGCTTCACGTTTGTATTCCTGCTTAGGGTTTTTCTGCGCATAACCACGCAGGCCAACGCTTTGGCGCAAGTAATCCATTGCTGCCAAATGTTCTTTCCATTCGCCATCCAGCACATGCAGCATGACATCGCGTTCCAAACGGCGCATGTTGGGTGCGCCAATCATGTCTTCTTTTTGCTGGAGGAAAGCGCCAACCTGTTCCTGAATGCGGTCACGCAGGCTTTCTTCATGCAGGTTTTTATCGCTTGCCAACCACTGATTGATGGGCAAATCTAGCCCGAAGTCAGTGTAAAGCTGCTTGTACAGGCCATCCACATCCCACTGTTCGTCGACGCTGCCGGGGGGGATGTGGCTGGCGAACATCGCATCCACCACGTCTTCACGGATAGCATCAATGGTTTCCTTGATGTCATCGACTTCCAGCAAATCGTTACGCTGGGAATAAACCACCTTACGCTGGTCGTTGGCAACGTCATCGTATTCCAGCAAGTGTTTGCGGATGTCGTAGTTGTGCGCTTCGACCTTGCGCTGGGCATTTTCGATGGATTTGGATACCAACCCCGCCTCGATGGCTTGGCCTTTTTCCATCCCCAAGCGTTGCATCATGCTTTTCACCCGTTCAGAGGCGAAAATGCGCATCAAATTGTCTTCCAGCGAGAGGAAGAAACGTGAGGAACCGGGGTCACCCTGCCGCCCGGAACGCCCGCGCAACTGGTTGTCGATACGCCGTGATTCGTGGCGCTCAGTACCGAGGATATGCAAACCACCGGATGCCACCACAGTATCATGGCGCTTCTGCCACATCGCCCGGATTTTGCTGAGTGCTTCAGGATCAGGGGTTTCACCCAGTTGCTTGACTTCCTCTTCCATACTGCCGCCCAGCACGATGTCAGTACCACGGCCTGCCATATTGGTAGCAATGGTCACCGCACCGGGGCGTCCGGCATTGGCAACAATGTGGGCTTCGCGCTCATGCTGCTTGGCGTTGAGGACTTCGTGCGGAACCCGCAAGGCTTTGAGCTTATTGGAAACCAATTCGGAGGTATCAATCGACGCTGTACCCACCAACACAGGTCGGCCTTTGGCAACCTGCTCTTCGATTTCCTTAATGATAGCGTCGTATTTTTCTTCCGCCGTCAGGTAAATCAGGTCGTTGGAGTCGATACGGATCATCGGGCGATGGGTTGGGATGACCACCACTTCCAGCCCGTAAATCTGTTGTAACTCAAAGGCTTCAGTATCCGCAGTACCTGTCATGCCGGAGAGCTTTTCATACAGGCGGAAATAGTTCTGGAAGGTAATAGAAGCCAGCGTCTGGTTTTCGGCCTCGATGTTCACCTGCTCTTTGGCCTCGATTGCCTGATGCAAACCTTCTGACCAACGGCGTCCCGGCATGGTACGCCCAGTAAATTCATCGACGATGACGATTTTGCCATCACGCACGATGTAATCCACATTACGCTGGAACAAGGCATAGGCACGCAGCGCAGCGCCCAAATGATGCAGGACGCTGATACTGACCGTATCGTACAGCCCCTGACCTTCAGGCAGGACACCGGCTTCCCAGAGTAATTGCTCGGCACGTTCCTGCCCGGTTTCCGTCAGATAAACCTGCTTGGCTTTTTCATCGACAGAATAATCGCCAGGGCCTTCCTCTTCCAACTGCTTGGTCAACGCGGGAATAAGCTGGTTAATCGCGATGTAAAGCTGGGAAGCATCGTGGCTGGGGCCAGAAATGATCAGCGGAGTACGTGCCTCGTCGATCAGGATGGAATCCACCTCATCCACAATCGCGTAGTACAAATCACGCTGCACCCGGTCTTCCTTACGGAACGCCATATTGTCACGCAGGTAGTCGAACCCAAATTCGTTGTTGGTTCCGTAGGTAATGTCAGCCGCATAAGCTGCCCGGCGCTCTTCGGAGTTCAAGCCGTTAATGATGACGCCAGTTGTCAAACCAAGGAAACCATACAGGCGTGCCATTGTCGCGGCATCACGCTGGGCGAGGTAATCGTTGACGGTAATGACATGCATCCCGTTACCCGGCAAGGCATTCAGGTAAGCTGCCAGTGTTGCCACCAGTGTTTTACCTTCGCCGGTCTTCATTTCGGCGATTTTACCATCATTCAGCACCATCCCGCCGATCATCTGCACGTCATAGTGACGCAGACCCAGCACCCGTTGGCTAGCTTCACGGACAACCGCAAACGCTTCAGGCAACAGGCTCTCGAGGGGTGCATCCTGTTGCAAGCGGGCGCGGAATTCGGTAGTTTTTGCCGCCAATTGGGCATCAGACAGGGATTTGCACTGCTCTTCCAGAGCATTGATTTTATTGACGGCTTTGGAATAAGATTTGACCAAACGGTCATTGCGGCTGCCAAAAATCTTCTTGGCTACAGAACCCAGCATACGTTTTCTCTCTTGTGGACGGTTTGTACCGCATTATATACGGTTTAACTGGCTGTACGGTGAATTATTCTTCGTTGCCTAAGTATTCACGCGGATTGACCTGTTCACCATTTTTTAAGACTTCCAGATGCAAATGTGGCCCGGTGGAACGTCCGGTACTCCCCATCCATGCAACCAAATCACCTTTTTTAATCACTTCGCCTTCCTTGAGCCTTAGTTGCGCTTAAATGCCCGTAGCGGCTGATCAGCCCCTCGCCGTGGTCAATTTCAACCACATTGCCATAACCGGACTTTTCACCGGCAAACGACACTACGCCACCACCGACGGAATAGATCTCGGTTCCCGTAGGGCCTGCATAATCCACGCCTTTGTGCATTTTCTGGCGACCATTGAATGGGTCACGCCGGAAACCAAACTCAGACGAAATATAACCACTGTGTACCGGACGCCCTGATGGCAACACTTCCTGCTGCAAGGTTACCCCTGCCAGAATTTGCTCCAATGTGGCCAACATGCCATTTTGGCGGTCTACGTCGTTTTCAGCCCGCTGAAAAGCAGCCAGCAACTCATTCGACGAGGTTTGGTGCTGACCGGATAACGCTTCTTGGTCTACACCACCCCGCCCCGGCTTGGCATCCAGTGAAAACTCCTGTGGGTCTAGCTTAGCCTTATTGGCAACCCGTTTGCCCAAGGCATTCAGACGCGCTATTTCCGCTTCCAGCGTCCCAAGGCGAACCGACAGGGTATCGACATCAACGGTGTAATTGGCGTAGGTTTTCTTGATTTGGTCAACCGTGGAAATTTGCTGTTCTAAGGCTGCCAATAGCTTGCCTGCCTCATTCTTGGGACAATTCAGCGTTGGGAGGGGTTGCGTCTAGCCGGTACAAGACCCAGCATTTGGTTCACCGAAAGCCCCACCAGCAGCAAGGCCAGAATGCCCGCCGGGATAATCAGATGCTTCCACGGGTGTAGACTAAAAGATGCACGACGTGAACCGTCGTTACTAAGACAGATTACCTGCATGGTAGTAAATCTCTTTGATTCCTCGCTAACTCAAAAAATGCGATCATGGGTTTTCTATAGCGGCAGATTGCCTGCGGGGAACAACTGACATGATGAAACAAGTCAATGGCCTGATTAACATACATTTTAATGAAAAGCTGCACCAACTTGATGCGCTGAGTGAAGTAATTGCTCACTTCTTCTCCATTCCTGTAGAAAATCGTTTCTGGCCTTTAGTAAAAAACCAGCGCGTGACACTCTTAACCGACGACCCACATTTCGCGACACAAGCCCGCTTTCAACAGCACTTGTTGCGCAAATATTTAAGCAAACACTTAAACACTAACATTCGCAGCGTCGATATTAAGGTCATAGGGTTACCCCTTGCAAGCATTGAGCAAAAAACAGGCGAATTCAGGCTTTCAAGCAAGGCCGCACTGGTTATGCAAAGTATTGCCCAAGGCATTGATGATAAAGAACTTCAGGCTGCCGTCCAGCAACTGGTGAAGACCGCCAGCCACTCCGCCACCAATACCTAAATACCGGCAAAGGCATAACTGTCGGCAAAGATCGCCTGTTCTTTCCGCCTGTCATCCAACGTCACCATTTCCCACGCATCCTGCTGCTGAAGCAGTTCACGCGCCAACAAGTTGTTGATGGCATGACCGGACTTGTAGCCTTGGTAAGCACCAATAATCCCATGCCCTAGGGTGTACAAATCCCCAATGGCATCGAGTATTTTGTGGCGGATGAATTCATCGCTATAACGCAGGCCGTCTTGGTTCAACACCCGGAACTCATCCAGCACGATGGCATTTTCCAAACTACCGCCCAAACCGAGGTTACGGGAACGCAGCATTTCCACATCACGCATGAAACCAAACGTCCGCGCACGGGCAATCTCGCTGGCGTAAGCCTGACGCGAAAAGTCGATTTCCAATGCCTGTGTGGTGGCACTGACCGCCGGATGGTCAAATTCAATCTCGAAACTGGCTTTGAAACCGGCATAAGGCAGCAATTTTGCCCAACCATTGCCCCGGCTTGCCTCAATCGGCTGCTTGATGCGGATAAAACGTTTGGGAGCTTTGAGTTCCTCGATACCCGTGGAAAGCAGCAGGTACAGGAATGGGGCAGCACTGCCATCCATAATGGGGATTTCGGCGGCATCCAGATCAACATACAAATTGTCGATGCCCAAGCCTGCCAAGGCAGACAGCAGGTGTTCAACGGTGGCGACTTTCGCATCCTTGTCGATCAGCGCCGTACACAACATGGTTTCGCCCACCCGTTCAGGGTGCAGCTCAATCAGTGCGGGGGGGGTCATATCAACCCGGCGGAACACGATGCCGGTGTTGGAAGAAGCAGGGCGCAAGGTCATGGAAACCTTCTTACCCGAATGCAAACCGATACCGACTGTGGATACGGTTGCTTTCAATGTCCGTTGCCTTAACAAGGTATACTCCCTTTCGTTGCTGGCTCGTTACTTTTTAGAATAGGTGAATTCTAGTCGATTTGACCAACCATAGTCTGAACAAGTTTCAGCAAAGGCACGAAACGGCCTACAAACATATTTATAAGGAGGTAACTTTCAACAATAGGGCAACCCAACAATGCCGCCGACGGCGCTGGGGCAAGCACCCCAACGCCCTGACGGGCATGTCAGTCATTCACGCAAAACGGCCTCATCTCAATCAGCCTGCTTACGCAGGAAAGCCGGAATATCCAAGCTGCTTTCAATACCACGGGTAGTCGTATAGCCTGCATCCCTGCCCGAACCATATGACCGCACTCCGGGCACGTCTTGCGCCAACACGACCGGCGGCAGCGTACTGACCCGGCTGCGCTCATTGAGAACCGCTTGCTGATGCTGGGCATGACGGTCTACGCCTCTGGCTGGCGCTTGACCGACAACCGACAAACCCGGACGAGCCGCCACTATGCCGCTTTCTTCCAGCCCGGTCGCCACGATGGTGACACGGATTTTGTCGCCAAGTGCTTCGTTCAAACTGGTACCGATGATTACATTGGCATCATCCGCCGCAAACTGACCGACCACCGCGCCGACTTCCTCAAACTCATGCATGGTCATATCCAAACCACCGCTGATACTGACCAGAATGCCATGCGAACCATCCAGACGGATGTCTTCGAGTAACGGACTGGAAATCGCCATCTGGGCAGCCTTAGAGGCACGGTCTTCACCTTGCGCTTCACCTGTACCCATCATGGTGACGCCACCATTACACATGACCGCACGCACGTCTGCAAAGTCGACGTTGATCAGGCCGGGGTTGGTGATCAGTTCCGCAATCCCTTGCACCGCTTTGAGCAGCACATCGTTAGCGGCTTCAAACGCCGACAGCAGGGACACATTCTTACCCAAGGAAGTCAGCAACTTCTGGTTAGGAATGGTGATCAGGGAATCGACATGCTTGTGCAACTCGACAATCCCAGCATCGGCCGCTTTCTTACGGCGCGAGCCTTCCATCAGGAAAGGCCGGGTAACCACCGCCACGGTCAGGATGCCCATATCACGGGCAATTTCCGCAATGACTGGCGCTGCACCTGTACCTGTACCACCACCCATACCGGCGGTGATGAACAGCATATCCGTACCGCTGACCAATTCCTTGATACGCTCACGGTCTTCAATCGCGGCTTCACGCCCGATTTCAGGGTTTGCACCTGCCCCCAGCCCTTTGGTGAGGGAAGTGCCTAATTGCAAAACCGTTTTGACGCCAATGCCTGTCAGGGCTTGGGAATCAGTATTGGCACAAATGTATTCGACACCTTCGATACCGGCTGCCAGCATGTGCTTGACAGCATTACCGCCGCCGCCACCAACGCCAATGACTTTAATTGCAGCACCTTTAGCTGCGCTATCCATTAATTCAAACATGCCCGTACTCTCCGACTGTTAAAAATTACCGTTAAACCAGCTTTTCAAACGTTCCCACCAGCCATCGTCCGTTGATGACATGAGGCTCACCGTGGTGGTGTTGGTACGCTTGATCCCATATGCCTGCTGTGCCATCCCGTACAGCAGTAGTCCTACCCCAGTGGAATGGATAGGGTTTTCGACTTCACCACGCAAGCCACCAATATTCCGGGGCATACCGATCCGTACCGGCATGTGGAATACCTCTTCTGCCAACTCACGCACGCCCCGCATTTTGGAGCAGCCGCCCGTCAGCACAATACCTGCGCCAATCCGCTCTTCGTAACCGCTGCGACGCAGTTCCTGAAGGACGAGTGAAAACAATTCTTCATAGCGGGGTTCGATCACCGACGCCAGTGTCTGTGCTGACAGGCTGCGCGGTTCACGTTCCCCCACGCCCGGCACTTCAATCAGCTCTTCTTCATCCACAAGCTGGCGTAGCGCCCGACCGTATTTAATCTTAATTTCTTCCGCATTGGTGGGTCGGTGTCCTGACCGCCACGGCGATGTCATTGGTCACCTGATCACCCGCGATGGGGATAACGGCGGTGTGGTGGATCGAGCCATTCATGAACACCGCGATGTCGCTAGTGCCGCCACCAATATCAACCAGACAGACACCGAGTTCCTTTTCATCCTCTTCCAGTACCGCGTAGCTGGAGGCAACCTGTTCGAGGATAATGTCCTCGACATGCAAGCCGCAACGCTCCACACACTTGACCAGATTCTGCGCGGCGCTGTGGGCTGCGGTCACCAGATGCACCCGTGCTTCCAGCCGTACACCCGACATACCCACGGGTTCGCGGATACCTTCCTGCTGGTCGATAACGTATTCCTGCGGCAATACGTGCAGGATGCGTTGGTCAGCCGGAACCGCCACTGCCCGTGCTGCATCCATGACGCGCTCGACATCGTTAAGCGTCACTTCCTTGTCCTTGATCGCCACAATGCCGTGCGAATTCAGGCTGCGGACATGGCTACCGGCGATACCGACGTATACCGAGCGGATTTGGATACCCGCCATCAGTTCGGCCTCTTCCACCGCCCGCTGGATTGACTGGATGGTGGATTCGATATTGACCACCACACCTTTTTTCATGCCCCGTGACGGGTATGAGCCGATCCCGATGATTTCCAATCGCCCTATGTCATTGATTTCGCCAACCAAGGCCACCACTTTCGAGGTTCCCAGATCCAGCGCAACAATCACGTTATGCTCTTTCTTTGACATCACTCACTCCTGCGACTCCGTTCCTTGAATCCCGCGAGCCGACCGGGGATTTTTTCCATTCCACTGCAAAACCGTTGGTATAACGCAAGTCTACCCGCCGCACATTGCCCAATTTGCTGGCCAATTCCTGCTGAAAACCAACCCTGAACCGTTGAATCCGGTGCTCTTGATCTTCACTGCCGATCAGAACTTCCGGCCCATCTTTTATTTTCAGCCGCCAAGAACCACTTTCATCTTCGGTCATTTCCGAAATTTCCAGTGGCAAGCCTTTTAGCCAATCCTTGACCTTGATGTAACGTTCGCCCATTTCCCTGCCCTTGTCTTCGGGGCTGAACAGTGTCGGAAACACACCGCGTAGCGATGACGATTCGGCGCTGAACAATTCACCGTACTGGTTCATCAACCGCTCACGTCCCCAGAAAGCCACGGGCTGTTGCTCCTCCACCTTGACGATCAACTGGTCAGGCCATGCTTTGCGTAAGGTAATACCACGTACCCACGGTTGGGTTTCAAGATCGGCCTCCAAAGCGTCGGCATCCAATAAAAACAGATTCGTATGCGTGTATTTATCAATAACTGCATCGTAACTCTGCATCTTTGATATATTTCCTGTCGCCTTGAAGATCAATCCGACTAATGGGCAGGTTTTCTGGGTTATTCAGTACTGCACGCACTCCCAGCACTGCCGACCAGCAACAACAACGCCAACACCAACGCCATGATCAGTTTCAGCATTAGCGGCGAAACCTGCGCCAGATTGAAACCTGACCCGGAACGTTTGACTGCTTGGCGGCGTGGTTTTGCCATTACAATGTCGTCTCCAGTATGCGCACTACCAGCGCGTTGAAATCCATACCGACAGCACGTGCGCCCATCGGCACCAAACTATGGTCGGTCATGCCGGGGTTGGTATTGACCTCAATCAGCCATGCCTTACCGCTAGCATCGCGCATCATGTCTACCCGACCCCAGCCACGCCCGCCGACTGCTGCAAATGCCTGCTGTGCCAGCACTTGCATCGCCTGCTCTTCCGCTGCTGCCAACCCACACGGGCAGAAATAGCGGGTGTCGTCGGAAATGTATTTGGCCTCGTAATCGTAAAATTCACCCGGCACTTCCAGCCGGATCAGCGGCAACGATTCACCTGCAACAATCCCGGCGGTGTATTCCGCACCCGTCACCCACTGTTCGGCAATGACGACGCTACTGCATTCGGCGGCCTTGTGGTAAGCGCCTGCCAAATCGGCGGCGGCTTTCACCTTACTCATACCGATGCTGGAACCTTCAGTCGCCGGTTTCACCATCAGCGGCAAACCGAGTTCGGCTACCACAGCGGCAAAATCGGTATCGGCTGTCAGCACCCGGTAAGCCGGTGTTGGTAAGCCCGCACCTGCCCACACCCGCTTGGTCATGAGCTTATCCATGCTGATCGCCGATGCCATGACCCCGCAGCCGGTGTAGGGAATGCCGAGAATTTCCAGCGTACCTTGCAATACCCCATCTTCGCCACCTGCACCGTGCAGGATGTTGAAAACACGGTCAAATTTGCCATCTTGCAACACATTGATGATGTTACGGTCAACGTCAATGCCGATGGCATCCACCCCGCTTTCCTGCAAGCCTTTGAGTACCGCCGCACCGCTTTTCAGCGAAACCGGGCGCTCTGCTGCCCAGCCACCGTACAGAACTGCCACCTTGCCAAATTTATCTTGCAGCGCAGCACTCATTGGCCTGCCTCCTTAACGCCGAGTTTTTCCGGCAAGCTGGCAGCCAACGCGCCCACACTGCCCGCACCTTGGGTCAGGATCACATCACCATCTTGCAACACATGCTTCAACACACCCGGCACATCTTCCACATCAGTGACGAAAATCGGGTCAACCTTGCCACGGATGCGGATGGCACGCGCCAAAGCCCGTCCGTCAGCACCCGGAATCGGCTGTTCGCTGGCGGGGTAAACATCCATCAGCACCAGCACATCGGTTTCCGACAGCACTTGCGCGAAGTCTTCAAACAAGTCGCGGGTACGGGTGTAACGGTGCGGCTGGAATACCTGCACCAGACGGCGCGTCGGAAACGCATTCCTCACTGCCTCCAAGGTGGCTTTCATTTCACGCGGATGGTGACCGTAGTCATCCACCAAGGTCGCGGCCTTACCGGGGGCAAAGGTAATCTCGCCGTACTGCTGGAAACGCCGTCCCACACCGTCAAACTTGCGTAAACCTTCGATAATCGCGGCATCGGAAACATCCAATTCCGCCGCAATCGCAATCGCCGCCAGCGCGTTCAGGACATTGTGACGCCCCGGCAGGTTCAAAATAATGTCCAAGCTGCGGTTGCCTTTAACGCAATGCACCGTTGAAATGGCTTTGCGTACCCACGAAACGGACATTGCTGGCACGCACATCAGCCTCTTGGTCAATCCCGTAAGTGACAATCGGGCGGCCTACTTGCGGCAAAATTTCACGCACATATTCATCATCCACACACAGCACCGCCAACCCGTAGAATGGCAAGTGATGCAGGAACTCGACGAACGTCTGCTTCAACTTAGAGAAATCATTGCCATACGTAGACATATGGTCTTCGTCGATATTGGTGACCACCGCAATCATCGGTTGCAGGTGCAAGAAGGACGCATCGCTTTCATCCGCCTCCGCCACCAGATATTCACCCGTACCCAGCTTGGAATTGCTGGCGGAACTATTCAACTTGCCACCAATCACATAGGTCGGATCCATGCCGCCCTCAACCAGCAAACTGGTAGTCAAGCTGGTAGTGGTAGTCTTGCCATGCGTACCGGCTACCGCGATGCCTTGGCGGAAGCGCATCAGTTCCGCCAACATTTCAGCGCGACGCACAATCGGCAGGCGTTTTTCACGCGCAGCAATGATTTCCGGGTTATTGCTATCAATCGCCGTGGATACCACGATGACATCCGCCCCTTCCACCTGTTCGGCTGCGTGGCCTTTGTAAACCGTCACGCCCAGCGATTGCAGCCGCCGGGTCATTGCACCTTCCGCCACGTCAGAACCGGATACGCTGTAGCCCAAATTCGCCACCACCTCGGCAATACCGCCCATACCCGCGCCACCGATACCGATGAAATGCAGCCGGTTGATGCGTTTGCGGGCCAGATCGTCATTCCCTATCTTCATTGTTGTTTTCCTGCGTTGTTGTCGAAGTCGTAACCGGCGTAAGCGGCGCAAATGGCGGCTACTTGTGCAGTAGCGTAAGGCTTCGCCAATTCGCGGGAAGCCATGCTCATTTGCCGCAGCTTGGCACGGTCAGCACATAAATCTTGCAATACCCCGGCGAGCTTTTCTGCTGTCAAATCACGCTGCTGGATCAGCAAAGCAGCCCCGTTGTCAGCCAGATACTTGCCATTGGCTGTTTGGTGATCATCCACCGCATAAGGGATAGGGCACCAACACGGCCGCCACACCCGCCGCCGCCAATTCCGCAATGGTCAATGCACCCGCACGGCAAATCACCAAATCTGCCCATGCGTAGGCTTCCGCCATGTCTTCGATGAATGGCATGACCTCAGCATCCACCCCAGCAGCGGCGTATTGGCTACGCGCTTCCTCAATATTTTTGACACCTGCCTGATGACGCACCACGCGGGCGGCTAGCGGCATCCAACTGCGCCAATGCTTGCGGAACCATCTGGTTCAACGCCTGCGCCCCAAGGCTGCCACCGACCACCAGCACATGTACCGGCTCATCCTCACGGTCTGCCAAGCGTTCCAGCGGATTCGGCAAACCGGCAATATCCAAACGCACCGGATTGCCGGTTGCCATCACCTTCTGGCTGCTGGCAAACGTGCCGGGGAAACCTTCCAGCACCCGGCGGCTGACCCGTGACAGCAACTTATTGGTCAAACCAGCGACAGCATTCTGTTCGTGGATGACCACCGGCTTGCCCATCAGCGCCGCCACCAGACCACCGGGGCCTGCGACAAATCCGCCCATCCCCAGCACAGCGGCGGGTTGATGTTGGCGCATGATCTGCACCGATTGCGCCAAGGCGCGGATCAGGTTGACTGGTGCCAGCAGACAGCGTTTGCCAGCCTTTGCCGCGCAAACCGTTGACATCCAGCCATGCCATTTCGATACCGGCTGCTGGGATCACCCGTGCTTCCAGCCCCTTGCGGGTTCCCATCCACACCACCGGGATGCCTTGCGCAATCAAAGCGCGGGCCACCGCCAGACCGGGGTAAACATGCCCGCCCGTACCGCCAGCGGTGATCATGATCGGACGCTGCGTCTTGCTAACCATTGGCAGTCCTCCTCACTGGGCGGGCTTTGGGTGGCTTGGCGGCACGCCGTTCTGGCAGGCCGAACTGGGCAAGCTGGGTTTCGCGGTAAACGCGCATCAGCAACGCCATCGACACCAGCGTGATCATCAGGCTACTGCCGCCGTAACTCATTAGCGGCAAGGTCAGCCCCTTGGGTGGCAATACCGCCAAATTCACCCCGATATGCAGGATGACCTGAAAACCCATCCAGAAACCAATCCCATAAGCCACGTAAGCACCAAAATGCCGCCCACTCTTGTCCGCCTGAAAACCGATCACGAAAGCACGCATCACCAGCCAGCCATACAAACTCAGTACCACCAACATCCCGACAAAACCAAATTCCTCAGCCAAGATGGCGAAAATGAAATCATTGTGGGCTTCCGGCAAATACAGCAGTTTTTGCACGCTTGCACCCAAGCCGGTGCCAAACCAGCCGCCATCACCAATCGCCATTTGCGCATTCACCACCTGATAGCCAACATAGCCACCATCACTGCCCACTGCCCACGGGTTCAAAAATGCATCCAAGCGTCTGCCGCGATAGCCCATGAATGCCAGCGGGGTCATCACCAAAATTGCCCCACCCAACAGCATGGCTAGGCGCTGCAAGGGCACGCCGCCGAGGAATAGCAAAGCCAAGACCAGTCGCAAAAATAACCACAGTGGAGCCAAAATCGGGTTCCAGCATCAACAAACCACCCGTCACCCCCAACACCAGCAACGGAATCAACAGGGGCTGGTAAGAAGGCGAAGTTGCCAGATTCTTCCCGTGCCGGATCAGGTAGCCGGACAGGTACAGCAACATAATCAGTTTCGCCATTTCCGACACCTGCACCGACATGAAGCCAAAGTTCAACCAGCGGCTGCTACCGTTCACTTCCTTGCCAATCCCCGGAATCAGCACCAACACCAGCAACGCCAACACCATCGGGAGCAAACGCACGCCCAATTGTTGCCAGAAATCCAGCCGGATCTGATACATGATGACCGCCAACACCGCCCCTAACACCAGATAAACCGACTGGCGCTCAAGGTAAAAATACGGGTCTTCATACTGCTTTTCCGCCACCCACATCGAGGCAGACGCCAGCATGACAATGCCGATGCCGACAATTGCCAGCAATGCCACCAGCAACTCACGGTCGATGTAACGTACCCACGGGTTGTTATCAGGCGTATCAAACTGGAGGGTAGGCATGAGTACTCATGGCAAGCTCCTGACGCATTTCGCTGAATACATCACCACGATGCACATAGCTTTTGAACATGTCGAAACTGGCACACGCCGGGGAAAGCAGCACATTGTCACCCGGCTGCGCCAGTTCTGCGGCAATCATGACCGCTTGCGCCATATCATCGGCAAACACATAAGGTGCGTAACCTTCCACCACGGCAGCAATCTTGTGGCGATCTTCGCCAATCAAGTACCACCGCACGGGCTTTATCAGCAGCGACCGCCCGCAACGGGAAGAAATCCGCACCCTTGCCCTGCCCGCCAGCAATCAGCACGGTTTTACCGGGCAAGCCAGCCAATGCCGCCAAGGTTGCCCCCACATTCGTGCCTTTGGAATCGTTATACCAATTCACCCCGTGACGCTCACGTACCCACTGGGTGCGGTGTGGCAAGCCGGTAAATTCACGCAAGGCTGCCAACATCCCCTCCAACGGAATGCCTGCTGCCTCACCCAACGCCAGCGATGCCAGTGCATTGGCATAATTGTGGTCACCCGGCAGCTTCATTTCATCCACCGCCAGCAACAGGGTTTCACCTTTTGCCAACCAGCGTTTACCCATCGTGTTCGCGGATACCGTACTGACCGTCTGTCGGAATGTCTAAGCCAAAACTGACGCTTCGGCTGCGCTCAGACGTTCGAGTAGCGCCTGCCAGCATCGCCATGACCACCGGATCATCACGATTTACTACCGCACATCCACAATTCTGGTACGAAACTTGCTTGGCTGCGGCATAATCCGCAAAACTGGGGTATCTGATCCATGTGGTCTTCGCTGACGTTTAAAACCACCGCTGCCACTGCCCGCAGGGATTGCGTGGTTTCCAACTGGAAGCTGGAAAGCTCCATCACGTACAGGTCAGGCACTGGCTGTGCCAACAAATCCAGCGCCGCGTAACCGAGATTGCCACCGGCATAAGACTTCATCCCCGCCTTTTGCGCCATCAGGTCAACCAGCGTAGTAACGCTGCTTTTGCCATTGGAACCCGTAATGGCAATCACCGGCGCTTGGGCTTCACGCACAAACAGCTCGATGTCACCGATAATTGCCGCACCACGTTCACCCGCCGCCCGAATTTCTGGGGTAGCAATGGCAATACCGGGGCTAACCACCAGCGTTGCTGCTGCGGCAAACCACTCCGCCGCATCCGCAAATGCACCGAAGTGATAAGGCACATCGCGGGAACTGTGCCAGCAACTCATCCTTGCCCGGCGGGTTCGCACGGCTATCCACCACCGCAAAAGCAACGCCACGCGCCTGCAAATGCCGCGCAACCGAAAGCCCAGTCTGACCGAGGCCGACGACCAGCGTTTTCCAGTTGTTAGCTTGCATTACCATACTTGCGCTACCCATTAACGAATCTTCAAGGTTGCCAAACCGACCATCACCAGAATCACGGTAATGATCCAGAAACGGACAATGACCCTTGGCTCAGGCCAGCCCTTTTTCTCATAGTGATGGTGCAAGGGAGCCATACGGAAAATCCGCTTGCCGCCCGTTGCCTTGAAATAACCGACTTGCATGATCACTGACAGGGTTTCCAACACGAAAATCCCCCCCATGATCGCCAGCACGATTTCCTGACGTACCACCACCGCGACGATGCCGAGTGCCGCACCCAGTGCCAACGCCCCCACATCGCCCATGAATACCTGCGCGGGATAGGTGTTAAACCACAAGAAACCCAGCCCTGCACCAAAAATGGCAGCACAGAACACCACCAATTCACCGACGCCCGGTACACGCGGCACACCCAGATACTGGGAAATCGTGGCGTGCCCGCTGACATAAGCAAAGATTGCCAAACCACCTGCCACCATGATGGTCGGCATAATCGCCAAGCCATCCAGACCATCGGTCAGGTTGACCGCATTGCTAGACCCGACCACCACCAGATACACCCAAGGGATGAACAGCCACCCCATCTGCCAATGCGCATCTTTGAACACCGGCAGGAAAAAGGTCGTTTCGGTGGCTGTCTCGGCGGCAAAAAACAGATAAAAGGCCGCCGCAAACCCGATCAGGCTCAAACCAAGGTATTTTTGCCGGGCAGTCAGCCCCAGATTGCGGCGTTTCTTGAGCTTGATGTAATCATCCAGCCCACCCACCAAACCAAAGCCCAAGGTAACGAACAGCACCACCCACACGTAGTGGTTATCCAAATCTGCCCACAACAGGGTCGCAACAGCAATCGCCAGAATAATCATCACCCCGCCCATCGTCGGCGTGCCTGCCTTCATCTGGTGCTGCGGGCCATCCTCACGGATATATTGCCCAATCTTCAGCCGGGTCAAAGCGCGGATCATGCTCGGCCCTGTCCACAAAGCAATGAACAAAGCCGTCAACAAGCCCATAATCGCCCGCAAGGTCAGATAATGGAACACACTCAAAGCCACGGTAAAAATCGCTCAAGAAATCAAACAGCCACACCAACATTATGCAGCCTCCTTGACAGTCACGGCTGTCAGCGCATCCACCACCCGCTCCATGCGGGAAGCGCGGGAGCCTTTCACCAGTACATTAGTCACCGGGCTGCAAACCAGCATCCAACGCTGCCAGCAAATCATCCAGTTCAGTGAAACGCCTGTCCCTGCTTGCCAAACGCGGCGCTGGCAGTGGCGCTCAACTTGCCCAGTGAATAAAGCGCATCAATGCCCGCCGCTGCAGCCTGCTGACCGATGGCAGCATGCAGTTGTTCGCCTGTGTTACCCAATTCGCCCATATCACCCAGTACCAGTATTTTTCTGCCATGCAAACCTGCCAAGACTGCCACGGCTGCTGCCGTTGAGCTGGGGTTAGCATTGTAAGTATCGTCAATCACCGTGCCACCGTGCTTGCCCGCTTTGGGGTTCAAACGCCCTTTGACCGGCTGCAAGGATTCCAGCCCCTGGCGGATGGTGTCGAGTTCCACACCCAATGCCAGTGCTGCCGCCGTCGCTGCCAGTGCATTCAGCCTGTTGTGACGCCCCAGCAGTTTCAGGTTGACCGGCACACGTTTGACCGCTGACTTGCAGGTAAAACGGGTTATTGGCATCCACACCACCCTGCACATCCGCCGCACTATCCATGCCGAAACTCAGCACCTTGCGGTTCGGGTTCAAGCTCCGCCAATAGTCGGCATAGGTATCGTCGGCATTGATGATTGCCACGCCGTCAGCTTTCAGACCATTGAAAATCTCACCTTTGGCACGTGCCACCCCAGCAATGTCACCGAAGCCTTCCAGATGCGACGCTCCGGCATTGTTGATGACTGCCACATCGGGGCAAGCAATGCGGGTCAAGTAATCAATTTCACCAAAATGGTTTGCGCCCATTTCGATCACAGCATAATGGTCCGTCCGCACGCAAACGCAGCAGGGTCAACGGCATACCGATGTCATTATTCAGGTTGCCTGCGGTGGCCAGGGTACGGCCTTGCAGCGACAGGATGGCCGTCAGCATTTCCTTCAAGGTGGTCTTGCCATTGCTGCCGGTCAAACCGACCAGCGGCTGGTGGAACTGCTTGCGCCAAGCTGCTGCCAGCCTGCCCAAGGCCAGACGCACATCATCCACCACCACTTGTGGGATGTTGGCATCGACCAACCGGGAAACCAATGCAGCACTGGCTTTGCCCGCCACTTGCGGGACAAAATCGTGGGCATCGAAACGCTCGCCTTGCAAGGCGAGGAACAAATCACCCGCTTGCACGGTGCGGGAATCGCGTTCCACCCGCTCAATCAGCACCGTTCCCTGAGCGGAGCCGAAGGGAGCGAGCGATGGCATTATTCCACCTGTCATCTGGGCAATGTCGGCAAGTGTTAACCACGTCATGCTGCACACTCCTGCAACGCTAGCGCCGCCTGAATACGGTCATCGAATGGCACGGTGCCATTGGCTAGAATCTGTACGGTTTCGTGGCCTTTACCCGCGATCAATACGGTATCGCCGGGTTGTGCCTGCCCAATGGCGAGGCGAATAGCTTTATTACGGTCGTGTTCAAAAGTCACGCCCGCTTTGTTGTGGATGCCTTGCATAATGTCCTCAAATATCTGCTGCGGATTTTCAGAGCGCGGATTATCGTCGGTTACGATCACCACGTCAGCACCAGATTCTGCCATTTTCGCCATTAATGGGCGCTTGCCCCGGTCACGGTCGCCTCCACAGCCAAAAACACACAACAAACGGCCGCGTGTATGTACCCGCACCGCCTTCAACACTTGCTCCAACGCACCCGGGGTATGGGCGTAATCAACCACCACCAAGCACTCACTGAGCGTAGCCGAAGTAACCCGCTCCATGCGCCCTGGAACCACCACCACTTGTTGCAAACGTTGCAAGGCATCAGCCAGCGCCAAGCCTTTTGCCAGCAGCACACCCAACGCCGCCAACAGGTTATGCAAGTTGAACTGCCCCAATACCGGCGCTTGCAGAATGCCTTCACCCTGCCCGCCCACAATAGTTGCCCGAATGCCGCCGTGGTCGAAAACCGGATCGGTCGCCACCAGCGTGCCAACAGGATAATCGTCAACCTTGCCCACGCCATAGCCGATAATATGCACGGGCTTAGCTGCAAGCTCTTCTGCCAAACGCCGCCCGAAGGCATCATCCAGATTCAACACCACCGCTTGCAGGTCAGGCCAGTGGAACAGCTTGCGCTTGGCTTCCGCATAGGCTTCCACCGTGCCGTGATAATCCAGATGGTCGCGGGTGAGGTTGGTCAGCACGGCCACATCGAAGCGGATACCATTGACCCGCCCTTGATCCAGTGCATGGGAAGAAACCTCCATCGCTACCGAGGTAAAGCCATCATCCCGCAATTCACGCAGCAAACTGTGGACGGTCAAGGCATCCGGGGTGGTATGGGTGGCGGGCTGCAATTCACCCGGCAAACCAATACCGAGTGTACCGATGACAGCAGTACCACCGGCATGGCTATGAGCACCTGCATTCAAGGCTTCGGCGACGAAGTGGCTGACCGAGGTTTTGCCGTCAGTCCCGGTCACGCCCACCATGAACAACCCGGCACTGGGGCTAGCATTAAAACGGTCGGCGAGCGTGCCCAGATGCTCCGCAAGGAAGGCACGGGCACTGCCTCAACCGACAAGGGTGGCTGTTGTAAACCGTCTTCTGGCTCGTAAAGCACGACCACTGCGCCCGCACGCACCGCAGCCTCGGCATAACTCAAGCCATGTTGACGGGTTCCGCGCAAGGCAACAAAGGCCATGCCCGGTTGAATATGGCGATTATCCAAGGTCAGCCCGGTCACCCTGACATCGGGTGCAGACTCGACAATGCCTGCCAATAACACGCGCAGGGACAGCGCATTTTTCATGTTGCCCCTCCTACGGTTGATGGTGCTGAGGGTGGCGGCGCTGGTTGCAGTTCTGGGCTGTACTGGGGCGGGTTTCTGCCCTGCCTGTTTGATACCCGGCAAGTTATCCGGTGGCACATCCAGCAAGCGCAACGACTCCGCCATGACTTTGGAGAATACCGGCGCTGCCGCACGACCACCGCTATCGTCAATCTTAGGTTCGTCGATCTGCACCGCCACCACCAAACGTGGATGGCTGGCTGGCGCAACCCCGATAAAACTGGTCAGATAGCGGTCATTCCGGTATTGACCATCAATAAATTTGTAAGCTGTACCGGTTTTACCCGCGACCCGGTAGCCATCGACCATTGCTTTTTCACCCGTCCCACCGGCCTGCACCACGGCTTCCATCATGTGCAACACAGCACGTACCGTATCAGGGCTCATCACCTGCTGACCCACCCCCGGTTTATCCAGTTTATAGATCGAGGCAGGCATAAACACCCCATTGGCAGCGAACGGCGCATACGCATGGGTAATCTGTAACAGGCTGGAAGACAAGCCGTAGCCATAACCATGCGAAGCCCGGTCAACCTTGCCCCACTGGGTATAATTGGTAAGCTGCCCCGCCGTCTCGCCCGCGAACCCGGCATCCGGCACACGCCCAAACCCGACCCGGCTAAGGAACATCCACTGGTCACGCGCATTCATCAACAACGCCACCCGGCTCGCGCCGACGTTACTGGATTTTGCCAGCAGGGTCGGCAAACTGATTGAACCGTAATCCTTGGGATCCTTGACGCTGTATTTGCCGAAATTGATATGACCGGGTGAGGTATTAATTTCCACATCCGGGCCAATGACACGTGCTTCCAAGGCTGCCGCAATCGTCAGCGGTTTCAGGGTAGAACCCGGCTCGGACTTATCGGTTACTGCACGGTTGCGGTAAACATACGGCTCAATATCTTTGCGGTTATTCGGGTTGAACGACGGGACATTCGCCATCGCCAAAATTTCCCCCGAATGCGCATCCATCACCACCAGAGAACCGGCTTTGGCATTCAACTGGGTCACTTGGGTTTTTAATTCTTTGTACGCCAGATATTGGATACGGCGGTCGATACTGAGCTGCACATCCTGCCCCGGCTGCATCTCTTCGATGCTGACGACACTTTCAACCAGCTTACCTTTGGCATCGCGCACTACCCGCGTTTGGCCATTTTTGCCCGCAAGGTAATCGTTACGGGCTTTTTCCACACCCTCGATACCTGCACCGTCAATATTGGTCATGCCCACGACATGCCCAGCAGTTTCCGCCAGCGGATAATAACGCCGGTATTCACGGGTTGCTGCCACACCCGGCAAATCCAATGCCAGAATGGCATCCGCCACTTCCAGCGGCAACTGGCGACCAAGGTAAAAGAATTGCTTAGCTGCTAGCCTGCTTCAGTTTGTCGGGCAAGCTGCCCTCTTCAAGGTTCAGCTCTTTTTCAATCAGGCGAAAACCTGCTTCCAGACGCGCAAAACGGGTAGCCGCCAAATCCTGCGCCTCACGTTCCTCGGTGGCATTGTCACCTGCGGTAGCATCAGGACACTTGACGGGTCAGTTCATATTCATGGCGCAAGTCTTCACGGGCTTGCAGCAAATCCTGCGGGTTGCACCACAGCGAGGAAACCGGGGAACTGATCGCCATCGGCTCACCGTTACGGTCGGTAATCATGCCGCGATACGCAGGCACGGTGACTACCCGCATCTGGCGTTTGTCCGCCTGCTGTTCCAGCCATTGTTGCTGAAATACCTCCAGCCACACCGCACGCAGCATCAAAATGCCGATCACCACCAGCAAAGCCAGCATCAAGAACAGCCGTCTGCCTTGAAAAACGGGTGATTTGAGTTGCCTGCGCTTCACTCGCGGATAACCTTGATGTTTTCAGCGGAAGGTTTTTGCATGTTTAATCCCTGTTTTGCCTGTGTTTCCACATGCACTTGGTTTAGCAAGGTGCTTTGCTCCAGCTTCAAGCGGTTCCAGTCAGCACTGAGTTCGTCACGTTCTTTTTCCAGCTTTTGCAACTCGGCAAACAATAAGCGCGAATGGTGGCGGTTTGCCACCACCAACAACGCCATACCAATGACCAATACATACAAGAGCAACAGACCCAAAAAACTGCCACGGCTCATGCAGTACGCTCTCCCACCCGCATAATGGCGCTGCGGGCGCGGACATTGCCTTGCACTTCAAGCTCGGAGGCCCGCAACGCCTTGCCAACAGCCTTCATCGGCGGCTGGATAAACGTCGGCATCACCGGCAAGCCTTTGGGCACATGGGGTTGGGAGGATAAGTCACGCAGGAAATGCTTGACGATACGGTCTTCCAGAGAGTGGAAACTGATCACAGCCAAGCGCCCACCGGGGGCAAGATATTCAACCGTCCGCTGCAAACAGGCTTCCACATCATCCAGCTCTTGGTTTACCTTAATCCGTATTGCCTGAAAACTGCGGGTAGCCGGATGCTTTCCCGGCTCGCGCTTGCGCACTACACCCGCGATCAGCTCCGCCAGTTGCGTGGTGGTTTGCAGGGGATGTTGCACACGGGTGCGGACAATTTCCTTGGCGATCTGGCGTGAGAAACGTTCCTCACCGTAACGCCACAGCACATCAGCAATTTCAGGCTCCTCCACCCGGTTCAACCACTGGGCTGCACTCTCACCGCTGGAAATATCCATCCGCATATCCAGTTGTCCTTCACGCATAAAGCTGAAACCACGTTCTGCGTCGTCCAGTTGCGGGGAAGAAACCCCCAGATCCAGCAAAACACCCTGAATTTTTTCCGTCACCCCTGCATCCAGCAGTGCTTCAGGAAAATCCCTGAAACGATCCGTGCCACACATGAACACGCGGATCATCTGCATAACGCTGACGTGCATGTTCGACGGCAACCGGGTCTTTATCAATCGCAATCAAACGCCCATTTGCACCCAACTGCGCCAAAATGAGGGCGGAATGACCGCCACGACCATACGTGCCATCGACATAAATACCGCTAGCCTGCACATTCAGTGCCGTCACGGCCTCCTGCAACAACACCGTGTCATGTTTCCACACCGGATCAATCACTTTTTCACCGCCATTACATGGAAACCTGATTCAAAACTTCATTCGCCTCAGCGTCTTCCTGCGCTTCCAGCAGCCAAGACTCACGGGCAGCCTCCCAGACATCCGCATCCCACAACTCCAGCTTATTGGCCTGACCAACCAGTACAGCACGTTTATCGAGACCCGCATAATCACGCAATGGCGCTGGCAACAATACCCGCCCTTGCGCATCCAGATTCCAACTCTGCCGCATGACCCAAGATCAGGCGTTGCATATTGCGCACCCGCCGGTTCATATTGGGGAGCGACATCAAGGTCTTCTCCACTTTCACCCACTGATCCATCGGGTAAACCAGCAAGCACTTATCGGTATGGTCAACAGTGATGACAATTTGCCCGCCAGCATTTTCCGCAATATCTTCACGATACTTCGCGGGCATGGCAAACCTGCCTTTGGGGTCAATTGATATGCTGGAAATACCACGAAACATGCTCTTTAAATTCCACTCAAAATGGGAAACAACCCCACTTTCTTCCACTTTCTTCCACTTATGGAGAAATATAGGCAGACATCCCCACTCTGTCAATAAAATCGGGCGAAAATCACTTTAAATAAAATAATGAAGGGCAAAAATAAAACAAATCCCCAAGAATTAACTTGGGGATTCATTGTAAAATCAAATGCTTGGCAAATACTTCTAAGAAATTAGATTAAGATTCTGCTTGCCATTATTTCTTTTTAATAGATTAGGCAAATGGCAAAAATAAAAGATAGAGCTGATCTGTAAGCCGGGTTCTGTCGTGGACAATCATTCATCTGGGATGTATGTCACCATACACCTCTAGCAACCTACCCGGATGCAGTGCGGGTCACACCAATGCATCCCTATTTGGTCTTGCTCCGAACGGGGTTTGCCGTGCCGTCGACTGTTACCAGCGACGCGGTGCGCTCTTACCGCACCATTTCACCCTTACCTTCCGGCGAACCGGCGGGCGGTATAATTTCTGTGGCACTTTCCGTCAGCTTGCGCTGCCCAGGCGTTACCTGGCGTTCTACCCTATGGAGCCCGGACTTTCCTCCACCCCCTACTTGCGCAGGAAACAGCGATTGCCCGATCAGCTCTGGGGCGCAACATACCAGATAACCCTCAAGGTTGCACCTGTGCGACCGCAGAAACCTGACCGGGGGCAACATTGGGGGCTGTTTGAGGGGTGGCAACTGTCCAATACTGGAAAAAACGCTGGGGGAAAAACTCAGGGCGGGTGACTGCCCCGTACCACAGCAACAAAGTTGCCAAGGCAAACGCAATCAAAACATCCGTAACACGACTAACAAACCACTTGAACACGGGCACTCCTTTGACACCTGAAGCAGAGAATACAGATATAGCTCAAACTTCCCGTATCTGCTGTCGCGTAGACTAGAATTGATGATGTAGAGCAACAAAAAACACTTAAAGGAGGGTTTTACCATGCACCGTTATCAACATCTACTCGCATCCGTGGATTTTTCAGACGCCAGTACCACTCGTGGTTAAGCGGGCTATGGAATTGGCGGAAATGTACGACGCCCGCCTGACCTTGTTGCACGTCGTTGAGGATGTCCCCATCGGTATCGAACCGTTTGGTGAACCCTCAAGTCTGGTCGTGAACGAAGAAATTCGCCAACAACTCGTCGCCAACGCCGAAAAGCACATGCAAACACTGGCGCAGCAATTTAGCCTGCCGCTGAATGTTGAGCAGGCGATAGAAGAAGGCTTTACGACCGACACTATTCTTGAATTTGCCCGTCACAAGCAGGTTGACCTGATCGTGATTGCCCACAGTGGCAAGAAGGGTTTTCTGGGCTTGCTCGGCTCGACAGCCAATTCCGTGGTCAAGTCAGCCCCCTGTGACGTATTGGTGATACGCGACAAAGCAGAATGATCAAATAAAGTCCAGAATAGCGTTTTGTAATTGCACAGCGGCAACAATGGAAACCGTGCCCACCAGCAAGATAAGCCCCGGTTTGCGCAGAATCGACAGGCCATGCGATACCAAAATGGCACCTGCAAAGAAAAAGCCGATCAAACCAACAATCAAAGCGGGGGGTATATCCACGCCCATTAACCGTGCGATGCTGAGGAAAATTATCCCAGCCACACCCGCAAACAATAGCGCCTTGAGTACTTCCGACGGCACTACACAGTAGGTGCGTGCTACTAAATCGTTCATGCGAAGTTCCTGTTTAACACTTCAAAGTGACAGCATAATATAAGACTTTGCTGAAATACAAATTTAGAAATCGCAAACTCCCGACCAGTTGACCTATTCCTACGACAGTTTGCCGGGTTATACCTGATTCGTGCTGAATCTGTTACAGTCCGTTTCCCATACGTATGGAGCATGAACCCCAATGAGCGCAATACCAGAATCCTTCCTGAAAAAAACGGCTGAACTGTCCAGCGAAGTGACCCAACCGTTCCCCAACTCCCGCAAGGTCTATGTACAAGGCTCACGCCCTGACATCCGCGTGGGGATGCGTGAAATCGACCAGTCCCCGACCTCGGCAAGTTTTGGTGTGGAAGAAAACCCACCGATCCCGGTGTACGACACCTCCGGCCCGTTTACCGACCCGGATACCGAGATCAACCTGCTGGAAGGTGTCCCCGACGTGCGCCTGAACTGGATTCTGGAACGCAACGATACCGAACAACTCGATGCCCCCAGCTCCGAATTTGGTCTGGCACGCCAGAACGACCCAAATCTGGCACACCTGCGTTTTGCCCATCTACGCGCCCCGCGCCGTGCCAAAGCAGGCAAAAACGTCTCGCAAATGCACTACGCCCGCCAAGGCATCATCACGCCGGAAATGGAATACGTCGCCATCCGCGAAAACCTGCGCTTGCAGGAACTGCGTAACGACCTGCGCTATACCAAACTATTGCGCCAACACCCCGGTCACGCATGGGGCGCAAACCTGCCGTCGGAAGTCACGCCCGAATTCGTGCGCTCCGAAGTTGCCGCAGGCCGCGCCATCATCCCTGCCAATATCAACCACCCGGAACTCGAACCGATGATCATCGGGCGCAATTTCCGCGTCAAGATCAACACCAATATCGGCAACTCGGCGGTTTCCTCCTCCATCGAAGAAGAAGTCGAAAAAATGGCATGGTCTGCCCGTTGGGGTGGCGACACCCTGATGGATTTGTCGACCGGCAAAAACATCCACGAAACCCGCGAATGGATTCTGCGCAATGCCCCGATGCCCATCGGCACAGTGCCCATTTATCAAGCACTGGAAAAAGTGAACGGCAAAGCCGAAGACCTGACATGGGAAATCTTCCGCGACACCCTGATCGAACAAGCCGAACAAGGCGTGGATTACTTCACCATCCACGCAGGCGTGCGCTTGGCGTATGTACCCATGACTGCCGAGCGCCTCACTGGCATCGTGTCGCGTGGTGGCTCAATCATGGCGAAATGGTGCTTGGCGCATCACCAAGAAAGCTTCCTCTACACCCATTTTGAAGACATCTGCGACATCATGAAGGCTTACGACGTAAGCTTCTCGCTGGGTGATGGTTTGCGCCCCGGTTCTGCTGCCGACGCGAACGACGCAGCGCAATTCGCCGAACTCGAAACCTTGGGCGAATTGACCAAAATTGCGTGGCAACACGACGTGCAAGTGATGATCGAAGGCCCCGGTCACGTCCCATTGCACATGGTCAAGGAAAACATGGACAAGGAATTGCAGGATTGCTTTGAAGCACCCTTCTACACCCTCGGCCCCTTGGTCACCGACATTGCCCCCGGTTACGACCACATCACCTCCGGTATTGGTGCGGCGAATATCGGTTGGTACGGTTGCGCGATGCTGTGCTACGTCACCCCCAAAGAACATTTGGGCTTGCCGAATAAGGAAGATGTGCGCGTCGGCATTATCACTTACAAAATTGCTGCCCACGCCGCTGATCTCGCCAAAGGCTGGCCGGGTGCACAAGTACGCGACAATGCCATGTCGAAAGCACGTTTCGAGTTCCGTTGGGAAGACCAGTTCAATCTGGGGCTAGACCCTGACCGGGCGCGTGAATACCACGACGAAACCATGCCGAAAGATTCCGCGAAAGTGGCGCATTTCTGCTCGATGTGCGGCCCACACTTCTGTTCGATGAAAATTACCCAGGATGTGCGTGATTACGCCGCGAAACAAGGGTGTCGATGCACAGGCGGCATTGCAAAAAGGCATGGAAGAAAAAGCGGTGGAATTCGTCAAGACTGGCAGCAAACTCTACCATCAGGCATAGGCTGAAACGAAAAACGCCCCCGAAACAGGGGGAATCGGTGGGCGTGGAAAACTGAAAGCTTTCTCAACCAAGTCACTAGATAAGGAGATTCAGTGACATTGATTCTACATGCTGACGCCCCAAATTGGTCATGATTTATTTTTATGCAAAATAGATCAAACTTAATGATAGCTGAACAAGGGCGTATGCGATACGTCCCTACAGGGCATCAGCGGAACAACGACAGCACCACCTCCACCTCCAGTGTTTTTTTGCCTTCCCGCAGCAAGCTGACCCGCACCTTGCTGTTACGCGGGTAATTATCCAGAATGCTGTTCAGTTCATTGATATTATTGACAGGTTGACCGTCAATCGCCTGAATAATGTCACCGAGGATCAGGTCATCGTTTGCCGTTAGCTGCGTGCCACGGATACCCGCCTGTGCGGCTGGCGTATTCGGCTGCACCCGCAAGGCAAGCACCCCGCTGGTATTCAGCTTCGCGTTGATTTTCTCGCTAATGGTGTCATCCAAGGCAACACCCAGTACCGGACGGGTATAACGCCCATCTTTCACCAAGCGTGGAACAACACGATTCACCACATCCACCGGAATGGCGAAACCAGATCCCCGCCGATGCCCCCGAAGGGCTGTAAATTGCCACATTCACCCCAATCAAACGCCCTGCACTATCGAGCAAGGGGCCACCGGAATTGCCGGGATTAATCGCTGCATCGGTCTGGATCAAGCCATCCATACTGCCATCCTCCTCACCATCAATACTGCGCCGCAACGCCGAAATGATGCCGGACGTCAGGGTATGGTCAAGCCCAAACGGGTTGCCGATAGCCAACACGCTTTGCCCCACCCGCAAATCACTGCTGCTGCCAATTTGCACAGGGGGAGGCGTATCCGCCATATCCCGCAAGCGCAACACCGCCAGATCGTGTTCCGGGCTTGCCCCGACCACATCTGCCTCAAACACGCGCTGGTCAGCAAGGCGGATTTTGGCCGTTTCATGACCTTCCACCACATGGTAATTGGTCACCACATGCCCAGCATTGTCCCACACAAACCCTGTCCCCGTGCCTTGAGGAATTTCCCGCACATTACGGCTCCACAGACTCAAGACCCGCTCAACCGTGGTGATATAAACCACCGAAGGGCTGTTGCGCTCAAAAATGGCAACCGTAGCTTGCTCATCACCCGCCAAATCACCACGCGCCGTCACCGGGCGGGAACCCGCCCCCGCACTACCCTGAAACCACGGAACCCACACCGGTTGCGCCACCCACAGCAGCAAAACAGCCAACAAAATCCACAAGAACACCATCAAGGAACGGTTTTCGCTCATGTGATTACTTACCTCAATCAAGGGTGAACAGGGTCAGGCTGGTCGGCAAAAACTCTTCATCACCATCATCGCTGACCATTAAATATTGCTTGCCTTGAATATGGGTTAGCCCCTCATAATTATCAACCAGCAAATAACTGGAAAGCACCTTCAAATCCTGCACGGTGCAAACGCCATTTTTCGCGCATTGCTTGAAATCAAGGTAACGCAAACTGACCACCAAGGGGCTAAGGATACCTGACCAAGCGCGTTCCATAATCAGCAGATTGCCATCGGGCAACGTTTCCAGCGCACTAATGCCGCTGTTTTCAGCCGGATAGGCGTGAAATGACCAACGTTGCCCCTTGGTGGAATAGAGCGTATGCACATTGCGGCGCTTGCCCCCTGCAGAGGCTGTTCTGGCGCAGTAATAAAACCGTAACGCGGGTGAAACGTGACCGATTCCAGCGAATCATTGCCATGCTGATAAGCACGTTTGTCCGCAAGGCACTGGCGGCAACTCGACATTATTCATCGCCTGGCCTTGCGGGGTAAAACGGATGATGCGCGGGACACCTTCAAAGGCAATGACCAATTGAGTATCACCGCGCTTGCCGTTAGCAGCATTGAGCAGGGTCAAACCTTCGGAATCACGCCGTCCTTTTTTGACCTGTTCGCCGTCTTTGTCGGTCAGATTTGCCGCATACACAGGGTCAACCGCTTTGATGCGATTGCCTTCCAACGTCAGGCGAAAATGGAATACATGCCCTTTGTCAGAAAGGGCATAGAGCAACTGCTCATCGTTATCCCATGCCAACCCTGACAGTTCGGCGATTTTGATGCCGTTGACCGTATGCGGCGGAATGGCAACGGTACTCTGCACCACCAATGATGGCGGTGGCAGCCAAACAGGTGGATGCCCACATCCCTTGTAATACCCACAGCAAGGTTAATCCCAAACGTTTCATGCTAATTCCTGTCATTCGTCACCTGAACACAACCGTTAATAGTCCCAATAAATACAATTAGATAACTTCACCGAAATTAGCACCTATACTATTTATGGCAGTTGCCGAAACACATAAATTTACCACAGTTCAAAGGAGTCTACTTATGAGTGCGGAGATTACTCAAATTTTAATCATGTTGGGCATCGGCGCAGTCGCTGGCTGGTTAGCTGGGATCATCATGAAAGGCGCAGGTTTTGGCCTGATTGGTAACATCATCGTCGGTATCGTTGGCTCAGTCATCGGTACGTTCGTGGGTGGCATCCTGTCGGTTAATTTAGGCGTTGGCCCATTGCTTGGCACACTGATCTGGGCTGTAATAGGTGCGGTTATCCTATTGTTCATCATTGGGTTGGTCAAGCGAGCCGTTTAACCGCTTAGGTCTTCCCGGTGTACTAACAAAAGCGCGGCCTTGGTCGCGCTTTTTTGATTGTTAAAGAAATATGCCCATACCCGACTACCAAACCTTGATGCGCCCCCTGTTGCAACTCGCGGCAGATGGGCAAGAACACAAACTGCGTGATGCCGTCGCCACGCTTGCCGACCAATACCGCTTGACGGAAGCCGAACGCAACGCCATCCTCCCTAGCGGCACGCAATCGGTGTTTGGCAATCGCGTGGGCTGGGCGCGTTCCTACCTTAAGCAAGCGGGGGCATTGCGTTCACCGCGACGTGGCTATTTCGTGATTACCGCACGCGGGCAGCAATTGCTCACCGCTAACCCTATCAGTATCCGCATTGCCACACTGGCAGCATTCCCCGAATTTCAGGAGTTCAAAAACCGGCGTCACCCCAACAAAATCGACAATGGACAAATGCTAGACATGGATTCCGAGGTAATTTTCGACGATACCCCCGAAGACATCCTCGCCTCCGCACACCGCCTGTTATGCCGCAACCTTGAACAAGAAGTGCTGGAAACCGTAAAAGAAGCCTCGCCGACCTTCTTTGAAAAACTGGTGGTCGATTTGCTAATCAAAATGGGTTACGGCGGCAACCGTCAGGATGCCGGTCGCGCCATTGGCAAAAGCGGCGACGGCGGCATTGACGGCATCATCAACGAAGACCGCTTAGGCGTGGATGTGCTGTACATGCAGGCCAAACGCTGGGAAGCGACAGTGGGTCGCCCCGAAATCCAGAAGTTTGCTGGAGCGTTGCAAGGGCAGCGGGCGAAAAAAGGGATTTTCATGACTACCTCCAACTTTTCCCGCGAAGCCAAGGAATATGCCTGCTCGATTGAGACACGGATTATTCTGATCGACGGCGAAAAGCTCGCGGCGTTGATGGTGGAATATAATGTGGGCGTGTCAGTGGTTGAGCATTACGAGGTGAAGAAGGTGGATACGGATTATTTTGAGGGTGGGTGAGAAACCATCATCTACCATCTAATCCAAGGAACGACACATATATCCAGCTATTAGCTAGCCTCACAGAGTAGATTAGGCTGTAATGCCTCTCGACTCCTTAATTTTTCGGTAGAATTGCGATGCTTAGTTTTAAAACACCTGCTTCTGCTCCACGCTATACAAGCGTTACTGCTGAAAAAGCGGAAGGTGCGACCTACACCCCATCCTCGCTCGCTCATTTTGTCGCAACCCAGATACTGCAAGCAGCTAACCTTCCCTCTCAAGGCAAAATCCGCTTGCTTGACCCCGCTGTTGGCAACGGCATCTTGCTAGAAGCAATGTTAGACACGTTGCCAGAAACCACTCGCCAACGGGTGGAAGTATTTGCATTCGACACCCATCAGCCAGCCTTGCACCAAACTCGCCTGCGGCTGGAACACAAATACCCTGAGATTAAATTAAACCTGGAAAAACGTGACTTCTTGGCATTGGTTGCCGACTGGGGACGTGCAACAAGACCTATTTTCGACAAAAATACCGCTGCAACCTTTTGATCTAATCATTGCCAATCCCCCTTATGTACGTACACAAATCATCGGCGCAGATCAGGCGCAACTGTTAGCAAAACAGTTTGGTCTAACGGGTCGAGTTGATCTTTACTATCCCTTCCTACTGGGGATTTCCAGAGTACTTGCTCCCCACGGAACAGCGGGAATCATTACCTCTAACCGCTTCATGACGACCAAATCTGGGCAATCTGTCCGACAAGCACTGCTGTCTTGTTTCGATATTGCACATGTTTGGGATTTGGGTGATACGAAACTGTTCGATGCCGCCGTTCTGCCTGCGGTATTGGTGGTTAATACCATGCAACAGTCTACATCTAATAACAAAAGCATTCCTTTTTCATCCATTTATGCGACAACAGAACCTGCGTCAACCCATGCTAAAGACGCATTGTCAGCACTCGCAAACCCCAATAACAGTATCGTATCCCTGCCTGATGGCGGCTGTTTTCACATCAAACACGGCACTCTCGATAATGGCGACAGCCCTGAAGGTATCTGGCGTGTTGCATCGCAGTCAACCGACGCATGGCTGGATACGTAACTTCCCATACTTGGGGAACGTTTGGTGATATTGGCAAAATTCGGGTTGGGGTCAAAACCACGGCTGACAAAGTATTCATCCGCCACGATTGGGCGCAACTGCCTAACGGCGTACCGGAGTTACTACGCCCACTAATCACCCGTCATTGGGGTCAACCCTTCAAGTCGGTCAAACCTGTTAAAGCTAACCACATCAAACAAATCCTTTACCCACACGAAATCAGGCAAGGTAAACGCCAAGCGGTGGATATTAAAAAATACCCCAAAGCCCAACAATACCTTGAAGCAAATAAAGCCGTTTTGAGTGCCCGTACCTATGTCATCGAAGCGGGACGGCAATCGTATGAAATATGGGTTCCTCAAGACCCCGCTGCATGGTCTGCTCCCAAACTGGTATTTCCCGATATTGCCGAAAAACCCACTTTCTGGCTGGATACTGACGGCGGCATTGTTAGTGGCGAATGCTACTGGCTTCAATGTAAAAATCCGGCGGATGCCGATTTGCTATGGCTTGCTTTAGCAGTCGCTAATTCGACATTTATCGAGTCATTCTATGACCACCGTTTCAATAATAAATTGTATGCGGGACGTAGACGCTTCATCACTCAATATGTCGAGAAATTCCCGCTGCCGAATCCAGACAGAGAACAATCCAAAACCCTTGTCCAACTTGCCAAGCGCATTTACGCGATGTTGCCCTCCCCCCAAGCAGCGGTACTCATCGAAGAATTGGATAGAAAAGTTTGGGAAGTGTTCGGTTTAATTCCCGAAAAAATCACGCGGTAACGGAATCTGGATTTTCTGGTTTTGCACCTTGCCGGAAAACTGGCGGAAGCGCGTAAAAAAATCTTGTCCGCTAACCACGTAGAGATGTGTCAGTGTAACCGTTTCCCCATCGGTTTTTGCCTGAAAAATGGCATAGCGTGTATCACAATGGCGCGGATGGTGAGTCCCCAACTGCCGGACATCAAGCATTTCAGTGCTACTGGGCAAAATCAACCCAAGGTCGATGGTCGGTGAGGTTTGTAACTTCACTTCCAGCAATTGGTGGCGTACATCAGGGAACTTCCCATTGTCTTCGTAGCGGGAATAGCCCAAGTGCTGGCACACCAAACGGTGAAGTTCCGCGCCTCGGTTGCGCTCCTGAATCTTGCCGGGATCGGCAAATGAAACGCCAACCAAGGCAGATAGACGCTCAAAAATCTCTCGAATTGGCAAAATATTTCCAGCTCTCTGGTTCATCCGCTGGGCTGACGCTTCCTGCAAAACTGGTGACGTTTGCGACATACGGCAACAATTCCAGTGTATCGTGCGTTGACACCAATTCGAGTGAGGTTGCACCGACATCAAGCCGTGCTTGGTACTTTGTGGTCAGCGTCCCTGTGGTGTCCAATTGGGCTAGTTCTTGACCGCTGACAACCTTGACCTTGAGGATGACATCTTCTGTGGACACTTGGATGATGGCGTAGCGGCGTGTTGGTGTCAGTTCTTCATTCCAGACCTGCAAATTCAATGACTTCTGGGTGTAAATATCGAGTTGCTGCCCGAAAAAGCGAGGTTGGGTCTTTTTGAATGATTTGGGAACAGGATAACCAAGTGCTTCACAAACGGCACTTTTTACCACTTTTGAGCGAGTACGCAGCGGCAAACCAGACAAATTCAAACCGATCATCCCGATATTCAGCAAACTTTCGAGATGCTGAGGCGGTATCCAATATTCGGGATCGCCGATGCTGATCGGTGTGTAAATATCAGCACCCCATGCGTGAATGGCTTTCTTGTAGCTCTGTGCAGTTTTCGTCTTCACTTGTTAGCCTTTTAGCCAAAAGACGGATAATACGACAGTCACCACATGATTTGCGCATAAATGAAAACGCCGCGATAACGCGACGCTTCCTTTCCATAACCGTGTTTGGTCTATGCTTCGGTAGCCTCCACCAACGCCATAAACGTCAGCCGCCCTCTTCCACTCCCACCGCAATCGTATCCCCCGGCATAAACTTGCCGCTGAGGATTTGCTGTGCCAGCGGATTTTCGACCTGCTGCTGGATAGCGCGTTTGAGCGGACGTGCGCCGTACACGGGGTCGAAACCAGCTTCTGCCAGCAAGTCGAGTGCCGCATCGGTAATCTGAATCCCCAAATCCCGCGCTGCCAAGCGTTGACGCAAGTTGTTGAGCTGGATGTCGGCAATCTGGCGGATTTCGGCCTGATCCAGCGGATGGAATACCACCGTTTCGTCGATGCGGTTGATGAATTCAGGGCGGAAATGCGTGCCGACCACCTCCATCACCGCTGCTTTCATGCGCTCGTAGTTGGCTTCACCCGCCATCTCCTGAATGAGGTGCGAACCGAGATTGGAGGTCATGATAATGACGGTATTGCGGAAATCCACCGTGCGCCCTTGCCCGTCGGTCAAACGCCCGTCGTCCAGCACTTGCAGCAGCACGTTGAACACGTCGGGATGGGCTTTTTCCACCTCGTCCAGCAGGATCACGGAGTACGGGCGGCGGCGCACCGCTTCGGTCAGATAGCCGCCTTCTTCATAGCCGACATAGCCCGGAGGCGCACCGATCAGGCGGGCGACGGAATGCTTTTCCATGAATTCGGACATATCAATCCGCACCATCGCGTCGTCGGTGTCGAACAGGAAGGTCGCCAACGCCTTGGTGAGTTCGGTTTTACCCACGCCCGTAGGCCCCAAGAACAGGAACGAACCGCTGGGGCGATTAGGGTCGGAAAGCCCGGCACGCGCACGGCGGATGGCGTTGGAAACCGCCACCACCGCTTCGGTCTGCCCGATCACGCGCTTGGCAAGCACCTCTTCCATTTTCAGCAGCTTGTCCTTTTCGCCTTCGAGCATTTTGCTGACGGGGATGCCTGTCCAGCGTGACACGATGTCGGCAATTTCGTCTTCCGTCACCTTGGTTTTCAGCAACTTGGGTGCTTTGGATTCGGTGTGGGCGGCGGCATCGTCGGCTTGCGCCAACTGGCTTTCGAGTTCGGGGATGCGCCCGTATTGCAGTTCCGCCATGCGTTGCAAATTGCCCGCACGTCGGGCGGTTTCAAATTCGAGCCGCGCTTGGTCGAGGGCTTCCTTGATGTGGGAAGTGCCTTGCACGTCGGCTTTTTCGCTTTTCCAGATTTCTTCCAGATCGGCGGATTCGATTTCCAGACGGTCGATTTCAGCCTGCAAGTCGGCAAGGCGTTTTTTGGAAGCGTCGTCGGATTCCTTTTTCAAGGCTTCGCGTTCGATCTTGAGCTGGATCAGGCGGCGGTCGAGCTTGTCGATCACCTCCGGTTTGGAGTCGATTTCGACGCGGATGCGCGACGCAGCTTCGTCGATCAGGTCGATGGCTTTGTCGGGCAACTGGCGGTCGGTGATGTAGCGGTGCGACAGCGTGGCGGCAGCGACCAGCGCGGGGTCGGTGATTTCCACGCCGTGATGCACTTCGTACTTTTCCTGCAAGCCGCGCAGGATGGCGATGGTGTCTTCCACCGTCGGTTCGTCGACCAGCACTTTCTGGAAGCGGCGTTCGAGCGCGGCATCCTTTTCGATGTACTGGCGATATTCGTCGAGCGTGGTAGCGCCCAGGCAGTGCAATTCGCCGCGAGCAAGGGCGGGCTTGAGCATATTGCCCGCGTCCATTGCGCCGTCGGCTTTGCCTGCGCCGACCATCGTGTGCAATTCGTCGATGAACAGGATGATATTGCCTTCGGCTTTGGCGATGTCGTTGAGGACGGCTTTGAGGCGTTCTTCAAAGTCGCCACGGTATTTTGTGCCAGCAAGCAGTGCGCCAAGGTCAAGCGACAGCAGGCGTTTGCCTTTCATGCCTTCGGAGACTTCGCCGTTGACGATGCGTTGCGCCAAGCCTTCGACCAGTGCGGTTTTGCCCACGCCGGGTTCGCCGATCAGCACCGGGTTGTTTTTGGTGCGGCGTTGCAGGATTTGCACCATGCGGCGGATTTCTTCGTCACGCCCGATGATCGGGTCAATTTTGCCCTGTTCGGCGCGTTCGGTGAGGTCGATGGTGTATTTGTCGAGGGCTTGGCGTTGGTCTTCGGCATTGGGGTCGTTGACGGTTTGCCCGCCGCGCATCCCTTCGATGGCTTTTTCGACCGCGCCTTTGGTTGCACCGCATTCACGCAGCAGATTGCCGAGCGTGCCTTTGTCTTCCAGTCCGGCGAGGATGAAGAGTTCGGAGGAAATGTATTGGTCTTTGCGTTGCTGGGCGATTTTGTCGGTGACGTTCAGCAGCTTGCTGAGGTCGTTGGACACATGCACGCTGCCTGCATCACCGCCGGAGACGGAGGGCATCCGGTCGAGGGCTTCGCCGAGTTTGGAGCGCAATTGGTTGGCGTTGACATCGGCTTTGGTGAGCAAACCGCGTGTGGAACCGCCTTCCTGATCGAGCAGCGCGATCATTAAGTGGGCGGGTTCGATGAATTGGTGATCACGCCCTAACGCGAGCGATTGCGCGTCTTGCAGGGCGAGTTGGAACTTGCTGGTGAGTTTGTCCATTCTCATGTGGGCTACCTATTGATTTGGGTTGGACGCGAGTGCGTCAGATGGGACAAATCTGGGGTAGCGGGTGGGGGAATTCAAGGTGGGGGTGTGGATAAGTTTGATGTAGGTCAGGGTTATTGCATCAGCCTCCCCCTTAAGCATAGTAAATTTCATTCACGAACGCCCAAGTGAAATTTTCAGTTCCCGCACCTGCGCCTTTTTGTCTATAGTCATAGGACAACAATGCGCTGAAAGAGGTCGGAGTGAAGAGTTCAGGTCGAGTGCCATCAAGTTCCCTAGCAAAACAGCGCGGCTTCGTGTTCAAGCTGATCCATTCGCTGTTGATTGTTGCCGTGGTCGTCGGCTTGGTGGTGATGTACAAAGCAGGCAAACTGCCCTTCATCAACTACCGTCCGAATATCCATTTACCAAGCTGGAATACGGGTAACTACAGCAATAATGACACGGCGGACAGCAGCAGCAATAACGATGAAAGCCTGTGGGAGTCTGGCAATAACTATGTCAAAGCAACCCAGTGGCGCAAAAACTGTCCCCGTCACCCGCGAACACGAAGACACCACCTACACCGACGGGCGCTATGCCGTGCAAATTGCCTCTGGCTATGATTCGCGGCAATTGTATGCGTGGCGCGATTCCTTGGTGCGCGAAGGCGTCAATGCCTATCTGGTGAGCCTAAACACCACACGCGGCTTGCTGTTCAAACTGCGGGTGGGCGCATATACCAAACGTGCTGATGCCGAACAGATGCGTGACAAACTCGCCAACCGCTACCCCGACCAAGGCTTGTTTGCCGACAGTTTTGTGGTGCAAGGTGACTAACTCGCCATCCTTCACTTGGTAAACAAATCATACTGGAAATTGTGCAAACCTTGAGCGGCACAATGGACACTTCCCTGCATAATGTAACTCGAAGGCGTCGCTGTACCGCCTTTCAATATCAGTCCCTGCACTTCCTGCCCGCAACGCTCACCTTTGGCGGGCGTACCCACCACCGCCACCACCCCCGTGGTTTTGTCATGCCGATAAACCTGCACCTGATCCGTCCCCGGTGACTTAATGAAATAACAGGGAGCCATCGGCTTGAGCCAGATGCCCGGTTCAGCTTTACCGACTTGCAACTTGCAGCCGCCGCCATCATCCCACAACACCAGACGCAAACCCGCCGCCGTGGTCTGGTCAGACACATGCGGGGATTCTAAGCGTTCGGGCAATACCAGCGTTTCGTTTTGCGGCTGCTTACCCCGCTCACAACCAAGACGCAGCGGCAGGAGCAATACGGCGGCGACGCAACCGTTTAATGTACCGGCCAAAACCAGACCTCCTCGGAACGCTCGAAGTAATCGAACGCCCCATCCGCTAACGCAGGCCCTTCCCAACCGGGGTTCTTTTCACGCATCAGGATACCCGTACCATCCCACAGGTCGATATGATCCCCTTGATTGCCCACTCCCCAGAAATTGTGGAAGCAGATAAACCCGGTACGCCCTTTGAACGCGCCCCACGTCACATTGCGGCGGATTTCCACCGAGCCGAAGCGTTCAGGGTGACGCCGCATCCAGTCGGATACTTCACGCGCCCGCAAGGTATGCCCCTTATGCCCACGATACCAGCAAGTATCCCGGTCATACCCCTGCAACAAATTACTGCGCAACAGGCAAGTCCCCATCAGGATCGCGCACTGGTTGCCAAAATTCGGGTTGCCAGCCGCATCCCGGCACGGGAAGGTTTCCCCATTCTCCACGGTCGGATGGTTATTCCAAATGGTGCGGAAACCCAAGTTCTGGCCCCTCCGTCGGCAAGGACTGCGGTGGTGTCCCCGTATCGTCACGCGGCGGCGGCAAGCGATCCCCCTGCGGTACAAAGGCCGGTGGTGGTGGCGCAACCGATACAGGGGGTACATCACGCAATTCCTCGATCACCGCAGCAGTGTCAGACGGCACGGGGGCAACGACCGGGGTAACTGGCGCTAATATCGGTACGCCCAGTGGCGGTCTAGTCGGTATGGGTGGCGTCACGGGAGCAGCCACGGGAGGACTCGCCGGGGCAGTAGGGGTAGCCGCCGGTGCAGGGCTACGCCGAAACAACGATAATAACCAGCTCCAGAATGAAGTCGATGCAGGCATGGGGAACTCCTTGGTAAACATGCTATGACTATAGGAAAAAATACCCGTGCCAGCCGAACTAAAATCCGCCCGCCTGACCCCGCTCACGCAATTTACTGCTACGCGGGAAATGCGCACTGAGGAATTCCATCTGGTCGGCGAGAATATTGCGCCCTTGCAAGAAAATGTATTCCGCATAAGTTGGCTGGAAAGGTATCGCCAGCAACGGCATGTGCGCCTGCTCCGGGGTGCGCCCCCCTTGCGGCTGTTGCAATGCTTGCAGGCACTTACCACATTCGTCCACACATCGCGCCCGCCCAACACCTGCGGATGCACGTGGTCACGCGACAAATCCCTTTCCAGAAAATGCCCGCCGCAATACAAGCAGATGTAGTCATCCCGTCGGAACAACAAGGGATTATTCAGGGGAGGCACATAGTGTTCGTGCAATTGCTGTTTGCTGCCATAGGTGGCAATGATGGAATTGAGATCAATCCGGCTGACCCGCCCGGTTTTGGCGTTGACGCCGCCGCGAATGGAGAGAATGGGAGTCCCGCAGGTGTAAGCCACTTGCTCAGAATAGTAAAGTTTGACTGCCGTTTGGAAATGTATCCATTCCAACGGCATCCCACTGACATCAGTGCGCAGGATTAGTTGGTTCAAGCTGATCATGTTCAGCATGATTACAGATTTCTGATATAAATCAAGTATTCATCAAATCTTTCATGAAGTTGTCACTAACTACCTGAGATTATTGAGCCATATCAAGTTACTATCTGCTGTATTTCAGGCAGACTTGCCCCATTGATTTAAACGTGTAGAAGGAAACGTTCATGTTGAGTTTTGATTATGGTTTGCCCGCTGCCATTATAATTGCACTGATCCTGTTTGCATGGTTCAGCTTCTTTTCGGTGGTTTTCTCCGGCTAGGCACAAACATCGAAGGGGTGGATAATTATTCGCCCCTGTCCGGCTTTGTATTAGCGCCTCCTGATCTTGTCAGGGGGAAAGCATTCCTTTATCCTCTCATTTATACAAATATTTGAGAGGTATGTAGGTATGTTTAGCTGGGATTTCGGCATTCCGATGATTCTTGTGATCGGTTTGATTGCGTTTGCATGGTTCAGCTTCCTGTCCGTAGCCTTCTTTGGCTAGACATCATGCATAAAAAAAGGCCGCTTACGCGGCCTTTTTTTATGCTGCTTCCACCACGGCTAGCCGCAGCTTACTGACGGCGGCATTTTCGAGTTGGCGGATACGCTCGGCGGATACGCTATATTTTGCTGCCAATTCCTGCAAGGTCGCTTTATCTTCCACTAACCAGCGGCTAGCGAGAATATCCTGACTGCGGGCATCCAAACTTGCTAACGCATTCTGGAAACGCTCGCGGGTGTAAGTATCCCACTCTTCCGCTTCCAAGGTTTCTGCCGGGTCGGCTGACTCGGCTGCCAGATACTGGCTAGGCGAGAAGCTGGCAGAATCGTCATCATCCTGATCTGCGCTCATATCAAACGCCACATCGTGGGCGCTCATGCGCTTTTCCATTTCCAGCACTTCTGCTGTGCTGACGCCCAAATCTTTAGCCATTGACTGGGCTTCTTCTTGGTTCAACCAGCCCAGCCGTTGCTTGCTGCTACGCAGGTTGAAGAACAGCTTGCGTTGCGCCTTGGTAGTCGCCACTTTGACGATTTTCCAGTTACGCAGGATGAATTCGTGGATTTCTGCCCGAATCCAGTGTACGGCAAAGGAAATCAGCCGCACGTTCATGTCAGGGTCGAAACGTTTCACCGCTTTCATCAGACCCACATTGCCTTCCTGCACCAGATCACCCAATGGCAAACCATAACCACTGTAACCACGCGCCACTTTCACCACAAAACGCAGGTTATGCAGGATCAGTTGGCGTGCAGCTTCAAGGTCACTGGCGTATTTCAGGCGATCTGCCAATTCACGCTCTTCCTCTGCTGCCAGCACCGGGATTGAGTGAATTGCGTGGACATAACTTTCCAGATTCCCGACAGGAACCGGAAGATGTTGCCCTCTGAGCGTCAATGCGTTGGTCATGGATAATTTCCTCTTGATTCTTTTATCATCTTAGCACTCTCGGCGTTAGAGTGCTAATAACCCGTTGGGGTTCCGTTATTTTTCCCGGTTCATGCCACGTTATTTTTAGCACACTATCATCCACAATAGCGAACAAACGGATAAGCAGCAAAATAACAATGAACCGTGAAGAACAAACTCTTATCGAAAAAATTGAGGGCAACCGCTTCCTGACCGCTGCTGACCGGCAAACCTTGATTGACCGCTGGCGTGATGCTTATGAACGCCTGCAAACCGCAGAAGCAAAACTACAAGGCTTCAATGACACCCTCCACAGCAAAGAACAGCTCATCGAAACGCTGGAGCAATCCCTGCGTGAACGTGACCAACACATGGCACGCAAAGAACAATTGCTGAGTGACAAAGAAACCCTACTCCACCACAACCAAAACAACGCCCTCGAACGCGAGAACCAGATCACCCAACGCGATGCAGCCCTGCAACAAAAAGAAGCCGTCATCCAAGAGCGTGACCAAATCATCCGCGAACTGGACAACCGTTCCCGCGAAATCGAACAACTCGCCAGCCAGAAAGAAAAATTCATTCTGGAACGCGAAGACCAAATCCACATCCGCAACCGCCGCTTAGAAGAAAAAGACAACCATATCGGCAAGCGTGACCGTGAAATCGACAACCGCGACAAACAGCTTGGCAAGCGCGATGAGAGCATCCAAGAACTCAGCCAGCAACTCGAAGCACTCACCCGCTGGGTACGTGACCACCAGCAGCGCATCTACACCCAAGAACAACTGCTCGGCGAACGCAACCGCCAACTGTCCGACCGCGACCGCCACCTCAAGGAACGCGACCAGCATATCCAAAGCCGCGACCTGCGCCTACGCGACGTAGACCGGCTGTTGCAACGCCGCGATGACCTGATCCTCGAAAAAGACCAGCAACTCCACCAACGCGACAACCTAGTACGCCGCAAAGTTGACCAGATCAGCCTGCGCAACGAACAGCTTGCCGAACAAACCCGCTTGCTACATGAAAAAGAGCGTTTGGGTTTGGAACGTGAACAACTGCTGCTGCAACATGGCAACCAAGCACTCGAAAAAGACCGCCACCTCGCCACCCGTGACCAAACCATTGGTGAACGCGAACGCAACCTGCAACGCCGTGACGAACAGATCAGCGCCCAATTCCTGCAACTTCAGGAACGTGACAAAGAAATCCACAGCCGCGACCAGTCGATCAACACCCTGCAAGCACACCTTGGCACACTCGACCACAGCTTGCAGGAACAGCAACAACGCATCGACGCCCATGCCAGCCACGTCGCCGCACAAGAAACCCTGCTGCTCGACAAAGAAAAACGCCTTGCCGAATACGCCGACCTCATCCACACCAAGGACAAACTGCTGGCAGAAAAAGACCAACTCATCCAGCAACAGGAACAGCAATGGCAACAAACTGCCCAGCAACTTGGTGAACGCGACAAAACCCTGCAAACCAAAGACCAGCAAATACTGGAACAAGGCCGATTATTAGCCGAACGCGAACAATTACTGCTAGACCGCGAAGCTGACATGCAGGTTCGTGAAGCACACTTGACAGAACGCGAGCGCCAAGATGCCAGCCGTGAAGCATTGCTGCTACAACACATCGCCGCCTTGACCGAACTCACTGAAAAGCAGCAGTTGCAGGCAACATCCCTAATGCAACAACTCGACACCCTGAGCGCGTTGACCAATAAACATCAGGAAGTGGATGCCGCACGCCAAGACTTTGAACACAAAATGGAACAGCGCGACAAGGTGATCAACCTCAAAGACACCATCATCGCGCAACTCAACCAGCAATTGCTGCACAAAGAAAAAGCCCTGCAACAGCGCGATGCACTCTTACAGAAGATGGGGCAACAGTTGCGCACTTACAGCGCAACCGCCTAATTATTGACCCTGCATCTCACTCAGGACAGCACGGAACTCCTTTTCCCAACCCACCAAGCGGGCTTGTAGGTCAGCATCCGCATTCAGCAGCGGCGCAAGTTCGGTAGGGTTGACTACCGACATCAGGGTATCCTTGCCTTCGGCATACACCGCCAATTTGAACGGGAACAGTGGAATCAGCTCCGGGTGTGCCTTGCCCAGTTCACGTACTTCTTCCAGCCGCCCGAAAAACACAATTTTATAATTATCGGTTTCATAACCCATATCGTGCAAACCGCCGTCACACTTCTGAATGTGTGCCACGGTGAAATTGTGCTTTTTCAGCACCTCCTGCACCTGCTCCAACGCAGCATCAAACTCCAGCGTTGAGCGCACCGTCAACAGCTTATCATCCGCCGTCACGCCAGCCGTCAGCAGCAACCATGCCAGCACCACCATCAATATTGAACGCATCACAGTGTCACCTCATCCAGAATCGTGTCGTAGCTTTCCTTGAGATGGATAAAAACCTCATCCAACTGGTCGTTATTGAACAGCTTTGCCAACACCTCGACGTTAGCTGCCACCAACTTGACCGAACCATCATCGGTTTCAATGATGGTCAAGGTACAAGGCAAAATCACCCCCAAGCGCGGTTCCAGCTTGAGCGCCTCGTATAATTTGTTGAAATTGCAAAACCGTAGCGAAATCTGGCGCTTATTGACCGAAAACTCATCCGTCAGCCCCTCTTCCACAAAACGGTCGGGGAATACCCGGAAATTATTGGAACGGATAGCTTCCCGCACCTTGTCCACTGTTTCTTCAAATGTGCCGGACATATCGTACACCACGGTCAGCGTTTCACCCGCCGTTGTGGCATTGCTGGCGTCATGCTTGATTTCACTGGAACGCACATAGGCAATGATGTCATCAACCTGCGCCTGTCCCAGCTTGGCGCTGAAACCCGGCATCGGCGTCCCTTCGCGCCCATGCTGGATGATGTAGCGCAACATCCCATCCGATGCCGCTTGCAGAAAACCGGCATTGTTTAAGGCAGGTGGCATGATAGCCATCTCACGCTTGCGGGAAAATGTTACCCCTGTCCCCGCCCCACCACTCAAATCATTACCGTGGCAACTGGCGCAATGCTGCCCGAACAAGGGCTTGCCGCGTGTGGCATCGCCTGCCAAGGGCGTTGCCAATTCCTCAACTTTGGATTCACCCCAAGTACGCATGTAACTCACAATGGCATCCACGTCCGCATCACCTAACTGCTCAAACGCGGGCATGATGCGTCCCGGTCGTCCGCTACGGATAGTTTTATGCAAATAGTCATCGGTCAGGGACTGGATCACCGCCGGTCTTGACAGCGGCAAACCAATACCACCCACTCCAGCTTCGCCGTGACAGGCAGCGCAATGTTGCTGGAACAAGGCTTCGCCATCATCTGTCTGTGAGCATCCAGCCATGCCGACCAGCAGCACCACCAGCCCTATTTGTTTCCACCATGCCATCATCGTTGACCCAATCTATTGATGTAAGTCAGTATATTAGCACAAACTAATGCGTTATTGATAAAGGTCAATTACACCCGCATTCGTTGCAGGATAATGGGGCGTTTACCCTACCCGTAAAGGCAAACAGCAATGAAAGAACAACAAATAACCCGTTTCATGTACGGGCTAATCATCGTCGGCCTGAGCATTAGCGCATTCGGGGTGGGACTGGTGATTTTTACCGACATCGTGACCGGGTATGGCGTGAAAGGTATTGCTACCGTAGCGATATTAATTGCAGGTGGGTTGTTCCTGTCCATCCCAGCCAAGATTTACCTGACCTTGCAACTGATGAAACGGAATGATGAGAATGTTAAAGCACGGAGGGAGCGTGGGGAAATCCGGTAAGAAAGAAGACCCCCATCCCCAGCCCTTCCCCCGCAAGGGGTGAAGGGGGCAAGAGAGGGTTTCTTTAGGCTTTGCTGATACCCGGTTCATCGGTGGCATCAATCTCAAACGGGTCATGATGGGCTGACTTGCTGTCGATGCGCTTCATGAAACCACGGTAAACATACCAGTCCAAGCTGAACCAGCGCCCCGCACCCATGAAGAACAACGCCAACAGCAGGATGAAGTAAACCAAATACACTTCAGTCTGATTATTAGCCATATTGGTATAGCCGTGGCTCATCACCAGTTGCTGCATGGTCGTCAGGAAACCGGCATCACCCATCGACATCAGCCCCAGCACCACGACCACAAACATCAGCGCCAGCACTACCCAGCGTACTGCAAAACCCAGTACCAGCAGGATGGCTGCCACAATCTCAATCGTACCCAGCAGAATAAGCAGCGTTTCCGCGCCCATGCCGCTAAACAGGGTATTGCTCATGGCAGCAGCACTTTGCTGGAATGCCTCGGTATTCACCCACGTCAGCGGGTTGTAAATGACGAAATCAGAACTGGAGAACAACCCCAGATGCTTGACGCCTGACACCCAGAACATCGGTGCAAGGAACAAACGGATAGCCAGTGGTGCAAGAAAATCAAAAACGCGCATCCATTCGAGGCTAAAAAAGCCAACAAGAAACTTCATGAAACAACTCCTCGGAAATTGGAAAATTTAGACGCAACCAAGCTTTTCATCAGATTATAGCCGGTTCCTGACACTTCATTTTGCCACGTATTGTGGCACAGGATACAAGCTTAATCCAATGTGAATACGCCCCCCAGGCCCGGAACGTACCCGGCGCACAATACCCGCTGCATCCAGCCCACAAGCGGCAAGCTGATCTTCGCGCTGCGCATGGTCGATATAATCATCCGGCAAGCCCAGATTCAGCATATCCACCGCCAGCCCTGCTTCATGCAAATACTCGTTCACCGCACTGCCCGCACCACCCATGATGGCATTATCTTCCAAGGTCACCAGCAAATCGTGTGACTGCGCCAATTCCCGCAACATCGCCTTATCCAGCGGCTTGACGAAACGCATATTGACCAGCGTGGCATCCAGCTCTTCCGCCGCCACCTGCGCCTCCGCCAGCAGCGAACCAAACAGCAGGATAGCCACCGAATGCCCACTACGTAACTTCAATGCCTTACCAATCGGCAATGCCTGCATCTCAGACACCGGCTCCAGCCCAATACCTTTACCACGCGGGTAACGTACCGCTGTCGGGCCATCCTGCAAAAACGCCGTATACAACATCTGGCGGCATTCATTTTCATCCGCAGGAGCCATCACCACCATGTTCGGAATGCAGCGCAAAAAAGACAGGTCGTAATTCCCAGAATGCGTCGGCCCATCCGCCCCCACCAGCCCCGCACGGTCAATCGCAAACACCACCGGCAGGTTTTGGATAGCCACATCGTGGATCAACTGATCATACGCCCGTTGCAGGAAAGAGGAATAAATCGCCACCACCGGCTTCACCCCTTCGCAAGCCAAGCCAGCCGCCAACGTCACCGCGTGTTGCTCCGCAATCCCCACATCGAAATAGCGGGTCGGGAAACCGTTCAGAAAATTCCACCAAGCCGGAACCTTCGCGCATCGCAGGCGTAATCCCCACCAAACGCGGATCCCGTTCCGCCATGTCGCACAGCCACTGCCCAAACACTTGCGTGTAAGTCGGCGACGATTTCTTGCTGCTCGCCACCAAGCCCGTTTTTAGGTTGAAAGGCACTACGCCATGATAAGTGCAAGGATCTTCCTCAGCAGGTTCATAGCCCTTACCTTTTTGGGTCAGCACATGTAACAGGCGTGGCCCCTTGATTTTTTTGAGGTTGTGCAACACATGCACCAATTCTTCCACATCATGCCCGTCAATCGGGCCGTAATACTTGAAACCCATTTCCTCGAACAAAGTACCGGGCAATACCATGCCTTTCATATGCTCTTCGGTCAGCTTCACCAATTTGGACAGGGATTTGCTGTGCGATAAGGCTTTCTTGCCACTCTCGCGCATGGTCGAATACATCCGCCCGGACAACAGCCGCGTCAAATATTTGCGCAATGCCCCCACATTCGGTGAAATCGACATTTCATTGTCATTCAGCACCACAATCAGGTTGGCATCCAAATCACCGGCATGGTTCAGCGCCTCATACGCCATTCCCGCCGTCATTGCGCCATCGCCGATAATAGCAATCGACTGGTAATCTTCACCCTTATGCTGTGCTGCCAACGCCATACCCAACGCCGCACTGATCGAGGTACTGGAATGCCCCACCCCAAAGGTATCGTATTCACTTTCAGCACGCTTAGGAAAACCCGCCAAACCATCTTTCTGGCGGATACTGCCCATCTGGTCGCGCCGCCCGGTCAGAATCTTGTGCGGATAGGCCTGATGCCCCACATCCCACACCAACTTATCATGCGGCGTATCGAAGGCATAATGCAAAGCCACCGTGAGTTCTACCGTTCCCAGATTGGACGAGAAATGCCCGCCACCAGTCGAAACCGAGTTGAGCAAAAACTCACGCAATTCATCGCACAGCGCGGGTAGCGCGTCGAGTTCCAAACGACGTAAATCATCGGGAGAATGGATCGTATCAAGCACCTTGGCTAACCCCTAATCATCAAACCGTCAATTGTATTTATCGGATGCGCTTGACCGTAAACTCGGCAATATCACGCAGCAAATTCGCAGATTCACCGAATGATACCAAGGCATTTATGGCTTCGTCATACAAATCCTGTAATTTGGCCTTGGACGCTGCCAAGCCAATGATCGAAGGATAGGTCGGCTTACCCGCCGCCTCGTCAGCACCACGGGTCTTACCCAAGGTTTGGGTATCGCTTTCCACATCCAGAATGTCGTCCTGCACCTGAAACGCCAAACCAATACATTTAGCAAAATGGTCTAATTGCTGCAAACGTTGGGCATCAATCGCCTCCGCGCTGTAAGCCGCCAGCAACACACTGGCACGGATCAAGGCACCGGTCTTGTGGATATGCATATTTTCCAGCTCCACCTCAGTCAATGCCTGACCGACCGCCGCCAGATCAATTGCCTGCCCACCGACCATACCGCGTGAACCAGCAGCTTGCCCCAGCAACTCAATCATGCGCAACCGCTGTGCCGCTGACGCCAGCATACGCGGGTGTGCCGCCAGAATCTGAAATGCCAACGCTTGCAAAGCATCACCGACCAAAATCGCGGTCGGCTCATCAAAAGCCTTGTGGCAAGTCGGTTTTCCCCGGCGCAAATCATCGTCATCCATCGCAGGTAAATCATCATGCACCAACGAATACACATGGATCAGCTCCACCGCTGCGGCGGGAATATCCAGATGCTCAGGCGCAATCCCCAAGGCTTCCCCGGTAGCATACACCAACAAAGGGCGCATCCGTTTACCGCCATCCAGCACCGCATAGCGCAGCGCCTCATGCAACTTTGCCGGGTGGGCGTGGGCTGGTGGCAGAATCTCCTCCAGCATCGCCTCAATACGCTCCTGCCAAGCTTGCAGGCGAGTATGCACATTCAGCATCAGACCTCCCCTTGCGCCGGGAAATCACTTTCCTGCCCATCAGCACTCAGCAACTTAACGCGCTGTTCAGCCGCCTTGAGGGCTTGCTGGCATATACGGGTCAACTGCACCCCACGCTCAAATTCCTTCAGGGAATCCTCTAGCGACAAATCCCCCCCTTCCATACGCTGTACCAAGGTTTCCAGTTGCGTCATGGCTGTCTCGAAATCAGGTTGTGCTGCGGTGTTGGTTTCCGCCTGTTTCTTCGGCATTTTCAATCCTGCCCGTCAATGCAAATAGGGTAGTAAAGCGCAAGTTGTCGCTAGGGGCAAGCTTATGTGCGGCATTCTTTGGAGAACCTGAGTCAAATACAGTAAACTACCATGAAAGAATATCATAATATTCTGATTATCTAATTTTCAAGGGAGTTTATGAAATGACTAACACCTGCTTGAGAACCAGCCTATTGCTGATACTCACCAGCCTGACAACACACCCGGCATGGGCAGAAAATCCAGTGCCTACACCACTTGCACCACCGGCTGCGCCTGTTGTTGCTGCGGCGGTGCAAGTTGCCCCGACACCACAGGTGGCGCGTTCTGCGTTCACCACCGGGATAACCGCACATGAGCCAGACAGCCAACTGGCACGCATCAGTGCTGGGCAAGAAGTGTATTACTTTACTGAACTGACTGGCTTGCAAGGCCACGTCATCACCCATCGCTGGGAAAAAGATGGCGCATTCCAGCTTGGCTTGCAATTTCCGGTGGGAGGGCAACGCTGGCGGGTGCATTCGAGCAAGAATATTACCGCTAACCTGCCCGGTACTTGGACGGTGACGGTACAAAATGATGATGGGGCAATCTTGCGGCAAGACACCTTGGTGGTTGACCCGGTAATGCCCGCAGCATCCGTAGCGCCAACGGTTTCAGCGGCTCCCGTTATTCCGCCACCGGCACAGCCACTGACGAATATTCCACCTGAGTTGCAAAAGGAACCCGTTGCCCGTCCGGCACAACCCGTACCCGCAGCCACGCCCGAACCTGCCCCGGTGAAAAGTACCCAACCGATCTGGAATACTTTGCCACACTGAACCCAGCGGTCAACAACGCCACGCGGGCATCAATGCCCGCCTGCCGTCAGAAAGAACACAGCACCAAGGTGAAATCCACATCCTTCTGGTTTTGCTTACCGCGATCAGCCAGCATGTCAGCATTCACAAACCGCAGGGTGAAACGCTGCTTGCCCGCACTGATCTCAGGGTAGTAATCAACATTGTCTGGCAATTCCACACGCATCATCTGATACGGCTTACGGGCTTCCAGCATCGACTGGTAGAAACCTTCCTTGCCAACTTCTTCCAGACGCTCACCGAAGTCACGCACAATATTCAGGATGTCATGCGCTGCGGCATTAGCCGTCACATAAGGCGCTATCCATTCACGCAAGTCTTCCAAACGCACCTCAATGGCTTGTTCCTGCCAGTAATGGAACAGGGGAATATCAAAGCCATTAAGCCCACCCGGCAAAGTAGAACGCTGGCGCAGGCTGTTGAAGAACATATGGTTTTTGAGATGTTGCCCCAATTGGCCACGCTGTTGGTACAACACGTCACTATGGTAGTTAAGCTTTTCTAGCACCGCATCCAACCGTGCCGCATCGGCATTGTCATTGCGCAGCAATAGACGGGCAGACTGCCCCATGCGGTCGATTTCTTTGAGGATTTCACTTTTGACATCTAGGCGGCTAGACAGGTTGTACAGATCCAGCAGCAAATGCAGGGCAGCCACGGTATCTTCAGGTTTGGGATCAGCAGAAATATGGTATTGAAGCCGCCCCATCAGCAGTTCCAACCGCATAAACAAGCGAATTTTTTCGTTCAGTGGTTGTTCGTAACCAATCATATTTCGCTCAGAAATTCGGCGGATATTTTCGCCTAGCGGTTGTGTATAGATCATGATAAATACTTTGCCTGCCCTATTGAGCCGCCTTTATACCAAAAAGCCAGCAGGACAATCAACTAAGTATCTGAATATTTTGCGTATTGAATATTTAAATCATCAATTTTTTCATAAAAATCAGTAATTGAGGTGCTATTGCTAAGAATGTCATCAGCTTGCTGTAAACGGGCTTCACGCCCCACTTGGGACTGCATGATGGCATCAATCACCGCATTATCACTGCCATCACGCTGTTGGACTCGCGCCCGCTGCTGATCTGGCAAACAGTCAATTACTAGAATACGCTCAAAGAGTTGAGTATAGCCCTTTTCAAACAACAAGGGGACATCAACAATGACATAAGCACTGTGCGTGCAGGCTGCCATTCGATTGAGGATTTCTGCGCGGATACGCGGGTGCAGGATAGCTTCCAATTGTTGCAGGCGTAACGGGTCACTGAAAACGGTTTGGCGCAACCATGCGCGATTGAGCGTCCCATCAGCCTGAATGGCCTGTTGCCCAAACAATGCCACGACTTCCTGCAAGGCAGGTTGCCCTGACGCCACCACTTCACGGGCAATCAGGTCGGCCTCAATCACAGGCACACCAAGTTCCCGGAAACGTTTCACGGCGGTGGACTTGCCACAACCGATCCCCCCGGTTAAACCAACTTTTAGCATGGCAACCACACAAATGCGAAAAGCCGGTTCATGTAAAAGAACATGACACCGGCCTTGAAAAACGCATCAAACCGACCGTTGGATCAGGCTTGCGCCGCAGCGGTTTGCAGTGCTTTGATATGTGCGTTCAAGCGGCTTTTATGGCGTGCAGCTTTATTCTTGTGAATGATGCCTTTGTCCGCCGTAGAATCAATGACAGAGACTGCTGCTTGGTACGCAGCCAATGCAGTGGCATGATCACCGCCATCAATCGCGTGCAAAACACCCTTGATATTGGTACGCATACGTGAACGCAGATGACGATTTTGCATACGACGCTTTTCACTTTGGCGCACACGTTTTTTAGCTGAAGCTATGTTAGGCAAGGGTATTCTCCCGGAAAACCAATCTGAAAAACAAGGCGCGTATTATGCCGCGATTCGATGCCAGCTTCAACACCTTGAGGATAAAATTTACTGAATATGACCGAGGATGCCGTCAAGTTCATCTAAACTGTTGTATTCAATGACCAATTTACCCTTGCCCGTGCGGTTGTAACGGATAGCGACCTTGGCTCCAAGGGTATCGGCAAGGGTTTGTTCTAACTTAAGTACATCAGGGGCTGGCTTAAACTCAGGCGCTGGCTGATTACCACCTTCCAACAACAGCTTGACGAGGCGTTCAGTTTCGCGCACTGAAAGCTGGCGTAGGGCAACTTTTTGCGCCAGATCAACCTGTTGTTGGCCTTGTAATGCCAGCAAGGCGCGGGCGTGGCCCATTTCAAGCTGACCGGCATCGACCAACGCCTTGGTTGCGCCCTGCAACTCCAGTAAGCGTAACAGGTTAGTGACCGCAGCACGGGAACGCCCCACCGCTTCCGCCGTTTGTTGGTGGGTCAGGCCGAATTCGTCGATCAGGCGGCGCAGGGCATTGGCTTCTTCTAGGGCATTCAGGTCTTCGCGCTGGATATTTTCGATCAGCGACATTGCGGCAGCGGCTTGGGCGGGAATTTCGCGTACCACGGCAGGAATTTCATGCAAACCAGCAAGCTGGGCGGCACGCCAGCGGCGTTCACCGGCGATCAGCTCGTATTCACCCCCGCCGAGCTTGCGCACCACCACCGGCTGCACCAAGCCTTGTGCTTTGATGGAGTCAGCCAGTTCCTGCAAAGCGTCAGGATCCATACGGGTACGTGGCTGGTACTGACCGGGGCGGATGCGTTCGACCGGCAGTTTTTTCAGAACAGTATCGTCAGACTGCTCGGTATCACCGCGCACCGAACTCAGCAATATATCAAGCCCGCGTCCAAGAGCCGGTTTTTTTACCATGCGCGTTCTCCATCCGCTGCAACCTTGCCACTATCCTTGCGCAACATCTCGGCAGCCAAGGCAAGGTATGCCAACGCGCCACGTGAACCTTTGTCGTATTCCAACACGGACAAGCCATGACTGGGCGCTTCTGCCAGCCGGATATTGCGCGGAATAGCCGTATTGTAGACCTTGTTCCTGAAGAATGCGTGGATCTGCTCGGATACGTCACGCGACAGGTTGCTGCGGGGGTCATACATGGTGCGTACTAGCCCCATGACCTGCAACTCAGGGTTGGCGGTCTGGGTGATGCGCTCAATCGTGCCCACCAAGGCGCTTAAGCCTTCCAGCGCGTAGTATTCGCATTGCATCGGGATAATCACGCCATCGGCTGCCACCAATGCATTCACGGTCAACATATTGAGCGACGGCGGGCAGTCGATCAGGATGTAATCGTAAGCACCACGCAGCGGGGATAGCGCGTCACGCAAGTGGTATTCGCGCCGCTCCATCGTCATCAACTTCACCTCTGCCACCGTCACTTCCGGCGAACCGGGCAGGACGTGCAGGGAACTGTCCGGCAGTTTTTGCAGGATTTCAGTCACATGCGCTTCGCCCAGCAGCACTTCAGTCAAGGTGGTCTTTTGCCCATGCTTTTCCAACCCTAGGCCAGTGGTGGCATTGCCTTGCGGATCCATATCCACCAACAAGACACGGCGTTTCATCGCAGCCAAGGATGCCGCCAGATTCACGGTGGTGGTGGTTTTGCCGACGCCACCTTTCTGGTTGGCGATGGCGATAACTCGCGTCATGGATTATTCTCGCTGTAGTTCCAACAGATGCCGCTCTGCATCCAGATCGGGTATATGCAGGGCATGTTGCGCTGTGACCTTCCAGCCTGCTGGCAGCTCTGCCAGTTCGCTGTCGGGGTAGCGCCCCTTCATGGCGTAGAGGATACCATTTTCAGCGGCATGTTTTCCGGTGAAGCTAACAAAATCGTGTAGCGAAGCAAAGGCGCGGCTGATAATGGCGTCAAAACACCCGTCAGGCTGCCAGCTTTCGACACGGGTTTGGATGACGGTGACATTTGGCAAACCCAGCTCGGATACGGCTTGTTGCATGAAACGGGTTTTCTTGCCGTTGGTATCAAGCAGGGTGAAGTGGCGTTCGGGTTGGATGATGGCGAGGGGAATGCCGGGCAGCCCTGCCCCACTCCCCACGTCGAGGCACGTAGCGCCACAGAGGTAGGGCGCAACACTAAGGCTGTCGGCAATATGCAGGGTTTGCATCTGGGCAGGGTCACGCACCGCTGTCAGATTGTAGACTTTGTTCCAGCGTTGCAGCAGTTGCAGGTAGCGGTTGAGCAGTTGTTTCTCACGGGCATCCATCCCTTCACCCCGCCTTTTTCAAATGAACCAACAGCAAGGAGATAGCGGCAGGCGTGATGCCGGGGGTACGTGCTGCTTGCCCAATAGTAGTCGGACGTTGGGTTTGCAGTTTCTGGCGCACTTCGTTGGACAGGCCGCGCACTTGGGCGTAATCCAACCAGTCGGGCAGGCGAGTTGATTCATTGCGGCGCTGCTTGTCGATTTCGTCTTGCTGGCGTTCGATGTATCCGGCGTATTTGCACTGGATTTCGACTTGTTCCGCCACTTTTACATCCGCCACCGGGCCACCAACAGCGGATAAGCCGGTCAGATCGGCATAGCTGACATTAGGGCGGCGCAGCAAGTCATGCAGTTTGTAATCGCGTGCCAGCACGTCGCCGAAGACCCGCTGGCTGTCTTCCGCACTGACATCAGCCGGGTGCAGCACAGTGGCGCGTAGGCGTTGTTGTTCAAGCTCGATGGCTTCGCGCTTTTCGCAGAATGCTTCCCAGCGGGCATCATCCACCAAGCCGAGTTCGCGGCCTTTTTCGGTCAGGCGCAGGTCGGCATTATCTTCGCGCAGTAACAAACGGTGTTCGGCACGGCTGGTGAACATGCGGTAAGGTTCTTTCGTGCCCAGTGTGATCAGGTCATCCACCAACACACCGAGGTAGGCTTGGTCACGTAGCGGATACCAGCCATCTTTTTCTTGGGCATACAACCCGGCGTTCAAGCCAGCCAGTAAGCCTTGGGCAGCGGCTTCTTCGTAGCCAGTCGTGCCGTTGATTTGCCCCGCGAAAAATAAGCCAGCGAGTGCCTTGGTTTCCAGCGTCGGCTTGAGGTCACGCGGGTCAAAAAAGTCGTATTCGATGGCATAACCGGGGCGGGTAATGTGGGCATTTTCTAACCCTGCCATTGAGCGCACCAGCGCGTACTGCACATCAAACGGCAAGCTGGTGGAAATGCCATTGGGGTAAACTTCGTGCGTATCCAGCCCTTCCGGCTCGATGAAAATCTGGTGGCGATCCTTGTCGGCAAAGCGTACTACTTTGTCTTCAATCGACGGGCAGTAACGCGGACCAATGCCTTCGATCACCCCGGTATACATCGGGGAACGGTCTAGCCCATTGCGGATGATGTCGTGGGTTCGGGTGTTGGTATAGGTGATATAACAAGCAATTTGCGGCGGATGTTCATCCACACTACCCAAGAAAGAAAATACCGGGATAGGCGTGTCACCGGGTTGGGCTTCCATTTTGCTAAAGTCGATGCTGCGGGCGTCGATACGCGGCGGCGTGCCGGTTTTCAGACGGTCAACACGGAATGGCAGTTCGCGCAGACGTTCCGCCAAGGCAATAGAAGGCGGGTCACCTGCCCTGCCCCCGGCATGGTTGCTCAAACCAATGTGAATTTTGCCCGCGAGGAATGTGCCGGTCGTCAGCACCACCGCACGTGCCGCAAAGCTCAAGCCCATTTGGGTACGCACCCCGACGACACGCTCACCTTCCACCAACAAATCATCGACCGCTTGCTGGAAAACCGCCAGATTGGGCTGGTTTTCGACAATGGCACGAATAGCAGCTTTGTAACGCACCCGGTCAGCTTGCGCACGGGTAGCGCGAACCGCAGCGCCCTTGCTGGCATTGAGGATGCGGAACTGGATGCCGCCACGGTCAGCAGCGTGCGCCATTGCCCCGCCCATTGCATCCACTTCCTTGACCAGATGGCCTTTGCCAATGCCGCCGATGGCGGGGTTGCAGCTCATTGCACCGATGGTTTCGATATTGTGGGTCAGCAGTAGGGTGCGCTGCCCCATGCGTGCGGCGGCGAGGGCGGCTTCGGTTCCGGCGTGTCCGCCACCGATGACAATCACATCGTAGGGTTGTGGATAGTGCATGATGCCATGCTCCTTACAGATAAACGCTACCAGGCCGCCCAGCTTCCGCCTCAATCCCCAAGCGTGCAAACAGTTGCTGGTCATGGCTTGCGCCGGGATTTTCAGTCGTCAGCAGTTTTTCGCCGTAGAAAATCGAATTTGCCCCGGCGAAGAAACACCATGCCTGCATCTCATCGGTCATCTCCGCACGCCCTGCGGAAAGGCGCACGTAGGATTGCGGCATCATGACCCGCGCAGCCGCCACGGTGCGGATGAATTCAAATGGGTCGAGTTTTTCCACACCAGCCAATGGCGTGCCTTCGATCTTCACCAGATCGTTGATGGGAACGGATTCGGGGTGAAATTTCATGTTTGCCAGTTGCTGCAACAGGCGGGCACGATCCAGACGGGTTTCGCCCATGCCCAGAATGCCGCCGGAACAAACGTTGATGCCTGCATTGCGCACATGATCCAAGGTATCCAAACGGTCTTGGAAGGTGCGGGTGGAAATGACGTTACCGTAGAATTCGGGTGAGGTATCAAGGTTGTGGTTGTAGTAATCCAGCCCTGCATCCTTGAGACGGGTCGCCTGCCGGTCGGTCAGCATCCCCAGCGTAACACAGGTTTCCAAGCCCATTCCCTTGACCGCTTGCACCATTTCGATCACGCGCTCAAGGTTCTTGTCGGTCGGGTTACGCCATGCAGCGCCCATGCAGAAGCGGGTTGCACCCTGTTGTTGCGCCGTTTTAGCGGAGTCGATGACTTCCTGCAAAGGCAATAAAGTTTCCCGTTCCAACGAAGTATCATGTTTGGCACTTTGCGAGCAATAACCACAGTCTTCCGGGCAAGCACCGGTCTTGATGCTCAACAGGGTACTGACCTGCACCTGATTGACCGGGAAGTTTTCCCGATGCACTTGATGCGCTTTGAACATCAGGTCACTGAACGGCATTGCCAACAACGCATTGATTTCTTCGATGCGCCAATCATGACGTAATTCGGACATTTTTTACTCCTCAGTGGGACGACTTAACAGTATCCTGCCATGCTTCGCGGTTTATCCGCAGAATTTGACGGATAGATAGTGGCAACAGCACCGCAATACACACAATCCACAATGCCCACCACCAGTTTACAAAAAAGTCACCGGGCGCAAAGGTCAACACCGGCACTAACCCACCTGCCAAACCATAATAGTGGTAAGCGGCTATTTGCGTATAATAGCCTACCCGTGGATTCGGATGGTGGCGGAACATGGCGTAAACCAGTATTCCGGCACCAAACCACAAGATAAACACCGGAAACGGAATCAACACAGAGAGAATGTTGCCATAATAGAAGACTTTCGCTGTTTTGCGGGCGCTATCCGCTGTCACCACTGGTTGAACATTTTGCATGGTAATCCCCTGTTTGAACAAACGCAAAAAGGCCGAACAATGTCGGCCTTTTCAGGAAGCATGAATCGCTTGATTACTCTGCTGCGGCCTGTTGCCCAGCATCTGCCTCATCATCAACCAGTGCAACGTAAGCCATCGGCGCATTGTCACCTGCACGGAAACCGCACTTGATGATACGCAGGTAGCCACCTTGACGCTCTTTGAAACGTGGGCCAAGATCAGTGAACAACTTGCCAACAACTTCTTTGTCACGTAAACGTGAAAAAGCAATCCGACGGTTGTGTACGGAATCTTCTTTCGCACGGGTGATCAGTGGCTCAGCAACCCGGCGCAATTCTTTCGCCTTCGGCAGAGTTGTCTTGATCGTTTCGTAACGAAGCAGTGAGTTTGTCAACGCTTGCAGCAAGGCTTTACGGGCGCTGCTATCGCGGCTTAGTTGACGACCAGTATTACGGTGACGCATTTTCTATATCCTTCAAAACCCGTGGTTATGCCACTTTGCTTTCACGATGATCAAGACCTGCTGGTGGCCAGGTATCTAACTTGGTTCCCAGTGTCAAACCATGTTGTGCCAGCACATCTTTAATTTCAGTCAGGGACTTCTTGCCCAGATTCGGTGTTTTCAGCAGCTCAGTTTCGCTACGTTGTACCAGATCGCCGATGTAGAACAGATTTTCTGCTTTGAGGCAGTTGGCTGAACGTACAGTCAGTTCCAGATCGTCAACCGGACGCAACAGGATCGGGTCGATCTCTGGCTGCGACTCTTCACGGCGGACAGGCTCTTCGATACGCAGATCAAAGAATACTGCCAACTGCTGTTGCAGAATCTGTGCTGCCATGCCAATGGATTCTTCCGCATTAACGGAACCATTGGTCTGGATTTCCAGCACCAGCTTGTCCATGTCGGTACGCTGCTCAACACGGGCGCTATCTACGTTGTAGGCAACGCGCGTAATCGGGCTGTAACTCGCATCCAACACCAGCGTGCCTAACGGCAGTTCGGGTGAATCCGGGCCACGACGTACAGAAGCAGGCTGGTAACCACGACCACGGGTAATGGTCAGGCTCATTTCCAGCTCAGTGTCATCCTTGGTAATATGCGCGAGGACGTGACCCGGATTAATGATGTCAATATCATGATCCCGTTCAATGTCAGCGGCTGTCACCACACCTTTGCCTTTTTTCTTCAGCGTCAGGGTAGCTTCATCGCGGGCATTGAGACGAATAGCCAAGTTTTTGAGATTCAACAGAATCTCAACCACGTCTTCTTGCACACCTTCGATACTGGTGTATTCATGCACTACGCCGGTAATCTGCACTTCGGTTACCGCACTGCCCGGAATAGAGGACAGCAGGATACGGCGCAATGCATTGCCTAACGTGTGACCAAACCCACGCTCTAACGGTTCCAGTGTAATACGGTAGGTATTTAAACCTACTTCTTGCACATGAACGTTACGTGGTTTCAGCAATTCTGTTGTTTTCGAGGTCATACTTTTCCTCTCGAACGTGATCAATGATTACTTGGAGTACAATTCCACGATCAGTGATTCATTAATTTCGGCTGGCAGATCGCTACGGTCTGGTACTGATTTAAAAGTACCTGACAATCCCTTTGCATCAACTTCAACCCATGATGGGAAGCCAAGTTGTTCCGCTACAGTGACAGAATCCTGTATACGGGTTTGCTTTTTGGACTTTTCACGAATTGCTACGACGTCACCAGATTTAACCTGATAGGACGGGATATTCACCGACTGACCGTTGACTGTGATAGCTTTGTGGCTAACCAATTGGCGGGATTCGGCGCGGGTAGAACCATAACCCATGCGGTAAACGACGTTATCCAGACGGCATTCCAGCAGCTTCAACAGGTTTTCGCCTGTAGAACCTTTGCGGCGTGCAGCCTCTTTAAAATAATTGCTGAACTGACGTTCCAGTACACCATACATACGGCGGACTTTTTGCTTTTCACGCAACTGCACACCGTAATCGGAAAGACGTGCTTTGTTTTCCCCGTGCTGACCTGGAACTTTATCCAGTTTGCACTTCTTTTCGAGGGAAACACTACGGCTTTTGAGGTAAAGGTCAGTGCCTTCGCGTCTGCTCAATTTGCAGGTAGGACCAATATAACGTGCCATGACTATCTCCTACACACGACGTTTCTTAGGTGGACGGCAGCCGTTATGCGGGATCGGCGTTACATCCACGATGCTATTAATCCTGAAGCCAACGCTGTTCAGGGCACGTACCGCAGACTCACGACCAGGCCCTGGCCCTTTGACTTCAACATCAAGGTTTTTCAGACCGTAATCTTTCGCTGCATTACCCGCACGTTCAGCGGCAACCTGTGCTGCAAACGGGGTACTTTTACGTGAACCACGGAAACCTGAACCACCAGAGGTAGCCCATGCCAGCGCATTGCCTTGGCGGTCAGTGATAGTCACAATTGTGTTATTGAATGATGCATGGACGTGTGCAACACCGTCAGTGACAGTTTTCTTGATCTTCTTGCGAAGATTAACAGTTGCACCTTTTCTAGGCTGTCTTGCCATTACTTACTCTACCTGCAATCTATGTATTATTTGCGAATAGGACGACGCGGGCCTTTACGGGTACGCGCGTTAGTCTTGGTACGCTGACCGCGCATAGGCAGGCCACGTCTGTGGCGGATGCCACGATAGCATCCCATGTCCATCAAACGCTTGATGCTCATGGAAACTTCACGCCGCAAATCGCCTTCAACTAGGAGCTTTCCTACTTCAAGACGAAGGCGTTCAACTTGTTCTTCGCTAAGGTCACGGATCTTGGTACTAGGTACAACGTCCGCCGCCTTACAAATGTCAGCAGCACGCGGACGACCAACGCCATAGATCGAAGTCAAACCGATCACTACGTGCTTATTGACAGGAAGATTGATACCCGCAATACGAGCCATTAAAATCTCTCCAGACTACCGGGAAAACGGGCGATTGTGCCAGAACCCCTTTTAATTATCAACCCAAATCGGCTCTTTAAATTAACCCTGACGCTGTTTGTGGCGCGGATCAGAACAGATAATGCGAACAACACCGTTTCTGCGGATAACCCGGCAGTTACGGCACAACTTTTTAACTGAAGCTCGAACCTTCATGATAAAAACCTCTCGAAAGTAATCAGATCAGCGCACTGTGCCGGGGCGTGTTTGCGCTTTGAAATTGGCCTTTTTCATCAGACCTTCGTACTGGTGCGACATCATGTGTGCCTGCAATTGTGACAGGAAATCCATGACCACGACCACGATGATCAGCAGCGAAGTACCCCCAAAATAGAAGGGAACATTCCAGCCAGAATCAGGAATTCCGGCAGCAAACAGACCAATGTAATGTAAATAGCACCAACCCCCGTCAAACGTGTCATGACACCATCAATGTATTTGGACGTTTGTTCACCCGGACGGATACCCGGAATAAACGCGCCAGCTTTCTTCAGGTTGTCTGCTGTTTCACGTGAGTTGAATACCAACGCAGTATAGAAGAAACAAAAGAAAACAATCGCCATTGCGTATAGTAACACATACAGAGGCTGACCAGGTTGCAGCATACTAAAAAAGCTTTGTACCCAACTCATACCACCTGCATCACCAAACCATTTCCCCAGCGTTGCAGGGAACAAGATGATACTAGAAGCAAAAATCGGCGGGATAACCCCAGCCATATTCAACTTCAATGGCAGATGACTGGATTGCCCCATCATCATCTTACGGCCTTGCTGACGGTTGGCATAGTTGACCGTAATACGGCGCTGACCACGCTCAACAAAAATAACCAATGCAGTCACCGCCAACACCAGTAGCAACAAACCGATGATGAACAGCGGATGCAACTCACCGGTATTCGCCAGTTCCAACGTACCACCGATAGCAACGGGCAAACCCGCAACGATACCGCCAAAAATAATCAACGAAATACCGTTACCGATACCCCGCTCGGTAATCTGTTCGCCCAACCACATCAGGAAAAGCGTCCCAGTGACCAGCGTAACGACTGTCGTCATACAAAACCAAGCCCCGGATTTAGGGCAATTGTCTGACCATTGCCAGCATCTGAGCCACCCAAAGCAACTGCCACACCAACACTTTGGAACAATGCCAGTATCACAGTACCGTAACGGGTATATTGGGTAATCTTACGACGACCCGATTCGCCTTCCTTCTTGATCTGTTCCAAAGAAGGAATGACCGTTGCTGCCAACTGCATAATAATCGAAGCAGAAATATACGGCATAATGCCCAGTGCAAATACACTCAGACGTTGGAGCGCACCACCCGAAAACATGTTGAACACGCCCAGAATAGTACCGTTGTTCTGGTCGAAAAAACTGCGCCATTGCCGCAGGATTAACGCCAGGAACAGGAATATAAGTACCAATCCGATAAACGATCAATGCCAGCAGTACGAAAACCAACCGCTGGCGAATTTCAACCATGTTTCCAAAGCCCCCAAGGGAACCTGTTGGGTTCTTGCGCATATTTATTATCCGTTATTCTTCGATCTTGCCGCCCGCTGCTTCGATTGCTTCACGTGCCCCTTTGGTAACGCCAACACCCTTCACCGTCACAGCTTTTTCAACTGTACCAGAAAGGATAATTTTTGCTTGCAAAGTACGCGCATCCACAACGTTCGCAGCGATCAGGCCAGCCAGATCGATCACATCGCCTTCCACTTGTGCCAGTTCATTCAAACGAACTTCGGCAGTGCGGGAACCAATGCGTGAGCTAAAGCCAAACTTAGGCAGACGACGATGCATTGGCATCTGACCGCCTTCAAAACCCTTACGGTGATGGAAACCACCTTTACGGGATTTTTGGCCTTTGTGACCACGACCAGCAGTCTTACCCAGACCAGAACCGATACCACGGCCTACGCGGGTACGCTCAGGACGGCTACCCAGATCAGGTTGTAGCGTATTCAATTTCATCTTAAGCTTCCTCAACCTTCAGCATGTAAGAAATCTTGTTGATCATGCCACGGTTTTCCGGGGTATCAATCACAGTAACCGGATTGTGGATCTTGCGGATACCAAGACCACGGGCACACTGCTGATGAGTCTTCAGACGACCATTCAGACTGCGTACCAACGTCAGTTTGAGTTGTTTCGCGGAAGTCATAGTCTTACCCCTTGATGTCTGCAACGGTTTTGCCACGCTTGGCGGCAATCATTTCAGGCGCTTGCATAGAACCCAATGCAGCGATGGTAGTACGTACCACGTTACCTGCATTACGGGTCCCTTGGCACTTGGACAATACGTTACGTACACCAGCAACCTCCAGAACCGCACGCATCGCACCACCTGCGATAACGCCCGTACCTTCAGAAGCAGGCTGCATGTATACACGTGCTGCACCTTGCTCATACTTGATTGGGTATTGCAGCGTGCCGTCTACCAAAGAAACCGTCACCATGTTACGGCGTGCTTGATCCATCGCTTTCTGGATAGCGGCTGGCACTTCACGTGCTTTACCGTAACCGAAACCGACCCGACCATTACCATCGCCCACTACGGTCAACGCAGTGAAGCTCATGATACGACCACCTTTTACAGTCTTAGCAACGCGGTTCACTTGAACCAGCTTTTCTTGCAAGCCGTCGGATGGTGCTGATGTATGTTCTGCCTTCGCCATTGGATAAATCCTTAGAATTTCAGACCGGCTTCACGGGCGCTATCTGCCAGCGCCTTGATGCGACCATGATATTTAAAACCAGAGCGATCAAAAGCAACGGCGTCAATACCTTTTGCCAACGCACGCTCAGCAACCAATTTGCCAACTGCTGTAGCAGCAGCGACGTTGCCTGTGTAATCCAGACCTGACTTCAGGTCTTTATCCAGCGTGGAAGCTGAAGCCAGCACTTGAGAACCGTCAGCAGTCACCACTTGTGCATAGATATGCAGAGAAGTACGGTGAATACTCAGACGGTTAACACGCAGTTCACGCATTTTCATGCGGCTACGCTTACCACGACGAATGCGGGATGTTTTCTTGTCCATCTTTAGTTCACCTTACTTCTTCTTCTTGGTCTCTTTACGCAGGATAACTTCGTCTGCATATTTCACACCTTTGCCTTTGTAAGGCTCTGGTGGACGGTATGCACGAATTTCTGCGGCAACTTGACCAACTTTCTGCTTATCGCTACCACGAATCAGAATTTCTGTCTGACTTGGGGTCTCGACCGTAATGCCTTCAGGCATATCATGTACAACCGGGTGTGAGAAACCCAAGCTGAGGTTCAGTTTGCTGCCTTGAGCTTGGGCACGATAACCGACCCCAACCAGTTGCAGTTTCTTCTCAAAGCCTTGGCTTACACCGATAACCATATTATTGGCTAATGCGCGAGTCGTACCTGCTAAAGCCCAACCAGCGGAATCACCTTCACGCTTGGATTTGAACTTCAACACATTGTCTTCCTGAGAGACTTCTACAGCGTCATGCACTGCAAAATCAAACGCACCTTTGCTGCCTTTGACTTTCAGGCTTTGCCCACTGATGCTGACTTCCACGCCTTGCGGCAGGGTCAGCGCTTTCTTTGCAATTCTTGACATTTCAAAGCCCGCCTTTATTCAACCGTGCAAATGACCTCGCCACCTTGGCCTGAAGCCTTGGCTGCGCGACCACTCATGACGCCTTTGGATGTGGAAACAATGGCTACGCCATAGCCACCCATTACCGTTGGCAGTTCATCCTGACCACGGAAAATACGCAGGCCGGGACGGCTAATACGTTTCACCTTGGTGATAACTGGCTTGCCTTGAAAATATTTCAGCTTAACGGTTGTAACCGGCTTGCCATCGACTGCGTCGGTTGCAAACTCAGCGACATAACCTTCGCTCTGTAATACTTCAAGAATCGCTGTTTTCTGTTTAGACGCAGGAAACTTAACGTTCGCCTTAGTAGCCATCTGACCATTACGGATGCGGGTCAGCATGTCGGCGATAGGATCACTCATACTCATTTTGCTTCTCCCTTACCAACTTGCTTTGGTCAAACCAGGCACGTCACCACGCATAGCGGCTTCACGCAACTTGTTACGGCACAGGCCGAACTTGCGGTAAACGGCATGTGGACGGCCTGTCAGACGGCAACGGGTCATTTGGCGAACCGGGCTGCTGTCACGTGGTAACTTTTGCAGTTTCTCATTAGCTGCCATCACTGCTTCAAATGAGCTGTCTGGGCTGCTGATAATTGCTTTCAGTTCATCACGCTTGGCTGCGAATTTAGCGACGGCAGCAGTACGGCGTGTTTCACGGGCGATCATGGATTTCTTAGCCATTTGATCTTAATCCTCTTACTGCTGTCTAAAAGGGAATTTGAAAGCTTCAAGCAACGCTTTTCCCTCGTCGTTGGTTTTTGCAGTGGTAGCAATGGTAATATTCATACCACGCAATGCATCAATTTTGTCGTACTCGATCTCTGGGAAGATGATCTGTTCTTTGATGCCCATGTTGTAGTTGCCACGACCATCGAATGCACGCGCATTGAGACCACGGAAGTCACGGATACGGGGGATGGAAATATTCACCAGACGATCCAAGAATTCGTACATTTTCTCGCCGCGAAGCGTTACCATGCAGCCAATTGGCCAACCGTCACGAATCTTGAAGCCAGCAACTGATTTACGGCTCAGCGTCACCACAGGTTTTTGACCTGCAATTTTCGCCATATCACCAGTGGCATGTTCAATAATCTTCTTATCACCGACAGCTTCACCCAAACCCATGTTTAGGCTGATTTTCACCAGCTTCGGCACTTCCATCACATTGTTGTACCCGAACTTGTCCGTCAATTCCTTGACGACAGTATCGCGGTAATACTGTTGCAGTCTCGACATTTTACACCTTAAGCGTCTACGCGCTCACCATTGGACTTAAAGACACGGATTTTCTTACCATCGTCCAGGAGCTTGAATCCAACACGGTCACCCTTGCCTGTAGCAGGGTTGACCAGCATCACATTTGAGTCATCCATCGGCATTTCTTTTTCAATAATGCCACCTTGAACACCTGCATTTGGGTTAGGCTTAACGTGTTTTTTGACACGATTAATACCTTGTACCAAAACCTTATTTTCCGCCAACACCTGCATGACTTTGCCGCGACGGCCTTTATCTTTGCCGGTGATGACAACTATTTCGTCATTACTGCGAATCTTACGCATTTCGTCACCTACTTCTGTCGTTGCAGTCTTACAGCACTTCAGGTGCTAGGGAAATAATCTTCATGAACTTCTCACCACGCAGTTCGCGAGTGACAGGCCCAAAAATACGTGTGCCGATTGGGTCGAGCTTATTGTTCAGCAAGACGGCGGCATTATTGTCGAAACGGATTTTAGAACCGTCATTACGACGTACACCATGGGCAGTGCGCACGATCACAGCGTTGTAAACATCGCCTTTCTTGACCTTGCCACGCGGGATCGCATCTTTAATGCTGACCTTGATGATGTCACCAATGCCTGCATAACGACGATGAGAACCGCCCAGAACTTTGATGCACATAACTCGTTTGGCACCACTGTTATCTGCAACTAGCAGAATGGATTGCATCTGGATCATTGTTTGTTCTCCGTCCCTTATGCTTGGCTTGGGGCGCGTTCAACAACTTTGATCAAGGTCCAGTGCTTTGTCTTTGACAAAGGACGGCATTCCTTGAACAGTACAATATCACCTTCACGACATTCATTATTTTCGTCGTGAACATGATATTTTTTAGAACGCTTAATAAACTTACCGTACATCGGATGCTTTACCTGACGTTCCATCAGCACCACGATTGACTTGTCCATTTTGTTGCTGACTACACGACCCATCAGGCTGCGTTCAACTTTTGCTTCTTCGCTCACGCTCATCGTTATTCACCTGCCACTTGCTTTTGTGCAAGCACTGTCTTGATACGGGCAATCTGACGACGCACACGCTTCACTTCGGAAGGACGTGACAACTGGCCAGCGGCTTTTTGCATACGCAGCTTGAACTGCTCTTTCAGGTTTTCTACCAGCTCTGCTTTAAGCTCGGTAGCTGATTTTTGCTTGAGTTCTGCTGCGTTCATCACATCACCTGACGAGAAACAAATGTAGTCTTAACCGGCAGCTTTGCAGATGCAAGACGGAAAGCCTCACGCGCAATTTCTTCTGCCACACCTTCAATTTCATAGAGAACCTTGCCAGGCTGAACCAGTGCAACCCAGTATTCAACGTTCCCTTTACCTTTACCTTGACGAACTTCCAACGGCTTTTTGCTGATTGGCTTGTCCGGGAACACGCGAATCCAGATTTTACCGCCACGACGCACATAACGATTGATCGCACGACGTGCAGATTCAATCTGACGTGCAGTCAAACGACCACGTTCAACAGTTTTCAGGCCGAAATCGCCGAAGCTGACTTTACTACCCGCCAACGCCAAGCCACGGTTGCGGCCTTTCATCTGTTTGCGGAATTTGGTTCTCTTGGGTTGTAACATCTCAAACCTCTATCACTTCTTCTTTCTGCCTTGGCCTTGGTTCTGGCTTTGGCTAGATTGCTGCTTCTGTTCCAGGTCGAAGACTTCGCCCTTATAGATCCATACTTTCACACCGATGATACCATAGGTGGTGAGAGCTTCCGCAGTTGCATAGTCAATGTCAGCACGCAAAGTGTGAAGTGGCACACGGCCTTCACGGAAAAATTCGGTACGTGCAATCTCGGCACCATTCAAACGACCAGCCACACAAACTTTGATTCCCAGCGCACCCAAACGCATCGCGTTGGCAACAGCACGCTTAGCAGCACGACGGAACATGATACGACGCTCAAGTTGGCTAGCAATGCTTTCAGCAACCAATTGCGCATCCAATTCAGGCTTACGAATTTCTTCGATATTCAGTTTCACGTTATTGACGTGCAAGCCCAACTTCGCCGCTGTTTCTGCGCGCAGCTTTTCAATATCCTCGCCTTTTTTACCAATCACCACACCCGGACGGGCAGTGTGAATGGTAATAAAAGCGGACTTCGCAGGACGCTCAATCTGGATGCGGCTAATAGAAGCTTCTTTCAGCCTCTTTTTCAAGAATGTGCGCACTTCCAAATCTTTAAACAGGAAGTCGGCATAATCCTTGCCTTCAGCGTACCACTTGGAACGCCAGTCGGTGGCGATGCCAAGACGGATACCGGTTGGATGTACTTTCTGACCCATACTAAACCTTACTTCTCGCCTACAGCGACGGTAATGTGACTGGTGCGCTTCAGGATGCGGTTAGCACGACCTTTAGCACGCGGCATGATACGCTTCATGGTTGGCCCTTGGTCAACGAATACGCGCTTAATGCACAATTCGTCCACATCGGCACCATCATTATGCTCAGCGTTGGCAATCGCAGATTCCAGAACCTTCTTCAGCATCGCTGCACCTTTCTTCGGGCTAAATGCCAGAATATTCAGTGCCTTGTCCACCGGCAGTCCACGAATCTGATCAGCGACCAGTCGGCACTTCTGAGGTGAAATACGCGCAAAACGCAAATGTGCTGCAACTTCCATTTCGACCTCTTACTTCGACTTCTTGTCGGCAACGTGACCACGGTAAGAACGGGTCAGTGCAAACTCACCCAGCTTATGGCCTACCATGTTTTCATTAACCAGCACCGGAACATGCTGCTTGCCGTTATGCACCGCCAAGGTCAAGCCGATAAATTCGGGCAGGATCATGGAGCGGCGCGACCATGTTTTGATTGGACGACGGTCATTAGCTGCCTTGGCAGTCTCGACCTTCTTGATCAGGTGATGGTCAACGAAAGGACCTTTCTTTAGTGAACGTGGCACTGTTTAATCCTCTTACTTTTTGTTCCGGCGACGGACAATCATCTTGTCAGTGCGTTTGTTGCTACGAGTCTTGTAACCCTTGGTCGGAACACCCCAAGGTGTAACAGGATGACGACCACCAGAGGTACGACCTTCACCACCACCGTGTGGATGGTCTACTGGGTTCATGACCACACCGCGAACGGTAGGACGGACACCGCGCCAACGCTTCGCGCCCGCTTTACCCAACTTGATCAGACCATGTTCGGAGTTACCGACTTCACCGACCGTTGCACGGCAGTCAACCGGAACTTTACGCATCTCACCTGAACGCAGACGGATAGTAGCATAAGCACCTTCACGCGCCACTAACTGAGCGGAAGCACCAGCACTACGCGCCAACTGTGCACCTTTGCCAGGTTTCATTTCGATGCAGTGAATCACGCTACCAACCGGAATATTACGCATTGGCAGGCAGTTACCGAGCAGCGATAGGCGCATGGAGACCAGAAATAACTTCAGCACCTGCACTCAAGCCTTTTGGTGCAATGATGTAGCGGCGCTCGCCATCAGCATACAACAACAAGAGCAATATTTGCACTGCGGTTAGGGTCATATTCCAAACGCTCAACACGCGCTGGAATATCATCCTTACGACGCTTAAAGTCAACCAGACGATAGTGTTGACGATGACCACCACCCACGTGACGAACCGTAATACGACCCGTGTTGTTACGTCCACCGCTCTTGCGCTTATTTTCCAACAGGCTTTTACAAGGAGCACCTTTGTGTAACTCTTTATTAACAACCTTAACCTGGAAGCGACGCCCTGGGGAGGTTGGTTTTGCCTTAACGACTGCCATGATTCACCCTTACCTTATTCCGCTGCCGCATCCAGAGAGAAACCTTCGGACAGGCTGATATAAGCCTTTTTCCAGTCGTTGCGATGACCGCCACGACGCCCAAAGTTCTTCTGCTTGCCTTTCATGTTGATGGTACGAACCTTATCAACCTTGACTTCAAACAAAGTCTCGACAGCATCCTTAATTTCTTGCTTGGTTGCAGTTTTTGCAACCTTAAACACATACTGGTTTGCCTTTTCAGAAGCGCGGACAGTTTTTTCTGTCACACGCGGCGCAACCAACACATGATAGAGACGTTCCATACTCATGCCAGCCACTCCTGAATCTTGCTAACCGCACCAGTTGTCACAATAACTTTCTGATGACCCACCAAGCTAACCGGATTCAGACCAGCAACAGTGGACACTTCACAGTAAGGAATGTTGCGTGCAGACAGCAGCACATTGACATCATCAACATCAGAAACCAGCAACACATCATTCGAACCATATTCTTTCAGCTTCGCCATCATCAGCTTGGTTTTTGGCTCTTCAATACTGAAAGAGTCCACCACCACAAAACGATCTTGACGAACCAACTCAGAGAAAATGGAGCGCATTGCTGCACGGTACATTTTCTTGTTGAGCTTTTGCGCTAAAGTCACGCGGACGTGCTGCAAAAGACTTACCACCTGTGCGCCACAGTGGGCTACGGATACTACCCGCACGCGCACGACCTGTACCTTTTTGCTTAAAAGGCTTAGCACCACCACCGCTTACATCAGAACGAGTTTTTTGTGCTTTAGTACCCGCACGACCTGCTGCCATATAAGCAACAACCGTCTGATGCACCAAGACCTTCGTTAAATTCACGTGCAAAAATGTCATCGCTTACCGCGACTGAGCCACCATTTGCAATTTGTAATTCCATTGCCGCCACCTTTATGCCTTGACCGACAGCTTGACAACCACGTCGCCGTTAGTAGCGCCTGGAACAGCACCTTTAACCAACAACAGATTGCGCTCAGCGTCTACACGTACCACTTGCAGATTCTGGGCAGTACGCTGTACAGCACCCATATGACCAGCCATTTTTTTGCCTGGGAATACCCGGCCTGGCGTTTGGTTCTGACCAATGGAACCCGGAACCCGGTGTGACAAAGAGTTACCATGGGTGCGATCTTGACCAGCAAAATGGTGACGCTTCAAAACACCAGCAAAGCCTTTACCTTTGCTGACGCCTGTCACATCAACCATTTGACCTGCTTCAAACATGCTTACCGCAAGTTCAGCACCCAGTTCGTAACCTGACGCATCATCAATGCGCGATTCACGAACACAAGTACCAGCAGGCACACCTGCCTTGGCAAAATGACCAGCTTCCGACTTGGAAACGCGGGAAGACTTCTTTCTCACCTGTAGACAACTGAATGGCAGTATAGCCATCCGTTTCTACCGTCTTGACTTGTGATACACGGTTCGCCGCAATCTCAAGCACAGTGACGGGGGTTGAACCACCATCTTCACCGTATATCCGGGTCATACCTACTTTGCGACCCAGCAGACCGATAGCCATTTGCACACCTCTTCGAAATTACTCACACCGAGCAACTTTCATTCTATCTTTTAGAAAAACTCGGCTCGACCTAGGTCGAGCCGTGGAAAGCCGCGCATTATAACAGAAAATCTTCTGTCGTCTATGAACTTTTTACAAATCAATTCAGCTTGATTTGTACATCAACGCCCGCAGCCAAATCCAGCTTCATCAGAGCATCAACAGTTTTGTCAGTCGGATCAATAATATCCATCAGACGCTTGTAAGTACGGATCTCATACTGATCACGCGCATCCTTATCAACGTGTGGCGAAACCAGAATGGTGTAACGCTCAATGCGCGTAGGCAGCGGAATAGGCCCCTTAACACGCGCACCTGTACGCTTCGCCGTCTCAACAATTTCAGTAGCAGAGCGATCAATCAAACGATGATCGAAAGCTTTCAGGCGAATACGGATTCTTTGATCAGACATAACTATTACTCAATAATTTTAGCAACAACACCGGCACCGACAGTACGGCCACCTTCACGGATCGCGAAACGCAGACCGTCTTCCATCGCAATTGGGTTGATCAGGGAAACGACCAGCTTGACGTTATCGCCCGGCATGACCATTTCAACGCCTTCTGGCAGTTCACACGCGCCAGTCACGTCAGTGGTACGGAAGTAGAACTGTGGGCGGTAGCCTTTGAAGAATGGCGTATGACGACCACCTTCTTCCTTGGACAGGACATAGACTTCCGCTTCAAATTTGGTGTGTGGCTTGATGGAGCCGGGCTTGCACAGTACTTGACCACGCTCTACGTCGTCACGCTTAGTGCCACGCAGCAACAAACCTACGTTGTCACCTGCCATACCTTGATCCAGCAATTTGCGGAACATTTCAACACCCGTGACGGTGGTGGTTTGGGTGGCACGGATACCAACGATTTCGATGCTTTCGCCCACTTTGACCACACCACGCTCGATACGGCCTGTTACAACCGTACCACGACCAGAGATGGAGAATACGTCTTCCACTGGCATCAGGAAGGTGCCGTCGATAGCACGCACTGGGTCTGGGATGAAGGTATCAATGGCTTCAATCAGACGGGCAATGGATGGCACACCGATATCAGATTCATCGCCTTCCAGCGCCATACGCGCAGAACCTTTGACGATGGGGGTGTCATCACCGGGGAAGTCGTAGCTGGACAGCAGTTCACGCAGTTCCATTTCGACCAGTTCCAGCAACTCTTCGTCGTCAACCAAGTCGCATTTGTTCATGTAAACAACAACGTAGGGGACGCCAACCTGACGGGACAGCAGGATGTGTTCACGGGTCTGTGGCATTGGGCCATCAGCAGCGGAACAAACCAGAATTGCGCCATCCATCTGTGCCGCACCAGTGATCATGTTTTTAACATAGTCAGCATGGCCTGGGCAGTCTACGTGGGCGTAGTGACGGGTCTCAGATTCGTATTCTACGTGGGCAGTGGAGATAGTGATACCACGTGCCTTTTCTTCAGGAGCCGCATCGATCTGATCGTAAGCTTTTGATTCACCGCCATACTTCTTGGCTTGCACAACCGTCAGCGCCGCTGTCAGCGTGGTCTTGCCGTGGTCAACGTGGCCAATTGTACCTACGTTTACGTGCGTCTTGTTGCGCTCAAATTTACTCTTTGCCATCGTTACTCACCTTTCACTTTCTTTATGACCGCCTGAGTAATAGCCGCAGGCGCTTCCGAATATCGTACAAATTCCATGCTGTAAGAAGCTCGCCCTTGGGTGGCAGAACGCAAATCAGTTGCATAACCAAACATTTCACCCAACGGCACTTCCGCACGCACCACCAAACTACCGCTTTCCTCATCCATACCTTGGATGACACCACGGCGTCGGTTCAAATCACCAATAACATCACCCATGTAGTCATCAGGCGTTGTCACTTCAACCTTCATCACCGGCTCTAACAGAACCGGCTGTGGCTTCCATGACACCCTGTCTGAGTGCCATCGAACCTGCAATCTTGAATGCCATTTCGCTGGAATCGACATCATGATAAGAACCATCAAACAAGGTTACTTTCATGTCGACCAGCGGGAAACCGACCAATACGCCGTTACCCATTTGTTCTTGCACACCCTTGTCGACGGCTGGCACGAATTCTTTCGGCACAACACCACCCACCAAGGCATTTTCAAATTTGTAGCCTTCCGCCTCACCCAATGGTTCGAGACGCAGCCAAACATGACCGTACTGCCCACGCCCACCGGATTGGCGAATAAACTTACCTTCAACCTCAACCGTCTGACGGATGGTTTCACGGTAAGCCACTTGCGGCGCACCCACATTGCAATTGACCTTAAACTCACGCAGCATCCGATCAACGATGATTTCAAGGTGCAACTCACCCATACCAGCGATAATGGTTTGCCCGGTTTCCTCATCAGTACGCACCCGGAATGAAGGATCTTCCTGCGCGAGCTTACTCAATGCAATACCCATTCGCTCCTGGTCAGCCTTGGACTTTGGCTCAACCGCAACCGCAATGACTGGCTCAGGAAAATCCATCTTTTCCAGCGTAATGACACTGATTCATGTCACACAACGTATCACCTGTTGTCACATCTTTCAGCCCGACAGCGGCTGCAATATCACCCGCCCGAACTTCATCAATATCTTCACGGGCATTGGAATGCATCTGCACCAAACGCCCAATACGCTCACGCTTACCTTTCACGGGGTTATACACCGCACTTTGCGAGGTCAACACGCCGGAATACACCCGGAAGAATGTCAACGTCCCCACAAATGGGTCAGTCGCAATCTTGAACGCCAATGCCGCAAACGGCTCCTCATCACTCGCATGACGCTCGGCTTCGGTTTCATCCTTATCATCCAGATGCCCCTTAATAGCAGGCACATCCAAAGGTGAAGGCATCAACTCAACAATCTTATCCAGCGCCGCTTGCACGCCCTTATTCTTGAAAGCAGAACCACAGGTCATCGGCACGATTTCAAGATTAATGGTGCGCTTACGCAAACCAGCAATAATCTCTTCTGCGGACAAATCCACCTTCTTCAAGGTACTTATCCATCAAAGTGTCATCGGCTTCAGCCGCAGCTTCCACCATTTTCTCGCGCCATTCCTGACAAGATGCCACCATATCAGCCGGAATATCCACAGCTTCGTAGGTTACACCTTTATCAGCCTCATTCCACATGATTGCTTTCATGCGAATCAGATCAACAACACCCGGCGAAATGCTCTTCTGCACCGATAGGTAGTTGCAACGGCACAGGCATTGGCATTCAACTTGGTCTTCAACTGCTCGTAAACGCGCAGGAAGTTTGCACCGGAACGATCCATCTTATTGACGAAAGCCATGCGCGGGACATGGTACTTGTTCGCCTGCCGCCACACTGTTTCCGACTGCGGCTGCACACCACCCACAGCGCACAGCACAAACATCGCACCATCCAACACCCGCAACGAACGCTCCACTTCAATCGTGAAGTCTACGTGCCCCGGCGTGTCGATAATATTGATACGATGCAGCGGAAACTGCTTATCCATTCCCGACCAGAAACAGGTGGTAGCAGCGGAGGTAATGGTAATACCACGCTCACGCTCCTGCTCCATCCAGTCCATGGTCGCAGCGCCATCATGCACTTCCCCGATCTTATGAGACACACCCGTGTAAAACAGGATGCGCTCAGTAGCAGTCGTTTTACCCGCATCAATGTGTGCCATGATGCCGATATTACGGTACTGCTCAATAGGGGTGCTACGTGCCACTGATTGTCATCTCCTTATCCAATTACCAGCGGAAGTGTGCGAATGCTTTGTTCGCTTCTGCCATACGATGCACGTCTTCACGCTTCTTCACAGCAGTACCACGCTTTTCGGAAGCATCCATCAATTCGCCTGCCAGCTTACGTGCCATGGATTTTTCACCACGCTTACGAGCCGCATCAATCAACCAACGCATAGCCAGCGCATTTTGACGTGAAGGACGTACTTCAACCGGCACTTGGTAAGTTGCACCACCGACACGGCGGGACTTAACTTCTACCGCAGGACGGACGTTATCCAGTGCGTATTCCAGCACCTCAATACCGTCACCGCCTTTCTTGCCAGCGATTTCAGTCAACGCACCGTAAATGATCTTTTCGGCAGCAGACTTCTTACCATCTTGCATGATGGCATTCATGAACTTAGTCAGCAATTGGCTTCCGAACTTAGGATCAGGCAGCACGATGCGCTTGGGGACTTCTCTTCTTCTAGGCATGACTCATATCACCTGTGAATTACTTCTTGGGACGCTTCGTGCCGTATTTGGAACGAGCCTGTTACGGTTTTTAACGCCCTGCGTATCCAGACTACCACGAACCGTATGGTAACGGACACCGGGAAGGTCTTTTACACGACCGCCGCGAATCAGTACAACCGAGTGTTCCTGGAGGTTATGGCCTTCACCACCGATATAGCTGGTGACTTCAAAACCATTAGTCAGACGCACACGAGCAACCTTACGCATAGCGGAGTTCGGCTTCTTAGGCGTGGTTGTATAAACACGGGTACAAACACCACGGCGTTGCGGACAAGCCTCCAATGCTGGCACCTTGCTTTTCTCTACTTTGCTTTGGCGCGGCTTACGCACCAACTGGTTTACTGTTGCCATAATCCTGAAATTGTCTCCTGGAACCCACGAGGAACCTGCCTGGCTTGCCTTGTCCCCATAAAAACAACAGACCGAAAATCGGTCTGTTTAAGGACGCCAGATTTTAGGGATCGGGAAGCCTCCTGTCAAGGAGGTTTTCCCGTTCAGTCAGTTAAATCGGATAACCTGATCGAATTATTCAATCTGAATCCATGTCCATTGGCTCACCGAAACTGATGGTTTCAGTCGGTGCAGGACGTTCATAAGTAAACTCATTACGCTGGCTGCGACGATGCATCGTGGTAAGCCAAACCCGTACCTGCCGGAATCAGACGTCCAACGATAACGTTTTCTTTCAAGCCGCGCAGCTCATCACGCGCACCACGTACTGCTGCCTCCGTCAGGACGCGTGTAGTCTCTTGGAAGGACGCCGCAGACACGAAGGAGTCCGTTACCAGGATGCCTTGGTGATGCCCATCAGCAGGCGCTCATACGACGATTCTGAGCTTGCCTTCTGCTTCCAACTCTTTGTTGGTTTCGTCACGCGCCAGTAGTCGGCCTGCTCACCACGCAAGAACTTGCTGTCACCCGGATCAATCACTTCGACTTTACGCATCATCTGACGCACGATGACTTCGATGTGCTTGTCGTTGATTTTTACGCCTTGCAGACGGTAAACCGTCTTGGATTTCCTTCGCTTGGTATTCAGCCAAGTGCAGTCGCACCCAACAAGCGCAAGATGTCATGCGGGTTAGGCTCACCGTCGGCGATAACCTCACCACGGTTGAGTTTCTCACCCTCGAACACATCCAGATTACGCCATTTGGGAATCAGCTCTTCGTAATGCTCACCATCTTCACCGGTGATAATCACGCGCTGCTTACCCTTGGTTTCCTTACCGAAGGAAATCGTCCCGGTTTTTTCTGCCAGAATCGCGCCGTCTTTCGGCTTACGTGCTTCAAACAAGTCAGCAACCCGTGGCAAACCACCCGTGATGTCACGGGTCTTAGAAGACGCTTGCGGCAGACGTGCCACAACTTCACCGACCTGCACCGTTGCACCATTGGTGGAACTGACGATCGCACCCGCTGGCAACGGGTATTGCACCGGAATCCGCGTGCCTTCAAAGAACACGCTGTCGCCGCGCTCGTCCAGCAAACGCACCGTAGGACGCAATTCACGACCTGCCGCAGGACGGTTTTTCGGATCCATGACTTCGATGGAGGACAAACCCGTCATTTCATCCACTTTGGTCTGCACGGTCACGTTATCAATGAAGTCACTGAAACTAACCTGACCCGCCACCTCGGAAATGATCGGGTGGGTATGCGGATCCCACGTTGCCACTTCCTGACCTGCCAGATACTTCGCCGTAATGCTCAACCGACAGGATGGCACCGTAAGTCAGTTTGTAACGTTCCTTATCACGCCCACTGGTATCGACCACACCGAGTTCACCGGAACGGGAAACCACCACCAGCTTGCCATCTTTGTTACGCACAGTCTTGACGTTCAGCAGGTGAACCTGACCACCGGACTTGACCGCAATGCTATTTTCTGCCGCTGACCGGCTCGCCGCCCCCCCGATATGGAAGGTACGCATGGTCAACTGAGTACCCGGCTCACCGATGGATTGTGCGGCAATAACCCCGACAGCCTCACCCTTGCCGACCAAATGCCCACGGGCCAAGATCACGCCCGTAGCAATGCTTGCAAACACCGTAACGCGTTTCACAGGTAATCGCAGAACGCACCACGATCTCATCAACTGCCAGCGCATCAATCTGCTTGACCCACGCCTCATCAAGGAATGTACCCGCCGGAATCAACACTTCGTCACCACGGGTAACGTCTTGCGCCACCACGCGACCGAGCACGCGCTCAGCCAATGCCTCCACCACGTCACCACCTTCGATGATCGGACGCATTTTGATGCCTTTTGTCGTACCGCAATCATCAATGGTAACCACCATATCTTGCGCCACGTCAACCAGACGCCGGGTCAGATAACCAGAGTTCGCGGTCTTCAGTGCGGTATCCGCCAAACCTTTCCGCGCACCGTGCGTCGAAATAAAGTACTGGAGGACGTTCAAGCCTTCACGGAAGTTTGAGGTAATCGGCGTTTCGATGATGGAACCATCCGGTTTCGCCATCAAACCGCGCATCCCTGCCAACTGACGAATCTGCGCCGCAGAACCCCGCGCCCCAGAATCCGCCATCATGTAGATGGAGTTGAAGGATTCTTGGTAAACCAGATTGCCTTCCGCATCAATAACTTCTTGCTTACCAATTTTTTCCATCATCGCCTTGGCGACTTTTTCATTGGTACTCGCCCAGATGTCAACGACCTTGTTGTAGCGTTCGCCTTGGGTCACCAGACCGCTGTGGAATTGCTTTTGAATTTCCAGCACTGCCGCTTCTGCGTCCGCCAACAACTCAACTTTCTTTTCCGGGATCATCATGTCATCCGCACAGAACGAAACGCCCTGCACGGGTCGCATAACGGTAGCCGGTATACATCAACTGGTCAGCAAACACGACAGCTGCTTTCAAACCAACGCGGCGGTAAGCTTCGTTGATCAGCTTGGAAATGGCCTTTTTCTTCAGGACTGTATTGAACAGCTCAAACGGCAGACCTTCCGGCATGATACGTGGTCAGCAAAGCACGACCAACGGTGGTATCCAGCACACGGGTGCGCTTGATGAACTCACCATCCTCATCTTTGATGCTGTCAGTAATGCGCACTTTGACCTTGGCGTGCAAGTGAGGCATTGCCCGTATCATAGGCACGTTGCACTTCGGCCGGGTCGGCAAAGATCATGCCTTCGCCTTTCGCATTGATGGCATCGCGGGTCATGTAATACAGACCCAAAACGATGTCTTGCGACGGCACGATAATCGGTTCACCGTTTGCGGGTGACAGGACGTTGTTGGTCGCCATCATCAGGGTACGTGCTTCCAACTGCGCTTCCAGTGACAACGGTACGTGTACCGCCATTTGGTCACCGTCGAAGTCCGCGTTGAACGCTGAACACACCAAGCGGGTGCAACTGGATTGCCTTGCCTTCGATCAAGGTTGGTTCAAACGCCTGGATACCCAAACGGTGCAAGGTAGGCGCACGGTTGAGCATGACCGGATGTTCGCGGATGACTTCAGCGAGGATGTCCCACACTTCTGCCGTTTCGCGTTCAACCAGCTTTTTCGCCGCCTTAATGGTGGTCGCCAAACCACGGCGTTGCAGCTTACCGAAAATGAACGGTTTGAACAGCTCCAGCGCCATTTTCTTAGGCAGACCGCACTGGTGCAAACGCAATGCAGGCCCGACCACGATAACCGAACGACCAGAGTAGTCGACCCGTTTACCCAACAAGTTCTGACGGAAACGGCCTTGCTTACCCTTGATCATGTCTGACAAGGATTTCAGCGGACGCTTGTTAGAACCGGTAATGGCACGACCACGACGACCGTTGTCCAGCAATGCATCCACAGACTCTTGCAACATACGCTTTTCGTTGCGCACGATAATGTCCGGGGCATTCAGCTCCAGCAGACGCTTCAAACGGTTGTTACGGTTGATGACGCGACGGTACAGGTCATTCAGGTCGGAAGTGGCAAAACGACCACCATCCAGCGGAACCAGTGGACGCAAATCCGGCGGCAACACCGGCAGCACGGTCATGATCATCCACTCAGGCTTGTTGCCAGAATTGATGAAAGATTCCATCAATTTCAGACGCTTGCCTAAACGCTTGAGTTTGGTTTCAGAACCAGTCTCAGCGATTTCCTCGCGCATCCGCGCTACTTCTTCTTTCAGCTCGATGGAACTCAGCAATTTCAGGATAGCTTCCGCACCCATGCTGGCTTCAAATTCATCACCGAATTCTTCCACGGCTTCCAGATAGGCTTCATCGCTCAGCAATTGGCAACGTTCCAGCGTGGTCATGCCCGGCTCAGTCACCACGAAGGTCTCGAAATAGAGAATGCGTTCGATGTCACGCAGGGTCATGTCCAGCATCAAACCGATACGGGATGGCAGCGATTTCAAGAACCAGATATGGGCAACCGGGCTGGCAAGGTCAATATGACCCATGCGGTCACGGCGCACCTTGGTCTGGGTAACTTCAACGCCACACTTTTCGCACACTACGCCACGGTGTTTCAGGCGCTTGTATTTACCGCACAAGCATTCGTAGTCCTTGACTGGGCCAAAGATTTTGGCGCAGAACAAGCCATCACGTTCCGGCTTGAAGGTACGGTAGTTGATGGTTTCAGGCTTTTTGACTTCACCAAAAGACCATGAACGGATGACTTCAGGCGAAGCCAGACCGACCTTGATCGCGTCGAAGTCTTGGGTTTCCTGCTCTTTCTTGTGGAAATTCAATAAATCTTTCATCGCCAAAATCCTGTGTTAGTCCCGTTCCAGTTCGATATTCAGACCAAGTGAGCGGATTTCCTTCATCAATACATTGAAGGACTCAGGCATACTGGCTTCCATGAAGTGGTCGCCGTCCACGATGTTTTTGTACATCTTGTTACGACCGTTGACGTCATCCGACTTGACCGTGAGCATTTCCTGCAAGGTGTAGGCCGCACCGTAAGCTTCCAGTGCCCAGACCTCCATCTCCCCGAAACGCTGACCACCGAATTGCGCCTTACCACCCAAGGGCTGCTGGGTAACGAGGCTGTAGGGGCCAGTCGAACGGGCGTGCATCTTGTCGTCAACCAAGTGGTTGAGTTTGAGCATGTGCATGTAACCAACGGTTACTTTACGCTCAAAGATATCGCCAGTACGTCCATCGCACAGCGTTGTCTGACCGCTTTCCGGCAAGTCAGCCAAGCGCAACATCGCTTTGATCTCAGCCTCATCCGCACCGTCAAAGACTTGGGTTGCCATTGGCACACCCTTACGCAGGTTGTTCGCCAACTTGACCACTTCATCATCGCTCAGGTCATCAATGATGTGATCCTGATTGGGGTTGCCGCCCGTGGCGTACACTTCGCTGATAAACTGGCGCAACTCATCCATTTTGGCCTTGGTGTCGATCATCCGACCAATTTTTTCACCCAAGCCTTTGGCTGCCCAACCCAAGTGGGTTTCCAGTACCTGACCAACGTTCATCCGGGACGGTACGCCCAATGGGTTCAACACGATGTCCACGGTCTGACCATTAGCCAAGTATGGCATGTCTTCCACCGGCACAATGCGCGAAACCACACCTTTGTTACCGTGACGACCTGCCATCTTGTCACCCGGCTGCATCCGGCGCTTGACCGCGATGTACACCTTGACCATTTTCAGCACACCCGGCGCGAGGTCATCACCTGCCATCAGCTTGTCACGCTGCTTGTGCAGACGGGTTTCGTAGTGCTTTTTCTTCTCGTCGATCTGGTGGGACAGCGATTCGAGTTGGGTATTCACCTCCTCGTCCTGCATACGGATGGCGAACCAATCCTTTTTCTCCAGATTATCCAGATACATCTCGGTAACTACAGTGCCAGATGTCAAGCGATTAGGGCCACCCACCGCTTCCTTGCCGATCACCAGTTTGGCGAAACGGTCAAAGATGTCAGCTTCGTAAATACGCAACTCGTCACGCAAGTCTTTACGGACTTTCTTCAGGTCTTCTTCCTGAATCGCCAAGGCACGCGCATCGCGTTCGACGCCATCACGGGTGAATACGCGCACGTCGATAACCGTACCTGCCATGCCGGTTGGCACACGCAGCGAGGTATCTTTCACGTCAGAGGCTTTTTCACCAAAGATTGCCCGCAGCAATTTTTCTTCCGGGGTCAACTGGCTTTCGCCTTTAGGTGTGACCTTACCGACCAGAATATCGCTGGGTTTGACTTCCGCACCGACATGGATAATGCCGCATTCGTCCAGCTTCGCCAGCAGGCTTTCACTGACGTTCGGAATATCCGCCGTGATTTCTTCCGGCCCAAGCTTGGTGTCACGCGCCAGACACGCCATTTCCTCAATGTGGATCGAGGTATAACGGTCTTCATCTACCACGCGCTCAGACAGCAAAATCGAGTCTTCGTAGTTGTAACCATTCCACGGCATGAAGGCGATGAACATATTCTGCCCCAACGCCAATTCACCCAAGTCGGTGGAAGAACCATCCGCCAGCACGTCACCACGCGCTACCACATCACCTACGCGCACAATCGGGCGCTGGTTGATGCAAGTATTCTGGTTGGAACGGGTGTACTTGATCAGGCCGTAAATATCGACACCGCCGCGTACTTCGTCAGCTTCATCGTCATTAACGCGCACAACGATACGACCAGCATCCACGGAGTCAATCAAACCACCACGACGCGCCGATACGGCTGAGCCGGAATCCTGCGCAACTGCACGTTCCATACCCGTACCGGACAAGGGCTTGTCAGCACGCAAGCAAGGCACTGCCTGACGTTGCATGTTGGAACCCATCAAAGCGCGGTTGGCGTCATCGTGTTCCAAGAAGGGGATCAGGGAAGCCGCCACCGATACAATCTGCTTCGGCGACACGTCCATGTACTGGACTTCGCTCGCCTGTTTCAGGGTAAATTCATTGCGATACCGGCAAGAAACGAATTCGTCTGACAATGTGCCGGTTTCATCCAGTTCCGCACTCGCCTGCGCGATGACGTAGTTGGATTCTTCAATCGCCGACAAATAGTCAATCTGCATGGTCGGCTTGCCGTCGATAACCTTGCGGTAAGGCGTTTCCAAGAAACCGTAATCATTGGTACGCGCATACACCGCCAAGGAATTGATCAGACCGATGTTCGGGCCTTCCGGCGTTTCGATTGGGCAAACACGACCGTAATGGGTCGGATGTACGTCACGCACCTCAAAGCCTGCGCGTTCACGGGTCAAACCGCCCGGCCCCAACGCAGAAATACGGCGCTTGTGGGTCACTTCCGACAGCGGGTTGTTTTGGTCCATGAACTGGGACAACTGGCTGGAACCGAAGAATTCTTTGATCGCAGCAGAAACCGGCTTGGAATTCACCAGCTCTTGCGGCATCAAGCCCTTCGCTTTCTGCCATCGTCAAACGTTCTTTCACCGCACGCTCGACACGCACCAGTCCAACGCGGAAGGCATTTTCTGCCATCTCACCCACGCTACGCACGCGACGGTTGCCGAGGTGGTCAATGTCATCCACGTCATCACGACCATCACGGATGTCGATCAGCTTTTTCAGCACTTCCAGAATATCGGCCTGATCCAACACGCCAGAACCTGTCGCCTCTTCACGACCCAGACGGCGGTTGAACTTCATCCGGCCTACGCCAGAGAGGTCATAACGGTCTTCGCTGAAGAACAGGTTATTGAACAGGTTTTCTGCGGCTTCCTTGGTCGGTGGCTCGCCGGGACGCATCATGCGGTAAATTTCAATCTGTGCTTCCAACTGGCTGGTGCTGGAGTCAATCCGCAGCGTATTGGAAACGAAAGGCCCACGATCCAGATCGTTGGTATACAGAATGCTGAATTCAGTCACACTGTTATCGCGCAACTTTTCCAGCAGCGGCTCAGTGATTTCCACATTGGCATCAGCCAGCAACTCGCCTGTGGACGAGTCGATAATATTGTGCGCCAGAATTTTGCCGTGCATGTACTCACTTGGCACAACCAGCTTGTTCAAACCGGATTTTTCCAGTTGGCGGATGTGCTTGGCAGTAATACGGCGACCAGTTTCGACCAACACTTCGCCATCCAGCATGATGTCGAATGAAGCCAGTTCCCCGCGCAAACGCTCAGGAACCAACTCCATTTCCACGCTGCTATCGCTCAAATGCACTTGGGTCTTATCGAAGAAATAATCCAGAATTTCTTCATTGTGCATCCCTAATGCACGCAACAAGATGCTCGCGGGCAGTTTGCGGCGACGGTCAATACGCACAAAAATGGAATCTTTCGGGTCAAATTCAAAGTCCAACCACGAACCACGGTAAGGGATAACCCGCGCACTGTGCAGCAATTTGCCAGCAGAGTTGGATTTGCCTTTGTCATGTTCAAAGAACACACCCGGTGAACGGTGCAACTGAGACACGATGACACGCTCAGTCCCGTTGATAATGAAAGTGCCTTTATCGGTCATCAATGGCAGTTCGCCCAAGATAAACATCCTGCTCCTTGATGGCCTTGACGACTTTGGCATCGGCAGGTGCGTCCTTGTCATAAATGACCAGACGCAATTTTACGCGCAGGGACGTGGCAAACGTCAACCCACGCAACTGGCATTCCTGCACATCAAAGACAGGCTCAGCCAGACGATAATCTGCATATTCCAGCGCAACATAATTGTTGTAGCTGATAATGGGAAATACGGATGAAAAAGCAGCGTGCAAACCGACATCACGGCGCTCTGCGACTGGTTTTTCCAGTTGCAGGAAATGTCGATAGGAGTCTAACTGAATGGTGAGTAAGTTAGGCACATCCAGTATCTGCGGTCGCTTACCAAAATCTTTGCGGATCCGTTTCTTTTCGGTATAACTCAGTCCCATCGTCTTTCCTCTTCTGGAATCAGAATTCCGGCTCTCGACACCGCCGGATTTTTCACTCGCCATTAACAAGCGAGAAAAGGCCGACAGTACTTGTGCACTGTCAGCCTGCAAGGTATGTAAGAACTAATTGCAGCGCAACACGCTCTCCCTCAATCTTACTTGAGTTCGACAGTAGCGCCTGCGTCTTCCAGTTCTTTCTTCAACTTTCGCTGCGTCGTCTTTGCTTGCAGCTTCCTTCACAACGGAAGGAACGCCTTCAACCATGTCTTTCGCTTCTTTCAAGCCCAGACCAGTGCATGCACGGACAACCTTGATAACGTTGATTTTGTTAGCACCGAAGCTAGTCATGACAACGTTGAATTCAGTTTGTTCTTCAACTACCGCAGCAGCTTCAGCAGCAGGGCCAGCAGCAACAGAAACAGCCGCTGTTACGCCAAACTTTTCTTCAATCGCTGAAATCAGGTCAACGATTTCAGTCACAGTCATGTTGGCAAAAGTTTCCAACATATCTTCTTTAGTACAAGCCATTTTGTTTCTCCAAAAACCTAAATCAGTAATCAATCCAAGCTAATGCCAGCGGCTTCAGCTTTTTGGTCACGCAATGCAGCAAGGGTACGTGCAAACTTATCCAACGGCGCACGCAGGACAGCAGCCAAAGTGGCCAGTGCCTGATCGCGGGTTGGCAATTTCGCCAGACGATCCAACTCAGAAGCGGGGAGCATATTGCCGTCGATAGCGACGAACTTAACTTCCATCTTCTCGTTTTTCTTGTCCTTCATGAAGTCTTTAATCAGGCGTGCCGCTGAGCCTGGGTCTTCCTGAGAAAACGCCAATACCAACGGGCCAACCAAACCGTCTTGGATACACTCGAAAGCAGTATCTTTAACGGCGATTCGCGCCAGATTATTCTTCACAACCCGCAGGTACACCCCACCCTTACGTGCGCTTTGACGCAGCGTGGTGAGTTGCTCTACGGTCAATCCACGGTACTCAGCAGCTACCGCAGAATGAGCACTTGCAGCAACTGCGGCCACTTCAGAGACAATCTCTTTTTTCTCTTGCAGTGTTAATGCCACGTTCATCTACTCCTGGTTTGGCGGATAATCCACCATTTATCGATCACTTACCGGAAACACTCCGGCTTGCGAAGGAAACAGCGTCCCAAACCATCTTACTGACTCGGGGAACGCCATCTGCGCAGGTTCTCTACATCAAATGCAGAACCATTAAGCTTATAAAAGCACCTACGGTCTTTGACGACATACATCCTGTATATCTTCATGCTTTGCAGCAGTTCTCATCCTTGAGAACGGGAGAATGGGGCAACAAAGCCCCAATCCATTAGTAAGACAGTGATGCGTTATCGACTGTCAAACCAGTACCCATCGTGGTGGATACAGAAACTTTCTTCAGGTAAATACCTTTGGAAGTAGATGGCTTCATTTTCACCAAATCCGCCACCAAGGCATTGATATTGCCGACCAGCTTATCGGTATCAAAATCAACATTGCCAACGGAGCAATGGATGATACCGGCTTTGTCTGTACGGTAACGTACTTGACCCGCCTTAGCATTGCGGACAGCACCAGCAACATCCGGGGTAACAGTGCCAACTTTAGGGTTAGGCATCAGACCACGAGGACCGAGAATTTGACCCAATTGACCGACCACACGCATCGCATCTGGGCTGGCAATAACCACGTCAAAATCCATTTTGCCTGCTTTGATGTCAGCCGCCAGATCGTCAAAACCAACGATGTCTGCACCCGCAGCTTTTGCAGCTTCAGCATTTGCACCTTGTGCAAATACCGCAACACGTACAGTTTTACCGTTGCCGTTTGGCAATACAGTAGAACCACGCACAACCTGATCAGATTTACGTGGATCAACACCCAGATTGAAGCTCACATCAACGCTTTCAAGAAACTTTGCACGTGGCAGGGACTTCAGGGTATCCAGCGCATCAGCAACAGCATAAGACTTGGTGCGGTCAATTTTCTCAGCAATCGCTTTTTGGCGTTTAGTCAGCTTTGCCATCTTACATGCCCTCCACTTCAAGACCCATGCTACGGGCAGTACCTGCGATAGTGCGAATAGCGGCTTCCATGCTGGCAGCAGTCAAGTCTGGGGTTTTCGCTTTAGCAATTTCTTCCAATTGCGCAACCGTTACTTTGCCAACTTTATTGCTGTTAGGCTTAGCACTGCCAGATTTGATACCGACTGCTTTTTTCAGCAATACTGAAGCAGGTGTAGTTTTCAGAACAAAGGTAAAACTCTTGTCACTGTAAGCAGTAATAACGACAGGTGTTGGCAGACCGACTTCAAGGCTCTGCGTGGCAGCATTGAATGCTTTGCAGAATTCCATGATATTCAGACCACGTTGACCCAGTGCAGGACCAATTGGTGGACTAGGGTTTGCTTTACCAGCCGGAACTTGCAGCTTGATAAAGGCGATGACTTTCTTTGCCATGATATTTTCCTATAAATGGGTAATAGCGCCTTACGGCTCCCCGTGACTATCAGATCAGGCTTTTTCGACCTGATAGAACTCAAGCTCAACAGGCGTTGAGCGACCAAAAATCTGTACTGCAACCAACAGGCGACTTTTTTCGTAATTGACTTCTTCGACTACACCGTTGAAGTCTTTAAATGGCCCATCAGTTACACGCACGACTTCACCCGCATCGAAGAGGACTTTCGGACGTGGCTTTTCAGCCCCCTCTTCCACGCGACGCATGATGTTATCAACTTCTTTTTGCGTAATCGGTGCTGGCTTATCTGCCTTACCACCAATAAAACCCAGCACTTTTGGTGTTTCTTTCACCATATGCCAAGTTTCATCATTCATTTCCATTTCGACCAATACATAGCCGGGAAAGAACTTACGCTCACTTTTACGCTTTTGCCCGTCACGCATTTCCACTACTTCTTCAGTAGGCACCAGCACACGACCAAAAGAATCTTGCAAATCAAAACGCACAAGGCGCTCTTCAAGCGAGCGCTTTACTTGATTTTCAAAACCGGAATAAGCTTGTACAACATACCAGCGCATTGCCATCAGACACCTCCTCCACCAAGCAGACTTTTGACTCCCCAACCAAGCAGGGAATCAACACCCCAGAGGAAGATGGAAAGGATTATGACAATGACCATCACCATCAATGTGGTTTGGAGCGTTTCAGCGCGGGTTGGCCATACCATTTTGCGGACTTCAAGACGAGAGTCTTTCATAAAGCCCAACAAACGCTTACCCGCAAGACTAGACAAGTGCAACAGCAACCGCAAGCACCCATCAACAACCAACAAGCCCAGCACACGGAACAGCACTGAAACAGGCTGACCCTGCCAGCTTTCAAAATAGTAAAACCCCGCAATCCCCGCAATCAGCAGTGCGAGAGAAACGACGAGCTTTACCGTATCAAGCGATGAGCCCTGTTCTTCGGTATTTACTGACATTTATTTATTCACCAAACCTGATAGTCGAATGACTTTGGGCAATACACTGCAAGCAGTAGATCGATTACTGAGCAATCACAATTTATTGTCCAAAGCCATCTAAAAAGATGGCAGGCCAAGAGGGAATCGAACCCCCAACCTGCGGTTTTGGAGACCGCCGCTCTGCCAATTGAGCTATTGGCCTGTAAAGGCAAGAAAGAGCAGAGAGAATACTCTCTACTCTTTCAAAACACAAGGAGTTATTTACTCAATAATTTTAGCAACAACACCAGCACCAACGGTACGACCACCTTCACGGATAGCGAAACGCAGACCGTCTTCCATTGCAATTGGGTTGATCAGGGTAACAACCAATTTAACGTTATCACCCGGCATGACCATTTCAACGCCTTCTGGCAGTTCACAAGCACCAGTCACGTCAGTAGTACGGAAGTAGAACTGTGGGCGATAGCCTTTGAAGAATGGCGTATGACGACCACCTTCTTCTTTGGACAGAACATAAACTTCTGCTTCAAATTTGGTGTGTGGCTTGATGGAACCGGGCTTGCACAGTACTTGACCACGTTCAACGTCTTCACGCTTAGTACCACGCAGCAACAAACCTACGTTGTCACCTGCCATACCTTGATCCAGCAACTTACGGAACATTTCAACGCCCGTAACGGTAGTGGTTTTGGTATCACGAATACCAACGATTTCGATGGTTTCACCTACTTTGACCACACCACGCTCGATACGACCGGTTACTACCGTACCACGACCAGAGATGGAGAATACGTCTTCCACTGGCATCAGGAATGTGCCGTCGATTGCACGTACTGGGTCTGGAATGAAGGTATCAATGGCTTCAATCAAACGTGCAATGGATGGCACACCGATATCAGATTCATCGCCTTCCAGCGCCATACGTGCAGAACCTTTGACGATTGGGGTGTCATCACCGGGGAAGTCGTAGCTGGACAGCAGTTCACGCAATTCCATTTCGACCAGTTCCAACAACTCTTCGTCGTCAACCAAGTCGCATTTGTTCATGTAAACAACGACGTAGGGAACGCCAACCTGACGAGACAGCAGGATGTGTTCACGCGTCTGTGGCATTGGGCCATCAGCAGCGGAACAAACCAGAATTGCGCCGTCCATCTGTGCCGCACCAGTGATCATGTTTTTAACATAGTCAGCATGGCCTGGGCAGTCTACGTGTGCGTAGTGACGTGTTTCAGATTCGTATTCTACGTGGGCAGTGGAGATAGTGATACCACGTGCCTTTTCTTCAGGAGCCGCATCGATCTGATCGTAAGCTTTTGATTCACCGCCATACTTCTTGGCTTGCACAACCGTCAGCGCCGCTGTCAGCGTGGTCTTGCCGTGGTCAACGTGGCCAATTGTACCTACGTTTACGTGCGTCTTGTTACGCTCAAATTTACTCTTTGCCATGATCGATAACTTCCCGTTGAATTCCTGAATAATTGGTGCTCTCAGGCAGAGTCGAACTGCCGACCTCATCCTTACCAAGGATGCGCTCTACCACCTGAGCTATGAGAGCAAAACCATTTTAACGACTCAGCCAGAAATTGGAGCGGGTGATGGGAATCGAACCCACGCAATCAGCTTGGAAGGCTGAAGTTCTACCATTGAACTACACCCGCCTGAAGTCGTGTGCCCGCACCGTACCGCGTGACGACTAAATCAAGCTGAACGTGCAAACTAAAATATGGTGGAGGGGGAAGGATTCGAACCTTCGAAGGCAGAGCCAACAGATTTACAGTCTGTCCCCTTTGACCGCTCGGGAACCCCTCCGACTGGAAAGGACGGCATTGTGAGTGAATCACTCGTCAATGTCAACCTTGAAAAAGCAGAAATTTGTTTTCCATTAATTTTCGACGGCTAAACTGGTAAGCTCGTCGGCTTAATTGTTACAAAAACTGAGCGGGGCAATCATAATTCGCATCGCATACAAAAATCCAGTTATTTATTCGGAAACCATCAATGAAAGTTACAATTTACGGTTCGGGCTATGTTGGCCTAGTCACAGGCGCATGTCTGGCACAAGTAGGCAATGACGTGCTGTGCGTCGATGTTGATGAACGTAAAATCAATATGTTACTGAATGGGGAAATCCCCATCCATGAACCCGGTCTCGATAAAATGGTGAAGGAAAACATCGCTGCCGGGCGTCTGAAGTTCACCCTGTCGGCTGCCGAAGGGGTCGCACATGGGTTGTTCCAATTCATTGCGGTGGGTACGCCCCCCGACGAAGATGGCTCAGCTGATCTGCGTTATGTGCTGACAGTTGCCCGCTCCATCGCCCAACACATGGATGGCTACCGCATCGTGGTGGACAAATCCACCGTGCCGGTCGGAACTGCCGACAAGGTACGTGCTGCCATGCAGGAAGTGTTGGAGCAACGTGCTTTCAATGCCGAGTTCGATGTAGTGTCCAACCCCGAATTCCTCAAGGAAGGCGCAGCACTAGACGACTTCATGAAGCCTGACCGCATCGTGATCGGCACAGATAACCCACGCACCACCGAACTGATGCGCGAGCTGTATGCCCCCTTCAACCGCAGCCGTGACCGGCTGGTGGTGATGGACATCCGTTCCGCCGAACTGACCAAATACGCTGCCAACGCCATGCTTGCCACCAAAATCAGCTTCATGAATGAGCTGGCAAATATGGCGGAATTGCTGGGCGCTGACATCGAAAATGTGCGCATTGGCATCGGTTCAGACCCACGGATTGGCTACCATTTCATCTACCCCGGCTGTGGTTATGGCGGCTCTTGCTTCCCCAAGGATGTGCAAGCATTGGAACGCACCGCCCGCGAAATCGGCTACAAGGCAGAACTGCTGTCAGCGGTGGAAGCGGTCAACTACCGCCAAAAGGACAAGCCGTTCGAGAAGCTGCAACAACATTACGGCGCTAATCTGGAAGGCAAAACCGTGGCACTGTGGGGGCTGGCATTCAAACCGAATACCGATGACATGCGTGAAGCTTCCAGCCGCACCCTGATGGAAGCCCTATGGAAACAAGGCGTCAAGGTACAAGCATTTGACCCAGTGGCAATGGAGGAATGCACCCGCATTTACGGCGAACCGCGACTGACCTGAAACTGTGCAAAACAGCGGACGAGGCGCTGGATGGTGCCGATTGCCTCGTGATCGTCACTGAATGGCAGCAATTCCGCAGCCCAAACTTTGATGCCATCAAGTCCAAACTGAAAGACCCGGTGATTGTGGATGGGCGCAACCTGTACTCGCCCGAACAGATGGCCAAAAAAGGGATTACCTACTACGCCATTGGACGCGGCTGCTAAACCGGGCTTCGGCTACGCTCACCCCCCGGATTATCCCCTGAACAGAGGTATAACCCGTTGCCTGAGCGTAGTCGAAGGCAACTTTAACGGGGTACGTCCCCATTATTCCATCAAGCAGCTTTACTCTGTAGCCCCCAACAACTTCGCCTGTACGGTTTCCATCACGAAATCGCGCAAGTAGGTGCTAGCCTCCAGAATCTCAATACCGATCAATTCGCCATAATCATTCAATTCGGCGGTAATGTTCGGGCTGATCTCGACGCTGTTGGCCTCCGGCTCATCCGATATAAGGATATGCAGGATGTCGGAATTCTTAAAGTAAGCAAGTCTGGTTTCATTCATTGGGTTAGCCTTCCACTTTTTATCCGGTAACTGATTTGCTGGCGGGTTGTGGCGTGGACAGTGATAGCCTCCCCATCTTCATCAAAGGGAACCAATGGTTTTCATCGTAAGCCTGATCCCCTTGGGAAGCAAATAACATGATCCTAGCAGAATGCGGGAAGGATGGGATGCCCGCCAGTTTTATCCGATAAGCCACCATTTTCCAGGGAAGGACAGACCCTAATCCCCTTTTGTCTAAACCAGAATTACAGGATAGACAAGAACAGTGCCGCACCCTTCATGGCAACCCTTTCATCCTGAAAATCCTAGTTCATACAGAGGCAAAAAGCAAAATCATTGACCGGAACGAACTAACCGCACAGGATGGAAATCGCTACGGCTGCCCCCACTGTCAAAACCGTCGTGGAAGTAGACAAGCCAAGCGAACGCCCCTCCGGAAGTCACAGGACTACTGCTCCAAAGTACAAATGAAGGCTCACTTGGAAAAACCTCCGTATTGATAGCAGGGTTTACCCGGCAATATTCCACGGTGCTTTTCAGCTCTTTCAGGTTGGGTACCCGCCAGTCGTTATGACCGCTGTCGTTGGCTGTGTTGGCAGTTTGTGCCTGATTGAGTGCGCCGCTCCAGTTAAAATCCGAGGCTGATCCGGTACATTGGTCATCCAGATAATTGTCGGATGTGCCGTTGTCGGAAAAGGTTTGCCCTTCCAGACAACGTTTCCACATCATGCCGGTGGTGGTGTCCGTCACTGTGCCGCCAGCACCGAAGGTGTAGCGGCTGGTGGGGGTGCTTTCCGCCATGTTGGCATTGGTGCATGTCTGGGCTGCGGCTGTGCCGGACAGCAGCAATGCACTGAGCAAGCCACAGATGATGAAGGCATTTTTCATAAGGCTCTCCTGTAGGGTGAGTTGAGGCACGAAACCCGCCATTTCCAATTAAAAACACCTCTTACGCGAAAAAGGTTTGGAATGGAGGGGGTAATCACGACAGACCGATGTAACGCCGATGGACAACCTCACACCCCTTAACCGTTTGCAAAGATCAAAATCACTGACCGGAACGGACTAACCGCACACGTCCACTACTGCTACGGTCGTTCAAACCGTCGGCACCGTCGCTGAAGTAGACAAACCAAGCGTAGGACGCACTACCCGCATACGGTGTTCCAGACCACCACTGGCCTGAAAACGTATTCGGAAGATATGCCGCATCAATCGCCGGACTGTAGCGTGACATATTAGCAATGGATTGCATCTCCTCCTCGGTCGGCATCCGCCAGCCACTGTTTGCACCACACCAGCCTGCTGCATTCACCGCAGCCACATAACTGCTGGTGTCACAATTGCTGGTTCCGCCGCAACTTCCGCCATTGGCAGTACCGTTGTCGCCGCCGTTGGTTGCGGTATTGGTGTCATACCAGGTGTATGTCCAGTCCTTGTCGTGCAACCTGCCATCATCGGTCTTCACGTCCCAGATCAGACCGGTGACATTATCCTTCACACAAGCCCACGGTGTGCTGGCATAAGCGGCAGACTGATCAGCCAGCGCCGCTCCGGCGGCATCCAGCTTGGTGAAGCTGAAGCCCCGATGCCCATCAGCGTCATTGTTGGTAGCTGAGGCGGCGTCACGCCCGGTTTCGCCATCCTGTTGTGGGAAACCGGTCTGCGGGCAGGCAGCATTCGCCGAGGCATTGCCGCACTGCGCCTCGGTGATGCCAGTGTCATTGAGCTTGCCAGTCGGGGAGGGCTGAACTACCGAAACGGCATTGACGCCCGCCGACGCCACCGCCACGCCGGGGCCTGCCCCCATACGCGCCAACTTAAGCGGCTAAGATAATGATTGACGGGTTGAAAATGGGGTTGTGGCAACCACATCAAGTGCTTTTACCGACCAAAGTGAAAGTCCCGATGAAGTTGCCACCCGCATTAGATAGCCGTTTTGAGCAATTCTTGCAAGAACTGCCTGCTGATTACCAAGAACAGGCTTACGCTTTCAAAGCGTTTGCCCGCGCCCGTAAAATCCGTTCACCCCTGCAATTGTTGCAGTTGGTGATGCTGTATTGCGGTTTGGATTTGTCCTTACGCAGTTGTGCAGGCGAGGTTGCCCAGCTTCAGGGCTACCTGAGCGACACAGCGGTAAAAAAAGGCTGGCAGCCTGTGTCCCTTGGGTAAAATCCTTGTTGGCAGGCGTGTTTAAGCTGGAACAGGCGGTCAACAGCGGTGCATTACGGTTTGTGGTGATTGACGGCTCAACGGTACAAGAGCCGGGAGCAACAGCCACCACGTACCGGCTGCATATCGCCATTGATTTAGTCAACCTGAGCTTACGGCAGGTGGAAGTCACTACCGACAAGGGAAGTGAGCATCTCGGTCATTATAAGCTGGAGGAGGGTGATGTGGTGCTGGTTGACCGGGGCTACAACTCACCCAAATCGCTGGTTCCGTTTCTTGATCGGGGCGGAGAAGTGGTGCTGCGTTACAACCCCCACAGCATGAACCTGTACGAAGCAGACACTGAGGGCGGTTGGGCAAAAATCGACTGGGAAAAACGCCTGCAACCCCTGCAAAAACAGGCGGGGTATGTGCCTGCCTACCTGCACCATCAAGGCAAACGGGTTCAGGGCTATGTCCATGCCATCCCGCTACCCCCCGACAAGATAGTAGAAGCAAGGCGCAAGGCCAAGCGGCGTGCCAACAAAAAGGGGAACTCCATCAGTGAGAAAGCCCTGAGCCTCGGTGAGTGGGTGCTGATTTTCACGTCGCTGCCGCCAGTGTTGCTTAACACGGAAACCGCTGCCGCCTTATATCGGGTTCGCTGGCAGGTGGAACTGGTGATAAAGCGCCTGAAAAGCCTGCTCGCGGTAGACCAGCTACGTGCCCACAAGGGTTGTCAACTGGCTGAACTGTATTTGCAGGGCAAACTGCTCTATGCCGCCGTGGTGGAGAAAGTGGCACAACGCCGCTTTGCCAGTGCCCTGATGACCATGGATGGTAAACGTGAGCTGACGACGTGGCGCTTATGGCGCACGGTCGCCGATGACATCCGGCTGGCACTGAAAGCCTGTTTTCCCGTAGACAGCAGGTTTGACGGTGACTGCCTCAAAAGCCTGAAGGAACGGAAGAGAAAACGGCAGCTTCAGGCATTGCCTCCGCCAGTTTTAATCTGGGTTCAACAATGCCAAAGCAAGTGATAGCCGCTATTAATCAATGATTTGGGTACTTAAGTTGGCGCGTATGGGGGCCTGCCCCCGCTGCCGCAACCGGCGTGACCTCAAAGGTGATGCTGTGGCCCGCATCGGTAGCAACCAACACGTAAGTCCGCCCGGTTGCGCCCGCGATGGCGCTGCCATTGCGCAACCAGCGGTAGGTGGACGTGCCTTCGGTGTCACCATTAGCGTCGCTGTAGGTATAGCTGCCGGTCAGGGTGTCGCCCACCACGGCCTGACCACCGTTGCCATCGCTGATGCTGACCGCGCTGGCTGTCGGGGCGGTGTTCGTAACAGGTGGCGGGGTCGGTGGGTCAGGCGTCAAATAAGATTCGCTGACATCAACTTCAACCAAGCCGCTACCGGGAAAATCCGTGCCATCCGGGTTCTTCACCGTGATGGCAACCGTTTCCATCTCTCCATTTCTGAGCGAGATATAGCACAGCTCCTTGCCATCCTTGAAGTCATCAAACAACACGAATTTACCCTTGACCGGAGTTCCTACCGTAAGGGTGACATCCTGTGGCAACGCCGCGCATTCGACCCCGGAAGTATTGACCACCCGGAATTCTAGGCGCTCTGAACGGGAGGAAAGGGCAGCATGGGCTACCACACTGCTGGAAAGGCCAGCCAGATTATCTCCGCTGGTACTGCTGCCTGCCATGTTGCCACCCCCGCCGCCGCAGGCTGTTAATAACGATGCAGCCAGCGGCAACAGCGCAAACTGCCGCCATGAAAAATTACTGTGCTGTGCTGTGTTGGCAACAACCTGCCAAAGACTGTGGAGAGAACATAAAGCACCCCCTTGTTGATGAAAGCCCAAAACCGCAGTTATAAACTAGTTTTAGGCTACAACAAAAGCTGTCAAACCATATTGACTGTTATCAGATTTATTTTGATTTTTATGTATTATTTTATAGCAATTTATCTAAATCGGGCTTCGACTACGCTCAGCCCCCGGATTGTCCCCTGACAGTAGTACAACCCGTTGCCTGAGCATAGTCGAAGGCAACTTTCAGGGAGGACAGCCCCTAATGCCCCAACGGCCCACTATCAGTGTCGATCTTGTAGATCAGGTCGACACCTTGCTGGATGCCTGCTTGTGCCTCCACTTGCAAACGCTTGTTAATCTGGTAAGTAATCGCCACCCGTTGCAGGGAATCGAACAGGCTGACAATGTAACGCACATACAGACGTGCACCTAAACGTTTGCCCAGCGCCAATTCACTCTGCTGGAAATCGCCATTTTTGGTTTTCAAACCCACATCATCTAACCCCAGACTGCCGCCCAACTTCTGTGCAAGGTTTTCACCACCAGCAATGCCCAAGCCCGTGATCGCCTCCATCAGCAATGAGGACTGGTCGCCACTAAGCGTGGACATAGCCCGCCCGGTCAACAGATAGCTCAGCGTGTCACTTTGAGTCTGTGTTGGGGTCGAAAACAAGGTGGATTCGGGCTGCTGCACCGTCCCCGCCAGTGAAATACCAACCTTAATGTCGCCATCATCCACCTCACGCACCGCTTTCACATCCAGCCCCGGATTATTCAGCGGGCCATTGAAAATCAGCCGCCCACGCTCAATGGCTAGATTTTGCCCGTAAGCCTTATAGACCCCATCGACGACGTTCAATACCCCTTCGGCGATGATGTCTTGGCGGGTACGGACTACCCGCAGCTTGCCGGTCAAGCGTGCATCCAGCCCGAAGCCGGTGAATTTCACCTTATCACCAAGTTCAATCGTGACATTGGGCTTGATGTTTAGCGGCGCATCTTTCACCAACACCACAGGCTCCGTCCCCGTTACGGATGTTGCATTGCGCCCGACGATGATCACATCATCCGAACGGGCGCTGGCAGTCTGGGGAATTTCACGCAAGCTGACAGTAGATTCGGGAATCAGCACCTTGCCGCTTACCGACACTTCCGCCGGGCTAGCCTGAATCCGCAGGTCGGGGGAAACCAACGCCTGTACTTCGTGGGTATCCATCAATTTGAGGTTATTGCCCTGCAAGTTCACATCAGCCTGCCAGTTGCGGCAGGTTTGCCAGCGACAATGTGCCATTGGCGCTCATCATGCCCGCCCCTGCCCGCAGCGTGCCGTCGATGATGGCGCGGTCTGAACCGCTGGCTTTCATGTTGAGGTTGATGGCCTCCAACGTCACTCCGGCTTCCGGCAAATGCACCTGACCGCCAGTCAGCTTTACTGCGCCATTCATCTCAGGCTTTTTAAGCAAGCCGACGAGGGTGACATCACCAACAACTTTACCTTGCAGGTGGTCGATCTGGGGGGAAAAGCGTTCCAGCCAGCCAATATCGGGCAAGTCGGCATTCAAACGCGCATTGATGCGGTGATTACCATCTTGCGGCGACAGGTCGAGGCGTCCATCGGCGCGTAATTGCCCATAGCCGACCAAATCCAGTTGCGCAGTGCTGTCCAGTTGCCGGTCATCCAGCGTCAAGTCGGCGCGGGCATTGGCATATTGCAAGGTCTCGGTCTTGCCCTTGCTGCCACGCATACTTAGCGAGCTATCAGGCAAGCGCAACGCCACTGTCGCCACCGGTTTGCCGCCCTGCTGCCCGAAACGGTAATCGGCATTGGCAGTACCCGCCAACTGCACAGTTTCCGGCAACCACGGACGTAGCATCACCAACGGTATCTGTTGTAACTCGCCTGCGATATTGAAACCTGCCTGTTGCGTCCATGCAGGCTTACCACAAGCTTTTGCACCTTTGTTCACCAGACAGATGTTGGAACTGCTGAAGGCTTGGGCAGAAGCATTGAGGTTGACGGCGGCTGCCATATCCCAGTCGCCTGCGGGCGTATCGTGCAGGGAAAGGCGGGATATATCGCCTTGCCACTGGTTATTTTTCCAACCGCCATTGGCAGTAAAGTCTGCCTTGCCAGCTTCGTGGACAAGCTCGGCAGTCACCCGGTGGCTTGCTACTGTCCCCTCGCCGTCTACTTTGGCAGATTTGATAGCGGTAGCGCCGCTGTTGAAATCTTGTAACATACCTTTGAGGGTGTAGCGTTCGCCTGCCTGTTGCGCCTGCATATCCAGCACACCGAGGTGGTAATCCTGATAGCGGAGTTTGCTGCCTTTGAGGTCAGCTTGGATTTCAGGTTTATCCAGCTTGCCTTTGAGGATGCCCTCGCCTTGCAAGCTGCCCTCCAAGCCTTTCCATGCCTTGGCAAGATTCTTGGCATCCACTTTCCAACGCAGGTCAAACGGCTCGGTAGCTTGCCCGGAAACTTCCAGCCGGTTGTCGCCGGACTGGATCACCACATCTTGCGCCGCCAGTTGTTGCTTACCCCAATCCAGTTTGCCTTTGGCGTTGAGGTCATAACCCTCCACCTTGCCGGACAACTCCGTCACCTCCAGTTGCAATTGCGAACCGTCGGGCAGGCCGCGCAATATGCCATTGCCTTTAGCCGTGCCCTTGATTTTGGGGTAAAGCTGGGCAAGTTGGGGCGCATCCAGTTGCCATTTAACCGCCAGCTTATCCCCGGCGTTGCCCGTCGCTTGCAAGCGGTTATCGCCCACTTTGGCGTCCAGTGCCTGAAGGTTGATGACCTTGCCGTTCCAGTCGCCCTGCCCTTTGACATCCACCGGGTAGTCACGCAGCTTGCCTTGCAAGCGGGATACATCCAACGTGGCGGATTGAAGCGTACCGTGTTGCCATGTGCCGCTGGAGCGCAGTGCCACGACCAGATTGGCAGGCCATTCCTTGAAGAACCGCGCCGGATTAAGCTGGCTGCCGTTCACCTCAGCCTGCCAGACCAGCGCGTCCTGCCAACTCAATTGACCGCTGGCTGTCAGCTCACCGGCCTCACCCCTGAGTTGCAGCTTGTCAACGGCGAGGTCAGCAAACGAACCCTTGCCTTGCAGCTTGCCTTGATAACGCGGGTAACTGGCATATTCCCAGTCAGCATCCATATCCAAGGTGTATTGCAGCAATTCGCCCCCCACCTTGGCAGTGGCTTTGCCGATGCCCCACGTTTTACTGTTGGCATCAACGCTCAGGCGCATATCGAGGGCGTGGGGCTGATCCAGCGCCATCGTGCCATCCAGCGCCACATCCGCCCGCCCTTGCTCATCGTAAAGCTGGGTTTGCAGCTTATCAATTTGCAATTTACCGTCACGCGCAGAGGCATTCAGTTGCACATCACGCAAGCGCAACGGATGTTCGCCCTGCCAGATTTCCAACTCGCCAATATCAATCTGCTGCGCCTCGACATTGAGTGGCAGGCTGATTGATAGCAACTCAAAGGGGCTGGAAGATTCCGCTGCCTCGGCGCTCTCCGGTAAACGGATCACCAGTTTATCGGTATGCAAGCGATTGATGCGCACCGTGGGCGGCGAGCCAACCTCCACCCGGCTATCGACGCTGAGATTGCTGGCTTCCAGCGTGGCACTGGCGCTTTCCCAATAAATACGGGTCGCCGTCAAACCTCGCGCCAGCGTGCCTTCCACATTATCCAGTTTCAACCCGGACACGAGGTAAGGCGCATTATTCACCAGCAAACGGGTTCCGGTCTGGGACAGCGCCAAAAACCCAATAGTCCCGCCAACCAGCAATACCAACAGGAATAGCACCAGCAACGGGTTTACCAACAGGTGTTTCAGCCAGCGGTTCACAAGTCAGGCCCCAAACTGAAGTAAAAATGGATATCGCCGGCATTATCCTTGGGCGCATGCAATATCGGCGCGAATCGGCCCCAGTGGCGATTTGTAGCGCACCCCAAAACCTGCCCCGACTTTCATGCTCAAGTGGCGGTATTGTCGAAGGCATTGCCCGCATCCACAAAAGCGGCCGCGCTCCATTTATCTGCCAGCGGATGCTCGTACTCTACGCTGGTGGTCAGCAGGTGTTTGCCGCCGATGACTTCGCCAGCCGCATTGGTTTCCCCCAGCGACTCGAAATCGTAACCGCGCACCGAGTTTTGCCCGCCCGCAAAAAAACGCAGCGATTTAGGCATTTGGTCTAATTCATCGGTCAAGGTAGTGCCCGCCGAACCTTGCAGGATCAACTTGTCACCACCTTCCCGTGTATGCAAATACTTGCCGATAGCCTTGCCTTGCAGGACGCTTTGGTCACTCAACAAACCTTGCTGCGCCCCCTGTGCTTCTGCTGCCAGTTGCCAACCTTCGGTGGGGAACAACAGGTCGTCGGTCTTGGTCTTTTTCACCCGCACCCCGCCCAAGGTCAGTTGGGAGCGTATTTCTGAGTCACCCGCTACCCGCGTGGTTTCGTCGAGGTAATTGACGAAAACAGTCTGTTGCCAATCATTGCGGCTACGGCGGTTATAGTCCACCCCCACTTTGATGCCTTCGCTTTCAATATCGTTGGTGTCAGTGTGCTGCCAGCCGCCGGAAACGCTGGTGTATTCGTGTTCGGGATGCCACAGGGGAACTTTGTACGTACCTTCTACCGACTGCTCATTTTGCGCCAAAGTGCTTTTGGCACTGAGTTTATGCCCCTTGGCATTAACCCAATGCGTATCCATGCCCGCTTCAACCCGAAAGCCAGTATCCGTACCGTAACCAACCTGCCCGGTGTAGGTATAACGCTTGCGCCGCTGGGCGTCGATTTCGACCGGCACGATGCCGTTTTCGGCTTGCTGGTAATGCCCACTCACTTGCACATCACTGTAGTAGCCGCTGTCTTCGAGGATGCGTTGCTGGTTCAGCAGGTTTTCGGCGTTGTAAGTATCGCCTTCCGCACCCGCAAGTAACGCTGGAGGTACTTGTCATCCAACACATCCTGCTGCACCTTCACCTTGCCGATCTGGTAGCGTTTACCGGTATCAAAATGGATGCGCACCTGTGCTTCGCGGGTATCCGGGTCAACCCGCATTTCGTGGATAAGGTATTCCGCATCGAAAAAGCCGAGGTTGTTGGCTGTGCGGTTAAGGCTGGCTTTGAAATCTTCGTAATGCTGATGCACCAACACATCGCCACGCTGGTAGGGGGGAACGGCCATGATGTCGCGGAACTGCTTCAAATCCTTGCCCGCGCCCGTCACCTGCACCTCAATTTGCGTCACCCTGCACCGGCTCACCGGGCTGTACCGCCACATGCAACGCCAAACAATTGCCCTGCTGTGCCGGGGTAACGTTGAAACGGGCAGCGTAATAGCCCATCGCTTCCGCGCCTTCGTGGAACTTTTCGTCGGCAGACTCGATGAAACGTTCCACCCGGTCAGCCGGCGCTATCGCATTTGAGGTTGCGCAACGAAGGCATGAAAGCCTGCAAATTATCCGCCAACGCCGTATCCGCCCCCTGAATACTGACCTTGACTGGCGATTCGGCCTTGGCTGCTGCCACATCCTCTTCGGTTTGCTGGAAAAAAGCCGCAAACCCCGGCGTGCTTGCGCTCAGCAAGCACAACCCCCAGACGATTTTTTTCATAATGCGGCTCCAGCTCCTTGTTGTTAATGGCGATTCCCCTTATTGCTCAAACGCCCATTTCAAAATGGCATCCTGTAACCGGCGTCCTGACTCCTTGCGCCTCCCGACCATTGTGCTGCAACACGATGACCAGACGCTTGCCGCTACGGGTCAGCATATACCCAGCAATAGCGGTCGCATCATTCAGCGTGCCGGTTTTCATGTGGCTACGTCCGCGCAAATCATCATCCTTAAAACGCTTTGCCAATGTGCCATCTTCACCGAGCAGCGGCATCGACGCCATGAACTCCGGCATGTACGGGTCACGCCACGCCGCTTCCAGCAACTGCCCTAATTGGCGGGCGCTCAGGCGTTCCACCCGCGACAGCCCACAACCGTTTTCCACCACCATCCCGGTGTAGTCAATGCCTGCCTTTTGTAGCACATCGGCCAGTAGCCATCCGGCTTTTGTCTAGTGTAGCAGGCGCTCCCAACACCTGCGCACCGATGGTCAGAAACATATTCCGTGCCATCACATTATTGCTCCACTTATTGACGAAGCGGATTTGTTCGCCCAACGTGCGGTGACTCGTGCGTATGCAACAACACATCGGTCGTTTGCTCCACCTGCCCGATTTGCAGTTTACCGTTGAACACGCCGCCCTTGTGATTTCCAAACATCACGGAAAGCATTAAACACATGCTCCTCTGGTGTGGACATCACCCGCAGGATAAAGTTTTTACCGCAATCCGCCGAATACGCGCCGGAGACTTTAATCGCTGCTATTTTCCTGCTGAAAGTTCGGGTGGTAATGCGCTTTTCTGCAACCGCCTTTGGACGAGCGTCATGCTGTTGTCCAATTGCAAACCGGGAATCAGCGGGAAACGGCGTAATCCCCACTTTGCCATTCACTGGCGTCGGCTTCGAACAGAAAACGGTTCGCCTGAAAGTTAAACATCAGCGCCGACGGTCGGGCGTTGTACACACGGGTCGGCTCATCATCAAACGCGGCAGGGTCGTAGTCGGGAAGGCTGAAATAGCTATTGTCGACGATCAGGTTGCCGCGTATATCCTTCACCCCCTTGAGTTGCAAGTCGTGCAGCAATTGCCAGAAAGCTTCGTCGGTGAGGAAAGGGTCGCCGTAACCTTTGAGGATCAAATCGCCATTGAGGATGCCATCTTTAAGTTCGCCGCGTATCCAGCCTTCCGTTTTCCACGTAAAGCTGGGGCTGAGCAACTTGAGTGCCGTCCACGTGGTGAGCAATTTCATTACGGAAGCGGGGTTACGCGGCATCTTGTCATTATGCACCACCATCGGCACATCAGCATTCAGGTCGCGGATGTAGACGCTCAGATTTTCAGCGGGAATCTGGTATTGCTGCATCAACGCCGTGATCTCCGCTGGCAACTCAAGGGTTTGCTGATGGCGGATCAGGGTAAGTTCGGCGGGTTGGGGCGCTGGAGGCGGCAGGCGTAAGCGTTTCCGCACCGACACCTCCCAAGACAGAAGCAGCAACCCGCCACGATGGCATAACAAATTTTTTCAACATGATGAATTCGTTGTGGTTTTTAATGCTAAGTCAGCCAATTCCAGCACCTCAATGCTGTCTGCCGTGTAATGCCAGCGCAAGTCGAAATCGTACAGACGCATGGCGTAAATTCTCCCTTCCCGCGCCCCTCCTGTTGCCCTTGCTGGTAGGAAGGCCGGGGGTCTTGGCTCAAAATCTGCTCAATCAGCAGACGCACGTCAGTATTCCACTGCACCTGTTTCTGCTCGCACTGCAGACTGGCTTGCGCGGAAAACCTGACTGCCTGTTGAGAGGCTGGTGCTTCTGGCGCAAAGCCTGCACTGGCCCCAAGAATAGCATCAGCATACGGAAGATACGGTTTAATATCCAGCACTGGCGTGCCATCCAGCAAGTCAGCGCCCGCTGAGTTCGAGGGTGATGTTACTGCCTTGCACCTGAATACCGCATAACTCGGCCACCGATAAGCCCGATGGGGTTGGGGCGGAAGGTGGAACGGGTGGCAAACACCCCCATCCGGGCATTGCCGCCGAGGCGCGGCGGGCGCACGGTGGGTTTCCAGCCTTGCGCTTGCGTGCCGTGGAAGACGAAGATCAGCCAGACGTGGGAAAAGCCTTCGAGTCCGCGCACGGTGTCGGGGTGGTTGTAGGGGGGTAATAGCGTGAGCGTGGCACGGGCGTCTGTGACCAAGCCGGGTTGGCGGGGGATGCCGAATTTTTCTTTGTAGGGGGAGGTGATTAGGCCGATGGGGGAAAAGGTGTAGTCAGCAAACATCACGCCTGCCCCGCCCCAATAGGCTGCAACTCCCGCAGCCCCTCCCCCGCCAGCACAAACGCTTGCCCAAACCCCATCACAAAGCGCCCGGATTGCGGCGTCAGCCGGAACAGCACGAAATCCCCCAGCCCCCGCAGCAACCCAACCACGTTGCCGAAGCGTGCTTCCATCACATCCAACATCTGCGCATACCGCGCCTCTTCCCGCGCCACCACTTCCGCCGCACAGCGGTAAGTTGCACGGGTACGGGCAAAAATCTGCCGTGCATCCTGCTCATCGGCAATCACCAGCACCGCCACCTGCGGATGGTGGAGAATTTCCTGCGTATGGCTGGCAAGCCCACTGACGAAAATGTAGAAATTGCCCGCATCATCCTGCACAAACGGCGCATAACTGATCGACGGCTCACCCGCAGCATCCAGTGTCGCCAATTGCAGGGTTTTGGCCTCTTCCAGTAATAGCCCCAGTGTTTCTCTAGGGTTCTTGCTCATGACTTTTCTCCTTAAATAACGTCATCATACATCTCATCGGCTTTTTTTGCGTCTGACACCGCCTACGCGCATCATGAGGCGCTTAGCGAGTGCAACTTTCCGCCGTTTTATCCATCTATAAATAATAACAACTGACTACCGGGAGTGATGCAGTGATGAAAGCATTCTTTTCTTCATTTGCAGGACAAATTATTGGTGTATTACTGCTTCTTGCCGTGGTATCCGCGTGCAGCTTAGATGCCCCAGCACCGCCCAACGCCATCAGCTTGGCAGGGACACAATGGAACCTGAAAACACTGGGCAGCCAAGCCATCAATACTGAGCGCCCCCCCACCCTCAACTTCGACGCCAGCCGCCTAAGCGGGTTCGCCGGTTGCAACCAGTTCTTTGGCAACTACACCGGTAGCACCGATGGCGTTTTCAGCACCAGCGCCATCGGCTCCACCAAAATGGCGTGCATCGGTGCTGGCGACCAACTGGAACAACAATTTTTTGCGCAACTAGAAAAAGCCAGCCAGTACGCCCTCACCCGCGAACAGCTCCACCTGCTGGATACCAAACGCAATATCCTGATGGTATTCACCGCTGCAAAATCCACCGACAATAAGCCCAAATAGAAACGCCCGCGATAGCGGGCGTTCACTGCATCAGGTAAAGCTAAGTGCTTAGCCTGCTGCCATCAGCTCTTTATACTTCAGTTCTAGCTGTTCCTTGGACTCCACATGATCGGGGTCATGCGGAATACAATCCACCGGGCATACACTCACACACTGCGGTTCATCGTAATGCCCCACGCACTCAGTGCAACGCTTCGGGTCAATCACATAAATTTCATCACCCGCTGAAATGGCGTTATTCGGGCACTCTGGCTCGCAAACGTCACAGTTAATGCACTCGTCGGTAATCATCAATGCCATAAAAATAGTTCCTCTTAAATTGCTGTCTTACGCCATTTTATCAAGCTGTCACAGAAGATAACATTAACCTGTATCAAAATAGCAGTACTCAGATTGCGCTAGTTCAAGCCGCGTTCGGCACGTATCTGAACAATCTTCTGCTTCAAGGCATCCAGCACGTGGGGAGCGACAAACCGCGAGACATCACCGTTGAGAACCGCCACCTCCTTCACCAGTGTAGAGGAAATAAAGGAAAAGCTTTCACCCGGCATTAAAAACACCGACTCCACCTCTGGCGCAAGGCTGCGGTTCATGCTTGCCAACTGGAATTCAAACTCGAAATCCGATACGGCACGCATCCCCCGGATCAGCACGCGGGCATTCTGTCCACGGGCAAAATCCACCAACAAGCCTTCAAAGCCTTTCACCGTCACACGGTCATCAAGCTGCTCTTCTGCCAATTCGTGCTGGATCATGGCGACCCGCTCCTCCAACGTAAACAACGGCTTCTTTTTCGGGTTGGATGCCACCCCGACCACCACATGCGCACACAATTTGCTGGCACGCTTGATCAGGTCAAGATGCCCTTTGGTAATCGGGTCAAAAGTCCCCGGATAGACAGCGGTAATTTCCATGAATACAGGCCACACTGGTTAATAACTAAATACTTAGGGCAAACCCTAGCAGCCAAGTTGTAACACCTTATTGTGCAATGCACAATATATCTTTTTGGCGGGTCTGCACCACTCAGGTGCTACGCTGGGGGGTGAATTGCACCAAAATAAACAGCACACTGGCAGCCACCACAATGCTGGGGCCAGTTGGGGTATCCAATTGCAGCGAAATGCCCATTCCCGCCAACAAAGCCACCACCCCGACCACCACCGCCAACACTGCCATCTGCTCAGGGGTACGGGCAAAGCGCCGTGCCGTTGCCGCCGGGATAATCAGCAAAGCAGTCAGCAGCAACACCCCGACCACTTTCATCGCCACCGCCACCATCAAGGCAATCAGCAACATGTAAGCGGCGCTGACCCGCCACACCTTGACGCCTTCCACTTGCGCCAACTCAGCATGTACGCTCAACGACAGCAATTGCCGCCAAATCAACAACATCACCCCGACCACCAGCACTGCCAAACCCCACGTCAGGGCAATATCCAGCCGGGTTACTGCCAGAATATCACCAAACAGGTAAGCCATGAGATCAACCCTAACATTCGGCAGGAATGTCAGCGCCACTGTCCCCAACGCCAGCGCACTGTGGCCAATAATACTCAGCAAGGTATCGCTGCCCAGTGCCGGATTATGCTGCACATACAGCATCAACAAGCGCCACCACCACGCACACCAGCATGACCCACAGGTTCATGCTCGTGCCGGTCATCAGCCCAAGCGCCACCCCCAGCAGGGCAGAATGCGACAAGGTATCGCCAAAATACGCCATGCGCCGCCACAACAGGAACACCCCCAGCAAACCACTCATCAGCACCACCGCCAAGCCCGCCAGCAATGCCCGCCCGATAAAATCATCCATGCCGATGCTCCTGTTCCCCGGCTGTTAGTGGCACAATGCAACCGTGCATATCATGCTGATGGTCATGGTGATGGGTATAGACCGCAAATCCCGTGGCGCGTAAATCACCAAACAGACGCAAATATTCGGGGTGGCGCGACACCGCTTCCGGCTGCCCGGAACAACAAATATGCTGGTTGAGGCACAACACCTGATCAGTTGCCGCCATCACCAGATGCAAGTCATGTGACACCATCAGCACCCCATAACCATGCGACTGTTTCAGGCGGTTAATAAGCTGGTAAAGCTCACTCAGGCCGGTGACATCTACCCCCTGCCCCGGCTCATCCAACACCAACAACTGCGGCTTGTTGAGCAAAGCACGGGCCAACAACACCCGCTGCAATTCCCCACCGGAAAGCGACTGCACCGCTTGTGGCAATAAATCTTGCACCCCCACTTCCACCGCACTGTCACGCACCGCGCCAGCATCGTGACGCCGCAGGTTCAAGCCAATGAAACGCTCCACAGTCAGGGGCAACAAACGGTCAAGGTGGAATTTTTGCGGCACATAACCGATGCGTAAACCGGGCAGACGCCATACACTACCCCGGTCAGGTTTTTGCAAACCCAGCAGCACTTTCAGCACGGTTGATTTGCCCGCACCGTTCGGCCCGATCAACGTCAGGACACTTTCCGGGTACACTTCGAGGCTGACATCGTGCAAAATCACCCGTTGCCCGAAGCTCAGGCCGATATTTTCCAGTTTTGCTAATAGTGTGGTGGACATCCCTGCCAACGTATAAAGAGTAAAAAAATGTTCCGTATTCTAACGATTTTCCTGCTGCTGTGCGTACCCGTTTTGCAATCTTGCCAACAAGCGCCGCCCACTAAGCCGCTGATCGTCAGCACCATCAAGCCGATCCACGCGCTGGTGTATGCGATTGCCGGGGGCAACGGCAGCCCGCTGGAAATACGCCAGCTCTTGCCGGACGGCGCATCACCCCACCATTACGCCCTCAAACCATCCGACATGCGCACGCTGGAAAGTGCCAAGGTCGTGTTCCGTATTGGTAGCGGGCTGGAAACCTTTCTCGACAAACCGCTGGCAAGCCTGTCAAGCCAGCCGCCGGGTCATCACCCTCGCCGACGCCAACGGCATCCAACACCTCTATTCCCGTGAGACACACGGACACCTGCCCGCTGACGCCACCCACCCGGAACACAGCGAAGACTTGCACCTGTGGCTGAACCCGCAAAATGCCATTGCCATGAGCCGGGAAATTGCCCAAGCCTTGGGTGAAGCAGACGCCGCGCACCAAGCACAATACCTTGCCAATGCTGAACGCCTCATCCAGCAAATTCGAAACTACCGACGCCCACATCCGCCAACAGCTTGCGCCACTCAGCAACAAACCTTACCTGAGCTTCCACGACGCATGGCAACATTTCGATACGCATTACGGGTTAAACTTCGCCGGAGCGGTGACGCTGGATGTATCCCGGCTACCGGGGGCACGCCATGTGCAGGACATCCGCAAGATTATTGAGGAAAAACAAGCCGTTTGCCTGTTTCAGGAACCGCAATTCTCACCCTCTATGGTCAAGACACTGGTGGAAGGGACAAACATACGCATTGGCGAACTTGACCCTTTGGGCATGAAACTACCGCTGGATGACAATACTTACACCCTGCTGCTGCAAAATGCCGCCGACAGTTTTCAGCAATGCTAAATGCCTAAATCCATAAGCTGGACAGACTCACGGCGGCTTTCACGCAATACCCCGCCGACGTATTCGTAACGCTGCCCGTTGCCTTGGTCATTGCCATGCGAGTGGTAAAGGCTGACGCGGAAAGCGCAACCACCGCGCAGCATCACGATATTCCGGTCGTGCATTTTCAGTTGCACATTCGCGCCACGCACCGTATGCACCATGTCATCCGCGTATATCGGGTCACCGCGTTTGAGAATTCTGGGTCACCGCCTGCACTGCTCTTTGCCGTCACCTTGCCGCGCTTGGAAAGCACGACACCGGCTTCCTTGCGTTCGATTATGATAATGGGGGCTGGCATAAACTACTCCGTCCGGTTGCGGATTGACTCACGGTTTTCATTCATAAGGATAGCCTAGCCTACCTGCCAAACACTGTTTTCCTGCACCAAAAAGGGTAAAGTGCAAAAAAAATCCGCCAGACGGTAGCAGCGGATATTTCTATACCTGATGTCAATTATGGCAATACAGCTCTCACCACGCAACAAGTCATCCAGCGTTTCGCGTTGGCGCACCACATGCACCGCATGCGCCATCCACCATCACTTCCACCGCACGCGGGCGGGTATTGTAATTGGATGACATGGTAAAACCATACGCACCCGACGAACGCACCGCCAGCAAATCACCCGGCTGAATATTCAGGTCACGTTCCTTGCCCAAAAAGTCGCTGGTTTCGCACACCGGGCCTACGATGTCGTAAGTCGCGGTTTCGCCATCCGAGCGCGGCACAACCGGAATAATTTCCTGCCACGCGCTGTATAAGGCGGGGCGGATCAGGTCATTCATCGCCGCATCCACGATGGCGAAATTTTTGTATTCCGACAGCTTCAGGAATTCGACTTCTGTGACCAGAATCCCGGCATTCGCAGCAATCGCCCTGCCCGGTTCGACGAAAATTTCATACTGACGCAAACGTTCGTCGGTGAACAATTGCGCCATGTAATCTGCGGGGGAAGGTGCTGCCTGCCCTTCTTGATAACGCACGCCCAAACCGCCGCCAATGTCGAGATGGTGAATGTCGATACCCTGCGCTTGCAAGCGTTCCGCCAAGGCCAGCAAGCGTTGCAGCGCATCCATGAACGGCGTCAGCGTCAGCAATTGCGAACCGATGTGGCAGTCGATACCGACCACTTTCAGGTGTGGCATGGCTGCGGCTTTCAAATACACCGCTTCGGCACGACCGATTTCGATCCCAAACTTGTTTTCTTTCAAGCCGGTGGAAATGTAGGGGTGGGTTTGCGCATCCACATCCGGGTTGACGCGCAAGGAGATGGACGCCACTTTGCCCATTTCACCCGCCACCGCGTTAATGCGGTCGAGTTCGGCTTCGGATTCGATGTTGAAGCAACGGATGCCGACTTCCAGCGCCTTGCGGATTTCAGGAACCTTTTTGCCCAAGCCGGAAAATACCACTTTGCTGGGGTCGCCGCCTGCGCGTAATACCCGCTCCAATTCGCCGCCGGATACGATGTCGAAACCTGAGCCTAAGCGTGCAAACAGGTTGAGGATGGCGAGGTTGGAATTGGCTTTGACCGCGTAACACACCAGATGCGGCTGCGCACCGAAGGCGTCGTTGAAAGCGTGCCAATGGCGTTCCAGCGTGGCGCGGGAATAGATGTAGCACGGTGTGCCGTGGGCGCGGGCAATGTCAGCGACGGCGACGTTTTCGGCGTGGAGTTGCCCGTTGCGGTATTCAAAATGATCCATGTGACGTGTTCCTTATTTCGCCTGTTCCTGTTTGGGTTGCGACTGATCGGGCAAGGTTAACGGGCCTTTGTTGCCACAGCCTGCCAGCAAGGCCAGTACGATAGCGAATCCGAGCCATTTTTGCATCATGGTTACAGTCCTGTTTGCAGTGAATTAACCGCAGGATAACGGCTGGTAGCGGGGGAATGCAAAGGGATAATAAAGAAAGGTTTGCAGCTCCGGTTAAATTGTTATACAAGAAGTACAAATATCTGACCCTGAAGGCTTTCCCCATGCCGGATGACCCGCACCAACAACGCTTGAACGGACTTGAAGAACGCCAGCGCAACTTGCTGACCAAACTTGCACGCCTGCAAACCGAGCACGATCTTGAAACCCGTACCGAGGAAAAGCTACGGCTGGAATATGGCATCGCTGAAACGCAAGCCACCTTGCAACGGGTCGAAACCGAACTGCTCAACCTCAAACAACAAACCTTGCTCAGTGAAGCCAACCGGCTCAAGCGCATTGGCTCTATCCGTGAAGCCATTGGCATCTGGCGTGAAATCCAGCGCATGACCCTGCCAACAACATGGCGGTACAGGAAATTGCCGCGCTGGAACAGCTTGACAGCCTGCAAACCCAAACCAGCGATTTGATCAAACGCTGCTTCCCGCATTAAAGACATCCGCAACATCTTCAAGGAACTGGTCGCCGCCCTCAAGCAACCTGCCAATACTGCTGAATACATGACTGTTGGTGGAACAAGCCGAATTGTTTCTGGACGACGTGCTGGATGCAGAAACCTTCATCATCTGGTGGGAAGCAGTGACTGCCGCACCTTCCCAACCGCCACCCAAAATGTCGACATAGCCAAGCTGGCAGGGCGGGTGCAACGCGGGGAAATGGTGCTGTTCCTTGGCTCCGGCATTATCTGCTTATGCGCGATGATGGAGTACAGGAAGACGGCACTTGGTACGCAACTTGCCCAGCAAATCGGCTATGAGCAGTTCAACGGTACGCTGTCCTCCATTGCCGAATACTACCAGTTGCGCCCGGACTTTGGGCAATCTGCACTGCTGGAAAACCTACGCGCCCAGTTTGCCGGACGAATGCACAAGGTGGTATTGTGTATCAGGCACTTGGCAAAGGTGCAAGCCCCGCTAATCCTGATTTCTGCCGCCTATGACAATTTGCTGGAAAGCGTATTTCGTGAAGCGGGCAAGCGTTTCGTGGAACTAGCCTCAATAGTGCGCCGTAGTGATGAATACGACATCGGGCATGTGCTGGTGAGTTTTTCGGATGACAGCCAGCCGACCAAGGTTTACCCGGAAGAAGAACTTTCGCGCCTGAAGTTTGCTGGAGAATGGCTATTCCATCATCTACAAGATTCGCGGGACGTGTGGGCAAACCGACGACTAACGGGATGAGATGACTCTGCGGCGTGATGCGCTGACACTTTCCGAAAGCAATTATTTCAGCTTTGCCCGCTATGCTGACCAGATGATCCCCGGCTATCTGGCGCGGCAGTTACGCAACCGGGGTTTTTTGTTTGTCGGCTACCGCCCGCGTGACTGGGAAGACCGCTTGCTGGTCAATGCCTTGCTGGAAAAGCGGCGCAATTCGCAGGAACCGTGTTATGTGATCGGGGCAACGGCGGAGCCGCTGGAGGCGGCGTATTGGGAAAGCCGCAATGTGAAACAGTATCAGATTGATATTCGGGAGTTGGACAAGTATTTGGAGGAGGTAGGGGTATGAGCAGGAAAGAGAAAATCCCCCCCAGCCTCCCCGACAGAAGCGCCTTATCCCGGTTTGCGGCCTTATCATGAGGATGAGCGGGACAAGTTTTTCGGGCGCGATGCGGATGCAGAAATCCTGATCGACAAGATGCTGACCAATCGGCTGACCTTGTTGTTTGCGGCGAGTGGGGTGGGTAAAAGTTCGCTGTTGCAGGCGGCGGTGATCCCGCGTTTGAAAGTCGCCGACTGGAGAAAACCTGTCGGTGGTGTATCACATCGACTGGGTGAGTGAGCCAGTCAGCAGTGTGCGAACGGCGATAGCTGCAAGCCTTGCGGCGAGGGTAAGCTGCTGCCGGAAGATACGGCAGGATGAAGATTCGTGACGAACGCTGGTGGAATTGCTGGAATTTTGCGGGTTGTTTGTGCGCCCCCACTGGTGCTGATCCTCGACCAGTTTGAGGAGTTTTTCCGTTACCAGCGCGCAACTGAAGTTTCCAGACCTTTATCGACCAACTGCGGCGGTGATTGTGACCAATCGCATGTCGGTGAGTTTGGTGCTGTCGATGCGCGAAGATTTCGCGCTGGAACTGGATGCGTTCAAGCCCAATTGCCGACCATTTTGTTCGAGAACTTTTACCGGCTGAAAAAGCTGGAGCGGGAGGCGACACGCAGGGCGATTGCTACCCCAGTGGAACAGCTTGGCTACCGTTATGAGCCAGCCTTGCTGGAGACGTTGCTGACTGACTTGTTGAGCCGGGAACTTGACCGTAACCCCAACTCAGCCGTGGCTGAATTGCGCACGACGGTAGAACCGCCTTATCTGCAAATTGTGTGCAGCGAGTTGTGGGAACTCAACAAGGCAGACCCGGAGAAAGTCCTGCGGTTGGCTACCTATGAAAAGGCGGGCAGAGCGAAGGGCATCCTCAAGCATTATTTAGAAGGGGTGTTGCAGCAGTTTTCAGCGGAAGAAAAGCAGATTGCTTCGCAGGCGTTTGACCATCTGGTCAGCAATCGCGGGGTGAAGGTGGCATATACCGCCCGTGCACTGGCGGACGTGCTGCGGATGAATGAAGTCAAGCTCTGCAAGGTGCTAGACAGGCTGGAGGGTGTGCGCATCTTACGCAAGCAGCAGCGCGAAGAAGAAATGTGGTATGAGCTTTACCACGATATGTTCTCCGGCAGTATTGAGGACTGGAATACCGTCTGGAAAGACCGGATGCGCAGCCGCAAACTGCTGAGAATGGCAGGCGGGCTATGCGTCAGTGCTGCGGTGTTGTTTGCGGGGTGGGATTACTACATCAATGCCAGCGAATACCATTTGCGCCTTAGCTCCAAAGCCGGGATTTCTGACCGGGTGGAACTGTGGCAGGGCAAGTTGGGCAGCACGGATTTGTTTGGTCAACAACATTATCTGGCAGAAACGGATTTTACGCGCCACGATCTTGAACCAGACAAGCTGTTTGAAAAGCGTCCATTGGCGGACTACGGGGTGTTGCAGACGGATTTGATTGGGAATGTGCCGGTTGATCGGCGGGTAACGGCTTATGCGGTTAGTGGTGAGTATCCGATGGGGTTGGGTTTGGCTGAAAAGTCTATCAATCCACAGCAGATTGAGCTTGCCAAAAAGACTTTGGAGCAACTGGCAGATGTCAGCACGAAAGAAGCTGTGCAGGTTATGTATGAAAATCTGGATTCGCCAAGTGATGCAATTAAGCAAACGGCTTCCAATGCGGTAACGCTTACGGGGGGATTGCATTGGCTCGTAATGAACAGAATATAACACCAGAAAAACAGGCAAAGCACACTGACTTTTGGGTAGAGGAATGGGGAAGACAAATTGTGACAAGGGATGCTCGTAAGCAGCTTGTTGCACTGGAAAGGCAGGATATTTTGTTTCGTTTTCCTAACTTGTTTGAAAGAGAACTTATTGTCTCTTCACTAAAGAGTAAGGATTCCGATGTGCGCTACACAGCCGCCAAAGTGTTAGGTGAATTAAAGGCAATGGAAGCTGTCCCCGGCCTGCTGGCATTGCTCCAGGATGAAGATTCCAATGTGCGCTACACAGCCGCCGGAGTGTTAGGTGAATTAAAGGCAATGGAGAGCTGTCCCCGACCTGCGGATATTGCTCAAGGATGAAGATTCCAATATGCGCTCCACAGCCGCCGAAGTGTTAGGTAAATTAAAGGCAATGGAAGCTGTCCCCGACCTGCGGATATTGCTCAAGGATGAAGATTCCAATATGCGCTCCACAGCCACCGAAGTGTTAGGTGAATTAAAGGCAATGGAAGCTGTTCCTGACCTGCTGGCGTTGCTCAAAGATAAGGATTCCGGTGTGCGCTCTACAGCTACCGAAGTATTAGTTGGGTTAAAGGCAATGGAACCCATCCCCGCCCAGCGGGCATTGCTTAAGGATGAAGATTCCAATGTACGCTCCACAGCCGCCGGAGTGTTAGGTGAATTAAAGGCAATGGAAGCCACCCCCGACCTACGGGCATTGCTCAAGGATGGGGATCCCGATGTGCGCCAGAGAGCCGCCGGAGTGTTAGGTGAATTAAAGGCAATGGAAGCTGTCCCCGACCTGTTGGCATTGCTCAAGGATGAGGATTCCAATGTGCGCTACACAGCCGCCGAAGCATTAGCTAGGTTAAAGGCAACGGAAGCCGTCCCCAACCTGCTGGCATTGCTCAAGGATGAAGATTCCAATGTGCGCTCCACAGCCACCGAAGTGTTAGGTGAATTAAAGGCAATGGAAGCTATCCCCGACCTGCTGGCATTGCTCCAGGATGAAAATTCCAGTGTGCGCTCCACAGCCACCGGAGTGTTAGGTGAATTAAAGGCAATGGAAGCTATCCCCGGCCTGCTGGCATTGCTCAAGGATGAAGATTCCAGTGTGCGCTCCACAGCCACCGAAGTGTTAGGTGAATTAAAGGCAATGGACGCTATCCCCGGCCTGCTGGCATTGCTCCAGGATGAAAATTCCAGTGTAAGCTCCACAGCCGCCAAAGTGTTAGGTGAATTAAAGGCAATGGAAGCTATCCCCGGCCTGCTGGCATTGCTCCAGGATGAAGACAGTAGTGTGCGCTCCAATGCCGCCGAAATGTTAGGCAGGTTACAAGCAACGGAAGCAGTTCCGAACCTGCTGACATTGCTCAAGGATAGGGATTCCTTTGTGCGCTACAGCGCCGCCGGAGTGTTAGGTGAATTAAAGGCAATGGAAGCCACCCCCGACCTACGGGCATTGCTCAAGGATGGGGTTCCCTATGTGCGCCAGAGAGCCGCCGGAGTGTTAGGTGAATTAAAGGCAATGGAAGCCACCCCCGACCTACGGGCATTGCTCAAGGATGGGGATCCCGATGTGCGCCAGAGAGCCGCCGGAGTGTTAGGTGAATTAAAGGCAATGGAAGCTATCCCCGACCTACGGGCATTGCTCAAGGATGGGGATCCCGATGTGCGCCAGAGAGCCGCCGGAGTGTTAGGTGAATTAAAGGCAACGGAAGCCGTCCCCGCCCAGCGGGTATTGCTCCAGGATGAGGACAGTAGTGTGCGCTCCAATGCCGCCGAAGCATTAGCTGGGTTAAAGGCAACGGAAGCCGTCTCCGACCTGTTGACATTGCTCCAGGATGAGGATTCCGTTGTGCGCCAGAGAGCCGCCGGAGCATTAGCTGGGTTAAAGGCAACGGAAGCCGTCCCCGACCTGTTGACATTGCTCCAGGATGAGGATTCCGTTGTGCGCCAGAGAGCCACCGAAGCATTAGTTGGGTTAAAGGCAACGGAAGCCGTCCCCGACCTGTTGTTGGCATTGCGCAAGGATGAGTATGTCGGTGTAAGCCAGGAAGTCGCCAGCGTGTTAGCTGGGTTAAAATTTGAAAATATGACATCTTACTGGCTTTCTAATGGGTTTTTTAGCGATGACTTAGAGTTATCAAGTCATATAACAGTGGGAGGATTGCTGGGTTTCTTGATTCACAACCTGGAAAGTGACAGCCCTGATAACCGCAACAACGCTGTGATGTCAGCACTCCGCCTAGAACGCAGCAGTAATCTGACCAAACCCCAGAAGTACCTGCTGGAAAAAGCCTTGTCGTTGGTCGATCAGGAAACCCGCAACGAAGCAGTCACACAACTGGCAGAGGAAGATAAAACCGAAGCGGAAGAACAATCCAATCAGGTCAGTCGCCCAATTAACCAGCCCGGTTTGGAAGAAAAGCCCTTGACGCTGAACGGACTAAAAGCCAAACTGGATGAATTCGATCAAGCTTATGCCGACTGGCGCGAACGCCGCGACGCTGCCCCCAACACTGACACCCAAGCCGATCCCCCAGCCACCGACAACGAAGCCGACAAACTCGCCGACCCCGCCCCCTTCATCTACGAATACGCCTACGCCATCGCCAACATGGACGAAGCCGAAGGCATCAAACTGCTAGGCCACAACCTCCACAAAGTCCGCGAAGCCGCCGCCCGTGGCCTCGCCAACAGCGATTTCCTCGGCGTACCCCTGCTGCAAAAGCTCGAACAAGAATGGCTGGCAACCGACAACCCCATCACCCGCCAAGGCTTGTTCCACGCCATCGACATCGCCCTGCTAGCAATCGAAGGCATCGGCGCAGACAAAGAACTCGAAGCCCTAAAAACCTACGCACGAACTCGACCAACGAGCATTCCCCCTCGGATCCATCAAACCGCGTGTCGAATGGACACGCATCCAACTCCAATGGCGCGTAGATGCCCTCAAAGAACTCAAGGCATCACCGACAAGCAAATGCCCGGGGCTGCTGAAAGAATACTGCCTCAACCCCGATGGCACAGACATGAAACCGGAGGAATGCACGATTGAACGGTAACCACAATTGGGAAGGCATTTCCCATGCGCTATACTGCAACCATACCCGTTTGGAGAAAACATCATGGGCACTGTAGAACAAATCACCGAACATACCCGGCATCTACCGGAACCTGCACAGCGCGAAATCCTGCATTTTGTCGAATTCATCCTGAGTAAATACAGTCGGGCATTCACACCCGCGTTGACCGCCAAGCGTCCTATCGGGCTAGCAAAAGGGGAGTTCAAGCTATCCAGCACATTCTTTGAGCCGCTACCGAACGAAATGCTTTATGCCTTTGAAGGACGCTAAACGATGCGTTTATTGTTGGATACCTGAAAACCAAGCGCCAACGGTAACAGCATCCCCCTCTTTCTCTCCTACCCCTGAAACCGCATCGACAAATCCACCGCCCGCACATGCTTGGTAATACTACCCACCGACACGAAATCCACCCCCGTTTCAGCAATGGCAGCAATCGTTTCCGGGCTAACCCCACCGGACGCCTCCAACGGAATCTTCCCCGCCGTCACCCGCACCGCTTCGCGCATCGTCGCCAAATCGTATTCATCCAACATAATAATATCCGCTTGTGCCGCCGTCGCTTCCGCCAACTCCTGCAAGTTTTCGGTTTCCACCTCAACCAGAATGCCGGGGTGTAACTGCCGCGCCTGCTGAATCGCTGCCGTAATCGACCCCGCCGCCATAATGTGGTTTTCCTTGATCAACACCCGGTCATACAAACCGATGCGGTGATTCGTGCCACCACCGCACAACACCGCGTATTTCTGCGCAGTACGCAAACCGGGCAAGGTCTTGCGCGTATCCAGAATCCGGCAAGACGTATGCGCCACCAAATCCACATAACGCCGCGTCGCCGTAGCAGTCGCCGACAAGGTTTGCAGGAAATTCAACGCCGCCCGTTCGCCACTCAAAATAGAACGCGCACTGCCCCGCAAAGTACACAGCAAAGCATTCGCCGCCACCCGGTCGCCATCCTGATACTGCCATTCCACTTGCACGCTTGGGTCAAGCTGGCGGAACACTTCGTTAAACCACGCCACGCCGCACAAAGTAGCGTCTTCGCGGCAAATCACCGTCGCGGTGGCTTGCTTATCGGCTGGAATCAGCCCAGCAGTCACATCGCCCGTGCCAATGTCTTCCGCCAATGCCCGCGCAACGGTTGTTTGAATATCGTTAGGTAATTGCATGAGAACCTCAAATAAAAATGGGAGGCAATCACGCCTCCCATCAAGTGCCCCTGACTCCTCGTCAGAATCCCGTTAGATGCGGGTAATACCCATCATCTTCAAAATGGACTTTTCGTAGAACGGTTCGGAACTGCCTTTTTTCATCTTACGGATGAAGTATTTCTCGAACGCGATCTTAGCCATGTGTACCCACTTGCCTTTCTTGAACCAAGCCACGTTACGTGGCGGGATCTGTGGCAGTGCAACGAAAGCCGCACCCGTGTCACCCATGTCTGCCAAACAAATGGCGTTCCATGTACCCGTGGTGGATGGCTCTTTACCAGCTAACTCGTCAGCTATGTTATGTACCAGAGAAGTGACCATCGATTCAATCATATACCCGGTCTTCGGTGCGCCTGTGGGGACAGGCGTCGCTTCTACCGGCGGAATGGCGATACAAACACCAGCGGCGTAGATGTTTTTGTATTTCGGGTTACGGTGCAATTCGTCAACGATCACGAAACCACGTGGGTTGCACAGACCTTCCACCGCAGCAACCGCATCCACACCTTTGAACGCTGGCAGCATCATGGCGAAATCGAACGCGAGTTCGTGTTCTTTTTCCACTTCGCCTTTATTGGTCAGCTCGGTGACGAACATCTTGCCTGCTTCAACCTTGGTGGTTTTAGCATTGGTAATCCACTGCATGTGGTGGTTACGCAGTTCAGATTCCAGCATCCCTTTGGAGTCGCCCACGCCGCCCAAACCCAAGTGACCGATGTACGGTTCAGAAGACACGTAAGTCATCTTGAACTTGTTACGCACCCCACGCTTGCGCATGTCAGCATCGACGATGAAGGCAAATTCGTAAGCAGGGCCAAAGCAGCTTGCAAACGGCATCGCGCCAACGATGATGTGGCCTGAACCTTTTTCCAGCAATTTCTGGTAATTGGCATAAGCAATTTCAGCATGGGTCACGTCACAGACCGAGTTGGTATGACCACCGTGTGGGCCTGCACCTTCCACTTCTTGGAAGAACAGTTTCGGGCCGGTAGCGATCACCAAATAGTCATACTTGATGGTTTCGCCGTTATCCAAATGCAGGGTACTGCCTGCCGCATCAATCTTGTCGCAGCGGGCGGCGATGAATTTGATGTCTTTCTTGTTAAGGTATTTTTCAATCGGGAAGGTAATGTCGGAACGGGTACGCCAGCCTACTGCAACCCACGGGTTCGAGGGCACAAACTGGAAATAGTCACGTTCATTGATAACCGTGACTTCGTGCCCCTTACCGAGCATTTCTTTCATTTCATAAGCGGCGGGCATTCCACCCGTACCGGCACCCAAAATAACGACATGAGCCATTAGCGCGAACTCCTAACTATTGATAAATGTGGGATTGCGTTTTATAGAATAAACATTTCTAGCAATATCTCTCCAAACCAATAGGAATAACACCACAAATCAGGCGCTAGGTCAATCTTGGCCTTATTTATCAATAAATTAGAAGGTACTAATATAGGATAAATAAGCTATACTTCCGCGCTACTGAAACACCATAATCTGATACATGAATAAACCAATAACCTATCTCGTTGGCGGTGCTGTCCGCGACCAACTGTTAGGGTTGCCGATCAAAGACCGCGACTGGGTAATCACCGGTGCAACCCCGGCTGATTTGCTGCAACAGGGCTTTAAACCTGTCGGCAGCGATTTCCCGGTATTTCTGCACCCACACACGGGTGAGGAATACGCTTTGGCGCGTACCGAGCGCAAAACTGCCAAAGGCTACCACGGCTTCCAGTTCCATGCCGCTGCCGATGTCACGCTGGAACAAGACCTTGCCCGCCGCGACCTGACCATCAATGCAATGGCGCAAGATGATAGCGGCAAGCTCATCGACCCTTACGGCGGGCAAGCTGATTTACACAACCGCCTATTGCGGCATGTTTCAGCAGCATTCGCGGAAGACCCAGTACGCATCCTGCGGGTAGCACGTTTTGCCGCCCGTTTTGCCCGACTGGGGTTCCGGGTGGCAGAAGAAACCCTAGCAACTGATGCGCGACATGGTAGCCGCTGGCGAAGTCGATGCCCTAGTTCCCGAACGGGTGTGGCAAGAAACCGTGCGGGCGTTGGCGGAACCTGCCCCGCAACGCTTTTTCGAGGTGTTGCGCGACTGTGGCGCATTGCAAGTGCTGTTCCCCGAACTCGACCGCTTGTTTGGTGTGCCGCAACCGGCGCAATACCACCCGGAAATTGATTGCGGCATCCATACCCTGCTGGTGTTACAACAGGCAGTGAAACTCAGTGATGCCCCGGAAGTGCGTTTCGCCGCCCTCACCCACGATCTCGGCAAGGGGCTAACGCCTGCGGAGATGCTCCCCAGCCATCACGGGCATGAACTTGTCAGCCGCCAACTGACGACACAGTTATGCGAACGCCTAAAAATTCCCACCCGTTTCCGTGAATTGGCGGAACATGTGGCAGAACAACACGGTCGAATTCATAAGGCTTTGGAATTGCGCCCCAAAACCTTGCTGAACGTATTGGAAGCCACCGACGCTTTCCGCAAGCCCGAACGCTTTGAACAGTTATTGCTGGCGTGTGAAGCGGATGCCAAAGGGCGTACTGGTTTTGAAAACCGCCCCTATCCGCAAGCAAACCGGTTTCGTGAAGTGTTAGCTGCTTGCCAGCAAGTCGATGTGCAAGCGGTCATCAAAGCCGGGTTCCAAGGCGTGCAGATCAAGGAAGAAGTGCATCGGCGGCGTATTGATACTATCCGCGAGATATTAGGACATCTTGATATTGGCGGGCAGTAGCCGCATATTGTTAATAGAACATCATTATGAAGAGAATCGAGGAATTGCCATGATGGACGAAAAAACCGCTTCTTTCGGCCTTGGTCAGGTCATACACCACCGCCTGTTTAACTACCGTGGCGTCATTTTCGACGTTGACCCTGATTTCAAGGGCACGGAAGAATGGTTCCTGAAAAACGTGGAAGCAGGCAGCCCCACCAAAGAAGAGCCGTGGTATCACGTCCTGATCGACCAAGATGGGCGCGTTGCCTATGTTGCCGAACGCAATCTGGAAGCCGACGAGTCGACCGAACCGGTTGAACATCCGTTGCTGGAAAACTTCTTCACCGGCTTTGTCGGCGACCATTATCAGGCGCGGCAGACCCTTAACTGATGGATGGGAGTTTACTGGCCTCTTCCAACTATCTAGCGGCTTTTCTGGTCGGGTTGCTTGGCGGCGTCCACTGCCTTGGCATGTGTGGCGGCATTGTCAGCGCCCTGACCTTTAGCCTTCCGGCTGCCCAACGTAACAATCCCGCCAATTTGCTGCCCATGCTGCTGGCCTATAATACCGGGCGCATCGGGGGTTATACCTTGGCAGGCGCTCTGGCGGGCGGGTTAGGGGCTGCGTTCCTGTCGCTGGGTGGGCTGGAAAGCTTGCGGCATGGCCTGCAAATTTTCGCGGCATTGTTCATGGTGGCACTCGGCCTGTATCTGGCGGGAATCTGGGCAGGGGTGGCGCAAGTCGAAAATGCGGGGCGCGTGCTGTGGCGGCGTATCGAGCCGTTGGGGCGGCGTTTCATGCCAGTCGATTCCCCGGCGAAAGCACTGCCACTGGGTTTCATCTGGGGCTGGTTGCCCTGTGGGCTGGTTTACAGCGTGCTGATTTGGACGCTATCGGCTGGCAGTGTCGCCAAAGGTGCGTTGCTGATGCTGGCCTTTGGGCTGGGGACATTGCCCAACCTGCTGCTGATGGGCGCGGCGGCGGCGAAGCTTGCCAAGTTTACCCGCAACCAGACGGTTAAACGGGTAGCAGGTTTGCTGGTGGTGGGGTTGGGTCTTGCTGTTGTTGTGGCGGGCGTTGGGTTCCTTTTAATTCACACCAGCAAATCCGCCAACCACAACCGCATCCGTAAACCCCAGCCGGTGGTAATCCCCGATTCGCGGAAACTGGATCGTGCCTTCCTCATCCAGCACATAGCTGGTCGGTACTGCCCGGATGCCATACTGTTGGGTCAGCGAGCCATCTTCATCGACGATAGTGACCCAATCGGTAATGCCTTTACGTTCCATGTAACGCTGCACTTCTTCCTTACCACCGGACTGGAAGGCAACCGTAATGACTTTCCAATCTTTGGCTATTTTGGTGATGCTGCCCTGCTCCAGTTCGCACATCGGACACCAGCTTGCCCAGAAATGCAGGAGTACCGGCTTGCCACGGTAATTGTCGAGGTGGATAGTTTCACCGCTGAGGGCAGTGCGTTCAAAGTCTGGGGCTTCGCCATCCAGCATCCCGCGATGTTGCCAAGCACGGAAGCCAAAAATAATGGCGAAAATAATAGCGAATTCGAGCACCCAGCGTAGCCAGTGGCGTTGTTTGGGTGGTTCGTCATTCCCCGATGTGTGTCTGTCCATCGCCGTCCGTTATTGTCTGTTGAAGGCGGGCATTGTAGCACATCATGCTTGGAGCGTTTCCAGCCACCCTGCCCCCACTAATCTGGTTTTCATTGCCAGCAAGATTAATTTTGTGGATTATCCATAAGTAACATTGCGCGTTACCAGACCCGTAGCTCGCAAGCAATATTTTGGCAATAAGTAAATTAATAACAAATACGCTAACCGGGGGACTTCCTGATGAAGGATTCGCACAATCGGCGGAATATAACGCAAAAGAAATCCGCATTAACCACCTTAATCCTATCAGCTACGTTAGCCTTGGCAGTATCACCCGCCTTCGCGGCGGGAAGCTGTGAAGGTGCTGGCGGCTCTGGCGGTCGGCAATTCTGGCTGGGCGTACTGGGCAACGTTGACGACGCAGGTACAATCCACCTTAACTTGGTGGGCAAAGAAGGTACAACCGGCACATTAAGCATGCAAAGATGGCAGTTGGTCATTGAACTACACCATTCCTGCGTCCGGCTTCTTTGAAACAGACTTACCAAACAGCTTTCAGGTCAGTGGCGATGGTGTGATTCTCAACAACGGTTTGAAAATCACCGGCGACAACGATGTTTCTGCCTACATCATCAATGAACAAACCTATACGACCGATGGTTTTCTGGGCTACCCTACCAATGCACTCGGTAACGAATATTATGTGATCGGTTATAACGGTTTCGCGCCACGATTGGCCTTCACGTGGTGTCATCGTTGCCTCACAAGACAATACCAGCATGACAGTAACCAAGCCCGGCGGTTCACCCGCCAACGTCACCCTGAATGAAGGGCAGGTGTATTCCTTTGAAAACGGTGCTAACGACATCACTGGGTCACACGTCATTTCCGACAAACCCGTATCCGTTTTGGGTGGCTCAGGCCTGCTCGAATGTCCCGGTCGGCAACACTGCGTGTGACACGCTGGTAGAACAAATGCTATCCGTAAAAGACTGGGGGGTAGAATATGTCGTTCCCCCGATACCCTATGGACAAATGTTGCGGGTAATCGCGGCGGAAGCAGGCACGGAAGTCTATAGAGATGGCACATTGGTTGCGACCCTGGATGCTGGCGGCATTTGGACAGGCAGTGCTACCAATAATGATACCGTACACCGCTTTACCACTAACGGGAAAAAGATCCAGGTTGCCCAATACGCTGTTGGCGCACAATTCAGTGGCACGGCCGAGGTTGACCCTGCGATGGGTATCGTACCTTCCCGTGAGATTTGGCTCAATCGCCATGTTTTCAAAGCGCAACCCAATTTTGCCAACACCTTGTTGATCGTTTCACCGACAGCCAATACGGGGGAACTAAAAATCAACGGTGCTGCACCAGCTACTGCCCCCACTTGGACAAGCGTTCCCAACTCCGATTTGTCGTGGACAAAAATTGTAGTAGATGCGGGTGCTATGTACACCATCAGCAGCAATGTCGAAATCGGCATCACCGTTTTTGGTGGTAAAACTTACGAATCCTACATGTTGCCGGGCAATATGGGCTTGGGTGACTTCGACCTTGATGCTATCCGCGACCCGGTGGACTGCGATGCTGATGGTGATGGCATCCTCAACTCTATCGAAAAAGCCAATGCCTTACCCGGCACAAACGGTGACTCGGATGCGATGGGCGGGTTGACGAGCTGGATTTGGACAGTGACAACGATGGCATTCCCGATAATATCGAAGCCCAAACCACCGCTGGCTATATTACACCGTCTGGCACACTCGGCGCCTCAGGCTTGGACACGGCTTATGGCACAGGCTTAACACCTGTTGATACCGACAGTGACAGCATTCCTGACTACATTGACCAAGACTCCGATGGCGCAGGCACAAGCGACACCATTGAAGCGGGGATTACGCTAACGGGAAGCGACGCGGATAATGATGGCTTAGATGATAGTGTCGACTCCGACGACAACATTTATGGCCCTAACAACGCAGGCATTACTGATGTTCTGAACACTTACCCCAAGAATGGCTCTGAAGTTAACTGGCGGATACTCGGCAACCATGCCCCGGTCATTTCCACTGGCAGCGGCGGCGACACGTATACCGTTAACGTTCCTGAAGGCAAGACCAACACCGGGGTAGATTATGCTGCGACCGATACTGACGGTGAAACCGAAGGTGCTGGCCTAACATGGTCACTTAGCGGCACAGACGCTGCATTATTTAATATTGACCCAAACACCGGGATCATTTCCTTCAAAGCCGCACCGAGTTGGGGTACACCCCAAGATGCTGGCGCGAACAATGTTTATGATGTCATCGTCACCGTTACCGATGCTACAGGCGAGATCGACAAGCAAACCTTAGCCATGACCGTCACTGAAGTCGACACCGACGGCGACGGCATTGGCAACTCGAAAGACAACGACATTGACGGTGACGGCATCCCCAATGCAACAGAAGGCACAGCGGATACAGATAGTGACGGCATTGCCAACCAGTATCGACCTTGATTCCGATGGCGACGGCATTCCCGACAATATCGAAGCGCAAACCACCGCTGGTTACACACCACCCTCTGGCACAGTGGGTGCGAACGGAGTTGATACTGCCTACGGCGCAGGTCTAACCCCTGTAAATACCGATGGCACGGATACAGCGGATTATCTGGACACCGATTCCGACAACAGCGGCGCAAACGACACGGCAGAAGCCAAACTCACCTTGGCTGACGCAGATGCCGACAGCGATGGTCTGGATGACGCGATTGACGCTGACGATGCCAATTTTGGTTCTGCCAATGTAGGCATTACCGACGTATTGGCAACTTATCCGAAAATTGGCACACAAGTAAACTGGCGGGCAGTCAATACTGCGCCAGTCATTCCCAACCCCAGCCGCACTTGACTACGTGGAAAAAACCACTGCCCCAGCAGTTGATCTTGCGGCGACCGATGACACCGACACTGAAGGCGGCAAGCTGATCTACAGCATAACGGGCGGGGATGATGCTGCCCTGTTTGCTTTCGATACCGCAACGGGCGTGCTGACCTTCAAAGCATCTCCCAGCTTTGCCACCCCAACCGATAAGGACGGCAACAACACCTATCTGGTGGAAGTGGCTGCCACTGACAGCGAAGGCGTTGTCACCAAGAAACTGCTGACCATCACCGTGCTGAAAGACACCGATGGCGATAGCATCGGTGACAAAAACGATCTGGATTCTGACAACGATGGCATCCTCAACAGCGTAGAAGGCACAGCAGACGCAGATGGCGACGGCATTGCCAAACCAGTTCGACCTGGATTCTGACGGCGACGGCATCCCCGACAATATCGAAGCGCAAGCCACCGCTGGCTTCAAAGCACCATCTGGTGTGGATGCGGATAAAAACGGTCTGGATGATGCTTACGGCGCTGGTCTGACCCCTGTCAATACCGACGGCGCGGATACCCCCGACTATCTGGATACGGATGCGGACAACAGCGGCAGCAACGATACCGCCGAAGCAGGCATTACCCTCGCGGGTGCGGATGCGGACAAAGACGGTCTGGATGATGCCATCGACAGCAACGATGCCGGTTTCGGCCCTGCCAACGCTGGCATTACCGACGTACTGGCAACCTACCCCGACAACGGCACGGACGTGTACTGGCGTTTGGTGAATGCTGCACCCGTCATCCCGAACGCTGCGGCGCTCGACTACGTGGAAAAAACCACTGCTCCAGCGGTTGACCTTGCTGCGACCGACGACACCGACACCGAAGGCGACAAGCTGGTGTACAGCATGACCGGCGGCGATGACATGGCACTGTTTGCCATTGACCCCGCCACCGGCGTGCTGACCTTCAAAGCAACCCCCAGCTTTGCCACCCCCACCGACAAAGATGCCAACAACACCTATCTGGTGGAAGTGGCGGCAACGGACGTGGAAGGCGTTGTCACCAAAAAACTGCTGACCATTACCGTGCTGAAAGACACCGACCATGACGGCGTAGGCGACAAAAACGACCTCGACGTAGACGGTGACGGCATCCTCAACAGCGTGGAAGGCACCGCCGACACCGACGGTGACGGCATTCAAAACCAGTGGGATTTGGACTCTGACGGCGACGGCATTCCCGACAATATCGAAGCGCAAACCACCGCTGGTTTCAAAGCCCCATCCGGTGTGGATGCGGATAAGAACGGCGTGGATGATGCTTACGGCGCGGGTCTTGACCCCAGTCGATACTGAAAGTGATGGCAAACCAGACTACCTCGACATCGACTCCGAAAATACCGGCGGCGATGACAACACCGAATCCGACGTTCCCGTACTGTCGAAGTGGATGCGGATAAAGACGGTCTGGATGACACCATCGACACCGATGACACCAGCTTTGGCCCTGCCAACGCAGGCATCACCGATGTGCTGGCGGCTTACCCGAAAACCGGCGCAGAAGTGAACTGGCGTGTACCGAATACCCCGCCGGAATTCACCTCCCCAGCGGCGGCGACCTTCGACGAAAACAGTACCGCCGTGGTGCTGAACGTGGAAATCACCGACGACAAGAACACCGAAGCCGCTTCTGGCATTGGTTACAGCATTGTTGGTTCTGGATGACGATGCACGTTTCACCATTGACGCGAAAACCGGCGACATCAAGTTCAAGCTCGTGCCTGACTACGAAAAGCCGATCGACAAGCCAGTATCAAGGACAACTCTTACATCCTGACCGTGAAAGCCTGCGATTCCGAAGGCGGCTGCAGCGAACAAACCATCGTCATCAACGTACTGGACGTGGATGAAGACAACGACAACGACGGCTTGATGGATTCCAAAGAAGCGGAACTGGGCACTGACCGCTGGAACCCGGATACCGACGGCGATGGCCTGAAAGACGGTGAAGAAGTTAACACCCTCAAAACTGACCCGCTGAAAACCGACACCGACGGTGACGGCTTAAGCGACAGCGATGAAGTGTTGAAGTCCAAAACCGACCCGTTGAACAAAGACACCGACGGCTGACGGCGTGAACGACGGCACGGAAGTCGGTGCTGACCCTGCCACACCAGCGGATACCGACGGTGATGGCACAGCCGATGCGTTCGACACCGACGATGACAACGATGGCATCCTCACCAAAGACGAAGCACCGGATGCCAACGGCGACCTGAACCCAGACGATGCCCGCAACACCGACGGCGACTTGTTGCCCGACTACCTGGATAACGATGACGACGGTGACGGCGTACTGACCAAGTACGAAGACCCGGCTGGCAAACGCGATTCCGACAAAGACGGCATCCTCGACTATCTGGATGAAGACGACGACAACGACGGCTTGTTGACCGAGTACGAACAGGCTGACCCGAACAGCGACGGCAACCCGGCTGACCAGCGTGACACCGACAAGGATGGCATTGCCGATTGGCTGGATACCGACGATGACGGTGACGGCGTGCTGACCCAGTACGAACTGGCGGACAAGGACGGCAACGGCAATCCAACCGATGCCACCGATACCGACGGCGACGGCAAGTTCAACTGGCTGGACGTGGATGACGATAACGACGGCATCCTCACCAAGTACGAGAAACCGGACGCGAATGCTGACGGCAACCCTGCGGATGCGCTCGATACCGACACCGACAGCAAGCCTAACTACCTCGACAGCGATGACGATGGTGACAGCAAGCTGACCGCCGACGAAAAAGCGGACAAGAACAAGGATGGCAACCCCACCGATGCGTATGACGCAGACGCGGATGGCATTCCCAGTTACCTTGACCCGGCAGAAGTCCCCACCGTCGTACTGCATGTGCGCGGTTTCCTGCAAGGTGCGTACAACACGGCAGACGGTTTGATGCGCGATGACTTGCGCAAGCTAGGACTGATTCCAAGCGTACAGCCGTACACCGATGCAGACCACCTCACTGGGTTACGCGGGTACGGAAACGGTTGCTCCGGCGGTGCTGGCTATTGCTGACGACAATGCCCCGGTCGACTGGGTAGTGGTGGAATTGCGTAGCAAAACCGCCCCGAAAACCGTGGTTGCCCGCGCTGCTGCCATCCTGCAACGCGACGGTGATGTGGCTGACCCGTTAACCAACGAGGCCAAGCTGCTGATCCCGAACGTGGTGGAAGGTCAGTATTACGTGAGCCTGCGTCACCGTAACCACTTGGGTGTGACCACCAGGATGCGGTACTGCTGTCACCCACCTTGAGCGTTGTCGACTTCGGCCTGACTACCCAAACCGTGATGGGCAGCAATGCCCGCTTCTGGGTAACGGATGTTGCCATGCTGTGGGCAGGTGAAGCCAACAACAGCGACAGCGTGATCGCCAACGGCCCCGGCAACGACACCAATGTGGTGCTGGGTACGGTGTTGATGCACCCGACCAACTTGTTGACCAACAGCAACTTCCGCTTGAAAGGTTACTACGCACCGACCTGAACTTGGATGGCATCAGCCTCTATTCAGGCCCTAGTAACGACATTAACCTGTTGCTGGGGAATGTGTTGCTGCATCCGGGCAATAGCTTGATGGCAGCTAACTACATGCATGCTGGGGGCAATTCCGAAGTAACGGTTGTTGCTACCAACACTTGATGTTGAAAACCAATGGCTTGAGTCGCAAGATTCAGGCCATTTTTTATGGGACGTACTCTTCCAGTTTCCAGTCATCCACCGTCTTGCTCTCGCTGCTGAAGTTGATGCCCAACAAGCACATAGAGGAGAGCACTTCTTGGTTCGGGCAAGCCAATGTATAAATACCAAACTCATCCTTACTTTTGATTGTCAGGTAGCCGGTCTGGAACAAAATCGGTGTAGCTTGCAAACGCTCAATATCGTAGCTTGCACATGCCACTTCATGAACCTCTAGGTCATCAATTTGGTACAAATGATCACGCCGTAACAACTTCAGCAGGAAGGTTGGCGTGCCGGTTTCAAACCAGAAATTGCGGAATTCCAAGGCTTTGAAAAAAGCTCAGGATCGAGAAAGGGTTATAAATCCGCGTTACTCCATCCCACGTATAGCCATTGTAATATTCGCGTAATTGCGCCAATAGCGCCGTCCGGTCGAGTTTGAGATGGGCTTCCGCCGCAGGCATATACGGTGTGAAATACTGTTCAAGCTCTGTTTGGGTGTAACCCAGCAAATCGCCTGTATTGCGGTCAAAGGTCATGTCGTACAGGTTATTCAAATCCGAGAACAATGACACTTTGCTGAATTTCGAGATACCCGTCAGCAGAAACAATTCGATATAGGGGTCGCTGTCTTTGATCACCGAGTAAAAGGCTTTGAGGGTCTGTTGGTTTTCCTTCGCTTGTGGCACATCGTCCAGATAGTCGATCAGCGGCTTGTCGTATTCGTCGATCAGCAGCACCACTTTGGCGTGCTGGCGGGTGAGTTTTTCCATCAGTTCGGCAAGCATCAAAGCAATGCTATCCGTGTAGGCAAAGCGAATACCCCACGCATCAGCAATACCCATCAACTCGCGGCGGATAGCCTCCTCCAGACCAAGATGCTTGTAGCCGATGCTGGAGAATGAAATATGGATGACCGGATTCGTTTTTTCCCAATCCCAATTCTGTTCGACCCACAAGCCTTGGAACAACGCCCGGTTGCCTTGGTAAATTTCCTTGATGGTGGAAAGCGTCAGCGACTTGCCGAAGCGGCGCGGGCGGGCAAGGAAAAAATATTTACCCGACGTGATGAGGCGGTGAATCGCTTGGGTCTTATCCACATACAGGTAATTGCCGTTGATGATTTCCGGCAGGGTTTGGATACCGACAGGCAGGCGTTGCAACATGGCAAAAACTCATTAGGTGCTTGGAGTAAGGATAGCACAAGCACCTATCGCACTGCCTTGGCTACGCATAACCTTGACCAATCACCTGTCTTACCACTCATCCACAAAACCTTGCCGCTTGGATAGATTTTGAGTAATCATTAACGTAACTTATAAATATTACTTGCTGACTAAACAATAAAATTTCGGTCAATCACACAACAATAACCGAGACAACCGGGGGTTTCCGCATGACAGGTTCGTTCAACGGGCGGCTGGGGCTACACAGCAGACTTGCTTTATCCATTCTGATGCTGTTTATAACAGCATTGTTGCCGTTCTCGGCATTTGCACACCTCTCTGCTACCAATGATCCCACGGATTACAGTACCGTAGAATTAGGTGGCACTGACTCCAGAACCGTTCAGGTCTTAAATTATGCCCCCAAGATACCCAACTTCGACACGGGGGAGGGATACGTGGCCTGTGCCATATCAGCGGATAACACGGTCAAATGTTGGGGTGATAATGGCGCGGCTGGCAAACTCAGTGCGGATGGTAAGGAAGCCCGCCCACAGAAAACCCCTTATCCCGCGATCACCTCCACCGGTGACGCCGTTAACGCTGGTGCAGGTATCGATGGCGTATGCGCATGGCTGCGGTGTCACCAGTGCGGGTGCGATGAAGTGCTGGGGCTATGTCAGTGCGCGGGGCGCAGGGGGAAGCATCTATAATGCGTCTAACGGTGCAATTGATGTCGCCGGTTTTTCCAGGGCGTGGTGAAAGTAGCGGTTGGGCAAGATTTCGAATGTGCCTTGATGGAAACGGGCGGTGTCAAGTGCATGGGGCTTAATACACTTAACCAACTCGGCGATGGAACATCGACCAATAGAAACTATCCCGTTGACGTATTAGGACTAACCAATGGGGTGCTGGATATTTCTGCTGGGAATGACCACACCTGTGCGTTACTTACTGACAGAACCGTTAAATGCTGGGGTTCAAATGCCCTGCTTGGCAACGGCAACGCGGCAAATGACAAAAGACCTGCTCAGGTTACCGGCATCACCGGAGCAACTCAAATTACGACCGGATCTGCGCATTCCTGCGCAGTATTGCAGGATGGAACCGCCAAATGCTGGGGTGAGAATGCCTTTAAAAAACTCGGCGATGGGACATCCACAGACCGAACCACACCCGTAACCGTTGCCGGACTCAGCGGTGCTACGCAACTAACGGGCGGCAACAGCCATACCTGCGCACTGACCGATGCTGGCGACGTGACGTGCTGGGGACGAAATCCACTCACTGGAGCAGCCATTGCCGCACCGACAGCGGTAACAGGATTTGCCAGTAAGGTTGTTGCCATTGATGCGGGGGTTCATGTTAACTGCGCCCAACTGGATACCGGTGCATTACAATGTTGGGGTAGTAATCCTAAGGGGTTGCTAGGCAATGGCACACTCACAAACTCCGCTACACCTGTCAATGTCACTGGCTATGAAGCGGGTGGAACATTACTCCCCCAAAGCAATACGGACATTACCTTATCCGGGATTTCTATTACCGGAACAGACAGCACCTTGTTTACAAAAACAGGCGGAACGTGTACTTCCACCACCGTATTGTCACACAATCAAAGCTGTACACTGGACATCACCCTGACTGGCTCAGCAAAGGGTACTAAAGCAGCCAAGCTGGAAATAGCCAGCAATGATGCCAAAATCCCCGTACTCCCCGTTACACTGTCTGGTGTCATCGGAAAATTAGGGGATTTATGGGGTTCAGGAACATCTGCTTCGCCGCAAATATCTGCTATCGCTAACCCTACCGATTTTGGCTCTATTGCCTTAGGTGGCAACACCTCCAAAACAGTTACCGTATCGAATGTAGCCAGTGCTGGCGGCGTACAAGCACCCAACTTCGACGTGGGGATCGGATACGTGGCCTGTGCCATAGAGGCAAATAACGCCGTCAAATGCTGGGGTGATAATGGCGCACGCGGCAAACTCAGTGCAGATGGTAATGAAGCCCGCCCACAGACAACCCCTTATCCAGCCGTTACCTCCACCGGAGCGCCATTATCACTGGTACAGCTTTCGATGGGGTATAGCCATGCTTGCGGTGTCACCAGTACGGGTGGCATGAAGTGTTGGGGATGGAACGCACAAGGGCAGATGGGTAGTTCTAATCTGACAGAAAACGGTGCAATTGATGTTCCGGGTTTCTCCAATGATGTGGTGAAAGTAGCGGTTGGTCTAGGTTTCGAGTGCGCCTTGATGAAGACGGGGGGTGTCAAGTGCATGGGAGAGAATGGGCTTGGTGAACTCGGTGATGGGACAAAATTCAATAGAAACTATCCCGTTAACGTATTGGGCTTGAGTATCGGCGTTCTCGATATTACGGCGGGCAGGAGTCACACCTGTGCGTTACTCAGTGATCACACGGTCAAATGTTGGGGTTCAAACGAACCTGCTCGGCAATGGTAATGCGCAAAATGACACAAGACCTGCCCTGGTTACGGGTATCACTGGAGTGAAACAAGTGGCGGCGGGTGATAGTCATACTTGTGCGTTACTCAGTGATGAAACCGTTCAATGCTGGGGTGATAATACCTATAAACAACTGGGTGATGGAACAGCCACAGCCCGAACCACCCCCGTGGTCGCTGCTGGACTCAATAACGTAGTGCAAATAACTGGCGGAAACGCGCACACTTGCGCCCTGACCAATACTGACGAAGTGAAATGCTGGGGAACGCATCAAGATTGGACAACGTCCAATCTCTCCACTGTAACAGGGTTTACTAGCAAAGTGGTCGCCATCGACGCAGGGATTCATACCGACTGCGCCCAACTGGATACCGGGGCATTACAGTGTTGGGGGCTTGGTCAGTCAGGTTTGCTAGGGAATGGGACAACGACAAATTCTGCTCTTTATGATTCGGCGACAGGTGTTTACACGCCTCATGCTGTTGATGTCACTGGCTATGCCTCTGGCGGAATGCTATTAGCACCGGCTGACAGCAGTGCTGACCTTAAATTGTCAGGGCTTTCCATTAGCGGCACAGACAACGCCTTGTTTACGAAAACGGGCGGCACTTGTACCACTACCACGGTATTGCCAGCCAATCAAAGCTGTACGGTAGACCTTACCTTCACTGGTTCAACCCTTGGCACTAAAGCGGCTAAGCTTGATGTCGCCAGCAATGATGCAACGACACCGACGCTTCCTGTCGCCCTTTCTGGGGTTGTCGCAAAAGCTGAAGAATCACTCACCAAAACCGGGGTTGTCTCCGGTGCGGCAGCGGATGGCAGTTCCGGCACGATGGACTGGATCATCACCCACGCCAACAACCGCGCCAACATCATGGAAAACGTCATCCTGACAGACCGGATGGAAAACGGGCATACGCTGGTTTCCGGCTAGCTGCAAATGCCTCCGGGTTGGACGGCGCAGTATTCCAAAGACAGCGGTGCAAGTTTCAGCAGTTCGCAACCGGCTTCCGGCGTGAATGCCATGATCCTGAGCAACCCGTTTGTTGTACCGACAGGCAAAGGGGTTGGGCGTGAAATGTCCCTGCCAATGTCCGGGCCTGTCAACTTGGCAGGCGGCGGCGATGGTTTCAACCCCGGTATGCTCGATAACGGGCGCATCATGGGGATCAACCACCACCAAGGCAACCCGAACCTGTGGTGTTACGACACCAAAACCGAAAGCATCTGCGCAGGCTACCCCAAACAACCCGGTATCGCCACTGGCCTTGACCCCGTGGTCGTTGGCATTGGCAACAAGCTGTACATCGGCGACGACTCCACGGGCGGCGGTTACGGGCAACAAGGCAAAATCTACTGCTGGGATGCAGAAAGCAATACCGCCTGCGGAACCAGCCCTGTTGTAGCGGATGGCGCTTACAAAGGTGGCCCAACGGTGGTGGATGGCAAATTGTATGTCCTGACCAGTGGCGGCAAAATGGACTGCTATGACCCTAACAACGGCCTTGCCCAATGCCAAGGTTTCACCCCCGTTAATCTCGGCTCTTCCACCGGGCAGTAATGTCAATTGGGGTTCAGAAGGTTCGGATATTCTGGCATGGAACAAACGTCTGTATGTAGTCAACTACCAGAACAAAATGTCCTGCTTTGACACCACCACCAATGCCGTGTGTGCCGATTGGGTCGGTGCACCCATCACTGTTCCCGCTACCCGTTACGACCTGTTCCGGCGCATGGACAGTGCCGAGAAAGTCACCGGCATCTGTGTGGCAGGCGCAAACACCGACGCCACCTGTTATGACTTTGATGGAACCCACCCGACGGATGTCCCCATGCAAAGCACACACCAAGGCTCCCCCGGCTTGAGCGGCATGGTGGAAACCTATGTGGATACGCGGGTATTTTTCGCCAACTATCGCAACGAACTACCTGAGTTGCTTTGACTGGGCAACTCAAGCAGCCTGTACTGGCAGTAGTTTTGCCAGTGGCATGACAACCAGCACTGCGGCAGCAGCTTATGGGGTCAATACCGATGGCGCGTGCGTATACTCCTTCGGCGATGCAGGGCAACTGATGTCGTGGGATCCTGACACTGGCGCAACCCCGTGTATCCGTTCCACCGGCAAACTGACTGTTCCCCTGGAAAAATTCCGCTGCGACGGCACGGCAGACCCAAGTTTAGCGTGGGAAAAGGTGAAATTCTTCGACACCAACCTGAGCAGCGGGGCAGAGTTTACCTCCCTGAAAGTGAAGGTACTGGATGCCGCGACGGGCGAAGTGCTGAAAGGCCCCGTCGAAATGGTGGGCAGCTCAGGTGAGGTAGACCTTTCAACCATACCAGTTACGCATACGGAACTGACCTTGAGTTCATCCGGCAGACCTGTCGGCAAGACCGCATGGAATGATGGCGTACCGCCGAAAGTGGCGATGACCTTCAAATCCGACGCGCCACCGCAGTTCTGTTACACCTCAACCGCAAGTTGTTCGCCAACGTCCAAGCTGATGAAAAATACCGTGCGTACCAACATCACGCCGGGCTTGAGTGTATCGACCGAAGTCGCGGGATGTAACCCTCTCCCCGTCATTACCACTGCGGATACTTTCAACTTCTTCTCGCGTGGAACGGGCGCGGTGATTGACGTGCAAAGTACCGATGATGCCGACATGGAAATGAGTGATGGCACTGGCTTGGTTTACACCCTTTCTGGCGGCGCTGACAAAGACTTGTTCAGCATCAGTGCCACTGGGGAACTGACCTTCAAGGCAGTACCTGACATTGCTAACCCGCAGGATTCCAATAAAGACAATGTTTACAGCGTAGAAATTTCAGTAACAGACCAACTGGGTGCGACGACTAAACAAACCATCACGGTGACAATCGTCAAAGACACTGACGGTGATGGGATACTGGATGAGTCAGACCTTGATGATGACAACGATGGCATCCCGGATACGGCTGAAGGCATGGTTTCCTCATTCCACTATGCGACCTACTCCAGCATTGCGGGCAACAATGCCATTGGCTCAATCAACGGCGTTGGTTTCACGTATACATCTTCATCACCCGTTACCACCACTAGCGGCATGTACAGCCACGGTACTTTCCCGGCGCAATACAACGTACCAAACGTTAATCCGACCATTCAGAACACTCAGGTAACCAACAATACCTTGAGCTTCGACACTCCTATCCCTAACCCGGTATTGGTGTTCTCCTCCGTTGGCAACCCTGGCAACGCAGTACCGATTGTGTTTGGTCAACCTGTTGAAGTCTTGTTCTCCCAAGGCATTACAGTCAACAGCCCTACCCAGATTACTGGCACGGAAGGCTATGCCGTTGTCCGGGTCAAGGGAACCTACAGCAGTATCACCTTCCAGTACACGCAAGCGGAGGTCTACGCCAACTTTGCATTCGGCGCGGACTTTTTTGCCACAAGGGATACCGACAACGATGGTGTGAAAGACTATGTTGATCTGGACTCCGACAACGACGGCATTCCTGACAATATCGAAGCGCAAGCCACCGCAGGCTATACACCGCCTTCCGGTACAGATGCTGACAGTAATGGTCTGGACGACGCCTATGGAGCCGGATTGGTTCCCGTCAATACCGACGCTACTGATAACCCTGACTATCTGGATACGGATTCCGACAACAACGGTGCAAACGATACGCTGGAAGCAGGCGTAAGCCTGATGGCAAAAGATACCGACAAGGACGGTCTGGATGATGGCGTGGATACCAATAACGCAGCATTCGGCCCCGTCAATGCAGACATTACTTCCCTCCTGACCACTTACCCTGACAATAGCGCCGATGTGTTCTGGCGTCTGGTCAACGCAGCCCCCGTTATCCCCACTGCTGCGGCAATCGACTATGTAGAAAAAACTTCCGCCCCGGTAGTCGATATTGCGGCAACCGATGACACCAGCAACGAGGGCAGCGGCCTGGCCTACAGCCTCACGGGTGGGAGCAGATGCAGCCAAGTTCAACCTTTCAGCCAGCGACGGCAAGTTGACATTCAAAACACCACCAGTGTTTGCCACCCCAACCGACGTGGATGCCAACAACACCTATCTGGTGGAAGTCGCCGTCACTGATGCGGAAAGTGTTGTCACCAAGAAACTGCTGACCATTACCGTGCTGCTGGACACTGACCGCGACGGCATCGGCGATAAGAATGACGCGGATCTCGACGGCGACGGCATCCCCAACGCCACCGAAGGCACTGCCGACCCTGATGCGGATGGCATCCCCAACCAGCTTGACCTTGACTCCGATGGCGACGGCATTCCCGACAACATCGAAGCGCAAACCACCGCTGGCTTCAAAGCCCCATCGGGTGTGGATGCGGACAAAAACGGCATGGATGATGCCTACGGTGCCGGCTTGGTTCCCGTCAACACCGAGAGTACTGACAACCCGGATTACCTCGACACCAACAGCGATGGCACGGGTGAAACCGATACTAAGGAAGCAGGTTTAACCCTTGCCGGTGCAGATATGGACAAAGATGGCCTAGATGACGCGGTAGATACCGATGACACCAACTTTGGTTCTGCCAATGCTGGCATTACCGACGTGCTGGCAGCTTACCCGAAACTGGGCGCGGAAGTGAACTGGCGTATCCCTAACATGCCGCCGGTATTCTCGTCCCCGGCAGCCGCCACTTTCAGCGAAAATGGTACAGGCACGGCACTGGATGTGCAGACCACGGACGACAAGGACAATGAAGCCAGCGGCCTGACCTACAGCTTCAGCGGCGGGGCGGACGTAGCCTTGTTCGACCTCGACAGCAAGACCGGCGTCATCACCTTCAAGCCCGCACCAGACTATGAAAAGCCAGCCGATGCCAACAAGGACAACGCCCATGTGCTGCAAGTGCAAGCGTGTGATTCTGAAAGTGCTTGCACCACGCAGGATGTGATCATCAACGTGATTGACGTGGATGAAGACAACGACGGCGATGGTTTGCTCGACTCCTACGAGAAAAACGCAGGTGTGCCGAAGGATACCGATGGCGACGGCAAACCCGACTGGCTGGATACCGACGATGATGGCGACGGCATCATGACCAAGTACGAAAAGCCCGATACCAACGGCAACCAGACACCCGATGATGCACTCGACACCGATGGCGACAGCAAGCCCAACTATCTGGACACCGACGATGACGGCGACAAGAAGCTGACCAAGGACGAAAAAGCCGACAAGAACAAGGACGGCAACCCGCTGGACGCTTACGATATGGATGCGGACGGCATCCCCGACTATCTGGATGACAAGGAAGTACCCACCGTGGTGCTGCATGTGCGTGGTTTCCTGCAAGGCGCTTATGTCCCGAGCGGAAGGCTTGATGCGTGACGACTTGCGTGAGAAAGGCTTGATTCCATTGGCCCAGCCTTACAGCGACCGCATGACTGCCTTCAAGTACCGCAACAAGGAAACCACGACCGCTGAAATCCTCGCCCTGACCGGCAAGGATGCCCCGATGGACTGGGTGCTGGTGGAATTGCGTTCCGCCACCAACCCGCGTGGTCGGGCAATGGCAAAAGCGGCCCTGCTCCAACGTGACGGTGACGTGGCTGACCCCTTGAACAACGAAGCCAAGCTGCTGATCCCGAATGTGGAAGCGGGCAATTACTACGTGAGCCTGCGCCACCGCAACCATCTAGGGGTCATGACCAAAGACCCGATTGCCCTGTCCCCTACCCTGACGGCGACTGACTTCACCCTCACCAGCTTTGCAGTCAATGGTGATAATGCCCGGCTGGAAGTCGGCGAAGTGGCGCTGCTGTGGGCAGGCGAGGCCAACAATAACAACAGCCTGATTGCCAGCGGTCCCGGCAATGACACCAACGTGGTATTGGGTAACGTGTTAATGCACCACAGTAACACCAAGGTCAACAGCAACTTCCGTCTGGAGGGCTATTACCGTTCCGACCTGAACCTGGATGGCACGACGCTGTACACCGGTCCCGGCAACGACATCAACCTGTTGATGGGCAATGTGCTGTTGCACCCAGCCAATACCACCTTTGCTGCCAACTATGTCGCACATGGCAGGCTGGACAAGAGTGAGGATGAAGACATAGACGACTAATACCACGGCTATACCAACGGGGCGGAACCATTTCCGCCCTGTTTTTACTCACCCATTAATCTGTTTTTTATTGTCACCCATAATAATTCTAATAGATGATAAGAGTCGAACATGCATTCAGACCAATGCTAAATAACAACATTACAATAAATACAGCAGTACGGGGTAACAGCGCATGAGGATCTCTACTTTTGTGCCTTCATGGATACATCAACTAAGTACCTGCTCGGTACTGGGTCTTGTAGGAACACTTGCCCTGTACTCAACACCTGCCCACGCAGGCTTAGCCTTAAACCAGAATGCCACCACCGCAGACATTACCACATCACTGGACGGCCCCGGCCTCTCCATCAGCAATCTTGTCATCACCAAAGGTGTGCCAGACCAGTACGGTACATTCTCTGGTGGTACAGAGTCAGCAGGTGCAGGCCCTGTTATCGGCATCCAAAATGGGGTATTCATGAACACCGGTAACATGGAACGTTGCTGGGGCCAAACAATCCACGCAATATACATACAAGACTAATGGTAACACCCCCGACCCTGCTCCTGACGCAGACTTGCTGAGTTTGATACCGGTGCAAAGTTTGACCCAGCCATTATTGAATTTGACATTGTTCCTCTTGGGGACAAAGTCAACTTCGTATTGTCTTTTGGTTCGGAAGAATACCCTGAATATGTTTGTACCACCTTTAACGATGCTTTTGGCCTGTTTGTCTCCGGCCCTACGTTTGGCAAAAAAAATGCGGCATTTATACCCGACACTACCGATGCCATTACAGTCAATAATGTCAACGTAGGCAGCCCCGGAGCCTATGCACCCAACTACCCAGCGCCCTGCAAGCTAACCAATCTGCCTATTTCACTGATAATGGCAATGGTGGAAATAATGCCAATACACAATTGGATGGTTTTACCAAACCCATAACCGCATCACCTGGCTGGGCTCACTGCTGGTGAAACATATCATGTCAAGCTGGCACTGGCTGATGCAGGCGATGCCCAATGGGACTCTGGTGCTTTCTTCAAATGGCTAACCAGTACTAACACCACGCCCTATTGACATGGAATTAAGCTCCACAGCCAGCACCCTAACACCCACCAAAAATGGCACGGTCAACGTCACTTACACCGTGAACAACAAATCAGCCACACTGGATTCAGACCTTGGTGCAAACCCAGTTACAGTGGCCTGCTGGTGTCACTGTCGTTAGCCATGACGGCGGCGCAAGTTACAACAGCACCAATGCGGTGTGGGATGTGGGCACTGTTCCTGCCAACAACAGCAAATCCATTACTTTCACTTTGAATGTGGGCACTGCCGCCAGCTATAAGCCATCGGGTGAAATCCTGTTTGCCTTGCATGAAGACCCTGACTCCACTCCGTTCAACAGCGGCTCCTTCCCGAACGAAGATGACACTGCCACGCTGACACTTACCCCGGTTGACAATGCTCCCCCCGTTATCAGCAGCAATGGTGGCGCGGCACTCTCCGTCAACATTGCCGAAGGCAATACCGCCGTTACCAATATCGACTCCAGTGATGTTGAAAACGGTGCAGAAACCAACCTGACCTACGCCCTCAGTGGAGCCGACGCCAGCCTGTTCAGCATTGCGGCAGATGGAACTATTGCCTTCAAGGCAGCACCCGATTTTGAAACCAAGCTGGATGCCGGTAGCAACAACGTTTACGACATCACCGTGACCGTTACTGACCTGGGGGGAGCCAGTGATACGCAAAACCTCCAGATTACGGTCACTGACGTGGATGAAATCCCACCCGTCATTGCCATCAATACGGTCACCAGCGATGACATCATCAACCAGAGCGAAGCCACCGCTGGCTTTGCCATTACCGGCACAACCGATGCTGAAAATGGTCGACCTGTCACCGTCACACTCAATGGCAAAACCTATACAGGAACGGTCAGCAGCGGCGCATGGAGTGTCACCGTCCCGACTGCCGATGCTTCGGCTTTGGCGGATGGCAGCAGCCAAACCATCACTGCGGATGTCAACGATGCGGCAGGCAATGCAGCAACCCCGGCCACACGCAACATCACCGTAGACACCACCCTACCTGCCATTACCGGTACGGATATTGCCTTGACCAACGACACCACCCCGGCGCTCTCTGGTACGACGGATGTCGCCGATGGCACGGCTGTCACTGTCACCAACAACGGCGGTACTACCATTTGCGCCACTACCGCCAGCGGTGGTGCTTGGACTTGCACCCCGGCAACGGCCCTGCCCATTGGCGGCAACACCCTGAAAGCCACCACCACTGATCCCGCAAATAACAGCAGCACCGATAACTTCACCGTCACCATCAACGCCCAACCCGTAATCAGCAGTAACGGCGGCGGTGCTACAGGCACGTTACAAATGCCTGAAGGTATCCTTGCTGTTACCAATGTGGATGCAACGGATACTGATGCCGCCGACATCTTGAATTACAGTCTGTCAGGTGGCGCAGATATAGCCCTGTTCCAGATTGACGCCACCACCGGCGCACTCAGCTTCAAAACAGCGCCGACGTATGTGGAAGGCGGTGACAATAGCTACGAGCTTAGCGTCAAAGTGGATGACGGTCACAGCGGTGAAGACACCCAAACCCTGACCATCAACATCCTTAAAGATACTGATGCTGATGGCGTGGCAGATTTGAGCGATGTTGATGGTGACAATGACGGCATTCCTGACAGCGTGGAAGGCAACGCGGATACCGACAATGATGGGATCAGCAACAAGTTTGATCTCGATTCCGATAATGATGGCATTCCTGACAACATCGAAGCGCAAACAACCGCCGATTATAAAGCACCCACCGGGGCAGTGGATGCGAACGGTGTGGATACGGCTTATGGCGCGGGTCTAACCCCGGTGAATACCGATGATAGGGATACTCCCGACTATCTGGATACCGATTCCGACAACGAAGGCGCGGATGACAAAGCTGAATCCGGCAATGTGGCGGCAAACCCGACTTACGCTGACCCGAACGGCACGCTGGACACGGGGGCTGCTGGTTTGCCGGATACTGACAACGATAACGAAGCCAACTTCCGCGATACCATTGAAAATCGGGATCTCGACGGTGATGGCATCGATGATGCGTATGACCGTGACCCTGACGGCGATGGCATTACCAGTTCCGAAGAGTGCGGGACGAATTTCGTCTGGGGAACATTTGGTACACCTGCTGGCAAAACCACTACAGGCGACATTAATGGCATTGGTTTTACCTATACGTCATCTCAGACGGTAAACACCACTGCGGGCATTTTTAATCATGCGGTTTATCCTGCCGCGTACCATGTACCCAATACGAAATCCATCCAGAATTCATTGGCATCCTCCAATACGATCGCTTTTGATAAACCGGTAACTGATCCGACTTTAGTCTTTTCTTCCATTGGCTCAGGAGGTGTCAGCGTACCGATTGATTTTCCATATCCATTTGAAGTCATTTGGTCTAACAGTACCGTGGTGAATAGTTCGACCCGAATTACAGGTACAGAAGGATACGCCATACTGAAATTTACCGGTGTATTCGACTCTTTGTCTTTTGATTACTTAACCAATGAGCATTACGTCAATTTCAACTTCGGGGCAGACTTTATCGACTGCCGGGATAGCGACAATGATGGAATCGTTGACAAGTTCGATCTCGACTCCGACCACGATGGCATTCCTGATAATGTCGAAGCCCAGAACACAGCAGGCTATATCCCACCCTCCGGCACGATCAACCCGGACAGCGGAATCGACCAAGCCTACAGTGGTGGCCTCACGCCTGTAGATACCGACGGATCACACACTGACGGTGATGGTACCCAAACCTTGCCGGATTTCCTCGATACAGATTCCGACAACAGTGGTGCAAACGACACGGCTGAAGCCAAACTCACCTTGGCAGGGGCGGATGTCGACAGTGATGGCCTGGATGATGCCATTGACGCTGACGATACAAGTTTTGGCTCTGCCAACGCAGGCATTACTGATGTATTGGCAACTTACCCCGACAACAGCACGAATGTGTACTGGCGTTTGGTGAATGCAGCACCGGTCATCCCGAACCCTGCCGCGTTGGATTACGTGGAAAAAACCACCGCCCCAGCCGTTGACCTTGCAGCAACCGATGACACCAATACCGAAGGCGACAAGCTGGTGTACAGCATGACGGGCGGGGATGACATGGCACTGTTTGCCATTGACCCAACAACCGGTGTGTTGACCTTTAAAGCAACCCCCAGCTTTACTGCCCCCACCGACAAGGATGCCAATAACACCTATCTGGTAGAAGTAGCAGTCACGGACGTGGAAGGCGTTGTCACCAAAAAACTGCTGACCATTACCGTGCTGAAAGATACCGACCATGACGGGGTAGGCGACAAAAACGACCTCGACGTAGACGGTGACGGCATCCTCAACAGCGTGGAAGGCACAACTGACAGCGACAGTGACGGCATCCAGAACCAGTGGGATTTGGACTCTGACGGCGACGGCATCCCTGACAACATTGAGGCGCAAACCACCGCCGGTTACCAAGCCCCTTCCGGCACGGTAGGCGCAAATGGCATGGACACCGCCTATGGCGCTGGCCTGACTCCCGTGAACACCGATGGCGCAGATACCCCAGATTATCTGGATACCGATACCGACAACAGCGGCGCAAATGACACTGGCGAAGCCAAACTTACCGTGGCAAGCAATGATACCGACAAGGATGGACTGGATGACGCCAGCGATACTGATGATGCCAAGTTTGGCCCTGCCAACGCAGGCATTACCGATGTGCTGGCAACTTACCCGAAAATCGGTGCGCAAGTGGCATGGCGGTTAGTCAATGCAGCGCCAGTGATACCGAATGCAAGCGCCATCAACTACGTCGAACACACCAACATAACCGTGCTAGATGTCGCCGCCACAGATGACACCAACAACGAAGGTAGCGGCTTGCCCTACAGCATTGCCGGGGCAGATGCCGCCCAGTTCAACTTTGACGTAAGCAGTGGCGTATTGACGTTCAAGGCTCCCCCGGTGTTTAGCGCCCCGGCAGATGCTGATGGTAATAACACCTACGTGGTCGATATTACCGCGACTGACGAAGAAGGCATGACGGCGAAGAAAACCTTTACCATAACGGTGCAGGAAGATACTGACCTCGATGGCATTCCCAACGTCTCCGACCTTGATCTCGACGGCGACGGCATCCCCAACGCCACCGAAGGCACTGCCGACCCTGATGCGGATGGCATCCCCAACCAGGTTGACCTCGATTCCGACGGCGACGGTATCCCCGACACTATTGAGGCACAAACCACCGCTGGCTTCAAAGCCCCGTCGGGTGTGGATGCGGACAAAAACGGCATGGATGATGCCTACGGAGCCGGATTGGTTCCCGTCAACACCGAGGGTACTGACAACCCAGATTACCTCGACACCAACAGCGACGGGACGGGCGAAACCGACACCAAGGAAGCTGGCCTCACCCTGACGGGTGCAGATACCGACAAGGATGGCCTGGATGACGCCGTAGATACCGATGATGCCAAGTTTGGCTCAGCCCATGCTGGCATTACCGACGTGCTGGCGGCTTACCCGAAACTGGGAGCGGAAGTGAACTGGCGTATCCCTAACATGCCGCCGGTATTCTCGTCCCCGGCAGCCGCCACTTTCAGCGAAAATGGTACAGGCACGGCACTGGATGTGCAGACCACGGACGACAAGGACAATGAAGCCAGCGGCCTGACCTACAGCTTCAGCGGCGGGGCGGACGTAGCCTTGTTCGACCTCGACAACAAGACCGGCGTCATCACCTTCAAGTCCGCACCAGACTATGAAAAGCCAGCCGATGCCAACAAGGACAACGCCCATGTGCTGCAAGTGCAGGCGTGTGATTCTGAAAGTGCTTGCACCACGCAGGATGTGATCATCAATGTGGTTGACGTAGACGAAGACAATGACGGTGATGGGCTGCTCGACTCCTACGAAAAGAACGCAGGTGTGCCGAAGGATACCGATAGCGACGGCAAACCCGACTGGCTGGATACCGACGATGACAGCGACGGCATCATGACCAAGTACGAATCTGCGGATGCCAACAAGGATGGCAAGCCGGATGATGCTTTGGATACCGACGGGGATGGCAAACCCAACTACTTGGACAGTGACGACGACGGCGACAAGAAACTCACTAAGGACGAAAAAGCCGACAAGAACAAGGACGGCAACCCGCTGGACGCTTACGATATGGATGCGGACGGCATCCCCGACTATCTGGATGACAAGGAAGTACCCACCGTGGTGGTGCATGTACGCGGCTTCTTACAAGGCGCTTATGTTGCCAGTGAAGGCTTGATGCGGGATGACTTGCGTGAACAGGGTTTGATCCCGCAGGAGCAGCCCTTCAGCGACCGTATGACCGCGTTCAAATATCGCAATAAAGACGTTACCACCCCAGCCGTGTTAGCCATCACGGGTGATAACGCGGCTGTGGACTGGGTATTGGTTGAATTGCGTTCCGCTACAAACCCGCGTGCCCGCAGTATTGCCAAAGCCGCCCTATTGCAACGTGATGGCGATGTCGCCGACCCGTTGACCAATGAAGCCCACTTGCGCATCCCGAATGTGCCGGAAGGCAATTACTACGTGAGCCTGCGCCACCGTAACCACTTAGGGGTCATGACCCAAGACCCCATCTTGTTATCCCCCACCCTCACAGCAACGGATTTCACCCTGCCTAGCTTTGCGGTCAAAGGTGAACACGCGCGTTTGGAAACGGGTGAGGTCGCATTGTTATGGGCAGGTGAAGCCAATAACAACAATAGCCTGATCGCTAATGGCCCCGGCAACGATACCAATGTAGTCTTGGGTACGGTGCTGATGCATCATAGCAATACCAAGGTCAATAGCAACTTCCGCCTCCTCGGTTACTACAGTTCCGACCTGAACATGGACGGCACCACACTGTACACCGGCCCCGGCAATGACATTAACCTCTTGATCGGCAACGTGTTACTGCACCCCAGTAATACAAGCTCAGCCACAAACTATGTCGCATCGGGCAGGATGCCCAAAAGTGAAGATGAGGATATAGACGACTAACCCACTGAAAATGGAGAGGCTATGGCAATCACCCTGCCTCACCACTTATCAGTAAAAACTTAACTTGCATCCAAAAACATTTATCATCATAAGACCATAACAATGGGCTAAATTAACAGGAGACAATGAATGAAAACTAACAAGTCCTTCCGCCAACTTATCGCCTTGACTGGCGCGGTTGCTATCGCAGTTGCAGCCAGTGGCGTCGCCGCTAAAGACAAAACCGCCAGCACCACAAAAGCTGAAGTAGCATCTGCACAAGTTCTCTCATACAAAATCGCACTGGCAGAAGACGGTAAAACCTACCAAGTCGTCATGAAACCTTCTGTCGCACCTAAGCCAGACATCAGCCTGACGGGGCAAGTTACCCTGAAAGTGCCGCACGACAGCAACTTCAAAGCAACAGGCTTAACCAGCACAGTTGAAGGCTCCAACTGGGTGGAAGCTTCCCGCGTGGATGCACCGAAAGAAGATGCTGCACACGATTACATCTCTTTCTCTTTCGTTGGCCTGCAAGGTGCTAGCGCCCGTAACTACGGTTGGGAAGCTGACAAGGAAAAAGTCATTTTCAGCTTCCAGAATGAAGGCGGCTGTGTAGATGGCGTGGCACTGATGGCGAACGATGATGCATTCAATGCTGCACCCAATTCAGCCAATACCAACCCCGGCAACCAGTTTACCAATCTGGGTTGGGGTTCCGTCAACGAGAACCATTATGTCGGTAATTACGGCGATGCAATCGCCTGCAAAAAATAAAAAAGCAAGAAGTAGGAGCCAGCCCTGCTGGCAATGATTAGCGGCATGGCTGGCTCCTGCGACAACGTCTGCGACCAATTATAAAAACAAGCGAGAGAGTCCAACCATGCATTCCCCCAAATTAAGCAAATTTTTCGGCCTGAGCGCCTCAGTATTGTTGCTGGCAGGCAACAGTGCTTGGGCAGCACAGACACTGGAGTACAGTATCCGCTGGGATACTACTGACGCCCGTTACCACGTCTTCATGAAACCCAATGCCACCCCAGCCACAGGCAAGGACATGAGCATGACGGGGCAGGTCACCATCCGGGTTCCCCATGCAACAGACGCCACTAAATTCACTATTGCCAAACTGACAAACAATGTTGCCGACATCACATGGTCAAACAATTCCCGGGTCGATGCCCCGACGGAAGACCAGTCCGTTGACTATATTTCATTCTCCATGACCCCGACAGACACTACCGCATTCGCATGGCAAGCTAATACCGAAAAAGAAGTGTTCAGCTTTGGCAATACTGGCGGCTGTATCGGGACGGTTAGCCTGATCAACAACTTGTCAGACCCCTTCAACCAACCGATTATAGCCGGTGGCAACAACTCGGCGGGAACCAACCCCGGCAACCAGTTCACCAACATTGGTTGGACAGCGGCTGGCGAAGACGATAATAACTACCTAGGCAACTACGGTGCGGCAGCAGACTGTAAAGACAGCCTCGACTCCGATAATGACGGATTGGCAGACGGCATCGAAAAAGCCATCGGCACTAGCCCCACCAACCCAGACACTGACGGTGACGGCATCAGCGACGGCGTAGAAGTGCCCAACGCCAGTTCCCCGCTGAACACTGATGGTGACGCCTTAATCAACGCGCTTGACCCAGACGATGACGGCGACGGCATTCCCACCAAAACCGAAACCCCCACCGCCGATACTGACGGTGACACCATCCCCAACTACCTCGAAGCGGATGATGATGGTGACGGCATCCCGACCAAAACCGAAACTCCCACTGCCGATACTGACGGTGACAGCATCCCCGACTATCTGGATGCTATCGACAACCGCCCAGATTCCGACAATGATGGCGTAAAAGATGTCAATGACATTGACGACGACAATGACGGCATTCTGGACACCGCAGAAGGCAACGGCACGCTGGATACAGACACTGACGGCACACCCGACAGCCGCGATACCGACAGCGATAATGACGGGGTACTCGATAAGATCGAAGGCAATGACGCCAACCATGACGGCAAAGCTGACATTATCCCGAAAAATCAAGATACCGACAAAGATGGCTTAGATGATGCCTTTGACCCTGACAATGGCGGCAAGGCATCAACCCTGCCCGATCTGGATCTGGACAGCAAACCAGACTTTCAGGACAGTGACGATGACGGCGACAGCATCCTGACTTCCAAGGAAGACGCCAACACCGACGCTGACAACAACCCTGCCACCAACCCGACTGACACCGACAGCGACGGCAAACCTAACTATCTGGATCTGGATGATGACGGTGACGGCAAACCCACAGCCACCGAAGCGGTTGACCCCACCAAGGACAGTGACGGTGACGGCATCTCTGACTACCTCGACCCGAACGACAAGGACGGCCCTACCGGCGACCTTGATGGTGACGGCCTGACCAACGCTGACGAAACCAAAGCCGGGACTATCCCGACCAACCCGGACTCCGACGGTGACGGCGTTCCCGACAAAACAGAAGTTGGTGCTGACCCCAGCAAACCTGTCGATAGCGACGGAGACAGCACACCGGACGCACTCGATAGCGACGATGACGGTGATGGCGTCCTGACCAAAAACGAAAACTACAACAGTGGCACACCTGTTAATGACGACACCGATGCCGACACCATTCCAGACTATCTGGACGCTGACGACGATGGTGACGGCAAACTCTCTGCGGCTGAAAACAACGACCCGAACCACAACGGCTCACCCAGTGACGCCCTTGACACTGACGGCGATACCATCCCGGACTATCTGGACAAAATCGATAGCGACGGCTCAAAAGCCGACCCGGATGGCGATGGCCTGACTAATGAACAGGAAGTTGCCAAAGGCACTGACCCAACCAAGGCGGACACCGACAGCGACGGCATCCCTGATGGCACGGAAATCACCAAAGGCACTGACCCACTCAAGCCTGACACCGATGGCGATGGCATCCCTGATGGCACGGAAATCACCAAAGGCACTGACCCAACCAAGGCGGACACCGACAGCGACGGCATCCCTGATGGCACGGAAATCACCAAAGGCACTGACCCACTCAAGCCTGACACCGACGGCGATGGCCTCAAAGACGGCGAGGAAATCACCGCAGGTACTGACCCACTCAAAACTGACACGGATGGTGACGGCGTTGACGACAAAACCGAGGTAGGCGCTGACCCAGCTCACCCGACCAACACCGACGGTGACAGCAAGCCCAATGCATTGGATACCGACGATGACAATGATGGCGTTCTGACCACTAACGAGAACTACAACAGTGGCACACCTGCCAATGACGACACCGATGCTGACACCATTCCAGACTATCTGGACACTGACGACGACGGTGACGGCAAACTGTCTGCCGCTGAAAACAACGACCCGAACCATAACGGCTCACCGGCTGACGCCACTGACACTGACGGCGATACCATCCCCGACTATCTGGATAAAACTGACAGCAACGGGCCAAATGCTGACCCGGATGGTGACGGCCTAACTAACGCGCAGGAAACTGCTTTAGGTACTGACCCGACCAAGGCAGACACTGACAACGATGGTCTCACCGATAACGTAGAAGCAACCAAAGGCACTGACCCGCTGAAAGCCGACACCGACGCTGATGGCCTCACCGATGGCAGTGAAGTCAACACCACCCATACCGACCCGACCAAGCCCGACACCGACGCTGATGGCCTCACCGATGGCACAGAATTGGCTACCACCCACACCGACCCGCTGAAAACCGACACCGATGGTGACGGCCTCAGCGACGGCAATGAGGTGAATACCACCAAAACTGACCCAACCAAAGCCGATACCGACGCTGATGGCTTACCAGACGGAACTGAGGTGAACACCACCCATACCGACCCGACCAAAGCCGATACTGATGCTGATGGCCTAGCAGACGGTATTGAGGTGAATACCACCAAAACCGACCCGACCAAAGCCGACACCGATGGCGATGGCATTGACGACAAAACGGAAGTAGGCGCGAACCCAGCCAGCCCCACCAACACTGACGGTGACAGCAAACCCAATGCATTGGATACTGATGACGACGGTGACGGCGTGCTGACTGTGTACGAAAACTACAACGCTGGCACACCAGCCGATGACAACACTGATGGCGACAGCAAGCCAGACTATCTGGACACTGACGATGACAATGACGGCATCCTGTCTGCGGCGGAAGGTAACGATCCGAATGCGGACGGCAACCCCAAAGATGCGTTGGATACCGACATGGACGGTTCACCGGACTACCTCGACACCACCGTCAATGCGGTAAAAGTGCAAGTCAAGGCGTTGCTGCAAGGTGCTTACAACAGCACCAGCACCACGATGACTGACACCTTACGCAGCAAAAACCTGATCCCGACCAAGCAACCTTACAACATTGGCTCGATCAAATACGCAGGTACAGAAGTTGCTTCCAGCACCCTGTTGGCGACAACCGGCAACAACGCAGCAGTTGACTGGGCGCTGGTGGAAATCCGCGATGCCACCACACCGTCGATCATCAAGGCACGTATTGCCGGGTTGATTCAACGTGATGGTGACATTATGGATGCCACCACGGGTAGTACAGCGTTGATGCTGACTGGTTTAACACCGGGCAATTACCACGTGGCAGTGCGCCACCGTAACCACTTAGGGGTGATGACTGCTACCCCTGTGACCCTTGCGGCGGCAACCATCCCCAGTGTTGACTTCAGCAAACCCAGTACGGCGGTCTATGGTAAGGATTCGCGGATCAGTGCCAACAAAGGAACCATCGCCCTGTTGTGGGCAGGTAATGCCAACGCTGACGCCAATGCCATTGCCAACGGCCCAGCCAGCGACACCGTGCGAATCTTCTCTGACATATTAGGGGCAAGTGGCAACCTCTCGAGCAACGTCAACTACCGGAGGGAGGGTTATCAGGCGACGGACATCAACATGGACGGTTTCACCGTCTTTGCAGGCCCATCTAACGATATGAACATGCTATTGGGTAACGTCTTGTTGCATCCTGGCAACAGCACTTACAGTGCCAACTACATCATCAATCAGAATCTGCCTTGATGAAAACCAGTCTGGGGGTGGGTTTCCTGCCCCCCGGCTTCGACCATTTAAAGCTTAATGAATGAATAATAAAATGCTCGTAATCATACGCCAAACAGCTCTCCAATCCGTCACTTTCCTGCTACTCATGCAGGCAAGCGTGATGGCATTGGCTGGCAGCGGTGGTGTGGAATACCGGGTTGCATGGAATGCAGCCGATGCACGCTATCATGTTTACATGCGTCCCAACAGCACGCCCACACCGGATTTGAGCCTGACCGCTCAGATTACGCTGCGGGTTCCCCACGGTACTGGCGCAAACCGCTTCACTGTGGCCGATATTAAGTCAAAAACCGGCACGTCTTGGTCGCTGGGAGCGGATGTTACCGCCCCAACCGAAGACCCGTCGGTTGACTACCTGTCCTTTATGCTCACCCCTGTTGATGTCAAAGCATTTGCCTTCAACGCTGGGGAAGAACAGGAAGTTTTCAGTTTTAAAAACACTAATCCCTGCATTGGCAAGGTCGCGTTGCTGGATAATGCCACCGACCCGTTTAACCAACCACCGGCAAACCCGCAAAATTCCAGCAACACCAATCCCAACAACCAGTTTGCCAATGCAGGCTGGGGTTCAACGGATGACAATGACTACCTCGGCAACTACGGCGAGGCCGCAAGCTGTCCGCTGGAATGCTCTACTACCCCCATCGCCACCGCCGCCAATAGCGTGTATTACCGGGTGGACTGGAGCAGTACCGATCAGCGTTACCATGTGTTCATGTACCCCGGCAGCGTCCCCACGCCCAACCTGAGCCTAGACAGTCAGGTAACGCTGAAAATGCCACATGCCGGTGGCAGCAACAGCTTCAAAGCGACGGGCATTACCTCCACTATTAGCGGCATTACGTGGACAGAAAGCTCACGGGTCAATGCACCCACTGAAGATACGAATGCCGACTATCTGTCATTCACCATGAATGTCAGTGATACTAAAGCGTTCCCTTGGCAAAACAGTAAGGAACTGGAAGTATTCAGCTTCAGCAATAGCGGTTCCTGCCTTGGCCCAGTAGTGCTGCTGGATAACACCCAAGACCCGTTCAATACCCTGCCAAACTCAAAAGGCACTAACCCCGGCAACCAGTTTGCCAATCTCGGCTGGGATTCGGCAGACAATAATAACTATGCCGGTAACTACGGCTGCCCTGCGGTCTGCGTTGACCCCAACAAGGATACGGATAACGATGGCCTGACCGATACACAAGAAATCGCGCTGGGCACTGACCCAAATACCCCGGATACCGACACCGATACCCTACTGGATGGTGAAGAAATCATTCGTGGCAGCAACCCGTTGAAAGCCGATGTCATCCGCGTGCAGACCCGGCTGATGCTGCAAGGGGCGTATGACACCACCACCAAACTGATGCGGGATACGCTACGCAGTAAACAATTGCTGCCAGCCACCACGCCTTATGCACCAGTTGCCTTACCGAGTGCGGGAAATCTCAACACAGCGACCACGGTCACTGCGGTCAGTGGCAATGATGCACCGGTAGACTGGGTGTTGCTCGAACTGCGGGATCCTGCCGCCCCTGCCACAGTCAAAGCCAGACTGAACGGTTTAGTGCAACGTGACGGCGACGTGGTAGATGCCCAAACGGGTGAAACCACATTCCTGCTGGTCGGTGTGGAGCCGGGGAATTATTACCTTTCCGCCCATCACCGTAACCATTTGGGCATCATGAGCGCCTCTGCCGTCGCACTGGATAGCACAGCGGTGATAATCGATTTCAGCAAAGCAACCACAGCGACTTACGGTAACCATGCCCGCACCCTCTCAGGGGACGTAGCCCTATTGTGGGCGGGCGATACCAATTCGAGCAATCAGATCATTGTGCAAGGCCCATCGAATGATGCCGGGTCAATTCTAAGCACTTTATTGATGGCGGAAGGCAATAGTGCCTACACCACCAATTTCAAATTGAATGGCTATCTGGCAACCGACACCAATATGGACGGTATCAGTATTTTTGCCGGGCCATCCAATGATGTTGACATGCTGCTGGGTAATGTCCTGCTGCATCCAGTCAACAGCACATTCAGTGCAAATTACATCATCAGGCAACAATTGCCTTGATATAAACAGGCTTTAATCCAAAAACAAAATAGAGAGTCGGTAACAATGAAAAAATCGATCAAACAGGCAGTTTCAAAGGGCTTAGCATTACTGGTATTGATCCCGGCTGCTCATACAGCATTCGCCGGTGTTGCGGGGGGGGTTGAATATCGAGTAGCTTGGAATACAACGGACAGTAGCTATCATGTTTTCGCACGTCCCACCACTACGCCCGATAAAGATCTCAGCATGACCGGGCAGGTAACACTGCGCGTCCCCCATGCTACCGGAACAGACAAGTTTAAGGTGGCTAATCTTCAAGTCAAATCGGGCACAAGCTGGTCACTGAGTTCGGAAGTGTTCGCGCCAGTCGAAGACACCAGCGTGGATTACCTCTCTTTCAGCTACACTCCGATTGATATACGGGCATTCGCCTTTCAGGCAGGTGTAGAGCAGGAAATTTTCAGCTTCAAAAATACCGGCAAGTGCCTCGGCAGTATTGCCCTGATGAATAACAATACAGACCCGTTTAACCAGCCGCCAGAGGCCCCGACCAACTCGGTAAACACTAACCCCGGCAACCAGTTTGCCAATGCAGGCTGGGGTGCAACGGATGATAACGACTACATCGGCAACTATGGCGGGCCTGCTGACTGTGCGGCTACCAGCGCCAATACCGCGCCCATCGCTAACCCAGACACCGCCAGCACGACAGGTAGCCCTGCCACCATCAGTGTACTGGCGAATGATAGCGATGCAGATGGGGATACCCTAAGCATTTCCAGCTTTGCCCAAGGCAGTCATGGCACGGTCACGCAGAGCGGCACGAGCCTGATTTACACCCCTGCGGCGGGTTTCACCGGCACGGATACCTTTACCTACGTGGTAGGCGATACAGCGAGCAATACAGCGACAGGCACTGTCACCGTCACCGTGAACGCTGCGACATCCAATGCACCGGTTGCAGCGAATGATACGGCGGCGACCACCAGTGGGACACCCACCAGTATTGCGGTACTGCGCCAACGATACCGACCCGGACGGTGATACGCTGAGCATCACCAGCTTTGCCCAAGGCAGTCATGGCACGGTCACGCAGAGTGGCTCGAACCTGATTTACACCCCAGCGGCAGGTTTCAACGGCACGGATACGTTTACCTATTCAGTGACTGACCCGGCGGGTAACCAGAGTACCGGCACGGTCAATGTCAGCGTGAGTGCGGTTACTCCGGTCTTGGTGGCGAAAACTGATGCCTTCATTGTCGACACTTCCAATGCCGCCAGTTTACTGGATGTATTGGCAAACGATACCATTCCTGCCAGCGCAACGGTTACGCTGACTATTGTGGCTGACCCGCTGCATGGCACTGCCACGGTCAAGAACAATACCATCGTTTACGTCCCTAATTCTGAGTACAGTGGCACTGATACCCTGACTTACCGGGTCACCGATGGTGCTGGCAATCAAACTGAAGCCAGCGTCACCCTGACAGTCAAGGTAGCGGCAACCGACACGGATGGTGACGGCCTGAGCGATGCCGAAGAAGCCACTCTGGGTACTAGCCCCACGCTTGCCGACAGCGATGCGGACGGTATCAGCGACAAGGATGAAATCGGCACTGACCTCAGCAACGCACTCGATACCGATACTGACGGCAAAATTGACGCACTGGACTCCGACGATGACGGTGATGGCTTGCTGACTGTCAAAGAAAGCTACACTGGCACACCGCAAACCACCGACACCGACAAGGATGGCACACCTGACTACCTTGACACCGACGACGATAATGACGGCATTCTAACTGCCGACGAAAGGGCCGACATCAACGGTAATGGCGACCCCACCGATGCAACTGATGCTAACAATAACGGCATACCGGATTATCTGGAAACCAGCGCGACCGTCCCCAAAGACACCGACGCTGATGGCCTCACTGATGCCCAAGAGGCCACTCTGGGTACTAACCCCGCCCTCGCCGACAGCGATGGTGACGGTATCAGCGACAAGAATGAAATCGGCCCTAACCTCAGCAAAGGGCGCGACACCGATGGTGATGGTAAAATTGACGCACTGGACTCCGACGATGACGGTGATAACATCCTAACCGCCAATGAGAAGGGTGATGCCAACAATGACGGCATAGCGGATTATCTGCAAAATTCCACCTCAACAGCGGCGAAAAGTGTTGCAGTTCCAACCCTGAGCCAGTGGGCGCAGATACTGCTCAGCCTGTTGTTAGGTGCTGTTGCATTACGCAAATATGTGCGCCTAGGTAAATAATTAATTGAATCTATAATAAGCTACTGTTAGCATCCAGATGCCGGTTTGATCTTTATCAACTCGGCATCTGGTATTTTGTCGTATAAATACAACTTGAACTGAAAGGCATATAAGCTTAGCCTTATGCCCTTATTTTTCGGTAAACAAGTGATTGCTTACCATGAAATACAGAAGCGAGAAATAGGTAAATTAAAAATGAAATTTCTAAATACACCAACTACACTAAGGGTCAACCCTATCCTAGCGAATAGTCGCCAACCTTGCAGAGCGATCCATCCGATGAGTGTGTTAAGTATTGAAAGTTGAGGGTTCAACATGAAACTGATTAAACGGGCACTTGCCCTTGCTGCGCTGTTACTAATGTCTGTCACTACCATGACGGCTCAAGCCCAACCTGAGGCTGACGCCCAACCAGTAGACAATTTCGCCTTCAAGGATATTGACGGCAAAGCGCACAAATTTTCCGAATACCGTGGAAAGTGGGTTATCGTGAACTACTGGGCAACCTTTTGTGGGCCTTGTGTTGCCGAACTTCCCGCCCTGAACAGCGTTGCTAGAAAGTTCAAGGACAAAGTGGTCGTACTGGGTATGGAAGCGGGTGAGACTCCGGTTGGGGAACTCAAGCAGTTTGTCGCCGATAAGAAAATCGCTTACCCGGTCATCCCCACCCAAGACAGCACCATGTTTGCACTGGGTCTGGTTTACGGCGTCCCCACTACGTTTGTCGTCAACCCGGAAGGTAAGATTGAAGACACCCACATGGGTGCTATAACTGTCGCCATGTTGCAGAATTACCTGCGTACTGATGTCGCCGACAAGAAAGACAAGCAACCCAAAAAATGCGAATCGCCTGATTCGGTATTGTGCTAATATTAGTCAATTCATGACTAACAAAAAGCCCGCTTCTCTATAGAGCGGGCTTTTTGTTTGGGGCTTAGATTAGCTGGTTAGGTTTACTTAAGCTTCAAACGCTGACCCGGTGAGATGCTGTAGTTCGGAGCTTGTAGGTTGTTCAGGCGGATAATGTCTTTCCAATAAACTCCTGAAGCCCGCATGACCGCGAATACCGTGTCACCTTTCTGCACAGTATAGAAACCATTGTTAGTGGCTGCTGCCGATTCCTTGGGGCAACCGTGGTTGAACGGTAATTATTGGCAGGAGTCACCGTAGAACCTTTGGGTGCAACGTAGTCATAGTAGCTGCTACCTGAACCAGCGGTGCTGTAATTATTGTAGTTACTGCCAGCACTTGTACCGGTATTGTAGCCGCTGCCACTGGTACTAGCGTTGTAGTTACTGCCAGTCCCATAGCCTGCACTGTAATCATAGTTGGTCGTCGGCGCAGTCGTTGCCCCATAGGCATAGGTGTTAGCCGCAGGCTGCTGATTATAGTTGTAATTGCCTGCGGTATTGGTAGCAGCAGCCGGAGTATTGTTGGTTGCCATACACCCGTCACCATGCTGATGCTGTCCCGCTGGCATAACATGGGTATGGGTGCGCCCACAATGCGTATGCGTGACTGCCACACCATTCGCAGCGACGCCACCTCGGTTTGCCGCATATCCATTGGTTGCAGCACGCGCACCGGTATTATTTTGGTAATAATACGGGTTGGGGGCGCAAGCGACTGCCGTTAAACCGAGCAAGGAAGTGGCAGCGACCAGTTTGATTTTTCTATCCATGATTGTTACACCTTTATGTAATTGGGTTCAGGGATGTGAAGACACTCACATATACTTAAATAACTTTGGAATATATACCAAATCTCAGAAAAAATTTCTCAATAATCCAATAACGTTCGCCTTCATTGACGATTTTGGGCTATTTTTCTTTAATCATGGGCACGAACTGCACAGCTTCATGGTCGATAGTGACGTAATCCGTCTCATCCTGACGGGTGATCACTTGCAGCATCTGTACCCCGCCCTGCTTACCCACCGGGATAATCAGCTTGCCACCGATAGCAAGCTGTTCGAGCAAGGCGGGTGGCACGGTTTCCGGCGCGGCGGTGGCAATAATCGCATCAAATGGCGCTTCCCGTGCTACCCCCCAGCTTCCATCACTCAGGACGGTGTGGATATTGCGGTAGCCTAAGGCGTGGAGCAGCTCGCGGGTGGCGCGGTACAAGGGTTCAATGCGTTCCACCGTAAACACTTTGTCGACCAATGCCGCCAGTACCGCCGCCTGATAGCCGGAACCTGTGCCCACTTCCAGCACTTTGCGGGGCGGGTTTTCCCCTTCCAGCAGCAACTCGGTCATGCGTGCCACAATGTAGGGCTGGGAAATGGTCTGACCATGCCCAATCGGCAAGGCGGTATCTTCATACGCACGGCTGGCAAGTGCCTCATCCACAAACAGATGGCGCGGTGTTTTGCTCATCACCTGCAATACCGCCTCATTGCGGATACCCTGTTCGCGCAGGCGTTCAATCAGGCGGTTACGGGTACGTTGGGAAGTCATGCCGATGCCTGCTATATCGAGCTTACGCTTGAACATGGCAAGCCTCCAACCAGCGGGCAGTGTCTGCCAAGGCTTGGTGACGGGTCAAATCGGCATGGATGGGGGTGACCGAGACGTAACCCGCCTGCACCGCATAAAAGTCAGTACCTTCACCAGCATCGGCAGCATCCCCCGGCGGGCCTATCCAGAAAATTTCCCGCCCACGCGGATCGGCAGCGCGGATCACCGGCTCGGAACGGTGGCGGTTGCCCAAACGGGTCACACAGAACCCTTGCACCTGTTCCCACGGCACATCCGGCACATTGATATTGAGGATCATATTGCCCCTGTCTGGGTAAGCTTGCACCTGTTGCAAGAGCTGCAACACGGCCTTAGCGGCGGTTGCATAGTGGCTAACCGGGGCGCTGCGGTCGAGCGCGGCAAGCGACACCGCCAGTGCCGGATACCCCAGAAAACGCCCCTCCATCGCCGCCGCCACCGTGCCTGAATACAGCACATCATCCCCCATATTAGCCCCGGCATTGATACCAGAAATCACCATATCCGGGGCGCTGGGGTACAATCCCAAGCCAAGATGCACGCAATCGGTGGGCGTACCGTTGACGCTATAGACGTTTTCAGCGTGACGGGTCATCCGCAATGGGTTGCGCAAAGTCAGTGAATTACTCGCGCCACTGCAATCCTGATCGGGGGCAACTGTGATAACATTGCCGACTTGCACCAATGCTTCACGCAAGCGGTTAATACCGGGTGCGCTGAAGCCATCATCATTACTGAGCAGTATGTCCATGAGTACTGAAGAGTTTTCCTTGTTCCGTGAATCCATGCAAGATGTGAAGCCGTTGAGGCATCGCAACCATGCTATACATCATAGCGTAAAACCGCGTGCCATACCCTTCAAGACCCTTGAAGATGAGCAACAGGTACTCATCGACATGTTGTCGGATGCCTACGACCCCATTGAGCTGCAACCGGGCGACATGCTCAGTTACTACCGCCCCGGCTTGCAACACCGTATCGCCCGCAAATTGCGCGGTGGGCATTACCGCATTGCCAGCGAACTCGACCTGCACGGCCTGAGCGCCAAGGATGCCAAGCAACAACTGCTTAAATTCCTGCATGATGCCCACCCCGGTCAAGGCGAATGCGTGCGTATTATTCATGGCAAGGGCAACCGTTCCAGCTACAAAGGCCCGGTCATCAAAACCAAAATCAACAACTGGTTACGCCAACATGACCGGATTCTCGCTTTCCATTCCGCCCGTCCGGTGGATGGCGGAACCGGGGCAATTTATGTGTTGTTACGTCGCTAAATTGAACCCGATGGTTTATTATCGCGTCTAAATTAAGGGCATATAAATAATTGGGATGGGGTTGAATGAATCACTTATGGATAATACTGCTTGCCGTATTGGCAACTAGCGCGGCTGCGGATACCGGTACTTCACCGTGGCACGACATCGCCGCACGCGGCACGCCCACCGGGGCAGAAGCCCACCTACAACACTACCGGCTACTAGGGCTGGATGAAGCGCCCTTAAAGGAACAATTGGCGCAAACCAAACTGAGCCTGCCCTTGCCGGATGGCGGTTTTGCCGCTGTCACTGCCACCCTGACAGAAACCCTTGCCCCCGACATCGCCGCTGAATACCCCGACATCCAAACATGGAAAGTAGTAGGCACGGATGGCAAAGTCATTAGCGGCGTCCTCGATTTCACCGCGCAAGGTTTCCATGCGATGTTGGATATGGCAAATGGCGACACCCTGTTCATTGACCCACAGCCAGACGGGGATTCACGCCACTACCTGAGCTTCCGCAAGAGTGCCAACCGCGAAGCCTTCCACCAAGGGAACTGGTCATGCACCACCCCACACGGGGACAACAACATACCCAGCTTTTCCGCCACACTTCCGCTAGGCACTGCTGCCCGCACCGTGGCTGCCAAAGCCGGTGAAACCCGGCACACTTACCGCATCGCCATGGCGGCAACCGGGGAATACACCGCTTACTACGGCGGGCAACAGGCAGCTTACAATTCCATTGTCACCACCGTGAACCGCATTAACCAGATTTACGAACGCGACCTTTCCACCCACCTTACCTTGGTGAGCGGAACCAATATCGTTTATACCACCGCTGGTTCCGACCCTTACAGCAACAACTCACCTAACCGGATGCTGTCCCAAAACACCGAAACGCTAAACAAAATCATCGGCGTCAACAACTACGACATTGGGCATGTGCTGGCAACCGACGGCGGCGGGCTGGCAAGCGTAGCGACCACCTGTGCGGAAAACAAGGCTGAAGGCGTCACCGGTCTAGTCAAACCCGAAGGGGATGCGTTCATCATTGACTATGTTTCCCATGAAATCGGCCATCAGTTGGGTGCTAGCCATACCTTCAACAGCCAGCTCGGCGCGTGTGCAGGCGGCAACCGCGAAGCCCAGAGCGCCTATGAACCGGGCAGTGGCAGCACCATCATGGCTTATACCGGCTTGTGTAACAGCGACAACCTGCAAACCGACAGCGATAGCATGATGCATTCCGCTTCTATCCAGCAGATCACCGACTACCTGCACAATGGGGTGGGGGCAAGCTGCGCCAGCAAAACCAGCCTCGGCAATGCCAACCCAATCGCCAATGCGGGCAGCAATTACACCATCCCCGCTGGTACACCGTTCATTCTGAGCGGCTTCGGGCACTGATACCAACGGCTGACACCCTGAGCTATTCGTGGGAACAGGTGGATGTTGGCAGTGCCTCCAAGGTCAATGTCGATTTGGGGAACAATGCCCTGATCAGGGCGCACTTACCCACTTCCAGCCCTAACCGCACCATTCCGCAACTGTCAGACCTGATTGACCGGGTACGCACCGCTGGGGAAGCATTGCCTGCCACCAGCCGCAAACTCAATTTCCGCCTATTGGTGCGTGACGGGCGTGGCGGGGTAGGCTATGACGATACGCAACTCAGTGTGCAAGATACCGGCAGCGTCTTTGCGGTTACCGCGCCGACTAGCACCAGCCTAAGCGCAGGCAGCCCGCTATCGGTCACGTGGAATGTCGCCGCAACCGACCAGCCGCCCATCAGTTGCAGCGCGGTTGACATTGCCTCAGCAGCTGACAATGGCAATACCTTCACCACCCTGTTGAGCAACACCCCCAACGATGGCAATGCCACGTGTCACGCTACCTCCCAACCTGGGCAGCAAAACCTACCTGCGGGTCAAATGCAGCAACAATATTTTCTTTGCCATGTCAGCCACCACCCCCGCCAAAGCCCGCACCAGTAATGACACAACAGACAGCGATACCGTCAGCATCAATACCTCGACGCTGGCAGCAGCAGCAGTGGTGGCGGCGGTTCCGTACCCTACGAATGGCTGTTGCTGGGTGGCGTTTACACCCTGTTGCGCCTACGCAAAGGATCAGCACGATGAAACAGACCTTAGTTGACCTTACTCTGTGCGAGCAGCCTGACGGGCTGCTACGAACCCGTTGCACCGGAAACGCCAAGCGATACGGGATGTCCATATCCCCTCCGCCGCCGACATTGCCGCTAGCAAGGAAAAGTACTTCGCCGAACAACTGCCCCTGCTGCAAGCCCGCAACCCGGAAGCCGATGCCAAAGCCTCAATCAGCAAGGGCAAACGCTATTTTCTGTGTAATGCAGGACGTGGCAGCACGTCCCCGGCATTGCCCCAGAAGTGTTTGCCACAGTACGTGACAAGTGCCCCACCGAATGCTTGGATGGGGTAACGGATGCGTTGTATGGCGCAAACCACCGCAGTTACCTGACAGCGGCGCTGGATTATTCCGCACGGTGGAATCAGGTGATGTTGGAAGCTTGCCGTTAACTGGCTAAGCCACCTCCGGCAAATACCGCAACACCATAGCGCTCAACGCCCGCGAAGCCGTTTGCGGCACAACCCCCGGCATGTTTGCCACGCAGTAATGCAAGCGCCCCTCCACCTCGAACACCGGATTATCGTGGGTGGTGGGGCGTGAAGTCTCGAAACAACCACCTTCATCTATCGCCACATCGACCAGCACCCTGCCCGCCCGCAACAATGCCAGATCGGCACGGGAAATGACTTTGGGTGCAGCTTTGCCGGGAATCAGCACCGCCCCCACCACCAAATCAGCATCCAGCAAATGACGGCGAATCGTATCGGGGGATGCCAGCGCCGTTTCCACCCGGAACCCCAGTAATTGCTGGATACGTTGCAAGGCAGCGCGGTTACGGTCAAGCACCACCACCCGTGCCCCCATGCCCACAGCCATCGTGGCGGCTTGCGTCCCGACATTGCCCGCGCCGATGATCAGCACCTTGCCCGGTTCTACGCCCGGAATACCGCCGAGCAATACACCCGCCCCACCTTGCGCCCGTTCCAGCCAATGCGCCCCCACCTGTATCGCCAAGCGCCCCGCGATTTCAGACATGGGAGCCAGCAACGGCAAACCGCCCTGCTCATCGCGCACCTGTTCAAATGGGATGTAGCGGGTGCGTTGGACTTTGAGGAACTGTTCCAACCCCGGATTCGCCGCCAGATGCAGGAAACAGAACAAGGTGTGGTCAGCACGGATCAGCGCATATTCTGCCTGTTGCGGCTCTTTCACCTTGATGACCAGTTCGGCAAAGTGGTAGACGGATTTGGCATCCGGCAGGCATTGTGCCCCCGCCTGTACGTATTCGCTATCGGTAAAACCCGCCCCCACCCCGGCGGCAAGTTGCACCGCCACTTCATGCCCTTGGCGTACCAATTCCGCCACCGCATCCGGCGTCAGCGCAACCCGGTACTCGTTATTTTTGATTTCCTTGGGAATCCCGATACGCATGAGCAATCTCCTTGTTGAATTTGCCCCATACTAACAACCCGCCAAAGATCAACGCCAGCGTCCCCACGTACAGAATGCCAAACCGCAAAAAATACCCCAGTGGAAACAACTGGATCAGGATGCTGTCATCAGGAAACACCCAAGTCCCCGCCGGGAACAGCAAGGTGTGCAAAAAAATGAACAGCGGTACAAATCCGCCCAGCAATATCAACAACCCCGGTAACAGGATGGACGCCAGCCCCAGATAGCCGGTGCGCAACAACACCCGACCTTTGGCAAAACGCCGCTGCAACACCAGCAACAACACACTGCCTGCTAGCATCAGGTAAAACCAGTGATCCACACCTGCAAACAGACGCCTGACATCCAACAGATGATAGCGTTCGACAAAGTTCAGGTAATCGACTTCCAGCACGCCATCCGTGACACTACCCCGCAAATACGCCACGATCTCCTGCCGTTGCGGCACTGCATCTGGCAACCAGTGATACAGCGTAAGCAACGCCTCCCATACGCCCAAAAAAATGGCAAGCACCAAAGCGATGCTTGCCATCCACGTCAGCACACGGGCAACTGCGCCTGCTTTAGACAAGCGTGCGCACACCGTTTGCACCTGCCAAAATCAGCACATCCGCCGGACGAATCGCAAACAAACCGTTGGTAACAACGCCCGGAATCTGGTTCAAACGATTTTCCAGCGCCACCGCATCGGTAATTTCCAAGCCGTGAACGTCGAGAATAATATTGCCATTATCGGTAGTGAAACCCGCACGCAGCACCGGATTGCCACCCAGCTTGACCATTTCCCGCGCCACCAACGCCTGCGCCATCGGAATCACTTCAATCGGCAGCGGGAACTTGCCCAACACCTTCACCAGCTTAGAATCGTCGGCGATGCACACGAATTTGTCGCTAGCACCCGCCACGATCTTTTCACGGGTCAATGCACCGCCACCGCCTTTCACCAGATGCAGGTGTTCGTTGGACTCGTCCGCACCATCGACATACAGCGACAACTGCCCGGCTTCGTTCAAATCCAGCACGCGGAAACCGTGCGCTTCCAAACGGTTAGCACTGGCGATAGAGCTGGCAACGGTCGCTTCCACTTTATGCTTGATCCCTGCCAGCAAGTCGATGAAGTGGTTGGCGGTCGAACCCGTGCCAATTCCCACGATCATGCCCGGTTGGACGTATACTAGCGCGGCTTCTGCTGCCGCTTTTTTCATAGCATCTTGGCTCATAAACTTTCCTGTGATGTTGTAAAAATCTTTCGCAAACCGAAGTTTGCAATATACTAGCCCACACGTAAAGGCAGAGCCGCAAAAGTTGGAATTATGAACAAATCCCTGATCAAACGCATTCTCACCGCCCGCGTCTACGACGTGGCTATCGAAACCCCGCTGGAACGGGCGCGTAGCCTGAGTACGCGGCTGGGCAATGAAGTCTTACCTCAAGCGCGAAGACTTGCAGCCAGTGTTTTCCTTCAAACTGCGCGGCGCATTCAACAAAATGTTTTTGCTCTCGCCGGAAGAACGCGCCCACGGGGTCGTCGCTGCCTCCGCAGGCAATCACGCGCAAGGCGTGGCGCTTTCCGGTGCGAAACTCGGCATCAAAACCACCATCGTCATGCCCAAGACCACCCCGGAAATCAAGGTAAATGCGGTGAAAGCCTTTGGCGGCAATGCGGTATTGCACGGCAATTCCTACGACGAAGCCTACGCCCATGCCCGCGAACTGGAACGCGAACACCACATGACGTTCGTGCATCCCTTCGACGATCTCGACGTGATTGCGGGGCAAGGCACGATTGGCATGGAAATCTTGCGCCAACATTCCGACCCGATTGAAGCGGTATTCTTGTGCGTCGGCGGCGGCGGCTTGATTGCAGGCGTGGGCAGTTACCTCAAATACCTGTACCCCAACATCAAAATCATCGGCGTGGAACACGAGGAAGCCCCGACCCTTTCCACCTCTCTTGCGGCGGGTGAACGGGTGCAACTGGCGCAAGTTGGTACATTTGCCGATGGTGCGGCAGTCAAGCTGATCGGCGAAAAGACCTTCGAGATTGCCAAAAACATCGTCGATGAAGTGTTGTTAGTCACCACCGACGAAACCTGCGCCGCCATCAAGGATGTGTTTGAAGATACCCGCACCCTGCTCGAACCCGCTGGCGCATTAGCCGTGGCGGGGATGAAAAAATACGTCGCCGAACACAAGCTGCAAGGCAAACACCTGATTGCGATTGCCAGCGGTGCGAACATCAACTTCGACCGCTTGCGCCACGTCGCCGAACGTGCCGAGTTGGGCGAAGGGCGCGAAATGTTGCTGGCGGTAACGATTCCTGAAAGACCGGGCAGTTTCCGCGAATTCTGCCACGACATTAGCAACCGCCCGATCACCGAATTCAATTACCGTTATGCCGATGCACGGGATGCGCAAGTGTTCGCCGGGGTGAAGATTGCGGGTAAGCAGGAACGCGCCACCTTGCTGGGGGATTTGCGAGCCAAAGGCTATTCGGTGACGGATTTGACCGATAACGAAGTGGCGAAAATTCACCTGCGTTACATGGTCGGCGGGCATTCCAACGGCGCGGAGCATGAAGTGCTGTACCGCTTCACCTTCCCCGAACGCCCCGGTGCGTTGCTGCATTTCCTCACCAGCATGAGCGCGGGGTGGAATATCAGCTTGTTCCATTACCGCAATCATGGCTCGGATTTCGGGCGCGTGTTGGTGGGGATTCAAGTGCCAGCGCAAGAGCGTGGGGAGTTTTGCGGGTTCCTCGATAAGCTGGGGTATGAGTATTGGGATGAGACGGAGAATCCGGCTTATCAGCGGTTTTTGGGCTGAATCCCGTCCATTTCACTAGCCGTCAACTCCCGCCATTCACCCGGCGGGAGTTCCGCATCTAGCACCAGCCCACCAATCCGCTCCCGATGCAACGCCTCCACCCGGTTCCCCACCGCCGCCAACATGCGTTTTACCTGATGGTATTTCCCCTCAGAAATCGTAATCCGCGCCTGCTGGTCGGGCAGAATCTCCACCTCCGCAGGCTTAGTCAACCCCTTTTCCCCGTGTAATTGCACCCCCGCACGCAACGCTTGCGCCCCCGCTTCCGTCAATTCCCACGCTAAGGTTGCCAGATAAGTTTTCGGCACATGATGTTTCGGCGCAGAAATCCGGTGTGACCAATCGCCATCATTGGTGAGCAGCAATAAACCGGTCGTATCCTTATCCAACCGCCCCACCACATGCAGCGTGTGGCGGGGCGGATGGTCGATCAAATCCATCACCGTCTGATGCTCCGGGTCTTCCGTGGCACTCACCACCCCCTCCGGCTTATGCAGCATCAAGTAAATATCCCCCGGCAACACAATGCGCTCCCCGTGCAACAGCACTTCCGCCGTTGGGTCGATGTGGGTGGAAGCCTTGGTGATACGCGCACCATTGACTAACACCTGCCCTGCACGGATAAATTTGGGCACTTCGGAACGAGGAATGCCGGTGGCTTGGCTGACGAACTGATCTAAACGCATGTACTGTTTACCCTTTTACCAACGCATCGCTGCTGATCCATTTTTCAATTACCTTCTTGCCTTGATAGCGGATCAGGAACCACCCCGTGCCGAAAGCACCCTCAGCATCCGCTTTCCAGTCCAACAAGGTCACTTTGTCGCCCTTGATGACATACATCTTGGTTTTGGCAGAAGCCTTGGGCTTATCGTAAAGCGGCGCTTTGTCGATTTCGATGGTAGCGGTTGCATCCGGCAAAGCGGCGTAAGCAGTGCCTGCCTCCCCGCCAACCTCGCCCACGACTTTATGCCCGGTTACCTTGCCGGAAGCATTCTTGAAGGTCAGGTATTCCCACGCACCGTCGCCTACTGCCAGCATTTCACTTTCCACCGCAGGATAAAGCCTACCCTTGGCAACATGGTATTGGGTATAAGACCAAGCAGGGCCGCTGCGGGCTGAAGAAGTCAGGGTTTGCTGCGCAATATCCAGTGCCGGGTTGCTGATTGGCTCTGGATATTCGGTGAATTTGTTGCGGGTCTTATCCCACAAATACAGGCGATGAAAGATATTCACCCCGTTGTAACCAATGCCGTCCTGAATGGCGACATCCTGCATCCCGTCAAAGTTAAAGTCAGCGACCTGCGCCACGGGAATGGCAATGGCTGCATCGCCCCCGTCCTGCGGCTCTGGCGCAACCAATGCCTGCGTACCGCCGCTGGGCAATTTGGCGCTGAGTTTCCCCTTGCTCAAAGCCACGGTCACCGCCTGCCCCTTGGCAAGGTTGAAGCTAAATGGAAAAGACGCCTGTTCCTGCATGTCTCCCGCCCGCGCCATACTGCTCGCCAGCAACAATACGCTGGCAAAACCTATCATTAATTTCACGTTACCTACTCCCCACTGGTGTTTTACACGTTTACGATTTTCCGCCCGTCAAGCATAGCATCCCGCCCAATACATTTTACTGTTAGAATACGCCTCAATAAGCCATAAAAATAACGGAAATCCCCCATGAAACTCAAAGAATATCTACGCATCCTCGCCCATTACGACGGTTCCGACCTGTATTTGACCGCTGATCTCGAACCCAAAGCCAAATTTCAAGGCAAGCTCAAAGCCGTCGATAAAGTCATCATGACCCCCGAAATGCTCAAAGCAATGGCTTACGAGCTGATGAACCCCGAACAGCAGCAACAGTTTGAAAAGAAACCCGAAATGAACCTCGCCATCAGCGAAGAAGGCATCGGGCGTTTCCGCGTCAATATCTTCAAGCAGCGCCACAAGATCGCAATGGTCATCCGCAATATCAAGACCGACATCCCCAACGCTGACAAACTCGGTCTGCCGCAAGTCTTGAAAGACGTGATCATGGAAAAACGCGGCCTGATCCTGTTCGTCGGCGGCACAGGTTCGGGCAAATCCACCTCGCTGGCCGCCCTGATCGACCACCGCAACGCCAGTGCCGACGGGCATATCATCACCATCGAAGACCCGGTGGAATACGTGCATCCCGCACAAGAAATGCATCATCAACCAGCGCGAAGTCGGCGTAGACACCGACAGCTACGAAGACGCACTGAAAAACACCCTGCGCCAAGCCCCCGACGTGATTTTAATCGGCGAAATCCGCGCCCAAGAAACCATGGAACACGCGCTAGCCTTCGCCGAAACCGGGCATCTGTGCCTTTCCACCCTGCACGCCAACAATGCCAATCAGGCGCTCGACCGCATCATCAACTTCTTCCCCGAAGAACGCCGCCACCAATTGCTGATGGATTTATCCCTCAACCTCAAAGCCTTCGTCTCGCAACGCCTGATTCCCACCGTGGATGGCAAGCGCGTTGCCGCCATCGAAATCCTGCTCGGCACGCCAATGGTGCGCGACCTGATCATGAAAGGCGACGTACACGCCATCAAAGAAATCATGGAAAAATCCGAAGAACAGGGAATGCAAACCTTCGACAGCCACCTCTACAAGCTGTATCTGGCAGGGCAAATTTCACTGGCGGAAACCTTGCGCAATGCCGATTCAGCCTAGCAATTTGAAGCTGAAGATTAACCTTGTCGGGGAATTTGAATAAGCCACGTCCGACCGCACATCCGCCAGCGATGCCAGACTGGAACCCAAGGCAGAAGTGGAACTGACGTAGACACCCAATTGTCGCACGAAGCCGAAGAGGAAGACGGAAATGATGTAATTACATCCGCTCCAACACCCCAATCCCCAGCAAACCCAAGCCGGTTTGCAGGGTTTGTGCAGTCAGGTTTGCCAGTTGCAAACGGCTGTTGCGCACCTCTTCCGCCACACCCTCTTTCAAGATCGGGCAGGCTTCGTAGAAACTCATGAAGTTGCCCGCCAATTCATACAAATAGGTGCAAAGGTGATTCGGCAAACCTTCTTTTGCCACGCTGTCGGTCGCTTCGGTGAATTGCAGCAGCTTCATCGGCGAGGGTACGTTCGGCAGATTCTTGAAGAGAAATGGGGGAAGTGAGAGATTCCACGCCCGCCTTACGGAAAATGCTCTTGATCCGGGCATAGGCGTACTGCAAATACGGCGCGGTATTGCCCTCGAAACTCAGCATGGTTTCCCAGTTGAAGATGTAATCCGAGTTGCGGTTTTTGGACAGGTCGGCGTATTTGACTGCGCCGATGCCGACCGTGCGGGCGATGTCGTGGCGTTCGGCTTCACCCAGTTCCGGGTTCTTGTCGGTGACGAGGATGAAAGCGCGTTCTTCCGCTTCCACCAACAAATCCACCAGCTTGACCGTGCCGCCAGTACGGGTTTTGAACGGCTTGCCGTCTTCGCCCAGCATATTGCCGAACGGCATGTGTTCGAGCGAAATGGCTTCACGCACAAACCCGGCTTTGCGCGCCAACAAAAACACCTGCTGGAAATGCAACGCTTGGCGGGCATCGGTGAAATACAAAGCGCGGTCGATGTTCAGCACACCGCTACGGTAGCGCAATGCTGCAAGGTCAGTCGTCGCATACAAATAGCCGCCGCCGGTTTTCTGCACAATGATCGGCGTAATGCTGCCATCCTTGTTCTTGAATTCGTCGAGGAACGCGCACTGTGCGCCCTGATCTTCCACCAGCAAGCCTTTGGCCTGCAAATCACTGACTACATTGAGCAAGATCGGCGTTATAAGCACTTTCCGACATCACATCCGCACGGGTCAAACTCACACCCAAACGGTCGTAGACTTCTTCGCAATGGTGCAGGGAAATGTCGATGAATTGCTGCCAGAGTGCGTGACATTCGGCATCACCGGATTGCAGTTTCACCACGAAATCGCGGGCAGTATTGGCAAACTCCGGCTCAGCGTCAAAGCGTTGCTTGGCTTCGCGGTAGAAGGTTTCGAGGTCGGCAAGCTGCATCGACAATTCGCCACCTTGCGCTTTCAGGCTGACCATGTGCGCAATCAGCATCCCGAATTGCGTGCCCCAGTCACCGACGTGGTTTTGGCGAATGACCTTGTGGCCTTGGAATTCGAGTACGCGGGCGACGGCATCACCGATGATGGTGGAACGCAAATGGCCGACGTGCATTTCTTTGGCGAGGTTGGGGCCGGAGTAATCGACGACGATGGTTTGACGCGTAGGGGCGTATGGCATACGCCCTCCCCCCAACGCCTCACTCAACCACCCATTTTTCAAATGAATATTGATGAAACCGGGGCCTGCGACTTCGAGCTTGTCGGCGAGGTCGGACAAATCCAGCGTTTCCAGCAAGCGGGTGGCGAGTTCTCGCGGGTTGGTTTTCAACTGCTTGGCGGCTGCCATCACGCCGTTGGCTTGGTAGTCGCCGAATTCGGGGCGGGCGGAGGGTTTCACAATGGCGGTCACGGTGTCAGGTGCGCCGAGTGTGTGCAGCGCGGCGGTAATGCGGTCATCAAGCAGTTGGCGAATATTCATCAGACTCTTTTCGGGTGTGGGCAAAAGGGGGATTTTAGGCGGCTTAGGCACTAGAATCCACTCTTCTGAACTAGGATTCGTGGGATTGAAAGGATTGGTAGGATGAAACAGTTGACCTTGGCGGACGGGCGCACCTTGCATTACGCGATACGCCAATCGGCGCGGGCGAAGTATTTGCGGATGCAATTGCACCCCGACAAGGGGCTGGTGGTGACGCAACCGCCGGGGGTGTGCGAACACCGCTTGCATGACTGGGTTCTCAGCAAGCGCGACTGGATTGCGGAAACCTTGAGCAAGGTAGGGCAACCCACCCCGCCGCCTGCCGATGCTTGCCCCCTGCCCGAACGGCTGGAATTGCTGGCAACCGGGGAAAGCCTGCGGGTCATTTACACCCCGACGGCACGCAAGAATATTGCGCTGGATTATGCGGATGAAGGCACGCTGACGCTTTCCGGCGCGGTCGGCAACGCGGAACATTGCCAGTACGCGCTGCGCCAGTGGTTGCGGACGTATGCTCAGGTGCATCTGGGGCGGATGTTGCAACAGCTGGCGGCGGAAACCGGGCTTGCGTTACGTCAGTTACAGCGTGAAGGGGCAGCAAACCCGCTGGGGAAGCTGTTCGACACGCGGCAATATCAACCTCAATTACAAGCTGATTTTGCTGCCGCCGGAATGGGCGCGGTATACGCTGATCCATGAGCTGTGCCATACGGTGGAGATGAACCATTCCAAGCGGTTTTGGGCGCTGGTGGCGGGGTTTGCGCCGGGGTACAAGGGGATTCATGCCGAAATGAAGGGCGCGATGGGGCGCTTGCCGGGGTGGGTGAATGCGGCGTGATGCCTATAGGAGCGGGCGTTTGTTGCCATTTTCGTCAATGGCGACGTAGGTGAAATCGGCTTCCGTCACTTGCCAGCGCAGTTCGGTTTCGCTGCCGTGCCACAGCGGTTTGACCCACACTTGCAGGTGCAGGGTGATGGAAGTCGTGCCGGTTTTCACCACATCGCCGTAGCAGCACACCACGTCACCGACATTCACCGGGCGGATGAATTTCATGCTGTTGACCGCCACCGTCACTATCCGGCCTTTGGCAATCTCCTTGGCGAGGATGCCGCCTGCCATGTCCATCTGCGAGAGAATCCAGCCGCCGAAGATGTCGCCGTTGGGGTTGGTGTCCTTGGGCATGGCGAGGGTGCGCAGGATCAGGGTTCCGCGTGGGTGGGGGGTGTTATCGGTCATGGGCGAGTCCTTGCAGGGCGGCGAGTTCGGGGTCGCGGCGGTGGTAGCCGGTTTCGTTGATCAGCTTGGCGGCGGCTTCGATGTGCGCTTGAAGAGAAATCCCCCCTAGCCCCCCTTTTTCAAAGGGGGGAACAGCAGACCCCGCATCCTCTTGGCTTCCCCCTTTGCAAAAGGGGGATTGAGGGGGATTTTCTTCCTCCGCCACCAACAACCGCGCCATCTCCAAATGATAATCCGTCAAATGCAGCCGCATCCCGCTGCCGTCGGCGATGTCGAACACTTCCTGCAAGTCCTGCCGGGCGCGGGCGAAGTCGCGGGTGTGGCGGTGCAGCGCAGCGCGGGCGAGCAGACCGCGAGGTAAATAATCCTGTGTTCCTGCTGCACGCAAACCAGCGACAGCCTGCTCCAGCCAGTGAAGACCCTCACCCCCAGCCCCTCTCCCGGAGGTAGAGGGGAGCAAGAGTTGTTGCAGATGGGCGCGTCCGAGGGTGAGTTGATCCAGTGCAATATCCAGCAACCATCCTTGCTGCTTTGCACATTCCAACGTCATATTCCGCCCGCTCCAGCACCTCCGCCGTGCTGCCCTGCGCCAGCAGCAGGTCGCAGTAGCGGAAACCTCGCAGCGAATACAGGCGCGGGTACGAAGGCTGGTGTTCCTGCTGGAGTTGCTCCGCTTCCCGGAACAGGGCAAGGGCGGCGGCGGTGTCCCCTGCCTGATGCAGGGCATCGGCGTGGGTGGTGCGGTATGCCATACGCTGGAACATATCCCCGGACTGGTCGGCGTAGCGGCTGCTGCGTGCGCCGCTCTCCACCGCTTGCGCCACATCGCCGAGGGTGAGTTGCAGTTCGCTGAGGTTGCTGGCGTTGACTGCTGCATTTTTCCAGTTTTCTTGTTTTACAGTACATTTCAATGCTTGCCTGCATCGGCTCCAGTGCCTCACGCAGCCGCCCCAAGGCGCGTAAGCCGAAGCCTGCCCAGTTCAGCACTAACGGCTTTGCCATGCTTCCGTCAAACCCGCTGCGGGGGTGTGCCACGGGGTCGTGAAGAAATGCGCTACGGTAGCGAGGTCATCGCTGAAAGCACCGAGTTTTTTGACAGTGTAATACTCATCTTCTGCGCTGGATACGAGGCCAGTAAACCTCATCCAACGCCTGCTGATGCAACCCCGCCGCACACCCATGCGCCACCGCACTGAACAGCGGCTGCATTTCTTCCAGCGTATCGGGTAACTCCTTCTCCGGCAGGGCTTTGTAGTAGTCGTACAGCCGTTCATGCGCCTGCTGCCACGCTTGCGGCTGCTGGGTTTGCAGTTGCCCGCCGAAGTATTCGCGGATCAGCGGGTGGCAGTCGAGGTCGCCGCCGCTGTCATGCTGCGACAACAGGTGGTGTTCTTCGCGCAAACTGGCGATGGCTTCCAGCCATTCATCTTCATCAATGCCTGCGGTCAGGTGCGGAATCTGCGCATCCCACAGCATTTGCAGCACGTCTTGCCCGATGGGGTGGTCGAACAGCCCCAACAAGTGCAGCAATGCCAGTTCCGGCTCGCCCGCAAACCATTCCGCGTAAGCCTGCATCACCTTGAAGGCGTGGCGGCTGTCGCGGTTGCCCGTCGCTTTGACCAGTGCCGTGAGCGTATCGCGCTTGCGCACATCGCCCTGATGCCGCAGCCGCAACACATTCCCCAGCAAACTCAACGCCAGCGCATGACCGCCGTATTCACCCACCGCCTTGCCCAGTTCCGCCGCGCTGCCCGTCACCCCCAGCGATTGCAGCAACTGGATGCCATCCGCCGCCGTCAGGTTTTGCAAATCGTGGCGGATGACGGTGGGCGCGTCGCGGTCACTGAGTTCATGCAGCGCAATCCGCGTGGTGATAATGCACAAGCCGCACGGATGGCGGGCAAGCTGGCGCAGCAACTGGCGGATGGCTTTGTCCTTGAGTTCGCCGCGCATTGCCGCGCCGCCGTGTTGCAGCGGCTCCAGACCATCCAGCACCAGCACGTAGCGTTTGCCGTGCAGCAACTCGGCGAGGTGGTCGCCCTTGTCCTCCTCCGACGCAAACCGCTCGCGGGTCGAACCCAGCTTGGCAAACGCATGGCTGAAAAACGGCGTGGCGGAAGTCTGCTTGTCTTCGCTTGCCCCTTGCGAATAGAACGACCACGCGATCAGCACCGGAATGTCGGCGGTGTGGTCGAGCCAGTGGCGCAGCAGTTTGGTTTTGCCTGTGCCGCCGGGGGCGATGAACTGGATGATGCGGGTGGTGGTGTTTGCCCATGCGTCGTTGAGGAGTTGCAGTTCGGCGGTGCGTCCGAAGAAGCCGCCTTTGACGGTGGGGAGGCGGTCGGAGTGGATGTGTTCCGACGTTGGGACTGTACCGATTGCCTGCAAATCTTTTTTGGTAGTTTCGATAATTGCCTCAAGCCGCATTCTTTCATCAACGCGAGTTTCCAGATCATAACTGGCGTACAACTGCCGCAATTTTTCCTGTAAACGTTGCTGACGTTCAGCTTGAATGGCGTTATCTAGCATTTACAAACCCTGTAGGTCTTTTTCGGTAGCGTCAATAATCGCCTTCATGCGCATCTTCTCTTCAACGCGGGTTTCCAAATCGTATTGCTGATACAGGAGGCGCAACTTTTCCTGCAACCGCGCTCGCCGTTCGGCATTGAGATTACCCAGTGTATTAACCGGCGCGGGTGAAGGTGTCGAGGTCGGCATGACGGACGCCCCTTGTGCTGGCGGCATAATCCGTTTGCTGCCAACGGCTGGCGCAATATACTCAGGCTGCCCGGTCAGGTAGCGGTACAGGCTGTCGTATTGTTTGGGTAGCGTGTAAATAGTGTATGGCTTCAACGGCAATGGCACATGCCCAAAATCCCCGCCCTCAGGCAATATCGGCACAAATTTGGTATTACGGTAATAGTGGTCGTACAGGGTTTGTGAAATCACCACACCTTCAAACGTAACACCTTTGCCGCCGTCGGTTTCCTGCCCGCGATAACGCCGCAAATAGGTTTCGGTGCAAACCAACAACACAAAATCAGCGGCTTCAATCTGGTTTTCCATCCAACGTTGCCAGCCTTCGGGCGGAAAGCCGTTAACGTATTGATCAATCAAACAATCCAGCCCGTCAGTACGCAACTGGTCAGCAAGCCCGCGTACAAAATCGCGGTGGGGTTGGGAATCATGGCTGTAACTGATGAAAACCTTAGTCATGTGAGCAAGCCCTGTTCATTTTTCGATAGGCTTGATAATACCGTTTATCAGGATAATTGTCTGGATGCTGGGAGGGGTTTCTTCACAGAAGCCGCCGCTTACAGCTTTTTCAGCAACGTCCCCAGTACCAGCAGCAAAAAGCCAATGACCACCAGCCAGAAAGCATAGGGCGTAACGGATGGAATAAAGGTCAGTTTGCTGATAATGCCAATGCCGCCGAGAATCACGGCGATGACCCAGACAGGGATGGTAGGTGCGCTCAGGTTCATGATGTCTCCTCACTTATAGAAGATTTTTAATAAATTGAATATCCATCATTTTTGCTGTTAAACCAATGAATTATGGAAAACACGCACTTCTGAGTATAGGCAAGACAAGCCACCTCTGCGTGAAATTACGTTTAATATGTACCACATCATCAACATGGCAAGTATCCCATGACCCTAAGCAACTGGCTCTCCCTCCTCTCCATCTGCCTGATGGGCGCAATGTTCCCCGGCGCAAGCCTCGCGGTGGTATTGCGGCAAACGCTCAACAACTCGCGTTTGCATGGCGTGGTAACAGGCATTGCCCATGCCCTCGGCATCGGCCTTTACGCGCTGCTGTCGGTATTGGGGCTGGTATTACTGCTGCAACAATCACCCTTGTTATTCAAATCCATCAGCTACGCCGGGGCAGCCTACCTGCTGTGGCTGGGTTATCAAGGGCTAACCGCGCAACCGGCAAACGGGCATCAGGCCAACCCGCCAACAGCTACGGTTTCACTGCGGGATGCTGCCCGCGATGGCTTCCTGATGGCATTATTCAACCCCAAAGTTGGGTTATTTTTCCTCGCTTTATTCAGCCAGTTCGTGCATGAAGACATGAGCCTTGCCGCCAAAGCCCTGTTCGTCGGCACGATCACGCTGGTGGATGGAAGCTGGTACGTACTGGTAGCAAGCGTACTGTCACAGGGGCGGATGCTGGTATGGCTGCGGCAACATCAGGTCTGGGTGGAACGCCTGCTCGGCAGCGTGCTGATCCTGTTGGCACTGAAAATACTGCTGGGCAACTGAATACTTTTCAAGATTAGCTGTCACTATGAATACAACCTGATTTTTTATGGTATTGTCAGGCTAGACGGGTAAGCAGCAGGGGGAAAAATGCCAACCGAAATCCGCTTTGGCGCATTTGTGCGCGAAATCACGCTCCAGCAAGAACGCATCTCCTACAACAACCTCACCCCCAAGGTGTGGCACGATGCCGATGGCGCAGAAATCCCCTACCTCGCCCCCAAAATCAGGTTGCGCTGGATTGACGCTTACCGCCTGATCCAACCCTACATCAGCTCCCGCCTCATGGAACAGGTGACAAGCGGTCGTCCCGCTGGCAGCCTACCTGATGCTGTTCCAAGTGCTTATCCTCCAGCAAGCGGCTCAGCGGATGCCGGGATCATTACCGGCGGATTAGTCGCCGTCATTCTCGGCCTGATGTTTTTCATGGAAGGGCTGAAAGTGGGGCTAATGCCGTTTGGCGAAACGATGGGCAACATCCTCCCCGCCAAAGCCACGCTGCCGGTCGTACTCATCATCGCCTTCACTCTCGGCATCGGCGTAACCTTCGCCGAACCCGCCATCGGCGCACTCAAAGCCGCAGGGCAAAGTGTCCAAGTAAAATCCGCCCCCTACCTATACGCCCTGCTCAATGACTGGGCAGACATGCTGGTGCTAGGCATCGGCATTGGTGTAGGCGTCCGCAGCGGTACTCGGAACCCTGCGCCTGCTCAATGGCTGGAGCCTGAAACCGCTGATTTACCTCTCGCTGATCCCCATCATCGGCCTAACCCTGTACATGCAGTTTGACCCCGAACTCAGCAAAACCCTCGGGCTGGCGTGGGATAGCGGCGCAGTCACCACCGGCCCCGTCACCGTGCCACTGGTGCTGGCGCTGGGTATCGGCATTGCCGCCGCCGCAGGCAAGGAACAATCGTCGCTCGTCTGGTTTCGGCATTGTTACCCTTGCCTCACTTGTTCCCCATCCTCAGTGTGCAATTGCTCGCGCTGTACCTCGCCTTCACCACCAGCCCAGCGGAGATCATTGCCGCTGCTGCCCATGCCAAGCCGATTGTTGCCACTGCCCCCGCTTGGTACATGCAAACCCCGTGGCTGGAAATCCTCAGTGGTTTGCGTGCCATCGTGCCGCTGGTGCTATTCCTGCTGGTGGTCATGTGGCTGGTGTTGAAAGAAAACATTCAGAACCCCAGTCAAATCACCTACGGCATTACGCTGGCGGTCATTGGCATGATCATGTTCAATCTGGGCTTGAGCTACGGGCTGGCAAAGCTCGGCGGGCAATCCGGCGGCTTGATTCCGGCAGCCTTCATGGGCATCGACAACGTGGCACACAGCCCGCTCTACAACACCCTCACTCGGCCTATCGCTGGCGTTTGCGTTCTCGTGGCTACTGGGTTTTGGGGCAACACTGGCAGAACCGGCACTCAATGCCCTGGGGCTGACGGTGGAAACCCTCACCAATGGTGCATTCCGCAAGTCCTTGCTGATGTATGCTGTCTCCTTCGGGGTCGCGTTTGGCATCGCCTTGGGGGTTGCCAAAATTGTGTTCGGCTTTGCGCTGGCTTGGCTACTGATTGCCCGGCTACTTGCTGGCGGTGATCCTGACGTATTTTTCGAGCGAAGAATTCGTCGACATTGCGTGGGATAGCGCCGGAGTCACCACCGGCCCCGTCACCGTGCCGCTCGTGCTGGCAATGGGGTTGGGCTTTGGCAATGCGGTGGAGGCGATTGAAGGTTTCGGCATCCTGTCGATGGCCTCCATTTGCCCGATTATTTCGGTGATGGTGACCGGCTTGTGGATACGCTGGAAGATCAACCGCAAACAACGTTACTATGCTGAAGTCCCTGAACAACACCCTAGCCTAAGGTAAACCGCTGCATGAGCAAACGTGAAATCGTCGTCCTGACCGATGTTGCCCTGATCACCGCCATTGTCCAACGCGGCCTAGCCGACGACATCGTGAAAGCTGCCCAAGAAGCCGGGGCGCAAGGAGCCAGCATCCACTACGCCCGTGGGCGCGGGGTACGCGAACGCTTGGGCATTATGGGGCTAGCGATTGAAGCCGAAAAGGAAGTCGTCAACATCGTGGTTTCCACCGACCAGCTTGACCGGGTATTTGAGAAAATGTATCTGGCAGGCAATATGGATACCCCCGGCATGGGTTTCATGTGGGTCACGCCGCTGGAAAAAGCCGCCACCTTCATTCCGCCGGAAATCGTCGAGCGCCTGACCCACCACAAAGCGCAAGACTAAGGAACCAGCCCGCCCATGCCAACACTTTGAATCACAAAAAGTCATCACCTGCATCCTGCCCAAAGGCCGGGCAATGCGGATTATGCGGGCATTGACCAAAGAACGCGGGCTGACCGCTGTCGACATCCACTACGCACGCGGCAATGGGCGCTTGACCCCGCTACGCTATCGCGGCATCGGCGAAACCTCGGAAAAAGAAGTGCTGACGGTGGCAGTACCCACAGAACAAGCCGATGAAATCTTTGAATACATTTACGAACTGGCTGACATCAACCGCCCCCACGGTGGCTTGATGTACATGCACGCCTTGCTGACAGCAACCCGCCACGTTTTGCCGGACTTGCCGGAAGAGCAGGACTAAGCACCTCCGCCGTTCAGGCGTAAGATACCTTCCACTTCCACCATCAAATCAGCACGACAAACGTCGCCTTGCAAGTAGAGTACCGCAGGCTGGCTGAGCGAAGTCGAAGCCAAATACGCCGCCAACCTCACCTGAATCTCAGGCAAATACGCGGCATCATGCAGGTAAACCTTCAATTGCGTCAGCTCACTCACCCCACGGGCAGGTAAACCCAGCGTCGCATCGCCATGCCCCAGCAAGGCTTCCAGATTGCGCAAGGTTTCTTCCAGTTGCGCCACCGGATTGCCAATATGCAAGGTTTCATGCCCCACAATGCTGGTCGTGCCGGAAATGTAGATATGCTTGCCCTGCCCCCAGTCTTTCACCGTGGCGCGGGAAAACGCCGGGCTGACTGGGCCATACTGGCGCGGATACAGGAAGGCACTGGTCTGGCGCGGGTTTTCCAATTGCATCCCAGCCGATTTGGCGGCAATGAAATACAGTTGCAAACCGGATTGTTGCGTACCGATAGCGGTGGCTGCGGGTGGCGCGTAGTCGAAATTTCCCCATACATTCAACGCATCCTGACGCCCTAAGCAAAAGGTTTGGTAGCGGTTGAATTCGCCCTGTTGGGCAACGATGGCGGGAAAATAATTCCACATGCGCAACAGGCACGGGTAGCCCGCGTGTTGCAACAGCTCGAACACATGCTGGTAAGCCGTCTGGCTGGCAATGCGGAAATCGGGGAAATCAGCTTCTTCGAGCAACAGATGCCCGAACAGCACCGTGCCGTTTTCGCTGTAAGTGATGCTGGCGTGTTTGCCGTAACGGACCGGAGTACCGGGCTGAGCCAACGTTCGGTGCGGGCAGTGCCTGTCAACAACGGCAAGCCAATGTTGAAGACCGGGCGTTGCGCATCCAGAATCGCCGCTTTTTCCGCGAAACCGATGGCTGCCAACACGTTCTGCCCCTGACCTGCGGCAACAACATCGCCATCCGTCAGCGTGGTGACAGCAAAAGGTGGCAAGCTTTTAGGTGGTGTAGTGTCGTTCACGTTGTTGGATTGAAATGCACCAGAAACAAAAAAGGGCTGCACCTGAATGGATGCAACCCCTTGAATGTATTGGCTCCCCGAGACGGACTCGAACCGCCGACCCAATGATTAACAGTCATTTGCTCTACCGACTGAGCTATCGGGGAACTGTAGAGGCGCGTATTCTGCTGAATTCTCATGGCAACGTCAAGCAATTTTTGCAGCGGATTCGCGCAATAATTCTACCCCAGCATCTGTTTTATAGGCTTCGGTACTAATCAGCCGACGAAAGGCGCGTGCGCCGGGCATTCCTTGGAACAAACCGAGGATATGGCGGCTCATGTGGTTCAGCGGCACACCCGCATCGCGTTGCACTTGCACATAGTCCAAAAATGCCTCCAGCGCCGCTTTGCGGTCATGGAACGGCGCATCCGTGCCATAAATCTGCAGGGTCAACCTGCGCCAATAGCCACGGGTTATGGTAAGCCTCGCGCCCCAGCATCACCCCATCGACATGCTGCAAATGCTGTTGGCACTGCTCCAGCGTGGTGATGCCGCCATTGATAATGATTTCAAGCTGGGGGAATTCCTGCTTGATCTGATACACCAAATCGTAGCGTAACGGCGGGATGTCGCGGTTTTCTTTCGGGCTAAGCCCCTTCAGCCACGCCTTGCGGGCATGGATGATGAAAGTCTGGCAACCTGCCTGCGACACCGTGCTGATGAACTGCTGCAAACCGCCATAATCGTCCTGATCATCAATGCCGATGCGGTTTTTGACGGTGACAGGAATCTGTACCGCCGCCTGCATCGCAGCCACACATTCGGCAATCAGTTGCGGCTCCGCCATCAGGCAAGCACCGAACGCCCCTTGTTGCACCCGCTCGCTGGGGCAACCCACATTGATGTTGACCTCATCGTAACCGTAACCTTCCGCGATACGGGCGCACTCCGCCATATCCTGCGGCTCACTGCCACCGAGTTGCAACGCGACCGGATGTTCGGCGGCATTAAAGCGCAAATGGCGCTCAGCATCACCGTGCAACATTGCACCTGTCGTCACCATTTCGGTGTACAAAACCGCATTTTTTGTCAGCAACCGATGAAAATAACGGCAATGACGATCAGTCCAGTCCAACATGGGTGCTACGGTAAATTTCCTGTTCAGCTTCTTCATATAATATTCTACATATAAATGATGTTAATGACTAAACTTCGCTCAAGCAAGCACTCTTAAAAAATTGGGCAACAACATAAACAGGGGCTTTTATGCTGGATTCAGAAATCTTCATGTATTTCTGATGGGGACTAGCCATTATCGGGCTTCCATCCGTTCGTTTTCTACCGCATCGGCATGGATGTGGGCGTAAATAAAGGTATCCGCCGGCAATTGGTGCGTGAACTGATGGCAAATGGCATTCTGGAAGAAGCCGATATGTCGATTCGGAACACGCGCCCGTCACTGACTCAGAGGCAAGCCGCAAGGCGATGCTTCGGCTACGCTCAGCAACCAAGAGCAGAGTCTCATGTTTGGCAAACCGGGCAGAACCAAGTGGAACGCTGCCCTTGGGTGATCTGGCAGATCGGCGTTCTGGCAGACCGTACAAGCCTGCCCAACCCGGTCGTAAACCTTCAGCTCAAGCTGGAAATACCCCGGCGTCCCATCTTCCCGTACAAAATCGCGCAAGGTTGTTCCCCCGCATTCAATGGCATAGGCCAGAATCTGGCGGATAGCTTGCGCCAGTTGAAGGTAACGTTCGCGGGATACGCTCCCCGCCGCACTGCGTGGGTCTATCCCCGCTAGGAACAGGGCTTCGTTGGCGTAAATATTCCCGACACCCACCACGATGTGGGCATTCATAATGAATGCCTTCACATTGACCTTGCGGGTGCGTGATTGCGTGAACAGGTAATCACCGTCGAAACCATCTTCCAACGGTTCCGGCCCCAAATCGCGCAACAACACCGCTTGCAACGGGTCATCTTGCACCCACAAGCAATGCCCCAAAGCGGCGCGGGTCGTGGTAACGCACCGCCTTGCCACTATCCAGCACCAAATCGAAATGGTCATGTTTGCGTGGCTCCAGATCCGCCTCCACAATGCGCAAACTGCCCGACATCCCCAAATGGATCAGCGCCACACCTGCCTGCGTATGCAGCAAAATGTATTTGCCACGGCGGGTAAGCTGTTGCACCACCTGCCCTTCCAACAAAGTAATGCATTCAGGCACAGGCCAACGCAATTTAGGCTGGCGGATGCTGACTTTGGTAACCGTATGGCCTTGTCAACCAAGGCTCAATACCCCGGCGGGTAGTTTCCACTTCTGGCAATTCAGGCATCGCGTTTCCTTAGCTATGGTCAACATCATCGCGGCTATGTTATACCTTCTACCTCCACCAAAGAGGAAATCCCATGAAAAAAGAAACCCTGTCGATCCACGCTGGCTATACCACTGACCCGACCACCAAATCGGTGGCAGTGCCCATTTACCAGACCGTGGCTTACGAATTTGACGATGCCCAACACGGCGCTGACCTGTTCAATCTGGCAGTCCCCGGCAATATCTACACCCGCCTGATGAACCCGACCAATGACGTGCTGGAAAAGCGTGTCGCAGCACTCGAAGGCGGCATCGCCGGATTAGTCGTCAGTTCCGGGATGGCGGCCATCAATTACGCCATCCTCAATATCGCGGAAGCCGGTGACAATATCGTTGCCACCCCGCAACTGTACGGCGGAACCTACACCCTGTTTGCGCACATGCTGCCCAAGCAAGGCATCGAAGTACGCTTTGCCGAAAATGACAGCCCGGAAGCCATCGAAAAGCTGATCGACGCCAAAACCAAAGCGGTATTCTGTGAAACCATCGGCAACCCGGCGGGCAATATCGTCGACATCGAAGCCATTGCCACCGCTGCCCACAAGCATGGCGTCGCCGTCATCGTCGACAACACGGTTGCCACCCCGATCCTGTGTACCCCGATTGATTACGGCGCAGACATTGTGGTGCACGCGCTGACCAAATACATCGGCGGGCACGGCACCTCGCTGGGCGGCATCATTGTCGATTCCGGCAAATTCCCGTGGGCAGAACACAAAGACCGTTACCCAGCCATCAACAGCCCGGAACCTTCCTACCACGGCGTGGTGTATACCGAAGCGTTGGGCCTGCGGCCTACATCGGGCGGGCGCGTACCGTGCCATTGCGCAATACCGGCTCGGCGCTGTCACCGTTCAACGCCTTCCTGATCCTGCAAGGGCTTGGAAACGCTGGCATTGCGCATGGAACGCCACTGCGACAACGCCATTGCGGTTGCCCGTTACCTGAAAAGCCACCCCAAAGTGGAATGGGTCAATTTCGCCGCGCTGGAAGATGACAAGTACCACGCGCTGGCACTGAAATATTTCGATGGCAAACCGGCGTCACTGATGACCTTCGGGATCAAAGGCGGCTTTGATGCTGGGGTGAAATTCTACGACCAATTGCAACTGATCAAGCGGCTGGTGAATATTGGTGATGCCAAATCACTGGCTTGCCACCCGGCTTCCACCACCCACCGCCAGTTGACCGAAGCCGAACAACTGCGGGCAGGCGTCAGGCCGGAAACCATCCGCCTCAGCGTCGGCATTGAACATATCGACGACATCATCGCCGACCTCGAACAAGCCTTCGCCATCGTCTAACGGTAAGCCACTGGCAGCAACGTCAACTTCCAAACGTTGCTGCCACAGGGTTTGCATACTGATTCAGATGCTGCGCATCCACTTTGCTGGAAAAAAACTGCACGCTGGCCTTGCCCTGCTCCAGTCCGCCGCAACTCATGCTTATCTAACACCCGCATCAACTGGTGTGTCACTGGCGTACTGGTTTCCAACACCGTCATCTTGCCGTGCGTCACCTCATGGATCGCATCGGACAAAAACGGGTAATGCGTACACCCCAACACCAGCGTATCCACCCCCGCATCCAGCAATGGCAAGGTGTAATGTTTGAGCAACTGGCGCACATCATCGCTGCTAAAATCGCCCGCCTCCACATGCTCGACCAGACCGGGGCACGCTTGGGTAATCACTTTCACCCCGCTGGCATGGTCACGGATCAGATGGTGCAAACGCGGGCTATTCACCGTCTGTTGGGTTGCCAACACCCCAATCACCCCGGTTTGGGTCATGCGGGCAGCGGGTTTGACCGCAGGCTCAATGCCCACCACCGGAATGCTCAGCACTTCGCGCAAATACTCCACCGCATGGACTGTTGCCGTATTGCACGCCACCACCAACACTTTTGCCTGCTGCTCCAGCAAAAAATCCGCCACCCGCTTGCTGCGCTCACGGATATAGCCGGACGTTTTCGCCGCCATACGGTGCATGGGCTGAATCAGCCACGTAAATCAGGTGTTCAGTCGGGCAATAAGCGGTGAATTTCACGCAATACCGACATCCCGCCCAAGCCAGAATCAAACACCCCAATCGCTTGCTCGCGTAGCTGCATCGGCATGGCTTACTGATTTTCCTGCAAATAATGCAACCATTCGGCAAATAGCTGCGGGTCGGGGGAAACGACCACCGAACGTGGTTCCATTGCGGCTTTAAACACCGTCTCCCCTTGCAGCGTGCAAGCATAACCACCCGCTTCGGCAAGGATCAGCGTCCCCGCCGCCAAATCCCACAACTTCATCCCGCCATGCAAGTACAACTGCCCCCGGTTGGCAGCCATCCACGCCCATTCCAGTACGCAACTGCCAAGGTTACGCTGCGAACCGTAAGGTGGCTGTTGCGTCAAGGCCAGTTTGAGGCGGGTGGGCAGCCGTTTGAAATCCACCATTGCCACCGAGTTACGCAGCTTAAAACCACTGCTGTGGCAACGTAACAGGCAACCATTCAACCATGCGCCCTGCCCCTGTCTGGGCGCTGAACATTTCATCCCGCACCGGGTCATAAGTCAGTCCCAACACCACCTCACCATTCTGGAACAAGGCCAGCGACACCGCAAACAGCGGGATTCCAGCCGCAAAATTGCTCGTACCATCCAAGGGATCAAGACACCACAGCGAACCGCCTGCCTGCAACAATGCTTGTTGTTCCGCCAGCTCCATTTCCTCACTCAGAAACGCAATCTCAGGCCAGTATGCGTACAAAAATTCGCGGATACGCCGATTGGTTGCCAAATCAGCCTCGGTCAACAAACTACCATCCTGCTTGACGGAAAAACCCACATGCTCGAAACGCGGCAAGATTTCCTCCCGCGCAATATCACGTATCTTCTGTGTCAGTGTTTGCAGGTCAGGCAACATGGTTTATCCTTCATGCCGAAAATAAGGAACTATACCATGAGCCGATTTCTCAATGAAAAAGACTATTTCCACGGCAAATCAGAATGCACCGGGGTACTGCTGGTCAATCTAGGCACGCCGGATGCGCCTGACAAACCCTCGCTGCGGCGTTACCTGAAAGAATTCCTCTCTGACCCGCGAGTGGTCGAAATCCCGCGTTTTGTTTGGTATCCAATCCTGTACGGCATCATCCTCAACAAACGCCCTGCTGCCAGTGCCGCAAAATACCAAAGCGTGTGGACAGCAGACGGTTCACCGTTGATGGCGATTTCCCTGCAACAACAAAAAGCCCTGCAAAAAGAACTAGAAATCCGTTGCGATGGCCCGATCAAAATCGAACTGGCGATGCGCTACGGCAACCCCTCGATCCCCGCTGGTCTGCTTAAACTGAAAGAAGCCGGGGCAAAACGCATCCTTATCCTGCCGCTATACCCGCAATATTGCGCCGCCACCCAAGCCACCACCTTCGACAAAGTATTCGACGAACTCAAACGTTGGCGCTGGATGCCGGAATTGCGGCTGGTCAACCATTACCACGACCACCCCGGTTACATCGAAGCCTTAGCAGAAAGCGTGCTGGAACACTGGCAAACCCAGCCACGTGGCGAACTGCTGCTGATGTCATTCCACGGTATCCCCAAACGCAACCTGCTACTCGGCGACCCTTACCACTGCGAATGCCACAAAACCGCCCGCTTGCTGGCGGAAGAACTCAACCTCAAACCCAATGAATGGCGCGTCACCTTCCAATCACGCTTCGGCAAAGCCGAATGGTTACAACCTTACACCGACAAAACCCTGCAAGCACTGCCGGGTGAAGGCATCAACAATGTCGACGTGATCTGCCCCGGTTTCGCCGCTGACTGCTTAGAGACGCTGGAAGAAATTCAGGTCGAAAACCGCGAATACTTCCAACACGCAGGCGGGGAAAACTACCATTACATCCCCGCGCTCAATGCTAGCCCCAAACACATCCTCGCACTGGCAGACATTATCCAGCAGCACACCAGCGGCTGGGCAGAAACCTCGCCCAACTGGAGCGCCGCCAGCCAGCAAAAACAGGCCGAAAAAACCTTGCAACGCGCCATCGACACAGGGGCAAAAAAATGAAAGTCGGGTTAATACTGATTGGTGACGAACTTCTCAGCGGTTTGCGTCAAGACAAACACATGCCGCAAGTGCTGGCATTCCTCAAAGCACGCGGGCTGCCACTGGCATGGGTACGGATGGTCGGCGATGACTGGGATTTGCTGGTGCAAACCTTGCGCGAAACCTTCCAAAGCAAGGAAATCGTGTTCAGCTTTGGCGGCATCGGCGCAACCCCAGACGACCTGACCCGCCAAGCCGCTGCTGCCGCCGCTAGGGTAAAAATGGTACGTCACCCACAAGCCGTTGCCCTCATCGAAGACTGTTTCGGCGCTGATGCCTACCCCAACCGTATCCGCATGGGTGAATTACCCGATGGTTGCTCCCTCATCCCCAATTCCGTCAACCGGATGCCGGGATTCAAACTACACCACCACCATTTCGTCCCCGGCTTCCCGAAGATGGCCTGGCCGATGGTGGAATGGGTACTGGACAACCATTACCGGCAATTTTTGAACCCCGCCCCGCCCGATTGAACAACGCTGGCTGCTGCAAGATGTCAGGGAAAGCGACCTTATCCCCATGATGGAACAACTGCTCATCACCTTTCCCGACGTGCGCTTGTCGAGCCTACCCAGCACCAGCGAACGCCGCCAAATTGACTTCGGCCTGAAAGGCACAACGGCGGCGGTGCAAGTAGCAGGCGAATGGTTCGAGGCACGGATGCGGGCTGACAACGTAAGTTGCGAACGCCAGCCGTGAACCCATTCCCGCGCCGCTTGCTTGCACCGCGCTACTGGCCCACGTGGCTAGGCGTTGGGCTGTTTGCCATCCTCGCATGGCTGCCGTGGCAGCTACGGCGCAGCCTTGGCAAACGGCTGGGCAACTGGATTTACCATCACAACAGCAAGCGCCGCCATATTGTCCTGACCAACCTGCACCTGTGTTTCCCGGATCTGGATGACACCCAGCGGGAACAAATGGCACAGGCACATTTGCAGGAATACACTTGCGCCATGCTCGACTACAGCCTGCTGTTTTTTCGCTCCCGCCGCTGGCTTTACCAACGTGTCCACATTCAGGGACGTGAGCATATCGACCGCGCCATTGCTGCGGGTCAGAATGTCATTCTGCTGGTAGCACATTCCGTATGGCTGGAATTTGCCGGTCTCGCCACTGGGCAGCATTACCGGGTATTAGGTTTTTACAAGCCCTTCAGCAACCCGGTCATCAACTGGTTGATCACCCGTAGCCGCCTGAAGGATGCCGCGTTCCTCGTCGCCCGTGAACAAGGGATGATGAAACTGGTTCGGGCGCTGGAACCAGGACTGCTGATGTTCTTCCTGCCGGATGAAGATCATGGCAGCAAGCATTCGGTGTTTGCGCCTTTTTTTGGGGTTCCCAAAGCGACGCTGACCACTCCGGCGCGGCTAGCCAAACTGGGCAAGGCCGTTGCGCTGCCGGTGATGGCATTTTTCAATCAGCAGAGTGGCCGTTATGAAATTGTCGTCGAGTGCTGCCTTGCCTGACTTTCCCGGCAAGGATGAAGTACACAATGCCGCAATACCTGAATGCCGCCTTGCAAACATTGATTGAACAGAACCCGGCGCAATACATGTGGGTACTCAAGTTTTTCCGTACCCGCCCGCCGGGTGAGCCACCCACCTATTGATTAGCGGCTGAAAACTGTGCTGGAACCATGACGACAGACACTTTGTCGTAGGTCAAACCTTCGATACTGCGTTCCACAATCAACTTGATTTCCGACTTCATGTCTTCCAGACGGTAGGCTGGGTTATATTTGATGAATACCGATGCAGATGAAGGTTTCACTTCCTTTTCGAGGGGATTATTTTCGGGCAAGACGACATGTACCCGCGCCACCAACACACCATCAATCTGGGATAAGGTTTCCTGCACACTTTGGGACAGGGCAAAGATAAAGCGGGCGCGTTCTTCGAGGGGGGAGGAAATCAACCCGTCTTTCTTGAACAATTCGCCAACGGTGGCGACTTTTTCCTTGGGGTAGCCATACTCTTTCAGTAACGCAACTGCTTTGGGAATCTGTGATTCCTCAACATGCAGGAAGTAAGTACCGGCTTTCTTATCAAAGGTTTTTTCAGCCGTAATCTGGTTATTTAACAAGATTGACAGCATAGTGTTAGCGTCATTTTCCACCAGATTGCTGTAACAGCTCGGTTTTGCAACCCGCCAACAACAAGAATAAAAGGATACTAACCGAACGCGAAATTTTTTTGCTTATCGTTGTCATGTTGATCTCGGTTTGCTGTAAGGTGTTTTACAATGCCTCAGCCAGCTTGGAACAGGGTTTTAAAGCCTTGGGAAACCTGACCAACAGCAGCAATAACAATATTCATTTTTCCCATCCACATTTGTGAATTAATCCCCCACTTGGTCAGCGCATGGCTGTATTCACTGGAGGTGAGCATGGTTTCTTCCGTCGCATTGGTTGACTGTTGAATTTGCTTGGCAAGGCTATCCGTACCATTTGTTGCCACTTCAGGATAACTACGCATTTCACTTGCCAACCTTAGCAGACTGTTTTTCAAGCAGATAATCGGAAAACTTTGGCATGGTTGAGAGTTGCGACATCATCCCGTGGTAGGACTTATCCATTTCCCCCACTTTATCGAGCATCACCCGTTTGAAATCAAACGACTCAGTGGTGACAGGTTCTTGTACCTGCAAAATGGGAATGTCATTCATGGAGGATGGAACCATGTTAAGACGCTCAGTTGCCGTGCCACCTTGATTCAAAATGTTTTCTAAGCGCATGACATCCTGCATCGGTGGTGCGGGCAATTGCTGCGCCCCCAATGCATTGGGCTGCATCGCCGGATTGATCACAGTGCTTGCATCCAACATTGTCTAATCCTCTAATTATTTAGGTAGGCCGCCGCAATACTGCTCTCATCCTTGTTTCCGCGCCTGACAACCTCCTCGAACAACTCTCTGGCGGCAGCTTTTTCACCTTTTTGGTTCAAGGCAATACCAAGGAAGCACTTGGCACTCATGTGGTCGGGTTCTCCTGCCAATACCTGATCACGCAAAATATAGATGGCTTGGTCGTAGTGACCCGCATAAATCTTGGCTATCGCAACCCCCATTTTGATCGGGGTTTGCTCAACACTAATGGCATTAACACCATCCATAATCAGTTGGGAACGTTGGGCATCCCCCTTGAAACAGGCCATATAACCGACTTGTGAAAGTTGCTGGAGTAATTCAACGCTAGCTTGCATGATTATCTTACCTTATTTTGTTTTATTCGCTGTAACAACGGCGTCATGAAGCACAACGCCGTTGATTTTTACCCAGTAAAGTTTATTTACTGATTGATTGACCAATGGTTTGTGCCATTGACTTAAGCCCCGCCATTGCATCGGTGTTCATTTGATCTTGCATCCGCGCTGCTTGGGCAGCAACACCAGCATTGGTTAATTGACGGTTGCTTTTCATTTGAGTATTCAGCAAGTTGATACTGTCTTGTGTTGCACTCTCAATCGAAGCGGCTGCTGTACTTGCATCCATTTTAATATCTCCTAAAATTAATCGTCCATAAAATCAAATTCCCGATGATTCATCATCAAACGCAGGGAATCTATAACTTCCTGTTAAAAAACATTGCGTTCCATGCTTGTTTTCTGACCGCACCCCTTATTGGTGGGATTGCTGCCAAAATTGGTCTACGACCTCGCAACTAGCTTCCAACGCTTGCAAAAAACTATTCAATTTTTCGTATTCATCAGGGGATACCCCTTGGTTCAACTCGGAACGGACTTCTGAAGCTGCTTGATTAAACTTATCCAGAAGCTCATTTTTATACATGCCGGACACATCAGTTTTGAGGTTCTCTTCAATTTGCAGCATCATTTTTTCTCCCGTTTTCAATACCGTAATAAAAAGGAATATCTATTCCATTATTTGTCAACACCACATGGTCTGGCTTGATGGACTTGACAAAATACTTGTCACCCAATGCCGAGCCTTCCATGTACTTTTTGCCATCCTTGGCGACCAAAAACGGCACTTTACCCACACTCACGCTGCGGATGGTCAGTTTGATGCGGTCGCGCACATCGGTCACACCCAGCACGATGGCGGGGCCGTCCTTGGTGGGCATCGAGGAACGCTTGCCTCAACTCAGTCAACTGCCCAATTTCCGGCTGGGTTAGCTCGCCCTTGACTATAACGCTCTTGCCATCGGTTGTAGCTTTGACACGGCTGGAAAGACCTTTTTTCTCGACGAGCTGCACAAACGCCGCCAGATAACCGTCCATCGACTGCATTTCACTATCAGTGATGACGCGAATTCCGCTGACATCGTTGAGGATGCCCGCCCGGATACGCTGCCACTCCGCCGTTTTACTGACAAAACCTTGGGCAACAAGCTCGCCACTGGTGTCGCCAGACTTGATCTTAATGCCTGGGTTCACCCATCGCCCGTGCGATCATATTCGCACTGTCAGCCATATCGGCCTGTGACCAGATATGCAGGTTAGCTTTTATTCCGGCCTCCCGAATTTTAGCCATCAGCTCATCCCGCTCCGCCGCCGTCGCGGTATACCCACTCAAACTGACCGAACCATCCACTTCATTGACCAACTTGAAATCCTGCTGCCCCAATTTTTGTAGCAGGGTTGCCGCCTGTTGCTCCCCCGAATCCTGTAGCCCGGTTTTTTGCAGCAAGCGTATTGAATTGGGGAATCCAGTAAATCAGGTTGGCGAGCAACAACAAGCCCAACCCGATTGCCAGCCAAGTTTTTCCACCCCACGCCTCTTTAGCAGGGGCTTTGTGGGCTGACTGCGGTTTCTGCTTGGGAGGGGGTGCAGATTTACCGGCTGACGGGCGCTTGGGCGCTGGGTCAACCGCCGCAGCCGATTTACTGGCTGATTGCGGCGCAGCAACCCTGCTGTCCGCCACCCAAAACTCGACATTGCCTAGCCTGACAGTCTGGTAAGGGGCCAAATCCACACTATCAGCCGTCACCTCCATCCCCCCGACGAATACCGGCCTTGCCAACGGCTGAAGTGTGACACTCGCAGGCGTAATCAGTAGCTGGACGTGCTGATCCGCAATATTTTCATCATGCAGGATAATGTCACTGGTCATCGAGCGGCCAATAACCAGACTGCCGGTTTTCAGCCTGACCACAGCGCCGACATTGATGCCATTAAGTACTTTGAGAACAAAAGAAGTATGTTGAATTGCCATTATTCGGCCTGTTTTTTGTCTTTAACTACATCAACCACGTCGAAACCCGGAAATTTCTCATCGGTTTTCACATCGAAATTGGCACCCAAACCACCCACTGGGTCTTGCGAGCTAAAATTCACCACGCCCCCCTTATCCTTCCAGCGGTACACCTGACGGCGTGACAGGTCTTGGGTATCCATCACCTGCGCCATGTCCAATACTGAACTGACAAAACGTTCGGGGCCGGTCAGATAAATGATGTTATCCACCTCGGAAATTGACCACTGAAAGCGGTCATCCAGCACATCCAAACGCTTCAAAGCATTGGTAAATTCCTGTGGGGACATTTTTTTCATACTGACTGAAGCGGTCTGCACCTCTTCTTCCTTGTATACAAACAGAGCTTCCTTGTCGTAATACCAAATCAGGCCATAATTCCTCACCAGATCGCTAAAAATCTCTTCTGGCTGCTTTTCCTGAACATGCAGGCTAACGACATCCTTGACCTTAGGGCTAACCACAATGGGAATATCCTGCAACGCAGCCAGCGTTTTCAGCAACTCACTCAAGGGTTCCTGATCGGAGAAGTGGGAGTATTTTTCCTGTTTCCACGGCAACGGCGCAGCATTAACGGCGCTCCCCACCACTAACAACAGCAAAAAGATCCCCCATCGAAACCTGAATATTTTTTCATGCATAGCCAAGCACCCCCGGCAAGATATAGACGAACCTAATCTATCCCTATGTACTCATACAGCCAATGATTGAAGGACAAACGTAGAAAAAACCCTACCCAATGGAAACAACACCTATTGACCACCCCGGATTATCTGCCATTCCCCCCCTTTCATCCCCCTACCATAAACCTTCTGAATCGTTTAAGGCTTAAATTTGCCAATGGACTCATAATTCCGTGAATCAGGAGAATTCAGGATGCCCGTTACAACAATTATATCCATACCTATCAGTGGGCAGGTTAGCGGCTCCCCTAGCCAGCCAGCACAAGCCAGAGAAAGCAACTTCACTAGCCTCTCCACGGGTTTGGTGGGGTATGCTGCCTTACCCATGATTGCCTTACTGCTAAAACAAATTGGCCAACCACAAAATGGCAGTTCCGCTGGCTCACCCTCCCAGCCAACGGCTCCCGAACCAGCCCCCTTAACATTAAGCGACTCGGAAGCAAGCATCCTCAGCGGAACCCATGCAGCCGACAGCCAAGGCAATATTCCAGCAGGCCAAAGTGTCGCAGTCCTCGATGGCAGTCATGCCGACCAACGCCTGAGCGAAGGGGATACCCTGATCGTGCGTAATGCGGCTGGCAACGAAACCTCACGCCAAACACTGACTAGCACCGACCTGTACGACCTACGCTTCCGCGAAAACATGGTCAACACGGCGGATTCCCTCGATGAGGGCTGGGCTTTCAGCGAAAAATTGGTACAGATCAACGGCGGCGAACTGGCACAGCCTGAAACCCGTGCTTACACCAGCAGCGACGGGCAGTCTTCCACAGAAACCGTACTGGAACGCAACAACTACTGGGAAGTGGTGCAACGCGGAGCCAACCGTTATTTGCTGATGCGTGAAACCGACGATGCAGGCCAGCCGGTACGTCCATCCGAGGCACTCAATGATGTGTTCAACAACCGCCAAAATTATGCGTTTGATTGCGCCAGTCCGATGCGTCTGCTCAACCTGAAAGCCACACTAGACACCATTGGCACTGACGATTTCGACAGCCATGCAGGCCGCCTCCAAGTGGCTTCGTGGTATGACCAGCACGACAGCTCAGGCTTCGACGGTGGGTTTGTTTCCAAAGTACGCACCGCGCAAGCAGGCGACATTACCATTGATGGTATCAGCAACCTACAAGGTGAAACCGCACTATTCGATACCGCCAAGGGTGATGCATTGTTACCCGGCGCTTCCTACTATTTCGACTTACCGGGTGACAAGCAATCTGCGGTGCAGGGCTGGAATGCCATTTATCTGGGGCGCAACGATGACGGCTCATACCGTTTTTGGAGTACCAATATGGGCAGGGTCAATGTCAATTTTGGCGACAACTCGTGGCTCCCCCAAGACACCTTCAAAGGCTATTATTTGGGTGCAGTGAATGCCAACCCCAATATTGAACGCCTGAAAAGCTGGGACACGAACCGCTCAGTCTGATATTGCCACCGAATAGCTGAAGGTGATTGCACTCCAGTAAGTTCGGCTGCAAGCTTACGGCAATATTGCACGTTTTCAGCCATAAACAACGCCTGATCATTGCTTGCGAATGGTCATCAGGACAATAACGATAATGGAAAACCGGCAGAGTCATCCCACCCCAATCAAATTTCCCAGTCAGGCACCGCTGTCAGTGCGCCTGACTAATATCCTGCTGAACAAAACCAGCAGTTTTAGCTTTCCGCTGGGGGACAAGCAGCTTGTCCGTTTCCGTATGCAACCGGGTGACATCAATACCCAACGTATCTGCCCCATCAGCCTGACACTGGAACTGGGCAACACCACCGCCGGGTTATGGCTATCCGCTTGGCCGCTGGCAGAACATATCCGCCAATTCGTACCCGACGGATTATTGGGCGGGTTGCCTGAGAACCTAGCTATCAGCATTATTGAAAGTGCTATGGAGCCGCTGTTGCGTCAGGCTGAAGCTGGCTTGGGGCTAAAAATCGGTATCCAGTCCACTTCCGCAGAACCCCACAGCACCCTTTACTCCATGCCTTTTGGCTTTGATATTCAGATAGTTAACCAAGAAGACGACAGCCTACAGCATGAAAGTACTGGCCTGCTCATGCTGGATCCTCACCTGTATATGCATGTGCAGGAACGCCTGCGCCATTGGCCCTCCGATACCAATCCCGACTGGGAAGAACATTACGCCTCGGTGTGGCTTGAAATTAGCCGCACCGTTTTATCCATGCAGGAGATCAACCAGTTACAACCTTCTGACCTGATTCTGCTGGAGGATAACCGCTTTGAGCGGGAAGATTTGCTCAGGCTATGCATTGATTCAGGCTATTACTGCGAAGCCACGTTTAACCCGATGAAACGCTCAACCCTGACCGTCAATACCGAGTGGATGCCCATGACCGATAGCGAACCCAAACAACTCATCGAACATATCAGCCAGATACCTGTGCAACTCTCTTTCGATTTAGGGGAAAAAACCCTGTCATTCAACGAAATACGGCAGTTGCGCCCCGGCTATATTCTGGAATTGGGCAAATCACTGCCTGACATTGTGCAGATACGCTCCCAAAACCGTCTGATCGGCACAGGGGAACTGGTCGAAATCAATGGGCGGGTGGGTGTACGCATCATTAACCTGTTCAACAAAAAAGCCAAAGGCAGCTAGGCATGGAAGGCTTTCCCAATCCGGTCATACTGCTTGCCACCCTCACCTTGCTGGGATTGGCTCCTTTTATTGCCATTATGATCAGCTCCTTTGTCAAGCTGGTGATTGTGATGCACATTATCCGCAGTGCCTTGGGCTTGCAGCAGGAACCGCCCAATATCGCGGTCAGCGGCATCGCCATCATTTTATCCATTTACATTATGGCTCCGGTGGCAATGGCAACTTATGAACAATTCAACAGCCACGGCGTTTCCATCGAAGACATCCGCAACCCCAAGCTCATGGAAGCACTTGATGGCAGCAGCGAACCCCTGCGGCAATTCCTCAGCAAACATTCCAGCGACAGTGAACGGGAATTTTTCACCCAAACCACCCAAAAAACATGGCCTGAAAAATACTCAAAGGAAATCACCCCCGAACACCTGCTGGTGCTGATCCCCTCCTTTATGGTCAGCGAATTGACCAACGCCTTTCAGATTGGCTTCCTAATCTTTCTGCCGTTTATCGTGATTGATCTGGTCATCTCCAACGTGTTGATGTCGATGGGTATGATGATGCTGTCACCCATGACCATATCGTTGCCCTTCAAACTGCTGCTGTTTGTGCTGGTGGATGGCTGGTCACGCCTGATCCACGGGCTGATCCTGAGTTACTAAACCCATGAATGAAACCGACATTATCAGCACTACCGCCACGGCAATGCAGCTTATCCTCTACCTATCCCTGCCCGCAATCATCGCCGCCACCGTTGTCGGCCTGCTGATTGGCTTGCTGCAAGCCCTGACCTCGATTCAGGAACAAACCCTGCCACACGGTTTCAAGCTAGTGGTCACAATGGTGGCACTCGCGGTCACAGTGCGTTGGTTGGGGCCGGAACTGATCACCTTTACCCAGAATGCCTTTGACCAAATCCCGCTGGTACAGCACCACTAATGGAAACCGATGCCCTCCAATCTTGGCTGCTGGCATGGGCATTTACCGCCCCTAGGATACTGGTGGCATTTGCCCTGCTACCCATCTTGACCGAACCCATCCTTCCCCGCACCTTGCGTAACGGGATTATCATGACCATGTCGCTGTTCATCCTGCCACTGACCCATGAGCAGTTCCTCAATATCAGGCTAGATCTGTTCAATATGCTCATCATCCTGATCAAGGAAGCGGTGCTAGGGCTGTTATTGGGCTACACCCTGAGCGTACCGTTTTGGGCACTGAAAGCCGCCGGGTTTCTGATCGACATGCAACGCGGGGTAATGAGCGCCCTGTTCTTTTCCCCCATGACTGCCAACATGGTATCCCCCTTAGGCAACCTGTTTAACCTATTCCTGACCACCCTGCTGCTGGTGTCGGGCGGCTTTTTGATCTTGCTGAAAACCCTGTTCCTCAGTTATCAGACATGGCCGATAGATCAGTTTGTGCCCCACTTCACGCTAGAAGTTGCCTCCTTCTTCCTCCAGCAACTCGATCTGCTGCTGTACACCAGCGTCCTAATCGCAGGCCCCTTCCTTGGCATGATGTTCTTGATTGATTTTGGCCTCGGCATGGTGGGGCGCATCCTGCCGCAATTAAACGTATTCCTTGCCGCCATGCCCATCAAAAGCGGCCTGACCTTTTTGATGTTGGCACTTTATGTCGGGTTCCTCGCCGACTACCTGAAAGAGGGCTTCTTTAAGATGGGCGACAACCTAACCATACTGGATGCGTTATTGCGATGAGTGGTGATAGCAGCCAAGAAAAAACCGAACAACCTACCCATCGCAAACTGGAAAAAGCCCGCGAAAAGGGTCAGGTAGCACGCAGTAACGACGTATCATCCGCATTGATCATGCTGTTTACCTTACTGTACTTTTTTCTGGCGTGGGACTGGATCGTGGCAACGTTCATGGAAATGTTCGACATTGTGCCACGCCTATACACCATGCCATTTCCCCAAGCCATTGAGATTGGCTTCAAAGCCATTATGGAAAACGCCCTGTACAGCATTGCCCTGCCGTTTGCCATGATCACGGTTGTTGCGGGTATTCTAGGCAATATCATGCAATTTGGTTTCGTGTTCTCGTTTGAAACAGTGACGCCCAACTTGGAAAAAGTCAGCATTTCCAGTGGCTTCAAACGGATATTCTCCGCCAAACAGTTCGTCACCACCCTATTTTCCTTGCTCAAAACCATCATTATCGCCGTGATCCTAGTGTTTGTGTTGCGCTCCGGGATCAGCGAACTGTTCCACGCCATCAAACAATGTGACGTTGTATGCCAAAAAACCATCATTGAACACCTCACCCGCCAACTCATGCTGTTCATTTTGCCGATATTGGTAGCGATGGCAGTGCTGGACTTCCTATTCCAAAAACAACAATTCACCAAAGACCAGCGCATGACCAAGGAAGAAGTTAAGAAGGAAATGAAAGACATCTTTGGTGACCCCCATGTACGCAGCGCCCGCAGCGGGATTCGCCGCGAAATGTCAGAACAGGACATCCAGACCCGCATCCGTACCGCCCGGCTGGTGATCCTCGACATGGGGGTGGCAATTGCATTGCAATACGAGCAAGGGGTCACACCTTTACCCGTCATCGTTGCTATTGGCAAAGGCAATATGGCGCGGAAAATGGCTGAAATCGCCACAGCGGAAAATGTTCCAGTGGTCAGTGACCCCGCACTGGTGCAAGACATCACCAGTGAAGGCAAGATCGACCAATACATACCAGAAAAAACGATTGATAAGGTCGCCAACCTGCTGCGGCAAACGCAAGCAAACGTTAAACATTGAGACATTATGGAACAAGCAAAACAGGACATGACACTTGTCCAGCGGTTGCACAACCACTGGCGTGAATTCAGGCAAACCAATTTGCGGGCGCAAGCGCACTACACCCTGTTCCGCACCGCCCAGAATATGAAAAACAAACAGGGCCTGCTTCAGCAATACAAGCAGCAATTTATGGCGGGCTGGGAAAAATGGCTGGGTATTGGTGCTGGCCTCACCGGGGTGCTGATGTTACTTAACCCCGAAGGCATCTGGCGTTGGCAAGGGCTGCTGGTGGTGCTGGGGATCCTGCTTGCCCCCTTACTGGCTGACCTGCTTGGCACACTGAAACGGGCACTCACCGAATACCCCGGTAAACAGCTTATCGGTCAAGTGGTCACGTTGGAACAAGCCATTGTGGAGGGTAGCGGCAGCATCCGTTTAGATAACCAAGAATGGCAGCTTGCGGGTGTCGATTGTCCGGCAGGAACGCCCGTGAGGATTATTGCCCTCAAAGACCGTACCTTATACATCACCCCCCTCAGCCAGCCCGAATAATCCCTAACAAGGATCAGGAGCAAGCATCCCATGCAGTCCGCCCAGTCACAAGATTTTCTCAGTACGCTGACCCGCCGCAGTGATGTGGCGTTGGCGCTGCTGCTGGTGGCTATCATTGCCATGATGATCCTGCCCATGCCGACCCTCGTGGTAGACATACTGATCGCACTGAACATGAGTATTGCCATCCTGCTGATGATGCTGGGAATTTACATCTCGCATCCGCTGGCAATTTCATCCTTCCCCTCCATCCTGCTGCTGACCACCCTGTTCCGGCTCTCCCTCGCCATTGCCACCACCCGCCTGATTTTGCTGGAAGCCGATGCGGGGCACATCATCCAGACCTTTGGTGAATTCGTGGTGGGCGGCAACCTGATTGTGGGCCTGGTGGTGTTCCTGATCATCACCATCGTGCAGTTCATCGTCATCACCAAAGGCACAGAACGGATTGCGGAAGTCAGCGCCCGCTTCACTTTGGATGCGATGCCCGGTAAACAGATGAGTATTGACAGCGACATGCGGGCTGGGGTGATCACCTTGGCGGATGCACGTCACCGCCGTGAAAATTTGGAACGCGAAAGCCAATTATACGGCGCACTTGATGGTGCAATGAAATTCATCAAAGGTGACGCCATTGCTGGCCTCATTATCATTATGGTCAATATCATCGGTGGCCTGTCGATTGGCACGATGCAGCGCGGCATGGCAATGGGCGATGCTTTGCAGCTTTACTCGATCCTCACCATTGGTGACGGGCTGGTTTCGCAAATTCCCGCGCTATTCATTTCCATTACCGCAGGCATTATTGTCACCCGCGTCAGGAGCGGCGACGACGATGAACACAACCTTGGCAGCGACATCGGCGGGCAGATGCTGGGGCAACCCAAGGCATTGCTGGCAGCATCCGGCATCGTACTGGCAATGGGCGCTGTCCCCGGCTTTCCCACCACCGTTTTCCTCTTCCTCGGCATCCTGCTGGGCATCACCGGCCTGACCCTGCGCAAAGCACAAAGCCGCATGGAATTTGCCGATGCCGAAGTGACCACCATTATCGGCCAACAAGATGTCACCAAACCATCGCAGCTTGCCAACAGCGATACCAAACTGGCCTTGGAAGATATGAACCCGCTATCACCGGCACTGGTGGAATTGCCGACACAAGCCAAATCACTGTTTGCACTGGATGCATTAAACCAAGACTTTATGCGCATCCGCCGTGATTTCTATCAAGACATGGGCGTGCCGCTACCCGGCATCAGTTTGCGCCTATCCCCGCAACTGGAGGCGGATACCTACCAGATTTCCATTCGCGGTGTCCCAATTGCCCAAGGCAAACTCCAACTCGTGGGCAATAGCCCGCTTGCCAAAGAAGCCCCACAACTTCCCGCCGACAAGCCCAGCGCCGACCTTGTTACTGGCGGCACACGCCCCCCCACCCCGGATAATATCCAAATCATCAGCCTGCATCTGGCCTATGTACTGCGTAAACATGCCTCTGAATTCATCGGCATACAGGAATTGCACACCCTCTACAGCAAACTCGAACAAGCCAGCTATATGGAACTGGTGCGTGAAGTGCAACGTGCCGTCAATACCCCCAAAACCGTCGATGTGTTCCGCCGCCTGCTGAATGAAGGCGTGTCAGTACGTGACCTGCGGCAAATACTCGGCACACTGGTGGAATTCGGTGAGATCGAAAAAGACACCAGTATGCTGGCAGAACGGGTACGCATCAGCCTCAGACGCCAGCTTTCCTACGCCTTCACCAATGGCACGGGGGTATTGCCGGTCTACATGTTTGCCCCCGAAACCGAGAAACTGCTGCAAAATAGCCTGCGCCAAACCCCGAACGGCGTATTTTTCGCCCTGTCACCGGATGCCACCGAACGGCTCACCAACACCCTGCGGGACTTAGAAGCCGAACATGCCAAGGACAAAGTGCGCCCAGTCATCCTCACCAATCTGGAATTGCGGCGGCATATCCGGCGGCATATCGACACCAGCTTCCCCGAACTCCCGGTGGTATCGGTACAAGAACTCACCCCGAATATTTCCCTTAACCCTATTGGTGAGATCCGCCTGACATGAACAGCCGCTACCCACGCACCCCACTCAGCCATGTAACCGACAAGCTGCGTCGCGCCCTCGACACTTGCCAGCCACTGGTACTGCACGGGCGTATTGTGCAAGTGACTGGAACCGTAGTACGCGCCATCGTTCCCCGCGTTAAGCTCGGCGAACTGTGTATGCTCAAAAACAGCGGCGATGAGCGCGAAATTCCGGCTGAAGTCATCGGTTTCGAGCAAAATATCGCCCTACTCGCCCCCATCGGCGACATGCAAGGCGTTTCAGCCCATACCCAAGTCATTACCACCGGCAAAATGCTGGAAGTGGGCGTGGGTGAAGACCTACGTGGGCGTGTACTCGATGGTATCGGGCGGATACAAGAAAACGACCACACCCCGCCGTTCACCCCCGAAACCTACTACCCCATCTACGCCACGCCACCCGACCCGCTGGCACGCGACCGGGTCAGCCGCCCGCTATCACTTGGCATCCGCTCAATGGATGCGCTAATCACCTGCGGTATCGGGCAACGTATCGGCGTATTTGCCGGTGCGGGGGTCGGCAAAAGCTCCCTGCTCAGCATGTTGGTGCAACACGCGGATGTTGATGTGTACGTCGTCGCCCTGATTGGCGAACGTGGGCGCGAAGTGCGTGAATTTATGGAGGAAGCACTCGGCGAGGAAGGCATGAAAAAGACCATTCTCATCGTCGCCACCTCTGACCGCCCTGCCATCGAACGCCTCAAAGCCGCCTACGTTGCCACTGCTGTCGCCGAATACTTCCGGGATAAGGGCAATAGCGTGCTGCTGCTGATGGATTCCCTCACCCGCTTTGCCCGCGCCCAACGTGAAATTGGTCTGGCAGCGGGTGAAGCCCCGGCACGGCGCGGTTTCCCACCGTCAGTATTCTCAGAATTGCCCAAACTGGTGGAACGTGCTGGCAACTCCGACAAAGGCTCGATCACCGCGTTCTACACCGTGCTGGTGGAAGGCGATGACATGAGTGACCCGATCGCTGACGAAGTGCGTTCCCTGCTCGACGGGCACATCATGCTGTCGCGTGACCTTGCCGCTGGCAACCACTACCCGGCGGTGGACGTACTCGCCAGCCTCAGCCGTATCATGCCGCAACTGGTCAGCCCGCAACACCGTGCTGCCGCCGCCCACTTACGCACCCTGTTGGCTAAATACAAAGAAATCGAATTTTTGCTGCGGGTCGGGGAATACAAACACGGTTCTGACCCGCTGGCAGACGAGGCCATCCGCAAAATGGATGAAATCCTACGCTTCCTGAAACAGCCTTCCCACGAATATTCCAGTTTTAATGACACCGTAAACTGGCTGACGCAACTGACAGGATAACGACCATGAGCCTAGAACAGCTAAAAATCATCCGTAACCGCCGCATGGAACAACGTTTCGTCGAACTGCAAGAACAACGCCGCATCCTCACCGAGCAAGAACAACGCATCCACCAGCAAGAGCAACAATTAATCGCTTTCGGGCAGTGGCGGTTGCAACACCAAGAAGCCTTGTTTGCTGGGCTGAAAAACCAACCCTTTGCCCCACAAATGCTGTTCGACTACCAAAAGAATCTGGAAGACCTGCGACAGGAAGAAGAACGCCTGCGGGCCGCATTAGCCGATGCCCTCAAAGGTTTACACGCCGCCGAAGCACAAGTGCAGACCGCCCAGCAAAACTCCAACGAGGCAAACCTCAAACTGGAAAAGTTGAAAGAAATCATCAAGACTCAGGACGCGCAAAAGCCCCGCGAAGAATCCGCTCAATAACCTGCATCTGCTGTTCCAGCCCTGCATTCACGATCCCCATATCGGATTCCATAATGCAACCGTCCGCCGCTACCTGATCGTCACCCACCACTTCCAAACTGGTAAAACGGTGCGGGATCGTATCAAGCTGCTCGGAAATAACTGCCTGCATCTGCGGGTGTACCCGTATCAGCAACTTGTGGCTACCCCGTACCAGCTCCAAGCCATCCAGCACCGCTTGCCGCACGCGCTCTTCCTGATCAAACCCGTGGATCACTTTGCGGACAGCGGTGGTGACCAAATCGACCAACTCACCCTCCAATACCATCAAGGTATCGTTGACCCGCCCAGTAAACAGCAGCATTTTTTCTGCCGCTTCCTGATTGGCGCGTTCCCGCCCTTGCTCCAAACCACGCTTGATGGAACGCCCCAAGGCAACCGAGACGATTTCTTCGCGCTGGCGGTGGCGGTGTTGCAGCTCAAAGACCATGCGTTGGTAATCCACCAGTTGCTCATAGTCGTCAGCTTTGAGGATTTTCTGGTCTGCGCGGACTTGTGAATCCAGCGGCTTAATTGAAAAGAATTTTGCCATCGTGGCTGACCCCCATTTTGATTTCTATCGCAACTTTTTGGACTAACACCGCGCATTCCGCCGCTAGATCGTCCAGTTCCTGCCCACATTTAGCATGGCGTTTCCACAACACATACCACTCGCGCCCCAGCTTATAGGTCAGCCGTTTCCAAAAGGCCGGGGGATAACTGGCAAATGCCGCCCGCAAACACAACATGCCCGCCAGCACAAAGCGTTTTTTCAAGCCCATGTGAGCCGGAAAAGGAATCTCAGCGGTGACATTATGGCTCAGCAACGGCGCACGCTGTAACAGGAAGCGGTACAGGTCATCGCCCAACAATTGCTGGGTTTTGACAATATCCTCACGGGTGACAATGCGCCGCAGCACTTTGAAATGAAACACCGCACCGATATACAGGATCAGTTGCTCCAGATCCTGCCCGCGCCACAGCGCCAAACGTGACAAGGGTTTGCTGAAATCGAAAAACACACTGTCATGCAAGCCCAAACGTTGCATCATGTGCAGCACCATCCGGCTTTCGCCGCGTGCCTGACCAAACAACGCCTGCATCACCTTGCCATCCGGCATGGTTGCAAGCCAACTCGGATGGATATAGGAATCAGGGCGAAAGTTAAACCGCCACACCGCCTGTGACAGCTCATCTGCAATATCGAAATGATTAGAATTGTGCTGCATCTGACTACAAAAGCCTGCTGGAAACCTACTGCGATTATTCACTCCACCGCACAGAATCCTCAGGTATTTCAGACTAACCCGAAAATTATAACGATGTAGTGCAATTTCAGATTAATCCGCCCTATCTTTCAGCAATATTTTTGATTTTTTTATGCCAGCCAGTGCTGCAATAGTGTGCGGGCAATTTATACTCAACCCATGCCGAGGGAAACAACCATGCCAGCCAACGATTTCAACCTAAGCACCATAATATTACTGACCGGAGCATTGACACTGACAGCCGCCCCCGTCACGTATGCAGAAGAAACAACCGCCCATAGCACGCTGGAAGCCGTGATCGGCCCAGATACCCGCAGCCCCATCAACACACCTTACGCGCCACCCTATAACGCCATTACACGTATTACCTCAGACGGACAATTTTTTTGTACCGGCTTCCTGATAAGTGAGGACATGTTGGTAACAGCAGGCCACTGTATCCAAAACTGGAAAACTGATTCCACTACCCAACAACTTACCCGCCGGGATGTAAAACTAGAACAGTTGAAGGTTTACCCAGGGTTTGACGGCAATACGAATGCCCCCTTACTGGGTTCCTGCACTGTCACGGGCGCAGATACGCTTCCAGCATGGCGGGAACGCGGGGACAAAAATGCTGACATGGGGATTATGATTCTGAACTGCTCCAAACCCAATCTGACCAATCATCTGCGTTACGCTGCCCCCACAGACCAACTGCTCAATACTAAACCTGCCGTTACCCTCAGCGGCTACCAAGGTGATAAAGCTGATGATTACCACCAATGGGAAAGTACTGGCATTATCCAAGCGGCAACCCCCCAACTCTTAGCCTATGACAATGACGCCTTTGCTGGCTCCAGCGGTAGCCCAGTTTGGGTATGGGAGAATGGTGTGCCTGTGGTGATAGGCATCCACACCTATGAGTACACACCCACCAACCAAACGACGATCAATATCGGCACACGCCTGACCCCGGAGATTGTCAAAGCACTGGACGCCATCAAATAATCATACCTCAGCGGTAGCCCAACCCGGTTACCTGCTTGTGCAACTTAGCATTCTCATCACTTAGATGACGGATCAGGCAATCCAGACTGCGGATCACGAATTCCAGCAGGTTGGTGGCAATATACGGCTCGGCAATACGCAAGCGGTTATACATCTGGCGGTTGATTTCCAGCAAGCGCACCCCGCTACGCCGCGCCCGCAAGCGCACAGTACGGGGTTGGCGGTCAAAGAACGACATTTCACCCACCAGACCACCCGGTTCGATCTGCCCGACTTCAAACTCGCGTTCAGCATCCACTTGCAGCAGCTTGACTGCCCCGCCGACCACCAGATAGAAACGGTCACTGATTTCACCGATGTCCGCCACAATCTCTTGCGAACCCAGCTCACGGACACGGGTGTAAGCGACAAACTTAGCCACTTCAGCATCGGTCAAGGCGGCGCAAAATTCCTGACAGGTATCTTTGACCTGCTCCAACAACTGGGGATCTACGTTATTCATGGTGCTTACCCGGCTAATTAGTTAAATTGCCGCCATTATACCCGCAGGAATAAGCGTTGTCGGCAAGCGCATAGTATAATGCCGCGTTTTAATGCCCAAGCGGAGCCACTCATGAGTATTAGCAACGAAGCCGTCGCCAAAATGGTTCAGGATCACCTCCCAGATGCACAAGTCACCATCACGGGTGATGGCTACAAGTATGAAGCCGATGTTATCAGCACTGCCTTTGAAGGGCTGAACACCCTCAAACGCCACCAACTGGTTTACGCCGCCGTCAATGACGCCATCACCGCAGGCCAGCTCCATGCCTTGACCATCCGCACCAAGACCCCAGCGGAAGCGGCCTGATGGATGACAAGACCCGCGCCCAACACCCCGTCCTGCAACCCATCAGCGACACTGAACTGGCACGCGAAAGCTGGAAAATCTTCCAGATTATGGGGGAATTTGTGGACGGGTTCGAGCGTCTGGCGCACTTACGCCCCTCGGTAAGTATTTTTGGTTCCGCCCGCACCCCGCCCAGACGACCCGCTCTACCAACTGACCGAAACCATTGCCCACAAGCTCTCCGATGCTGGTTTCGCGGTGGTCAGCGGTGGCGGCCCCGGCTTGATGGAGGCCGCCAATAAAGGTGGGCAACAAGGCAAATCCCCCAGCATTGGCCTCAATATCCAATTGCCACACGAACAGCATTCCAACCACTATCAGGACATTTCGCTGTATTTCCGGCATTTTTTCTCGCGCAAAGTGATGTTTGTGAAACATGCCTCGGCCTACGTGGTCATGCCCGGTGGCTTCGGCACGCTGGATGAACTGGCGGAAATCCTCACTCTGGTGCAAACCGGCAAAACCCGCCAGATTCCCATCGTGCTGGTACACACCCCTTTCTGGGAAGGCTTGGTCGGATGGTTTAGGAATACCTTGATAAAACAGGGTACAATCTCTACCCGACGATTTGGATCTATTTGTCCTGTTGGATGATGCCGATGCCATCGTCAATCACATTTTTCAATATTACGAACGCGCTGTATCGGGGCCATCCGCAGAAGAACGCGCCAAATTCATGGAGTTATAACAATGAAAACACTGGTTAAAACACATCTCTTAGTGGCATTAGGGCTAATCACACTGCTTGCCACCGCCGTCCACGCTGAAGAAGCCACCACCCCAGAAGCTGAAGCAAGCACCAAGGCAAAGTTGAAACGATCCGGGTCGAAGACAGCTACGGCACTATCGAGGAAGAACGGGTGCAAGCCATGCGCAGCGAAATCCGCTACGTACCAGCGGGCAGTAGCGACGGCTACAACTTGGTGGATTCCGCCAGCTCCCAAGGCAAAAGCCAAAATGCCCACCAAAATCATGACCTAATGATTCCTAGCTGGAACCTGTTCTCCTGGTAAATACATGTCAGTCTATACCCCTGTCAGCGCTAGCCGAACTGGATGCTTTCCTGCGTCAGTATCCAGTCGGCGTGCTGGCAGATTATGCCGGTATTGCGGCGGGCGTCGAGAACAGCAATTTTTTCGTCACCACCGCCACCGGGGAATATGTCCTCACCCTATTTGAGCATCACACTCCGGCGGAATCTGGGGTACTTCCTTGCACTCATGCAGCACTGGGCAGAGGCGGGCATTCCGGTTGCCCGCCCTGTGCCCAACCATGCGGGGCATCTGCTTGGCAAGCTGAACGGCAAACCCGCCGCTCTCGTGGTGCGCTTGCCGGGTAGCCATCTGGAACATCCCAGCAGCGGGCAATGCGCCGAAATCGGTGCAATGCTGGCGCGGATGCATCTGGCGGGGCAACATTTCCCCCAGCAACGCCAGCCTGACCGGGGGCATGACTGGCGGATGCAAACCGCTGACGCCCTACTTCCCCGCTTGGATGCGAGAAAATGCCACACTGTTACAGGCAGAAATCGCCTTCCAGCAAACCATCCCGTTTACACGACTGCCAGCCGGAACCCTGCACGCCGACCTGTTCCGCGACAATGTGCTATTCCATCAAGGGCATTTGAGCGGCATTCTGGACGTGTATTTTGCCTGCACCGACAGTTGGCTGTACGATCTGGCCATTGTGGTGAATGACTGGTGCTGCAATACCGACGGTTCGCTGGATACCCCGCGCTTGCAAGCCTGTCTTAACGCCTACCAAGCCGTGCGCCCGCTGGGAAGCCCTTGAACAGCAATACTGGCCTGCCCTATTACGTGCTGCCGCCCTGCGCTTCTGGCTGTCACGGCTGGACGCCCAACTAAACCCGCGTGACGGAGAAATGATTTTGCAGAAAGACCCTGACGAATTCCGTGACAAACTTACTGCATCACAGCGCCGATCAGCATCCAGCTATCACGCTGGATGCCCGCCGCCTGCTCTGCCCCATGCCCGTCATCCGTGTACAGCAAGCCGTGGAAAACTTGCCTGCTGGCGTCACCGTCACCGCCATTTGCACCGACCCCGGCGCATTGCACGACATCCCCGCGTGGGCGCGTATCCACGGGCATACCGTGCTGGAAACCCGCACTGAAGGACGCGAATACACCATCGTGCTGCAAACAGGAGCAAGGCTGATGGACGGACACCACCATCTTCACAGAACAGCACCAACGGACGATAGCCGCCAAGACGTGACCCGTCGGGTCGCACTGGTCGGCATGAGCGTCAATATTTTCCTCACCATTGCGCAAATCATCGGCGGTATCCTCACCCATTCGCAGGCACTGGTTGCCGATGCCATGCACACCCTTTCCGATCTAGTCGGGCGATATTGTGGTGCTGTTTGCCTCGCACCACGCGGCTAAAGCCGCTGATGACAACCACCCCTACGGGCACGGGCGCATCGAAACCCTGGCAACCGTCATCCTCGGTCTGTTGCTCGGCGGGGTAGCCGTTGCCATTTTCATGCGGGCATGGGAACGTCTGTCGGGTGATGCACCGCTCATCACCCCCGAACCTGCCGCAATGGCTATCGCAGCCCTCGCCATTATCGGCAAGGAAGGGCTGTACCATTACACCGTACACGTTGCCAAACGCATCAGCTCCCCCATGCTCAAAGCCAGTGCATGGCATCACCGTTCCGATGCCATTTCCTCCGTTTTGGTGCATGCTGGCGATTGGCGGGGCGCAACTCGGTTTCCCCTGGCTGGATTCTGTTGCGGCGATTCTGGTCGCCGCCATGATCTTTTACATGGCGTTCCAATTGATTCTGGAAAGCACCAGCGAACTGGTCGACACCGGGCTAGAGCCACAGGAAGTGCAAGACATCCGCGATTTCATCCACGCCATCAACGGCGTAGAAAATGTCCACCTACTACGCACGCGGCGCATGGGTGGGCGTGTGCTGGCCGATGTGCATTTGCAAGTGGATGGGCGCATTAGCGTATCCGAAGGGCATCACATCGGTGAAACCGTGATGTACCGTTTGCGCAAACAGTTTCCCAACATCAGCGATGTGGTCATCCACATCGACCCCGAAGATGATGAAACCAGCCACCCCTGCAAAAACTTGCCGTCACGCGCTGACCTGCTAACGCAACTGCAAGCCATACCCGCGACAGCAGCACTATGGCCAGCTATTGACGACCTCACCCTGCATTACAACGGTGGCAAACTCCAACTGGAAGTCGTGTTAAAGAAACGCCCGTTGCGGAAACCACTCACTGCCTTTCAAACAAGCGTGTGCCAGCCTCCCTGTGATTGAAGCAGTCCACTTTTTCACCAAAATAGTGCATTAACCGCAGCTTAAGCACTGTTTTGGTGATAGCAAAGAAACCCCTCACCCCCCAGCCCCCTCTTTTGACTTAGCCCCTCTACCTCTGGGAGAGGGGTTGGGGTGAGTGCTTCTTAATGGCATAAAACTTGCATAAAACCTCATCATTTCTGATTTATTGTATCGAACGAGGTTAATAGATGAGCAGCAATTTCGCGCGTACCCAAGCAATCCAAACCATCAGCCAACGTTCCCCGATGGATCTCGGCAAGACCGATCCACTGAGCAAGATTTGGGCTTGTGACGTTTTCAATCTGGCACGCATGGAAGAATGCCTTTCCAAGAATGCCTTCAAAGCCATGAAGAAAACCTTCCAGACTGGCGCAACGCTTGACCCTGCGACGGCTGACGTAGTAGCTGCGGCGATGAAAGAATGGGCGATGTCCAAAGGCGCGAAATTCTTCTCGCACATCTTCTACCCGATGACCAACGCCACCGCTGAAAAGCATGACGGCTTCATCATCACCAGCCCCGAAGGCAATGCCATCACCGATTTCAGCGGCAGCCTGCTGATCAAAGGTGAACCAGACGGCTCATCCTTCCCGAACGGCAGCATCCGTGCAACTAACTCTGCACGTGGTTACACTGCATGGGATCCAACCAGCCCTGCGTACATCATGCACACCGCCAACGGCGCAACCCTGATGATTCCGTGCGTATTCCTGTCTTGGACGGGCGAAGCACTCGACAAGAAAATCCCACTGCTGCGCTCTAACGCGGCGATGAACACTGCTGCCCAGCGCGTGTTGAAACTGATGGGTGAAACCGAAGTTGCCACCCTGAACTCAAGCTGTGGTGCAGAACAGGAATACTTCCTGATCGACGAAGCCTTCGCCACTGCCCGCCCTGACATCACTACTGTCAGGCCGCAGCCTGTTTGGTGCACCGCCGGCTAAAGGCCAGCAATTTGATGACCATTACTTCGGTGCAATCCCTGAGCGCGTGCAAGTCTACATGCAAGACATCGAAGACAAGCTCTACCGTTTGGGCATCCCTGCCAAAACCCACCACAACGAAGTAGCACCGGGCCAGTTTGAAATTGCCCCTTACTTTGAAGCAGCAAACGTGGCAGCCGATCACCAGCAATTGCTGATGACCGTGATGAAAACCACCGCCAAAGCCCACGGTTTCCTGTGCATGTTGCATGAAAAACCGTTTGCTGGCGTGAACGGTTCTGGTAAACACGTCAACTGGTCAGTCGGTAACAGCACCCAAGGCAACTTGCTCGATCCGGGTAATACCCCGGAAGAAAACCTGCACTTCTTGGCATTCTGCGGTGCGGTGATCCGTGGTGTGCATCAATTTGGCCCATTGCTGCGTGCGGTTATCGCTTCTGCCTCCAACGACCACCGTTTGGGTGCGAATGAAGCCCCTCCAGCGATTTTGTCGGTTTACTTGGGCGACCAACTGGAAAAAGTTTTCCAAGACATCAAAGCCGGCAAAATCCTCAAAACCGAAAAAGGCGGGCAAATGGATTTGGGTCTGTCCCAGATTCTGCACTTCGACCGTGACCCTGGCGACCGTAACCGTACTTCACCGTTTGCGTTCACTGGCAACCGTTTTGAATTCCGTGCGGTTGGTTCATCACAGTCCGTGTCTGGCCCATTGATCGCCATGAACACCATGCTGGCTGACTCCCTGAACTGGGTTGCTGACAAGCTGGAAGCTGAACTCAAGAGTGGCAAAGACGTTGCCACTGCCACGTTGGCGGTACTGAAAGTCCTGATGGAACAACACGGTAACGCGGTATTCGGCGGCAACGGCTACTCCCCAGACTGGCACAAAGCAGCCGTGGAAGAGCGCGGCCTGAAAAACCTGCCAACCTCTGCCGACGCACTGCCAGAGCTGTTAAGCCCTGAAGTCGCTGGCCTGTTCGAGCGCACTGGCGTATCTGACCCCAGCCGAACTGCACAGCCGCTTTGAAGTCTATGCTGAACAATACGTCAACAGCATCGACGTAGAAGCCAAGCTGATGGTTAACATGGCAACCACCATGATCTACCCTGCGGCGGTCACTTACCTGTCAGAACTGTCCGCAACCGCTGGCAATTTGCAAGAACTCGGCATCACACTGGATAACAGCGTTGCCCAAAGCGTTGCTACTGAAGCCAATGCGCTGATGGTTGCAGTCGGCAAACTGAGCGCAGCACGTGCGAAACACGACTTCGACAGCGTGCAAGACCACATGCGCTTCTTGGCTGACACCGTGCGCGGTTTGATGACCGAAGTCCGCGCCCACGCTGACACACTCGAAACACTGATTGCTGACGAGATGTGGCCACTGCCTAAATACAGCGAAATGTTGTTCATTAAGTAAGATGTAGGGGCAGACCCCCGTGTCTGCCCCCACATTGCCATTTACAGCCCCCCTTAGTCTGCGTAACATCACTGATCATCTGAAAAAGCCCTAACTTCTACATTTATCAGGAGACACATCATGTCTGCACAAGACGTTCTTAACATGATCAAAGACAACGACGCGAAATACGTCGATTTCCGTTTCACTGACACCCGTGGCAAAGAACATCACGTCACTGTCCCTGCCCACACCGTGGAAGAAGATACCTTCACCGAAGGCAAGATGTTTGATGGCTCATCCATCGCAGGTTGGAAAGGTATCAACGAATCCGACATGATTCTGATGCCCGACCCTGCGACTGCCTTCGTTGACCCATTCTTCCAAGACGTTACCGTGAATATTTCGTGCGGTATCGTTGACCCAACCACGATGGAAGGTTACGAACGTGACCCACGTTCCATCGCCATGCGTGCTGAGGCTTACCTGAAATCCACCGGCATTGCGGATACCGCATTCTTTGGCCCAGAACCTGAATTCTTCATCTTTGATGACGTGCGTTGGGGTTCTGACATGAGCGGCTGCTTTCGTCAAGATCGACTCCCAAGAAGCAGGCTGGAACTCCGAGAAAGTTTACCCAGACGGCAATATGGGGCATCGCCCGGTCACTAAAGGCGGCTACTTCCCCGTGCCACCCGTTGACTCGTTCCAAGACATCCGTTCCACCATGTGTAACATTCTGGAAGAAGTCGGCGTTCCGGTTGAAGTGCATCACCACGAAGTGGCGACGGCAGGTCAGTGCGAAATCGGTACACGTTTTGCAACGCTGACGACCCGTGCGGATTGGGTACAACGTCAAAAATACGTTATCCACAACGTAGCACACCAATACGGCAAAACCGTCACCTTCATGCCTAAGCCTATCGTCGGTGACAACGGCTCTGGGATGCACGTCCACATGTCTCTGGCAAAAGACGGCGTGAACACCTTCGCAGGCGACGGCTATGCCGGTTTGTCTGAAACCGCGCTGTACTACATTGGCGGTGTTATCAAGCACGCCAAAGCCCTGAACGCGATCACCAATCCCGGCACAAACTCTTACAAGCGTTTAGTTCCGGGTTTTGAAGCACCCGTTATGCTGGCTTATTCCGCGCGTAACCGTTCCGCGTCTATCCGCATCCCGTTCGTAGCAAGCCCGAAAGGTCGCCGTATCGAAGTGCGCTTCCCTGATCCATCTGCTAACCCATACTTGGCCTTCGCGGCGCTGATGATGGCAGGCTTGGATGGCATCAAGAACAAGATTCACCCCGGCGAAGCGATGGATAAAGACTTGTACGACCTGCCGCCAGAAGAAGACAAACTCATCCCACGGGTTTGCCACTCTCTCGATATGGCACTGGACGCACTCGACAAAGACCGCGAGTTCCTGACCGCAGGCGGCGTATTCAGCAACGACATGATCGACGCTTACATCGACCTGAAGATGGAAGAAGTCACGCGCTTCCGCATGACCACCCATCCGGTTGAGTTTGACATGTACTACTCGCTCTAAGCCCTCCGCTTAGCGCCGTATTGGAACGCCCCCACTGTGGGGCGTTTTCTTTTGTCCCCGATAAAAACATTCTGGCCTAAAGATCAAAAACTCTACCCTGTAGGCCAAAATTTCTGCTTATACTAGAACCATAAACCTTAAATAATTGATTTGTAATATTTATTCCCATAAGCAATCTAAATTTATCGAGGAAGAGCCCCATGAGAAAAGCCATTGAAGGCGTATTGCCGCTGGTTGATCTAGCCGTATTTTCCGCTGTTTATCCCGCAGCCTATTTTCTGAAAATCATCAGGAAAGCGGGGGTCGGCAGAATGCCCTTCTGCAAACGTGCCCTGATGCAGGTTGGCGTCTTCCCCATCATGAAGCACTACTACGAACCGATGTTCGACAGCCGCGCCCTGCACCATTCACTGGAAGATACCCGCAGCCTCCCCGGCATCGACTGGAACATCCCGGAACAACTGGCACTGCTACAAAGCTTCCATTATGGCAACGAGCTTAAAGATACCCCGACCCTCAAGACCGACGACCTGACCTACCATTTGGGCAATGACAACTTCAAGGCAGGTGATGCCGAATTCCTCTACAACCTGATCCGCCTGAAAAAACCTGCCAGAATCTTTGAAATCGGCAGCGGCAATTCCACCCTCATGGCCATCCAAGCCATCAAAAAGAATCAAGAAGAAGACCCCAATTACCACTGCAAGCACTTATGCGTCGAACCTTACGAAATGCCGTGGCTGGAAAAGACCGGGGTAACCGTCGTCAGGCAGCGGGTGGAAGAGCTGGATAAAACGCTGTTTGCCCAGTTGGAGGCCGGTGACCTGTTATTCATTGACTCCTCCCACGTCATCCGCCCGCAAGGTGATGTGCTGTTTGAATACCTCGACTTGCTGCCATCCTTGAACAAGGGCGTCATGGTACACATCCACGACATTTTTTCCCCGCGTGATTACCCCAGCCAGTGGGTGACCGACGAAGTACGCTTGTGGAACGAACAATACCTGCTGGAAGCCTTCCTTTCCTGCAACCAAAGCTGGAAAGTGCTGGCGGCAGTCAATTACCTGCACCACAACCACTTTAGCAAACTCAAGGAAAAATGCCCGTTCCTTAGCGATGTCAACGACCCAGGTTCCTTCTACATCCAGAAAGTAGTCTGATAAGAATTTTTATTTTTAAATGGCCAATGCCTTACCAATAAAAAAATTCTTGGAAAAAGGCTAAAGAACACTCAGGCTTTAATGAAGCGCCTATTTATACTCAATGCAGAATAAATTATCTGCATTGGGTTTATTTGCGTCTAGTGAGGCAAACATGGCATCAATAAATTTCTGTGGGATCCATTTCCGTGGTCTGGAGCAAGGCCAATTATTCACTGAAGACGAAGAAACTCGCTTTGTCGTCACCGTCAACGCCGAATTCATTGTCAAAGCCAGCCACAACCGGACATTTCTCAACATCATCAACGCCAATTACGCCACGTTTGATGGGCAGATCCCCTATCTCTTCGCCCGCCTGCTGAACATGGGGAAACATTTCAGCAAAATCAGCGGCTCTGACCTGATTTACGCCACCTGTGCCAATGCACAACAACACAGCAAAAGCCTGTTTCTACTGGGCGGGAATGACACTGCCAACACCTTAGCCGTTGAAAAAATCAGGAAAACGTATGGCCTACGAGTAGCAGGATACTCGCCCCCCTATCAGCATTACCCTTTCACGCTGGCACATAACCAGATGATCATCGAGAAAATTCGCCAATTCAAACCAGATTTCCTGTTTGTGGCGTTCGGGGCCATCAAGCAGGAATACTGGATCCATGACAATCTTGACTTCCTGCGCCAACAGCAAGTGCGCTTGGTCGTGGGGTGTGGCGGCACGTTCGATTTCGTCTCCGGGCAAATCAAACGCGCCCCACTTTTCGTGCAAAAGACTGGCTTTGAAGGTGTCTGGCGCTTTCTGACGGAACCGTGTTTATTCCGGCTGAAACGGCTGCTGGAAAGTACCCGTTTTTTCAGCGTGCTTTATAATCACCATAAGCCGTTTCTTACCCCCAAATAACCCCCGGATATTGACCGTGAAACATGCCATCAGCTTTCGCCTGCCGACACGCCGCAGGCTTTTCATCGTGCTTGCCATACTCATCGCCTTGTGCTGATTATCAGCCTGTGGTACTTCAGCACCCGCCGCCCCGTTGAAGCACCGGCATACAATGCCCAGCCGTGGGTAACCGGCTATTTACCCGCTTACCACCACAACGGGCGTGACATCGCCTTCATGGATGACGCCGATTACGGCATGCTGAGCCATATTGCCCATGCCGCCGCCATGCCGCGCCCTGACGGCACGCTGGATGTGGATACCAACAGTTTCCAGCCGGAAAGCCGTAAGCTTGCGGTGCAACTTGCCCACGAACACCACCGCCCGATCCTGCTGGTCATCACCGGGCAACATGAACAGTTCAGCGCCGCGATTAGCCCCAGCATCCAGCAAACCTTCATCGCCAACATCCTGCAACTGCTGGATACGGACGGTTACGACGGGGTGGACATCGACATGGAGCCGGTTACGCTGGATGAAAATCAGGCTAACCCCGATTTCAGCGCCTTCATTACCGAGTTACATAAAGCCCTGCAAACCCGCACCAGCGCCCAATTGGGACGCGCCCCGCTGCTTACCACCGCCATTGGCAGCCGCGACCGCCACATCATGGCGGCGCTGGCGGACAAGTTCGACCAGATCAACTTGATGAGCTACGACATGGCGCAACCGTATGAAGGTTGGGTTCCGTGGTTCGACAGCGCCCTGCACAATGGCGGGCTGGTATTCCCCGGTTTCAGCCACCAAGTGCCTTCCATCGAAAACTGGGTGAATGATTTTCTGCAAGCGGGTGTACCGCGCCGCAAGCTCGGCATTGGCATCAGCTTTGACGTTGCCTGCTGGCAAGGCGGGGAAACCACTTCCGGGCAAGGCGTCACCCTGCCGCGCCAGTCATGGACAAAACCACCGCAATACTTCAAGCGTAGCTATGCCGATATGCATAGGCAGAATGCCATACCCGCACACCTACCAATGGGATGAAATAGCACAAATGGCATGGTTCAGCATAGATGCACCCGATCCGGCAAATGATATGTTCTGCAACTTCAATGATGCACGGGCGATTGCTGCCAAGCTTGATTTTGCCCGTCAGCAAGGGCTGGGTGGTGTCATTGTGTGGGAACTGGGGTTAGACCAGCGGGATGAGCTGCCAGCCGCCCAACGCCGCCCCTTACGCCAAGCGATTGGAGAGGTATTGCAAAAATAAGACTGGCGGGATGCAACCATTGTTACAAATTTATGACAAACTAGTTATTCTGTATCACCGACTTTTTTGATTGGGATAACCATGCTGTCATTCAGGCGTCACTTCATTCCACCCCTTATTGCTCTGCCTGTCACCCTAGCCATGCCGTATGTGCTATTTACCGATCAGGGCAATGCAGGCATCGGTGGCTTGCTGTATAACCAGCTCTACACCGTGCTGGCATGGGTAACCCTGTTCAGCGGCATCTTGCTGTTATCGCGCCGCACGTGGTTTGCAGTAGGGCTTGCCTCCACCATTATTGGCGGCTTGTGGATGGGTGCGGCGATCAAATACCAGTTTCTGGGTTCGCAATTGGTGGCACCTGATTTGATCGTGGCGGCATTAAGCGCCGAAACCCTGCTGGAAATGGGCTTGTTGCCCACCCTGCTGGTCGGCGGCTACTTGTTGTTGCTGGCACTGAGCTTTGCGCTGGAACAGCCCACCACCCGCTGGGGACGCAAGGCATTTGCACTGGGTTTTGCCAGCAGTGCCGTGCTATTAGCTGCACTGAACCTGCCCGTATTTTACATCGACCTGCAATGGACAACCCAATACAAGCAGACCCTGCCGATTTTTGTCCAAAGTATCTGGCGCACCCAACTGGCTGAACCCACGCAACCACACGACACCAGCTACTGCTGCTTCAAGGCCGACCGCCAAGCGGAAACCTTTACTGAAGCCCCGGACAAAAAAGCCCAACATCATCGTGATTCTGGAAGAATCCACCTTCCGCCCGGAACAGGTGTTAAATTTCAAACCCGATGGCAAGTTTTTCCAAGATGCCTACCCGCTCAAGGTACACACTGCGGGTGGCTCCACGTGGGTACAAGAAATCGCGTTCCTGCACGGGGTTGCGCCACCGCTGTACGGCAACGGCTGGAAATCCATCAACCTATTCGCCCCCGGACGCCTAGATGGCAGGATTGCCCGCCAATTGGCAGGACAAGGCTATAAAACCAAAACTATCTACCCGATTGCAGGGCGGTTTTATGGTGGGAAACGCTTTCACGAGCAACTGGGCATTCAGGACTTCATTGACTGCAAAGCCATGCCGGAATGCGCCAAGCGCCGCTGGAACAAAATACCCGATGAGATTTTTTTCGACGAAGCCTTCAAGCAAATCAAACTCAACGATAAACCGCTGTTTACCTTCGTCGCCACCATGCGCCAGCATTCCCCGCACGACAAGGAAATGAAACCCGATGCCCGCCGCTGCAAACCGGGGCTATCCGACAAGCAATGCTCGATCCTGCTGGATTACAACGAACGCCTGAAACTGTCGGTCAAGGCGTATGAAACCTTGCTCGCGCAACTGAAAAAGCTCCCCGAACGCACCATCGTAGTGGCATTCGGTGACCATATCCCCGGCGATGTGGCAGCCCACTTCAAAGAGGCGGACTTTTACAAACAAGACCGCTTCCGCACCTATTTCAATGTCTGGGATTCGGCGCATGGCTACGTCACCCACAAAGTGCTGGATGGGATGGAGTTTGAAACCATCGACATAGCCATGCTGGATGCGCTGACGCTGCGCTATGCGGGGTTTGAAAGCCGCTACCTGACCGACAAGCTGGTACACATGCAAGCCTGTTCCGGGGCTTTCTGTGGCTTTGAAGACGCTTTACCCAAAAATCAGGCGATGCTTAAACGTCTTCAACCTCCAATTCCTTGAGCTTGCGGGTAAGGGTATTGCGCCCCCAGCCCAGCAAATCCGCTGCTTCGATCTTGCGCCCGCCGGTTTTTTTCAGCGCGGCTTGCAACAGGATGCGCTCGAAAATCGGGTTGAGTTCGGTCAACAGGTTGATGGAGCCTTTGTTGAGCTTGTAATCGGCAAACTGCGCCAAAGCTTTTTCCCAATTGTCCGGCACTTCGGTCTTGCCGGGGTCACTGTCCAGCAATTCGGCAGGCAAATCATCCATGACGATTTCGCGCCCGGATGCCATCACCGTCAGCCAGCGGCAAGTGTTTTCCAATTGGCGCACATTGCCCGCCCACGGCAAAGTTTGCAGGTGTTCAGTCACCCGCGCTGACAGGGCTTTGGCATCCACCTGCAATTCTTCGGCAGCACGGCGCAGGAAATGGTTGAGCAATAAGGGAATGTCTTCGCGGCGCTCGCGCAACGGCGGGTTGTGGATGCGGATAACGTTGAGGCGGTGAAACAAGTCTTCGCGGAATTGCCCCTTATTCACCAAATCTTCCAGATTCTGATGGGTGGCGGCAATGATGCGCACATCGACTTTGACCGGGGTATGCCCGCCCACCCGGTAGAACGTGCCTTCTGCCAGCACCCGCAACAACCGGGTCTGTAATTCTGCGGGCATGTCACCAATTTCATCCAGAAACAGCGTGCCCGCATCGGCTTGCTCGAAGCGTCCCTTGCGTTGTGCATACGCCCCAGTGAATGCACCTTTTTCGTGCCCGAACAATTCCGACTCCAGCAATTCACGCGGAATGGCGGCGGTATTCAGCGCAATGAACGGCTTATTGGAACGCGGGCTGTGGGTATGCAGCGCCTTTGCCACCAATTCTTTACCCGTACCCGATTCGCCAGTAATCAGCACGGTGATGCTGGATTTGGACAAGCGCCCGATGGCGCGGAACACTTCCTGCATGGCGGGCGCATGACCAATAATATCGCGCCCACCCAGCAATTCCACCACCGGATCGGCAGGCTTATCCCCCATCCGTTCACGGCGCATCTTGCAGGCACGCCGCACCAGCTCCAAGGCTTCGTTGACATCAAACGGCTTGGGCAAGTATTCAAATGCCCCGCCCTGATAGGCCGACACCGCACTTTCGAGGTCGGAATGCGCAGTCATAATAATGACCGGGACGGTGGGGTATTCGCGCTGCATCCGCTCCAACAGCAATCAGGCCATCCGTGCCGGGCATCCGAATGTCCGTGACCAGCGCATCCGGCTGCTCGCTACGCAAGGCCACGATCACCTGATCGGCAGACTCGAAACAGCGGGTTTCGATGCCTGCTTTTTGCAAGGTACGCTCCAGCACCCAGCGGATCGAGCGGTCATCATCGGCAACCCAGACATGTTCAATTGGCGGCATAGCCTTCCTCCAGCGGAATCAGAATAGAAAAACAAGTACGCCCCGGCACTGATTCGCACTGAATCAGCCCCTTGTGACGCCGCACCAACGATTGTGCAATGGCAAGGCCAAGACCGCTGCCTTCGGGGTGACCGCTGACCATTGGCAGGAATAGCTTATCCTGCAAATGCTCTGGAACACCGGGGCCGTTATCGCAAATTTCCACTTTGAGGACATGGCGATAGCGGGTTTGTTGGATGGTGAACTGACGCAGAATACGGGTACGCAGTTCGATAGCGCCCTCCCCATCCATCGCACGGGTAGCATTGCTGACAATATTCAGCACCACCTGCACCAACTGGTTCCGATCCCCCTGAAACTCCGGCAAGCTGGGGTCATAATCACGGATAAACTGCACATGGGTGGACACGTCGGTGCTAACCAAATGGCGCACATGCTCCAACACTTCATGGATGTTGACAGCTTCGGTGTGCGGCAAGCGGCTAGGGCCGAGCATCCCATCCACCAAATGCTTGAGGCGGTCAGCTTCGGAAATGATGATCTGGGTATATTCCTTCAGTTCCGGGTTTTCCAACTCGCTTTCCAGCAGTTGGGCAGCCCCGCGCAAGCCACCCAACGGATTTTTGATCTCGTGGGCAATGCCACGCACCAGTTCATGCGCTGCCTGTTGCTGGTGGATCACCTGCTCCTCGCGCACAATGCGCAACTTGCGGTCGATGCGGTGGACTTCGAGCAGCAAATGGTTCTGCCAATCGTGCAGGGAAAGCGGTGTTATCACGCAATCAATGGTGATTTGCTCACCATGCGCCAATTCAGCCGCACATTCACGGATGGATTGCGGGTCGCACTGCCGCAGTGCAAGCACCAAATGTTCCTGCACCTCATTGCTGCGGAACAATTGTGCTACTGGCACACCAGTCGCCCGTTGCTGACTTTGCCCAAACAACATCTCCGCCGACTGGTTCATATAAACCACATGCAAGTCACCATTCAGCACCAGAATGGAGCAGGTCAGGATGTCCAACAGATCACTTTTGTTTACGTTCAGATTAGTCATGGCTGATACAATGCAAATTTAGTGCCATAGAATTTTATTGATGCAGATCAACATTATATAAAAACTATAAGGTAGTATGGCATACACGGGCCGGGATTATGCACTATAATAGTGCCAAGCATTATTCAACGCCAATGGCACGGGCAGGAAGCGCCTCCCTAAGCGGGATTGTCGACAATTTAAAAAAAAAGCAGGGTAAAGCAGCCATTGCCCCCCTAAACACCGCACAAGAATCTACAAAATGTTGGGCAATCCATAAAATTCTTCCCTCAGGTGATTGCTTGATGATTTGCATTCACGTTACACTCAGTTCTGTTTGCAGAACAAATGGAGGAGTCTTATATATGTCATCAAACATCAACTGGGCCGCGATTGATCACGACCCGCGCTTTCAGGCTTTGCACAAGAAGAAAATGTCTTTCTTGTGGGGCTTGATGATCTTTTCAGTTGTTTACTATTTCCTGCTGCCGATTGGGGCAGGTTACTATCCCGAGCTGTTTAAAATCAAAGTCTGGGGGCCGGTCAACGTCGGTCTACTGTTTGCTTTATCTGAGTTCATTGTGGCTTGGAGCATTGCATTCATCTATACCCGTCGTGCCAACCGTGATTTCGACGCAATGGCGGCTGAAATCGTCCGTGACTCGAATTTAATCAAGTAAGGGAGAGACACATGAAGAAAACTTTTTGGGCAGGCTCAATTGCCCTATTGCTAGGCTTGTTAGCAAGCCAAACCGCTTTCGCTGAAGGTGGCGCAGTTGCTGATAAATTCAAATGGCTGACTTTCTTAGTCTTTGGTCTGATCATTGGTCTGACCATGTACGTTACTTACCGTGCTGCGAAGCAAACCCACTCTGCATCTGACTTCTATGCAGCAGGCCGTTCCGTAACCGGTATGCAGAACGGTTGGGCAATTGCAGGTGACTACCTGTCAGCCGCTTCCTTCTTGGGTATTGCGGGTCTGATTTCCCTGTACGGTTATGACGGCTTCATGTACTCCGTGGGCTGGTTGGTTGCGTATATCACTGTATTGTTGGTGATTGCTGAACCCTGCCGGAACATCGGTAAGTATACGCTGGGTGACATTCTGGCGTTCCGTAATAATCCTAAAGCAGCGAAAGTTGTTGCGGCACTGTCTACCGTTACCGTTTCCACCTTCTACCTGACGGCTCAAATGGTAGGCGGCGGTGTACTGGTTAAAACCCTGATCGGTATCGACTATGAAATCTCCGTTATCGCGGTAGGCATCCTGATGCTGACTTACGTGGTATTCGGCGGTATGAAAGCCACCACTTGGGTACAAATCATCAAGGCTATTTTGCTGGTAACAGCGTCTATCCTGTTGGTCATGTTCACTTGGGGCCAATACGGCTTCTCCCTGCCGGGCTTCCTGCAAGCGGCTGTTGATAATCCAGACATCCAAAAGCAAGTTGCCAAACTGCTAGGTGATGCTGCTACCAACATGACACCTGAACAACTGGGTCAGCGTTTCCTTGAACCGGGTCTGTTCCTGAAAAGCCCTATTGACCAAATCTCGCTGGGTATGGCACTGGTACTCGGTACTGCGGGTATGCCACACATCCTGATGCGCTTCTTCACTGTACCAACAGCGAAAGATGCACGGACTTCCGTTATCTGGGCAATGGCTATCATCGGTGGCTTCTACGTTCTGACACTGTTCTTGGGTCTGGGCGCTGCTATGCACGTAACCCCTGCTTCTATCATGGCGTTGGACAAAGGCGGCAACATGGCTGCTCCTATGCTGGCACAGTTCATCGGCGGTGGTGCTGATTCCATGCTGGGTAACTTGTTCCTTGCATTCGTATCGGCGGTTGCCTTTGCTACCATCGTAGCGGTAGTAGCTGGTCTGGTACTGGCAGCAGCGTCTGCAATGTCCCATGACTTGTATGTTGGCGTTATCCGTGGTGAACACGCTACAGCGAAAGAGCAAGTAACAGCGGCTCGCGTCTCTACTGTTATCATCGGTATCTTGGCTATCTACGTTGGTATCGCGGCTAAAGGCCAAAACGTTGCCCACTTGGTGGCGCTGGCGTTTGCGGTTGCAGCTTCTTCTAACTTGCCAGCGGTGTTCCTGACCCTGTACTGGAAGAAAGCCAATACCTACGGCATCGTTGCCGGGATGTTGGTCGGTGCGGGTGCTGCGATCTGGTTGGTAATGCTTTCCCCGAACATGACTTACCCATTGGCTAAAATTGCTGATGCGAACAAAGTCCTGCAAGGTGAACCAGCTAAACCAGCGGTTGAAGCTTCCCCTGCTGTCGGTGGTTTCATGTGCGAATTGTTTGCTAGTGCAGACTGCAAGAAAGCCGTGAAAGCCTCCCCAGAAAAACCAGCTAAGCCGGGTGCCGTTGAGAAACTGGCAAAGGCGCAAACTGATCTGGCAGCTCTGACAGATGAAGCAGCAAAAACTGCCAAGTCCAAAGAAATCGCTGGTCTGGAAAAAACCATCACAGCTGCTGAAGCTGACCTGAAGAAATTTGACGGTCAGAAAGTCAGCATGATGGGTCTGGAAAAACCTTGGTTCCTGTTGAAAAACCCTGGTTTGATCTCGATCCCACTCGGCTTCTTGGTCACCATTCTGGTTTCACTGTTCACTCGTGACCGCCGCTCTGATGAGATGTGGGATGAGCTGTATGTTCGCCAGAACACCGGTATCAATGCTGAAGGTGCGCAAGCACACTAATCCATAGTTCGCTATTGATTGAAAAAGGCTCCTTCGGGAGCCTTTTTTTTACCTACAACCTTGCTTTATCTCATTGCCTCCTTACGGATTTCTCATTACGCTAGGCAAAGTTGGCAACAAAAATCACTATCCGCTTAGAGAGAAAATTGCATGTCTGGACTTGTTTTTTACCATCGGCCCCACAAGTTCCGCACCCGGCTTTTGAGGTACTGAAAACTGCCATCAAAATAAATGGTGAACACCGCATCCTACAGGGAATTCAACGAATTTCATGGTTGACCAGTATGTGATGGCGGACTCGCCCACCTCCCGCGTGATTGCCATTGACTTTGACAATACCATTACCGCTGATGTGGACTTCTACCTTGACCTGATTGACGCTTACCGCAGCCACGACTGGGAGCCAATCATCTGCACCTTGCGGGATGACCTGCACGGACAACCTCGAAGAAATCCATGACAAAGTGCATGACGCAGGGATCAGGGTATACACCACTGACGGCAAACGCAAACGCGCTTTCATGCTCCATGAAGGGATCAGCGTGGGCCTGTGGATAGACGACTACTTCCCCGGCATCAGCCAGTGCGGAACCTCCTTCCTCCTCAACAACGGCATAGAGTATTAATTATGGATACGAATACGGACTCTAGCAAAGAAATTCTGGAATGCTTCATTAAGGGAAAATTCAAGCGCATGAACTGCCCCCAATGCGAAAACACCTTCCTCACCAATGTGTACGAAATGAAGTGCTTTGACCACGGCAAGAAACTCAGTGTCAAATGTGCCCATTGTAAACAAGTTTTTCTGGCTGATACCACCGCCGAATGCATGGGCGGATTATGTCATTCTGGAAAAATATCGCCTTGGGCTTGGAATATTTCTGTGAAGCCATCAAATACCATGAGCTAAGCAATGTCCCCTTTATCCGCCGGGTAGGGGTACTGGATGAAAATGATGTCAACCCTTGACCCGTCCTGCATCCACCTGTTCAGCCTTAAAGAACCGGATTACCGCCTGATCTACGTCATGGAACGGCTGGAACATCTGGATGAGGCTGACACCACCTTCTTCACCGAACATGTCTACGACATGGACTGGAAGGACGATCAAACCCGTGCCGACATCTAGGCCAAAGTCAAGGAACGCTATGGTGCAGCGCTGGCGGATGACATCCGCAAATTATGCCTGTATTTCCGCATCCACGAAGCCCACCTGTCACTGGGATTTGCACGGCGATAACCTGATGCGCCGTGTCAAAGACGGCAAAATTGTAATAATGGATCCGTTTGCGCCGAAAATGGGCGATTATATGGAAGAGTGAGGGGGAAAGTTTGGAGCGGGTGAAGGGAATCGAACCCTCGTATGCAGCTTGGGAAGCTGCCGTTCTACCATTGAACTACACCCGCCTATGGGATACCGTAAGCAGGCCGCTATTGTAGAGCGTTTTTGCCGAGACAACAATCATGATTCTTGAATTTGCTGACAAAGTGCTGGCATGGTTCGATCAGCACGGGCGCAAGGACTTGCCTTGGCAGCATAATCCCTACGCCCTTACCGTGTCTGGGTGTCGGAAATCATGCTGCAACAAACCCAAGTTGCCACCGTCATCCCCTATTACGGGCGTTTCATGCAGCGCTTCCCCGATGTGCTAGCCTTGGCGGATGCACCACATGGATGATGTGCTGAAACTATGGGAAGGGCTGGGCTATTACAGCCGCGCCCGCAACCTGCACAAAACCGCGCAACGGGTACGTGACGAATACGCAGGCGAATTCCCCACCGATATGGCCAGCATGGAAACCTTGCCGGGTATCGGGCGTTCCACCGCCGCTGCCATCCTCTCCCTCAGCCACGGGCAAGCCACACGCGATTCTGGATGGCAACGTCAAGCGGGTACTGGCACGTTACCACGCCATCGCAGGCTGGGCGGGCGAACCCCGCATCCTCAAACAACTCTGGGAACACGCCGAACAACACCTGCCCACCAGCCGCAATGCCGACTACACCCAAGCCATGATGGATATGGGCGCAACCCTGTGTACCCGCAGCAAACCACTGTGCCTGCTCTGCCCGCTGCAAACCGGCTGTCAGGCCTTCCAGCAAGGCAAACCGCAAGATTACCCCGGCAAGCGCCCGCAAAAAAGATTTGCCCGAAAAAACTGCCATCGCCCTGCTACTACGCAATCGTGACGGCGAATTACTGCTGCAGCACCGCCCCCCCACCGGCATTTGGGGCGGGCTTGTGGAGCTTCCCCGAATTTGCCGATGAAACCGCCATGGCACGACTGGCTACAGCAACAATTCGCCCAAACACCGCATGGTATCGGCACGCTTGCCCACCCTAACCCACACTTTTTCGCATTACCGCCTGCATTTGCAGCCCTTGCGGGTCGATTTAGACACGCACCCCTACACGGATAATGGAAGGCAACGGCTGGCTCTGGTATAAAGCAGGCACACATTTTACTGGCGGGCTATCAGCCGCAGTCCGGCAGTTTTTCCAGAACATTGAACGAAACCACTGAGGAGATAACATGACACGCATGGTGAACTGCGTCCATTTAGGCCGCGAAGCAGAAGGGCTGGAGCGCCCAACCTACCCCGGCGCACTGGGTGTGCGCATTTACGAACACGTTTCCAAAGAAGCGTGGGGCAAGTGGCTGAAACAACAAACCATGTTCATCAACGAATACCGCCTCAGCACCATCAACCCCAAAGACCGCAAATTCCTGCAAGAAGAAATGGAAAAGTTCTTCTTTGGCGAAGGCGCAAGCACGATTGATAACTTCAAGCCGGTTTGAAGAAAACCCTCCCCCAACCCCTCCTTTTGCAAAGGAGGGGAGCAAGACAGGCGATCGAATTGAATCTTTCACAGCTTCCCCCTTTGAAAAAGGGGGATTGAGATACTCTGTTGTAAGTCAACTTTAATGAGGCATTTTTCCATAAAAGTTTTCAATTGGCATCGACACTGGTTAGTACAAAAAAACGCTGTCCATCAAAGGGTTTGTTTTCTTGCAACATGCCGTGAATAGCCAAGAGCATCTTGCGCATCACGGCACAGATGGCCTGTAACTTGGTCAGGCCGTTGTCGTTGATCATATGCTGGTAGTAGGCACTGACATTGGGGTGACGGTGTGCTGCGTTGAGTGCCCCCATATAAAGGGCTTCACGCACATACCTGTTGCCTGTTTTCGCCAAGCCTGCCCTCTTGTTCACACTGGAACCTGACTGGACTATTTTGGGGTGTAGCCCAGCATGGGCAACCCATTGTTTTGCTGACATATCTTGATTCAACACCCCCAACTCACCCAAGAGTTTGATGGCAGTTTTGTCCGCCACACCCGTAACGCTGACCAGCAACTGATGGCGGGCATTGAGCAGGGGGCTTGCCTTGATGATGGTCAGGGCATTATCCACCAGATGGCTGATCTGTTTTTCCAACTGCCTAATCGTAAGCCTGACATCCTCAAGAATGAATTCAGGGGTACATTTGGTCATTTCAAAGGCATGTAACTGGTTTTTTGCCTTAGTTAAGTCTTTGCCCAAAGATACCAGCCGCCTGCCACAGGCACGTATGGCAAACACTTCGTCGGGCGGGGCTTCCCAAGGGACAAACTCCATCCGTTCCGCAAACTGTGCCAGGATTTCAGCATCGACAGCATCCGTCTTGGTACGCTGCATCATCGCTTTGGCAAAATTATGGGCTGCCCGTGGATTGACCACCATAACGTTGATACTGGGGGCTTCATCTAGGGCAACTGCCACATCCAGATGATAATAGCCCGTTGCCTCTAGGCAAACGTGGGTAACATCCTGTTTTTCCAAGTGCTTGAGCAGTGCGGCATGGCCTTTCGGAGCGTTTTCAAATGTTCTGGATTTGGCTGATTTACCCGCTTTACGGACAACCACTTCCAAGCTGTCTTTGCCCACATCAATCCCACTGACGTTCATAGAAACTTCTCCCTTATCCATGCAATCTACTACAATGGCTATCAGGTTTCCCGATCTTGTCCCTGCGCTTACCGACCTTGTGATACAGGTTCAGGAGCTATGCTCAAGACCTCGGATACTCCACGGTATTGGCGAAGAAGACGGGAAGCCTATCTCAATACAAGCTCATTGGCTGGCAACGGCTTCGAGGGGGATCGGCTTTCCCGATAACTTCTTCAAAGGATAGGAAACATAAGAGGCATTTATTGATTCCTCAGTGAATTTCCTTGAAAGACAATATACAAGGGGGATTTTCTTCAAGGTTTATTTCCCCGGTGGTTTCCAGATCATGGCTTCCATCTGCCAGTTTGCCAGCACGTCTTGCGGCGGTACTGCGCCATCCGGGCCATTCCACGTTCCGCCAAACAGGTAGAGAATATTGCCGGTTTTGGGCGCGTAACACAGCACTTTACCGGAGAGTTCTTCCGCCCCTGCGCCACATTCTTCGGTTGACCGTAAGTATAAATGTCGGTAAATTTTGTGCCGATGGTATGGCCTAAGCGATTACCGATCAGATTGTCATGCACCATCACTGGAAAAAACTTTTTCCTGCTTCACATCCGGGTTGATGGTCAGCAATGATTTCAGATCCTTGCTGACCGTAATGACCGGATACGATTCACCTTCGCTGAAATTGGTCTGCTGCGCGACATTCAGCCCCTGAAACGCGGCCGTAATATCATGCAGGTTAAACGGCGTTTCGCCATTCAATGGCCCGACGCCATTCACTGACAGCATCTCCAATGGCTTGACCGCGTGGTTGCGCCGCCACATCTGCCTTGTCATCGCAACCCACCACCCCGAACAGCGTGGAAGTTGCCAGCACCATCCAGCCGATTACACGTAGGTTCAGCATATTCACTCCTTTATTGATAGCTTCACTAGTCTTTCATAAAGTGCAGCCGTGCATTCTTAGTTCTCGTTTATAGCCTGAAAAACTTACCTATACCCGAAAAATCCATGCCTGAAAATCCCGTCTGGTTGATTGACGCCAGCATTTATGTGTTCCGCCCCTGGTTTGTGCGCCAGCCCATCCCGCTGGATCAGGACGGCAAGCCAGTCAATGCCGTGCTGGGTTTCCTGCGTTTTGTGTACAACCTGCTGCAAACCGAACAACCGCAGCGCATTGCGTTTGCCTTTGACACCAGCCTGCAAACCTCCACGCGTAAGGACTATTTACCCCGGCTACAAAGCCAACCGCTCCCCTGCCCCTGTGGAACTCAAATACCAGTTCCAGCTTTGCCGCGAGTTTCTGGATGCGCTAGGCATTGTGCAAACCGCCAGCCAGCACTTTGAGGCCGATGACGTGATCGGCACGTGGGCAAAACAGCAGCAAGCGAACGGGCAACGCCTGCATGATCATCAGCGGTGACAAGGATCTGGCGCAACTGGTGGGCGAACATGACATCTGGTGGGATTACGGCAAACGCACACCGCTGCCGCCCGGTGGGGTGAAAAAGGAATTCGGGGTGTGGCCTGCCGCAAATCCCCGACCAGTTGGCGATTGCCGGGGATGTGGCGGACAACATTCCCGGCATTCCGGGCATTGGCATGTCCACCGCTGCCAAGCTATTGCAGAAATTCAGCAGCGTAGAGGTGTTGCTGTCCCGCATCCCCGAAATCGGGCAAATGAAAACCCGCGGCGCAAAACGCCTGCAAGGGCTGGTGGAAGAACATCAAGCAAGCGTGCGGCTGGCACGGCAGTTGACGGAAATTCATTGCGCCGTGCCAGATGTGCCGGTGGATTTGCAGCGCAAGGATAAGGATTTAGTGCAGTTGCAGGTACTGTGTGAACGGCTAGGGCTGACCGAACAACAATTCAACCTATGGTCTGAGATTTAATCATCCGCCATGCCGTGTCGTATGCTTCGCTGGATTCCATCCATTCCATTTCGACTGCTTCGAGCTTGGCATCGAGGTTGCTTTTGTCGAGGACTAGCTGTTTGAGCTTGTTGCGGTTGGCATCGCTGTAAATGTCGGGGTCGGCAAGCTGCACTTCCAGCGCGGCTTGTTGCTGGTGGAGCTTGTCCATTTCCTTTTCGAGCTTGTCGACTTTTTGCTTCAAGGGTTGCAGGCGTTTGCGCTTTTCGGCGGATTCACGGCGCTGGTCTTTGCGCCCGGTCGGAGGTGTGCGCAGCAGCGGGTTCGATCCGCCGGTTTCTGGATTCGGCTTCTTCGTTACGGAAGCGGTTTTGCAGCCACACGGCGTAGTCGTCGAGGTCGCCGTCAAATTCCATCGCTTTACCGCTATCGACCAGCAACAGCTTGTCGGTGACGGTTTTGAGCATGTGGCGGTCGTGCGAGACGATGACCATTGCGCCCTTGAATTCCTGCAAGGCCATGCTGAGGGCAAGGCGCATGTCGAGGTCGAGGTGGTTGGTCGGTTCGTCGAGCAACAACAGGTTGGGGCGTTGGTAAATCAGCAAAGCCAGCGCGAGACGGGCTTTTTCACCGCCGGAGAATGGCGCAATCGCTTCTTCCACCCGCGTGCCTTGGAAAGCAAAACCGCCGAGGAAATTGCGCAAGTCTTGTTCGCGGGCTTGTTTATCCATGTTCGCGCAAATGTTGCAGCGGGGACTGATCCACTTTGAGCTGTTCAAGCTGATGCTGGGCGAAATAGCCGATTTTGAGGTCGGGCGCTTGCCAGCTTTCACCCGCTTGCGCAGGCAGTTTGCCCGCGAGGAATTTGATCAGGGTCGATTTGCCCGCACCGTTGGGCCCAATCAGACCAATGCGGTCACTGGGGAAAATCTGCAACTCCACCTTGTCAACGATGGTTTTATCACCATAACCAAGCCGCGCTTCGCGTACATGCAGCAAGCGATCCGGCAGCTTTTCAGGGTCACGGAAGCTGAAGTGGAATTGCGAATCGACGTGTGCGGCGGAGATCACTTGCATCCGTTCCAAGGCTTTCAAACGGCTTTGCGCTTGGCGGGCTTTGGTGGCTTGGGCGCGGAAACGGTCAACGTAAGCCTGCATGTGTTCGCGTTCGCGCTTTTGCTTTTCGTAAGCGGATTGCTGTTGAGCAAGTTTTTCCGCACGGGTGATTTCAAAGGTCGAATAGTTGCCGGTGTACAGCGTCAGGCGAGCGTGTTCGATGTGGGCAATGTTGGTGCAAATCGCATCGAGGAATTCGCGGTCATGCGAAATCAGCAGCAACGTGCCACGGTAACTTTTCAGCCAATCTTGCAGCCAGATGACCGCATCGAGGTCAAGGTGGTTGGTGGGTTCGTCGAGCAGCAATAGGTCGGAACGGCACATCAGGGCTTGCGCGAGGTTGAGGCGCATCCGCCAGCCGCCGGAAAAGCTGCTGACCGGGTTGTGAATTTGTTCGGGTTTGAAACCGAGGCCGTGCAACAAGGTGGCAGCGCGGCTTTCAGCGGTGTAGCCGTCGATGGCATCGAGGCGGGCGTGGAGTTCGCCGAGGTGTGCGCCGTCGGCGTGTTCGAGTTGCTGGCGCAGGCTGACGTATTCGGTGTCACCTTCGAGCGCGTAATTGAGCGCGGACTGGTCGGTGGCGGGCGTTTCTTGCTGGACGTGCGCGATGACCCACGCGGGCGGTATCGAAAAATTGCCGGTATCTTGGTGCAATTCCCCGCGAATCAGCGAGAACAGGGTGGATTTGCCGACACCGTTCGCACCCGTGACCCCGACTTTCTGACCGGGGTGGATGCTGAAGGAAGCGGATTCTAGCAGGGCTTTGGAGCCGCGCCGTAGGGTGAGGTCGGAGAAGACTAGCATGGGTTGGTTCTATCGCTCATTCTGATGCCGTAACGAATGGGCAAGTATACCACCAAATTAATTCCCCCCCACCGTCAAAGCCAAAGCAAAATCACTGCCTGCTACGCACTAACCGTACTGGAAAAGAGTAATAATCTTTAAAAAGCTCTCTGATGTAGCCTCCACCGAAATCGACGTTCAATGCGTTGGCACTATTCTCGGCATTAAAAGACGACGACCAAAAATGATCAGCTAAAGTATTCGGAAATGCTTGTGAGTTAATCGTCGGATGCTGGCTGCTATCCACAAGGGTTCGCAACTCTTCGATGGTCGGTACTCGCCAATCGCTGTAGCCTGCAAAACTCACCCCCTTGCCGAATTTCAACATGGTGTCATGCCAGTTATGGCGTTGCACTTCTACTTTACAATCTGCGCCATATTGCCCTTCACTACACCGCTTCCACATCAGATTCGTTACGGTATCCGTTACCGTACCATTGTTGTGGATGATGTAGCGGTCTGCAACAAGTTCAGCCTCAGGCTCTTTCTCTTGCTCCCCCTCTACCGCTTGGCGGGATAGAGAGGAGGCTGGGGGTGAGGGTCTTCCATCCACATGATGTCCAAGCGCCCCCAATAACAAACTCCAATCCACCACCCCGCAAAAATCCAAGCTTTGTAAATGCCGCAACCACAACGGATAGCGCACTTTCTCCGCCAGCACCGGAATCACCGGAATGCCGATTTCCTCCGCCATGCTGACTTCGTTATGCACCCACTTCGACGTGCGCACTTTTTCCGACACCACCAACACCATCACATCGCTGGTTTCCAGTTCAAACTCCAGCGTGCGGTACCACACATCACCGGGTTTTAGCCCAATCACATCGCGGAACACCACAAATCCAGCCGCCTGCAATTGCTGCTGGATTTCAACGGCAAGGTTTTCACCATAGCTGCCATCGCGGGCATAGCTGATAAAGGCTTTCGGCATGGATAGAAATCGTTTGATAGGAAAGATGCTGCATTAATAGCAGACTAACGGCAGGATGTGAATGCAATAAATCAGCTCAAGCCGCCCGTAACGATTGCACTGCCATTTCCGGGTTAACGGATACGATCTTGAGCAATGCCGCAGATGGCCCCGTGGGGTTACGGCGGCGCTGTTCCCAATTTTGCAGCGTTTTGGTACTGATTTGGATCAAGCTGGCAAACTCGCTTTGCGACAACCCCGTTTTTTCACGGACAGCCTTAACGTCGATCGGTTTAACTTCAAAACGCCGGGATGCGGGGGCTACTCCCTTAGCAATGGCTTTAGCTTCTTTCAGGCTTTGCACCAAATCATCAAACAGTGTCTTTTCCATAGCTTATAACTCCTTCACCAAGTCACGGAGGATGGCAGTTTCTTTGTCGGTCAGGTTGTCTTTTTTTGACTTTGGGTAAGCCAACAGCATGTAAATCTGCCCATCATCCCGCAACCAATAGTAAATCACCCGTATCCCACCACGTTTACCATGCCCGTTAGCAGCATAACGTACTTTACGGATACCGCCCCCACCCTTGATCAAGTCGCCCCGTTCGGGATCTAACATCAGTTCGGTTTGCAGACCACGATAGTCATCGTCTGGCAACAATTCCAATATCTGGCGCGTGAATGTTGGGGTTTCGATAAATTCCATGCGAACAATATTATCCGCCAATGGCGTACATTTCAAGTTCGATAACAGCATGTGAACAACAATTGAACCAAACTTCCCCTCAACACGACTCAAAATCTACAAAAATGTGTTAGCTATCACGGATAAACCTTAATAGCCAGTGCATAATCTCCCACATGCACCAAGCACTACCCAACAACACCTGATTAGCAGATTTTAGGAGTCACGAAAATGTTTAAGTTTATTTTAACTGCCACTTTGTCAATGATGATGTTTGCCGCTGTTGCCAGTTCTGATCAACTGACATCCACTTCGGCTTCTACACATAGCATTCAGGTCATTGTCAAAAATGAACTGGTTTCACCCGGTCTGTGCCGCCTCCACTTCGAGAACGACACCACTAAAGATGTTGCCTGCAAACACGCCGACAACCAGTAATCACCCGTTTAATTCCCTGCCTCGCCCACTGGGTTTTTCATTACTTTTCAAGTCACTGGAAATAATGATGAGGCAGGGGACACTTTCCCGCCACCCCTTTTCCTCCGGCAACTAGCCACCCAAATCCCCCCCAACTTTGACAGCACTCCTCCTCTCCTCTTGTAGGGGTCAGCCCTGCTGGCGATCGCTTGCAAGGCAAGCTCCTACAGAAATTGTTTCGTGCATGATACTAAACCAACGCCAAAAAATTTAATGCACATAATGTGCTTTCTATCACAGAATAGCCGCAATAAATTCCACATAATTACCTTCAAGCAGCCGATGTTAGTAATTACACTGAGCTGCGGGGCTTATTAATATCAAAGGGGTTTTAGTCATGTTTAAATTCATTTTATCTGCTGCCTTATTGATCGCAGCATCCTCAGCAACAGCGGGTTCAGAACCCGTAAAAACCACCAACGCAGCCAGCAGCCGCAACATTCCCGTGATCGTCAAGAATGAAGTGATCACACCAAAATTGTGCCGCCTGCATTTCGAGGATGGCAGCCGTAAAGACGTTGCCTGCAATGCAAACGGGAAAAAATCTTGATGCCTCCCACCCCGCCCTATCAAACTGTCAGCCCGGTTCAACCAAGGAGCTGACAATGGATCAAGGGCGGGGACTCAAGCAATAGCTTACTTTTTTGGCTATGGTATTTACCAGTATCCAACCCGCGTTCCAACACTTGCCTCAGTGTACATTCCCCGCCGACCGGACTATGCTCCTCAGCAGACAGTAATAATGACAATACCTTAGGTATACCGCCCGCAGGAGAACATAATGAAAAATCCGGTCATTACGATGGCACAGGAAGAGTTTGTGGTGATCAGTAAACACACCCGCAGCCTCGCCATGCACGTCAATCAAGACGCATCCCCCCTCAAGAACCTGATTTGCAGTTTTCTGGAAAATGATCAGGATCTTTACGCCGCCGTCATCTCCCCCAGTGAAAACCCGCAACGGTTGGCGCGACGGGTGGTGTCATTCCTCGGTGCTTACATGCGCATCAACGACACCCCGTCGATGGAACGTGAAGTGCTACGCTGCATAGAAAGCTGCCTGTACAAGGCAAACCTTTAGGCATCGCGCCATTTTCCAACGTCCAGCCCATCCAGCGTCCAAGTCCCAATCCGATAGCGGATCAGGCGCAGGGTAGGAAAACCAATCGCCGCCGTCATGCGCCGCACTTGGCGGTTACGGCCTTCGCCAATGGTGATTTCCAACCAGCTATCAGGAATTGCTTGGCGCACCCGGATCGGTGGGTAGCGTGCCCATAAACCGGGTGGCTCTGCCATCAGCCGCACCCCGGCGGGGCGGGTCATGCCGTCTTTCAACATGACGCCCTTGCGCAACGGCTGTAAATCCGCCTCAGTGGGCGAACCTTCCACCTGCACCCAATAGGTTTTGGTCATTTTGTGTTTGGGGTCGGCAATGCGGTGTTGCAAAACGCCATCGTCGGTCAGCAACAGCAAGCCCTCGCTGTCACGATCCAGCCTCCCTGCGGCATACACACCGGGAACCGCAATGTAGTCGGCAAGCGTTTGCCCTGCCTTCCTGATCGGTAAACTGGCAAAGTACATCATACGGTTTGTTGAACAGACAGAATCCGGGACATAACCATCCTTATCCCTTGTGGTGCAGCGCCTGCATGACCTTCTTGTTGCGGATTTCAAAGCTGACCTTGCCCGTCGCCCAAATCTTTCAAAATCGCCTCATCGTCTTCACGCTGCCATGTCACCCCTTTGGCATTGGCCTCATCCGGCTTGCCAAACAGGCTGATAATTTTCTTGCCATGCGCGTCATACAACGCCTCATAGTCGCCGGAGGTTTTCAGTTGCAGCTCCAGACTGCACAACTGGTTTTCCACGAACACCGCTTTGAAGAAACTCAGCTTTTCATCCCAAAGCTTGCCCACTTCCCCATCCACCGGTACACCGCTGCATTCTTCCAGTATATAAGCCTTGCGCTTATCGCCCAGCCCGGTCTTGCCCGGTTTGCACTGCATCGGCTTATCCAGCAAGGCATCGAGTTGTTTGCCCGCTTCCGCCCGTTTGTCACCCAGTTTGACATTATCCAGCCCGTAACGGTCGAGCGTGGCGTCATCGGGTGCAGACAACATATCATTTTCCAGCCGGTCACACCCCGCCACAGCGAATAGGAGCAACGCAGCAAGACAGTAATTGGTTATTTTCACAGTAGCCCTCATAAGCTGTGGGTGGAAAAATACCTCCCCGAAGCGTCGGGGAGGAAGATTGTCGGAGGAGTCCACGACTTGATACAAGCTTGTCAAGCCATGTATCACCGATTATGACAGCCTATTGAATAAAATGTTCAGTGGAACTTGAATATTAACGAAATGTCATATAAAGTTGAGAATCATTTTCATATACAGGTAGCCAGAGCATGAGCTTAGCCAACGCCCAACCCCTTTCCACATTGGCGGAAAGCCTTTCCGCCCATATTCACGCGGTGCAAACGGACAACCCGACCCGTATCCGCCTACTTGGCATGGGCATCGGCACAGGGTAGCCGCATCGAAATCCTGCGCAACCGCAACGGCGATATTGTCCTTGGTAATGGCAATAACCGCATCAGCCTAGGGCGCACCATTACCGCCAACATCATGGTTCATGTGCAGGAGTAACTCGTGGCAAAAGAATGCTGTAACGCCGACGAAAAACGCTGCCCCAAAACCGCGCTGCACCGTGAAGTCGCCCTGCTTGGCAACCCGAATGCGGGCAAAACCACCCTATTCAACCTGCTGACCGGCGCACGCCAACGCACTGGCAACTGGCCCGGCGTCACGGTCGAACGCAAGGAAGGCCAATGCCGCCTGCTCAACGAAGACTTGCATGTAGTTGACCTACCCGGCACGTATTCACTGGATTTCAGCGACACCTCGGCAGATGAACGGGTTGCCCGCAACTTCGTGCAGCAAAACCCCGATTACCTCTACATCAACATCGTTGACGCCAGCACCCTAGAACGCGGCCTGTACCTGACCCTGCAATTGCGCGAACTGAACGTACCAATGATCGTGCTGCTGAACATGATGGATGTAGCGGAACGGCGCGGCATGACCGTGGATGTGCAAGCCTTGCACGAACGCCTTGGTTGCCCGGTCATTCCGGTATCGCTGCGCCAAGACAAGGATTTGCACCCGGTTCACCACGCGCATTTGCCATTACATCCCCAGTTATTCCACCCTGCATTTTGACATTCCCTACCACCACAGTGTTGAACAAGCATTGCTGAGCGTGCAAACACAAGACATCAGCCGTGCCGATGCATTGTTTGCGCTGCAAACCTGCAAGTCAGAACCGAACATTGCCGCCCTGCCACCAGCAAATAGAGGCTGAAACCGGCGAAGAGTTCGATTTCCTGCTGGCGGATGCCCGTTTTGACCTTGCCACCCGCATTGCGCGTGAGGTGACCCATGAACGCGGCAAAATCAGCCGTACCCTGTCCGACAAGCTCGACCGTTGGGTGCTGGGTAAGCTGGACGGGCATCCCCATCTTTTTGGTGATGATGTACCTGTTATTTTTGTTCAGCATCAATCTCGGCGGGGCATTCATTGACTTCTTCGACATCGCGGTGCAAACCGTGGCAGTGGATGGGGTGCGCCATGCTATTGACGGGTTTCGGCACACCGGAATGGCTGATCACCTTGCTGGCTGACGGGCTAGGCGGTGGCTTGCAGGTGGTGGCAACGTTCATCCCCATCATTGCCGCCTTGTATTTGTTCCTCACGCTTGCTGGAAGAATCCGGCTACATGGCACGGGCAGCGTTCGTCATGGATCAGTTCATGCGCAAACTGGGCGTTTCTGGCAAAGCGTTCGTGCCACTGATTGTGGGTTTTGGCTGCAATGTCCCGGCGATCATGGCGACCCGCACGCTGGATAGCCAGCGGGAACGCATCCTCACCGTATTGATGGCTCCGTTCATGTCCTGCGGGGCTACGGCTTGCGGTATATGCGCTGTTTGCTGCCGCATTTTTCCAGACAGGCGGGCAAAATATTGTGTTCCTGCTGTACCTGGTTGGCATTGGCTTTGCCATCCTCACCGGGCTGATCATGCGCAAGACGCTGCTGCAAGGCAGTGCCGACCATTTCGTGATGGAAATGCCGACCTACCAGATTCCCGAGTGTACGCAATATCCTGATCAATACGTGGAACAAGCTGCGCGGCTTCATCGTGGGTGCGGGCAAGCTGATCGTCACGGTGGTGATGGTGATCAATGTGATCAACAGCTTGGGGACAGATGGCAGTTTCGGCAACCAGAATACCGAAAAATCGGTGCTGAGTGCGGCGGCGAAAGCCGTGACGCCCGGTGTTTGCGCCGATGGGTATCCAACAGGATAACTGGCCTGCCACGGTCGGTATTGTCAGCGGTTTGCTGGCAAAAGAAGTGGTGGTCGGTACGCTGGATGCGCTTTATGGGCAAATGGGCGATGGGGAATCGCTTGCAGGGCAAGCTCCTACAGAAGCGGTGACGCACACTGGCTTTAATCTGGGGGCGGGTTTGCAGGAAGCATTGGCAACCATTCCTGCCAATTTGAGCGATGCATTGGGCAATCTCGGCGACCCGCTCGGTTTTGGTGCCATTAACGAGGAACAAGCCGTCAGTAGCGCCACCTTCATTGCCATGAACCAGCATTTTGATGGCAAGGTGGGGGCATTCGCCTACCTGTTATTCATCCTGATGTATTTCCCCTGCGTGGCAGCGACCGGGCGCGATGTACCGTGAAGTGGGCGCACGCTGGGCGAGCTTAGGGGTGGCATGGAGTACCGGGCTGGGGTATGGCGCGGCAACCTTATTCTATCAGCTTGCGACCTTTAACCAGCATCCGGCGCAATCCTTGCTGTGGGCAGGGAGCAGTGCTGGGTGCGTTTGCGGCGGCAGTCTATGCGTTTTATCTAGCGGGAGGCAATAAGCATGATGTTGGGGGAAATCCGCGACTACCTGCAACAGCGCGGTAGTGCCAGCCTGACGGATGTGGCAACCCATTTCGACATTTCCCCTGATACGGCGCAGTTTGCACTCAACTATTGGCAACGCAAGGGCAAAGTCCGCGAACAGGCAGCCGCTTGTAGCTCAGGTGGCTGTGGCGGAAAAAGTTGTGGCGGCACAAGAGCCGCCACAAACTACGAGTGGGTGAAGCGGGATATTCCGCTCCACTGGTTCCCACTCAGGTCTTAGTCAGCAATCAAACGGTCATAGTTATAGAGTTGATTGTGCATGAAATGATCTTCCACTAAACCTGCTTTAGCACCAAAACTGACTGCCGAGCGTTTGGCTGGGTCACTGGCTGACACGGTGGATGACCAGTAACCGCGTGTAGCTTGGTTGGCTACTTGAGCTTCTGAAGCAGTACTGCCAAGGTCAGGATAGATGTAAGGAGCCTTGGTTTGAGTCTGGTCAACCAAGCTCAACAGCTCATCTTTGGTAGGCAGACGCCATGTGGTTTTGCCACACAACTTCACTGCCTTCACGGCATTAATATAAGACTGGGTATTACATGTAGTAAGAGCCGCACCAGATGCCTGACAAGGAATGGTATTCCCGCTAAGCTTTGCTGTTACTGCTGTGCCTGCCGTTAGGCCTGGAGCGCCATTGGTACCGTCATACCAGAAGTAACCGTAGTCCTTGTCGCGGAAGTCTTCGCCCTTCTGGGTTTGACCAGCAGCTTCGTCAGTTTTAACTTCCCAGAACTTGCCATTCAGGGAATCTTTCACACATGCAACGCGCTCGATGCCAGTTGTTACATCGCCACCATCCTTATCCATTTTGGTAAAAGTTCTGGCGGCTGGCGCTGGTGTCACAGGGGTGGGCGTAACAACTGCGGGTGTTGTATCAGTGGCTACAGTAGTCGTGCCGCCGCCACCACCACCACATGCCGTCAGAAGTGAAGCTGAAAGTGCTACTGCCAAGAAAAGCCCGCTTTTCTTGCACAGACCGAAGTTGGATTGAGTTGTAGTTAACTTAGTCATTATCCTGCCCTATAAATTGATTAGTTGATGAGTCACCCTTCACAAGCAACAATAATATTTATAGCACAAGGCAAAAGAAAAGCAGGTTTTTTTGATCCAAACGTAATGTTTTTTATGATAAATGGATGGAACCAGCAATGAAGCGGGGCGAAGGGGGTATTCCCCCTCCGCACCTGCTTATATTTTGTTATTCACAAATCAGACGAAGATGACCCGCCAGTAGGTATCGGCTGCGTCATGTGCCATAAAGGTGAGACACTTCATTGAAGGAAGTTCCAGCCGGAACAGACGCCGATAATCAACCTGTCTGGTTTCCGTAGAAGTTGAACCAGAAAGCATCCTTGGAATTGCATCAGGGAAGAAAGCAGCAGGAGGTGCATAACTCCGGGTCGTGGTGCTTCTCCTCGTATTGCTGGCAGTCAGGTTGGGGGAACGCATCATCTGGAAAAGCCAGATAAATCAACTCTGCATGGGTAGGGAGACGGCAAGTCCGGGTCTGTACCACAAGGACGGGTAGTCGCTGCATTCACCGCTGTCAGCGTATGCAGTAGGTGAACAACCTGCAACCGTGCAGCCGCCACAAGCACCAGCCGTTCCAGATTTAGCTATAAGTCCAGTCCTTGTCACGCAGGGCACTGTCATCCGTTTTGACTTCCCAGAATTTGCCCGTGAGCCGTGTCTTCCACACATGACCATGCAGTTGCTGATCGGATCCAACCGCGCACCCGTGCTGCCAACCTTGCAGAAACGCCCGGTACAAGCAGCAGGTGTTGTCGTGGTTGGTGGCGCTACAGCGGGGGCGGGATCGCACAGTGGTGGTGTGTCGGCACTGACTGCACTGGTTGCGCTAGAGGCGGCATTGCAATCACCATCGCAATCACACGCACTCAGCAAGGACGCACACAAAACCATGGCCAGAACGAGGCCGCTTTTTTTAATTACTGGGATTTCTTTGGGAGCAAAAATTTCTGACATAACTATTATCCTAATATATCCTAAACAAAGAAATTTCAGCCATAATTATTCAGGCTAAAAAAGGTTATAGCACACACCAGAAAAATAGATGGGCACATTTTTATTTCAACTACAGTGAATTATTGCTTTTATCAATTAAAAACAATAGCGTTATAAGGCATTCAAAAATCGCACACAGTAACTATATTTTTTATTTATTGAAAAGATAAGATGTTATTATAAAAAGATTAATTTTCAACCAAACTGACGGCGAAACCCCTCTGTGGCGGAAGTTTCAAACCCTTGGTCAGTTCGCCAGATAAAGTAAGCACTAATGCTATGCACTTCGGCAAAAGCCTTGCCTTTGTTTTCCCCCAACGCCAGCAATAAGGTGGCGTATGCATCAGCGAGTACCGCCTCCTCCGCCAGCACCGAAACCGAGGCAAGATTATGCGTTACCGGATAGCCGGTGGTCGTGTCCATAGTGTGCGAATAGCGTTTACCACCCTGAACAAAAAAGTTACGGTAATCGCCGGAAGTCGCCAAGCCCGCATCCGTAACGCCACAGCCCTGCTGGATCGACCCGCCCATCGTCAACCGGCTTTTCAATGGCAATGCGCCAAGCATCGCCTCGCGGGCTGTTGCCACGGGTACGGACTTCACCAGCCATTTCAACCATGTATTGGTGGATCCCCAACGATTCCAGATACAAACCTGCCTGATCAGCAGCAAAACCATCCGCCACCGAAGCCAGCTCCACACGGACATCTGCTTGTGATTTACGCAACGCGGGGGGTCAAGGCGCACCTGAAGTTTCTGATAGCCCACCTTGGCGCGGGCAGCATCAATATCGGCCTGAGCAGGCACAGTATCTTTCAGCGTCTCATGGGAAGCGAACCCCCACAATTGCAGCAACGGCCCCACGGTCACATCATACACGCCCGTCACTTTGCCTACTGATTTGCAAGGTCAGCTCAACCAGCTTTGCCAGTTTAGGCGATACCTTAAACCAATCTGTCCCTTGGTAACGGTTGAAAGCGGATATTTCCGACCCCTCATCCCAAGTGGAAATCAACTGGTTGGTATGCGCAAATGCCTTATCCAGACCCGCCTGAATGTCAGCCTCAGCAAGGCTGGCGGGTGGATTGTTGAGGGTGACATGCCACAGGGCGGTTCCCTGCATCCCCTCCAGCCGCATCTCTGCCGCCTGTTTTCCACAAGCAGACAATAGCAGCAGACAAAGTGTCAAACATAAACCACAGAAAAGTTTCTTCTCTGTCATACCAGCCTATTTTGCGGCTGCTTTGGCTTTATCGCCGGATGGGCTAGTAAAGCGGTCATTCAAATGCTGGACAAAACGGTCGGTGGCATGGCGAATCGCATCCAAACGCCCGCGAGTACGCCTGTCCCCACCCAGTTGGTGAGCGTCTGGAAAATGCTATGCCAGAATTTTGTGCTTTTGAGGAAGGCCGCCGACAGATTGCCGTAAGACTCCTGTTTGCCCAACGTTGCCGCGATACGCTGCGCCAAACGGTTGCGGATCAGGAAGTGCAACCCTAGGGATAACAGCACCAACACCACCACAATGGCTCCCGTTGCCCAAACATTACCCGCCAAAGAAGCCAACCACGGTGGGTTAAACAACAAACCTTCCCAATACTCAAATTCGATGCTCATCGCCAGCAACACAATCGCCAGCAAACCAAACGCCAGCACATCTGCCGCCAACACCTGTTTTTTCCAGCGTTGCAAGGCTTCACGGATACGTGGCACGGCTTGCTGCTCAATCTGGTTGGCCTGTGATTCCATCGCGCCGATGATGCGGTAAACACGCTCAATGTTGACCCCATCAATCCTTGCGGTGATGCGCTGGTAATCGGCATCACGCTTGGCGACATAACGCGCCCAGACATTCTCATTCGGCACTGGCACTGCCAGCTTGTCATTGAACAGGATATGGAAACTGCCCGCTGACAACCCCTGTTGCACCAGTGCTTTCTGCCATGCGGACACAATGTCTTCGAGATTGTCTTCGCGTGCCGAGGTATCAATCTGGTTCAGAATAAACAGGAATTTGCTGCTGTCATTACGGCGCATCGCCCCTTTAACCAGATGCTCCAAGGTATCCTGCATCGCCCCCGGTTCAGGGTGGCGCGCATCAAAAAACACCAGCACCAGATCGGACAACTCAATAATGTGGTCAGTAATCCGCAGGGTTGCCTTACGCTGCTCATCGGCATCAAACCCCGGTGAGTCGATCAGGATTTTGCCACGCAATTTCTCGCTGGGCGCAACTTTCATCTGGAGGTAATTATCAATTTTTGCCCCCTCACCCTTGGAAACATGTTCAATATCCTCGCTGATCTGGTAGAAAGGGAAACGCGGGTCACCATCCAGCGCCAGACCGGGCAAAGTACGCACCTGCTCATCCGGGCTAAAGGTAATCACCGTAAAACGGTCATCGACTGCCTGATTGCCGGTACGCTGCAAATCCAGATCCAGAAACGTATTGATGAAGCTGGACTTGCCTGCCGAAAACGTCCCCAGAACCGAAATCATCGGCCACCACGAAATCTGGGTGGCGTAAGATTCACCACTGGTCAACAAGCCAAGCTTTTGGGCAACCGCATCCAGTTCACGATACTGGTTGACGGCTTCAACCAGTACCGGATTCTCGCGTTTGAGATGTTCCTGCAACCGTTTCAGGCGTTGCTCCATGCGCTTGGCTGGTGTCATATTTATCCTTTAATCGGCAATAGCGACGATTTGTCTGCTGTCGGTACAACAGAACTGTGCCCATCTTTCGCGGTTGCAGCCCCAGCGGGTTGTTCCACTACGGGGCTGCTTCGACAGGTACAGGCTGGCGATGGGGGCAGTTTCGGCGCTCGCGGGTTGTAACGGCATACTAGCGGCGGAACCGCAGGTTGCGGCGGCAATGGCTGTTGGGCAACCGCGCCTTGCGAGCAACCGCGCCACCCTGCGGCCAAGTGTAGTAATTGTAATAAGGTGTTGCGACAGCAGGTGGTGGAACCACATAAGGTGAAGTTTTGTCATTGCCGAAGGGGCTAAACTTGTTGAACATTTTCATCGGGCCAGAAATGTTCTTGTTCATGCTCCACATATCACGCTGCATATTGTAGGTAGAAACCGCCATATTCTGGGTAGAAGCATTCATCTGCTGCATATTGCCTGCCATATCTTGGGTGCTGCTGTTCATGCCCACGATATTATGGGTCATCTCACCGGTAGACTGCACCAAATTGGTCATATGCCCCGTCATGGTTTCCATATTGTTCGCCATCCTGCCCATGTTTTTATCGACAGTTTGGTTCATATTGGAGATGGTTTGTGTCAAGGTATGCACGTCCGTCGTCAACGACTGGACTAAATAAAAGCCGTAAGCCGAAAGGATGATGAAGGCAACCATTGCTGGATAGACAATCATCTGCAAGGTACGGGTTACATTAACCTGCCGCTCCTCAAAGTCCTGTAGCTCATCCTCGACATCGTGCAATTCATGCTCAATCTCATTGATCCCAGCCGGATTTTTCACTCGTTCCCATACATGGCTCCTGATTTCCCGGCTTGTTCCGCTTATATCCTTAAACGGCTGACCGGCTACTGTGAATGCGTATCACGCTTTATCCAATGCGTCTCATATTCTCCCGAACATCCTTTGGTCTTTAAACTATTATTCTTGTATTGAATGACAATAAAGGCAGGTCAGAGCCGTGTCAAACCCTGAACCTGCCTTTTATCAACAAATGCTACCTTACTTTTTCAGGGAAGCATCAATCTGTTTTGCCAGTTCAGGGTTAACCATATCCACATACAACTTCATGTTGAGTGCTTCGGTAACCCGGCCTTGCTCAGCAAGTTTGGGGGCAACTTCTGCAAACAGCGTGGCTGCTTGCTGTGAATTACCCTGTTTCCAGTAAACGTTAGCCAGCTCACCTTTGTATTCAAGAGAGTCAGGTGATTGCTTAACCAAGGTCAGTGTACAAGCTCAACCGCACGATCCAGTTCATTGCTCCAGTAAGCTTCACGCGCTGCACGCAGCAAGTCAGCCGGAGTATCGGCAGCAGGTGCTGCGGCGGCAACTGGGGCTTGAGCCAGGGCAGCAGCCTGTTGTGGGGCAGGTGCAACCGCTTGCTGCGGTGTCTTGTGGGCTGTGTCGGACTTGGCAGTTGCTGCGCCAGCAACTGGTTGTTGAGCGGCAACCGCAGGGGCAGCATCTGGCGTTGCTGCCTGTTGAGCGTGTGCTGCTGGCAGCTGGCGCCTGTTCAGCCATCTGCGGCTTGTGCTGCTGGAGCTGGGGCAGCGGCTGGTGCTGCTGCCTGGGCGTGCGCGGCTGGTGCTGCTTCTGGGCAGCGCGGCTGGTGCTGCTTCCTGAGCGTGCGCGGCTGCCACTTCCTTAGCGTGTTCCCCTGACTTGCTGCCCATGCTGAAATTCAGCAGGATAGCGACAATCGCCAGCAACCATGCCAGCATAATGGGATGTTTCATTAACCAACGTAAAATATGCATCTGAATCTCCTTAAAAACCCCAGATTTATTAAAAATAATGTTTATACCGGATACAAAGCACGTCCCAATGCATCCATTTCCAATGCCGCTTTGGAACGCGGCTCCATCTCAAACACCGCCAAGCCTTCGCTGAATGAGCGCCGGTAAGTGGTGCGCATATACAGGCGCGGCTCCAGCAATTGGATGCCTTTTAGCATCTGCATAGCCTCGGCAGCTTCCCCGGTTTCACGCACCGCATGATGGGTGTCTGCCCGGTTGATGATGCCGAGTATTTCGACTGCTCGCCCACCCCGGATTTCCTCAATCATTTTCAGAAACCGTTGGGTAGACCAGATATCTGCCTGACTGGGTGCAACCGGCACCACGATACGGTCGGCCTTGCTGATGGATGCTTCAACAGCCGCCATGTCAGCCAAACCCATATCAACCAGAATTTCGGAGCTTGCAGTCTTCAGCTGCCCAAGCTAGCAACCGAGGTCACAGGCACAATGGCAGGCAGAAAACCTTCTTCCTGACGGATTTCAAACGCATCCGCAGTGGTCGCCTGAGGATCCAGATCATACACAATCACATGCTTGTTGTGACGGGTAGCCACCCACAACGCTAGATTAAACGTTATGGTGCTTTTGCCGGTTCCTCCTTTGAGGTTGCCAATCAGCGTAATCATCAAGGGCTCACTATCATCTGGTTAATCGGGAACCCGCCCCATTAGGCGGGCTGGCGTCGTTTTTACTGTTGCACAGGTGGTTGCGCTTGACCCTGCACATTGCCTTGCGGCATAGGCACAAGCTGCCCCTGCCCTTGCATGGGTGTCTTGGGGTGGCATTGCTGCTGCACCTTCACCGTAGCCTTGTGGCATAGGAATGGCGTACAGGTAGTAATAACCTGCTGGTGGCTGTGGCGGCATAGGCGCTGCTGGTACTAGCTGTGCTTCAGGCATGGCGGGTTGCGCCGGAACGGCTGGAGCCGTTAGCCCAGGCACTGCTGGCGCGGCTGGCTGCACAGGTGTCGCCGGGACTTTCGGCTGCTCAGGCACTGCCGGTACTGGCGGTGCTGCTGGTTGCGCCGGAACGTCAGGGATAGCGGGTACAGTAGCAACGCCTGCCTGAGCAGCCGGTGCTGCTGAGATACCTGCGGGCAGTTGGTGCTGCTGGCGCTTCTGGGCTTTCGCTTCCTGGTGCTGCCGGGGCGTCGGGCGCTTTTGCTTCAGGAGCCGCTGGTGCTGCTGGAATTTCTGGGGTCTTGATTTCAGGAGCCGCTGCTGCTGGGAGCGTCGGGTGCTTTTGCTTCAGGCGCTGCTGGCATAGCGGGCGCTTCGGGTTTTGCCGGAGCGTCAGGTACTACTGGCGCTTCGGGTTTTGCCGGAACCACTGGTGCTTGCGGCGCAGCCGGGGCAACAGGTGCAGCCAGCGGCGAGCCGCCTGTCGCACTGCCGAACGGTTGAGTTGCTGCCCGTTCCCCGCCTTGGATCGCAAATGGCCCCGGTGGCGGTGGTGGTAAGTCGGTACCTTCAGCCCATACGTTCGCGCTCAGCAATGCCAGCGCAGCAGACGTTGCTACCGTGGCAACCGCTGCCGTCAGTTGCTTTTTGTTAAATGTTTTCATGCTATCTTCCTTCCAGATTAAATATCCGTCTTGAGTTTTATGCCGCGCCGACCTGATGGTTTCTTGCGCTCCTGAATGTCGCCAGAAGCGGGGGGCATATCATTCTGTGGCTTGGCGTCGTGGGTATCGGGATCTACTGCTTGTTGATCAGCCACGACCGCCACAACAGGCTGCTCTTGCCTTGTGTCATCGTCTTCTACAATGGTCACGGGTGCTACGACTGCAACTGGCTCAGGTTTAGCCACCTGCGGTGTCAGCGTTTTCTTGTCCGCTGCCACTTCCTTGGCAACCGCTGCTACTGCCTGCACCTTGGCCTGCTGGCGTACCACTTCGCGTTTTGCCGTGTCGCGGGCCTTGCGTTTGCGCAATAGCTTACTCCCAGCAGCAAACCAACCGGCTATTCCAGCCACCAGACCTGTCAGCAAGGATACAAAATACATACTAGTGTAGACCACTGTATCCTTTGCAACCTGCCCAATGCCCTTACCGGATTTCGCCGTATGCCCGCCAGCCGGAGCATTGGAAGGGCTGCCCCCTTGGGAACCGCCGCCATTGCCACCGGGGCAACCGCCGAGGGAATTGCCTGCACTGATACAACCCAGTGGAATGATCAGCAGCGTCAACAGGGTTGCGACTGCACCACCAAAGATCAGCGATACCGCCATCCCTTGGAAAATGGGATCAGACAGAATAACCATCGAACCACCAAACAGCGCCAGCGCGGTAATCACAATCGGGCGGGTACGCGCTTCGCAGGAACGGATCACCGCTTCCAGCACCGTTCTCGCCACTCACCACGGCTTCACGGGCAAAGTCCACCAGCAGGATGGAGTTACGCACAATAATCCCCGCCAAGGCAATGAAGCCAATCATGGAGGTTGCGGTGAATTCCGCATCCATTAACCAATGCCCCGGCACAATCCCGATCAAGGTCAACGGAATCGGTGCCATGATAATGGCAGGCAAGGTAAAGTTACCAAATTGCGCCACGATCAGCATGTAAATCAACACCAAAGCAGCGGCAAACGCAATGCCCATGTCGCGGAAGGTTTCCCACGTCACTGTCCACTCCCCGCCCCATTCAAAGGCCGATTTGCCTTCCACGCCTTGCGGTGATTTCAGCCAATAGGCTTCATCCAGCAAGCGCGTACCATCTGGGGTACGGTAGCCTTCGCCATTATTGGCATCCGCCAGCAACTTTTCGACCTGACCCTGACCATAGACCGGTGCTGCCAAACGCCCGACCGTTTCGGCGGTGACGAATTCAACGGCACGCAAATCCTTGCGGTAGATCGGCTTATCCTGCTTGTCGAACACGAACGTACCCAGTTCATGCAAGGGCACAAACTGCCCGGTATGGTTGGTGACCGGCAATTGTGACAAACGGTAAATCTGCGAACGGGCGCTCAACGGCACTTGCATCACAATACGGGTCGGGTCAATCAGGGCATTCTTCTTGATGTCGCCCAGAATGAAGCCACCCATTGCCATTTCCAGCGTGCGGTTGACATCTTCCGCCGTAATGCCGTTGCGCTGTGCCTTGTCGGAATCGACGATGAAACGCAGGATGTCATGGTCTTCTTCCATCAAGTTATCCACGTCATCGAGGTTTTCAGCTTGCTGGAACATTTTGGTCAGATCAGCAGCCACTTGGCGGCGGGTATTGGCATCCGGCCCATAGATTTCAGCGACGACGGATTGCAACACGGGCGGGCCTGGCGGCATTTCCACCACTTGCAACTTACCACCCGTACCTTTCAGCAAGGGTTGCAGCAACGCACGCGCCTCGACAGCAATCTGATGGCTGGTGCGGTGACGGTCATGCTTATCCGTCAATTGCACCTGAATATCAGCCTGCCATGCTTGCTGACGCAGGTAGTAATGGCGCACCAAACCGTTGAAGTTGAACGGCGAAGCCGTACCTGTATAGGTTTGCAGCGCCGTCACTTCGGGAATATTTTTCAGCTTGCCCGCCATCGTGTGCAACAGATTAGCCGTCACTGGCAGTGCAGTACCTTCCGGCATATTCAGCACCACATTGAATTCCGGCTTGTTATCCAGTGGCAACATTTTCACCCGCACCGCCTTGAACGGGTAGAACAGCAACATGAAGACGAAAAATACGACAATGATGCTAAACAGGAAGGTATACCCTTTTGTCTTGCTGGTCACCAATGGCACAATCAGGCCACGGAACAGCTTTTCCATCCGCGCTGCCTGCTTATGCTCCTTCTCCGCAGCCTCATGCAAGCTTTTCAGGGACGGTTTGAAACGGTTGGTCAACCACGGCGTAAACGCAAACGCTGCAAACAGGGAAATCACCATTGCCACCGAACCCAGTACCGGGATAGGCAACATGTAAGGCCCCATCATGCCGCTGACAAACCCCATTGGCAGCAGCGCCGCGATAACCGTGCCGGTTGCCAGAATGGTCGGGTTGCCGACTTCACGCACCGCATCCACCGCCGTGTCCACATCGGTGTTTTCGATCAACAGCCAGCGACGGTAAATGTTTTCCACCACCACGATGGCGTCATCCACCAGAATCCCGATGGAGAAAATCAGCGCAAACAAACTCACCCGGTCAATCGTCATGCCCATGAGCCAGGCCGCAAACACCGTCGTAGTAATAACCGCCGGAATAACGATCAACACCACACCCGCAGCCCGCAAACCAAGGAAGAACCACACCAACACCGTCACAATGCCGGTTGCCACAAACAGCTTGAAAATCAGCTCATTAACTTTGGCCTTGGCGGTTTCACCGTAGTTACGGGTCACAGCGACATTGACGTTATCGGGAATAATCCGCCCTTTGAGGGCATCCAGTTTCGCCAATACCGCATTGGCAACATCCACGCCGTTCGTGCCGTGTTTCTTGGCAATTGCCAAGGTGACAGCCGGAGCATTATCGGCCTTTTCTACCTTATCACCGACCGCAGGCCCGGTATAATAACCCACCGAACGCCCTGCATCGCTTGGCTCTTCCGTCACTGTCGCCACATCCCGCACATAGACTGGACGCCCGTCAATAACCGCCACCATCAAGCGTTTCACATCTTCGGCAGAACTCAGGAATGCCCCACTGTAAACCCGGAACACGCGCTCATCCGGCTCCACCGACCCGGTATTGCGCTCGGAATTCGCCATGCGGATGGCATTGGCCACCTGCTCCAGTGAAACCCCAAACGTTGCCAGACGTTCCGGCAGGATTTCCACCTTCAATTCCTCATGCCGACCGTCGACGATAAAGCTCTGGCTGGTATTCTCCACTTCACGCAAGCTTTGCAACACATCCAGCCCCACCAAGCGCAAGTTGGCATCATCCACCGCATTCGACCACAAGGTCAGCGTCACCAGCGGCACATCATCCGCCCCTTTAGGCTTGACCAGCGGCTCCTGCACACCGATAGGCATACGATCTTTGTTGGATTCCAGCTTGTCATACAGCTTGACCAGGGATTGTTCCAATTGCTGCCCGACGATGAACTGCACCGTCACCATCGACTGTTCGCGGGCAGAATAGGAATAAACGTGATCCACCCCCGTCATTTCCGACATGATGCTTTCCAGCGGGCGGGAAATGAGGTTTTCGACCTCCTGCGCTGATGCACCGGGGTAACGCACAAAAATATCCACCATCGGCACGGAAATCTGCGGGTCTTCCTGACGTGGCGTTACCCACATCCCCAAGATACCGACGGCAAAAAAAGCCAACAGCAACAGCAATGACAGCGGTGAGGTAATAAAGGCTTTGGCCATAGAACCCGCCATGCCCAGATTATGCTGTGGTGTTGCTGGATGTATTATGCGGAGAATCATTCATAATTTAACTTACCGTTCCTAGCAAGGCAGACTATTGTTGATTTGCAGAAGGCATCCAACCAGATGAAGCAGCCGCAGGCGGCTTATCAATGACCCGTTCATCTACACTCAAACCGGATACCACCTCCACCTTGCCATCCCCTTGGTCGGCACCAAGTCTCACCAGACGCAATTCCGAGGTATTATCATTTTTCACCACCAGCACACTGGGCAGGCTACGCCCACTTAATAATGCCGTTTTCGGAATAACCACCACTTTGGAATCCCCTTGTTTTCATTTCCGGCAAATACACTTCGGCATACATCCCCGGTGCTGCTACCGCATCCACAGGCAGATCAAATTTCACGGTAACGGTATGGCGACTAGGGTCAGCCACCGGATAAATCTGCGAAACTTTCGCCATCGTCGTGGTATTACCATCAATCTTGGCAGGAACCACCATCCCTTCGCTCAGATTGCTCACCAACCCAGAAGGTACATCAGCCTGCAAGCGTTTATACTTGACGTAACCGTACTTGATTAAGGGCTGACCGGGCTGGACAGTATCGCCCACCTCCACCATTTTTTCCAGCACAATGCCCTCAAAGGGTGCCACCGATTTGGCATCACGCAAGGCTGCCTCAATTTCCTGCAACTGCGACATCGCCTGCTGCAAATTACTCTGCGCCTGCGAAACCCCGGTCGCACTACTCATCAAATCCGTATAACGCCCCATATCAGAGTCGTAATTACCCATCATGGAATCGGCAAAAGGCCGCACCATCGTCATATCAAACATAGCAGGCAAACCAAAACCGGGCATTGCGCCAATATCCTTACTACGGGGAGACACCAACTCACGGGTATATTGCGCCTGAGAATTTTGCACCGACGCCTGCGCAATGGAAATTTGCGCCAAAATTGCATTACGTTTGGCCACCAACTGGGATTCATCTATCTGGACAATGACATCACCCTGCTTAAAACTGGAACCGGCATCACCCGCCACAAACTTGACCGCACCCGGAATCTGGGCAGACAAGGTAACTTCCTTATACGGGATAACAGTGCTACCCAGCACGGATTGTGACAGTGAATTTGCTGTTTCCACACGAACAATCTCAGCGGCATGCACAGCAGACAACCAACCAATGCCCGACAGCATTAGCAGCAACCTCAGTGTATTTATTTCTTATACTCATCGGCGTTCAGTTTTCCTCAAAGCGGCATGATCTCGAAGGCATCCCCTCTCAACAATCTAGGCGGAACTATAGCGTTTAAATCCCTTCAATTCCAGTCGACTCACCGACAGAATATTAGCAAATTCTTATAAATATACCGTGAAAACCCGCCTGATCGTCCCCAAACCGCTGGTGCTTCAAGGAAAACTCCACCGCCACCAGTTTCGCCCTGACCTTGCGGCAAATCATCTTTGAAATCACCACCCCGCTGCAGACAGGAAGCGAAAACGCGGCTCACCCTCCACTCCATCCAGCAACACCAGCGATACTGGCTCCTCATTCTCCACATGATCCACCAAATTCCACGTCTGGCGCAACAACTTGCCATCTTCCAACACGTAACGCACCCGCTGCAAACCACTGCGCATCAGCCCGGAAGCACGCAACTGCCACGCCACATCCGGGTTGCCGCCACGGGTAAACTCCAGCAACACCCCCACCTCATCAGGCTGGACAATACTGTTGCTCTCACGTTGCCCAAGCCCGCTATTCACCGCCGTATTCATCGGGCGCAACAACGCAAGCTGATGCATGTCACGCTCCACAAACACCATCGCCCGTTGCAATTGCTGAAATTCAGCCTGTGGCTGCTCCACCTGACGCCCCGCATCCAGCAACATATTCACCGACTGGTAAGCCAAGGTCATCATCAAGGCAAAAATCGCCAATGAAATCATCAACTCAACCAAGGTAAAACCACGTTGAACGCTTCATTGCGCCTGATTCCTCGCCTTAGGTTGAGGATTCGCCACATAAGCCACTTCAACCGCCATGACTTGCTGTTGCCTGACCCTCACGCGAACACGCTCACTTTCACCTTGCGCAAATCAGGATCAGGGGTCGCGAGAATTTCCTGCTGCCATTGCCACGTCACATCGCCCATCTCCAGCCTTACCCTCGGTCTTGCCCGTCGCGGGAAAACCTTTGCCCGTCTGCACCACCGCAAGCTGGTTAAACGCCACCCAACGCGCCAAGGTGGTATCTTTCATGCGGTTATAACTGGCGAAATCACCGCTACTGGTTTCCACGCTGACCGTAATCACCAAGCCCAGCAACAGCAATGCAAACATAATTTCGATCAGATTGAAACCTTGCTGGCGCATATCAACCCGCCTCCGCTGCGGTATCGACCAAACGCCCCACATTATCGAACTTGACCACGCTTTCGCGCTCATCCTTGTCACGCAAATGCCACTCGAACGGCATCATCTCCCCCGTGGGCAAAATAAACACCTGCGGGCGAATATCCTTATTGTTAGGCAAACTCACCGCCTGCCCTTGCAAGTAAAGCACCTGCTCATAATTGCCCACCCACGCATACGCCTTCAGCAACCCATCCTGCTCGACAGGCTCCCACTGCAACTGGTCATTCTGGGTAAAAAAAGCATAGCCCTTTTCCCCAAACCCCAAGGCCAATGCTTGTGAACGCACCATACTTTCATCCTGAGCCAGTCTGCACCCGCTCACGCAAACGCACCACTTCATCATTCAGCGGATCGGAAACCGACAGGTTCAACATCGAACCTGCCAGCGAGTACAGGATGCCGATCACCATGATCACGATCATCATTTCCAGCAGGGAAAATCCCCGCTGCTGATGCCAGTTTACTGCTCCAACTGCCAGCTACCGACATCATCTTCTGTGCCTTCACGTTTATCCGGCCCAATACTGTAAATGTCGATTTCGCCACCGCGTGTACCCGGATTCAGGTAACGGTAGTCATTGCCCCACGGGTCTTTCGGCAGGGCTTTCATGTACTGACGCCAACGCGGCGCATTCCCCGGATTAGTCACCAACGCAGTCAGCCCGCCGGACGCCGGGAATGTACCATTATCAGCCCGGTACATTTCCAGCTTGATTTTCAAATCGCCGACTTCTTTTTTAGCCTTGAGGTTTTGCGCATCCCCCATCACATTCAGGTTGCTGAATACCAACCCCAACAGAATGCCGATAATCACAATGACGATCATCAATTCGGTCAAGGAAAAACCCGCCTGCCCCGGCTTGCGCATCGCTGCTTTACTGTTACCCATTACACTTTATCCTTCAAACAAGATTCATCCTCTTGATTCTGGCATACTGTCAGCCATGTTGCACACCCACGAAGCTCCACCAACCATCAGGCAAATGTACTGATACCTGCCTAATCGCCACCATTTTCACGGTGCTGCTGCCTTTATTACAGTTTTTTCATGATGACTTGCTCTACCAACGTTACCTGATTGCAGCCGGTGAAATCTGGCGCATCTGGACAGGCAATCTGGTGCATACCAATGGCTGGCATTTGGGGCTTAATCTGGCAGGACTCTGGCTGCTGGCTTTCATTGCACCCTCAACGCAAACTAAATTCACCCAACTTGCCCAGATCGGCTGGCTTGCCACCTGCGTGGGTTTCGGGCTGTGGTTCTTGAGTCCGGGTGTCATTTGGTATGTGGGCTTATCGGGTGTGTTGTATGGGCTGTTTATGCTCGGCGGCATCCGCCTGCTGTTGCAAAAGGACTGGCTGATGGCAGCCGTAATCCTGCTAGGCATCGGCGGCAAAACCGTGTGGGACTGGTGGCATGGCGGCATTTCCTCTTCCGCCGAATTGATTGAAGCCCCCGTCATCTATGCAGCACACCTCTACGGCATGAGTGGCGGCATCCTGCTGGGCATTCCCGCCCTGTTCAAGCATCTGCGCACCGCATGAAAACAGCCGCACGCCTCTGGCAGGCATTTAGCCACAGCCTGAACCCCGACTGCGCATTTTGCGGACTGCCACGCATTCCGGGCTACCCACTCTGCACCCATTGCCATGCAGAATTGCCGTGGCTACAAGCCGAACAAAATACTCCCCTACCCGGCTGCCCCAGCATCCTGAGCGCATTTGCCTACCAGCCCCCGATCAGCAACCTATTGCTGGGCATCAAATTTGGCAAAAACCTGCGCGAACTAGCCACCTTGGGCGAATTGACCGCCACGGGCATCCTGCCGCAGATGTCACAAGTGCCAGATGCCATCTTGCCAGTCCCGCTGCATACTGCCCGCCTGCACAAACGTGGCTTTAATCAGGCACTGGAACTGGCACGCCCGCTGGCAAAGCAACTGGGCATCCCGCTGCTGACCCGCAGCCTCATCCGCAGCAAATCCACCCTGCCGCAAACCGAACTGGACTCCACCCAACGCCAGCACAACCTGCGCCAAGCGTTTCCAATTGCAAGCACCATTGCCGCTACCAACACATTGCCATTTTCGATGACGTCATCACCACTGGCGCGACTGCCCGCGAACTGGCGTCATTATTGCGTGCCAACGGCGTCGAACACGTCGAAATCTGGTCGTGCGCCCGTGCCATCCTGCGACAAACGCATGAAGTCAGCACTCAAATCGACTACCATTAATACCTATTGAAATAAACCGGAAGAAAACCTCCATGATTCGCAGCATGACCGCCTTTTCCCACCGCGAACTGACCACCGAGCATGGCATCCTCAATTGGGAAGCACGCACGGTCAACCACCGCTACCTCGACATCAGCCTGCGTCTGCCGGAAGAATTTCGCAGCCAAGAAAACAGTTTCCGCGAAACCATCCAAAGCACCCTCAAGCGCGGCAAGCTAGAAGCCAACCTGCGCTTCAGTCCCGCCAACGGCAATACCAACGAAATCCGCATCAACGAACCGCTGGCACGCGCCCTGATCATTGCCTGCCGCCAACTCGAAACCATTACCGACAACCCCGAACCGCTCAAAGCCGTTGACATCCTGCGCTGGCCCGGTGTCGCCCAAGATGCCGCACCCGACCGCGACATCCTTGCCGCCCACGCCAAAGCCCTGCTGCAAGACACCCTCGACGACCTGCTGGAAATGCGCGAACGTGAAGGCAAACGCCTCGCCGAATTCATTTACCAACGCTGCGACCAGATTGCCGAAATCACCGTGCGTATCCGCAAGCACCGCCCCGGCATCATTGCCGCCCAGCGTGAAAAAATCCTCAACCGCATTGAGGAACTGAAAATTTCCCCCGATTACAACCGCATCGAACAAGAACTGGTGATCCTCGCCCAACGCCTTGATGTAGAAGAAGAACTCGACCGCCTGATGGCACATCTGGATGAAATCAACGCCGTACTGGAACGCGATGAACCCGTCGGTCGCCGTCTTGACTTCCTGATGCAAGAACTCAACCGTGAAGCCAACACCCTGGCCTCCAAATCCAACGATGCCGACACCACCCAAGCGGCTGTCGATCTCAAGGTCATGATTGAGCAAATGCGTGAACAAGTACAAAATATTGAGTAACATCAGGTATCATCTGGTCTTCTTATCCGATAAAAATACCTATGATCCATAAAAATGACGGATCACTGGTATTTTTTATCGTAGACTCTGGGGCAGAGGTATTAGATGGAATACAAGGACTATTACAAGATTCTGGGTGTCGAACGCACAGCCGATCAAGAAAGCATCAAAAAAGCTTTCCGGCGCATGGCTGCGAAATACCACCCCGACCGTAATCAGGACAAAGGTGCAGAAGAACGCTTCAAGGAAATCAATGAAGCCAATGAAGTGCTGGGTGACGCGACCAAACGCGCCCGTTATGACCAACTGGGCTCCGACTGGCGTGCCGGTGATAATTTCAAACCACCACCAACTGGGGCAGTGGTAACGCGCCACAATTTGATGCCTCCTTTTTTGAAGGCATTGCCCGCCGTGGCGTCAATGGTCAAGCAGCCTCCTCTGGCTTCAGTGACTTTTTTGAGGGTCTGTTTGGTGGGGGATTCCGCCGTGCCTCCACCGCCAGCAGCCACCTCTCCGGCACAAGGCGCTGCCATCCTCCATGTTGAGGTGGAAGACATTTACCGGGGCCTGAAAACGATCCGCTTGCCATCGGGCGGCAATGTGCAGATACGCATTCCGCCCGACATAGCCGATGACAAACGGATGCGCATTCCCGGCAAAGGCCCACATGGGTCTGATATTTACCTGAAGGTAAAACTCAAGGAACATCCGCTGTACCGTTTGGAAAACAGCGATGTCTATCTGGATCTTCCCATCACCCCATGGGAAGCGGCATTGGGTGAAACCATCACCGTGCCAACGCTGGCAGGCAAAATAAGCCTGAAAATTCCGCCCGGCTCACAATCTGGCAAAAAAATGCGCCTGAAAGGGCGCGGACTTCCGGGGACAGAACCGGGTGACTTATATATCGTGCTTACACGTTAACACCCCCCCTGCTGATACCGCAGAACAAAAAGAGTATTATGCACGGATGAAAGCGCTGTTCGCCTGGAACCCCCGACAGCACATGACCTGACAAGGAACCTTTATCCCCGGATAACTGTCTGAAAACATTGAATACCACATACCGAGAACAGTAAAATATGGTCATGTTACCCCATCACGCGCAAGATAATCTTTACTGGCAGCTATTCATCCTACCGATTGCTGCAGCCGATACCGTATGCGCGGCACTTCCGACTGAAGTCAATGGGCAAGCATTGCCTTCGCTGGCCTCTATGCTGGAAAAGGTCACACCTGCTGTGGTCAACATCACCACCGAAGGACGTCAGCCCATCAACGATTCCCTGCTGAATGACCCATTTTTCAAACGCTTTTTTGGTGACACCCCGCCGGGTGAACAGCCAATCAGCGGCACAGGGTCAGGCGTCATCATTCATGCCCAACGCGGTCACATCCTAACCAATGCCCACGTCATCGAAAATGCAGACAACATACACGTCACCCTGAAAGATGGGCGCAAATATCGTGCAGAAGTGGTGGGCATGGATCCACGTGCCGATCTAGCTGTGCTGCAAATTCCGGCTGAACGCCTGACTGCGATGCGTTTTGGTGATTCTGACCGCTTACGGGTAGGTGACTTTGTGGTAGCCATCGGCAACCCGTACAGCATTGGCCAAACCGTCACATCCGGCATTATCAGCGCCCTGCACCGCAACCCCGGCATCAGTGAATACGAAAATTTCATCCAAACCGATGCCCCCATCAACCTGGGCAATTCAGGCGGCCCACTGGTCAACCTGCAAGGGGAACTGATCGGCATCAATACCGCCATTCTGGGTGACCAAGGCGGTGGCAATCTGGGCATTGGCTTTGCCGTCCCGATCAACACCGCAGCAGGTGTCATCACCCAAATTGTGCAGTACGGACGGTTGAACGTGGGCAATTAGGTATTGAAGTGCAAGATATAGATGCAGAAATGGCACGCGACTTTGGCCTCAAACCCAATGAAGGTGCAGTCATCAACCAGATCATACCCGGCTCTCCGGCTGAAAAGGCAGGCATTCAAACGGGTGATATCATTCTCCGACTCAACAGCAAAAACATTACCAGCGCAGTTGATGTCAAAAATATGATTGGTGATTTACGGGTTGGTGCAGAAGTCCACATGACCTTGCTGCGGGCAGGTCGGCCGAGAAATATCACCGTGGTTATCGGCACACCCGAGTGCAGAAAGGTCATCAGCACCACCGCTTAGCGGAAATGCACAAAATGCGGCAAACCAACCGTATTGGGAAAAAGGGTTACGCTAAGATCTGAACCTAAGCAAGGCATTCATAATCAGCTATACTTAAATTTCAATGTCGTCATTAAAGTATTTTATTTTTATAGTACGCAGAAATGCGCTACTATTCAGTCAGATTTGTTGAAAGCAAACGGATATTCAATATATTAAAAGTTTCCGTGAAGTATCAGGAAATACGCTATAATGATGCTTAAGCCCGGCATCGGTGTCTTCTGTTTACGGACACAGGTTTGGTGTCCCCAATCCAAGCCTGTTCATTAAACCCCGGCTTTTTAGACCCCCTGTTTGGCCGGGGTTCCTTTTTTCCTACAGGACAAGAATATCCTGAATCAAATGAACTCTTCCTGAATAAGCGCCGGATTCGGCTGCTCTATTCTTGCACAATCGTGTCCTTACCCAACCACTTATCCAAAACACTCCAACACTCGTCCAGCCCCTGCTTGTTCAATGCAGAAAATGTCTGTACCGAAGCTATCCCATAGTCCGCCAGCATCTTTCCGCACCTGCAACAACACATTCATCCCCGCCCCGCGCGTCAATTTATCTGACTTGTTCAGCAGCACATGCACCGGCAGCATCCTGTTCCGCGCCCAACGCAACATGGCTTGGTCGTAATCGGTCATCGGGTGGCGAATATCCATCACCAACACCATTCCCCTGCAGCGTATTGCGCTGCGTCAGATAAGATTCGATAAATTTTTGCCATTCCAGTTTGACGGCTTCTGGCACTTTTGCATAACCGTAACCGGGCAAATCCACCAGAAAATTGGCATCCTGTAGCTGGAAAAAGTTGATTAACTGGGTTCTTCCGGGGGTTTTACTGGTTCGTGCCAAGGCTTTTTGCGAACATACCCGATTGATTACACTGGACTTTCCTGCATTGGAACGCCCTGCAAACGCAATTTCCAGACCACTCTCTTCTGGCATGGTTTTGCGGGTAGTCGCACTTTGCAGAAAACTGGCTTGCTGATAATAATGATTCATAATGTTAGCATTCTCTAATATTTTTTGCGGAACGAAAGCAGAATATGTTATACAATCCATTCGTTTTTTCGATACCTTCACAGCGGTGGATAGGGACACTGAAAAGCTGTAGAGCGTGTGGATATGGTATGCCTGCGTTCAGGGTGGGTACAGAGTAAGTGCACCAGACCTGATTGCAAGTAATTGCCTCAACCGCGAGAAGACGGTTAGGCAACGTGCAGCGGTAACTGGGGAGTCACCGGGGCGCAAAAACATGACAGATTTTGTAGATATTTAGGAGCACTTCGAGATGAAAAAAGTACTCATGCTTGTACTGACTGGCCTGGCTATTAGCGTTACTGCATCTGTTTGGGCAGAAGGTGGCAATGCTGAAGCGGGCAAAACCAAATCCGCCACTTGTGCAGCCTGCCACGGTGCAGACGGCAACAGCGTCAACCCTGAATGGCCTAAACTGGCTGGGCAACACGAAAGCTACATCGTGAAGCAGTTGATGAACTTCAAGAATGATGAGCGCGTGAATCCCACCATGACGCCAATGGCAAAGCCATTGAGTGATGCGGACATGGCTGACTTGGCTGCTTATTTTTCTTCTCAGGCCAAAAAGCCGGGTGAAGCAGACCAAACCAAAGTCACACTGGGCGAACAGGTTTACAAAGGCGGCAACAATGCCACCGGCGTAGCGGCTTGTGCTGCCTGCCACGGCCCAACAGGTGCTGGCAACCCTGCTGCCAACTTCCCATCACTTGAATGGTCAGCAGACACTTACATCAAAAACCAGTTGAATGCCTTCCGTAAAGGTGAGCGTGCCAACGATGCTGGCAAAATGATGCGCAACATCGCTGCCAACATGACCGACGCAGAAATGGATGCCGTTGCCGAGTACATCTCTGGCTTGAAGTAATGACATTACCATTCGGTAATGGTTTACTGTAAAACAGGGGGTGGCATTTGCCACCCTTTGTTGTTTTAATGCACCATCTTGTCAAGATGATCTTTGTGGTATGAGAAATTCCCCGACTGCCAGTACACGCCTGATCAACTTTCTGGGTTCGATGAACCTAGCCATCAGCTTGTTGGTTGTCGTGGCGATTGCCTCTGTCATTGGCACTGTCCTCAAACAAAACCAACCCTATACCGACTACCAGATCAAGTTCGGCCCTTCTGGTTTGACCTGTTCAAATCGCTGGGCTTATACGATGTCTATTCCGCCGCTGTGGTTTCTGGGCATCCTCGCCTTTCTGGTGCTGTCGATCAGCCACTTGTGTAGGGCGCAATACACCCGGCATCCTGCGCGAACTGCGCCATTTCCGCGAAAATGTGCAGGAAAAATCCCTGCGGGCGATGAAACATCAACGGGTATTGACCACCACACAAAGCCCCACTGAAGCGCAATCGCTGGCAACCCGCATCCTCATAGCCAAGGCTTTAAAACACGCCAGAAAGTAGCTGATGGGCATACGGTGCGTGGCTGGCATGAAAGGGCGGCGCGAACCACTGGGGCTATTGGCTTACCCACATTGGCATGATTGTCATCCTGCTTGGCGCTGGTATTCTAGATAACGGTAGCTTGGCGATCATGATTGGGGAATGGCAAGGCAAACTCAAACCCGAAACCCGTAATATCCCAGCAGCTGAAGTTCCCGCACATTAGCCAATTACCTGCCAGCAATACTGTTTTTCGTGGCTCGGTCGACATCCCGGAAGGCAGCCGTGCCAATATCATTTTCCTGCCCGTGCGTGACGGCTATCTGGTGCAACACCTGCCTTTTGAAGTGGAAGTGAAAGAGTTCCGGGTAGAACACTATTCCACCGGGATGCCTAAATCGTTTGAAAGCGACATCATCATCCACGACAAGGATTTGCCCAAGCCGCTGGAAACCACCATTTCGGTCAACCACCCGCTGATCCACAAGGGTGTTGCCATTTATCAGGCCAACTTTGGTGACGGCGGCTCCCAAGTCAAACTGCGCCTGCATCCATTCAACAGCCAATACGCCGCACAGGATGTGGAAGGCAATATTTTCCGTGATTACAACCTGAGCAGTGGCGACCAGCAATACAAGCTGGAATTGAAAGATTTCCGCCTGTTCAATATCAACGACATGGAAGACACTGACGGCAAAGTCAAAAAGAAAAATATCGGCCCCAGCGTCACCTTCAAGCTGCGTGACGCCACTGGGCAAGCGATGGAATACCAGAATTACATGTACCCGGTGAGCATCAAGGGGCAAAATTATTTCATCAGCGGCCTGCGCACCAGTCCGGGTGAACCATTCCGCTACCTGCACATCCCGGTTGACCCCAAAGGGGGTGTGGATCGCTTTATGAGATTTTTGTCCAATATGCAAGACACGGAACTTGTGAAAAAATCTGCTATTGAGACTACACGCGGTTCCATGCAGCAAGCGCAACTCCAAAGTTCCGAGGTGGAAACCCAAGTCATCGAGTCCATGACCCGTTTGACCAGCGTTTTCGCCAGCAAGGGTTCGGAAGGTATCATGCAGGAAATCAGCGGGCGCTTCCCTGAAGACAAGCGTGAAGGTGCATCAGAAGCCTTCATGAAAGTCCTCAATGCTTCCCTGCGCGGGGTGTATGCGGAAACCCTCAAGCAAGATGGCGTCAGTGGTGACACCGACAGAAACAGACTGGCAGTTCTTTGATGACAGCATCCTTGCGGTGGATAAAATTGCTGCCTATGGTTCGCCGTGGTTTGTGCAACTGAGCAGCTTCAAGCAGATTGAAGCGTCCGGCCTGCAAATCACCCGTTCACCGGGCAAAAATGTGGTCTATTTTGGTAGTGCCATGCTGGTAATAGGGGTATTTCTACTATTCTACATCGCGCATCGTAGAATATGGGTATGGATCAAACCACTGGACAATAACCAGTCGGAAATCGTTCTGGCGGGTAGCAGCAACCGTAATCAGCCAGAATTTGACCGTTATTTCAACGACTTGCAGAGTATTTTCCAGCAAGCAATGGCACATGAGGTAAAACAACATGTCAGTTCCACAGGAAACGCTTGAATCCCTGATTGAGCAACCCAGCCTGTTCCAGCGTCTGGGACTAGGTGACTGGTTATGGGCAGGCATTGTGCTTGCGGCGACGGCGTTCGTGTTTGCCCAATACGGCAGCAGCATGGATGAGTATGAAATTGGCATCCTCGCCATGACTGCACCCGGCATGATTGCACTTGGGTTGGTACTGGAAAGCCTTTCAGCCGTATGCATTGGCCGTGGCTGCGTTCAGCCTGCTCGGCATTTGGCTGTATGGCGGCAATTACGCCAATGCCGAAACGGTGTTCGGCTTGAAGTTCTTGGTTTCCAGCCAATCGGCGATTATGTGGATGAGCGCCTTGTTTGTCATGGCAACCGTCACGTATTTCGGCGGGCTGCTTGCCAACAACGAATTCACCCTAAAAACGGGTACGGCCCTGACGTGGGCTGCACTGGTCATGGGTTTGACTGGGCTGATGGTGCGCTGGTATGAGACTTATTTGGTTGACCCGGAATTTGGTCATATCCCGGTCAGCAACCTGTATGAGGTGTTTGTCCTGTTCAGCTTGATTACTGGCTTGCTCTACCTGTTTTATGAAGGGCGCTACAAAAACCGCTCACTCGGTGGCTTTGTATTACTGGTGATTAGTGCCGCCGTTGGCTTTTTGCTGTGGTACAGTTTCGAGCGCGATGCCGACAAGATTTTGCCGCTGGTTCCTGCCCTGAAAAGCTATTGGATGAAAATCCATGTACCCGCCAACTTCGTGGGTTATGGCTCATTTGCCTTGGCTGCGATGGTCAGTGTAGCCTACCTGCTGAAGGCCAATAGCGAGAAACACAATCCCAATGGCTTCGTCGCAAGCCGCCTGCCATCGCTGGAAATGTTGGATGATATAACCTACAAAGCGATTGCATTGGGGTTTGCATTCTTCACCATTGCCACCATCCTTGGTGCAATGTGGGCTGCGGAAGCGTGGGGCGGTTACTGGTCTTGGGATCCGAAAGAAACTTGGGCATTAATTGTCTGGTTGAACTATGCTGCATGGCTGCATTTGCGCTTCTCCAAAGGCTGGCACGGCACACCGATGGCATGGTGGGCGGTGGTTGGCTTGTTCGTCACCCTGTTTGCTTTTCTGGGGGTGAATATGTTCCTCTCCGGGTTGCATTCTTACGGTGAACTTTGAGCAAATAACCAAGTCTGAAACTGGGCAATCCATAACGATAAATCACGTACAGACAGCGTTACTAATAAACACAATGGGAGATAATGAATCAATGAAACGAGTGCTTGGCCACACCCTCGGCCTTATGATGACTGTAATGATCGCCCTCACTGGCTGTATACCTGAATCCAGTCAGGCGGAAGAATTTAAAGAAGGCACTCATTACGCCACCATTTCACCCGCCATCACCGACACAAGCACCTGCCGGGAAAGTAGAGGTCACGGAATTGTTCTGGTACGGCTGTCCGCACTGCTACGCCTGGAACCGACCATTCAGAAATTTCTCAGCAAGAAAGCCGGATAATGTCGTATTCCAGCGCGTGCCTGCCACCCTCAGCCCACGCTGGAAGTACCACGCCAAGCTGTTCTATGTGGGGCAGATGCTGGATCCAGAGGGCACAAAACATGTCCACACCAAAATCTTTGAAGCCATCCAAAAGCAGCGCCGTAATATCAATGACGATGATGCCCTGACCCGCTTCTTTGGGGATATTGGGTTTTACCACCGATCAAGTCAATAGCGCCCTGAAATCCATGGAAATGAAAGCCATGATGGCACGGGCAGATGAAGTGGGCACAAAATCCAAAGCGGATTCCGTCCCTGTCGTCATCATCAATGGCAAGTACCGCACCAGCCCAAGCATGGTCGGCAGTGAAGAAAAGCTGCTGCAAGTGATTGACTATCTGGTAAAACGCGAAACCAAATAAGCAATGGAGGGTGATATGCGCAAACTCAGCCTGCTGGATCAGATCCTGACTGAAATCGACCAGTCGTTGCGGGTGGTTCATGCCACCGCCCCCACCACCGAACGCCCCAACCCGGCAGAAGGTGTCGCAGGCAACGGCTCCGCTCAGCGAGACAGACCGCGATCTTATCATCAGGCTGATGCGCATTAACCATACTGGCGAAGTGTCTGCCCAAGGGCTTTACCGTGGGCAGGCACTGACCGCCAAGCGCGAAGACATCCGCGCACAGATGGAACGTTCCGCGATGGAAGAAAACGACCATCTGAACTGGACAGACAAACGCCTGCAAGAACTCGGTGGCAGGAAAAGCCTATTGAACCCGCTGTTCTACTGGGGTTCCTTCACCATTGGTGCAGTCGCAGGCAAGATCGGCGACAAGTGGAGCCTAGGTTTCGTCAAAGAAACCGAAGACCAAGTCATCAAGCATTTGGAAGAACACATCAACCGCTTACCCGCCCATGCCCTACCCGACATGGCGATCCTGCAAAAGATGAAAGCAGATGAAGCCCACCACGGTGAGGTAGCGGTGCAGGCAGGTGGTGCAAAACTGCCATTTCTGGCACGCAAGCTGCTGATGCCGCTGATGTCGAAAGTGATGACCAGCAGCACCTATTACGTCTGATCTTCACACCAGTCCAGCACTGCATAGCCCAGTTGTGCAGCAAGACACTCACACAATTCCCCGGCAAGCTCGAACGGCGCTTGCCCAATCCCCAAATCCTTACACTGCGTCACCTCTAAGCCCGCATAACCACAGGGATTGATACGCTGGAATGGCTCCAAATCCATCGCCACATTCAGGCTTAGGCCGTGGTAAGTACGCCCTTTTGCCACCCGTAAGCCCAACGCCGCCAGCTTGCGCCCCTGCACATAGACCCCCGGCGCATCCCGATCCCCACTTGCCACCACTGCCGTAATGGGACAACAAGTCAATGATGGACTGTTCAATCCGCATCACCAGATCACGCACCCCCAGTTCTTTGCGGCGAATATCCAGCAGCAAATAAGCCACCAGTTGCCCAGGGCCGTGGTACGTCACTTGCCCACCACGGTCAATCGGGATAACGGGAATATCACCCGGAGCCAACACATGCTCCATCTTGCCATTGCGGCCAAGGGTGAAAACCGGAGAATGCTGCACCAGCCAGACTTCATCGGCGGTGGTATCACCCCGGTGCTGGGTGAATGCCTGCATCTGCTGCCAGACCGGCACATAATCGACTTGCCCCAACACACGGACGTGCAGGGTATTTAATAATGCACTACGACTGTCTACAAGGCCCACAGCACCAGCTCACAGGCTTTCAATTCCTGATACACCGCATCAATCTGCCCCTTGCTGGTAGCACGCAAATTAACCGTCAGGCTATGGTATTTGCCGGTAGAACTGTGCTTATGTTGCACATGTTCTTCCGGGTTGAAGCCATCATCGTGGCGGCACACTATTTCACAGATACGCAAATGGAACTCCGCCTCGGCACGCCCCACTATCTTGATCGGAAAATCACAGGGAAATTCCAATACCAATGCTTCTTCCTGTCCAAAACGTTCCACAGCCTGCCCTCCATCCCTATTAATCCGCGAACAACTTCTGGATACCATCCATCATCCCGCCGCCACCAGCCGCCGGCAGCCACATCCTCAAGCGCCAGCAATGGGGTTTCCTTGACAACTTTACCCAGTTCCTGATCCGTAATGATAATTTTACCCAGTACGTCACCCCGTTTAATGGGGGCGTCGATGCCTTTATCAAGCTTCATGCCGCCCTTCAACTTGTCATAGCGCCCTTTGGTAATCGTGACGAACAGATCATGGGTCACACCCGCTGGGACTTCGGTTTTTTCGCCCTTCCATACACGGACTTTTTCCGACAGCACATCCCCAGCCTTGTAAATCTTATGGGTCTCAAAGGTGCGGAAACCGTATTCCAATAACTGCTGGCTGACATTGGCACGCGCTTCTTCACTTTTCGTCCCCAGTGCCACGGAAATCAGGCGCATATTGTCACGCTTGGCAGAAGCCACCAGACAATAACCGGCTGACTCAGTATGCCCGGTTTTTAAGCCATCCACCGTAGGGTCACGCCACAGCAACCTGTTACGGTTTTGCTGTTTGATATTGTTGTAGCTGAATTCCTTCTCGGAGTAGAGCTTATAACGTTCGGGAAAGTCATTGATCAAGGCGCTAACCAGCTTCACGATGTCACGTGCCGTGGTGTAATGGTTTTGTGCAGGCCAACCAGTCGCATTCATGTAATGGGTATCTTTCATCCCCAAATCAGCCGCCGTCTGATTCATGCGCTGGACAAATGCCTCCTCACTGCCTGCAATATGCTCAACCAGTGCCATTGCCGCATCATTACCTGACTGGATAATCATGCCCCGCAGCAGTTTCCCAAACTCGATCTTTTTGCCCAGTTCAACAAACATGCGCGAACCTTCCATTTTCCACGCCTTTTCGCTGACCAACACCTGCATCTTCCATCTTGACCGTGCCTTTGCCCAGTTCCTGATAGACGATATAAGCGGTCATCAACTTGGTGATACTGGCTGGCTCAATGCGCATTCCCGCGTTGATACCCGCCAGCTCCTCACCACTTTGGAAATCCACCAGCAAATAGCTTTTGGCTTCAATCTCCGGCACGCCGGGAGCGAGCGCGATGATTTCCGGGGGGATGGATGGGTCGTTATAGGGGGCAGTCGAACACCACCGCTGGGGGCTGGCTCCTCCGCTTCCGGCGGCGCAACCTGTTGTTCAGCAAATGCAACACCAGCCGCTAGCAACAATGCCAGCAGCAACGGCTTAAGAATCCTTATAAGCATGAATCAGTCCTTATTCCTGATACGGATTATTGTCATAGATACTGACGGTAACGGAGCCGAAGCTAGCGTGCAACCACCTTGAAGTTTGCCAAGCCGTTACTTTCCAGTATGTCTTTTACATTATCAATTTGATCTTGATTGTATAGCGGGCCGATCCTCACCTGATACATTTCACGTCCATCTTTTTGGGCTGTTGCCATTTCTGTCTTAGCCAAACCCGCGCCGACGTCAAGCGCACAAACATATCCAAAGATGAATTTTTATCCGGCCATGTGCCTGCAATAACATAATAAGGCTTGGACTTGTCAATCGGCTCCGCCGCTTTTACCGCTTGGCTTTTGGGGTTGGCAGCAACCTGCGCCTCAGGCGGAAGCTGTTCCGGTGGGATAGCAGCCACCATCACTGGCGCTCCGCTACGTGCCTTAATACCCAAGGCATTAGCAGCCGCAAAGGATAGCTGGATCAAGTCACCACTATCAAACGGCCCACGGTCATTGATGCGTACAATAATATTCTTGCCATTCTGTTGGTTGGTAACGCGGGCAAAACTAGGCAAGGGCAAAGTGCGATGTGCTGCTGAATAACCATACATATCAAACACTTCACAACCGGCTGTTTCTGTCCCCTGATACTCTGCACCATACCATGCTGCAGTACCTGATTCAGAATAACCAGTCGCAGCATTCAGCACATTGTAGGTTTTGCCTTCAATCGTATAGGCGGGGTCATTACCACACGCACTCCGTGCCTCAGCACTTGGCTTATCATTCACCAAAGCAGCAGCGCCGCTCGGAACAGCGCCTTTTTTACCGCTATTACTGCTACAAGCCGTCAACCCCATTACCATTAAGGAAGCCAACAAGACTCCCGAAAATCGCCAGTTTATTGTCATCATATTTTCCAGCTTTTTATCATTGCCCAACCGAAAAACTGACCCGTACCCACGAGCCAGCCGCTACCAGTATATACCTCAAAAACCAAACTTACGCTTACGGATTTCCTGTGCAAGCTGATGGACTGCCATCGCATATTTAACACTGGGATTATAGCGGGTAATCGCATAGAAGTTTTCACCGCCTACCCAATATTCATCCGTTGCCCCTTCCAGCTTGATCAGGCTGACCTTCGCGGAATTCATCGGCCCCTGCGGCCTCACCCCGCTTGCAGCCAATTGACTCAAAGTACGGGAAGGTTTTTTCGCGGATGTTTCAGCAATACTAGCATAGCCACCACCGGAAACAAAGCAGGCACAGCCACACTCGCCCCACGCTTCCAGCCATTTTTAGCGAAATAGTTCGCCACACTGGGAATCGCATCCTGCGGGTTCCACAGGTCACGTTTGCCATCGCGGTTGCCGTCTATTGAGTAACTGCGGTAACTGCTGGAAATGAACTGCCCCAACCCCATCGCCCCCGCATAAGAACCACTGAACACTTGCGGGCGTTGGCGTTCTTCGCGTGACAGCAACAAGAATTGCTCCAATTCTTTCTGGTAAAAATCGGCACGGCGTGGGAAATCAAAGCCCAAAGTGGTCAATGCCTGCAACACATTGTGCTTGCCCGTATTTTTACCGTACTGGGTTTCCACCCCGATAATGGCCACCATATATTCGGGATCAACCCCGTATTGGCGGGCAGCACTATCCAGCAAGGCGGCATTACGGTTCCAGAAATCCACCCCGCCATTGATGCGCTCTTCGGTCAGGAAAATTGGGCGGTAAGCACGCCATCCTTGCCCTTCGGCTGGCGCACCGGCCTTGGTCAAGGCTTCTTTATCACGCTGGACACCGGAAAATGTCTGTTCCAGAAACGCAATATCAAACCCATGCTTGTTATTCATCTTGCCAATAAACTGGCGCAACGCCGGATAATTAGCATAATCCCCACGCAAGCCCTGCTGATAATTGTTTGCTGGCGGGTAATTAGTGGCAGGCGGGTTGTGTTGCCACGGAAGAGCCATTGCTACGTGGCGGCATCACCACTGGCGGGGCATACGCCTTGATTACTGGGGGCGGACGCGCTGGTGGGGCGAATACCCAAGGCCATTGCGGGCTGGCGGCACAGCCGCCCAGCAAACTGCCGACCAATGCCACACTTGCCCACTGACTGAGCTGCCGCTTCCATTTAGGTGAATCTTGTGTAATTCCCATCATTCCATCTCCTGACTGCAAGAAGCGCCTGAAGATCCGTCTTCAGCTCTCCCGTTGATAAATACGTTTGCGTTTTCTCATTCCCATGATAATACCGAAGGCCATCATCAGCGTAACCACCGAAGTCCCCCCGTAACTGATCAGGGGCAGCGGCACACCGACCACGGGGAGCAGCCCGCTAACCATGCCGGTATTCACAAACAAATAAAAGAAGAATGACACACTCAGACTTCCACCCAGCAGACGGGCAAAGGTATCCTCCCCCTTACTGGCGAGATATAGGCCACGCCAAATAATGAACATGTACAAGCCCATCAATATCAGGTTACCCACAAAGCCGAATTCTTCACCAAATACCGCAAAGATGAAGTCTGTGTGCCGTTCCGGCAGGAAATCTAAATGGGCTTGGTCGCCTAGCATCCAGCCCTTCCCATCAACCCCACCGGAACCAATCGCAATTTTTGACTGATAAATGTGGTAACCAGTTCCCAACAAATCGGATTCTGGGTTCAAAAGAGTGTCGATACGCTTACGCTGGTAATCATGCATACCAAAAAAATACATCAGCGGCGCGGCAACTGACACAAAAGCCACCGCCCCACCGATCAACCACCACGACATACCCGCCAAGTAAATAACGAAAAAACCAGACGTTGCAATCAGCAGTGCCGTCCCCAAATCCGGCTGCTTCATAATCAACAACATCGGCACAAAGACCAACAACAAGGCAATCACAATATCCACAAAACGCGGCGGCAAGGGTTTCTCGGAAAAATAATAAGCAACCATCATCGGCACTGCCAGTTTCATAATCTCCGCAGGCTGAATATCCATACCGATATACAACCAACGTTGCGCCCCTTTTTTAGTGACACCAACCAACAGCACCAAAATCAGCAACACAACGCCACCACCATATAGCCAGACAGACCACTGCCGCAGCGTTTTACTGGAAATCTGGGAAAAAATAACCAGCAAACTCAAGCCAATCAGAAAGTGGATGCCTTGGCGCTGGACTTGATCCATATTGGCATCGCTGGCACTGTACAAGGTTACCAAGCCCATAAAAACCAGCAACGACAGCGCCGCCAGCAACACGGTGTCCAAACGCCGTAAAGCCAGCAACAGCCAAGCAGGAAAAAGACTGTTAATCATGATTAGGTAGCCCCCTTTTTGCGTGCTTTTTTCTTTGCCTTGGCCGGTACTTCTGCCTCTGGCTGCACCTCTGGCACTTCCGGTTGTGCTTTCGCGCCCTCAGGCATCAACTTATCGGCACCGTATTGCTGGAGCAAATAAGCATCCATGATTTTGCGCCCAATCGGGGCAGCCGTATGCCCACCACCACTCATCGCATTTTCAACAATGACCGCCACGGCAATCTTCGGATCATTCGCAGGGGCAAACCCAATAAACAAGGCATGGTCACGCAAACGCTTGGCAATACGTCCCGCATTATACTTGCCGCCTGCCAAACCAAAGACCTGTGCCGTACCCGTCTTACCCGCAATCCGATAAGCAGCGCCCTCACCCGCCGCTCTCGCCGTACCACCGGGGCGCATAACATTCTCCATCCCTTGGATAGCTCAGGTTCCAGAATTTATCCTGCGTTTCCACCGGCGGAAGAGAGTCAGGCTTGAGTACACTTTCCTCCTGATTGCGGGTAATCCGCACCCCACGCAACACATGCGGCTTCAAGCGCACCCCATGACCCGCCATAATGCTGGTAGCATTGGCCAGTTGCAGCGGAGTTGCCAACCAGTATCCCTGACCGATACCGATATTGACCGTATCACCGGGGAACCAACTACGTTTGTAGCGTTTTTCCTTCCACGCCTTGCTGGGCATCAAACCAGACGCTTCTGCAGGCAGATCGATCCCGGTCTTCTCCCCAAAGCCGAAGCGGTGCATGAAACCGGAAAAACGGTCAATCCCCATGCGGTATGCCAAATCATAAAAGTAAGTGTCGCAGGACTGCTGAATCGCATACTTCAAATCAACCGAACCATGCCCACGCTTATTCCAGCAACGGAATACATGCTTTTGCCCCGATAAGCGGAAAAAGCCGGGGTCATGAACCCTTGAACCCGGCGTGACCACACCTTCTGCCAAACCAGCCACCCCGACCATCGGCTTGATGGTAGAACCCGGCGGATAAGCGGCCTGCAAGGCGCGGTTAAACAACGGGCGACCGGGGTCATCCCGCAAAGTGCCATAATCCTTGTGAGAAATACCATCAATAAACAGATTGGGGTCAAACGTCGGCACACTCGCCATCGCCAGCACTTCCCCATTACGCGGATCCATCGCCACAATCGCCCCATGCTCGCCTTTCAACAAGCTCTCCGCCTTGATTTGCAGATTGATGTCCAACCCTAGGAACAGATCCTGCCCACCGACGGGGGCTTTCTCACTGACGATCCGTCTTCTTTTTGCCATGCGCATCCACTTCAATCTCATGATAGCCAGCCTGACCGTGTAAACGGTCTTCATGGGAAGCTTCCACCCCGCTTTTACCGATATGGGATGTCCCGGTGTATTGCATCCTTATCGAGTGTTTCCATGTCACGGACATCAATACGCCCAACATAACCAATCACATGGCTGGCAACTGTCCCCAGTGGATAGAAACGCTTCATGCGCACCTCCATCGACACCCCAGGAAAACGCGGCTTGTTGACCGCAAAACTAGCCACTTCATCATCAGTCAGATTGGTCTTGGATCGCAATGGGCTGGTACTTGAATTTTTGCGCTTGATTCTTGAAAACGCTTAACATCCTTATCCACCAAGGCAACCAGCTTGCCCAAACGTTCCACCAAGGCATCGACATCCGCCATCGTCGCTTTGCCATCGACGTTTTCATCGCCAATATTGTCACGCACCACTTCGAGGACATATTGCGTGTGGCTATCAGCCAATAGGACGCCATTGCGGTCATAAATTTGACCACGATTGGGGGGAATGGGAATGCGTTTCTGATAATGCTGGCGGGAAAGTTCTGAATATTTATCATGCTGGATAACCTGGAGATGGTAAACCCGCCCCAAGATTCCCAGCAGGGCAAACAGGATTAAGATACCCGCAACCATCACGCGCACATTGAACATGTGTTGTTCATCGCGTTCCAGTTTAATCGGTCGATCACTCATGAATCTTAATGCTAATGAGCATCCTGCCTGCCCTGCCTAAAATCGGGCGACTATAGCAGATTATGAGAAAGGAATCTCCTCCGGTTGCTCCTCATCGTGACGCTGGATGCTGGACAGAATTTCCTGTTTAGCCGCCTCAGCATCCGCCCAACCCTCAACCTTCACCCACTTGTCGGCATCCAGCTCCTTGTAACGCTCAAAGAAATGCTGAATCTGGCTCAGCAACAACTTCGGCAAGTCGGTATAATTCAGCACATCCCGATAACCCGAAGACAGATTGTGCGCCGGAACTGCCACAATTTTGGCATCAATCCCCGACTCATCCGACATGTGCAACATCCCCACCGGACGTACCGGAATCACCGCGCCATGCATCAAAGGCGTGGGTGTCACCACCAGCACATCCGTCGGGTCACCGTCTTGTGCCAGCGTATGCGGAATAAAGCCATAATTGGCTGGATAAAACATCGGCGTAGACAAGAAGCGGTCAACGTACAACGCCCCGCTTTCCTTATCCAACTCATACTTGACCGGCGTGGACAGTGCCGGGATTTCGATAATGACATTCACGCAATCTGGAACGTCACGCCCCGCAGGAACTTTATCAATATTCATCGTTTGCTCTACCGTTGTGTAAGAATCACGGTATTATATCGTCTGTTTAGGATTCTAACAGCAACTACTTGTCGACAATTTCAAGAGAACCGTATGGCAGACTCACTACGCGACCAGCTACTCAAGGCAGGGCTGACCCCTTTACCCAGCCCCACGACCACCGCCGGCAAAAAAACAGCAACCACAGCGGGACAACCGGCAACGACCGCCGCAAAAATCCCAGCAAAAACCCCAGCAAAACAAGGACAATAAGGCTCCACCGCCCCACTCCCAAGGAACAAAGCGACCTTGCACAATTCTACGAAGCCCGTGCAAAAACCGAACGTGAAGAGCGCCAACAAGAAGAACAGCGCCAGCGGGAAATAGCCGCACGGCGTAAACAAACCCGTGAACAAGTCGCCACCCTGATTAATGAAAATCAGCAAAATGTCGACGATGCAGAAATCCGCTACAATTTTGTGGTCGGTGAAAACATCAAATACCTCTACGTCACCGAAGCACAACAGCAAGATTTAGCCGATGGCAAGCTCGCCATTACCTTTTTAGGCGGCAAACGTTGCCTGATTCCGCTAGACACAGCACAACAAATTTTGGCGCTCGACCCGGACAAACTGATTGTCATCAATACACCGGAAGCCGAAACCGCCTAAACTTTTGCCAAGGCTTGTTTGTATAACTGATTTTTGGGCAATCCCGTCAAACGGGCGGCAATTGCTGCTGCCTGTTTCACTGGCAACTCTTCCAGCAAAACAGCCAGCACCTTATCGGCACGCAAGGCACTAAGCTGTTCTTGATCATCACTCACCACCGCGCCTGCCACCACCACCACAAACTCACCCCGCGACATATTGGTATCGGCGGCACATATGCTGCACCAATTCCCCGGCACTGCCACGGTAAGTGGTTTCAAACAGCTTGGTCAGTTCGCGTAACACCACCACCTGACGCTCAACGCCCAAGGTGGCAGCCAAATCTTCCAGCATATCCGCAATCCGGTGGCTGGATTCGTAAAATACCAAAGTACGCGGCTCGTCCTTCAAGCCTTCCAACATTTTACGCCGGGAAACCGGCTTGGCAGGCAAAAAGCCTTCAAACACAAAACGATCTGTCGGCAAACCAGCCACCGACAGTGCCGCAATCAAGGCACTTGCCCCCGGCACTGGCACAATCTTGTGACCAGCTTCCCCCAGCGCATGTACCAATTTATAACCGGGGTCACTGATCAACGGTGTCCCGGCATCACTCACCAGCGCCAACTGCATCCCCTGCTCAAGTTCCGCCCGGATGCTTGCCACCCGGTCGGACTCGTTATGGTCATGCAAACTGGCAAGGGTATTTTGTATACCGAAATGGTTGAACAAGCCGCGTGTCACCCGCGTATCTTCCGCATACACCTTGTCCACTTCCGACAGGATGCGCTTGGCACGTTCGGTCATATCCGCAAGATTGCCGATGGGTGTTGCCACGCAATACAAAATACCCTGTTTCATCACAGCTAGCGGCACATCAGCAAGGCAACAATGTTGATGATCTTGATCAACGGGTTGACTGCTGGGCCTGCGGTATCCTTGTACGGGTCACCCACAGTATCGCCGGTCACTGCTGCTTTATGCGCTTCAGAACCTTTGCCACCGAAATTGCCTTCCTCAATGTACTTCTTGGCGTTATCCCACGCACCACCGCCGGTAGTCATGGAAATAGCCACGAAAATGCCAGTGATGATTGTCCCCACCAGCACCCCGCCCAAGGCTTGCGCACCGAGTGTCAAACCCACCACTACCGGCACTGCCACAGGCAGCAACGAAGGCAGGATCATTTCCTTGATCGCCGCTTTGGTCAGCATATCGACGCACGTACCGTATTCTGGCTTGCCCGTGCCTTCCATAATGCCGGGAATGTCGCGGAACTGGCGGCGCACTTCCACCACCACCGAACCTGCGGCACGCCCGACCGCTTCCATGCCCATCGCTGCGAACAAGTACGGAACCATGCCGCCAATAAACAGGCCGATAATCACCATATGATTGGATAAATCGAAGGTCAAACCGGGGTGGCTAGTGGAAAGCGCATGGGTGTAATCGGCAAACAGCACCAATGCCGCCAAGCCTGCCGAGCCAATCGCATAGCCTTTGGTGACCGCCTTAGTGGTATTGCCCACCGCATCCAACGGGTCAGTAATATTACGGATGTCATCCGGCAAGCCAGCCATTTCCGCAATCCCGCCCGCGTTATCGGTGATCGGGCCGTAAGCATCCAGTGCCACGATAATCCCTGCCATTGACAGCATCGAAGTTGCCGCAATCGCAATCCCGTACAAACCTGCCAACTCATACGCACCCCAGATCGCCAGACACACTGCCAATACCGGCGCTGCGGTGGATTTCATCGAAACACCCAAACCGGCGATAACATTCGTGCCATGCCCAGTAGTCGAGGCTTGCGCAATATGCCGCACTGGCGCGTATTCGGTCGCGGTGTAATATTCAGTAATCCACACCATCGCTGCGGTCAACAACAAACCAATAACCGCCGAGCCGTACAGCGCGTTGACCGAGTATTCAGCGTTATCACCCATCATGATGTAGGTAATCGGGTAGAACAGCACCAGTGAAGACACCCCAGCCACTGCCAACCCCCGATACAAGCGCATTCATGATTTTGCCGCCATGACGCGCTTTGACAAACATTGCCCCCAGAATGGAAGCTAAAATGGAAAAGCCGCCCAATACCAAGGGGTAAATGATCGCATTTTCAGAACCCCAACATCAGCCCACCCAGCAACATGGTGGCAATAATGGTAACAGCGTAAGTTTCAAACAAGTCAGCCGCCATCCCCGCGCAGTCACCGACGTTATCACCCACGTTATCCGCAATAACCGCCGGGTTACGTGGATCATCTTCCGGGATACCCGCTTCAACCTTACCCACCAAGTCAGCACCTACGTCAGCACCCTTGGTAAAAATACCACCACCCAAACGGGCGAAAATCGAAATCAGTGAGCCGCCAAACGCCAAGCCAACCAAGGCATGGGTAGCCTCCTCAGGACGAAGTTCCCGTCATGGTCAATGCCGCGTAATAGCCCGCCACGCCCAACAGCGCCAAGCCCACCACCAACATGCCGGTAATCGCCCCGCCTTTGAAAGCCACATCCAGCGCCGCATTCAAGCCATCTTTAGCCGCTTCGGCCGTACGCACATTGGAACGTACCGACACGTTCATGCCGATATAGCCCGTTGCACCCGACAGGACTGCACCGAGCGCAAAACCAATGGCAGTTTTCCAACCCAATGCGATGAAAATAACCGCGAAGAGTAGGATGCCGACCACCGCAATCGTGGTGTATTGCCGGTTCAGGTAGGCTTGTGCGCCCTCCTGAATTGCTTGCGCAATGCCGCGCATTTTCGCATCGCCTTCTGGGCGTGCCAGTACCCAGCGGATAGTAACAACTCCATAAATCAGCGCGGCGAACGCACATAAGATGGCTACTGCCAATCCTGTCGACATCAGAACACCTCCATCACTTATTAATCATTGTCATCACTCACCCCATCACCCGTCTGTCATGCAAACCACAGGCTCAGACTTTCGTACACAAGCATAGCCCTATTTTCACCATCAAGCCGCATTCTTTAATACCTATTATTGATATTTATCATAGGCACAAGCGCCAGCATAGCCGCTTACAAAATACCGACTACCGCATCAAACATTCAGCCTGCAGTAAAAAAAAGATGCTATATTTTGGCAACCATACCCTCACAAACAGGTACTAGGACTTACATCATGCAACCAAGATTTCACAAAAGCCTCCTGAAATATTGCTACCTCGCCCTGTTGGTCGTGCCACTCTTCCTGCAAGGATGCTCACCCAATCCATCCGTCTCCGATGCCACAGGGCAGCACCAGCGGCAATGCCTCCGTCGAACAAGCCAATGCCCTGTTTAATCAAGGTAAAAAACGTGAAGCTGCCCAAGCCTATTACGCCGCATCGGCACGCTACCCCACCCCCAAACGCGAGCGTGTGATCCTGCAAGCAGCAGAAATCGCTGCCTCCATCGGCGATGCCCACCTCACCAACAGCTACCTGGCCCGCATCCCCGCGGCTCGCCTGGATGGTGAAAACCGCGCCCGCCATGCCTACGTCAAGGCACTGCTCGCCTTGCAGCAAAATAATCCCCGCTCTGGCCTTGCGCACACTGCCCACCAATCTGGATAACCTGTCCCCCGCCTTGCGCGAAAAGGTCAAACACGTCCAGCAACGCGCCCAAGCAACCGCAGGTAACGGTGGAACGCAGTGCCCAATGCACAAAATGTGCAGCAAGCCATGATTCCCACTCAGCGTGAACCGGATTGCCGCCTTACTGCCCCAGTCCGGCGCACTGGGCAGTGTCAGCCAAGAAATTTACCAGAGGCATGGAAACTGCCCGCAGCAGCTTGCCAGCGACACCAGCGTGCAACTTTACGATGTCAGTACTGGCGGTGCGGTTGCCCAATACCAGCGAGCCGTCGCAGACGGTGCAGACGTCATTGTCGGGCCACTCGACAAAGAATCACTGGCCCAACTGCTGGCACAACCGCAACTGCTCTCCAAACCCTCTGGTGAGCCTCAATTACCTGACCAATAGCCGCAATATACCGGGCGCACTCTACCAATTCGGCCTATTGCCAGAAGATGAAGCCCGTCAAGTTGCTGAAGCCACCACCGCACGTGGGCTACGCACCGCCATCGTACTGGCTCCTGCTTCCAGTTGGGGCGACCGTGTGGCAGGTGCCTTCCGTAGCGCCTACCAAGCCAAGGGCGGGCAAGTCATCAATATCCAGCAATACCCGGACGCTGCTTCCAATGCCTACATGCAAAACGTGCAAAATGCACTCGCCGCCACCCAAGGACGTGCCAGCATGGTATTCCTTGCCGCCTCCCCCAGTCAGGCACGCCTGATGCGCCCATTGTTGACGGCGCAAGCCCCTCCCTTGCCGGTTTACGCCACCTCGCACGTCTTCTCCGGGCGTACCGATCCGGGCAAAGATGCTGACCTCGACGGCATCCTTTACACCGAAATCCCGTGGGTCATCGAAGGCTTGCAAAACGGCAGCCTGAACAACTCCACCTTCCCACGCATGTTCGCGCTGGGGATGGATGCCTTCCTGATTGCCAAAAACCTGCCCAGCATTGGCCGCAACCCGAATGCGCAAGTCAACGGCAAAACCGGCAACATCACGCCTGGCAGGCAACCGCCAGATCCAACGCAAACTGCTCTTTGCCACCTTTGCCAACGGTGTGCCCCAAGCTCTTGGACAGTAAGCCGCAAGCGCCGCACCTGCAACGCGGCGTCAGCACCGAACAACTGGCCTGTGAACACTTGCAGGCCAGCGGTTTGCAACTGCTGCATCAAAACTATCGCCTGAAAATGGGCGAAATCGACCTGATCATGCGTGACGGCAACACCATCGTATTCGTCGAAGTTCGCTACCGCAAAACCACCCGTTACGGCGGCGCATTGCACAGTATTGACCCACGCAAGCAAGCGCGTATCATCCGCACCGCACAACACTACCTGCAATACCGCGCCCCTGACGCCCAAGCGCGTTTCGACGTGGTAGCGGTGGAAGGCAATAACGCACATCAACTGGATCAAAAACGCTTTCGAGTCGGGCTAAACTCATGAATTTACACACACGCATCCAACAACATTTCGCCGACAGCATCGCCACCAAACAAAAAGCACTGACGCTGTTGCAAGACCCTATTCTCGCGGCTGCGACGCTGGTATTCGACACCGTGCAACACGGCGGCAAAATCCTCAGTTGCGGCAATGGCGGCTCGGCGGGCGATGCCCAGCATTTTTCCTCCGAAATGCTCAACCGTTTCGAGCAGGAACGCCGGGGTTTGCCCGCGATTGCGCTGACCACCGACACCTCCACCCTCACCTCCATCGCCAACGACTACAGCTACGAGCGCGTATTTTCCCGCCAAATCGAAGCCTTGGGGCGCAAGGGTGACGTATTGCTGGCGATTTCCACCAGCGGCAATTCCACCAACGTTAATCGCGCTATCGACGCGGCGCATGAATGCGGGATGCAGGTCATTGCCCTCAGCGGCAAAGCAGGCGGCAGCATGAAAGACGTGCTGCAAGCCGGTGATGTGGAATTGCGCGTCCCCGCTGACAGCACCGCACGCATTCAGGAAACCCATTTGCTGTTGATCCACTGCATCTGCGACCTTGTTGACCAGATGTTGCTGGCGCAAGGATAGCCAGCATGGGGCAAGCACCAAACCCGCATAGCGTTACATTTTTCCGCGAAGCCGCACCCTACATTCACAGCCATCGGGGCAAAACCTTCGTGATCGCGTTTGCGGGTGAAGTGATTGCCACCCCACGCTTTCGCCAAATTGTGCAAGACCTCGCCATCATTTCCAGCCTCGGCGCACGGCTGGTACTGGTACACGGCACACGCCCACAAATTGACGAACGCCTGCATCGCACCAACACCGCCGATTCGCTTGCACAAAGGCATCCGCATTACCGACAGCGTATCGCTGCTGGCAGCACAGGAAGCCATCGGTTTTTTGCGCATCCGCATCGAAAACCTGCTGACTCATGCCCTCAATCAGCCGTCCCTGAATAACGAAGGCTTGGGGATTGTTTCCGGCAATTACATCACCGCACGTCCGCTCGGTATTTGCGACGGCATCGACTACGGCTACAGCGGGCAAGTCCGCAAAATCAACCACACGCTGATGCAGCAGCAACTCGATTCCGGCAATATCGTGCTGCTCTCGCCGATGGGTTATTCGCCGACGGGCGAAGCCTACAACCTGCGTTACGAACAAGTCGCGGTTGCTGCCACCAAAGCCATTAAAGCCGACAAACTGATTTTCCTCAGCCATCAGCCACTCAATTTGCCGCACGAACTCACCCTTGAGGAAGCCAAAGCCAGCTTGCCCTACAACCCGCTACTCCCCGCCGTGATTGAAGCCTCGGAAAACCAAGTGGAACGCATCCACTTACTCGACGCAGAGATTGATGGCGCATTGCTGCTGGAACTGTACACCCGTGATGGCGTGGGCAGCATGATTGCCGCCGAACAGTTTGAACGCTTACGAGCGGCAACGATTGAAGACATCAGTGGGATTATGGAACTGATTCGCCCACTGGAAGAACGCGGCATTCTGATCAAACGTTCCCGCGAACAACTGGAACTGGAAATCGACAACTTCCACATTATCATCCGCGACCGCGAAGTGATTGCGTGCGTTGCGCTCTACGACACCGATGATCCGCAAGTCGCAGAACTTGCCTGCCTCGCGGTTAGCCAGCAAGATCGTGGCGGCAATCGCGGCGACAAACTACTCAAGCACGTTGCGCAACTCGCCAAAACGCAAGGCAAAACCCGCCTGCTGGTGCTGACCACCCAGACCACCGACTGGTTTCGGGAACGCGGCTTTGAGAAAGGCAGCGTGGATGAACTGCCTGCCAACAAGAAATCGCTGTATAACTACCAGCGCAATTCGCAGGTGTTGTTTAAGACATTGGGTTAAATCGGGGCATAGACACCCCGATTTAACCGTTCGCTTACTGCAACGCAGCCAGCACCGCATTCAACGTCGCACTAGGCCGCATCACCGCCTCCGTCTTTGCCGGATCAGCGAAATAATACCCGCCCAAATCCACCGCCTGACCTTGCACGGCATTCAATTCCGCCACAATCACCTGCTCATTCTCTGCCAAGGCTTTGTGCCAGCGGCGCAAACTGTGCCGCTAATTCAGCATCATCCGTCTGCGCTGCCAAGGCTTCTGCCCAATACAACGCCAGATAGAAATGGCTGCCACGTGCTATCCAATTGCCCGGTTCTTGGGGACGGCGACTTGCGATTATCCAACAGCTTGCCCGTCGCCAAATCCAGCGTCGTCGCCAGAATTTTTGCTCGCGGGCTACCCGTCTGGATAGCGACCTCCTCCAACGACACCGCCAGTGCCAAAAACTCACCCAACGAATCCCAACGCAAGTGGTTTTCACCCACCAACTGCTGCACATGCTTCGGCGCAGAACCACCCGCACCCGTTTCAAACAAGCTACCACCTGCCATCAACGGCACAATCGACAGCATTTTGGCACTCGTTCCCAACTCCATGATCGGGAACAAATCCGTCAGGTAGTCGCGCAAAATATTACCCGTCACGGAAATCGTATCCATGCCCCGCACAATGCGCTCCAAGGTGAAACGCATCGCCCGCATTTGCGACATAATGTGAATTTCCACGCCCGTCAGGTCATGGTCTTGCAGGTACAGGTTCACTTTTTTGATCAATTCCGCCTCATGCGGGCGGTACGGATCAAGCCAGAATACCGCTGGCGTATTCGACTGACGCGCCCGATTCACCGCCAATTTCACCCAATCGCGTATCGGCGCATCCTTCACTTGGCACATGCGCCAAATATCACCCGCTTCGACGTGTTGCTCCATCAACACCTTGCCTTGATCATCCACAATCCGCGCCACACCATCCGCAGGCACTTCAAAGGTCTTGTCGTGCGAACCGTATTCTTCCGCCTGTTGCGCCATCAAGCCCCACGTTAGGCACTGAACCCATCGTTTTAGGGTCAAATGCGCCGTTGGTTTTGCAGAAGTTGATCATTTCCTGATAAATACGTGCAAAGGTACTTTCAGGAATCACCGCTTTGGTGTCCTTGAGCTTGCCATCCACGCCCCACATTTTGCCGCCGTTGCGGATCATCGCAGGCATCGATGCATCCACAATCACATCATTCGGCGCGTGCAAATTGGTAATGCCCTTGTCGGAATCGACCATCGCAATTTCCGGCTGACTGGCGTAACAGGCTTGAATATCCGCCTCAATTTCCGCACGTTGTTCCGCAGGCAGCGACTGAATTTTCTCGTAAACACTGCTCATGCCATTGTTCGGATTAACCCCCAACTGCGCAAACAACTCGCCGTGTTTGGCAAATAAATCCTTGAAAAACACCTTGACCGCATGACCAAACACGATGGGATGCGACACTTTCATCATGGTCGCTTTCACATGCAGGGAAAACAGCATTCCGGTTTCCTTTGGCATCGTGCTAATTGCTCTTCGTAGAACGCACACAAAGCCTTTTTACTCATGAACATGCTGTCGATAATTTCGTCTTTCAGCAGCGAGGTTTTTTCCTTTAAGCGCATGACTTGACCATTCGCCATCACCAGTTCCATGCGCACATCGCAATCACGCGCCATGGTCATGGACTTTTCACTGGAATAAAAATCGCCACGGCGCATAAACGACACATGGGTACGTGATGCCGGACTCCACTTAGCCATCGAATGCGGGTTTTTCTGCGCATAACGCTTCACCGCTGGCGGCGCACGCCGGTCGGAATTGCCTTCACGCAACACCGGATTCACCGCACTGCCCAACACCTTCGCGTAACGGCTCAGGGTGTGCTTTTCGGCTTCGGTTTGCGGGTTTTCGGGGTATTCCGGCACAGCAAAACCCTTGGCACCGCAGTTCCGTAATCGCTGCTTTCAATTGCGGCATCGAGGCACTGATATTCGGCAACTTGATGATATTGGTGTCAGATACTTGGGTCAGCCGCCCCAATTCCGCCAGATTATCCGGCACACGTTGCGCTTCAGTCAGGTAATCGGGAAATTCCGCCAGAATGCGTGCTGCCACGGAAATGTCACTTTGCGTCACCTGAATACCGGCGGCAGCGGTAAACGTCTTCACAATCGGCAATAAGGAATACGTCGCCAGCAATGGGGCTTCATCGGTGAGGTATAAATAATCGTTGGATGTTGGACAGTCATGCTTGTTCCCTGCGAAAGGTGGTCGAGATATAAAAAATTGGCGCATTATTGTATCATGCCGCCTATCCCTTTAGGGCTAGACCCAGATCAACTTATCCACTTATTAACAGGCTCCGTATGCAACCTAATCTCTGGCTCGCCACTTTTTGTACCCTCAGCGCCCTAATGCAGCCTGCAACCGGCTGTCGCCCAAGTGCCCTTCCCCCAACCGCGTGCCTTTGTGCTGGATCAACCTTGCGAGGCTTACACCTCCCTGCGCAAGCAAACCTACCCCGTCACGCTGGAAATCGGCAAAACCTACAGCGCCGTCGCAGAAAACAAACAACCCGATGCCACCCATGCCGCCATCAATATAGGCTCTGAAAACAAATGGGTAGCGTTGAGTTGCGGGCATTATGCCGCTGGCGCTGCGCCCGTCACCACACGGCAACCCCCGCCAACACGGGCGCGGCTTGCCTACCGTTTTTCGACAATGTGGATAATCCGATCAAGATCAATGTTGGCGGTAATGCAGACATTACCCCGCCTACGCCGTCCCTCAACGCCTTCGACCTTGCCGTAAACAACACCTGTGGTGCTGCGGGCAAAGTAGTAGCCGCCGATGAATTCAAAGACCTGTTACGCCAGCACCCCGCTGTGTTGCAACGTTTGCAAGCCTTCACCCAGAATCGCGTTTACGCCAATCGCCCCGTGCCTGCGAGCAGCGAAGCCTATTTGCAAGACTTGAGTGACGCATGGTTCAACCTCAAAGCATTCGACCACATTTTTTGCGGCGAACCCAAAGCAGGCAGCGCCATCGGCGGACTCCACTTCCACGGGCGTTATGTGCAATTGCAAGCCAGCGGTGCTGCCTGCCGCATGACCAATTTCCGCCAAAATGAAGTCGTCCCCGGCGTGTTGTACTCGATGGGTGTAGTGATGAAAACCGCTGACGGGCGTGAGGCTCGCTCCTCCATCAAAGGCTACGGCTTGACGCTGAGTGCCGAAGACATCCTCAAAGCTGCCACCCGCGCTTTCGCCGAAAACCCCACCGCCAGCAGCGAAAGCACCGCCTGTTTACTACCGCTAAGTGATGACGGTGTAAACTTCACCACGGTTTTTGTGCGCCGTGCCAATGGCATCCGCACCTTTTACCCCGATGCGACACCTGCCAAAACCGACCCTGCCTGCGCCACCACTATTAGCCTGCCATCTACCTGAAATACTTGCAGATGCAGCTCAGTGCCACTAGCCATCTTACTCCTGCCCCTCGACTTTGCCCCCAGCCGGCCAGCATTTAATGTTTCTTAAAGCACTTTGTACTTGCGCTCAGTGCGATTGGGAAAATCATGCCAACATGCCAGTTATGCCACGTAGCCATGGGTAAAAGCCATACCCAAAGTGATACATCAAACCTATTACGCCAAAATGACTTGCAGCTCCGCTCCAGTAGAATACCAGCAGAATTGCAGATGAATACCAAGCTGGGATACCGGCTGTATGATGCATACGGATATTGAAACCGATTATCCTGCACGACTATGGGCGACGTCGATGCCTTGACATTATACCAATGGTAGCACGGACTCGGAGCCACCTGCGCTGACCTGTTCGGTATTTCTCTATGCAGAAGGCGGGGTTTACCTCGACATGAAAGAGCACCACGACCCGCCCACTGGCATGAAGTGGCTGCAAGTGACGTCTACCTTCACGTAGGTGATAGAATAATGCTTGGGGGCTGCACCCAGTTGCGTATTGAACGCGGGGCAATCCCGCAATGGCATGTAATCGAAGTTGCTGACGCATCCCTTCCTACAGGCAGTAAGCTCAACAAGATCCACAACATATTGCATTACGAGGCGTCCACCATCGGCGTGGGTTCAAAGGTGTGATCAACACCACCGGCCCAATTCCCTACACCTTTGCCATTGAAGCTATCCGATCCCTCCACCCTTACCACCAAGTTGAAAGAGTCGAACAAGACCTGGGCATCATCTCTACACTGCATTTAACGATATCCAATAGCACCGACCGTGACAAAAATCACCGCCATATTTCCAAAAAGCACTACACCGAACTGGATATTCCAGCATTCATCAGGCAACCTTTATTGCACTCGAACTGATCGCTTCTGGCGTCACTCCACTTTCAAATGCTTCCCTGCTGCCCACACCAGCCACAGCACCGGAATCCCGATCAAGGTGGTGAAGGTGAAAAAGCCGGGGTACCCAACACTATCCACAATCGTGCCGGAATACCCACCAATGGTTTTCGGCAACAAGGTCATCAAAGAACTAAAAATTGCATACTGCACCGCCGTAAATGACACGCTGGTCAAGGACGAGAGGAACGCCACAAACGCCGCACTCGCAAACCCCGCCGCCAGATTATCTGCCGTCACCGCCAAATACATCACCGCCACATCATGCCCCGCATACGCCAACCACACGAACACCAGATTGGTAAATGCGGTCAATATCGCCCCCCACATCAAAGTACGCATCACCCCGAAGCGGGTAGCAAACAGCCCCCCAGCAAAGCCGCCCACAATACTCACAATCACCCCAAAGGTTTTCACCGCCGTGGCAATTTCAGGCTTACTGAAACCCAAGTCCTGATAGAACACATTGGAAATCACCCCCGGCACAATGTCCGTAATCCGATACAAACCGATCAGTGCCAATAACAAAAACGCTGTTTTCACCCCGTAGCGGCGAAAGAAATCGGCAATCGGATCAATCCACGTATCCCGTGCCATCGCCCGGTTGACCATGCCTGCCAGCACCAACACCCAACCAATCAGCACCGCCACCGCAATTGCCAGTATGAAATGCAGCGCCTCCAGCAAAAAACCGAGAAACGCATCCCCACCCGTCCATTCCTTCAAGGCAGTAAAAGCACTATTCCCATAGAAAAATGTCAGGACAAACCCGGCTCCCGCACCCACAAACACCAGCACCAAGCGCATATAATCCACCGCCGCGTAATGGTGTTTATCCACCTGCTTACGTTCCGGTTCTGGGATCAACAACGTCGTCACCACACCCACCAACATCGTCACTGCCATGATGAAATACGTCCCAGCCCACGCGCTATAGACATAATGCCCCTTCTCAGACCCCATCCCAGAAGCCAAAAACAACGCACCCGCACCCGCCACAATCATCCCAAGACGATAACCGGCGATGTAAGTAGACGACATCATCGCCTGCAAGCGCGTTTCCGCCGCCTCAATCCGATAGGCGTCGATCACAATATCCTGCGTCGCTGATGCAAAGCCCAGCAATACAGCGGCTAATGCCATCAAGATCAAATTATCTTTACTCAATGACGGGTCAATGCGCCCCATCAGCACAATCGCCAAAATGATGAGGACTTGTGCCACCAACAACCACGCCCGTCGCCGTCCCAAACGGTGCGTCAAGAACGGCACAGGGAATTTATCAATCAACGGAGCCCACACAAACTTGAACGAATACATCAACGCCGCCCAACTGAAAAACGTCACATCCTTACGCTCGACACCCGCCTCCCCCAGCCACAGAGACAGGGAAGAAAAGATCAACAGGATCGGAATCCCCGCCGAAAAACCTAGAAACAACATAGTGATAACCCTAGGATGCAGGAACGCCTGCAACGATTCAGCCCAGCCCAACGGCTGCTGTGGGGAGGATTCAGTCATGTGGAAAATACCCTTCTGATGTTATTGCTTCATGATCAAGACTGCATCATCGGCGAATCGTTCCCAGTTGTAAACGCCGAAAAATCTCCTCACATTTAACCGCTCGTAAGTAAGTTTGCAACTTTCATCCTCTCCCCAAACACCATTCTAAAAAGCTTGACACATACTCCAGAACATCACGTCAAGCTCAACAAACCCCGATGCAGCGTGAAAAGAATTTATTCCCAGTGGAACAGAGCGCGGATACGTCTGATATGGATTTTTTGGCATATCCCTAGCCCCCTGAACTCAGGCTGTTCCCACGGAATAAAAAAGAGCGGCTGAAATGACTTCAGCCACGATTGGTCAAAAGTAAAGGAACATAAAATGCTTAATCTCAATATCAGCAATATCCCTGACACCGCGAGCAGCACGAGCGCAACTCCGTCATCAGCGGCAACTATGGCAGCAGCAACACAAGTTCAACTTTAGGTTCTAACTCCAGCATGAGCGGAACAGGCAGCAGCTTGCCTGGCATGGGTGGGGACACTACTTCACTCCTGATGAACCTCCTGCAAATGATCATGCAGTTACTGCAACAAATGCAGCAAGATAGCGGCAGTGATCAAGGCAATAACGACGACTGCAACGACAGCGGCAATAACGGTAACGGTGGCTCCAACGGCACTGGCGGTACTAACGGTAACGGCGGCTCCAACGGCACTGGTGGTACTAACGGTAACGGCGGCTCCAACGGCACTGGCGGCACTAACGGTAACGGCGGCTCCAACGGCACTGGTGGTACTAACGGTAACGGCGGCTCCAACGGCACTGGCGGTAGTCATGGCAACGGCGGCTCCAACGGCACTGGCGGTACTAACGGTAACGGCGGCTCCAACGGCACTGGCGGTACTAACGGTAACGGTGGCTCCAACGGCACTCATGGCAACCATGGCGGCAGAGGCCACGGTGCAGGCAGAGGCCACGGTCATAATGGCGCAACTGGCGCTACCGGCGCTCAAGGTGCAACCGGTGCTACTGGCGCAGACAGGCGCAACTGGTGCAACCGGCGCTACTGGTGCTACCGGTGCAACAGGTGCTAACTGGTGCTAACTGGCGCTACTGGTGCTACTGGTGCAACTGGCGCTACCGGTGCTACCGGCGCTACTGGTGCTACCGGCGCTAGCAGGTGCTAACGGTGCTACTGGCGCTACTGGCGCTAACTGGTGCTACTGGTGCTACCGGTGCAACTGGTGCTACTGGTGCAACTGGTGCTAACAGGCGCAACTGGTGCTACTGGCGCTACACGGAGCTACTGGTGCTACAGGTGCTACTGGAGCTACTGGTGCAACTGGTGCTACCGGCGCAACTGGAGCTACTGGTGCTACTGGTGCTACTGGTGCTACTGGCGCGACTGGTGCTAACGGCGCTACTGGTGCTACTGGCGCTAACTGGTGCTACTGGCGCTACTGGTGCTAGCAGGTGCTAACGGCGCTACCGGTGCTACTGGTGCTAACTGGCGCTACTGGTGCTACTGGTGCAGCAGGTGCTACCGGTGCAACTGGTGCTACGGCACTACTGGTGCTACTGGTGCTACTGGTGCTACCGGTGCTACTGGTGCTACTGGCGCAGCAGGTGCTAACGGCGCAACTGGTGCTAACGGAGCAACTGGTGCTACTGGCGCAGCAGGTGCTAACTGGCGCTAACGGCGCGAACGGCGCAACTGGTGCTACCGGCGCGACTGGTGCTACTGGCGCAGCTGGTGCTACCGGCACTACTGGTGCTACTGGTGCAACCGGCGCTACTGGTGCTACTGGCGCAGCTGGTGCTAACGGCGCGAACGGAGCCACTGGTGCTACTGGCGCAACTGGTGCTACTGGCGCAACTGGTGCTACCGGCGCGAACGGAGCCACTGGTGCTAACTGGCGCTACTGGTGCTACTGGTGCTACTGGCGCTACAGGTGCAACCGGAGCTACTGGTGCTACCGGCGCGACTGGTGCTACTGGCGCAACTGGTGCTACTGGTGCTACTGGAGCTAACTGGTGCTACCGGCGCAACTGGTGCTAACTGGCGCAACTGGTGCTACTGGCGCAACTGGTGCTACTGGCGCAGCTGGTGCTAACGGCGACAACTGGTGCTACTGGCGCGACTGGTGCTACTGGCGCAGCAGGTGCTAACGGCGCGACCGGAGCTACTGGTGCTACCGGCGCAACTGGTGCTACTGGCGCAGCAGGTTCTAACGGCACGCGAACATGGTGCTACCGGTGCTACTGGTGCTACTGGCGCAGCAGGTGCTAACGGCGCTACAATGGTGCTACCGGTGCTACTGGTGCTACTGGCGCAGCAGGTGCTACCGGCGCAACTGGTGCTAACGGTGCAACTGGTGCTACTGGTGCAACTGGTGCTACTGGCGCAACATGGTGCTAACTGGTGCTACTGGTGCTACTGGCGCAACAGGTGCTAACTGGTGCTACCGGCGCGACTGGTGCTACTGGCGCTACTGGCGCAGCAGGTACTAACGGCACCACTGGTGCGACCGGCGCTACTGGTGCTACTGGCGCAGCTGGTGCTAACGGCGCTACTGGTGCTAACGGTGCTACTGGTGCTACTGGCGCAGCAGGTGCTAACGGCGCTACTGGTGCTAACGGCGCGACTGGTGCTACTGGCGCACAGGTGCTACTGGCGCAACTGGAGCTAACTGGCGCTACTGGTGCTACTGGCGCAACTGGCGCTACTGGTGCTACTGGCGCAACTGGTGCTACCGGCGCTACCGGAGCTACTGGTGCTACTGGTGCTACTGGTGCTACTGGTGCTACTGGTGCTACTGGCGCAACTGGTGCTACTGGTGCAACTGGTGCTAACGGCGCTACTGGTGCTACTGGCGCAGCAGGTGCTAACGGCACTAACTGGTGCTAACGGTGCTACTGGCGCTACTGGTGCAGCAGGTGCTAACGGTGCAACTGGTGCAACTGGCGCTACTGGTGCTACTGGTTCTAGCGGCTCAACTGGTCAAGGCTTCTTCGACTGGTGCAAAGACACTACCGGTGACTTTGACGGAAGCGGCAACACTGACCAGAATGACGTTCGCGCACTGGCTGAAACTGGTGCACACTGGCGCTACTGGTGCTACCGGCGCAGCAGGTACTAACGGAACCAATGGTGCTAACGGCGCGAACGGTGCTACTGGTGCTACAGGTGCTACTGGCGCTACTGGCGCTAGCATGGTACTAACGGAACCAATGGTACTAACGGCGCGAACTGGTGCTACCGGCGCTCAACTGGTGCTACTGGCGCTACTGGTGCAGCAGGTACTAACGGAACTACTGGTACTAACGGCAGCGCAACTGGTGCTACTGGCGCTACTAAGGTGCTAACATGGTGCTACTGGCGCTACTGGCGCTAACGGTGCTACTGGCGCTACCGGCGCGATACTGGTGCAGGTACATGGTGCTAACGGTGCTACCGGCGCAACTGGTGCTACCGGTGCAACTGGTGCTACTGGCGCTAACTGGTGCTACTGGCTCTACTGGTGCTACCGGTGCTACTGGCGCTCAAGGCGCAACTGGTGCTACCGGCGCAACTGGTGCAACTGGTGGTACTAGCGGCCCTGTCTGCACACCGATCACTCCAGGGACACATACTGGTACAACCACTGATGGTTGCAACGCCAGTGTCAAGTTCACTTGGAATGGTGGCAGCACCGCTACAATCTCCACCTCACGCGGCGATGTTTGCCTGACTGGTGTACAGAAGCAAGCTGATGGCTCCCTGACTGCAACCGGTGGTACTACTACGTACAACGGTATCTGCGGCAACCTGTGTGACAATGATGGGGACGGCAAAGTCTTCAAAATGGAACCCAAGTGCGCTGATGGGACTTTCAACTTCTCTGCTGACCTGCGGTGGAACTGCGACTTGACCGGTAAGGTCTCCTAAGCCTGACGTTATCTACGGATAACGGGTGGCGGTTCTCTTAGGAGACCGCCACTTTTCACCAGAAAAGAAAAGCCCGCCCCATGGTGGGCTTTTCTCTAATGTAAACCTTAATAAGGAGCTATAAAAAATGAACAAACAAAAGCCCAGCATTTGCTTAAACATGATCGTTAAGAATGAAAGCAAAGTCATTACCCGCTGCCTCGACAGCGTTAAAGACAAGATCGACTACTGGGTAATCAGCGACACAGGTTCAACGGATGGAACCCAACAAATCATCCGCGACTACTTTGCACAGCACAACATTGACGGCATCCTGCTGGAAAATGAATGGCGTGACTTTGCCCACAACCGCAACATTGCACTCGAACACGCGCAAGATAAAGCAGATTATATCCTCATCATGGATGCCGACGACTGCCTAGTAGCCGCCGATGACTTCCAATTCGGTAACCTCACCGCCGACAGCTACAATCTAAACATCCGCTATAAAGAACTCAAGTACGCCAACCGCAAACTTATTCGCACTCGCATTGCATGGAAATGGCAAGGCGTCTTGCATGAATACCTAGAAACTGACGCACCATTCACCAGCGAAGTTTTGCAAGGTGATTATTTCATCCGAGCCTCTACCGAGGGCGCGAGAAGCAACGACCCCAACAAATACCGAAATGATGCAAACGTCTTAATCAAAGCCTTGCAGGATGAACCCAACAATACCCGCTACCGTTTCTATCTGGCGCAAAGCTACCGTGATGCTGGTGATGCTGAAGCAGCCATCGCACATTACCAACAACGTGCCGCAATGGGCGGCTGGATGGAAGAAGCATGGTATTCCCTGTTCGAGATCGCCCGTCTCAAAGAACAAGGTAACTACCCACAAGATGAAATCATCAGTGCTTACTTAAAAGCCTATGAATACCGCCCCCAACGCGCAGAAAGCCTGCACCATCTGGCACGTCACCTACGTATACATAACCGATTTGCGCTCGCCTACCCATACGCATTGGCGGCTACCAACACCCCCCTTCCCGACGACATACTATTCGTGATACCTGACGTTTACCGTTGGCAAGCCAAAGACGAACTGGCCGTCATTGCTTACTGGCTAGAGCATTACCAAGAGTGCATCGACTTGTGTGATAATCTATTATCAATCCCTGAATTACCGACAGAAGAACGTTCACGGATACAGCAAAATATCCAGTATGCCGCAGACAAGCTGGTCACACCACTAGCCCCTCCTCACGTGTACGGACATGGAAAAACTGACCAATGGAAGAAGCACTCCCTCTGCGTGACCGCCTCAACTTAGAAACCGCCCGCATCGGCTGGCGCGAATTGGAACGCTATTTTGCAGGCGGCAAAGTCATACAAGTAGCGCCAACCTTGGATCTGGTAGAAGTTGCCACCTGCATGGCACAAGATAATGCCAACACGCTCAAACAGTGGTTAGATGCGCAACAGGTCGGGCAACTAAGCGATGACATGGCACAGGACTGGGCATCACGCCAACCAGAAAACCTGTGGGCGGTGGTGGTTGCCCCTTGGGTACTGGTACAGGAACGCCCAGCAACCTAAACACCAGACGCAAAAAAGGCCAGCGATTACTGGCCTCTTTGTCAAAACCACAGAAAGCTTATTTCTTTTCTTCTGGCTTAGTTTCTTCTGCTGGCTTGGTTTCAGCAGCTTTCTCACCGACAGCGGCAGCGGCTGGCTTGGCTGTAGTCAACCCCAGCATTGACCAATCCTGCATCCCACCGCGATACCACTTGATCTTATTAGCCGGATAGCCAAACTTCAGCAGCGTCTTGATATTGGTAGGCGACTGACCACACCACATGCCATTACAGAACATCACCAGTGTTTTAGCACCAGAATAGTCAAATACCTTGCCGACAGCATCACCACCCGTGGTAACTGCTTCATCCACTGCCATCACATCAGCACCTTCCGCCAGTTTAGCACCAAATTGCTCAGTCAGAATCTTGATGATGTTGTCAGTGCTTGCACCCTTATCGGGAGCCAGCCCTTCCCACGGAATATTGACAGCACTGGGAATAGTGCCCTTTTCAACCCAATCAGCGGTACGGGAATCAACCACCAAAATACTGGCATCGCCACCATGCATTTTTTCCAGATAGTCCAACATACCCAATTCAGCGATGGTATCAACGCCATCCGCAACCTTGTCAGGCTGGATACAGAATGGCGGGCAAGGGCGTGACGTTTTAGCGAAATCTTCTGACACCGTGGCTTTGTTGTCTTGGTTGCGCTTGATCTCAACATCAGCACCACCATGCTTGACGGTAATGCTCATTTTGTCTGCGGTGATACCGACCGGCTTGGCTTCATCTGCGGCATTCACTGCGGCAGAAATACACAGAGCAGTGACCAAAGCGGCAATACCGAACAGTTTGGTAAATTTCATCTACATCCTCCAATTATTGGGTTTTATTACGGTGATCGGTTTAATTACAGTCAGGTTCGCCGCCATCTGCGGCTTTCTTTGCGCCTGCGGCAGCCGCAACGGGGGCTGTGGCTTGCACAATTTCGGCTGGTGTGGTTTCGGCTGCGGCACTTTGCTTATTAGATGCATCTTTTTCTGTACAAGCACTGAGGTTCAGGCTGGATAGTGCAAGCAATAATATTAAGAAGGGTAGCTTATTCATGTTTCCTCGCTCTAGTCACTGGAAGCGTGCTGTTTCCACAACACCCCGCATATCTACCAGAAATACTTGCTATAGACAAGAAAACCATGCTTTGGGAGGAAATCGCCATATTAATATATAATAATATGGCGATATTTGATGGCAGGCTATTTTAATTAAATGCTCAATCTATTTTGCCTGTTTCTGCAACAGGAAAACGGTCTTTAACCTTACGGGCAGGATTACCGGAAACAAAACTGTTTTCTTTGATCGGACTCATGACAATAGAATAAGGCGCAACAAAGCAATCGTTTTCAATCGTCACCGCAGGCAAGATGACCGCGCCCAAACCAATACCCACATTATTGCCAATGACGATAGGGGCTGACAGTTGCGCCAATTCCCCACCCCAGCTATAGCAAACACGGCGCTCAGGATTGGCGGAATCTGTCGGCAAATTGGTCAAGGAATAGATTTTTGCACCGGAACCTGTACCGCAATCATTGCCGATTTGCACCCCACCATGCGCCTGAATCAAGGAATACGGGGTAATGTGAACATTGTTCCCAATGTGCAATTCGCCGACTTCATGCTGATAATTCGGATTGGTCAGCACTTTCGCGCCTTCTTCCAACGGCACTTTGCCCGCCATCAGGATGCAGTAACGGTCAATCCACACATTATCGCCGAGGTGAATATCCCGCGAACCTTGGATAATAACGCCTTCATCAATAACCACATTCTTACCGCAACTGCCCAAACGACGGCTGTAATACATGTAGCGTAATTTGCGCCCGACATCCCCACCGAGATTGCGGATCATGCTTCTCAGCAGGTTATCAAAAAATAGCGCGATAGACTTAAGCATGAGAAATCCTTTACTAAAAAATCAGGCCATAACCTGTCCGCCGTTAACGCGGATGGTTTCGCCCGTGAGGTAATCTGATTGCCGTGAAGCAAGGAAAGTGACGACACCAGCAATGTCTTCCGGTTTAGCCAAACGGCGCAACGGCACACGCGCTGCCGCCATTAAGCGGATACGTTCTGGCACTTCGGACATTTGTTGGGTATCGGTCATCCCCGGTGCAACCATATTGACGCGGATACCACTGGCAGCCAGCTCAATCGCCAAGGCATGGCTGAACCCTTCCAACGCCGCTTTTGTGGTAATAAACGGCAACTGATTGCCCATCGGCGTATCAATCATTTGCGCACTGATGTGGATAATTTTACCGTAACCCACCGCTTCCATTTGCGGCGCAACATGACGCACCAAATAGAATGCGCCTTGCAACGCCGTCTGGAAATGTGCGTCGAAATCTTTCCACAACACATCTGTCCAGCGGATCGGTGCCATCGGTGCAGTCGTGCAATTCACCAGCACCGTAATATTGCCCAAGTGACGTTTGACGTGATGCACCATATTGGCAACAGCGGCTTCATCACGAATATCCGCATGTACGATTACTGTTTTTTGCCCCGCCGCTTCCACGTCACGCGCCACCGCAGCGGCTTTATCCATTTGGGTAAAGCCATGCACCGCCACGTCAAAGCCCGCCGCCGCAAGGCTACGGCAAATCGCACTGCCCATGCCCCCCGAACCACCCACGACTAAAGCAACGGGACGCGGTGGCTCTGGTTCAACCGTCTCATCTTCTTCAAATTCCACCACTTTGACTTTGGCAATACCTGTGGTCACTTTCTGGCGGTTTTGGTTGAAAATATCGGTTTGCAGCTCAATGACTTGGGTGCGTTCCGATTTGCTCAACACTTCGGCACGCACCAACAAGGTATCGCCGACCCGCACGGGCAGCAAAAACTCAAGGCTTTGCGAAAACCATAACGCACCATCACCCGGCAGACGTGTCCCGATGATGGTCGAGATGAATGACACCCCCAACATGCCATGTGCCACCGGCTTTTTGAAGCTGGTGCGGGCTGCGTATCCCGCATCCACATGCAGGCGGTTATCATCGCCGCTCAACTCAACAAAACGTTCCAAATCTTTTTCGGTGACGACGTGTTCCAGTTCGGCCACTTGCCCAACCAGGATTTCATCAAAACGAGCCATGCTTGCCCCTCAGGTAATTCTGACAGTGTACTAAGTTTTAATAATAACTGAATAAACCGTCGTCGGCACTCGGTGCAGCGGGGTCTTCATTACATTTGCACACGGTTAATGCCACGATGTCAGCCGCCGTATCCAATTGCGCGAACTCTTCTTCGGTATAACGGATACCAAATTCCTCTTCCAACATCAGCAGAATTTCAACCTGCTTGAGGGAATCCCAGTCGCGGCGACCATTCATCGTCAACCATACATCGTCGCCAGTGGGTAAAGGCTTACCCAACACCGCCACGATAGCTTGCTGGAGGGTTGCCTTAACTTTATCTGAATCCATGTCTTGTTATTCCTCAGTTAATTGAACGCTTTGTACAGGCGTAAACTGTTCAAGTTTGTGTTTAGGGATACCGTTCAGCCCTTCTTGAACGGCATCAGGGGAAACTTCCAAATGCCCCGCTAACCAGCCAACCGCTGGTTGGTTACGTGGGCCATGTTGGACGCGGAAAGCCACTTGCTCACAGGTTTTAAACTGCGGCATATTGCGGATCGTCCACAGCACAATCGTGTCTTCCAATTGACGGCCTAAGGCACGGCAACTGATACACAGCTCTTCAATCACCAGCAAATCACCGTGCCGTTCCGCCACGATCACCGCGATGATACCACTATCCGACAAGCGGTCTTTCAATTGCACGCAAGCCACACAGGAATTGTCATTCTGGTAACGCTCGGTGATTTCAGACAAGCTGAAGCGGCGCATCGCCAAATTAAACTGGTTGGTTTTTTTACACAAATCAGCCAAGCGTGACAAGTGTTCTTGCGGGGAATTGTTGAATACCAAGGCGACTTGCAGGTTACGCAAATATTCTTCTGGGTCAGTCACTTCGGTGAGCAGCGATTCGCGCAAGGCATTCGCTTTCATGTCCTGATTGCGCTTCACGTCATCGGCGGTGACTTTCCAACGCCACAAGCCGGGGTAATATTCCATCGCCCGCTGGGTTAATTCGGCATTTTCGTGGGCATGAATCGCGTGAACGCTCGGTAAATGGCTGGTCACTGCCGCCAATTCGCCGATATTATCATCCACAAACAGCACCGCATCCGGCGCAATCCGCAAAGCTTGGGCAACCCGTGCAATCGCACTGGCTTTGTCGCCCCATGACACTTCTGTTGCCGCGAAATCATCCCATTTCAGCGGGAAATCATCACGCTGTGCAAACAGGTCTTCCACATCCACGCGCTCATTGCGGGATACCAGCGCCAGAAAGATACCCTTCTGTTGCAAGGCTTTGATAGAGGCTTGCAGGGCAATGTGTTGCGGGGTCAGTTCCACGCCTTGGATGCCGTCTTCGCCCAAAATACCTTTGTGCAACGTATTATCCAAATCCAGCGCCAAGGCTTTGATCGGTGGGGCAAGGGCTGCCGGAAACCAATGGCAAGCCAGCTTACGCGCCAAAATCGCCTGCGCCGCATTGCTCACGGGCGAACCTGTCGCCACTGCAATACGCATATCCAGCAATTCCACGCCCGCTTCACGGCACACGCTGCCAATGTCCGCAAAGTAAATATCCGGCAAGGTATCGACAATCGCCTGCATCCGCTGACGCTGTTCGTCAGATGGCAACCACGTTGCCACGATAATCGGTGCTTTCGACGCAGAACGCAGCACACCCAACCGGGTTAGCAACCACTCGCTCCACGACGCAAAATCGGTATTTTCCAAATAACGGCTGCTATCCAGCCACAATAATTCAATATCCGCCTCGGCGTGACCAGCAAACATCAGGGAATCGTCGTAATCCCCAAAGTTGAAAGCCACTTGCCAGCGCCCAAACGCAAAATACGGGTTCGCCAAACTCACGATGGATTCCAGCGCGTGGTTGCGCCACACATTCGCGGTGACTACCCGATTTTGGTCTTCACCAAAATTCAATTGTTGTAATGATAAACGGGTGGGCCGTGCTGTAAACAGGACGGGTTGCCCTTCCATCCGTTTGATAGTAGAAGACATTTCAGAAGACATTACATGCCGCTCCAGACAATTTCCATAAAGCATTGACACTTTTTAACATACATACCGCTACCTTACCTGATTGTCAGGATGTAGGCACAGAATGACCCGATCAACTGTAATAAGGGGCTTTATTGACAAATGATGATTATTTATTATAGATGTCGACACCCGCTTCATCAACCTACAGATGATAGAAGTCACTTTTCACACCTGCAACCAAAATGTCACCGGGCCATCATTGGTCAACGACACCTGCATATCAGCGGAAAATACGCCTGTTTGCACACATTCAAGCTGCAATCGCGCCCGATCCACGAAGTAATCAAATAACGCCTTACCCTGCTCTGGCGGCGCAGCAGGCGTAAAACTGGGGCGCATTCCCTTGCGTGTATCCGCTGGCAAGGTAAATTGTGGGACAATCAGCAAGCCACCCGCCACTTCGCGTAACGATAAATTCATCTTGCCCTGCGCATCGGCAAAAATGCGGTAGCCCAACACCCGTTCCAACAAACGCTCGGCAGTCGCTGGCGTATCGGCTTTTTCCACGCCCAGCAACAGCATAATGCCGTGCCCGATCTGCCCGACAGTGACGCCATCCACATCCACTTGTGCGCGGGAAACCCGCTGGATCAGCCCGATCATGCCAAATATTCAACCAGCTCATCGGTTGCCTGCACCAAGGCTGGCTGGATTCCCGGCTCGCTGGCAGCATGACCGCTATCAGGGATAACGTGGAAATTCGCATTAGGCCATGCCCGATGTAACGCAAGTGCCTGTTCCAGCGGGCAAATCATGTCGTAACGCCCGTGGATAATGCTGCCCGGTAAATGCGCAATCTTGTGGGCATTTTTCAAAAGCTGGTCAGGTTCCAGAAAACCCTTATTGATGAAGTAATGCGCTTCGATCCGCGCCACACTCATCGCCGTATGCGGGTCAGTAAAATGCGACAGCACCGTTTCTTTCTGTTGCAAGTTAGCGCAACGCGCTTCCCACGTTGACCACGCTTTTGCCGCCTGCATCCGCGCAATCTCGTTTTCGCCCGTCAGCCGCTTGTAGTAAGCCGCCACCATGTCGCCACGCTCGGCTTCCGGGATCGGCGCAAGGTAATCCTGCCAGTAATCGGGGTAAATACGCTCAATGCCCTGCCCCAACTGGTAAAACCAATCAATATCCGCCTGACGGCACAGGAAAATACCGCGCAAAATCATCCCGCTAACCCGTGATGGATGCGTTTCGGCATACGCCAACGCCAGCGTCGAACCCCACGAACCGCCAAACAGCACCCACTGGTCAATGCCGAGTTTCTCACGGATCAGCTCCATATCCGCCACCAGATCCCACGTGGTATTGCGCTCCAGCGATGCATGAGGACGCGAACGCCCACAGCCACGCTGGTCAAACAAGATAATGCGGTAACGGTTAGGGTCGAAAAATTGCCGATGCCACGGCTCACAGCCCGAACCCGGCCCGCCGTGCAGGAAGACCACCGGCAAGCCATCCGGCACGCCGCATTCCTCTACATAGATTTCATGCACATCATCTACTTTCAGATAGAAATGCCCGTTATCACGGATGGGTGGGTAAAGCGCACTCACTCATTAATCTCCTTCATTTGCCAGTAACTGGCGGCATTCTTCAAAGCGGGCAAGGTCTGCCGCGCCGGGTTGCGGGTAAGCCATTTGCAGGGATTCCAGCGTTTTGACGATGGTTTCTGCCACCACCACCCGCATGTAAGCCTTGTTGTCAGCAGGAACTGCATACCACGGTGCCTGTTTACGTGAAGTAGCCCGCAAGGCTGCCCCATAAGCGTGCCGGTAAGCGTCCCAATACTGGCGTTCTTGCACGTCGCCGGGGGCAAACTTCCAGTTTTTATCCGGCTTGTCCAGCCGTTTCAGGAAACGCTGTTTTTGCTCATCCCGCGATACGTTCAACCAGAACTTGAGGATCACCGTGCCATTTCGCGCCAAGTGTTTTTCATGGTCACGGATGGACTCCAGCCGGTCTTCCCAAAGGGTATCACGGTTCACTTCCGCTGGCAGGTTTTGTCCGCGCAAATATTCCGGGTGAACCCGCACCACCAGTACTTCCTCGTAATAGCTGCGGTTGAAAATGCCGATGCGCCCGCGTTCCGGCAGGCAGCGGCTGGTGCGCCACAGGAAATCGTGGTCAAGCTCTTCCGCCGACGGCTGCTTAAAGGAAAATACCTGAAACCCCGCCGGGTTGACCCCACGGGTGACAGCACGGATCGTGCCATCTTTGCCCGCCGCATCCATCGCCTGAAAGATCAGCAACAACGAATGCTGGTCGTGAGCGTAAAACATCTGCTGGAGTTCGTCGATACGTTCCACCAGCTTTTCCAGACGTTTTTCCAGCTCCTTGTCATCAGGCACATCTTTGGGAGGGCGGGCGGAAGTGGCGGGCAAGTCAAAACTGCCGTCAAACGGGACACGATAGGCTTCGGGAAACGAAAACATGCGGAACCTCCTCCTTGCTCATTATGTTTGAAATATAGCGGAGAAAAGGCGGGGCTGCGCAACATCAGATAAAAAGATAGAAAAACAGGGCGATCCTATATAGAGGATACGCCCCGCAAAGGACAAACTAGTGTTTCATGCCGCCCATGCCCGCGCCAGCAGGTGGGGTGATTTCTTGGATCGGTGCATCTACGGTAGTGGTGCTGCCATCTTCAAACGTCAGGGTAATCGCGGCGTTTTCACCCACTTTCATATCCTGTTTCAGACCAATCAGCATAATGTGCAGGCCACCCGGTTTTAGCTCGGTACGGCCTTTTGCCGGTACATCAATCTGCGGAACTTGGCGCATTTCCATCACGCCATTATTGTTGGTGTGCGTGTGCAATTCCACCGTCGCCGCAACCGGGCTGGCAGCGGACTTGACGCTGTGGTCAACATCGGAGGCATTCACCAAGGTCATGAATGAGGCGCTGTTAGGCTGCCCCGGTGGCACGGCGCGGGCAAACGGGTTTTCAACCTTCACACTATCGGCGGCTTTGCTGCTGGCGGCTGCGGCTGCTACTGCGTTGGGGCTGCACTGCTAGCTTCGGCAGCTTTGTTGCCCTCGGTTTTGTCGCCACAAGCAACCAGCAGCGAAATCAGTGTGCCCAGTAGCGCGGTACGGAATAATGGTTTCATGGTAATGTCCTTTTGCTAGATCAGAATTCAGTTTCGAGTTTCAGCCATGCGCTGCGCCCAGCTTCGTTGACACGCTCAATCGTCCCCCCCAAATCGAGGTTACGGCGGCTGACGTGTTCGGCATAGGTCTTGTCGAGCAGATTATCCACCCCAAAGCGTACTTTAGTCGATTTATTGATGCTGTAACGCCCGTAAGCATCCACCACGCCGTAGCCAGTGCTGTTGCCCACTTCGGTTGCACCGACCATTGCGGTGTCAATGCGGTCTTGACCGGCAGCAAAACGTACCCGTGTGCCACCGCTCCATTTCCCGCCGTTGTAATCCAATTGCACTTTGCCGTTGAGGGGCGGGGTTTGCGCAATCGGGCGGTCATCGGTGGTGTTGGTGCGCTTGACGTAAGCCACATCGCCGGAAAGCCGCAGCTTGTCGTTCAATTTGGTTTCTGCACCCAGTTCAGCACCGAGGATGTTCGGCATCGACATTGCGGTAGATTTGTGCGCCCGTTTGTGCGCCGCTAGCCACTTTGTCACGCAGGATGAAATCGTCCACCTTGTCGGCGAATACCGTGCCTGTCCAACGCACCTTGCCGCGTTGCTGGCTAATGCCAAGGTCAAGCTGGTTGTGCTTTTCCGGCTTGATATTGGGGTTGCCAACCCAGCGGTCGGGAGCGGTTGCGCCCCATTTATTGATGAAGCGTTCGGTTTCATCCGCAGTACGCACGGTACGGCTTGCACCCGCGAAAGCGGTGGTGTCAGCATTGAGGGATTTTTCGTAACGCAGCAAGCCGCCGACATTGGTTTCTTCCTGATCAGCAGCACCGTAGCCGTAAATGCGCGGTGTAGTTCTGGTTGGCGGTGCGCCCGCCCGCCACCACAGCGGCTTTGGAGGCGGCAGCATCCACCTGATCCACCCGCAGGCCGTATTTCAGCTTGTCCGCCGTACCGATTTTGCGTGGTGGCTTCGGCGAAAATGCCGCTCTGGTCAGTCGTTGCCCCCGGCCACATCAGATTGGTGGCGGGTGTGGTCGGCATCGACATATTTTTCATCACTGCATCACGTTCACGGTTCTGCACATTCAGCCCGTAGGTGATGTCAGTATTGCCAACAGTGGATTTCAACGCCAATTTGCCGCCGGTGGTGTCGGAGGTGGTCGGCACTGCCATTTTTGTGCCGGTTTGTGGGCGCAGGCTGTAGTTGTCCATCAAATGGTCAACTTCGCTGAGGTAAACTTCTGCATCTACATTGTTGACCTTGCCATCCAGCTTGTCCTGATATTTGAGGCGTTGGATCGAACCGGATTCTTCTGGGCTATCCATGCTCGCGCCGGGGTAGAGGGCGTCGGAAAAGTCGTTGTTCTCAAAGCTGTATTCAATCAGGCGGTCGGCAGTTGGGGTTGCGCCCAGCACCACACCCGCCTGTTTGTGTTTGTAGGAGGAACGCACTTCCTTGCCATCGCCGTCTTCGTAATTGCCTGCATCACGATCCTGTGTGAAAACACGCGCATAGCCTTTTTGGAAGGCTTTGGTCACATCGGCGGAAATATCGTGTTTCACCCCATTGCTCATGGTGGTGGCAGACGCCTTGCCGCTCCAGCCGTCTTCGGGGTCAATGATGCTGCGGGTATCGCGCTCGAACAGCACCGTGCCGCCACTGCCGCCCGAACCGTGTTGCAGGGTTTGCACGCCCTTTTCCACCGTGACTTTTTCGTAAGTTTCCAAGGCTGCCCAACTGGCGGGTGGATCCATGCGGTTAGGGCAGCCGCCATGCACGTATGCCCCGTCCAGCAACACATTCAACTGGGTTTGGGATTGCCCGCGAATGATCGGTTCGATCCCGCGCCCACCAAAACGGCTGCCGGATACGCCGTTCAATTGCTTGAGGAAATCGCCGCCATCCGCAGGCAATACGGCGCTGCGCTCAGCCGACAAGGGCTTGACCTCATTGGGGGACGCGGCTTTTTTGCTGCCCTTGATGTCGATGACCAGCGTGTCTTCGGCGAAGGTGACACTGCTCAGGATCAGGATAGAACTCAGTAAGGTCAAGCGGGTCAGGGTATGTTGCATGGGTAAACCTTCCAAGTGTTGTTCTTGGAAGGCATATAGCAACTAACATGCCAGACACTAAATAACTGATTTTAAAATTAATAAATTATAATGCTCTAATGTTTATGCGTGAAATGACGCACTTGGTGTGTGATTTCACGCTATAACTGCAAATATGCCACTTTAACCACCGCCACCCCATAAGTCCGCTCCAAGCGCCGCACGATAAAATGCCCCCGGCTCATATTCTGGAAGTGATCCATAAACAAAGTATTGATCAACGCACCACCCGCTGCCCCTACTACCGGCAACGATTGCGCCACCGCCTTTTGCGTCACCGGGACACCGAAGCGTGCTGCGATTTGCGTCAACAACCGTACCAACGGCGGGGCAGTTTTCTGTGCCACCCCATTTGCTGCAATGTACTGCGCCGCCTCAGACAAGGATTTTGCTAATGCTGCCCGCACCGCAAAATACCCCGATTCCACCGCATCATCACTGCCCGAAGCCCCACCTAAGGCAAAGACCTCCAAACACGCCAAGCGCGTTTCCGGCGACTTGATATTCTCACCTTCACTCCGCGCAATCGCCGCAATCGAACGCAAAATAATCGTCGTCGAAACCGGCAACTCAATCGCCAACGCAGGCAAGCCAAACATGCCACCCGCCGCACCACTCAAGCCCGCAAACGCTTTGTGCCACCCATTTGCCGAATGCTGCGGCTGCTCATTCAGGGTCGACATCGCAACATCCAGCCCCATTTCCAATGCCTTACGGGTAGTCGTCACAATGATATGGTTCGCCCCCTCCGGCAACATCGAAAGCCCCTTTTCGATAGGCGTGCCGATGGCATTGCTGATCCGCGCCGCCAGACCGGGGTTTTCCAGCAAGGTTTTAGCATAAAGCAACTCGGCTAAATCAGCGTCAGTCATGGTTTGCAGGTTCACTCCAACACCTCCCAGTCAATGAATCACGCCACCAGTATAAACCAAGCCTCAGGATGCGTATAATCACCCCCTCACTACCCAAGACACAATCAAGGAACCCCGATGAGGCCAAGCGAACGCGCACCTGAGCAAATGAGAACCGTCAAATTCACCCGCAACTACACCTGCCACGCCGAAGGCTCGGTGCTGGTGGAGTTCGGCAATACCAAGGTGCTGTGTACCGCCACCGTAGAAGACCGCATCCCCGGCTGGCTCAAAGGCAAAGGCCAAGGCTGGGTCACGGCGGAATACGGCATGTTGCCCCGCGCCACGGGCAGCCGCACTGCCCGCGAAGCCGCCAAAGGCAAACAGGGTGGGCGCACGATGGAAATCCAGCGCCTGATCGGGCGTTCCTTGCGTGCCGTGGTTGACCTTGAAGCACTGGGCGAATTCCAGATCACCGTTGACTGCGACGTGATCCAAGCCGATGGCGGCACACGCACCGCCTCCATCAGCGGTGCATACGTGGCGCTGTGCGATGCAGTGACTTGGCTGCAAAAGAACCGCCGCCTCAAGAAAAACCCGCTGCACGGGCAAATTGCCTCGGTTTCTGTCGGCATCTTTGATGGCATGCCGGTACTCGATCTGGACTACGCCGAAGATTCCAAAGCCGAAACCGACATGAACGTGGTCATGAACGAAGCCGGTCAATTCATCGAACTGCAAGGCACTGCCGAAGGCCATGCCTTCCGCCGTGACGAACTGGACGCGATGCTGGCACTGGCAGAAAAAGGCATCCGTGAAATCATGCAAGCACAACAAGAGGCACTAGGGTTATGAGCAAGCGCATCGTCCTAGCCTCCGGTAACGCAGGCAAATTACGCGAATTCAACGCCATGATGGCTGACCTTGACATCGAATTCGTGCGCCAAAGCGAATTCGGCGTGTCACGATGCGGTGGAAGATGGCCTGACCTTCGTCGAAAACGCGCTGATTAAAGCCCGCCACGCCGCCAAACTCACCGGAATGCCCGCGATGGCAGACGACTCCGGCATCGTGGTGGATGCACTCGGCGGTGCACCGGGGCTGTATTCCGCCCGTTATGCCGGGGAACATGGCGGCGATGCTGCCAACAACACCAAGCTGCTGGAAGCCCTGAAAGACGTGCCGGAGGCACAACGCACCGCACGTTTCTATTGCTGCATCGTCTACCTGCGCCATGCCGACGACCAATTGCCGATCATTGCCGAAGCCAGTTGGGAAGGCCGCATCCTGTATGCAACCCAGCGGCGCAAACGGCTTTGGCTACGACCCGCTGTTTTACGTGCCAACCCACGGCTGCTCTTCCGCCGAATTGCCGCCGGAAGAAAAGAACCGCATCAGCCATCGTGGGCAAGCACTTACGCAAGCTGCATCAGTTGCTGGAGACAGCGGGGTGAAACTCATCATCCTCGACCGTGACGGCGTGATTAATGAAGATTCCGACGACTACATCAAGTCAGCGGAGGAATGGATTCCGATCCCCGGTAGCATCGAAGCGATGGCGCGGCTGCACCAAGCCGGTTACACGCTGGCGATTGCCACCAACCAATCCGGGCATCAGTCGCGGCTATTACAGCGAGGCCACCCTGGAAGCCATGCACGCCAAGCTGCGGCAAGCTGTTAGCAGAACACGGCGGCGAAGTCAGCTACATTGCCTATTGCCCGCACCTTGCGGCGGATGGCTGCGAATGCCGCAAGCCCAAACCCGGCATGTTGCATGAAATTACCGCGCATTTCGGCGCACTTCCCCCCGCCACCCTCATGGTCGGCGATTCGCATCACCGACTGGCAGGCAGCAGTGGCGGCAGGCATCGGCTACGTGCAAGTCCGCAGCGGCAAAGGTGAACGCACCTTGGCAAAAGGCGCGTTACCCGCTGATATACCTGTCTTCGATAATCTGGCAGACTACGCCGACTCACTGTTAGGGGCACACACCGCATGAATGCATTGAACACGCTTTGGCTAGGCACTCGCGCCACCCTGTTCTGGGCTGGCTCCATCCCCAGCACCTTACTGGCAGGCTTACTAGCCCCGCTCGCGTGGCTATTACCCGCGCAATACCGTTACCGCGCCGCCACCCTGTGGAATTGCTTCAACCGCTGGTGGCTGGAAGTGACTTGCGGGGTGAAATATCAGGTGATCGGGCGTGAAAACATCCCCACCGACGGCGCATTCATCATTATGGCAAACCACCAATCGACGTGGGAAACCTTCGCCATCCCGTGCATTTTTCCGCAACAACTGAGCTGGGTAATGAAACGCGAGTTGTTGAAAATCCCGTTTTTCGGCTGGGGGCTTGCGCCTGATCCGCCCGATTGCGATTGACCGGGGTGCAGGGCGGGCAGCCGTCAAACAAATTTCCCACCAAGGCAAGGCATTGCTGCAAGAAGGTGTCAGCATCGTGATCTTCCCCGAAGGCACACGGGTTGCGCCGGGGGTCAAAGCCGAGTACAAAATTGGCGGTGCAATTCTGGCCTCCCATTCCGGTTTCCCAGTCGTGCCCGTAGCGCATAATGCTGGGATGAGCTGGCAACGCCACGCTTGGATCAAGCAACCGGGCACGATCACCGTCAGCATCGGCCCCGCTTTTGCCACCAAAGGGCTAAAAGCAGACGCCATCAACCAACAGGCACAAGACTGGATTGAGGCGGAGAAATTGCGCTTACCACCGATCAAACAATAAGCAGCTCATGTAAAAACCTGCACTTCATCCAGAGTTTTATACTTGAGCTGCTTCTGCGGTAATAATGCCGTATCAGCGGAGGGAGAAGCATGAGTACCGAAGTCATTACCGTGGCAGATACGGCTGTGGGCATTTGCGACATCGACGGGCAACCGATGGTGTTTCACTGCAACCATTACAACCGTACCTTGCAAAACACCATCGAAAATTGCCGTCACATCGACAACCAAAAAATCCTCATCCACTCGGCGGCAGAAGTCAGCTTTCTCGGCTTGCAAGCACATTTCCGCCAATACCCGGACAATGAAGCTGGAAGAGCGCCTGCACTACGCCGAAACCCTGTACCGCTTTTGCGGCTTCGGCTTGCTGCCCTTGCTGGCAACCATCAAACAAGCCGTCGGGCAAAATGAATTCGACCTCAGCACCCATTCCTCGCACTACGGGCGGGCATTGGCACTGAATTTTGAAAAGCGCCGGGGGGCGGGGGAATATTTCGACCTTGGCTTTGCGATCGGCGCACTCTCGGCTGCCTTTGGGGAAGCCTTCAGCGGCGAACTGACCGCGGAAGCCATTTCCCTCAAAGGCAGGCAAAGCACCTTCCACATCTACGTCGGCGGCGATGAATTTGACTACCTGTTCGGGCTGGCAAGCGGCACACCAGCTTATCAGGAAGCAGCAGGCACAAGCTCACCCATCCCAGAGCGCAGCGTCCCCAGCAATATCGACGAAACCGCGGTCATCGCCGGAGTCAGCCAAGCACCGTTGTACGGCAACCAGTACGGGCTGATCCCCGCCTTCGGGGTGGAACTGACCCGCCATTACGCCGATTACTACAACCTGATTGCCTACCGTTTCGAGCAGCAACTGACCGCAGCACTGGCAAAACGCCCCAGCCTGACCGATTTGCTGGTATACGATTACCCTGCCCTGTTTTATTACAAGCAATACATCAATCTGGAAGGCATGAATCTGTCACGCACCCTGCTGACCGAAGCGGGGCATATCTGCGGTTTCAACACCATGGGCGGCATCATGCGTTCGGAAGCGTGGGAAGGGCTGGTAATGCCCATGATCGAAACCCGCGAAGACTGGCTGCACGGTATCGTGGCGGTCATCAATGCGCTCGGCTGGGGCATCTGGCGCATCATTGAACTGCTGCCCAATGAAAAACTGGTGTTACGGGTGTGGCGGCCTTACGAATCACTCGGCCATTTACGCTGGTTCGGCTACAGCCAGCAGCCCGTCGACCATCTGGTGGTCGGCGTGGCAGCGTCTTTGATGAACCTGCTGTACGAAGGCGACATTACCCAACGCCCTGACCTGAGCCTGGATTATTACCACCGCATCAACCGTTCACCCACCTCGTTCTGGGCAGAACAAGGGCAATGCGTGGCGATGGGCGACGACTACTCGGAAGTCACCGTCACCCGCCGCCAGCGTCGGTTAGCGCTAAACTTAGAAGTTGTAGTGCAGGCCAACCGTGGCGGTATCAATATCGGTATCCGCCGTACCAGCGACACCCGCTTCAATCAGCTTGGATTGCTCACCCAAACCGAAGAAATGATCCCACACCCGCACGCACGCCCCAATGATCGCTGAAGTTGTATTCAGCACCCAGACCCACCACAGGCGCAACACCACTATCTTCCGCATCACCGGCCGTACCGGTTACTTTGCTTTTCCACAGTGCCGCGCCACCTTTAGCGTAAACACCCACATTGCTCGTCAACGCCTTTCTAGCAACTGCACTCAGGGTAAGCGCCTTGGATTGCTGGTCAGCGTGGACAGCACCACCGGCCTGTTCCAAACGCGCCGTGTAGTCCATATCGGTATAACCGACCTCAGCACCCCAGATGGGGCTAAGTTGGTAGCCTGCATAAGCGTTGACGGCCTTATCCGTGTCACACACTTCACGGCAGGCAACACCACCCACCCCACAAGCAGCACTCAGGTCATTGTCATCAACCGAGGTATTGAAACCAACGCCTGCACCCACGTAAGGCCCTTTCGGTGAACCCGCAAACGCCACACCACTGCAAAGTAATATCACAACACCTACCGAAGGCAAATATTTATTCATCCATTTTTCCTCATTTATGTTTATGCTCTAATGAATTTAGCAGAAATGGAGAAAAGCGTTATTTATTGTTTTTATGAGCGCAAATATTTATCAGCCTGCACGGTTGCGCATATGGTCTGCCACATTGGCAAACGAAGCTTTCAACTGGTTTTTAAACAACTCATCGGTTACCTGCTCATCCAGCGCCAAATCCATACACAGCAACCATTGGTCACGCATTTGTGCATCCACCGGGAACGGCAAGTGACGCGCCCGCAGCCGGGGATGCCCGTATTCTGCTTCATATAAACCCGGCCCACCCAACCAGCCAGACAGAAATTTAAACAATTTATCCCGTGCGCCCTGCTGATCCTGCGGGTGAATTTTGCGCAGCTCCCACGCTTCCGGCAACTCATCCATTAAATCGTAAAAACGGTTCACGAGACGCAGCACTCCAGCTTCGCCACCCAACATGCCATAGTGTGTCCTGATCGGTAATTCCATCTATTACTCCTGCTTTTCAACCGAAAAAGCCGAAAGTCTACGGCGTTTTGGCGCCAGCCCCACGAAATTTCGCAAATCGTGGGGTAACGGTCAGATGCCGCCTAGCGCAACAAAGCGTGCAGGATGGCAATGGGCATAATGGTGAACAACATGGTCAGCATGGTGGAAGCCATGACCAGCAGCGGCAGCAACACGGCGACCAGCCCAGCCATTACCACCAGCAAGCCGCCGACCAATAACTTAGCCCACAGGGGAGCCGCAGTCGGCACGGCAACCGGCTGCTTGCTTGCCCCCATGCGTACCAATGCAGCAAGCCGCCGTTCCACGGAGGGAAAGACGGAAACAATCATCCCTGCGGCCTGTTGTGGCGCAACTACGCACAAATGGCTTGCCCATGCACTGCTCAGTAATGACGTATTGGCGTGGCTCAGTGCCGACAGCGCAGCGGACAACCCATCCGGTTCACGGGTCAAGCGTACTGCGGTGGCATCCGCCATGTATTTGCGTTGTTGCCATGCCCATGCAATATTGCGGGCGCGGCCTTCGAGGGTGTCATTGGTATCACGTGGGCTGGCTTCGCCATACCCTTGGGTACTTAAACGGTTATCCGCAATCTTGAAACGTTCCACCAATGCCGTTTTCACCGCAGCGGCACGGCGATTGGAGAGGTCAAGGTTGAAGCTGTCGCTGGCAATGCTGTCAGTATGCCCACCGATTGCCAGTTTCCAGTCAGGATGTTTGTTCAGCAAGTCAGCAATTATCGTCAGGGTTTCATCCGATTCTGGGCGCAGCGTGGCACTGTTGAAGCTGAAAAAGATGTCGTAGATATCGACCTTTCTCACCTTCTTGCAGGGCTTTTTCCAGTTCAGCAGCTTTGTTGCCACCGCCTGCACCAAGGCTCAGACTGCCTGCCCCGCCGCCCATTGCACCAGTCCCGTGACCGCTGCCACCATTACCGCTATCGCGCGCACTGCCACCGCCTGCACTGGCTGCACCACCACTGCCTGCTGGGAAAGGGTTCAGCATCCGTCGTCGAATTCACCGGACATTTCCACCGGCTTGCCCGTACTGGTACGGTATCGGCAAATCGCTACCCGCATCGCAATCGAAGGTAATTTGCGTCACTTGTAACCGGTCTTGTTCCGTCTGGTGCAGGCAAAGCAGTCGCCAATTCCTCCAGCATCTTGGTCATCACCGGGTCTGAGGCAAACTTCTCCTTCAAGGCTTCATCCGTACCGAAGCCCAAGCGGAATTTCAGCATCAGCGGATTTTTGGGATCATCCAGAATGAAAAACTCGGCTTTTTCTGTCCCAAACTGACCATTGGCGTGGAGGGCGGGCAAGTCGGTGAGGAGACCATTCACCAACACGGGTACGTTCACAGGCGCTTTATCCGCCAATTCCAATGCGTACACCGACGGCGCAAACCACCAGCGGAAGGGTGAATTCGGGTCAATCACGTTTTCCGGGGTGGCACTGCCGTTAATCAGGGTAATGATCGACATTTCAGCCTTGCCCGTTTGTTTGAGCTGGGTGTAAAGGCTGGTTGAAACGGTGATAGCCGTGCTGTTGGGCAGGGTTTCAGGCAAGATTTCACTGAAAGCTGCCATGTAATAGGCTGCTTTGCGCTTGGTCGGCGCCGAGTATGGTGCGGGTCACGTTAGTTGCCACCAGTTCCGGCGGCTTGTCACTGAAAGGGTCACTGACTTCGTGTTCGCTGGAATAATGTAGCGTGATACCTTCGGGGCTAACGCGGGTGAGGCGTTTGATAGATTCGTAGTCACCGCTGGGTTGGTTGATCGCGGTGACGATTTTCATGCCGGGGCAAAGCGGAATGACAGGGGCAACAGACTCTGCGGTGCAGATACCACTAGCCAGTAACAAGGTTGAAACCGTGAGCAGAATAGCGGGGGTATTCATGCGTTAACGCCCTGTACCCATACCGGGCACACCGATCCCCAGACAAAACACATTCTGTTTTTTGGCGCGGTAGACACATGCTTGACCACCGTTTTCCCCTTCGGAATAACCCGCTGAAAAAACACCATCACCGCTGGGGTCACGTGTGGTGACGTTTCCACCTTCCGTCCCCTCATTTTTACTAAAGGTTGCAATCGGCAAGCCTGCTTGATTATACAATGCCACTGTCGCGGGTTCAGCTAACATGGCAGCAACATTTTTCCCCGCTTTGGCGACACCTAACGCACCATCAACCCCATTTTCTGATGTGCCAAGGAAGGCGACGGGTTCGCCTTTGGTGTTCGCTACCTTAACTGTACCTGCGCCTGCTGCGGCTGGATTAGTGCCTGCCATTACCACCGCGTTGCCAGTTTCGTCATACAGCCGTAAGGCAACTTTTTTACCGGGAAGGGTAGCTATTTCAGCCAAAGATTTCTCTGCCTGATTTGAACCATTAGCCGTTACCCCACCTGTATCGGTAATGACAATACCATTTATACCATCAGCAAATCTTCCAATACTCGTGGTTATCCCAGCGCCTCTTGTCATAGCACGACTGCCGTCCTTGCTGGAATTGAGCATTACATAGTTTTGCTCATTCGCCGTCACAATCATGCTGGCTGAAATACCTTGAATCTTAAAGCGAGCCGTTGTACCCAAATCACCCAATGTCAGTTGAGTAATGCCATTGGTCACAGCAACACTCATCAACGCGATGCCCTTATCATCCACCACCTCAAAAGGGGCTTTAACCTGACTGGGTTTGCCTTGTTTGGCAAGCAGTGCCTGAACTTCATCTTCCAAGACGGCAATGCGTTTCTCCAATTGCGCAACGTTGGGATGCACCGCATTTGGCTCAGCAACGGATGCCAGTGCCGCCTCTTTATCTGGGGGAACTGGCGGTGCAAGGGAGTTCGTGATGGGGGAAGTTTTAATCGCTCCTTGCTGACCGGGGCTAATGATCGGGTCAATCGGGGCGGGGGCGTTGTCCGTAACCTCTTTGGCTTTGAGTTCATCGGGGGCACTTGGTACAGATTTGAGAACATCCTCTTTTTCAGGATTAGGCGGGGCAGGAATGCTGCTGGGCGCTGCCGGACTGGAGCCAATATCTGTCGATAAAGCTACCGGAGTAAACACCAACAAGCTGATTGCCATCACGACCACCGACAGATGAGGAAACACGGTGTTTTCATTCATGTGGCTACTCCTCGTAATTTTATTTTGAATAACCAATCTAATACCAAAAAATCATGTTTACAACAAAATTTTGCTGGAAATCAAAAATATCCACCCACAGACATACCAAAAAGTAATTTCACATAAACATTCCAAGCACTTAAGCCCAAGCACTACAATTCACCCTGCTTTGAGTGCGAGGTGGTGGATGAAAGTATTGGTTCTCGGCAGTTATGTCAGCGCGAATTGCCTGTGCGTTGAACGTTTACCCTTGGCGGGGGAGTCGCTTGGGGCGCAAGCCCTGTGGGTGGAACACGGCGGCAAAGGCTTGAACCTTGCCGTGGGCTTGCATCGCTTGGGGCTGGGTGTCGAGCTATTGTTGGCGGTGGGCAATGATGCGGCGGGGGATGCCTTGCTGGATTTCTTGCACACTGAAGGCTTGGATACCCGCTGGGTCGTCAAAGCCGGGGAACGTTCCGGGCTGGGTATTGGCCTCATTGCAGCGGATGGCAGCAATGTCATCGTGGTTTATCCGGGAGCAAACGCCTTGCTGGATAAAACCCATGTCCAAACTGCCCTTGGCGCACTGGAAAGCGCCAACCTCGTCTGTGCCCAGTTTGAAATCCCGGATGCACCGATACTGGAAGCGTTCCAGCACGCCCGCTTGTGTGGCATCAACACCCTGCTGAACCCCTCACCGTGGCGCGTCCCCAGCCCCAGCCTGTTGGGCTTGACCGATATTCTGGTGGTCAATGAAACGGAAGCCGCCGCATTGTTCTGTCTGGAAACCAGCGGAATGCTTGCCGTAGAACAATGGCTAACAATCCTGCCAACGCTGGACTGGCAAGGACAGTTGCTGGTGGTAACGCTGGCGGAACGCGGGTGTGTTGCCTTGCAATCAGGGCAAAAAGCCATCCACCAGCCCGCATGGGTCATTACACCCACCGACCCGACCGGCGCAGGTGATGCCTTTACCGCAGGGTTGGCACTGGCATGGATGTCAGGATTGGGCTTGGTTGAGGCTTTGCAGTTTGCCAATGCGTGTGGCGCGATAGTGGCTGCCCGGCAAGCAGTGCTGCCTGCCTTGCCCACGACCACTCAGGTTGCCGCGTTTATGGCTGAACAGACGCTGGATTCATCTTCAAGGTAATCCGGTAGGTGTAAGCATCGCCCCGGAATGTCCCCTCCACGTATTCCACCATCTGCCCGCTGGTGGCATAGGTTTTACGCTTGAGCAGCAAACACGGGCCGGGTTCTTCAAACCCAAATGCCGCCATTTCATCCGCATTGCTCATCGCCGCTTCAATGGTCTGTTCGCCATCAGTCAAGGTGATGCCACAGCGTTGTTGCAGGAACTGGTAGGCAGAACCGGCACACATCCCAATCCGCCAATGCCGGGGCAGCCGTCAGGTCATACCACGCCACTTCACGGGTCATCGGCATACCATCCCCCAGACGTAAACGTACCAGTTTCAGAAAACGCGCCGTGGACGGGCGGTTGAATATCGAAGCAATCGTACGGTCAGACACCACCTTACGTTCCAGCAATTGGGTCGACGGCTCCACCCCGATTTCGTGCATTTCCTCGGTAAACCCCTTGAGCTTACCCAGTTCCGGGTTGATACGCGGCGGCGCTTTGACCATGACCCCCGCCCGCCCGTGGGTGCTGATGTAATCCTGCCCACGTAGTTCATCGTAACAACGGCGGATCGTGGTACGGCTCAAGCCGCAGTGCTTCCGCCAACGTACGCTCGGAAGGCAAGCTGTCGCCATCCCCCAATTCCCCGGACTGGATCATCTGGATGATCTGCCGCTGCAACTGCCGGTAGACCGGCTCAGAAATACCCGCGTCTGGTTTCAGCCGCTGGATGAACGCAGCACTGTCGTTGACCGCATTCAGGCCAACATCCAAGTGAAAATCAGGGGTTGCCAGGGGAACAGCATTCATGAGCCAACATTTACCAATAGAATCATTAAAGCACCGGTATAGTACCATAAAAAACCTCTGGCAAATCACCCCATTACCTTTAAAAAAACCGAATCAAACACTAAAACATTAAATTCATTAGAAAATTAATATATTCCAAGTATAATCGCGCCTTTCATGAATTCATTGAGTACCTTTGCTGTGATCCAGAACCTGCGAAACATCGCCATCATTGCCCACGTTGACCACGGGAAAACCACCCTAGTTGACAAACTTCTGCAACAATCCGGCACATTGGGCGAACGCGCCGATGTGACAGAACGCATGATGGACTCCAACGCGCTGGAGAAAGAGCGCGGCATCACCATCTTGGCGAAGAACACCGCCCTGCGCTGGACTAACCCCGCCGATGGTATCGAATACCGCATTAACATCGTCGACACCCCCGGACACGCGGACTTCGGCGGCGAAGTTGAGCGCGTACTGTCAATGGTTGACTCCGTATTGCTGCTGGTTGACGCGGTAGATGGCCCGATGCCACAAACCCGTTTCGTTACCCAGAAAGCCTTTTCCCATGGCTTGAAGCCGATTCTGGTCGTCAACAAAATCGACCGCCCCGGCGCAAACCCGCACCGCGTGATGGATCAGGTATTTGAACTGTTCGACAACCTCGGTGCAACTGACGAACAACTCGACTTCCCCGTGGTCTACGCTTCTGCTATCAACGGCTACGCAGGCTTGGAAGAAACCGTTAACAGCGGCGACATGACCCCGTTGTTCCAGACCATTATCAACAGCGTAGCCGCGCCAGACGTTGACCCTGATGCACCGTTCCAGTTGCAAATCAGCCAATTGGACTACAACTCCTACCTCGGTATTATCGGGATCGGGCGTATCAAGCAAGGTCGCGTCAAAACCAATACCCAAGTCAAAGTCATCGACACCGAAGGCAAAATCCGTAACGGGCGCGTGCTGAAAATCCTCGGCTTCAACGGTCTTGGATCGTGTCGAAGTCAACGAAGCGCAAGCGGGCGACATCATCGCGTTCTCCGGTATGGACGAGTTGCACATTTCCGACACCGTGTGTGACCCAGAAAACGTCGTGGCACTGCCAGCGTTGACCATTGACGAACCCACCGTCACCATGACGTTCCAAGTCAACACTTCACCGTTTGCAGGCAAAGAAGTTAAGACCGGCACTTCTTCACGCCGCTTGAACGAGCGTCTGCAACAAGAACTGCTGCACAACGTGGCGTTGCGCGTGGAAGACACCGCTGACCCGGAGAAATTCAAAGTCTCCGGTCGTGGCGAATTGCACTTGGGCATCCTGATCGAAAACATGCGCCGTGAAGGCTATGAACTCGCGGTTTCCCGCCCGGAAGTTATCGTCCGTGAAATCGACGGCGTGAAAATGGAACCGTTTGAAAACGTGACCGTTGACATCGAAGAGTCCAGCCAAGGCAAAGTCATGGAAGCGCTGGGTGAACGCCGCGCTGAACTGAAAGACATGGCTCCGGATGGCAAAGGCCGGGTGCGTTTGGAATACCTGATGCCCGCACGCGGTTTGATCGGTTTCCAAACCGACTTCATGACCATGACTTCCGGTACGGGCTTGATTTACCACGTATTTGACAGCTATGCACCGTTCAAAGCGGGCGCGATTGGCAACCGTCACAACGGCGTGTTGATTTCCAACGGCACGGGCAAAGCCTTGGCTTACGCCCTGTTCAGCCTGCAAGAGCGCGGCAGACTGTTCGTCGGTCACACCGAAGAAGTGTACGAAGGTCAAGTCATTGGTATCCATACCCGCGACAACGACTTGGTGGTTAACCCGCTGAAAGCCAAGCAGTTGACCAATATCCGTGCTTCCGGTACAGACGAAAACCTGATCCTTGTCCCGCCGATCCGCATGACGTTGGAACAGGCGATGGAATTCATCGACGACGACGAACTGGTTGAAATCACCCCGAAAAGCATCCGTATCCGCAAGCGTTTCCTGATGGAAAATGACCGCAAACGGGCCGGTGCTGCGAAGAAAGAAGATGCGGCGTCGTGATCATGCGTACCATCATTACCTTCATGCTTGCTGTGCTGCTACAAGGTTGTGCAGTGCAAGTCGCCAGTAGTGTCGCAGGTGCAGCCGTTGGCGCTGTGGCGGGCACTGCCATTGGCGTAGCGAAAGTGCCGTTCCAAGTGGGCGGCGCGGTGGTTGATGTGGTGGCGGGGAAGTAAGCTTCCCTTCCATGAAAAAAGGGCGTATCAGATACGCCCTTTTTTTTGCCTGCATCAGGCTGATTTTTTGACGAATTTGGTCAGGATGACAATCTGCTGACCATTCACCCGGCCTTCGATGTGTTCGGGGTTATCGGCTACCAAGGAAATGCCGCGTACTGCCGTGCCGCGCTTGGCAGTAAAGTTAGCGCCTTTCACGGTCAAATCCTTGACCAGTGTTACGGTATCGCCGACCAGCAGCTCAACGCCGTTGCAATCGCGGTGTTTGTCGCTGGCTTCCTCACTCTGGCCTTCGCCCGTGGCTTGCGCCCAGTTGAGTACCGTATCATCCATATACATGGTATCGAGCAATTCTTGCGGCCAACCCTCAGCACTCAGACGGGTCAGCATCCGCCATGCCATCACTTGCACCGCCGGAGTCTGGCTCCACATGCTATCGTTGAGGCAACGCCAGTGATTGACATCCACCGTGTCCGGGTCTTCGATCTGCCCTTGGCAAGTGGCGCAAATCAGGATGCAATCATCGTCATTGCCCTGAGACAGCGGCGGAACTTCGTAAACGCCAAGGTTTTCGCTTGCACCACACAGCTCGCATTTGGAACCGCTACGGGCGTGGAGGGAGGTTTCTGTGCTCATGATGTAATGTCACTCAAAATTAGAAGGGGGAGAGTATGACGAGAACGGGTGGCGAATGGCAAGCCCAAACAAATTCTACAACCATTCGGCACTTCCAGTTGCAATCCATCCCCATACCTATATCTCCCTCACATACATCATCCCATTTCACCACAATTATCAAGTCCCCCTACTGGACTCTGTGCTAGCGTAATTAGCGAAGATCGTTGAAAGGAGTGCAGAACATGCTACGTCAAACCATTGCGTTATTCCTATTGGTAGCAGGATTGGCAGCTTGCCATACTGGAACGTTGCGTCCTGACATGCCAGATCCTGCCGCGAAACATTGTATCGACCAAGGCGGCACGTTGCGGCTTGTTACTGCCCAAGATGGCAGCGAAACCGCTATGTGTACGCTCCCCAATGGGGTGGGATGTGAGGAATGGGCCTATTTCAGAGGTGAATGCCCTACCCCTTGCCCACAGCAGGGAGGCATGAAAAACTGCCCGATGTACGCGCAACCAAGCCCTGAATATTGCGTGGGCGGGGAAGTTTTCGTGGTGAAAGATTCCTGCGGTTGCCTAACCCAACCCCAGTGTGACATGACGCCAGAAAATTGACGCCTATTGTTGTGGCTGCTCAGCCAGTAATCATCAGGTTCTGGATGCCCGGTACGTGCCAATAACGGCGCGTACTTGCAGCCGTAAAACCGGGGAACTGTACCCATGCTTCATCACTGAAATAATTCAACTCATACGCACAACGTGATTTAGCGTGCTGCCCACGCATTTGCCAGAAAGGTGACCATGTGTGCGGCTCAATCCATGTGCCATTCGAGGGTACAATCGCGCAAAAGCGTTTACCCACCCGGCGGATTTCGCTGGTGACAGCACACAAACGATCCATTGGTTGGATATGTTCCAGCACCCCAATCGACACCACCGCATCGAAGAACTGGTCAGCCCACGGCAGTGACTTGGCATCAAGCTGGTAAAAGTTGAAATCACACGCTTTGGGCAGATTGATCAAATCCACCCCGGTAGCATCATAGTCGCCTGCAAACTGCATGAAATCGACCCCACTGGCACACCCCACCTCCAGCACCCTATCACCGGGCTTGAGGTCAAGTGCCTCACGGATCATGTCGAAACGGCGTTTGCGAAAACGGGTAGACATATCCGTTTTTCTGTATAACGGATACAGTGTTTGATACAGCATGGTAGCCCTTCTCCCCAATCTGGAATGGCACAAGTCGCAAGTTAATGTTGGTTTGTTACTGGGCGCGATTGTATAGAAGATGGGCATAACAAAATGTGATCAGGGACACAGATTGGTCAATTTCTATGTCCCTGCAAGGCAGTTTAGGCTTTTTCCCGTGCTACCGCCCGATGCCCAATATCATGGCGGTAATACATACCCTGCCCACTCAATCGCCGTCACCAGATCATAGGCTGCCGCCTGCGCTTCAGTGACCGTCTTGCCCAAGCCAACTGCACACAGCACCCGCCCGCCATTGGTGACGACCTTGCCATCCTGTATCGGCTGTCCCCGCATGGAACACCTTGCCATCCAGTATCGCCGCGACTTCCAGCCCAACAATCGCATCACCTTTGCGGTAAGCATCCGGGTAGCCACCCGCCGCCAGCACCACGCCCAGTGACGCACGGCTATCCCATTGCGCCGTCACCTTATCCAGCCGCCCATCCAGCGCCGCTTCCAGCAAACTGACGAAATCGGATTGCAAGCGCACCATGATCGGCTGGGTTTCCGGGTCACCGAAACGGCAATTGAATTCCAGCACTTTGGGCACACCTTGCGCATTAATCATCACCCCAGCGTACAAAAAGCCGGTGTAAGGGATGCCATCTGCCGCCATGCCGCGCACCGTGGGGTAAATGACTTCCTGCATAATGCGCTCGTGCATCGCAGGCGTGACCACTGGCGCGGGGGAATACGCGCCCATGCCGCCAGTATTCGGCCCTTTGTCGCCGTCATCGCGCGCCTTGTGGTCTTGCGAACTCGCCATTGCCAGCACATGTTCGCCGTCCACCATCACGATGAAACTGGCCTCTTCGCCGAGCAGGAATTCCTCAATCACCACCCGGCTACCCGCTGCCCCAAAGGCATTGCCCGCCAGCATATCATTGACCGCCGCAATCGCCTCATCTTCGGTTTGCGCCAGAATCACGCCCTTGCCCGCCGCCAGCCCGTCGGCCTTGACCACAATCGGCGCACCCATCTTGCGGATGTAGGCCACTGCCGGTTCAATCTCGGTAAAGTTGGCATAATCAGCAGTGGCAATGTGATGCCGTGCCAGAAAATCCTTAGCAAACGCCTTGGAAGATTCCAGTTGCGCCGCCTGCTGGGTCGGGCCAAAACAACGCAAACCCGCCGCCCGGAACTTGTCCACAATGCCTTTGGACAAGGGCGCTTCCGGCCCCACCACCGTCAGCCCGATAGCGTGTTCTTGAGCATATTGCACCAGCGCATCCACGTCTTCCGCCGCAATGGCTAAGTTACGCATGTTCGGCTCCAACGCCGTACCCGCATTGCCGGGGGCAACCAGCACCTCGCTCACCTGCCCGGATTGTGCAATCTTCCATGCCAGCGCATGTTCACGCCCGCCGCCGCCTACCACCAGAACTTTCATGTTTGCTCCCGTTAAACCTTGAAAAATGCACCATTAAAGCGGGATTAGATAGCCGTTTCAATAGCTCATGCGTTTAATCCCAATATGTTGAGGCCGGAAACAAAGGAATATCCGGGGATGAATACCTATTACTGTGGATTGTTGATAAGCATTCTGCCCTGCTGGGCGGGTGTCAGGATAATACCCCGCCAGCAATCGGGGCAGTATTGCCCCCTGACCGCGCTGGTTGCCACGGTTTACCACGTCAGTTCAACCTCCGGCAACACGCCCTGTTACCGCACGCCGGATGCTGACGCCCCCATCGTCACCCTGTTGCGCGAAAAACAACTGGTCGATCTGGTGTCACTGGAAGCAGGCATGGTGCAAACCGGGCAGGATTACTGGCTGCATGTCTACCCGCGCATCGGGCATCGCCCCACCTGCTACATCAATGTACGCAATCTTGTGCCGGTCTCCTGACGCTCTGCTATCCTTGCGCTTTTCACCCAACACACTGCACCACCATGAGCAAAACCGTCCAAGCCAACAGCCGCATCCGCTGGCATTACCAACTGTTCCTCGCCGATGGGCATCTGGTCGAAACCAGTGAAGACCCAGCAGGCGACATCCTGCAACTCGGGCAAGGCGAGATTCACCCCAATCTGGAAAATGCCCTGCTGGGGCTGCCGCAAGGTGAAAAAATCCGCCTGATCATCCTTGCCGACCAAGCCTTTGGCTATCCCGACCCGGACGCCATCCAAACCCTGCCCCGCACCAGCTTTGCCGACGAACTGGGTTTGGCTGAAGGCCAGATCATCAGCTTCGCCCTTCCCTCTGGGCAGGAAATTCCGGGTAAAATTCTAGGCATCAGCACTGACAGCGTAACTGTCGATTTTAACCACCCCTTGGCAGGCCACAACATCCGTTTCGAGCTGGAGATTCTGGATATTTTATAACCAACCGTATCTAGTTAATTTGTAAGGCATAAATTCTGAAAATTTCCAGTCTTGCGCTGATTTGGTTAATGATGGCTAGCGTCAAAATCAACAACCAAATCGGCAACATGACAACAATTGCACATATTTCCGACCTCCACTTCGGCTGCGAAGCGCCGATGGTGCGGGAAGGCTTGCTCGACATCCTTGAGCAAATACACCCGGAACTGGTGGTGATCAGCGGCGACCTGACCCAACAGGCCAAGCGCCGGGAATTTCAAGCCGCCCATGCCTTTCTGCAAGCCTTGCCCTACCCTTACCTGATCGTACCGGGCAATCATGACCTTGCTGAAAACAACTTGCCGGAACGCTTGCTCTACCCGTGGCAAAAGTGGCGGCACTACATTTCCCGCGAACTCGAACCCGTGATGCAAGAGGAAGACTTTGTTGCCATCGGGGTGAATACCGCCCGCCGCGTCAGCCTGCACCCCGATTGGTCACGCGGCAGCATCAGCCGGATGCAAGTGGCACGGATCAGGCGGCAATTGCAAACCACCCCCGAATCCAGCTTGCGCCTGCTGACTGCCCACCACCCGTTCTGGCTACCACCGCTGTTTGCCCACCGCGAACTGGTCAGACGCCACGATGCTGCCTTACAGGCATTCCACGCCGAAGTGGACATTATCCTCAGCGGGCATGTGCATCTGGCCTACGCGCAAGTCACCCAAGGGGTGATTGTCTCCCATGCCGGAACCACGCTGTCCAACCGCCTGCTATTGCACCACACCAACAGTTTCAACGTGATTCGCGGTGACCGTGAACGCCTGAGTTTGGAACTGATGGAATGGGGCAGCCACCGCTTTAGGCTATCGCGCCAAGAAGTGTTCCGGCGGCTGGATGATGGGTGGACGCAACAGCATTAGCCGGTGAAAATGGTGTTATCATGTAGCCCCGATTACAGAACCCACGACCCCATGAAACACACCAACGCAACCTACATCGCCCAGACCCGCTGCTGGCTGGAAAACGTCGTCCTCAAGCACAACCTGTGCCCGTTTGCGCACAAGCCGTTCAATGGCGGGCAAATCCGCTATGTGGTCACCGATTCCGCCCGCCCCGAATTCTTGCTGGAAGACTTGCAGTATGAACTCGAACAACTCCGCGCCACGCCCATTGAAGAAGCCGAAACCACCCTGCTGATCCACCCCGGTACGCTGGAAGATTTCCTCGATTACAACGACTTCCTCGACATTGTGGATGCACTGCTGGTGGAGGGCGGCTTTGAAGGCGAATTTCAGGTAGCAAGCTTCCACCCCGACTACCAGTTTGAGGGCACGCGCCCGAATGATGCCGAAAACTACACTAACCGTTCACCTTGGCCGATGCTGCACCTGATCCGTGAAGACAGTCTGGCGCAAGCCGTTGCCAGTTATCCTGATGTGGATGCCATCCCTGAGCGCAATATTGAGACCATGAATGCGCTGGGGACGGAACACCACCGCAAGGTGCTGGAAACCTGTTTGCAAACTGGAAAACCTGTTGAATGAAAGATCACGTCCACCGTATCCGCGAAGAATTGCCTGCGGTCATCTTATTCCTGCTCGCCATTTGGGGGGTATTCCTGCTTGACCGGGTGTTGCCGTTGGAACGCTTCGGGCTGATCCCGCGTGACTGGGGCGGGCTGGTTGGGGTAGCCACCATGCCGTTCCTGCACGCTAATTTCGGGCATTTATTGAACAATACTGTACCACTGGCGGTATTACTGACCTTGCTGGCAGGTTCGCGGGCGGATTCGCGGGCTACGGTGGTGCTGGTCGCCATTCTCGGCGGGCTGCTGCTGTGGCTGTTTGGGCGCGGGCATTCCTTGCATATCGGCGCGAGCGGGCTGGTGTTTGGGCTAGCAGTATTTTTGATCGTTTCGGGCATTCTGGAACGGCGCACCGTGCCATTGCTGGTCAGCATTATCGTGGCATTCACTTACGGAACCACACTGCTGGGCGGCATCCTGCCGTGGCAACAAGGGGTATCGTGGGATGGGCATCTGTTCGGTGGCATTGCCGGGGCGATGGTCGCTTGGTTGCTGGTAAGCAAAAAAACTAATGGTGCAATTGTTACAAAAAATACCAGTCATCTTAGTAAATAACTATATTATCATGCTGCACCGCAATATTGGTTTCACAAACATCCGTTTTGGGCTACTATTATTCTGGGCTAGGCAACTAGCCCAATTTCCTCCTAGCGGTTCGGGGTGGACATCCACCCCGCTCTTTAGCATAAAAATCAATAAGTTCACCATTATAGTGCTAACGCCCCCACCATCCATCAGGATGCGTTCCCCTGCTACCCTCCTATTTTATATACTGCGCCCAGCCGACTGACCAAATCGAGGGTTTTGAGATGACCGTGTTTACTGTAACTGGCGAAGTTGATCCATTTCTGCATGTATCCATGCAGCAAGGCGATAAAATTTATTGCGAGTCTGGTGCAATGGTGATGATGGAAGCCAACCTTGAGTTGAAGGGGAAGATGACTGGCGGGCTTGGCAGCGCCTTAATGCGCCGCTTTACCAATGGCGAATCCCTATTCCAGCAACACATCGAAGCAACACGCGGCGCTGGCGATTGCCTGCTGTCACCCGCCTTGCCGGGTGGGATGGAAATCATTGATGTCGGCACACGCCAGTATTTGCTGAACGATGGCGCATTCGTCGCCGCTACCTCCGGCACTGAAATGAAAGTGCGCACCCAAAACATCGGCAACGCACTGTTTGCCCAGTCGGGCGGTTTCTTCGTCATGGAAACGGCTGGCAAAGGCCAAGTGGTGGTATCGGGTTTTGGTTCAATGTTCTCGCTGGACGTGGAACCGGGCAAAGACCTGACCATTGATAACGCCCATGTGGTGTGCTGGGACAGCGCCTTGCATTATGAACTGGCGGTAGCAACCAGCAGCAATACGGGCGGTGGCCTTGGCGGCATGTTCGGCAATCTGGTCAATAGCGTCACCAGTGGCGAAGGTATCGTGTTGCGTTTCAGTGGCACAGGCAAAGTGTTTGTGTGTTCACGCAACCCAGCTTCCTTTGCCAAGCTGATCAACAAGATGGTTGCGCCATAGTGGCAGCTTGCCTCATTTCCCTTGCACTTCCGCAATGGCTTTGGCAGAACCTTCGATGTCAAATTGCAGCGGGAAGGATTCGCGCACACTCCAGACTTTCAGTTGGCCTGCTTTTTCCAAGGCGCGGATCTTGGTTTCCACCGGGTCAGGCTGGCGGTCGTACCGACGACATTGACGCGGATGCGGGTGGTGGAATTGTCAGCCACCGCCGCTTTCTGGTCAGTGCCGCTGGGGGGCGTGCAAGCACTGAGGGCGACAAGGCAGAAGGTCAGCGTGCTAAGTATTTTCATCGTTCTTTCCTGATAGTGGATAATCCCACTGTTCATGCTAACCTTGAAAAACTGGTGTCGCAACACTGTCACTTAAGGTTGAGGTACTTGAGGAAACAATTAACCCTATTCTGGCTATTGCTGCTGCTGGCGTTGCTGACCCTGCTGGCGGTTTACCATAGCGTGGAACAAAGCGCGTCTGAGGGGCTAAAGCGTGACGCTTACAGCCAACTGGCGCGGTTGCGTAGCCAACTCGAATCCACCCTTGACCACCATGCCTACCTGCCCGAATTGCTGGCAGCAGGGCATGAAGTACAGCATTTCTTGCTAAGCACCACCCCCGACCCCACGCAATTAGCCGAGCTAAACCAATACCTGAGCAGCGTGAACACCATTGCCGGTACGGCTGATGTGTACCTGATGCGGGCGGATGGCCTGACCGTCGCCGCGAGTAATTGGAACAAACGCTCCACTTTCATCGGTGAAAACTTCGCGTTCCGCCCCTATTTCCAGCAAGCCGTCTTGGGCAAAACCTCACGTTATTACGCTTTGGGAACGACCTCCGGCGAGCGCGGCTATTACTTCGCCGCCCCGGTGCTGGGCAAAACGGGCGCGGTATTGGGCGTGGTCACTGTCAAGGTCGGAGTGGATACGCTGGAAATGGAACTTGCGCAACGCAATATGGATTTCATCATCACCGACCCGGATGGGATTGTGTTTATGTCCCACCCCGACCGCTGGCGTTACCATGCGCTGCAAGCCTTGCCCGCCGCCAAATTGGCGGAACTGCGCGACAACCGCCGCTATGCCGATCAGGCCATTACCCCGCTACCTGACTTGGCGCTCCAACCCCAGCAACTCGAACAGCAAGCCAGCGAAAAGGGCGTGCAATACTTCGTCCTGCACCATGACATGATGCAAGCTGCCGGGTGGCATATTTACCTGCTGGTCAATCGTGGCGGCGTCACCCATGCGGCGACGGTGGCGGTATTGTTGGCGGCTACCCTGCTGGTATTGAGCGCCTTGCTGATCTATTTGCTGTGGAAAAACCAGCGCCAGCGCCGCGAATACGAACAACACGCCCGCGAAGAACTCGAAGCCAAAGTCGATGAACGCACCCGCGAATTACGCCACACCCAAGAGGAATTGGTGCAAGCGGCAAAAATGGCGGCACTGGGGCAGCTTTCCGCCGGAATCAACCACGAACTCAACAACCCGCTGACCGCGATCCGCGCTTACGCCGACAATGCCATGCAATTCCTCGACATCGGCAAGCCGGACATTGCCCGCAACAACCTGACTGAAATCGTCAGCCTGACCGAGCGCATGGCGGCGATTACCCGCCAGCTCAAAACCTTTTCGCGCAAAAGTGCCGGGCAGATTGAAACCTGCGATTTGCACCGCGCACTCGATTCTGCCCTGAGCATTGTCCAGCCCAAACTGGCACAAACCCATGTCGAACTGGAACAACGGCGGGCGGAGCAGACCCGTTACGTGCAGGCCGATCTGGTATGGCTGGAACAGATTCTGGTCAACCTGCTCAGTAACGCGGTGGAGGCGGTGCAGGAACAAGCCGAACAGCGCATCTGGATTGCGGTGCAACAAGCGGATGGGCAGGTGTGCGTGAGTGTGCGCGACAATGGCGCGGGTATCAGCGAACAAGCCATGCCGCATGTGTTTGAGGCGTTTTTCACCACCAAAATCATCGGCAAAGGCTTAGGCTTGGGCTTGTCGATTTCCTACCGCCTCGCCAAAGACATGCACGGGCATTTGGCGGTGCGCAATGCGCCGCAAGGTGGCGCAGTGTTTACCCTAAGCTTGCAACAGGCCGCCGACGGAGGGCAGCAATGAGCGCAACCCATATCATTCTGGTCGATGACGAAAAAGCAGTACGCGATTCCACCGCGCAATCCTTGCTGTTGGCGGGTTTCGAGGTGGAAACCTTCGACAATGCCCCGTCTGCCCTGAGCAAGATTACCCCGGAATTTGAAGGCGTGGTGATTTCCGACATCCGAATGCCGGGGATGGATGGCTTGGAATTCCTCCAGCGTGTGCTGAAAATCGACCGTGATTTGCCGGTGATCCTGATCAGCGGGCACGCCGATGTGGCGACCGCAGTAGCGGCAATCCGCAAAGGCGGCTATGACCTGTTGGAAAAACCGTTTTCCGGCACGCAATTGCTGGAGGTGATCAAACGCGCCCGCGACAAGCGCCGCCTGACGCTGGAAAACCGCGCCCTGAAAGAGGCGCTGGAAAACCAGACCCGCCCAGGGCCGCGCATCATCGGGCAAACCCCTTCCATCATGGCCTTACGCAAAATGATTACCCGCATCGCCAACGTCAATGCCGACGTGCTGGTATGGGGCGAAACCGGCACGGGCAAGGAACTGGTGGCGCGTTCGATCCACGAACAGAGCAAGCGCCGTGACCACAATTACGTGGCGATCAATTGCGCGGCAATTTCTGAAAGCTTGCTCGACAGCGAGTTGTTTGGGCATGAGGCGGGCGCGTTTACCGGGGCAAAGGGCAAACGTATCGGCAAGTTTGAACATGCCAACGGCGGCACGCTGTTTCTGGATGAGATCGAGGGGATGCCGCTTTCCACCCAAGCGCCGCTACTGCGGGTGTTGCAGGAACGCAAGATTGAGCGGCTGGGTTCCAACAAACTGATTCCGCTCGACATCCGGGTGATTGCCGCGACCAAGACTGACTTGATGGCAGCGGCGGAACGTGCTGAATTCCGCAAGGATTTGTATTACCGCCTGAATGTGGTGACGCTGGAAGTGCCGCCGTTACGGGCGCGGCGTGAGGATATTCCGCTGCTGTTCCAGCATTTCGTGTTGGTGGCGGCGGCGCGGTGTGAAACCGAAGTGCCGCCGCTGAACAGCAAGGCGTTGCATGTGCTGATCGGGCATGACTGGCCGGGCAATATCCGCGAATTGCGCAATATTGCCGAGCGTTATGTATTGCTGGGCGAGGCATACAATTTCGACCTTGCCACGCTGATGAATTCAGATGACAAGCAGGAAGGTTTGTCGCTGGCGGAACAAGTTGCCTGCTTCGAGAAAATCTTGATCGAGCAGGCACTGAACCGCCATAAGGGCAGCACGCGGGAGGTGATGGATGCCCTAGACTTGCCGCGCAAAACCCTGACCGACAAAATGAAAAAGTATGGGCTGGAGCGCGGTCAATTCCGCGAGTAGCGGCGAGTTACTGCGCCGCCGTACTCAGGGTAAAGCCACCTGTCCTCCCGGCATAATACGTCGTGGCTTCCAGCGTATAGGTTCCGGCTGCCAGCGTCCGCGTGATCCGCGAATGTGTGCCACCGCCGCCATCGTCATTGCTGTCAATGACACTCCCAGTCATGCCACTGCCCGACAACAGGTACAGGTAAGCATCCTGTGCGCTGGATGTCAGGTTAATGGTCACCGTTTTGGCGGTACTGAGGCTAAAGGTGTAATAGCGGGCATAACTGCCTGTTTTATGGGTAGAGGTGCAGCTTGCCGACCATGTGCCCGTGGCATTCGTCCCCACTGCAAGGCTTGCCACGCAATCGGATACGGGTGGGCTGCTGGCTCCCGCCATGCTGACAGTGAATGCCCCCGTCTTGGCGGCCTAATATGTCGTCGCTTCCACGGTATAGGTTCCGGCTGCCAGCGTCCGCGTGATCCGCGACTGTGTGCTGCCGCCAACATCGTCATTGCTGTCGACCACGCTGCCAGCCGTACCGCTACCCGACAACAGGTACAGGTAAGCATCCTGTGCGCTGGATGTCAGGTCGATGGTCACCGTTTGGGCAGCACTCAGGCTAAAGGTGTAATAGTAGGCATAACTGCCACTCTTGTGGGTAGAGGTGCAGCTTGCCGCCCATGTGCCATTAGCACTTGCCCCCACCGCCAAGTTAGCCGTGCAACCCGTGGGTTCGGGGGGTGGTGGGCTGCTGCCCGCCAGCGCCAGCGTGAATGCCCCGGTTTTGCCTGCGTAATAAGTAGTGGCTTCCACGGTATAGGTTCCGGCTGCCAGCGTTTGGGTAATGCGCGACTGCGTGCCGCCACCGCCATCGTCATTGCTGGCGATGACACTCCCGCCCGTGCCGCTGCCCGCCAACAGGAACAAGTAAGCATCTTGGGCGCTAGAGGTCAGGTTGATGGTTACCGTTTGGGCAGCACTCAAACTGAAGGTGTAATAACGGGCATAACTGCCGGTTTTATGGGTGGAAGCGCAAGTTGCCTCCCACGCACTGCTAGTACCCGCCCCCACTGCCAAGCTCCCGGTGCAACTGGTGGTCTGCGGCGGGGTATTACTGGTCAGGCTGGAAAAAGTATCGCTAATCCCACCGACCGTCACCGTGGTGTGGGTGGCAGTTGCAATAGCCCCAGCAGACGTATGGCGCACCCGTAGCGTATCCCCGTTATTCACCATCCCCGCCAGCGCGGTATAGCTGCCATTGTTGATCTTATATTCGCCACCAGTAATGCTGATCGGGCTGGCTTCGGTAATGCCGCTGAGCGTTACCGTATTGGCTTCAATCAGCGTCGCTGGTGCCACATTCACCTGATCGCTAAATACAAACGTATCAGGCGTCTTGCCCGAAGTGCCCGCAAACGCTTTCAGGCATACATTGGTATTAGCGTAATAGCTGGTCATGTCACGCCACGTTGTCCCATTGCTGCCGACGAAGCTTTGACCGGCAACCGCTGTGGCGGCACTACTGAAACCGGCGACGGGTTTTTCCATAACAATCGGGTAAGTGGCATTGGGCGTGGTCAACTTGACGACGACAGCAAAGCGCCCATTAGGTGTTACATTGGCAGGGGCATTCAGGTGAATGGTGTGGTAACCCGCATTGGCAATCGTGCCCGTGGTGGCAACCCCCAGCAAGGTTCCACTGCGCGGCTGATTGTCCAGCACATTATTGTAAACATACACCTCATAGCTGCTATTGGGCGCAGTAGTATAAAAACTTACCGCACGGATGCTGGCATTGCTGGCATCAGCAGTAAACATATTGGCGAACCAGCCGATGCCAGTGCCCGCACCAAAACCAAAGGCACTTGTCCACCCCAATGGGTCATATTCATACGCACGGGTATAGTTAGTGGTTGACTCCACCCCATGAAAAACCCCCTCAATGCGCAACGAGGTATCGTAATAAGAGACATAAAAATAGCCCGCTTCACCAAATACTGTCCCCCACGAGTTACGCACAATGAACGCGCCATCGCCTGATGGCTGTGTAGCAAAACGGCTACGCGGGAAATTGTCATCCCAGCCCACAATCGCCACACCATGATTGGTGGTGGTATTCACCCCGTTATAAAACGCTTTAGTCGTGGTGTTGTAATAGGCAGGATCCCAAAAATGTGAAGCACTAACAGCACCTTGCGCCATCAACATGGCTTTCACAGCATCGTTATCCAATGCCCCTGCACGGCTAATAAAATCCACCGATTGCAGGTGCTTGACGACAGGCTTGACGACATTGCTGGTGGCAATGGGGGCCGGATACGCGGTTTCCTCTACCGCACCATTCCAGCGGGCCAGGTAGGCCATCGCCATCTTGGTGTTCCCCCCCGTACACTGCGGGTAATCAAAACCATGCGTATCCACCAAATGGGATTCAGAAAAGTCTTTGGTTTCAGCCACTTTCAAGCGCGATTCTAGCGAGGAATAAGTAGCATAAGTCCAGCAAGCACCACACAAACCTTGGTCACGGATAGGCGGCAGCTTACCTAAGGTGCGCAAATCGAATACAGGCGGGAATACCGTAACAGACTTGGTAATAGGCGCGGTCGCCGCCGCTACACTGGGGAGATCAGCCGGTGAAGGTATATAGCCCAGTGAGTACTGGCTAACGGGCGCGGATGTCCGGGTAGTGTGTAATGCTTGTGCCTGTTGATAAGCAATAAACGCGGGGTTAAGCGGGGCAAGCCTCACTTCAGCCTCCGTGCCTGCTAGCGCCGCATGTGCCCCATAAGGCCAGCAGTGCTGTTATGCCGAGCAGTTTCCACCAATATTTTAGTGACGAGAAAATTGGCACAGTTATTCTCCACATAAAAGCCAAAGAGTGCCGTAGCCTCTTTGGCTTATTTTAATGCATTAATAATTTTTATATAGAATCTAATGTATTAATTAATATGTGAAGTGTCAAGCACAAAATATCTACTGGCGGCTCATCGCCTCAACGCTAGCAAACGCTGCCATGTTCACAATCCCGCGCACCGTGGTACTTTCAGTCAAAATATGCGCCGGATAATTCGTCCCCACCAGCATCGGCCCGACCGGCAAACCATCCGCCAGCATCTTGGTCATATTGTAGGCAATATTCGCCGAGTTCAAATCCGGGCAGACCAGCAAATTCGCTTCGCCTTCAAACGCCGCACCTTTGAACAAACGGTCACGCACGTCCTGTGACAAAGCTGCATCCGCGTGCATTTCGCCTTCCACCAGCAAATCCGGGTGTTTCTCACGCAAAATTGCCAGCGTCTTGCGCAGCTTGTCGGAATGCACATTCATGCGGCTGCCGAAGTTGGAATGCGACAGCAACGCGGCTTTCGGTTCCATGCCAAAACCTGCCACCAATTCCGCCGCCAGCACGGTATTGTCGGCAAGCTGTTCCGCCGTCGGGTCTTCGCCGACGTGGGTATCGGTCATGAAATACGTGCCGTTTTTGAGGATCAGCATAGTGACCGCCGCAACATCGCTCAAACCGGGACGCGCCCCAATCAAATCACGCACGTAATGCAGATGCGAAATGAAGTTACCTTCCACCCCGCAAATCATCGCGTCGGCATCGCCACAACGTACCATGACCGCCGCAATCTGCGTGGTACGTGCCGTCATCACGCGACGGCTGTAGGTGGGCGTTACGCCTTTGCGGCACATCACTGCGTAATGCTCTGCCACATGACGTTCGTAATCGGGGTTATTGCGCGGGTCAACCACGGTAATGTTTTCACCGATTTTCAGGCGCAAGTCGTAGGCTTCGATATTGCGCTGGATCAGCTCAGGGTTGCCCAGCAAGATCGGTTTGCAAATGCCATCATCCACCAATTGCTGGGCGGCATTGATGACGCGCTGCGATTCACCTTCCGCAAACACAATGCGCTGCGGGTTGCGTTTGGCTTTCTCGAAAACCGGTTTCATGGTCATGCCGGAGCGGAACACGAAACTTTCCAGTTGGCGTTCATACGCCTCGAAATCGGTAATCGGGCGGGTAGCCACGCCGGTTTCCATCGCTGCTCTGGCGACACGTGGCGGGATGATGGTCATCAAACGCGGGTCGAACGGCTTGGGGATCAGGTAGTCGCGCCCGAAGTGGAATTCCGCCCCGCCATACGCGGATACCACCGCATCGGAGGCTTCGCGCATCGCCAGATCGCCAATCGCTTCGACCACCGCAATTTTCATGGCTTCGTTGATTTCGGTTGCACCCACATCCAACGCGCCCCGGAACAGGAACGGGAAGCACAGCACGTTGTTCACTTGGTTGGGATAATCGCTGCGCCCGGTGGCCACAATCGCGTCGGAACGTACTTCGTAAATCAGTTCGGGGCGGATTTCGGGTTCAGGATTGGCCAGCGCGAGGATAAGGGGGTTTTCCGCCATCACCTTAACATGATGCTGTTTCAACACACGCGGCGCGGATAAACCGAGGAAAACGTCCACGCCGTCCATCACATCATCCAGCGTGCGGGCATCGGTGTCGATGGCGTAAGCGGCATTGTACGGGTTCATTTCTTCAACCCGGCCTTTGTAGATAATGCCGAAGCGGTCGTTAACGACGATGTTTTCCTTTTTCAGCCCCATTTCGACCAGCAAATTCATGCAGGCAATCGCTGCTGCACCCGCGCCGGAACACACGAATTTCACGTCTTCGATCTTCTTGCCCGCGACGCGCAAACCGTTACGGATCGCCGCTGCCACGCAAATCGCCGTGCCGTGCTGGTCGTCGTGGAAGACCGGAATATTCATCATGGCTTTAAGGCGTTTTTCCACCTCAAAACATTCGGGCGCTTTAATATCTTCGAGGTTAATGCCGCCGAACGTCGGTTCGAGCAAGCTGATCGCATCCACCAAACGGTCAACGTCGAGCGTGTCCATTTCGATGTCGAAGGCATTCACGCCCGCGAATTTCTTGAACAATACCGCCTTGCCTTCCATCACGGGTTTGGAGGCGAGTGCGCCAATTGCACCCAAGCCCAGCACCGCTGTGCCGTTGGAAATGACCGCCACCAGATTGCCGCGTGAGGTGTAATCCGCCGCACACGCGGGGTCAGCCGCAATCGCAAGGCTTGCTGCCGCCACACCGGGGGAATACGCCAGTGCCAAATCGCGCTGGTTCGCCATGTTTTTGGTGGGGGTGACTTCGAGTTTGCCCGGTTGCGGGAAGCGGTGGTAGTCGAGTGCGGCTTGGTCTAGTTCGTCTTTCATAGCGGTAGTCGTCCTAAAGCAGTTATCGAAACGTAGCCCCGACACCTATGGAAGAATCGTGCCGATACCGGGCTAACTTGTCATTTTCTTGCTAACTGAATGATGCGTAAGTGTTTTGTATTTCTGAGGGAAACAGCGTGTCTTGCCAGAATCGCCGACAGGTGGCGGAAATCCGCCGCCCAACCATGGCATTCTGGCGGAATACCGCCGTCTGTCTGATATTACCTGACTTTGGTGCAATGCGAAAATTTTTATTAAATAACTGATTTTAAAGTAAGTTTAAATCTTTATTGGCAAAACAGGCAGCGTTGGCACGTTTCTTCCAATACTGAACCCGTGTTTAACCGCAATTCATTTGGAGAGAGAGATGAAAAAGACACTGTTAACCCTGACTACCGCCGTTGTTCTTGGCCTGTCCAGCATGTATTCCTACGCTGCTGACCCGATCGTAATCAAGTTCAGCCACGTCGTTGCACCGGATACCCCTAAAGGTAAAGCGGCTGACAAATTCAAAGCCTTGGCGGAAGAAAAGACCAAAGGCGCGGTCAAGGTTGAAGTTTACCCCAACAGCACCCTGTACAAAGACAAGGAAGAAATGGAAGCCCTGCAAATGGGTGCTGTGCAAATGCTCGCGCCATCACTGGCAAAATTCGGCCCATTGGGCGTGAAAGAGTTTGAAGTATTCGACCTGCCTTACCTGTTCCGCAACTACGACGACCTGCACAAAGTTACCCAAGGTGAGATCGGTGCTGGCTTGCTGACCAAACTGGAAGCCAAAGGCGTGAAAGGTCTGGCGTACTGGGATAACGGTTTCAAAGTCATGAGCGCCAACAAGCCGCTGAAAACCCCGGATGATTACAAAGGCTTGAAAATGCGTATCCAGTCTTCCAAAGTACTGGAAGCGGAAATGCGTGCCTTAGGCGCAAACCCACAAGTCATGCCGTTCTCCGAAACTTACCAAGCCCTGCAAACCGGCGTAGTAGACGGTACTGAAAACCCACCTTCCAACCTGTTCACCCAAAAAATGCACGAAGTGCAGAAAAACGCCACCGTCACCAACCACGGTTACTTGGGTTATGCCGTCATTGCCAACAAAGATTTCTGGGAAAAACTGCCAGAAGACGTGCGCAAAGGTTTGGATGAAGCGATGAAAGAATCCACCGATTTCGCCAACCAAATCGCCAAGGAAGAAAACGAAAAGGCACTGGAAGCCGTGAAAGCCTCTGGCAAAACTGAAGTCTATACCCCGACTGAAGACGAAGTGAAAGCGATGCAGAAAGCACTTGCACCGGTTCACGCCGAAATGGCAGATCGCATGGGCAAAGACCTGATCGACTCCATTTACAAAGCGACTGGGTTTGATCCTTCTAAATAAGAGGAAGGTGCGGGGGAGAGGAGCAGACACTCTCCCCCCAATACATTTTGGAGGAGAAATGTATGAAGTGGCTCGATCATCTGGAAGAAATTTTCATTACCGCGTCTGATTGGCGTCGCGACGCTGATCATTTTTATTGCGGTGGTTCACCGCTACGCTTCCGGCTTACCGCTGGGTGCGTTTCCAAGATTTTTTACTCGGCATTCACATGAGCTGGGCGCAGGAACTGTGCATTATTCTGTTCGTGTGGATGGCGAAATTCGGCGCGGCTTACGGCGTGCGTCAAGGCATTCACGTTGGGGTGGATGTGCTGGTTAACCGCTTGAATCCTGATAACCGTCGTCGTATGACCACCGTGGCTTTGTCTGCTGGCATTCTGTTTACCGGCATTGTTGCCATTCTCGGCGCTCGCATGGTGTGGGAAAACGGGCTTGGCGTATGTTGCCCTAAACTGCTGGGCATGGATACCGGCAGTCATTACGAAGGCCCCACTACCCCCGATCTGGAATGGCCGACGTGGATCGTGTATCTGGCAGTGCCGCTGGGTTCGTCGTTAATGTCGTTCCGCTTTATGCAAGTGCTGGCAAATTTCTGGCGCACGGGCGATTTGCCCCACCATGACCACGGTCATGTCGAAGGGCTGGATGAAGTTGAACCCTTCCCTGTCGTGGAGCAAAAACCATGAGCGCACTAATCATTTTTGGCTTGTTAATGATGCTGATGCTGACCGGGATGCCGATTTCTATCGCGCTCGGCCTGACGGTATTGACCTTTTTGTTTACCATGACCTCTGTGCCGATTGAGGCGGTGGCGCTAAAGCTGTTCACCGGGATTGAGAAGTTCGAGATCATGGCGATTCCGTTCTTTATTCTCGCGGGTAACTTCCTCACGCATGGCGGGGTGGCGAAACGCATGATCTTCTTTGCCTCGTCGATGGTGGGGCATTGGTACGGCGGCTTGGGTTTGGCGGGTGTATTGGCTTGCGCATTGTTTGCGGCAGTCTCCGGTTCTAGCCCTGCAACCGTGGTGGCGATTGGGTCGATTTTGTTGCCTGCGATGGTGAAAGCGGGTTTCCCCAAGCAATTTGGTGCAGGGGTCATTACCACCTCTGGGGCGTTGGGGATTTTGATTCCGCCGTCCATCGTCATGGTCATGTATGCGGTGGCAACCAATACCTCGGTGGGTGCGCTGTTCATGGCGGGCGTAGTGCCGGGTTTCTTGCTGGCGCTGTTTTTGGGCTTAACCACCTGGTATCGGGCGCGGAAAAACAATTACCCACGTCAACCCAAAGCCAGTGTGGCAGTACGGATTAAGGCTTTCCGCGATTCGATGTGGGGCTTGTTGCTGATCGTGGTGGTGATGGGCGGGATTTACACCGGCATCTTTACCCCGACCGAAGCGGCGGCGATGAGTGCGGTGTATGCCTTCGTGGTGGCGGTGTTCGTGTACAAGGACATGGGCTTGAAGGATGTGCCGAAAGTGTTGCTGAATTCTGCCAGCATGTCGGCGATGTTGCTGTACATCATCACCAACGCGGTGATGTTCTCCTTCATTATGACCAATGAGCAAATTCCGCAAACCTTGGCGGAGTGGATGTTGGCGCAAGGCATGGGGCCGATTATCTTCTTGCTGGCGGTCAACGTGCTGCTGTTGCTGGCGGGCAATTTCATGGAGCCGTCCAGCATTACGCTGATTTTTGCGCCGATCCTGTTCCCGATGGCGATCAAGCTGGGCATTGACCCGATCCATTTCGGCATCCTGATGGTGGTGAATATGGAGGTGGGGATGTGTCATCCGCCCGTGGGCTTGAACCTGTATGTCGCGTCGGGGATTACCAAAATGGGCATTACCGAACTGACCATTGCGGTCTGGCCTTGGTTGCTGACCATGCTGGGGTTCTTGGCGTTGGTGACGTATGTACCGGCGCTCAGCTTATGGTTGCCGCGTCTGATGGGTATGCTGTAAGGAGCAATGACAATGACTGAAGTAAAACCGTTTAAAACCATTTTGTACGCGACCAACTCTGGGCACGCACATGCGCCCGGTGTTCCGGCAAGCGATCAATCTGGCACGTATCCATCAGGCGAAGATCATCATGTTGCACGCGGTTGCGCCGATTGGCTCGACCGGGCAGGCGATTTTGTCGATGTACTTGCCCGACAAGGAAGTGCATGACATTGAGCAGGAAAGCATGAATCAGGTGATTGAAACCATGCGCGAACGCTTGAAAAACTACTGTGCGGAAGAGGATGACATCTGCAAGGACAAGGATGAGCTGCTCGACAAAATCGTGGTCAGCGCGGGCAATCCGGCGGATGTGATCAACCATTACGCGCAAACGCACGGGGTGGATTTGATCGTGATCGGTAGCCATACCCGCCATGCCGGTGGGCATACCATGCTGGGGTCAACGGCGCGGACGGTGACGCAGCATAGCAAAGTGCCGGTGTTGATTATTCCGAATGGTGAATAAGTTTGTCTCTCTAGTTGAACTGTGGTGCTTGCGCCTGTCGGTCTCCTCATCGGCAGGCGTTTTTTTGGCGGCTTTCTACCACTATGGATTTCCTTGATATTAACGCTGTAGATTACTGGTGAGGTAAGGCTATAACATTGTTTCGATTTTGTGAAACACGGAATTACAGCTTAAATCCTTCGGCAACATCCCGGTCATGCACCAGACTTTGCTGTCGGCGCTTAAACGCTACAAAACCCCCAATAACAAAATTTCCCGCTGGCTGGATGAAGGCGTGCTGCTCCCCGTGAAACGCGGTTGTATGATGGTATTTCCAGAATTGACTGGCAAACCCGTGGAACGCTTATTGGTGGCAAACCTGCCGGGGCCTTCGTGTGTGTCACTCGACTACGCCTTATGGCATCACGGGCTTGCCCAGAAAAAGTGATGGAAGTGACCTCGGTGACAACCCGGCGTAGCCAAACGTTAGAAACTGGTGTGGGGCGTTTTTCTTACCAACACCTGCCAGACGGGTGTATACCCTATCGGCATAGAATCGGTGGCTGCTGGAAAACGGCGGCTATTGCCTGCTTGCCACGCCTGCAAAAGCCTTGTGTGATCGGCTGGTATTGACCCGTAACCTACGGGTGCATTCGGTTAAATCCATGCAGCATTTCCTGCTGGACGACCTGCGATTGGATGCAGATGAAGCGGGCATCATCGACCTAGAAATTATCACTACCTATTGGCAATCCGGGCACAAAACCGAACTGTTGGGGCATTTACACGAGGCTATCAAACAATGGCAATGAGCTTGCTGGAACAAATGCTGAACCGCTATCCGCTGACCACCGCCGAACAACATGACCAAGCATTGCGGGAAGTCATGCAGGAAATTGCCCTAGCGGGTCTGAACCGAGCCGGATTCTTTGAACAAGCAGCGTTTTACGGCGGTACTTGCCTGCGGATTTTTCATGGCTTGCCACGCTTCTCTGAGGATTTGGATTTTTCATTGCTGCAACCCGATGCCGAGTTTTCTTTGCAGCCTTATTTCAAGGCAGTGATCGCTGAGTTCAAGGCGTTAGGGTTGGAGGTCGACATTACTACCAAACAAAAAACCGCTGACAGCCAAATAGAATCAGCCTTTTTGAAAAACAATACCCAAGTGTTCAGCCTCAACATTCGTAGCGCCCGTAAGGTCAAGATCAAGTTTGAAGTAGATACTCTGCCACCACTGGGTTTTGCGACGGAAGAAAAACTGTTGCTCCAACCATTTTCCTTTTACGTCAAATGCTTTGCCTTAGCGGATTTATTTGCCGGGAAGCTACACGCGCTACTGTTCCGCCAGTGGAAAAATCGGGTCAAAGGGCGCGACTGGTTTGATTTTGAATGGTACGTGCGCCATGCCGTCACGCCCAATCTGGAACATTTCGCCAGACGAGCGAATGAAAGCGGGGATGTTCAGCAAAAAACCGTGACCAAAGCCGAGCTGCAAGCCTTATTACAGCAACGCATCAAGGCTGTGGATTTTGAGAATGCCAAACAGGATGTCGTGAAATTCATCCCTGATGCCAGTGCCTTGGGTATCTGGTCAACAGACTACTTCCTGCAACTGGCAAACAGGCTGGCATGAAACTGTAATCTATCTGATTACTACAAATTCAGATTAACCAACATCCGTCCCTGAATCCGCCCTGCCATAATATCTTTGGCGGCCTGCGGCACTTCTTCCAGCGCAATCGTGCAACCCAGATCCGCATAGGCACTATTAGGCAATTCAGCCGCAAGGCGTTCCCATGTGCGGATACGGCGTTCCTGCGGGCAACTGACCGAATCCACCCCGCGCAAGCTGACATTGCGCAAAATGAACGGCATCACCGTGGTATTCAGCTCGAAACCGCCAGCCAGCCCGCAAGCGGCTACCGTACCGCCGTAATCCATTTCCGCCAGTATCCGCGCCAGCATAGTGCCGCCCACCACGTCGATAGCGCCCGCCCACGTCTGGGATTCCAACGGGCGGGTCGGCGCAGCTCATGGCTTCGCGGGTAATAAATTCCTTCGCCCCAAGATGGGTGAGGAAATCTTGGGCTTCCGGGCGACCGGATACCGCCACCACATGGTAGCCAAGTTGCGACAGCAGCAACACCGCTACGCTGCCCACGCCCCCCGCAGCCCCCGTCACCAGCACTTTGCCAGAAGCCGGTTTCACCCCCGCCTCTTCCAGCGTCATCACGCACAGCATCGCAGTGAAACCCGCCGTGCCGATGATCATGGCTTTTTTCGCATCCAGCCCCGCAGGCATGGGAACCAGCCAATCGGCTTGCACCCGCGCTTTCTGCGCATAGCCGCCCCAGTGGCGTTCGCCCACCCCCCAGCCGGTGAGGATGACCTGATCACCGGGTTTGAAACGCCCGGAAGCCGATTCCGCCACCGTGCCTGCGAAATCAATGCCGGGAACCATCGGGTAGGAACGGATGATTTTGCCCATGCCAGTGACCGCCAGCCCATCCTTGTAGTTGAGGGAAGAATAGGCAACATCCACCAGCACCTCACCTTCCGGTAAGTCGGCAACCTCAAGATGGCGAATGTCTGCACGGGTTTTGCCTTCAAACTGGCTCAGTAGCAATGCCTTGAACATGGTTCCCTCCTATCAAATCGTGTGAATATCCGCCAGCACCGTACCATCGCTGGGTTTGCGGTGGTCAGCAGCCGAATCGTAAACCACCAGTAGCGCCGCCTTGCCATCGGCATGAAAAGCATGGTCAAACAGGGCAATGCCTTCGGCGTGGTCGTTGCCCTTATCTTCGCCCTGCCCGTAGGGAACATCAAGAACCGTTTGCAATTGTGCGGCTGAAACCAACCCTTCCTGCTCCGGCTGCGCCCCACCAACCCAGCGGTAAATCGTAACCGGGCCATCCAGACTCATGGTCGGCCCTGCCAGTATCAGCAGGTCATCGCCCTGTACACACAAATCCCGCACCCCCAAGCCATCCAGCGGCAAAAAATGCTTGCGGTAAGGGCGCTCATCCGCCCCGATGGTTTGCAGCCGCAGGATAGCGGGATCATCAGCGTCATCCACCAGCTCCAGTTCCAAAATGACCGCCCAGCCGCGCAACACCGGGCCGCGCAAACCCAGCAACAAACGCTTGCCCACCACTGCCAAGCCTTCAATATCCAAGCCGTTATCCTTACCCGGAATGTCGAGGAATGCTTGTAAATGTGGGTCAGTACGCAGCGCATCAGTCAGGTCGTTACCCTTGCCATTACCGTGTAATTGGGCTGCGAGCAGCGTCCTGCCCTCGAATTCAGCGCGGGTTTGCAAGCTGAGCTTAGCCGTATCCATCACCAGCGGGATACGTGCCAACAGGTAGCGGTTAGGGTCGTGGCTGACTATTGCCAGTTGCTCAACGGCGGTTTCCGGTGATTTTTTGAGCTTGGCTTTGTTGGGCTTTTTGCGCTTGAGGCTGTGCGAAGTGACCAACCACAAGTAGCCATCATGATAATCCAGCCCTTCCACATCGGCTTCTTCGCTGTCGGGGTCGGCGGCTTCAGATTGCCGGGGCAGGTGTAGATAGTTATGCAAGGCAAAGCGGGTATGCTCGGCGTATTGTGGGTTGCCGCCCGCATCTTGCCCTTGCAGGGTGAGGCGCTCAAGGCTGGCGGTTTCGTCATTGGCGAGCCACAGGGTATCACCGACCTGCACCACGGCGGAAAGTGCGTCACGCAAGTGGTCGGCAGGTGGCGCAAATGTTAGCTGGGCGCTGGAGGGCGGGAGTCTGGCTGGCATGGTGTAAGGTTTCCGGTTAGGCTGGCGAGGTGTACTATACCTTACAATCCCCACAACAAACCTTGGAAAAACACAACATCATGTTAAAAATTGGTCGGCAAAACCTGCTACGGGTAACCAAAGCAACCAGCTTCGGCGTGTATCTGGATGGCTCAAATTACGGCGAAATCTTGCTGCCCAAGCGTTACGTGCCGCAGGATTGCCAACCCGATAGCTGGCTGAAAGTATTCATCTATCTGGATTCGGAAGACCGCCTGATCGCCACCACCGAGACCCCGCTGGCGCAAGTCGGTGAAGTTGCTTGCCTGAAAGTGGTTGCCGTGAACCGCTTTGGCGCGTTTATGGATTGGGGCTTGCCGAAAGATTTGCTGGTTCCGCGCAAGGAACAAGCCATCCCGATGCAGGAAGGCCAGTCATATGTAGTGTGCGTGTATGTGGATGACCACAGCGAAACCATTGTCGGCTCCTCGCGGCTGGACTTGTTCCTCAACGAATTCAGCAGCAGTTTCACGCCCCGGCAAGCGGTAGATTTGCTGATTTATGAGCGTACTGACCTCGGTTACAAAGCGGTGATTGACGGCACGCACCTCGGCTTGCTGTATGCCAATGAAGTGTTCCAGCCGCTGAGCATCGGGCAACGGGTGCAGGGTTACATCAAAGCCATCCGTCCTGACCAAAAAATCGACCTGATGCTGCAATTGCCCAGCGCCGTTGCGCATGACGGATTGACCCAGAAAATCCTTGATCACCTGCAAGCACGCGGCGGCCGTTCTAATTTCAGCGATAAAAGTTCGCCGGAAGACATTTACCGCGAATTCGGTGTCAGCAAAGCGCATTTCAAACGCGCTATCGGGCTGTTGTACAAGCAGCAGCAGATCGTTATCGAAGCGGGTGGTATCCGCCGGGTTTAGTGGGCGTCTTTCACATGTTCGCCAGCAAATTCAGGTAGCGGGCAAATCGCCGTGGCGGAATGTTACCGGCGCTTACCGCCGCTTTAATCGCGCAACCCGGCTCATGATTGTGGGTGCAGTTGTGGAAGCGGCATTCACCCAGAAACGGGCGGAATTCCGGGAAACCTGTCTCCAGTGTGGCAAAGTCCAGCCCAGTCAGGCCAAAGTCACGCACCCCCGGCGAATCAATCAGCGAGCCGCCTGACGGCAAGCGGTACAGCGTAGCGGAGGTGGTGGTATGGCGGCCTTCGCCCGTCTCGGAAATCGTGCCGACGCGGATGTCGGTATCCGGCAGCAATTGCGCGGCGATGGATGACTTCCCTACCCCGGATTGCCCCACCACGATAGCGGTGCGCCCTTGAATCGCGGCAAGTATTTCCCCAATCCCCTGCTGTTGGTCAGCCGAAACGTGCAGGATCGGGCAGCCAATACGCACGTATTCTTCCAGACAAGCTTCCGCTTCGGCGCTGGCCTGAGTCTGGCGCAAATCGGCTTTGTTCATCACCAGCAACACATCCGCGTGGAGGCGGTTGGCAGCAATCAGGTAGCGGTCGAGCATTTCCCACACCGGGGCGGGTTGCCAACTGGTGACCACGATCAACAGGTCGATATTGGCGGCAATCGGGCGTAATTTTCCCCGGAAATCGGGGCGTTCCAGCACGTTCTGGCGCGGGAGCATGGCGGTGACGGCGGCGTTGCCTTGGGCTTGGCGTTCCCATTGGATGCGGTCGCCGCAGGCAAGATTGTCGAGTTTGCGGCGGGCGGTGCAGCGTAATAGTTCACCGTCCGCGGTTTCGATAAGAAAATCAGCACCGAAACGGGTAATAACCTGCCCGATGCCTGAAGGAAGCTGCTTGAGATGTGTTTTCCGTCATAGCGTCCTATTGTGACGGAAAACAGCACCGTTGCCCACGTATTACTAAAATTTGTAATACGTTTGGTTGAGGTAGGCGACCACATCCTTGATTTCGTCGTCAAACCAGTTGGTGTCGAGGTTAGCATCACAGTGGCGTACTTGGCTTTCCAATGCGGCGAGGTCGTTGACCTTGCGGTCGGGCTCTGGTAAAGGCATCCGTGCCATGACAGTTCAGGCACTGGGAAGTGGCAAACAGTCTTTGTCCATTCGCCGGGTCAGGCGCTGCCACCGCTGTCTGCATCAGCAGCAAGCCACTACAGAGAATCAAAATAGCTTTCATTTCACTACTCTTTAATCAGGTTTGTTGTTGTAAATGCGCAATCCGTATCGCTGCGGGCGGATGCGAGTCATAAAACGCCGAGTACCACGGGTCAGGCGTCAAGGTACTGGCATTCTCCTTGTAAAGACCCACTAATGCCGCAATCAGTTCCGTACTACTGGACTGTTGGGCGGCAAATTCATCCGCTTCAAACTCGTGCTTGCGCGACCACCACGCCATGAGCGGGCCAATGAAAAAAGTGAATGCCGGGCTGACCAGTACAAACAGCAACAACGCCATATAAGTCGATGGCTGGCTGACACCGAGTGAAGTATAGAACCATTCCTGCCCCATCAACCATGCCAGCACGATAAAACCTGCTCAAAGTCATGATCATCGACAACGCCATGCCTTTGACGATGTGCTTACGTTTGAAATGCCCCAGTTCGTGCGCCAGTACCGCTTCCACCTGCGCCGGGGTCAGGTGCTTGAGCAGGGTGTCGAAAAACACAATGCGCTTGTTTTTGCCAAAGCCGGTGAAATAGGCATTGCCGTGGGCGGAACGGCGCGAACCATCCATCACAAATACGCCTTTGCTGTTGAAGCCGGTGCGTGCCAGCAGCGCGTTGAGGCGGTCAGCGACTTCGCCTTCTTCCAATGGGCTGAATTTATTGAACAAGGGCGCAATGAACTTGGGGTATGCCCACGTCATCAGCAGTGAAAACGCGGTCAGGGCTGCCCATGCGTACAACCACCACAAGCTGCCAGCCGATTGCATCAGCCACAGAATCAGCATGACCACCGGAATGCCGATCAGCAGTGCCAGGGCAGCGCCTTTAAGCAGGTCAGTGAGAAAGGTGACGGGCGTCATCTTATTGAAACCAAAGCGTTCTTCCAGCACAAAAGTGCGGTACAGCGACATGGGCATATCCAGCAAGCTGCCCAGCAGCATCAGGCTGATGATGACGCGCCGTGCCGGTATACAGCTCATTCCAGCCGAAGCTACGCCACTGATTATCCAGCCATTCCAGCCCGCCGCCCAGCGTCCACACCAGCAGGATAACGAGGCCAATCAGCAAGTCGATCCGCCCCAAACCGCCTTTCGCCAGGGTGTAATCGGCGGCTTTTTGGTGTTCTTCCAGCGAAATTTTGCCCGCAAAAGGTGCGGGGACAGCGCTGCGGTGGGTGCTGACATGCTGCTTCTGCCGCAACGACAAATAGAGTTGTACCAGTGTCGAGGCCAGCAGAAAAGCGAGGAAAATGTAGGTAAAGGTTTGCATGATTTCTGTTATAGTCCGAGATTCCCTAAAGTAGCTGCAGTGTAACTGAATGAGCATGAATCAGGAAAATTTGATCTGGATTGATCTGGAAATGACCGGGCTGGATAGCTTCAACGATGTCATTATCGAAATTGCCACGGTCGTCACCGACAAGGATTTGAATCTATTGGGCGAAGGCCCGGTAATCGCCATCCACCAGCCCGCCGAGGCGCTGGCGAAAATGGATGACTGGAACCAGAAACAGCACGGCGGTTCCGGGCTGGTCAAACGGGTGCAGGACAGTGAGTGGACGGAGGCGCAAGCGGAACAGGCGACGCTGGAATTTCCTGAAACAATTCGTGCCCGCCGGGTGCGTCGCCGATGTGCGGCAATAGCATTTGTCAGGATCGGCGTTTTCTTGCCCGACAAATGCCGGAACTGGAGAAGTTTTTCCATTACCGCAATCTGGATGTGAGTACCTTGAAAGAATTGGCGAACCGCTGGAAACCGGGGCTGGCGGCGGGTTTCAAGAAAGAATCACGGCATCTGGCGCTGGCGGATGTTCATGATTCGATTGATGAGCTGAAGTATTATCGGGAGCATTTTATCCGGGTTTGATAGGCATCCCCCGCGCCATCCTGTAAAGTCCATCCCAAACCCAATCAATAACAATAATGGACGCACCATGACAACCGCAGCCCCCCAACTGATTCAGGCTACGCTTGCGCAATTGAACAAGGTCATTCACGGCAAGGAACAGCAAGTGCAACTGGCGCTCACTTGCCTGCTGGCGAACGGTCATTTGCTGCTGGAAGACTTACCCGGCATGGGCAAAACCACCCTCGCGCACGCCCTTGCCCAAGTCTGTGGGCTGGAATACAAGCGGGTGCAATTCACCAGCGACCTGTTGCCTGCTGACCTGATTGGCGCTGCCATTTTCGAGCAGCAGGCGGGCAGGTTCCGCTTTCACCCAGGCCCGGTGTTCAGCCAAGTATTCCTTGCCGACGAACTCAACCGCGCCACCCCCAAAGCCCAAAGCGCCTTGCTGGAAGCAATGGAAGAACGCCAAGTCAGCGTCGATGGCGTCACCCACCCGCTGCCCGCGCCATTTTTCGTGATTGCCACCCAGAACCCGCAAAGCCAAGCGGGAACCTTCCCACTGCCCGAATCGCAGCTTGACCGCTTCCTGATTGCGCCTCTCCTTAGGCTACCCCGAACCAGCGGCAGAACGGGCATTGCTGAAAGGCCGCAACGGGCGGGTATTGCTTGCCAGTATGCAGCAGGTGTTGAACGAAAACCGCCTAAAAGCCCTGCAATCACTGGTTCCGCAGGTGAAAATGAGCGATACCTTGCTGGATTATGTGCAACGCCTGATTGCCTACACCCGCCAAACCGATGTATGCCATCTGGGGCTGTCGCCACGCGGGGCGCTGGCGTTGGTGAAAAGTGCGCAGGCATGGGCATTGCTGCAAGGGCGCGGGCATGTATTGCCGGAAGATGTGCAAGCGATCTTCGTCGCCGTTGCTGGGCATCGCATCATCGGGCGGCAGGACGCGCAGGGTGAACAACTGGCACGCCACATCCTCAGCAAGGTTGACGTAGTAGGCAGCAAACATGGTTGAAGCGTTGCGGGGGCAACTGGATGGCTGGCTGCGGCAGCGATTGCCCACTGCCCGTGCTACTACGCTCAATCAGCGCAAGATTTTCATCGTCCCCAGCAAAACCGCAGTGGGATTGCTGGCGATTATTGCCTTGCTGTTCCTGCTGGGCATCAACTTCCAGAATTCGCTGGTGTACATCATCTGTTTCTGGCTGCTGGCAATGCTGTTGCTCAATATCGTTTATACATGGCGCAATCTTGCGGGGCTGACGTTGACGGCGATTGGGGTAGAACCCTGTTTCGCCGGGGAAAAAGCGGTGTTGGAAGTGGAACTCACCCGCCCCGCACGCCACCCCAAGTACGCGCTGGAACTGGCGTGGGCAGGCGAGGATCAAGTGCAAGTAAATCTGGCATCGGCACAAACACTGCGGGTAAAACTCTCGCACCGCACACGAGGCACGCGGGCGTTTCAAGCCGCCGCGCCTCCACGTATCCACCCGTTACCCGACCGGGTTGGCAGTGGCGTGGTCGTATGTCTATCTGGATGTGCAAGGGCTTGGTATACCCTACCCCCGTCGAAAAAGCCTTCCAACCCAGCGGCAATGCCCATGGCGAAAACAGCGCAACTGGGCTGGAAATTGCCGCTGGAACCAGTGATTTCAGCGGTGTCCGCGATTACCAGCACGGTGATGGCTCCAAGCGTATCCATTGGGCTAAATATGCCCAAACCGGCAAGCTGTATACCAAAACCTTCGTCGATTACGCCAGCCATGACTTGTGGCTGGATTGGGATGCCTTGCCGATGCCGGGGATCGAGGTGCGGTTGTCGCATCTGTGCCGCAAAGTGCTGGAATGTCATCAGGAACAACGCCAATACGGCTTGAGAATTCCCGGCAAAGTGATTGCGCCGGGTAAGGGCGAGGCGCACAAAGCGCGGTGCTTGCAGGCGCTGGCGTTGTTTGGAATGGATCAGGATTGAGTGGTTGGTCAGTGACCAACGGCAAAAGCCTCGCATGATTCATACGAGGCTTTTGTCAGGGACTATGAGGAAGGATTAGCTGCCCAGCCCACCAGTTGCTCTTCAGCAGTGACAGTCAGCATGACTTCGCTGTTGTAGATACCGGATTGGTCAGCCGGATCTGCAATCCCTTTGGAGAACAGGTTGATGGTTGCCTTGCCACTTTCGTCACCTGTCATCACGCGCCCCATTGTACCGTAAGGGGAGCCAGCATTAGAGGTATCTGCGACCAGTGCTTCCGCTTTTCCGTCAGCAGCATTGCCATTACCCCAAGTGTCACTGGTTTGCACAGATTCATAATCATTCAGAGCCACACCAAACGTGGTGCCGAGTACATCGTAGTTGCCGTCAACGACTTTGCCGTTAGCATCCACGTCCTGCTTGATGAACTGTGGAAACGTCAGTTCCTTACCTGCGTCGTCCTTCGATGTGCCAGTGAAGGCGTATTTGAAAGCATTGTTGCTGTTCACTGTCCAAGCGACGTTGATGGCTGAACCCGCCGCAGCCGTTGCTGGGTCTGCTGGGCTGTCAACGCTGATGGTTTGGTCAACGTCAACGGATTGCTTGATGCTGTCACTCTTATCAGCCGCGAAACCTGTAGCACTTACAGCGAACAGGGCGATAGTCAGGGCGATGTGTTGGATTTTCATGGTTAACTCTCTTTGTAAATTAATTTTAAGTATTCGTTTTCAGTGTTCAAGCAACCGTTGTTGCTTGTGATAAGAGTATTGCAGGTGCTGTGCCAACAGCATGAAACAACGCTAAAATACATTAAATAACAATAAGTTATGATGGAATTGGCACTCGACATAGATAGGATTCTTTGTACATTTTCAACAGTTTTATGGTTGGGTTTGAACATGGCGTGTTGATTTTCTTCACAAAAATCAGTCTGCGCTTTATCGTAAAGTGAATGCCTCGACTTTCGGTCTTCACTATCATGGAAAAAGGCTTTTAAACAGGAATAACAAAATGGCGGAGCAAACCGTTCTCATCGTTGATGGCGATCCCCAAGCCCGTGAAACGTTAGAACTGACCCTGTTAAGGATGGGGTTTAATACACTTACGACAAGTTATGTCCGCGAAGCCGTCGACAAGATCAGGGAACACAAACCCGCTATCTGTTTGACGGAATGGCAGCTTCCCGATGGCAGCGGCCTTGAGCTTATACGCTTCCAGCAAGAACAGTTCCCCACCATGCCGATAGCCGTGATTACCGCTAAAGCCAGTGTGGAGGCAGCCGTCATGGCAATGAAAGCAGGGGCAAGTGATTTCATGACCAAACCGCTGGAATTGCCCAAATTACGTGAACTGCTCCAAACGTTCCAGAAACCCGTGCAACGCAAGACCGGAACAGCCGCGACCAACACTGCCGTGATAGATGGTGGTACTCATGACGGCATTCTCGGCAACTCCCCGGCGATGCAACAACTTAAAACGACCATCGGCAAACTGGCACGCAGCCAAGCACCCGTTTATATCCACGGCGAATCCGGCACCGGCAAAGAACTGGTAGCACACCAAATTCACCTGCAAGGGGCGCGTGCCAAGGAAATGTTCATTCCAGTCAACTGCGGCGCGATTCCCGAAAACCTCATGGAAAGCGAATTCTTCGGCCACAAGAAAGGCAGCTTTACCGGCGCGGTAACCGACAAGCAGGGACTGTTTCAAGCCGCACACAAAGGCACCTTGTTTCTGGATGAAGTCGCCGATTTGCCTTTGAACATGCAGGTAAAATTATTGCGGGCGATTCAGGAAGGCGCGGTCAAGCCGGTCGGCGGGCTGGAAGAACTGTCGGTGGATGTGCGCATTCTCAGCGCCACCCACAAGAATCTGGAACAGGAAGTCGCAAGCGGGCGTTTCCGGCAAGATTTGTATTACCGCCTGAACGTCATCACCTTGGAAGTGCCGCCCCTGCGTGAACGTCAAACCGACATTTTGCTGCTGGTGGATTTTTTCCTGCAAAAAATTGCCGGACGTTGGAAAGCCCCAGTAACGCAAGTATCAGCGGAAGTGCTGAAGACTTTGCAGGCATACCACTTTCCCCGGCAATGTGCGCGAACTGGAAAATGTGCTGGAACGCGCCAGCACCTTGTGTGATGACAACACCATCCAGCTCAAGGATTTGTACCTGCGCCCTGCGCAACTCGATGTACCCGCCACGACCGTGCAAAAAGTATCAATAACCGCCACAGCGGAGGAAGAACTCATCCCCGATGATGTGTGGAATCCTGAAGATGCTAATGCTGAAAAGGATTTGGTGTACCGTGCCTTAGAATACACCCACTGGAACCGCACCCGTGCCGCACAAATATTGGGCATGACCTTCCGGCAATTGACCTACCGCATCCAGAAATACGGGCTGGATGAAGACCAATGAAATGCGTCAATCAATCTTGATGGCGTACAGGTGCTTACGTTGGTATTTGCCCGCCAGCGTAATATAAATCTCCGCCGTGAGCGGTTGGTGTTGGTATTCCTCATACCCCGGAAATTCTAAGCTGAAAACCGCTGCTTGTTTGGGAATAATCAGGGCTTGCTTACTCGTCATTGTGCCGCGCAAAACAGGTCTGCCTTTAGCATTTCTGAGCACCAACTCAATGGCGGCACGCATCGGTAACTTACCTTGATTACTCAGCGTCAGATCAAGCCATGCAGAATAATCAACCTTGTGATAAGCCGCTGCCGCAATCTGGTATTCCGGCATGGCTTGGGTCTGGCGGGTAAACACAAACACCTCTTCCCCCAACCAGTTTGGCAAGCTTGTCTTCCTGTTGGAGGCGGGCAACGGTCATGACAAAATAATCGTGTGGTGTTTTGGGCGTAATCTGGAGCGTGGTTGTTTCACCGGCTGGCAGGCTATCCGTATTGGTCTGAAAATCCTTGGCATTCAGCGTTTGGCGGTTCAGCAGCTTGCCCTCTTCATCAAATTCAAGCTGGTAAAAGTTGTACTGTAGCTTCTGAGGAAACGCGCTGGCATTGCATAAGGTAATGCGGGGTTGGGAATCAAACTCCACCCAAACAATCCCCGATACACCGTCTGCGGAAGCCTGATTCTCGCAGGCAGGTTTACTCTCGTTGGTGGTTTGAGACTCTGTAGGCGGCGTTTGTAGCTTGAACAGAATCGGCGGCTGCCCACTGTCACCCCACAATCGCGCCCGCAATTCTTTACCGCTGATGGTCGCATCAGCCACCGCCGTAACACTCAAGACAATCGGCTGTTCTTCATGAAAATCCAACGTCAGAAACGGTGCATCCCGTGACAAGGTAACTTTCCTAACCCGATCAATGGTGACTTCCAGCTTGACTGAAGCGTCCCATGACTCTTCAGCCAGCGGACGCAATTTATAAACCACCTGTTCGCTGGCTTCATCCGGCAACAAGGTAATGCTGGCGGGCTGACCATTCAGTTCCAGTGTGACAATATCGGGCGTAACCACCAAGGCAGCCGCTGTTACGGGCAACAGGGCTGCGATCACTGCGAAACAATAGGCAGGGCATTTATTCAATTTTGGTAAAACCACCATTATCGGCTGCACCGGGTTTGTCAGCACTGGGCTTATCGGCAGCGGGTGCAGCACTTTCTGAAAAACTGGCTTCTGGCGCTGCGGCTTTAGCTGATGCAGGTCGGTCTTTAGCGGAAGACATGGCTTTTTTGGTTTTGCTTTCCAGATCGTTGAAATCTGACATCAGTTTATCGAGTTTTTTACTGTTTTCTTTCGCCAATGCCAAGGCTTCACCGGCGATGTCACGACTGACAGTGGATGTACGCAAGGAATCCGTCAGCCCTTTGATTAAGGCTTCTTCTAAGCCTTTCATACGCCCGTCCATTTCGCTGAGGCGGGCTTGGTATTGGCTGTCGAGCGCCATTTCTTTTTGCATCATGACTTGCGTCATGGCGTTATCTTTTTTGATATTGCCATCGCTGCACGCTGTCAGTAACAACAGGCTGGAGGCTATCCATAGGTATGAGTGTGTGCGCATCGTGTTATTCCAACTCCAAGTTTTTATCTTTAATGACCCGTGGGCAAATGAAAATCAACAGATCACGGGTTTCACGTTTGGCTTGTTCCGTGCCAAAAATCTTATCCATTACCCCCGTACCTAAGCCGGGGATACTTTTGTCCGTTTTCTGAAGTTCTAATATCCAACAACCCGCCAATCACCAGCGTTTCATTGTTTTGCATGGTGACATTGGTGCTGATGGCTCGCGAGGTCAGTACCGGCAAACGTTCGCCCGTAGTTTGTGCTTCACCCGCCATTTCGATGGTAGCGACCTGCGCATTTTCGATCACCAGATTGATCGAACCGTCGCTCGCAACTTTTGGGGTAATCAACATGCTGACCCCCGATTCAAAGTTTTTGGTTTCCACCTGCAAGTATTTTTGTGGCCCAGACACAATCGGCAAGGTTTCGATGGATTTGACCGAGATATTGGCTTTTTTGCCATTGGAGGTTAGCACTTTGGGGGCTGCCCAAATCTTGGCTTCGCCAATGTCCACCAGCGATTCAATGCGCAGCGACAACATATTGAGTGGGCTTAACAGGTTGAAACTGCCTTCGACACCTTCAAAACCAGCGGGCTGGCGGTTCAATGGGCTTGCCAGAATCCCGCTATTGCTCGACCACCAGTCAATGCCCATGCGGCTTTTGGCGGTTTTACTGATGTCGACCACCAACACTTCCAGCATGATTTGTTGCGGTTGCTGGTCAATTTTCCTGATGTCGGCGAGGATACGCGGCAATAACACCGGGTCAGCCGTGACCGCAATGGTGCTATTGTCGTCATTGGCCTTGACCATTTTTTCGTATTTTTCGGACAGCAGCGCAATGATTTCCGTGGGTTTCAGAAAGGCTGGTGTAACCACTTCGGTTTGCTTGACCTCATCAAACAGCGGGATTTTGGGAATCCGCCATGCCGACCAAAATGTAATCTTCCATTTCCTTGTAACGGTAGCCGCCTGCCACTAGCAGCATTTCCAGTGCTTTTTTGAGCGGGGCTTTGTACAGTTTCAGGCTGACAAAACCTTGCACGCCTTCTTCCAAAATAAACGGGATTTGGGTCTGGTTGCCCAGTTCAAAGAAGGCTTCGCGAATATTGGCCTCGACGAATTCAATACTGACCACCTGCCCGTCAGTTAAATGGCGGGTGCTGGAATAATGCTGTTGGCTGGTGGTGATGTCATCTTTTCCGAGTGCTTGGTGTACCGAGTCGAAAACCCGTTCAAACTGCTGCTTGGCAGCACTGTTGTAGTCGTAATTGCTTGTCTTTGAAGTCGTGACTGGTGGTTGTGGAAACTGTGCCGGTGTGGCAGGTGGGGCTGGAATGACCGGCGTAACATCAGGAAGGGCTGGAAACTGCACGCGCTCGCTGCGTTCAAACCCAGTGGCATACAGGGGCATCAAGCCTGACAGCAGTAATCCTGCCTTCACGATTGTTGTTATTATTATACGCATTGCCAACATCCCCGTTATCGACAACATTCTAAAGTAACTACCTGAATCACGGATGAAACCTTGGCTACCGCTTGTCCAAAAGCATTCGGGCTTCTCATGAAACCCGAATGCCTAGCGTAGTTTGTAATCGGCAAAGACTAGCTTAGTTGACGACGGCTTCTACTTCCTGTTGGTAAGCTTTGCCGGAACGGTCATGCAGACTGACATCCAGTTTGTAAGTGCCTGCTTCAAGCTTGTCGGATACGCCGTACACCAAGGTTTCTTCACCGGGTAACAGGGCAGTGTCCTTGAAAGCTGGTTTCAGTTTATCCACGATCTGGCCTGTGAAGGTTTTGACGGTGATTTCGCCTGTAATATCTGGTACATAATCCGCGCCATTGTTGTTGAGCAGCAGCTTGATGTGCTTGTACTTTTCGTCCGCTTCGACTTTGATGCCGGTGACTTTCATGGCGCTATTGGCTTCCGCACCGCTGGCTTTGAGGGCAATCGGCAACTTGTAAGGTGCGTAGTCTGCCAATTCAGGCGCAGTCAGCAGCAAGTGACCGTAGATGCTTTGAATGTCTTCTGGTGCATCCAATTTGACGGTCAGGATGGCACTTTTGCCGCCTTCCAGCTCCAGCTTTTCGGGTTCGAAACTGGTTTTAATCGTCATCACCATCCACCAAGTCAATACTGGGTTCGAGCTTCAAGGTTTCAGTGCTAGGGTTAGTCACCTTGATCTTGAACGGTTTCAGTTTGCCGGTGAATGCTTCAGCCAGTTCCGTTACATCAGTAATCACTGGTGCAGGTAAGCCGGTATCCAGTTCAGACTGGAGCGATTGCGCCAGTTCTGGGGATACATCAAACTCCTTGCGCTGTGAGGTTTTTTCAACGACTTCGGTGTTACGCACATTCAGGTTATAGTAATTCACCACTTCGTATTTGCCGGTCGGCAGCACACCGGGGAAGAAGCATTCAACGCGGCGGCGTTCCTTGGGCAACAGGGCAATTTTTTCAGGCATACCGGTAGTCGATTTCAGTTTGGCCTTGTTTTCAGCATTGACCAAATCGCAACGGGTAGTCGACCAAGGTTTCGTAAATGCCGCTGTTTTCGATCACTTGGGTGGCTTTAACACCTTTGATGCCTTTGGTCAGGGCGTTCATTTCCATTGCGTCGTATTTGATGGCACTGCCGATCTTGATGGTCATCATATCTTCAGAGGTTTTTCTGATGTAGATGGGAATACCGACCCGCATCAATGGCAGAATTTGTGCACCAACCTTTTGCCCGGTTTTGTTTTCCGTGGACAGCTTTTCACGCATTTTGTCTTGGTCTTGTTCCAACAAGAGCGCGAGGTTGAAGTCACCTGTCATGGTGGGTTTCATCTTGATCACGATTTTGATGTCGCCTTTGTCACCCGGCTTGATTTCCATCATATCTTTGTCGAGGGACGCCCAGTCAATGGCAACCTTGTTTTTGGCGGTATTGGCATAAACCCAGTCACCATCCTCATTGCGGATATTGTTGCTCAGGTAGGTTTGCAAATAGCTCATTTCCTTGTCGGAGGTGTTTTTAACCGTCAGGGGAATTTCGTATTCGCTGCCTTTGGCTTCGATTCTGACGATAGCGGGTGTGACTTGGATGCCCGCAAACGCTTCGTTCACGGACAGCCACAGCAAAGTAAGCAGTAACAGGCTCTTCTTAATATTCATGATGGAGTGACCTCGGTTTGTTTTTATGACTTCAGTGTAAACAGTTATTTTTAAATTATTTCAGTACTATTGTTCGTCAGCACTGACCGTTAGCATGACCTCTGTCTGGTACAGTCCAGACTGTGAGGCATTGTCAGCGATACCTTTGGCGTACAGCGCAATGCGTGCCTCGTTGGTGGCATCGGCGCTCATAATGCGCCCCATGCTGCCAGACGGTGACAGCGGGTCAGCCGATGTCCTGACTAGATCCAGTGCAGAACCGGCGGCGAGCTTGCCTTCACCCCAGTGATCCCCGCGCTGAATGGATTCGTAACCGAGCGCCATCACGCCAAAACGGGTATCCAGTGCGTCGTATTGTCCCGGAATCCGCTGACCGCTAGCATCCACTTCCTGCTTATACAGCAAGGGGTAAGCCAATTCGTTGCCAGTTTCATCTTTCGCCGTGCCCGAAAATCGGTAACGGAATGCGTTGTTGCTGTATACCCGCCATTGCATGGACATGACTTCGCCAGATACTACTTGGGTTGGGGCTTCTCCTGCTTCTACGCTGATCGCAAGAGGAACGCGGGTGGAATAAGTGACGGTATCTTGTCCCACCGCCAACAAGGGGCTGATGGAAAAAGCCAGTACCGTCATGGTAGAGGTAAGGTTATTCATGAGAGACCTCACGACAAGACGTATTGTTATGATTCGGGCTTGGGCTGTGGTTGATCAGTTTACCTGTCAGTATAAATAAGTAAAAGTAATTTATACATGACTTGGATCAATGGCAGCGTTTAGCCAATCACCTTAACCATCATTGTCTTGTAAAAGAGCCCCTCATACAGCATGAGGGACTAACACCAAGGTCACTCGAAAACGCGCTTAGCCGCCTAATTGCTCTTCAGCAGTGACAGTCAACATGACTTCGCTGTTGTAGATACCGGATTGGTCAGCCGCATCCGCCAAGCCTTTGGAGAACAAGCTGATGGTGGCCTTGCCGGTTTTGTCACCCGTCATGACGCGACCCATCGTGCCGTAAGGGGATGCCGCATCGGAGGTGTCCGCAACCAGCGATTTGGCATCGCCGTTGGCCGCTTCACCTTTGCCCCACAGGTCACCCCGTTGGACAGACTGATACTCAGACAGCTTAACCCCGAAGGTGGTGTCAAGAACGTCATAGTTTTTATCCACAACCTTACCGTTAGCATCCACGTCTTGCTTGATGAATTGTGGAAACTTCAGGTCAGCACCTGAGTCATCCTTGGATGTGCCAGTGAAAGCGTATTTGAAAGCGTTGTTGCTGTTCACTGTCCAAGCGACGTTGATGGCCTCACCCGCTGCGGCGGTCGCTGGGTCTGCTGGGCTGTCAACGCTGATGGTTTGGTCAACGCTGACAGATTGTTTGATGCTGTCTTGTTCAGCCGCGAAACCGGTAGCACTGATGGCGAACAGGGCGATAGTCAGGGCGATGTGTTGAATTTTCATGGGTGAGTCTCCTTGTAGCATTTATTGTTCAATATTGGTTTCAGTTGTTTTGCAGCATTTGCTGCTTGTGACTGGACTATTGCAGGAGCTGTGCCAACAAGAGCCTTCCAATAAAAATATTATTAAACAATGACTTATAAAAACATTTATTGGCTAGCAGCCAATGGCTTTGTGGAATTTCAACAATACGTAGTGGGACTTCAACAATGAATTGTTAAAAAGCCTTCCAACCCAATGGCGGGGCGCACGGCGAAGACAGTGATTGAGCAATTAGCCAGTGACCAACGGCAAAAGCCTCGCATGATTCATGCGAGGCTTTTGTGAGGAACTATTTGTTAGGGACTATGAGGAAGGATTAGCCACCCAGTTGCTCTTCAGCAGTGACAGTCAACATGACTTCGCTGTTGTAGATACCGGATTGGTCAGCCGCATCCGCCAAGCCTTTGGAGAACAAGCTGATGGTTGCCTTGCCGGTTTTGTCACCCGTCATGACGCGACCCATCGTGCCGTAAGGGGATGCCGCATCGGAGGTGTCCGCAACCAGCGATTTGGCATCGCCGTTGGCCGCTTCGCCTTTGCCCCACAGGTCACCCCGTTGGACAGACTGATACTCAGACAGCTTAACCCCGAAGGTGGTGTCAAGAACGTCATAGTTTTTATCCACAACCTTACCGTCAGCATCCACGTCTTGCTTGATGAATTGTGGAAACTTCAGGTCAGCACCTGAGTCATCCTTGGATGTGCCAGTGAAAGCGTATTTGAAAGCGTTGTTGCTGTTCACTGTCCAAGCGACGTTGATGGCCTCACCCGCTGCGGCGGTCGCTGGGTCTGCTGGGCTGTCAACACTGATGGTTTGGTCAACGCTGACAGATTGTTTGATGCTGTCTTGTTCAGCCGCGAAACCGGTAGCACTGATGGCGAACAGGGCGATAGTCAGGGCGATGTGTTGAATTTTCATGGGTGAGTCTCCTTGTAGCATTTATTGTTCAATATTGGTTTCAGTTGTTTTGCAGCACTTGCTGCTTGTGACTGGACTATTGCAGGAGCTATGCCAACAAGAGCCTTCCAATAAAAATATTATTAAACAATGACTTATAAAAACATCTATTGGCTGGCAGCCAATGGCTTTGTGGAATTTCAACAATACGGAGTAAGAGTTCAACAATGGGTTGTTGATATAGGCCCAACCAGCCGCCGCGCTTATCGCCCCAGCGTAGGCAGCTTTGTTGCCATCCTGTAAAGTTCTTCCACAAACCATCATCAATAACAATAACGGATCCTAATGACTAAGCACATCACCTACACCGGCATGATCTGGTTGCTGGCGGCGCAAGTCGTGGTGATCTTGCCGTTTATGTTCGACCTCCCCCTCTGGTTATTACCCGTGCTGCTGTTTGCGGCAGGCTGGCGGCTGCGCGTATTGTCTGGCGCGGCGCTGCAACCGGGGAATGTGACCAAGACCTTGCTGATAGGGTTAGGGATCGGTGGCTTGCTGTTGAGCGGTTTGAAGTTTCCGTCCTTGGATGCGATGGCAACATTGCTGCTACTCGGCTTTGCGTTCAAATCGTTGGAAGTGATGCAGCGGCGTGATGCGATTGTGGTGATTTTCATCGGCTATTTTCTGGTGGCGCTGCATTTTTTGTATACGCAATCCATGACGGCGGCGCTGTACGGGGCGCTGTCGATGGTGGTGCTGACCGGCGCGTTGGTCGGGGTGCAACAAGCGGTAGCGGAGTTTTCGGCGGGGCAAAATGTGCGTTTCAATTTGCGGCTGGCGGTATTCATGTTGCTGCAATGCTTGCCATTGATGGTAGTGATTTTTATGTTTGCGCCGCGTTTGCCGCCGTTGTGGTCATTGCCGCTGGCAACCGGGCAGGCAAAAACCGGGATGACTGACCACATGGCTCCGGGGGATATTGAGAAGCTCAGTAACTCGGATGAACTGGCATTCCGGGTCACGTTCAAGGGCAAACGTCCGGCGCAGAATGCGTTGTACTGGCAAGGGCTGGTGCTGAACCATTTTGATGGGCGCGAATGGCGGCAGTTTGAGCGTGATGTCGATTGGCGGGAAATGCAAGGCGCGTTGATGACGCATTACCGCTGGCGTCCTGACAATATGCAGGTACAGGGCGAGGCGGTGGCGTATGAGGCGGTGTATGAAAAATCCGGGCAGCCGTGGTTGTTTACCCTGACGCCTGCGGTGGAGGTGGCAGGCGAAGTGTTGCAGGGGGCGGATTACCGGGTGATGGCGCGGCAGGAATTGCAAGCGCCATTCCTGTTGAAAGCGGTGAGTTATCCTGATGCACACGCCGTGATGTGCGTCTTGCCGGACTATTTGCGTACCTTGGCGTTGGGCTTGCCGTCAACGGGTGATGCGCGTAGCCGTGCATTGGCACAACGCTTGTGGCGTGAAACGGGCAGTGAGCAGGCGTATATCGACAAGGTGCTGGCGCGGTTTCGGGAACAGGCATTTGAATACACCTTGAATCCGCCGGGCTTGGGGGATACAGGATACGATTGATGCGTTCCTGTTCGATACGCAGCGCGGGTTTTGTGCGCATTATGCCGGGAGCTTCGTGTTCCTGATGCGGGCAGCGGGGATTCCAGCACGGGTAGTGGTCGGTTATCAGGGCGGGGAATGGAATGCGGCGGGGCAATATCTGGCGGTTCACCAGTACGATGCCCATGCGTGGGCGGAGGTGTGGCGGGCCGATAGCGGCTGGGTACGGATTGACCCGACCACGATGGTAGCGCCGAGCCGTACCGAGCAGGGGCTGGAAGCAGCCGTGCAGGCGGAAGGCAGTTTCTTGGCGGATTCGGTGTTTTCTGCCCGCAAAATTAGCTGGTTGAACGGGGTACGCCAGCAGCTTGATAGCGTGCAATACGGTTGGCGGCGTTGGGTGCTGGGCTATGACCGTGCGGAACAGGCCGAATTGTTGAAATCACTATTGGGAACACTGTCCGTCGGGCGGGTAGCGTTGTTGGCAGGCGGATTGTTTGCGGCGATTGGCCTGTTCTGGTTGCTGATGCTGGGAATGGCGCAACGGCGGGTAACGTGAAGCACCGGAACAGCAACTCTACCGGCGTTTTTGCGAAGCGTTGGCCAAGCGTGGGGTGAGGCGTGAACCGGGGGATGCGCCGGGGGCATTTGCCGCCCAAGCAGCGCAACAGTTGCCAGCGTTGGCGGGTGTAATCCGCGAGTTTACGCAGGTGTATGAGGCGATTTGTTACGCCCCAGCCACCGACGGGCGTGCATGCTACCCGACGGCTCAAGGCATTGCTGGGGAAGGTCAGGTAGTCTGGCGGAACTTACCGATCAGGGCGGAGGTGGGGGCGACGACTGCCAGCACGATTGCCCCGGCAAGCACGCCGAATAAGCCACTTAACAACGTGGGGGCAATGGCTTTGAGCGTATCGCCGACCCAACCCACTTGTTGCACGAACAGTTCCGCGCCGTGCGTGAAGTCGTGGGAATGCGGAATGCCGTGCAGCAAGATGCCGCCACCAACAAGGAACATGGCAGCCGTTCCCACCACCGACAAGGTTTTCATCAACCACGGGGCGAACCATAACAGACCCCGCCCCACGGCTTGGCGGAAGCTAGTCCAGCCACCAGCAACGCGGTCTTTGAGCAAGTGGTAACCGAGGTCGTCGAGCTTGACGATACCCGCCACCAGCCCGTATACACCAATGGTCATGACGATGGCGATGCCGGAAACCACGGCGGCTTGCATGGCGAAAGACGACTTTTTCTACCGTCCCCAATGCAATCACGATGATTTCAGCCGATAGCACAAAGTCGGTGCGGATCGCGCCTTTGATCTTATCTTGCTCAAACGCCACCATGTCGATGGCGGGGTCACTGAGGGCTTCAACGTGTTCGATATAGTCTTCGTCGCCTGCGTCGGGGCTATGGAACAGGCTGTGGGCAATTTTCTCGAACCCTTCAAAACACAAGTATGCGCCGCCCACCATCAACAGCGGGGTGATCAGCCACGGCGCAATGGCACTGATCAACAGCGCCGCCGGGACAAGGATCAGCTTATTGAGGAACGAGCCTTTGGCAACTGCCCAAACCACCGGCAATTCGCGGTCGGGGTCTACGCCAGAAACCTGTTGGGCATTCAGCGCCAGATCGTCACCCAGCACCCCTGCGGTCTTCTTCGCCGCCACTTTGGTCATAAGGGAAACATCGTCGAGAACCGAGGTGATGTCGTCGAGTAAGGCTAAAAGGCTTCCACCCGCCATGCAAAACTCCTGATTGGATTGGATTTATGTGTGTGGCGGTATGCTACACGGCTGGGGCGGAATGGTCTATTAACGCGGCGGGCGGGTAGTTGCATAAGCGGCACGTTGTTCCGCCAACGCCGTTTCAACCAGACTACGGTCACGTTCCAGTTCCAAGCGCAATTCCTCTTCAGTGGGTAAGAACAGGCTATATTTGCTGGCAAACAATTGCGGGTTGTCTGCCAGTTGTGAATATTTGGCAACGGCATTATTGCGTTCGGAACACAGCAGTAGCCCCAGTGTTGGGTTGTCGCTTTCGCCTCGGTATTGTTCCTCGAACACACGCACGTACATGTCCATTTGCCCTACGTCCTGATGCGTCAGTTTGCCAACCTTCAGGTCAATCAGCACGAAAGCACTTGAGCAGGTAGTTGTAGAACACCAGATCGACGAAGCAATCTTCGCCTTCGACCCGCAGGTGCTTTTGCCGTGCGACGAAAGCGAAGCCTTTGCCCAGTTCCATGAGGAAGTGCTGGAGCTGGTTGATCAAACCCTGTTCCAAATCTTTCTCGTACAAACCCGCATCCACTTTGGCTTGCAGGAATTCCAGCACGTAAGGGTCACGGATGAAATCACGCGGGTCGGGTGGGGCTTGTTCGGCAATCAGTTGTTGGGCTTCGGCAGCGACTCCGGCTTTGTGGGCATCGCCACTGGAAAGCAGGCGCTCGTAGAACAAGGTGCTGATCTGGCGGTCAAGGGCGCGGGTACTCCAGCCTTGGGTGATGGCTTCGTTGGCGTACCAATCGCGGGCGGTGGGGTTTTCAACCCGCAGCAGGTGGCGATAATGTGTCCACGTCAATTTGGCACTCAGTGCGTTCCGAATTGGGAACAGCAGATAAAATGCACGGATGTAACGCAAGTTGACGCTCATCGAAACCCTTACCAAACTCCCGGCTGAGCTTGTTGGACAGGTATTGCAAGGTCTGTTTGCCGTATTCTGCCCGTGCTTCACCGCCTTGCTCATACTCCACGATCATGCGCCCGATTTCCCAATAGCATTGCACCATCGCGTGATTGATGGCTGCTTGCACCTGTGTTTGGGCTGTTTGCAATAGCTGGCGGATTTGGGCGTAGAGTTGTTCGGGTGGGGTGGTTATGGGTGTTTTCGGCATCTGGCTTCCTTCAGTGGCATAGGGATGTTCCGTTGAGTTTAGCGTAGTTCACTTTCCTTGGTTTGCAGCTCGTCCGAAACTCCCCGCATACCGAAAAACCTCCCCAAACCACGGATGCGTCAGCCGAAAATCCATCGCAAAGTTGGCGTCATCCAGCGCCGTTTCCACGACGGTGGTATGCCCCAGCACCAGCCATTCGGGGATAGGCAGCAGCACGCTGCCCAGCTTCAGCACGTAATGCCTGCCCGCGTAGTTCAATTTGCCGTCTTCCACCGTGACCGCCATGCGCATCCCCAGGAAGGCATTGACGTACTCGATCAATTCATTGCCGCCCGCGTACACACAGATGCTGTTGAACAGGATTTCCTGACCATCGGGAAAGTGCAGGGTGCGTTTCCAGCGTTGGGTACTGCCCTCCATCCAAGTCTCCACCGTGATCGGAACGGCTTTGCCACGCCGGTTGACCAATGCCCCCAGTAAGCGCATGAAGCTGAGGTAGGGCTGCATAAAGCCCGGGATATTCAATATCCAGTTCGCCAACCTCGGTGTTGGGGTCGTGCTGGTAATGTGCCTGCAAGGTGGGCGGCAATTGTTGCCCATTGTGCGCCAAGGGCTTGCTGCATCAAGGGTTTGCGTGTGTTTGTGTCCATCTCAGTCTCCGAAACTTGTTTTGAATACCATCAGGAACACCACCAGCACCATCGCGATAAACGCCGGTACACCCAGCCAGAACCAGAGGCGTGCATAGTGCCAGTATTGCGCAGGCAACGCGGTTTGGGAAATGAGTGCGGCGTCGGCAAGGTTGCGCATCTGAATTTGCAGCCACACCACCGGCAACCAACACACACCCGCCAGCACATACAGCGCAAGGCTGATCGCAATCCACGGCGTTGCCAGCGGCAAACCCAGCAAATACGCCAGCCACAACCCGCTGAGCGGCTGGAAAATCACCGTCGGCGTGGTGAAAATCCAATCCGCCAGCACCACATGCCGATTCACCACCGCGATATGTGCCAGATTGCCGCTGCGATCCGCCATCCACTTGTAAAACGCACTGCCCAGCCCCGTGCCAAACAACAGCACCATGCTCAAAATATGCAGGTATTTCAGGGTCAGGTAAGTCATCATGCTCCTCCTCGCACCTCGAGACGGGGGCATTCTCCCCAAAAATGCCGCCAACGGTTGCACATCGGCGGTATTGCCCCGCTGCAACATGCGCAAGTTATCCGGGTGCAACATCGGCACAACAAACCGCCCCACTGCAGCACTTGCCATGATCAACCCCAGCGGAATCGGCAGGGTCAGTGCAGGCTTTTTCCCACGATGAAGCCGCATAGTTGCAGCCATTCCACGAAGCTGAGCGGATATGCCCCCACCACATCCAAGGTGCGCTGGGCGGGAACCGCTTGCAAGCATTGCAACACCGTTGCCACCACATCGCTGACATGCACCGGTTGGATGCGCTGCTTGCCATCGCCCACCAGCGGTATGATCGGCAAGCTTGCCATGCGCTGGAACATCGCCATGCTCGCCCCGCCCTTCCCGTACACCAAGCGATGGGCGCAGCACGAACCACTCCAGCGGCAAGCTCCGCAACACATCATCCGCCGCTTTCTTGCTCAATTGGTAGGGGGTAAAAGCCTGTTCGTCAGCACCCAGCGCGGAAATCTGCACCACCCGTTTCACCCCCGCTTGCGCACAAGCCCGGAATAGCGCCGCAGGGGCGCGGTGATGCAAGGCTTCAAAGGTCTGCCCACGGGTTTCGGCAATAATCCCCACGCTGTTGATGACCGCATCCACGCCTTGCAAGTGTGGCAACCAGTCTTCCGCCGCCTGCATCTGGTTGAAATCGAAGCCGTGGCGACGCGCGACAGGAATCACCTGATGCCCTGCCGCCTGCCAACGCCCGCAAGATATGCCCGCCGATGAAGCCGCTTGCGCCAGTGAGTAAAATGTTCATGTGTTGTCCTTATGCTGTATTGATGGCATCAGCATAAGGGCGGATGAAGCCGGAAAACCTCCGTTTTGATAGATCAGGAACGGATTTTCCACAACAACCCCATCCCTACCAGCATCATGCCAGCCGCCATCAGCAAGCCGCCCTGATAGCTGCCGGTCGCTTCGGCAATATAGCCAGTAATTGCCGGGGCAATGATTTGCGCCACCCCGTAGCTCAAGGTCAAACGCGCCATCGCCTTGGCAGGGTTGGCGGGGTAACAGCGCCCAATGACCGTCAGCGTCAGGCTGACAATGCCGATGAAGGTTGCCCCATACAGCGCCGCACTCAACACTGCCAGCGCAGGGTTGCTGGAAAGCGCAGGCAGCAGGATGGACACAATCTGCCCGGTAAACGCCAGTTGCAAGGCCCGCATATCCCCCACGCGCCGCGATACCCGATCCCAGACGAAACAGGCCGGGGTGGCGGCAATCCCGACCAGCACCCACACCCCATTGCCCCAACCTGCCAACGCCGGAATCTTTTCCACCATCGCCACCGTAAACGTGGCACTGACCACAAAGCCAAACCCGGCACAAAAATACATCGCAATCATCAGCAGCAACCATTGGCGCGGCGGCGGTTCCTGAGTATGAGCCTGTTGGGTGGCAGCAGGCGGCGGTTCCGGCAACCATAACCACGCCGGAATGAAAAACAGCACCCCCAAAATGCCCAATGTCCACCACTGTTGCGCCCAATCCAGATGCGCCGCCCCCATTGCCACCGCCACCAGCCCGGACACCAAAATGCCGCCCCCCAGCCCGCCGAAATGTATCCCCAATTCAGGCCGATGCCCGTTACGCATCAACCAATTCAGCATCAACCCCGAACCGATCAGCAAACCCGCTGCACTGCCCAAACCTGCCAGATAGCGCAAGATCGACCACAGCAGCATATCCTGCGTCAACGCCATGCCAGTAATGCTCAACACCGCCACCACCAGCCCCGCCCGGTAAAGCCGATACTTAATGTGCAAGCTGCTGATGGACGCCGCCAGCAACGCCCCGCTCATATAACCCATGTAATTGAACGTCGCCAACCAACCGCCCGCCACTTCCGTCAGCCACGTTTCCGCCCGCATCACCGGCAATAGCGGCGTATACGCAAACCGCGCCAGCCCCACCGTCAGGATCAGGCTACAAATACCCGCCAATAACACCTTCCACGTATCCGTCGCCCGCAACATCACGCCTCCCCCTCCTTTTCCAATTGCAGCAAATACCGCTTGGCATCCAGCCCACCTGCATACCCCGTCAGCTTGCCGGATTTGGCAATCACGCGGTGGCAAGGGACGATGATGCTGATCGGGTTCAAGCCGTTAGTATGCCCGATAGCGCGGACGGCTTGCGGTTGCCCAATGGCGTGGGCTTGCTCAGAATAGCTGCGGGTTTCGCCGTAGGGGATGTCGCGCAACGCCTGCCACGTCCGCTGCTGGAATGCCGTCCCCGCCAGATGCAACGGCAAGTCAAACGTTTGCCGTTGCCTAGCGAAATAGGCTTGCAACTGGGCGATGGCTTGCTCAATCAGCGGATTGCTTTGCGCCTGCATGTCACCCAAGGTGGCGCGGATGCGCGGCCAATTGCCCTCAAAAGCGACAGCGCGTAACGCGGCAGCATCAGCGGCGATGGTCAGCCGCCCCAGTGGCGCTTCCCATGATTGGAAACAGATGTCCATTGTTACTCCGCAAAACGTGTAGCTGGTGTGTGGGGAAGTATAAGCTATTGATGGAGGCTTGCGGTCAGCGTGAGGTCAGAAATAGCCTATAATGCAGCTTCCATCAGCCAGCCAGACACCCAAGAGTAGCCAATGAGCAAACCAACCCACGAGAAACAAGGATTTTCCACCCGCGCCATCCATCACGCCTACGATGCTTATGCAGGCACGGGCGACTTGAACCCGCCGGTACACCTGAGTTCCACCTACACCTTCCCCACGGTGGAAGACGGCATGAAACGTTTTGCGGGCGAGCAACAGGGTTTCGTGTATTCCCGTGTCGGCAACCCCACCACGGTCTTGCTGGAACAACGCCTCGCCGATTTGGAAGGCGGGGAAGCGGCGTTGGTGACAGCCTCCGGCATGGGCGCAACCGCCGCCTTGCTGTGGACGCTGCTCAAACCGGGCGACGAAATCATTGCCGACAAAACGCTGTACGGTTGCACCTATGCGTTTTTCAATCACGGGCTGGCGAAATTCGGTGTAACCATTACCCACGTCGATATGGCTGACCCCGCCAACCTTGCGGCTGCGATCAGCGCGAAAACCCGCATCGTATTCTTTGAATCGCCCGCCAACCCCAATATGCGGCTGGTGGATATTCCGGCGGTTGCGGCAATTGCCCACCAGCACGACAACTGCAAGGTGGTGGTTGATAACACCTATTGCACACCGTATTTGCAACGTCCGTTGGAATTGGGCGCGGATTACGTGGTGCATTCCGCCACCAAATACCTCGGCGGACACGGCGACCTGATTGCCGGAGCGATTGTCGGCGATGCCGAAACGCTGACCCAAGTACGCTTTTACGGCATCAAGGATATGACCGGCGCGGTGATGTCATCGCAGGATGCATTTCTGGTATTGCGCGGCCTGAAAACCCTCGCGCTGCGGATGGATCGGCACTGCCAGAATGCGCAAGCGATTGCCGCCTTCCTTGCCCATCACCCCAAGGTCGAAGTCTGCCATTACCCCGGTCTGGAAAGTTTCCCGCAATACGCCTTGGCGCAGCGGCAAATGGCGCAACCGGGCGGCATGGTGGCGTTTGAACTCAAGGGCGGTTTTGCAGCGGGTTGCCGTTTCATGAATGCCTTGAACTTGATCACCCGTGCGGTGAGTTTGGGCGATGCGGAAAGTTTGGCGCAACACCCCGCCAGCATGACCCATTCCACCTATACGCCGGAAGAGCGGGCGGAACACATGATCAGCGAAGGGCTGGTCAGGTTGTCGGCGGGGTTGGAAGATGTGGCGGATTTGCTGCGGGATGTTGAGCAGGCGTTGGCCTTTGCTTGAGCGCACGGCTAGGTTGCCGGTTTATGCTATAGTTGAGTGAAAGGGGTGGATTTCCGCCCCACGCATCAGAGGAGACATCGGCATGTTACGCATACTCTTGGCTTTGCTGCTCACCAGCTTCCTCAGCGCCTGTTCCGGCACAGGTTCCACCACGCCCAATTCCCCGCAAGTCATTAATGGCACAGCCTTGCAGGCCGCGAATACCGTGGTGCAGGCGATCAATGGCCTGCAAAATGGCACGGGCGGGTTACAACCTTTCACCGACCTGTTTGATCCGGCGGGGGTGCGCTTTTCACCGTATTACCGGGTGGAAGCGACCGACCAGATCCTGACGGCGACGGCGTTTGAAAGCGATTTCATCCTGCAAAATCCGCCGACCCGCAACTGGGGGACTCAGGATGGTTCTGGCGACCCTATCGTGCTGCATATCCGCGACTATTTCGGGCGCTACGTGTGGGATTTCCCCTACCACAGCAGTGCCACGGTCACGCTGATCAACACCAATAGCGATTTCCTGTCGCAAGGCAACCTGATCAACAACCTGCTGACAAGCTACCCAGTGGCGCAGTACCGCATCGTCGAATACCACCAACCCGGCACTAACCCCGCCTACAACGGCATGGACTGGACGAGTTTGATGGTGGTCTTGAAAGATGCAGGTGGCGGCAACCAGTGGACGTTGGTCGGGCTGGCGCACGGTTCTTGGACGATTTAGTGTCAGTAATGCTCTGACTGCTGCATCAGCCTGACGAAATCGCTCAGGGTTTGCCCCGGCAATTCCTCAAAGCTACGTTCCAGCGTGTCCAGCCAGCGGATGCGGTCAAGACGGAAGGTGCGGAAATCGTTGCGCAATTCGCACCACGCGGTCAGTGTCCACACATTGCCCCAGAAAAACAGCCCCAGCGGTTTGACTTCGCGCTGGCTGGATTCGTGGTCAGCGCGTTGGTAATCGAGCCGCAGGTAACGGCGTTGCGCAATCGCATGGCGGCAAGTGTCGAGGGTGGTTTCGAGGTCTTCGCGCACCCCGAAACGCATGGCGAACAGGCGGCTTTCTTCCAGATGGCGGTGCAATTCGGCGGGAATCACGGCATGAATCTTGTCGAGGACGGATTGCGCACTGCTGCCCAATTCGCTGCCGCCCCACGCTTTCAGCATTCGCGCCCCGACCACAAGGGCTTCGATTTCAGCGGCGGTAAACATCAGCGGCGGAATATCCAGCGAATAACGCAGGTGATAACCCACACCCGCTTCGCCTTCCACCGGCACACCCGACAGGCTCAAGTCCTGAATGTCGCGGTAAATGGTGCGTTCGGAAACCTCCAAACGTTCGGCAAGTTCACGCGCCGTGACCAACCGCTTGTTACGCAGGATTTGCACAAGCTGGAACAAACGGTCGGCACGGCGCATGGGTTAGCCTTACGCCATTGAATGCAGGCCGATCATATTGCCTTCGGTATCAAACACCAGTGCGATGAAACCGTGTTCGCCGATCGACATTTTTTCCTTGAAAATGCTGCCACCATTGGCGGCGGCACGGGCGGCATCCACCGCGCAATCTTCACAACTGAAATACACGAGCGTGCTGTTGCCGCCGGACGGGCAACCGCCCATTTTGACCAGTGAGCCTGCCGCACCGTGTCACATTGCAATCCATCGGGAATGCCCACATTTCCAGATCAGGCCATGCTTCTGGGTCAGACATGGGCAGCTTTTCCAGCTTGGTGGCAAGCATGGCTTCGTAAAAGGCTGTGGCGCGTGGCATGTCTTGCACGTAAATTTCAAACCAGCCGACTGGGTTCGGTTTCATGATATTTCTCCTTTGGTGGGTCATTGTTGATTGGTTTTTGTAGTATAGCTGCCTCCTCCTGACAGCATCATGTCAGGAGGGTTTCATTCATTCGGGATTTCTGCTTCGACCAATTGCGCCAGCAGCACCAGCGATTCCTGCCAGCCCAGATAACAGGCTTCGGGCGGAATCATGTCGGGAATGCCTTCCTGCACGATATGCACATCCGTACCGCAGGAAACCGGCGTGAAGGTAACGGTCTGGCGCATTCCGCCCGACAAATTCGGGTCATCAAACTTGTCGGTGTTGCAGATGCGTTCGTTCGGAATCAGCTCAACGTATTCGCCGCCGAAGGAATGGCTTTGCCCCGTCGAGAAATTGGTGAACGACATTTTGAATGTGCCACCGACGCGGGCTTCGTGGTGATGCACTTTGCCGGTGAAACCGTGCGGTGGCAGCCATTTGACCATCGCATCGGGGTCGAGGAAGGCGCGGTAAATCCGTTCCGCTGGCGCACGCAATACGCGGTGCAATGTGACTGTGTTAGGCATGATATTCCTCCTTATAAATCGACCAGCGTGGTGAAGCCGCCGTAATTCATGCGGTTGCAATCGAACGGCAAATCTTTCATATCGCCGCACTGCATCCGTGGGTCTTGGTGGACTTTGGCGTTCACTGCATCGCGGTGTTCGCGGGATTGGAAAATGATGAAGGCCAAAATGACGGTTTCACCTTCCTGCGCCCCGGCGATTTTGGGGAAAGCGCCGTTGGCAAAGGTGGAATTCAGGTCTTCGCCCACGCATTCTTTGTAAGCGAGTGCGCCGTGTTCCATCCAGATGTCGCCTGCTGCCTGCGCCATCACGCGGTAGTCATCCAGACGATTTTCGGGAACGGGTAATACAAATCCGTCTACGTAACTCATGGGGTGTCTCCTTGGTGGTTTTGAGTGATGAAGTAATCGGCGAGGCGTTCGAGGGTGGTTTCCCAGCCGATCACAAAGCCTGCTTCTGCCGCTGCCTGCAAACGTTCGGTGGCAGGCGAAACGGGTGTGTAAGGTGAGCAGGGTCTGGTCGCCCTGTTCGGTAAACGTAATCGTGACCGTGGCGTTGGGCGGCAAACCGGCTCCGCAGGCGTGATCGGCTGTCGGGTCGCCGTCGTAGACCAGCCGTTCGGGTGCGGTGATTTCGCGGAAAGTGCCTTGGCAGGGGTAAACCTTGCCGTCCGGCGCGTGCATGTTCAGGCGCATCACGCCGCCGACCTGTAACTGGATGGCGCAATCGGTGTTGACGAAGCCGTGCGGCCCCCACCAGCGTTGCAGGTGATACGGGTCTGTCCAGACTTTCCACACCAGTTCGCGCGGCGCGTTGAACAGGCGGGTGATGGTGATTTCCTGTGCGGCTATGTCAGTCTGCATTACACAGCTCCTTTGCTTGCAGTTCCTGCAAATAAGCATCCAGCCGGTCGAGGCTCTGCTCCCAGCACTGGCGGTATTGTTCCAGAAAGGTGCTGGCTTGCTGCAAAGCTTGTGGCTCCAGCTTGCAGGGGCGGAATTGTGCTTGTTTGCTGCGCGAAATCAGCCCGGCGCGTTCCAGCACTTTCAGGTGTTTGGTGATGGCGGGGGCGCTGATGTGGAAGGGTTCCGCCAGTTCCGTGGCGGATGCTTCCCCGCTGCTCAGACGGGCGAGGATGGCACGGCGTGTGGGGTCGGCGAGTGCGGCGAAGGTGAGGCTGAGGGTGTCGGGTGGCAATGTCTGTTCCTTTTAATTAACCGATTGGTTAAATATAGCGAAAACAGGAATTCATTGCCAATTTAAGGGGTATTGTGAGTAAAACTGGAGTGCTGGAAATTTGCACTTTAAAAAATCGCTGATTGTGGTTATTGAATTGCACAATCCATATACTTTTGTTTGTAAATTAATCAAAATATGTGTTTATTATGAAGTTATATGCTTCTACCGTTATTTGAAATAAAACTCAGGAAAACAAGCCAGATGCAATTCGTAGCGAAAGGTCCAGATATCCCCGATGCACTGTTGCAGGCACACGAGGAAGGTCGAGTCGTATTTTTCTGCGGTGCAGGGATTTCCTATCCGGCTGGTTTGCCTGGGTTTAAAGGGCTAGTGGATGAAATTTACCGCTTGGTTGGTACTACCTCCACTGTTATCGAAAAGGATGCCTACGATAGGAATCAGTTCGATGCTATGTTGGATCTTTTGGAGAGGCGTATCCCAGGTCAGCGCATTGCTGTCCGCACTGCGGTAGCGAAAGCTTTAAAGCCCAACTTACGAATCAAGGGAGCAACTGATACTCACACCGCACTATTGCAATTGGCACGCAACCGTGAAGGTGTTCTACGGATGGTGACTACCAATTTTGATCGTATTTTCGAGCATGTGGCTAAGCGAACCAAACAGGAGCTTTCTACCTTTTCAGCTCCTATGCTTCCTATTCCTAAGAATAGTCGTTGGAATGGGCTAGTTTATCTACACGGTCTTCTGCCAAAGAAAGCAGATGATACTGCGCTGCATCGGCTAGTGTTTACCAGCGGTGACTTCGGTTTAGCCTACTTGACGGAACGTTGGGCTGCTCGATTTGTCAGTGAATTGTTCCGTAATTACGTCGTATGTTTTGTCGGTTATAGCATTAATGATCCGGTATTGCGTTACATGATGGATGCATTGGCCGCTGACCGAATGCTTGGAGAAGCGACACCACAAGCCTTTGCGTTTGGTGACTACGGACTTGGGCAAGCGCACAGTAAAACCATAGAATGGGAAGCCAAAGGGGTAACTCCTATCCTCTACGAAGTGCCATCAGGAACTCATGATCATTCGGCACTACATAACACTTTGAAAGTTTGGGCCGAAACTTATCGTGACGGTATCCTTGGTAAGGAGCGTATTGTAGTCAGCCACGCACTCGCGCATCCATCAGCCAGCACGCAGCAGGACGATTTCGTTGGTCGAATGCTCTGGGCTTTATCGCACGAGTCTGGAGTACCAGCTAGACGTTTTGCTGATTTTAACCCTGTACCACCATTGGCGTGGTTGGACGTATTTTTAGAGGATCGTTATCAACAAGGTGATTTAACCCGTTTCGGTGTTCCTCCGCCTACTAAAGTAGACGAAAAACTCCGATTCAGTTTGCTTCGCCGCCCTACGTCCTATACCCACGCACCACGAATGTGTCTGGTATCCGGGGGAGCAACTAATAGCCAATGGGATGATGTGATGTTTAATCTGGCTCACTGGCTGGTACGGCATCTGAACGATCCATCATTGATAATTTGGTTGGCACAGTATGGAGGTCAGTTGCATGACCGCTGGTCTTGGTTGATTGAAGACAAGCTGAACCACTTTGCACGTCTTGAGCAGACAGGCAAGATGAACGAGTTAGAGGAGATTCGCAAAAACGCTCCGAACGCTATCCCGGAACCTCTGATGAAAACACTGTGGCGTTTTCTCCTAACTGGTCGAGTAAAATCCCCGTGGCACGAATTGGATTTCTACCGATGGAAAGATCGGCTGAAACGTGACGGATTAACTACCACTCTGCGTCTAGAATTACGCGAATTATTATGTCCTAAGTTTCTGTTGAAAAAGCCTTTTCGCTGGCATGATGAGGATTCCGATATGCCCGAAAGGCTAGGGCAACTGGTGGACTGGGAGTTGGTGCTGACCGCTGATTATGTACATTCATCCCTCCACGATTTGGCTAGTGAACACTGGAGTAAAGCTCTGCCAGTACTGAAGGATGACTTTCAACAACTGCTGCGCGATGCCTTGGATTTACTTCGTGAGTTGGGCGAAGCTGATGATCAAAGTGATCGTTCACATTGGGATTTGCCGTCAATCAGCTCGCATTGGCAGAACCGGGGTTTTCGTGACTGGGTGGTGCTGATTGAGTTACTGCGGGATTCGTGGCAGGTGATACGGGAATACGATTCAAAACGAGCAACACATATCGCATTAGATTGGTTTGATATACCCTATCCGACGTTCAAGCGATTAGCTCTGTTTGCCGCCAGCCATGATGGCTGCATCGCGTCTGACCAATGGGTGGATTGGCTTATAAACAACGATGCATGGTGGCTATGGTCTGTGGGCACACAACGGGAAACAATGCGGCTGCTGGTATTGCAGGGCACAAACCTGTCGCCAGTGGCAGGGACTAAACTGGAAGAGGCTATTCTTGCCGGGCCGCCACGTGCAATGTACCGGAATGACCTTGAGGCGGAGCGCTGGCAGTCGCTGATGGAGCGCTCCGTTTGGCTTCACCTCGCCAAGCTCAAAGAAAGCGGAAGAACACTCGGTGAGTCCGCTTTTCAGCATTTCACCGACTTGTCAATAGCTAATCCTGCTTGGAAGTTGGCTAGCAACGAAAGTGACGAGTTTTCGCATTGGATGAGTGGCACCGGAGACCCTGATTACGAAGAAAGGCGTGACATTGATATTGCACCAAGAAAACGGAGGGAACTAGTCAAATGGCTCAAGCAACCGCTGCCTGAAAAACGCCCATTTTACGAAGATACTTGGCGAGAAATCTGCCGTACCCGTTTTTTTCATAGCTTTTACGCCTTGTGCGACCTTGTTCAAGAAGGGGTGTGGCCTGTAGAACGTTGGAGAGAAGCGCTGCAAGCTTGGAGCGAGGTAGGTAAAGTGGAGAGGTCATGGCGATTTGCAGCTCCACTGGTACAAACCATTTCAGATGAAAATCTTCAGGAGATTGCACACAGCGTTACTTGGTGGCTAGAAGCTGCATCTAAGTCAATTGATCGGCACGAAACGATTCTTTTAACCTTGTGTCAACGTATATTGAGGCTGCCACATAAGGATACTATCGACACTGATCAGTCTGTCACTAGAGCTATTAATCATCCAGTTGGTCATGTCACGATGGCTCTGTTAAACCTATGGTTTAAGCGCGAACCGAACGACAACGACACCTTGCCGAACGACATTGAGCCATTTTTTGCCCAACTTTGCGATACGAAGAATGAACAGTTTCGCTACGGTCGGGTACTGTTGGCATCAAGGTTGATTGCATTGTTCCGAGTAGACCCTCGCTGGACAGAAACGTATCTGTTACCCTTGTTCGACTGGGAGACTTATCCCTCCGAAGCAAAAGCGGTTTGGGAGGGATTTCTGTGGTCACCACGTCTATACCGACCGTTGCTCATTAATTTCAAATCACAATTTCTCCAAACTGCTCATCACTACACAGAGCTTGGCGAGCACAGCCGCCAATTCGCTGCCTTCCTAACGTATGCGGCATTAGACCCAGTTAGCAGCTATACGACCCAAGATTTTCAGACGGCCATTGGGGCGTTGCCTCAAGAGGGCTTGCGAGAGGCAGCACAAGCGCTTTCTCAGGCACTTGAAGGCTCTGGGGAACAGCGAGAAGAGTATTGGAGAAACCGTATCCAACCATTCTGGCAACACATTTGGCCTAAGTCGCGTGATCTCGCCTCAAATGGAATTGCAGAGTCTCTTGCACGCATGAGCATTGCTGCACGCAGTGAGTTTCCCTCCGCGCTTTCAGCAGTCCAAGACTGGCTACAACCGATTGAGCATCCGCATTACCTTGTTCATTTGTTACATGAATCTGATTTATCAAAACGCTTTCCGGTGGATACATTACGCCTCTTGGACGCAATTATTGATAACCAACCTTGGATTCCTAAGGAGTTAAACCAATGCCTGACGGCTATTGCCACGTCTGAGTCTAACTTGGCGCAGGATTATCGCTTTCGGCGACTTGAACAGTATTCACAACGACATAAAGTTTAATCATGGAACGGCAACTAGCTCAATCTATGACAGAGGCTAAAAATGGTTTACCAAGGGAAACGAGGCAGAGATGGATAGCGACTTCTCCAACCTAAAACGCCCCAAACACCCCATGCCCGACTTCGTGCAAGAAGCCTTGGTCGAACGCAGTTTGATGGACGCTTACCACGCTCGCCCCGCCTACCAGCAGAACGATTACCTCGGCTGGATTGCCAAGGCGAAACGGGAAGAAACCAAGCTGAAGCGGCTGGCGCAAATGCTGGATGAACTGGAAGCAGGCGGCGTTTACATGAAAATGTAGCATCCGGCATCTGTTGCCACGGGAAAATCAGGTGCTGGCGGTTAGTTTGGCTGGACAGGGTTAGTCTGTAAGGAGATTTGTATGGACATCATCATCCGTCGGCAGGAAGCACACGATGCCGAACAACTCAAGGCTTTGTACAGCAGCCCCACGGTTTATGGCGGCACGTTGCAGCTACCTTATCCCTCGCTGACGCAATGGGAAAAGCGATTGGCGAATTTGCCGGATAATTTTTACGGTCTGGTCGCTGAATCCTCCGGTGTTATTGTGGGGCAGAGCGGTGTTGAATATCTCCAACGTCCGCGTCTGCGGCATATTGGCAGGGTAGGGATGGCAGTACATCAGGACTATCAGCGTCAGGGAATTGGTAGCCAACTGCTGGCAGCCGTGATTGATCTGGCTGAAAACTGGCTAGGGGTTCACAGGTTGGAATTGACGGTTTTTACCGACAATGCCGCCGCCATCCATCTGTATCAGAAACACGGTTTCGAGATTGAAGGTGAAGCACGGCAGTTTGCCTTGCGTGCTGGTCAGTACGTCAATGCGTATTACATGGCCCGGATCAAATTTCCTGAGTAAAGAGGCTCTACGGCATGACGATCAAACCCGCAAACGTCGATCAATACCTGCAAAGCGGTTGTGGCCGCTGCGCGTTCGGCGGCACACCTCAGTGCAAGGTACACCCTTGGACGGTGGAACTTCGCTTACTGCGGGAAATCGTGCAGGCATCCGGTTTAACCGAAGAAATAAAATGGAGCATTCCCTGCTACACGCACGCTGGCAAAAACATCCTGCTGCTGAGTGCGCTGAAGGATAGCGTGACCCTTTCCTTTTTTCGTGGCTCGGAGATGCAAGACCCCGAAAATATTCTGGAAAAACCCGGTGAAAACTCCCGCTTCGCCCGTTACATGCGTTTCACGGATACGCAATCCATTGCCGCACTGAAACACGCGATTCCTGCCTACATTCAGGAGGCCATAGTGCTTGAAAGCGCCGGAAGGAAAGCGGATGCTAGCCCTGATGTGCCACTGGAATATCCTGAAGAACTGACCCAACTGTTTGCTGCAAACCCCGCTTTTGCACAAGCTTTCGCCGCACTCACACCGGGGCGGCAACGCGGTTATCTGTTGCATTTCACCTCGGCGAAACAATCAACAACCCGAACTACCCGCATTGAAAAGTGTGTGCCGAAGATTTTCAGTGGCAAGGGCTGGAACGAACAGTAAATACTGAAGATGCAAATAAACAGATATTTCAATACAGCTTTTCACCCTTCTCCAGCATGTCGAGAAACTGCTTGAAGCGTTTCTGGCGGGTTTCCGGTTTCTTGGCGGTTTGCAGGCGGTAGCCGATGGCGTAAAGATTCTGTTTGTTCAGGGTGGCGAAAAAGGCCTGTGCAGCAGGGCGTTCTGCCAGTGCTGCCATGAAATCGTCCGGCAGAGTCATTTCGCTGGCGGGAGCATAGGCCGCTTCCCAGCGACCGTCCGCTTGGGCAGCTTCCACATGAATCATGCCGGGCGGCTGCATACGGCCTGCTGCGAGCAAGCGTTCGACGTGTTCGCGGTTGCGTTTTGACCAGTTGCTGCCCGCCCGGCGCGGGGTGAAACGTTGCAGGAAAGCTTCATCGTCCAGCGATTTCTTGACGCCATCAATCCAGCCCCAGCAAAGGGCTTCGATCACCGCCTCATTCCAGTCAACGCTGGGTTGAGCCGGAGGCTTTCTTATAAATCTTCAGCCAAAGCTCCGGTTCTGCTGGCGTGGTTGGCTTCCAGCCATTCCCAAAAGTCAGCGGATGTGGCGAAAGCGCGGATGCGGCTGGTGTTAACTTCAGGCATGTGCTTACTTATCCGTAGTCTTGCGCAAGGGCTGTCGCCACCCTGCCGATGAGTTCATAAGGGATCGGCTGGTTGAGCGGGAATTTCAAATTGCCCTTGGCATTGCGGAAAGGCAGCAGTTCCTTGAGCAAGGCTTCATCGTGTTTGACGGGCGGATAAATACCGATATGCTGCTGGAAAGCCGCAAAGTAGATGAAGGTGCGTTTGCGCTTGAATGCGGGCATTTGGTAGCTGATGGTTTCCTGAGCATCGGGCACGTTGTGTTGGATCAGTTCCCGGATGCTGACAAGGATGGTGCGAACTTCAGGCGTGACCGACAACAGGTAAGCGTCAATGCTGGTCAGTTTGGTTGGGTCGGTCATGCGTACCTCCTGTGTTGGCTGTGCCGGAAAACGGCGACTTGCTGATGCGTTGCACTTCGATGGTGATGATAGCCGTATTGCGTCTCTGCCTGCCACTCAAGCGCTATACTTGAGGGGTAGCATTGGAGATAGCCAAGATGAAAACCGGACTGATGCGCAAAATCTGTTGGTGGCTAATACTGGGCATCGTTGTCTGGTGGTTGCCGCCAAACGCGCCTCTGGCAGCCACGCCAAAGGCGCAAGATATTCTCTGGGTTGCAACCGATGCGGCTGGCAAGCCTGAAATCCACCTCTACTTTTTCTGGAGCGCCTCCTGTCCACACTGCCAAGAGGCGCGGCCTTTCATCGAAGCACTACCGCAGCGTTACCCGTGGCTGAAGCTGCATTCGCTGGAAGTTGCCAGCCACCCGGAAAACCTTGAGCAGTACATGCAGATGGCGGCGGCAGTGGGCGAAGAAGCACGTGCCGTGCCGGGCTTCCTGTTCTGCGGGGCGATGGTTAGCGGCTATGGCGGGGACACCAGCTCAGGGGCGTTCCTGACGGCGCAACTGGAGCAGTGTTACCGCCGCGAACAGGCAAGCCGGGGAACAACAGCGCAGGCAATAGGCAAAAGCAGCGCCACGCAACCCGTGAGCCTTCCTTGGCTGGGGGAAGTCGATCCGCAAACCCTGTCGTTGCCAGCCATGACCGTCATTCTGGCTGGGGTGGATTCCTTCAACCCTTGCGCCTTTTTCATCCTGCTGTTCCTGCTCAGCCTGCTGGCGCACGCCCGCAGCCGGGCGCGGATGCTGCTGATCGGGGGAACCTTCGTGCTGTTTTCCGGGCTGATTTACTTCCTGTTCATGGCAGCGTGGCTGAATGCCTTCAGGTTGGTGGGCCAGATGCAGGGGGTGACGCTGGCGGCGGGCGTGCTGGCGGTCGTGATCGCGCTGATCAATATCAAGGATTATTTCTGGTTCAGGCAGGGAGTCACCCTGAGCATCCCAGAACAGGCCAAGCCGGGGTTGTTCCGGCGTATGCGCGGCCTGCTTAATGCCGATTCCCTGGCGGTCATGCTGGTGGGGACGGTGGTGCTGGCGGTGGCAGCCAACAGCTATGAGCTGCTGTGTACGGCAGGTTTCCCGATGGTGTTCACCCGTATCCTGACCCTGCACGAATTGGCACCAGCCGCTTATTACGCCTGGCTGGCGTTGTATAACCTGATTTACGTGATCCCCTTGCTGGTCATCGTCATGCTGTTTGTCATTACCCTGGGTTCACGCAAGCTGTCGGTAAGGGAGGGGCGCACCCTCAAGCTGCTGTCGGGGCTGATGATGCTGGAACTTGGGCTGGCTTTGCTGTTTGCCCCCACTGCGCTGGACAACGTGGGGGCAGCGGTTGCGCTATTATTGGTGGCGATAGTGCTGACTTTTGCCGTAACGCGGGTCAGAGGCTGACATTAATCAGCCGACGGCGACTTGCTGACGAACAGGTTGTCCAGCCGGTAAGCCTCCTTCAGCGCAGCAAGCGCAGGTGGCAATTCAAGCTGCAAGCGGATCAGCCGTGCCGCTGCCCTGCAAGTGTCAGGCCGGTCGCGGCGGATATCGAAGGGTGCACTGTACAGATCCAGCTTTACTGCCTTTGAGAAAAATAGGGGATGCGTGCAAAGCGCATCCCCTGAGGCTGTTTGCCTATTGCAGGCATCCCTTGTTTGTCCAGTCACAGGCGGGTGGTTTGGCTTGTTGCAGGCAATCATCTGCTGTGCATTGCACCGCACCCCGTGTCCAACTGACATCCATTTTTGCCGAATCGGCAGGCACGTCCAGATTGCGCAGGTATTCCTTCAGGTAAACTGCACGGAAGCAGGATGTCTGTTCTTCAAAGCACTTGTCCGTGCCACCGCAACAGGTGTCGATATTTTTATCATCCATGTAGTTGAATGCCCCGGTCAGATACCATTTTCCGGCATCCGCCAAGCGGCTGGGAACCTGTTCGTGCGCCCCACGCTGATTGCCTGCGAAGTTGTAAGGGTCACGGATGCCCAGCTTGTCGGTCAGGCGCATACTTTGTGCGCACATGCTTTCCTGCCAGGTTGGCATGACGGTTTTGACACCGTATGCACAGGCGGAAGCCATACCCAATGATTTCGGCGCTTCATCCTGCCCCAGTCCGAGGAAGGAATAGCTGTACATTTGCAGCGGCTTGCCATCCACCAGCACGGTTTTCACTGTTTCATCAGCGGCGTTGCACTGGGTGCAGGGGAAGGCAATCTGGGTCGACGCCCCGCCCATTTCGACAATGCCAAACTGGTTGTCCTTTTGTTCTGAGCGGGCTGCCAGCCAGGCATACAAGCCTTCTTCAAAGCCGGTCAGTGTGCGTGCATTCACTGCCACGTTGCTACCTACCCTGGCTTGCAGCTTTTGTTTCAGGGTGCTCCATAAGGTGGCACTGGCAGCACGGTTTTCCTGTTCGGCAATGCGCATACCGGCAGTGGCAAACACATTGGCAGAAACCAGACGACATTGCTTGCTCCAGTCAAACGCTTGCCATTTGGGTTTGCCATCTTTCAGCGGCCCATCCTGCTGGATACTGTCCAGTGCGGCAACGACTTCGGTAGTGACCGCATCCAGATCGCGGGGACTTTTGCCCCGGATGGAACGCACCGGGTCAGCCAGCGCACTGACCTTGGGGCCTGCGTGTTCCTCCCATGCCTTGCCTTGTTGTTGATAGATATACAGGCGTGTGCCACTGCTGCCTGCGTCATAGACGATGTGGCAATCGGTCTGGGTTGTTTGGGAAGGGGTTCACACCGGGTTTGGTGGTAGTCTGTTCCATGGTGGCACAGCCGTGCAGCAACACAATAAACAGACCGATAAACAAGGCTTTGGCGGTGATACGCATCAATACTCTCCTGCAAGTTGGGGGAAATATGAATGCTGAATGTAGCACAGTTTTTATCCTTTTCTATCAAGCTGAACGGTAGATAATGCTATACTTTTCCCATTCCTACCCATCATCAGAAGGAGCTTGTCCATGATTGTTTACCACGTTGCACAGGCCGCGAAACGCTGATCTTCTGATCTCTTTGCGTCCCGGTCTGTGCCGGGATTCTGCCGAATCCCCAATAATCCCGCGCCTGACAACAGGCGTGTGTTTTGATTTTGCTTATTGGGAATACAGCCATGCAAATCACACATCTCCACGAACTGGGATGGAATCATTTTTTCCAGTCACAACTGACACTGGAAACCCTCGAAACCAGCTTGCCGTTCCGGGTCACTGGCGTACAACGCAACCTGATTGAATGCCTCGGGCTTGGATGCGCAAGGGCAGGCGCAATCCGCTCCAGCTTTCCACCTATCCGTGGCGGCACGAATCCGCCTGAAAATCACCCCACCGTCGGCGACTGGCTGCTGCTGGACAGGGACTTGCAGCCGCTGCACCTGCTGGAACGCAAAACGCTGATCAAACGCCGCAGTGCAGGCAGTGAAGCGGTGCTGCAACTGCTTGCCGCCAATATCGACACGCTGTTTGTGGTGACTTCCTGCAATGAGGAATTCAGCCTCAACCGGCTGGAACGCTATCTGGCGTTGGCGGCGGAAGCTGCGATTGAGGCGGTGGTGGTGCTGACCAAGAAAGATTTGTGTGCGGATACGTCGGTGTATGTGGATGCGCTCCGCAAGCCTTACCCCCGCTTGCCGATTGAGGTCATCAATGCCACCGATGCGCAGGATGTTGCGGCACTGGCCATGTGGTGCAGCAGTGGGCAAACCGTTGCCTTGCTGGGTTCATCCGGCGTGGGCAAATCCACCCTCCTCAACAGCCTGCAAGGGGATGACGGGCAGGCGACCGCGCCCATTCGGGAAAAGGACAGCAAGGGTCGCCACACCACCACCTCCCGCAGCCTGCACCGTTTGCAGGGCGGCGGCATCCTGCTGGATACGCCGGGAATGCGCGAGTTGCAAATGGTGGATTGCGAGGAAGGGATTCAGGCCACTTTCGCCGATATTGAACAGCTTGCGCGACAATGCCACTTCCACGACTGCCAGCATCTGGCTGAACCGGGGTGCGCCGTCAGGCAAGCTGTCGAGACTGGCGAGTTGGAGCAACGGCGGCTGGACAATTACCACAAGTTGCTGGCAGAACAGGCACGCAACAGCGGTTCAGTCGCGGAACGACGCGAGCAGGATCGGGCGTTGGGGCGTTTTTACAAGCAGGCGAAAAAGTCGGTGCAACGCTTTAAATCGCGGGATTAGCGGTCGTTAGCTTTCACACGCTTTCTCGTTCTTCCACCGGCACATCATGGCAGCATCTGCTGTCTCCGGCGGTAGGCCGTTGCAGATTACGCAGGACGTGGCGGGGTTTTGGCGCACGTCTTACCATGAGGTCGAAAAAGGAGGCGATTGCCACGCGCAAGGTCAAGTGGCTGCTGTATTCAGGTCAGGCGCTTAACGTGAGGCTCGCCGAAACATCCAGTGCGGCAATAAACGCCGGATCGTGTGACACCACCAGCAATGCGCCGGGATAATCCGCCAGCGTTTGTTCCAGCAAGAGGCGAGAGTCCAGATCAAGATGATTGTCGGGTTCATCCAGCAACAGCAAGGTGGGGGCATTCTCACCCACCAGCACTGCCAGCAAGGCTACTTTTAAACGTTCGCCACCGCTCAGTTCCTTCAGCGGTTGCAATGCCTTGTCGCCGCGCATCCGTAACCCCGCCAGTTCGGTACGTAGTAGGGTTTCGCTGCTGTCAGGGTGCAGGCGTTGCAGGTTGGTTAGCGCGGATTCGTGTTCATCCAGCAGGCTGAAATGCTGATCCAGATACACGCAACGTCCATGCACCTCGCAAACACCTGAAATGGGCTGTTCCAGTCCGGCAATGACGCGCAGCAGGGTGGATTTGCCAGAACCATTCCTGCCTTGGATATGCCAGCGTTCGCCCTGCTGTACGGTGAGGGTCAGCGGCGCATGGTGTACGTAAGGCAACACCAGTTCGGAGAGATGCAGGCACAGGCTGTGATGTGCGGCTGTCGCGGGGGCGAGAGCGTAAGGTTTGCGGTTTGATGATTTCCAGTCGGGTCTGGGTATGCACCCAATTCGGATGCCAACTGTTCGGCGCGTTGCTGGTGTTGTTGCTTGAGTTTGGCCAGCGTGCTTTCTGAGCGATCCTGTTGCGCATCCATCAGCAGTTTGCTTTGCGAACCGGAATGGCGTTGGCGTTCACCCTGTTTGCGGCGATGGGCGGATTTTTCCAACGCAGCTTGTTGTTCCAGTTTCTGTTGCTGGCGGTTGCGTTTGAGCGTTGCCAGTTGCTGTTCGGTGGCGGCAACTTGGGCATCGCGGATGGTGTGGTAGATGGCGTAATTGCCGCCGTATTCGTTCAGGCCGTGCTGATCCAGTTCCAGAATCCGTTCCACCTGTTGCAGCAATTCGCGGTCATGGGTGGCGACCAATGCGCCCGCCGGGTGTTGGGTCAGCTTTGCCAATAGCCACTGGCGACCTTCGGTATCCAGATGGTTGCTGGGTTCGTCCAGCAGCAGGTAGTGATCAGGTTGCAGAAACGCACGGCACAACGCCAGCCGGGTTTGTTCGCCACCGCTCAGATGTTGGACGGGTGTCGACAGGGGCAAATCCAGACCCGCTTCATGCAGTTCCTGTTCCCACAAGGCGGGCAGATGCCAACGATCTTCGACCTGCGCAAAATCTTCCGCGCTGGCTTCACCGGACTGGATGCGCTCGAAACAGTCATACAACGTGCCAACGCCGAGAGCATCCGCCAGACGCAAACCTTGCAGGCGTTGCAGTTGCCGCACCCAATAGAACGGCACAAGCCAGCGGATACTGCCGCTAGTGGGTGGGAAATCTTGCGCGAGCAGGGCAAGCAAGACTGATTTGCCTTGCCCGTTGCGTCCGACCAGCCCGGTCAATCCGTCGGTCAGGGTGGAGGAAAGCCCCGCAAATACGGTTTTGGTGTCAAACTGTTGGGTTAGCTGGGAAAACTGGCAGACTACATGTGTCATAAGGGTTGGCGTGGCAATGTGGCATAAGGATAGCCTGAATGTTTCATGCTATTCTTGGAAAAGCAAGCAAGGCATGAAACCAAACTCAGGAGACGCTTACATGGGCGCATTGCCAAAATCTGCCTACATTTCCCCGGAAGATTATTTGCTGGGCGAAAATGATCGTGCTGATGGGGAAAAGTACGAATACGTCAACGGAGAAATCTATGCAATGGCGGGTGCAAGCCGTGGGCATAATCGGGTTGCGGGTAATTTCTTTGTCAGCTTGTCCTTGCACCTGAAAGGTACTCGTTGCGAAGTTTTCCAGTCCGACATGAAGGTAGGGATCGAAACCATTGGCGATACCCGCTATTACTACCCTGATGTACAAGTCACTTGCGAAGAAGAAACCGCGACTTACTACAACACATCCCCGTGCCTGATTGTGGAAGTCCTGTCGGATGCCACCGCCCGCAAAGATCGCACCGAAAAACTGGCAGCCTATCGCCTGATTCCGGCGTTGCAAGAATACGTGCTGTGTTCGCAGGAAGTTCCATACGTTGAGATTTACCGTCGCCGCAGCGAATGGGGCAAAGAGATTTACACCGAAGGGCAGAAATTCACGCTGGAATCGGTTGGGTTGGAAATGGACGTGAATGAGCTTTATAGCTTTCTTCTTTAGTTTCAATGAGGTGGAAAAATGTCATCAGATGTTCTTTTTCATATAAATATCAACAAATGGGTTCAAAAGACGATTAACAAAGTTGAAATTGGTCTTGAATGGAATGATGCATGGTATGCAGCCTATCAAGAACTGGGTGGGCAAAGTCATAATTCTGGAACTAAAGCATGTCCTAAAAATGGGGCTAGAACTCTCTATCAACTAGGAAGAATTCAAAACACGAAAATTCCATTCCAGCAAATATCGCTTCAGGATGTGCTGACGAAATACTCAAAAAATGGGGTATATGCTCTGCTAGCTATCCACCTACTCGAACAAAACCCGAATATCTCACACAGGAGTTTATGGTCTGAAATCCAAAAAACAATGGGGGATCAACTGCATGAAGAGCCAGCCACGAAAGATGAGGGGAGCGTTAGAGTAGTATCTGCACTTTGGAAGCTTGGACAGATTGTCAAAGAATGAGTAAGCCTCATTTCAGGATTCCAGAATTTTTAGCTCCTCCGCCCAACACCCCAGCGAAAGCCCCAACGTCCCACTCTCATCCTCAAACTGCACCAGATAAAACTCCACATCCGGGTATTCCTCATAATGCCCGGTATTGATCAGCACGCCGCGAGTACCCGCTTTGACGACCAGCGCACCTTCGGCGTAGCCCGGAATTTCGCCGTCACTGAACAAGTCGGCAGCAGCAAACACCATGTCACCGGGTTGAATTTGAGCAATATCCATGTCATCTCCGATACAAAACAATCTCTTACACCCCCTCTACCTCTGGGAGAGGGGGCTGGGGGGTGAGGGTCTTCAGGCATACGCCGGAGCAAACGCCTTTTCCGGTTCTTCCACTGGCACATTATTGGCAGCATCCCAATACGGCGACAGCTTGCGCAGTTGCGCAATAATCGGCGGAACAGCAGCGATGACCTTCTCGATTTCGGGCATATTGTTGTAGCGCGACAGCGAGAAGCGGATCGTGCCATGCGCAGCCGTATAAGGAATGCCCATTGCCCGCATCACGTGCGACGGTTCGAGTGAGCCAGACGTACACGCCGAACCGCTGGAAGCCGCGATGCCTTGCTTGTTGAGCATCAGCAAAATCGCTTCGCCTTCGATGTATTCAAACGCGATATTGAGCGTATTCGGCAAGCAATTGTCCGGGTCGCCGGTCACGAAACAGTTGGGGATGGCAGCCAGCAAGCCTTCCTTGAGACGGTCACGCATGGCACGCACGCAAATGTTTTCGTGCTCCATATGCTCCAGCGCCATTTCAGCCGCTTTGCCCAGCGCGACGATGGAAGCCGCATTTTCCGTGCCCGCACGCCGCCCACGTTCCTGATGCCCACCGCGCAACAGCGGACGGAAGCGTGTACCCCGGCGCAAATACAGCACACCAATGCCTTTCGGCGCGTGCAATTTATGCCCCGACACCGACAGCATGTCGATCTTGGTGTCTTTCAAACTCATCGGAATCTTGCCGACCGCTTGCACCGCATCAGTGTGGAACATGATGCCCGCCGCGTTCGCCATTTCAGCCATTTCCACCACGGGGAAATACGTGCCGCTTTCGTTGTTCGCCCACATCGCGGACACAATCGCCACGTTGTCGGTGAGCAGCTTGGCGTATTCATCCAGATCCAGCCGCCCTTTGCCGTCCACCTTGAGGTAATGCACGGTGTAGCCGTCTTTTTCCAGATTTTCGCACAGCGTCAGGATGGCAGGATGCTCAACCACGGTGGTGATGATTTCCTTGCGTTCCGGCTGCGCTTTGAGGGCAGAGAGGATCGCGGTGGAATCGGATTCGGTGCCGCACGAGGTGAAAACGATCTCGGAATCGTGTTCCGCACCCAGCAGCTTTTGCACTTGCTTGCGGGCAGCTTTAATCGCCAGCCCAACCTTGTTGCCGAACTGGTGGATGGAAGACGGGTTGCCGAACTGCTCGGTGAAATACGGCAGCATGGCTTGCACGACTTCCGGCGACACCATCGTAGTCGCATTGTTATCGAGATAAATACCTTCACTCATAACACCACTCCTTAAAACTTGCCCATTTCAGTCGCAGGCAATACGCGGATGAATTCACCCAAATCTTCCATGACGCGCTGTTGCACGCCACCCAAGGTAGCCGCTGCCATCTGGCAACCGGAACACGCACCACTCAGGTTAACGAAGGCGATTTTCTTGTCGAAATCGACTTCCACCAGTTCGATGTCGCCCCGGTCGGCTTGCAATTGCGGGCGGATCGCTTCCAGCGTGTGTTCGATGCGGCGCATCCGTTGCAGGTTGGTCAGCGGTGCTTTGGCAGGCTTGACGGGTTCGGGTGGTGGTGCGACGACTTCTTCCTCATCGCGTTCCAGCATGACTTTGTTGAGGATTTCTTCGATGCCTTCAAAACACGCGGAACAACCGCCACCGGCTTTGGTGTAGAAGGTGACTTCTTCCACCGTGCTGAGGTTATTGGCACGAATGGTTTCTTCGATCAACACCGCATCCACCGCGAAGCATTTGCAGATCAACGCGCCTTCTTCGTGGTCGTCTTTCCACTCTTCGCCACGGTAATTAGCGACGGCGGCTTGCAAGGCTTCGCGCCCCATCACCGAGCAGTGCATCTTTTCCGGCGGCAAACCGTCGAGGTAGTCGGCGATGTCTTGGTTGGAAATTTTCAGCGCATCATCCACCGTCATGCCCTTGACCATTTCGGTCAGCGCAGAGCTGGAGGCGACCGCCGAACCGCAGCCAAACGTCTGAAAACCCGCATCTTCGATAATGTCGGTTTCCGGGTTGACCTTGAGGGTCAGGCGTAGCGCGTCGCCGCAACTGAGTGAACCCACATCGCCAGTGGCATTGGCTTGTGCGACTGCACCAGCGTTACGCGGGTTGAAAAAATGGTCTTGTACCTTTTCTGAATAATCCCACATGGCTTGGGTCTCCTGTTGGCGTGGCGTCGTGAATCAGGCAGCGAATGATTTGCCGCAACCGCAGCTATTGGTGGCATTGGGGTTTTCAAACTTGAAACCGCTGCCGTCGATACCGTCGATGAAATCCACGGTTAAGCCTTCCAGTTTCGGCGCACTTTCGGGGTCAACGAAGACGGTCAGTGCAGGGAATGGCACTTCGAGGTCGCCGTCGGCTTTGGCTTCGACCAGGCTCATGGAATATTGCAAGCCGGAACAGCCGCCGCCGGAAACGCCAATGCGCAGGCCAGCGATGGATTTGTCTGCGCCTTGAATGAAGCGTCCGAGGGCTTTCTGGGCGTTGTCAGTCAGTATGATCATGGTTCGTTATCTCCCGTTGTAAAGTGCTTTACGGGAATATTGCAAAGCCTGTGCCAAGTGGTTTTATTGTTGATTGTTAAGGATTTTTTGTATTGTTCGAGTGGTTTTGTAGGATTTGGCACAGGTCAGCTTGCGCTGGGCTTGTCGTTAAGCAGACATACTGTTGTTGTAGACCGTGTGCGGCGGAAACATGGTGGCGATGTAATTGCTGACGGAATCTTCGCGCTGTTTCCACACGCTGCTGGGTTTGGTGCTGGCGAAATCGGCAAGGGTGAGTTCGCCGAGAAAGTCGCGGATACGGCGGCTGAGTTCCGACCCAACCTTGTGCGGCTTCCAGCCCGCGTGCATCCACGGTTGCGAGCGTGCTTTCCAGCGTGTCCTCATCTGTCAGGGCGTGGGTGGCGTAGAGGATGTCGGCAATGCTGATTTGTGTCGCAGGGCGTGCCAGCCGATAGCCGCCGCCGACGCCGCGCAAGCCTTCCACCAAGCCGTGTTTGCGCAGACCGCTGAAGATGTGTTCCAGATACGAAGTAGAAATGCCCAGCGATTCCGACAGTTCGGTGAGGCTGATGGGGGCGGCGTAACGGTCAGTGGCAGCCAGTGACAGCATCGCGGTGATGGAGTGTTCGTCTTTGCGGGAAAGTCTCATGGGGTGTGTCCTTGTTGTGCCAGTTGGTAAAGGGCGCGGGCTTGTTGGGTGCATTGGGCGCGGATGTTGGGGTCGAGCCGTTCCAGCCAGCGGGTGGGGATGTTGTCTATGCCGTACAGTGCGCCTGCCACCATGCCGAGGATTGCGCCCGTGGTGTCGGCATCGCCGCCCCGGTTGACCACATCGACCAGTGCGGCTTCAAAGTTGTCGGTGCTGAACAGTGCCTGGAACACGGCTTGCAGGGTATCGACGATGTAGCCGCTGGGGTTGTCGCGGCGGCGTTGGCGGTATTCAAATACGGGGTAACGCTTGCACCAGTTCGTGTGCCAGCAATTCCAGTTCTGCCAGCGGTTCGCCGAGGATGGCGGCTTGTACCATCTGGATAATGCATTCTGTGCCTGCGTCTGATACCGGGTTGTGGTGGGTGGTATGGGCTTGCAGGCGGGAGGCGGTTTGCACGTCTGTCCATGACGAGTGCAGGGTGACGAGGGCGACGGGCAGGCAGCGCATACACGCGCCATTGCCTGCATCGTGTTCGCTTTCCGGCATGGTCGGTTTGTCCGGTGCGGCGGTATTGCACGATGCCACGGCGCACGGTGTTGCCGATGTCTTTGGGTTTGCTGCGCATCCATTGGCTGAAGGCTTCGGCGACACTGGTGGGTTCGACTTTGCCTGCGCTGAGGATGGCGTTGCCCAAGGCAAGGCTCATTTCGGTGTCGTCGGTGATCTCGCCCGCTTTGAGTTTCAGCCAGCCGCCGCCGATCATGTTTTGGTGCACGCCGTATTCGTGGCGGATTTCAGCCGGGGTCATGAATTCCACGGTTGCGCCCAAGGCATCACCGATGGCAAGGCCGAGGTAGGCGGCTATTCCCCGAAACATGCGGCGTAATCCACACAGACTTCACAGGAGGGGGCGCGGCACACGTAAATGCCTTCGCCGATGCATAATTGCTTGTAGAGGAATTTTTTCCACTTCATGTCTTGGGTGTTCCGTTCTGCGAGGGGACGGAAATTATCGTGCATCAGCGCGGATAAATCTTTGCGCGACCACAATCCGAGGTCTTGCCAGAGGTGATCGTTGCCCGTGCATCCGGCGCACAGGATTTCGGTCATCCAGCCGGATTCGGTGCGCGGCTGGCTCAGGTTTTGTTGGAGTAGGGTGCGCAGATCGTCGAGTTCCGGCATCCGTGCAAATTCCAGTGACTGTATGCGTGCGGGTAGGGGGAGTTGCCGCAGGGTGGGGAAATGGTATTCCATCATGCGTGCGGAAAATGTCCAGCGGTAGGCCGAGATACAGCGGCATTGCGCCTTGTCCGCACAGGGCAGATGCGTACATTTGTGCCAGCAGGTGTTCGTTGGCACTGCCACGGCGGTGCTGCATCAAGAGGTCGTAATAGGCTTGCTGATGTGTATGAGATTTTGGCATGGTAGTCATGGGTTACACTTCCGGGTAGTTGCGCAACCTAAATACATACAATAAATATGCCAAGTTATTGAGAAAACGATTTTGTTTTAGATTGTTGTTCTATATATATTTTTTCGATATGGCGCGGGCTGTGGCAATGATGGGTTTGTCATTTTATGTGGTAAGCCGAACAAAACCTACACCCGGTAGCGCATTTTGCCGCTTTCGGGGCCGTAATATGCCTTGTTTTTGGGCGCATCAATGACTAGAGTTTAAGGGGCTATTTGAAAGGTTTGGTTTATGATGGGTAATTTCAATAAAAATAATGGTCTGGTCAGTGCTGTAGGGAGGGAATCAGGTTTATTGGTTAGTGGCGGAGTTCGGGATGGCTTGTGGGCAAGATGTTATATGCCAGTTGCTGGACTGGCTGATCCAGAATGTCGATGTATTGTTGATTCTGGTCATTGGGTTTGGTGCGTTGATCATGGCGTATCTGTCGGGGCATGTTGCTGGGCATAAGGAGGGGTTTGTGGATGGCGTGGCGCACTACATTCACCTGAAAGCCTATGATGCTGCGGATTTTCCTGAGAAATACGAGAAAGATAAATATGTGCTGGAAGCTCAGGCGCGTTTGGCAAAGAACCTGAAGCCCAAGATTCCCGCTGACATCAAGGAAGACGCATGACCAAAACGTTTATGTTTCTTGCTGGTGCGGTGCTGATGCTGTGGTTTGTTGGTACATGCAATACTGTTCCGGTGATTAGTGCCAGCTTGACGTTGGGCGGGGTTCCCTACAAAACACGACCTGACCAACCCAGCCCCGTCGGTTGCCAGCGTTGGCATGAGGTTGGCCCCGGTGAAACACAATGGGCAATTGCCACCCATTATGCTGGGGGTGCTGAAAAGAACCAGTGGCTAAGGCAGGCGCGGAAAAGGTCGGGCTTGGCGGTTGAAGATGATGACCTTATGGCAAATCAGCGGCTGTGTGTGGCATGGTAGGCCGCCATTTTCGCGGAAGCGGAAACAAAAAAGGCTTACATCGCTGTAAGCCTTTTATTTGTTTGGTGCCGGCACCACGAATCGAACGCGGGACCTACTGATTACAAGTCAGTTGCTCTACCAACTGAGCTACGCCGGCTTTGAAGGTGCGCATTCTATAAAAACTTATTAGGGCGTGCAACTATTTTTTTAAGTTTTTGCCTACTTACCCCGCAAACGGCTCATTCAGACCGATGTTCGGTATTAATGGTATGATCGGTTCATCCCAATCTCAGCATGAAAAACACCCATGACCAAGGTTTTCATCAGCTACAGCCACGATTCCGACGCACACCGTGAACGGGTGCTGGAATTGTCCAATCGCCTTAGGACTGGCGGTATTGACTGCGAAATCGACCAGTACGACCCAACACCTGATGAAGGCTGGCCGCTGTGGATGCTCAAACACATGCAGGACGCCAACTACATTCTGCTGATCTGTACTGAAACCTACCAGAAACGGGTCGAGCAGCGCGAAGAACCCGGAAAAGGTTTGGGCGTCAGATGGGAAGGCATGTTGCTGCTGAACCAGCTTTACCGCAATCAATCACTCAACACCAAATTCATCCCCGTCATTTTCAGGCCAGAAGACGAGGCTTTTGTCCCCGATCCTGTATTTGGTTTTAGCCGATATGACCTGAGCAAACCAAGAGCTTACGACCATCTCTACCGCCACATTCGTGGCGAACTGGGGAGAAAAACCACCTTTGGGCGAACCGCATTTCATCCGCATCATTCACAGCAACTACCTACCCACCGTAGAAGGCGAACTGTTCGGGCGCATAGATGAACTGGCCTTGCTGGACAAGGCATGGGCAGACCCACAAACCCGTGTAGTGCAATTCATCGCCCCGGCGGCACGGGCAAAACCAAACTGCTACGCCACTGGCTTGACCACACCGCCAACATCGAAGCCTTGATCGCATGGTCGTTCTACTCGCAAGGCTCTTCCGAAGACAAACAGGTTTCCGCCACCCCGTTTTTCACCCATGCGTTCAAGGTGCTGCACTCCGACAAAACCACCTTCAGTACGGAGGAGGAAAAGGGCGAACACCTCGCCCACCTGCTACGCCAGCGGCGTTGCCTGTTGGTGCTGGATGGTCTGGAGCCGTTGCAACATGCCGGGCGCGGGATGCGCGGCGAACTCAAAGACCGTGCCATCCGCCAGTTGCTGAAAAGCCTTGCAGGAAATCACACCAGCCTGTGCATTATCACCACGCGGTTGGCTGTGCATGAACTCAGCGACCGCGCCCACACAGTTTCCCACGACTTGCAAAACCTCGCGCTGGAAGATGGCGTGCGCCTGTTGCAATCGTGGCAAGTCCACGGCAATGAGGCAGAGCTGGCAAAAGCCGTGCAGGAATACGGTTGCCATGCGCTCGCCCTGCATTTGCTGGGGCTGTTCGATCACCCGATTGAAACCGAGGTGTTGCAGGTGTTATGGCAGGCGCAAATCCCCGACCTGCTCGACTGCCACCCGCTGATCCGCGAATACTTCGGCAAACAACTGCTGGAGATGGCGCGATTGTTGGTGGCGGAAGCGGCGGGCTTCGACTCCGCTCAGCCTACGGACAGTGACACGACCCGTTGCCTGAGCGGAGTCGAAGGCAACATGGAGCAGATACGAACCCATGTAGAAGCAGCGGCAAAGCTAATCGAAGCAACCGGCTACCACCGCCGCGACGCTGAACTAGCCGAATTACAACAACACCTCGGCTAGCCCTATTTCTTTTTGACGGCTACCCGCCGCACCACAAAAAACACCACCGTCGCCACCACACAAGCAAACACATACTCCAACCCACTCCCCAACAGCCAGAAATGCTCAGTATTAGGGTCAGTCACAAAGTGATGCGGAAACCCGCCCGGATGCGCCGCTGCGACTTCACTCGCGCCAACAAACCACCGGCAAACAGCATTTTCATCTTATTCATCATTGAATCTCCACCTTGATCAGCTCTTCGCCATCCGGGTCAGTCACATGCACCGCGCAAGCAATGCACGGGTCGAAACTGTGGATGGTACGCAAAATTTCCACCGGCTGTTTCGGGTCGTGCAATACATGGCCTTTCAGCGACGCTTCATACGCCCCCGCTTGATTCTGCACATCACGCGGCCCCGCATTCCACGTACTCGGCACGACAGCCTGATAGTTGGCAATCTTCTGATCCTTGATCACGATCCAATGCGCCAGTGCGCCACGTGGGGCTTCCATATAACCCACGCCTTGCGCTTTGGAAGGCCAGCTTGACGGTTCCCACAAAGTTTCGTTGAAGGTTTTGGTGTCACCCGCCTTGATATTGGCAATCAAATGATCGAACCAAGTCTGCATCTTGTCAGCAATGATCTTGGTTTCCAGCGTGCGGGCAGCGGTGCGCCCCAAGGTGGAATACAACGCGTCCATCGGTGCATCCAGATATTTCAGGGTGTAATCGACCAGCGATTTGGTCTGTTCGTGCCCAGTGGCATACAACATCAACACACGCGCCAATGGCCCTACTTCGACCGCCTGTCCTTTCCAGCGTGGCGATTTCATCCACGAATACGACTGATCGACTTCCAGTTGCTTATAGGGCGGTTTCGGCCCGGTGTAATTCAGCTCGGTTTCGCCTGCGTAAGGATGCAAACCTTTGTCCTTGCCGCTCGCTGTAGTCGTACCACGAGTGCGCCACGAATTCCTGAATCTGGTCTTCCGCATTCAGGTCAACCGGGTGGATTTTCGACAAATCACGGTTGAGGATCACGCCGGAAGGAATCAGGAACGACGCGGGGTCATCCATGCCTTTTTCGGGGAAATCGCCGTAGGTCATGAAATTGCCCAAGCCTTCACCCTGCGCAAACCAGTCCTTGTAGAAACTGGCAATGGCAAGCGTATCCGGCACGTAAACCTGATCGACGAACACCTGCATTTTCTTGATGATGTCCTGCACTTGCGACAGGCGTTTCATATTGAGGGCGGAATCGGAATTCAGGTCAATCGGGCAAGGCACACCGCCGACGAGGAAGTTCGGGTGCGGATTCTTGCCTCCAAAAATAGCGTGCAGTTTCACCACATCGCGTTGCCATGCAAGGGCTTCGAGGTAGTGCGACACTGCCATCAAATTGGCTTCGGGCGGCAGCTTGTAAGCCGGATGCCCCCAATATGCCTTGGCAAAAATACCCAATTGCCCTGCTTCGACAAACTTTTTCAGCTTGGCTTGCTGGTCAGCAAAATAACCGGCGGGTGGAATTCGGCCAATGCTGGGGAAATCTTTTGCGCCAACTCAGAAGTGGCTTTGGGATCGGCACTGAGTGCGGATACCACATCCACCCAATCGAGCGCGTGCAAATGGTAGAAGTGCATCACATGGTCATGCACGTATTGCGCCGCGATCATCAGGTTGCGGATCAGTTGCGCATTGGGCGGAATGCTGTAATTCAGCGCATCTTCCACCGAGCGCACCGAGGCAATGCCATGCACCAGCGTACACACGCCGCAAATGCGTTGCGCATATGCCCAAGCGTCACGCGGGTCACGTCCGCGCAGGATGATTTCGATACCGCGCACCATTGTCCCGGCGGAATACGCCTGTTCGATGGTGTTGCCGTTCATTTGCGCTTCGATACGCAAGTGGCCTTCGATGCGGGTGATGGGGTCTACAACGACACGTTCAGTCATGTTCTTATCCTCAAATGTCGTTCAGGAATTGCTCAAGGAGGCGATACTGTGCTTCGCTTTCCTCGTGCATGGATTCGTCGGAGGCATCAATGTGCCCACAAGTACGTGCCATCCGCGCATTGGCGGCGGCTTCCCACGCGGGCGCTTTGGCCTGCTTGTCGGGGGCAACCAAGGCAGTGGCGGCACGGGCAACGAAATAGCCTGCTTGTGCTTGCCAATCGCTGTCGGAACCGCAGCGGGTATGGCTGTCGAGCGCGGCAGCTTTGGCTTGCTTGAATGCCACGGCGAGTTCATCGGCAGTGGTATCTTCGTTGGCAGCAGCATCCACCACTTTGGTTACGGCGGGGTTGAGTGCCAGCACATTGCGCACGAAAGCTGCACCGACACGGCGTTGTTGCGGCAGATCCAGCTTATCGAGTGCCTGTTTGAAATCGGCGTCGTTGGTGATCATGCTGCACCTCCCTTACGTTCGACCAAGTGTTCGGCAATCATTTCGGTCAAGCCCAACACGGGGATGTCCATCTGGTTAACTTCCATGCCCTCTTCCAACTGGATGCGGCAGTTGGCGCACGCCGTCACCAGCGTATCCACATGCAGTTCGTCCAGTTGCTTTTTCTTGCGCTGGAAGGCTTTCATTTTGACTTCTTCGGCATCTTCGTTGGCACTCACGCCACCGCCTGCGCCGCAACACCAGTTGAGCGTGCCGTGATCCGCCATTTCCACGAAGTTTTTCGCCACCATATTCAGCAGATTGCGCGGCTGTTCGACCACGCCACCACGACGCACCAATTGGCACGGGTCGTGGAAGGTGAGTTTAGATTCCTCGAAGCCTTCGGTTTGCAGCAAGCCTTCTGCCCGCAATTCGTCCAGCACTTCGACGATGTGTTTGGCAGCAAACGTGTAAGGTCGCCCGATCAGATTAGGCCCTTCCCAACGCAGCGCAGTGTAAGCGTGACCGCATTCGGGACTGATCACGGTTTTTACCTTGAGCTTTTCGGCAGCAGCGACCACTCGGCTAACCAGTTCCCGTGCAATGTCGGACGAACCGATTTGGATGCCGGAATTGGTGGCTTCAAAGCATTCGCTGCTCAACGTCCAGGTTTTGCCTGCATTGGTGAGGATTTTGGCGACTGCCCCCAAGTATTCGGGGTAGTTCATGATCTCCATCGAGGACAGCATCAGTAAGTATTCCGCGCCTTCCTTGTCGAAGGGCACTTCCAGACCGCTGGATTTTTCCAGATGGCGGACTTGCGCTTGCAAGGCGGGGAGTTTGACCCCCATTGGGCTACCGATTTGTACCGCACGGGTGGATGCGCCAATCAAACCTTCCGGTGCGTGACCCGAAGCCACCATGCCTTCGCGCATCCGGCGAATCATGTAGGTAATGTCATTGCCCACCGGACAAATCAGGGTGCAACGTCCGCACAGCGAACAGTTGTTGTAAACCAGTTCCTGCCATTCGGCGAGTTCCGCATCGGTAACGGGTTTGCTCAAACCCAGCTTGGCTTTGAGCTTGCCGATCAGGGTGTATTCCTGTTCCCACACGCGCCGCAACGGTTCGAGCTTGTAAATCGGCGTGTGAGCGCGGATCGGGGTTTTCGGTGTAGAACAGGCAAGCATCCGCACACATCCCGCACGAGACGCACGAGCTGAAGAAACTTGCCATAGGTGCATCAATCTGCGCTTTGAAGGCATTAATGCCGCGTTCGAGTGTCAACGTACTCATGATTTCACCCCCCGCAAGCCCATCGAAGCCCCGTTATACCAGCGCGACAGGAACACCGTGAAAGTGTGCATCAGCTTGGTGAACGGGAACACGATCAGCAGAATTTCCACACTCAGGATATGCAGCCCCAACATCATCTGCGGCGACAGCAACAAATGGTGGTAAGCCATGTAGCCGGTCAGCAACGGTACAAACGTCACCGCCCACGCCACGTAATCACCGGGAGTGGAGAGGAAACGTTTCACTGGATGCCGCAAGCGATGGATCAACACTGCCACCAACGCAATCATGGTGACAACCGCAAACGCATCCACCACTGGCGTAGACAAGTTAGGCCAACCAAAACCGATCACGCTTTTGAACACTTCCACATGCGCCGCCAGCAATAAGATCACCACGAACAGCCCGATGTGGAACACATAACCCGCGACGATGGTAATCATCGAACGCTGGAAAGTTGCCTTATCCGTCCCGAAACGGCGGAAAATTTCACGCAACCCACCTTGCATCGGGTCGCCTTTCGGCACGGCGTAATTCACTTTCCTGCCCAGTGACAGGATTTCAAACAGGCGTAGCACTAACCCCGCCACAAAGATAAACAGGGCAATGCTGAAAGCAGGGCCTTTGACCCATAGCAGGAAATCAACTTCGTTCATGATCCTGACTCCTGATTCAGTTCTTCGACGGTCACGGTTTTGTGTAAACTTGCCGCATCCGCTTTGGATTTTTTGTTCATCGCACCGATGGCAACCCCGGCAGCAATACCCGCTGCGGCGGCATACACCGCATTCTTGCCCGATGCACCTGTAGGAATGGACAGCGCCTTATAAAAGCCACCGAAATCCCAGAAGTTGGGTTCGGAACAACCGATACAGCCATGCCCGGATTCAATCGGGAAGCTAGTTCCGTCGTTCCATTTGGTGGTGGCGCAAGCGTTGTAGGTCACAGGGCCTTTGCAGCCGAGTTTGTACAAACACCAACCTGCTTTCGCCCCTTCATCATCAAAGGTTTCCGCAAACAAACCGCGCTCGTAAAACGGACGGCGGTAGCAACGGTCGTGGATGCTTTGCCCGTAAAAAGCCTTCGGACGACCCAAGCTATCCAATTCGGGCAACCCGAAGGTTAGGAAATGGGCAATCACGCCGGTAATCACCACCGGAATTGGCGGACAACCGGGGACGTTGATAATCGGTTTGTCCTTGATAATGTCGGATACGGACACCGCGCCTGTTGGATTCGGATCTGCTTTCGGTAAACCACCGTAAGCAGCGCATGTACCGACGGCAATGATGGCGGCGGCACCGGCAGCGGCTTCTTTCAGCATGTCCAGATTGCTGATACCTGCGATGGTGGAATAACCGGGGTTATCCAGCGGGATCGAACCATCCACCACCAGCACGTATTTGCCGTAGTTTTCTTTCATGGCATCAGCACGCGCTTCTTCCGCACCATCGCCAGAAGCCGCTTGCAAGGTGTGGTGGTAATCCAGTGAAATCGCGTCAAAGATCAGCCCTTCGAGACTGGGGCTGTGCGAGCGGGTCAAGGATTCGGTGCAGCCCGTGCATTCCTGAAAGGACAGCCAGATCACCGAAGGGCGTTTTGCCTGTTCCAAGCGCTGCAGCGATTTTCGGAATCATCGCCGGAGCCAAGCGCCATGCTGGAAGCCAGCAGGCCACAGAATTTCAGGAAACTCCGCCGCGAAATGCCCTGCGAGCGCAGGTGTTCGCCTAGGGTTTGTTCATAAGGACTAGGTGTTTGCATCCTCATTATTGTCTTCCTCCATCGCCAAGATTGTGGTCATTGCCGCCAAGCCTTCCTTGATGTCGTCGCATTGGGAACGCAAGATTTCCGGCACATGACCAATTTCGATGAAATAACCGATACGTTTGTCGTTGTCGTCAAAGTGTTCAATGCGCCAGATACCCGCGTAACCGCTTTCGCGCAGACGGGTTTTGCCCAGCACATTGAGGGTGATGTCGATTTCGCCTTCACCCAGAAACTCATCTAAAGCGGCATATTCCTGTGGCGAAAACGGCAAGCTGTGCAAGTCGATCATGCCGTGCGTGCCGTGTTTGATCAGCTCGCTCAAGGCATGGTGAATTTCATGCTGCACTGGGCGCAAATTGCCCGTGGCGAGCGTTTCAGTATGGACAGGAATATCGTTTAGGCTCATTTAGCTATCTCCAACTTGGGTGCTTGATGGGGGTGGCAGGGCGGATGCTCCTCCACTTCCCACTTTTGTAATAGATTGGCTGCCAGCCGACCTGCCAGTGGGATATTGTCTTTTACCATCGCGGTCGGCTCTTCGCCCCACCCAAAGGTTTGATATTGGATGCCGACCAAGGCACGGTGCTTGGGCAAGTGTCCGGTCAGGCGGGCAATATCCATCAAGTCCAACAACCCGACTTCGTGGGCGCTGCGTTTGGTAGTGCCAAGAAAATGATCCATTGCCTCGTCTTCGTAACAACATAGCGTACCGGGGGCAGCGTGCAGCTCAACGGCATCTAACACTAGTAAGTGATCATGTTCCTCAATTTCGCTGGCGAGGGTAAAGCTCAGTGTGCCACCATCCAAATAGGTCACATCCGGGAAAGCAGGAAAAAACTTCTCCATGAATTTGAGAAGATGAATCCCGATCCCTTCGTCCTGTAACAGGATATTGCCAATACCTAACACCAACATAATTATTCACTTATAAGTTTAATTGCCACCGTCCTCATTGTGGACACTTTCGATGCCAGACGTTTGACATTGGTCAACACAAGTGGGCATCAAGCCGGTAAGATCGGGAAATCTTGATCTGGATTAGGAAAAACCGTATGTGTTTAGCGATACCGATGCAAATTATTGCAATAGACAGCAGCGGCTTCAGCGCCCGCTGTGAAGCGCGTGGCATCGAGCGCGAAGCTGGTTTGCTGATGCTGCAAGGCGAAGCAGTGGCGGTGGGCGATTACGTCATGATCAGCTTGGGGCAGGTCATACAAAAAGTGACGGCGGAAGAAGCGGCGCAAGCTTGGGAGTATTACGATGAGATTTTTGCAGCGTCATAGCTTAATCGCTCAGGAACTCGTAGCCGCCGTCATGCTGCTGGCCTTGCTGGCTGGGTGCAAGGATAGCCCATCGGCGACTTTGCAAGGCTATGTTGAGGGCGAATACCTGCGCCTTGCCGCCCCGCTTGCGGGCAAGCTGGAACAGATCACCGTTCGGCGCGGCGATGGCGTCAGTGCCAAGCAACCGCTGTTCACGCTGGATAGCGCCAAGGAACAAGCCGCCGTCAATGAGGCCAACGCCCGCCTTGCCCAAGCCAAAGCACAAGCCGCCGACCTCGACACCGGCAAACGCCCCAGCGAAATCGCCACGGTACAGGCGGGGCTGGAATCTGCCCAAGCCAGTTTGCAAGCGGCTGATGCTGAACTTGCCCGCCAGCAAAAATTGGTGGCGCAACGCTACTTGCCCGCCGCCAACCTCGACACTTACAAGGCGCAACGTGACACTGCCGCTGCCAAAGTCCGCGAAATGCAGGCACAACTTAACACCGCGCAACTGGCAGGCCGCGACCAAAGCCGCCTCGCCGCGCAATCCAGCATCAAAGCCGCCGAAGCAGCCCTCGCCCAAGTGCAATGGCAACTAGACCAGAAAGCCATTACAGCCCCGCAAAACGGCATGGTGGACGACACTTATTACCGCGTAGGCGAATGGGTAGCAGCGGGCAGCCCGGTCGTCAGCATCCTGCCGCCGGAAAACCGCAAAATCCGCTTTTTCATCCCCGAACCACGCTTGGGATCGGTGCAAATCGGGCAAACTGTCAGCGTCAGTTGTGATGGCTGCGGCGACCCTATCCGCATGAAAATCAGCTACATTGCCCCGCAAGCCGAATACACCCCGCCGGTCATTTACAGCAAAGATTCACGCGAAAAACTGGTAGTCATGGTGGAAGCTGTCCCTAATCCAACGGATGCTGTCCGGCTGAAGGTTGGGCAGCCGGTGGATGTAAGGCTGGAAGAAAATCCTCCCCCAGCCCCTCCTTTTGCAAAGGAGGGGGGCTAGACATGACTCTCGCCATCGACGTGCGCGGCCTCAATAAACACTTCGGTGACAAACATGTCGTCCAAGATTTGTCGTTGCAAGTCAAACAGGGCGAAATCTTCGGCTTCCTCGGCCCCAACGGCAGCGGCAAAACCACTTCCATCCGCATGTTGTGCGGCCTGCTCACTCCCGACAGCGGTGCAGGCCAGTGCCTCGGCTACGATGTCATCCGCGAAACCGCCGCTATCAAACGCCACGTCGGTTACATGACCCAACGTTTTTCGCTGTGGGAAGACCTCACCATCCGCGAAAACCTCGATTTCATCGCCCGCATGTACGGCATGAAAAACCGCAAACAAGCCGTCAACGATGTACTCGCCAAACTGGGGCTGGAAGAACGCCGCAACCAGCTAGCAGGCGCACTTTCCGGCGGATGGAAACAGCGCCTTGCCCTCGCCGCCTGCATGATGCACGAACCGCAACTGCTGTTGCTGGACGAACCCACCGCTGGTGTCGACCCCAAAGCGCGGCGCGAATTCTGGGATGAAATCCACCAACTGGCGGCGCAAGGCATCTCGGTGCTGGTTTCCACCCACTACATGGACGAAGCCGAACGCTGCCACAAACTTGCCTACATCGCCCGTGGCAAATTGCTGATCACTGGCAGCGCCGATGAAGTCATTGCCAGCCAGCGGCTGACGGCGTGGGAAGTCAGTGGCGCAGAATTGCAAGGGCTGGCGGAACAGTTGCGCCACCTGCCTGCGGTAGAACAGGTCACGGCATTCGGCAGCCGTTTGCACGTCATCGGCGGGGATGCCGCCCAGCTTCAGGCCGCACTGCAACCTTTCCGCCAACTGCCCGGCTACCAGTGGCAGAAAATTGAAGCGGGGTTGGAAGACGTGTTTATCAGCCTGATGGAGCGGCAAAACCTCCAACAGGAGGCAGCATGAACCCGGCAGCTTCACTCGCCCGCTTGTGGGGCATTGCGCTGAAAGAACTCGTGCAGTTGAGCCGCGACCGCCTGACTTTCGGCATGATTGTGGGCATTCCCATCATGCAATTGCTGCTGTTTGGGTTTGCCATCAACTCTGACCCCAAGCATTTGCCGACCGCGATTGCGGTGCAGGACAACAGCGTGTTTACCCGCACCTTCATCCGCAGTCTGGAGAACACCGGCTATTTCCAGATCGTGCAGCAAGTGGACAGTGAAGCGCAGGCTAACCAACTGCTGGCGGAAGGTGATGCGCAGTTCGTGATCAACATTCCGCCTGATTTTTCGCGGCAACTGGTGCGCGGCGAACGCCCTGTAATCCTGCTGGAAGCGGATGCAACCGACCCGGCGGCGACCAGCAATGCGCTGGCTTCGTTGCTGACGGTGGGGCAATCGGTACTCAACCGTGACCTGACTGGATCGCTGGCGAAACTGCGTCCGACCGATGCGCCGTTTGAAGTGCGCGTGCATCGGCGTTACAACGCGGAAGGTATTACCCAGTACAATATCGTGCCGGGATTGATGGGCGTCATTCTGACCATGACGATGGTGCTGATGACAGGCTTGGCGATGACCCGCGAGCGCGAACGCGGCACTTTCGAGAACCTGCTGGCGACTCCTGCCAAACCGCTGGAAGTGATGGCGGGCAAGATTGTGCCGTACATCATGATCGGGCTGGTGCAGATGACGCTGATTTTGCTGGCGGCGCGGTTCATTTTCGCCGTGCCGTTTCAGGGCAGTTTGCTGTTGCTGTATGCGGTGTCGTTGCTGTTCATCGCCGCTAACTTGAGTCTGGGGATGACGTTTTCCACCATTGCGCGTAACCAGTTGCAGGCGATGCAGATGACCTTCTTTTTCTTCCTGCCGTCGATTTTGCTGTCGGGGTTCATGTTCCCGTTCCGGGGGATGCCGGAATGGGCGCAGGTGATTGGCAATGTGCTGCCGCTGACGCATTTTTTGCGGCTGGTGCGCGGGATTTTGCTGAAGGGTAACAACCTGTATGAACTGTGGCCTCACATGTGGCCGATTTTGTTGTTCATGCTGGTGATCGTGACGTTGGGGGCGAAGTTCTACAAGCGCACGCTGGATTGACAGAGATTGCGTTCAAGGGCTACCAAGCGCAAGGTTGATGACAACGATGCGCTGTTTTACCCGATGCATTTTCAGCAGGCAGTTTGCCTAAAACCAGTTGGGTACGCTCGGACAAACTCTATACGCTGAATGCAGCTACCTGTGGGCGGTTGATGCCTGATGCCTTTGCAGGTGTCCAAAAGGAATTGTGCAAGCATTTGGGTTGTTGATGACAATCCGCTGAATTTCCAGCCTGCCTGTGCCAGAATGTAATCCCTTCCAATCACAAATCCGGCGGATATGGCAGAACTTCCTACCAAAGAAGACCTTGAAAAGCTCTACCACGAACAAGGGCTGGATGCACTTGTGTGGTATATATGGCGTAATACCTTACGTATTTTGCCTATGTTGGGATGTATGCCGTTAACGGATGTTTGGGGTACGAATACACGATCATTTGTTTACGAAATTTGTAGAGGAGTTATCATTCTTCCGCAAATATTACACGATGAATATCTTTCTGAACATATTATGTTCACCAGTAGTGCAGCAGCTAAATCATCTCACTATTCCCACATCAAGAATGTTGCGTATGCAGTTGCTAGAGCTATGTATGTTGCAGCAACTGACTTTTCAGAAGATGTTATAGATGCGGCTTTTATAATTAATCAGTATGTTATAGATGATGGAAGTATTGATGTTAAAACTATTGGGAAGGCTACGAGAGCAGATTTATCAAGGCTGTATCAAGAAAAAGGAATTGCGTGGGATAGCGTGTCGCTTTGGCCTCAAAGTACAAAACCCCAAACGATAAAAGATTGGGAAAATGATTTCATAACCAATCTAAAAATGATTGGAATGGATTTTTTGGCAAATGATGTGAGTGATTTGTGGGAAGGTAGACCGTTAGGTTCTCATGCCGCTAATTACCTGAAAGAATTTTCTGAGGCTGAGTTAAATGATCCTGTGGCACTACGCCGCCTGATTTTGGAAGGCGAAGTAGCAGAGACATATCCATGCTGTTCGAGCCTTGTTGTTGGGGCCGGGTGGGGCAGGGAAAAGCTCGCTGGCAGACCGTTTGCAAGGCAAGCCCGTAGAACAAAGCAAACCGCTGACAGTTGGGGTGGATTACCTAAACCATCAACCGCTGAATCTGTACGACAAGTTCGATTATTTGCAGCAGGGCGATAAACCACTGGATTTGTACTTGTGGGATTTTGGTGGACAAACTATTTTCCACGGTCTGCACAGCGCATTCCTGCATGAAAACTGCGTGTACGTACTGGTGGTGGATAGCCGCCACGAACAAGCCCCGGACGAATGGCTACACCAGATCAGGCATCTGGCGGGTGGGCAAGCCAAAGTGCTGCTGGTGACAAACTGGTATGAAAAATGTGAAACCCGCCAGAACGAAGTCCGATTGTTGCGTGAGTTTCCCGATTTGCTGGATGAGAGCAGTTTCTTCTATTTTTCCTGCCATGAGCCGGATGCACCCGGTTTGCAGACTTTTGTGCAGGTGCTGGAAAAAGCCTGTCTTGAAAGCCAGCGCATGGTGTTGAAAGAAACGCTGGATGTGAATACAGCTCTGCAACAACAGTATCAGGACGATGTGTTTCTCGACTCCGCCGATCTGGAGGAAATCATTGAACAGGTGACGCGCCGACCGGAATCCATCGAAACCCTGTCCAACAAACTGGAGCAACTGGGTTTTCTGGTGCGGGTGGACAGCGACGACCAGCATTACTGCTTGAAACCAGCTTGGGCGGTGGATAATGCCTACGCCGTGCTGTATTCACCCTTGTTACGTGAAGCCAAAGGCGTGTTGAAACTGAAAGACTTGCAACGCGAATTCAAGGAACAAATCGAAACTCGGCATATGACTCATTTGGTCGAGTTTTTACAGATGCGCTCACTGTGCCGCAAACTGGCGGGCGGTGACGGTTATTTCTTCCCGGACGCAGCCCCCGCCGATGAGTTAGCAGAGGCTAGTGAACTGCTCAAGTATACAAAAGGGCTGGTGATCCGCTTTGACCTGCCATATCTGCCGCTGGGGTTCCATGCTTCTTTGGTGCATCGCCTGTTTGTGCCGGGCGGTATCAGCAACACAGACGATATTTGGCGGCAAGGTTTTATCCTGCGCAAAGACCATAGCCATGCGGTAGTCCATTACCTGACGCGCAAAAGCGTAGTGGAACTGGTGCTGGCTGGTGAATGGCAGGATTTCGCCGGATTGCTTAATACGGTGCTGGTCAACCTGAAAGCCGTGTTATTAGAAGGCAAAGGTATCCGCGAGGAGCATATTGTTCCCTCTGTGGTGCTGGATAAGCAGGTATTTTCCGTGCATTCCGCCGAACGGCTGGTGGATGTATTGGGGCAAATCAACAGTTACGGACAATTGATCCGCGAGGTAAAAGCGATGGCAAGTACAGGCAACATTAGCGTCACTAACGGTCAAGTCATTATTGGTGATAACAATATCCAGAAATCCCACTCGGATAACACAATGCTGGACATCACCAACGACCAGCGCCAGCAAATCGCCACCATCGTCGGCAGCCTGCTCAAGGATGCTGGCAGTCTTGCCCCCTCCGACCTGCTTGCTGTAGCCAAAGTAAACGAAGCTTTGGCAGCGCCAGAAGACAAACCCGAAGCCCGCAATCTGCTGGGCAAAGTCTGGCATGGGCTGAAAGAGGTGGTGGATGTCACCAAAACCGGCACTGACATTGCTGGTTTTGTGCTGGAGCATCAGGCAGCGATTGCAGGGGCAATTACCACGGCGGTAGCACTGTTGAAATAGCTACGTAACAGTTGCAATCTACAAAGAGTATGATTTTAGGGGTGTCTTTTCATACGGCGACTATGATTTTAGGGGTGTGTTTTGTGAGGGGCTTTCAAACCCTGCCACAATATCAAACAGCTCTGCATCAATTCCTTCTTGCCGCTGTTGGTGATAGCTGTGTGTCAGCTCTTCCAGCATTTCGCCGATGTTCTTCTCTGCCCGCTGCATGGTGGCAAGGCGGCTGGCGTTTTCACTGGCAAGCGATTCGGCACAGGCGCGGAACAGCGACACGAACAGGTATTCGCGGATCAAGGCCGCCAGTGTTTGCAAGCTGGAACCCAGCGTTTCCGGCAATTTGTTAGTCAGCCACGGTTGCGCCCGCAGTTGGCGTTGCCACGCTGCATCCAGTGGCAACAGGCGCTGGATCACGGGGGTATAGAGGCCGGAAACTTCACCGGGGCGGTTATGGAACAGGTATAGGCCGCTGATGCTGCCACGTTCGCGTGCGGTTTCTACCGCCACCACCAATTGCCCGACCAGTGCCGTGACTGCATTGAGCGAGTTGGGTACATGGAACAGGTCTGCCAGCGGCAAGCCGCTGTCTTCCAGCCGGTCACGCATCCGCTCGCCCACCATCCACACTAGCTTGTCGCCCGGTAATGCTGTCAGTGAGTGGGTGACGAAATCTGCCAGCAGGTCGTTGAATTGCCCGACCAATCCCTGATCTGTGCCAAACACGATCACCCCATTGGTCAGTTTGCCTGCGGGGGGCGTTTCCGTTGCCAGCAAGGGCACATCCGGCTGGCGCAAACAGGCCATCAGCCCCAGTTCGACCGTGTAGTTATACACATCCAGCGCGTGGACGGCGCGTTCATATTGCCCGATGTTGGAAGCGGACAGCGCCTTCATGGTGCGCACTACCGACTGGAGGTCAACTGTTCCGTCAATGCGGTGGCGCAGGGCTTCGATACCGTCGCTCATGACAGTGGCCTGAAACCGGCGGCGGCATACACTTGCCGTTCGGCAGCTTGCATCTGTTCCAGCGGTACAGCATCGAATTTGCCGTCGCTCAGGGCTTGCAGCAGGCTGATCTGGGCGGCAACTGGCACGGGTGCATGTTCGGCCTGTTGCAAGCAGGCGCGGATGCGTTGCCCATGCGCCAGTACCTTACGGGTATTGTCATCCAGCCGTGTACCAAAGCGGGCGAAACCTTCCAATTCCTCGAATTGTGCGTAAGCCAGCTTGAGGCTGCCTGCCACCCTGCGGTAATCCGCCAGTTGCGCCTTGCCGCCGACCCGCGACACCGAGCGCCCCACATCCACCGCTGGTAACACACCTAATTCAAACAGCTTCGGCGACAAGTAAATCTGCCCGTCGGTGATTGAAATCAGGTTGGTGGGGATGTAAGCCGCCATGTTCTGCGCTTCGGTTTCAATGATCGGCAAGGCAGTCAACGAACCACCGCCGAAACTTGGGCGCAAGTGCGTAGAGCGTTCCAACAAGCGCGAATGAATGTAGAAAATGTCGCCGGGAAACGCCTCACGTCCGGGCGGGCGGCGCAACAGCAAAGACAGCTCGCGGTAAGCCCGCGCATGGTTGGTAAGGTCGTCATACACAATCAGCACGTCGCGGCCTTGGTGCATGAAATGTTCGGCAATGCTGGTGGCGGCGTAGGGCGCAATATACGTCAGCCCCGGCGGGTCGTTGCCTTCGGTGACCACCACGATGGTGTAAGCCATTGCGCCATGTTCACGCAGGCTGGCAACCACTTTCGCTACCGCCGAAGCCCGTTGCCCAATTGCGCAATACACACACAGCACATTCTGGTCATGCTGGTTGAGGATGGTATCGACTGCAATCGTAGTCTTGCCGGTCTGGCGGTCGCCGAGGATCAGTTCGCGTTGCCCACGCCCGATGGGAACCAGCGCGTCGATCACCTTGATGCCAGTCTGCAACGGCACGCTGACCGGATCACGATCCATGATCGGCGCGGCGGGGCGTTCAATCGGCAAGCGTTGGGTAAACGCCAGCACACCCTTATTGTCCAACGCCACGCCCAGCGGGTTGATGACACGCCCGATCAGCACATCGCCGACCGGCACATCCATGACCCTGCCAGTGCGTTCCACCTCATCCCCGGCTTGCAGATGCCAGTAATCGCCCAGCAATACCACACCGATGTCGGTTTCCGCTAGATCGAAGGCAATGCCGTAAAGTTCGCCGGGGAATTTCACCAGTTCCTCAAACCCCACATTCGGTAGCCCGGTAACGCGGGCAATGCCAGTGGCAACGCTGCTGACATGACCAATTTCGCGTGCCTGCAAGTGCGGGGTGAAAGCTTCACGTGCTTCGCGGATGCTTTGGAAGGCGGCGTCCAGTGCGGTTTGCAGGTTGGGGTCATACATGGGCAGGCTCCGGGGGCAAGACGGAAGCATTGCTAGCCAACGCAGCGCGGATCAGTTCGCCAATGCTGGCTTCCAGTGCTGCCAGATAATCGGCAATGCTCCATTCCAGCTTGTGCCCGTTGCTGATCAGTTCAATACCACTGAGCAGTTCCGGCTCCAGTTCAAAGCGGATGCTGGGCTGGATAGGCAACAGGCCACGTATTGTCTGGGTGAGGGCTTTCTGTTCGCTGGGGGGTAGCAGGAAGGCGCTGCGGATCACTATCTGACAGGCTTTTTGCCCAGCGGGGGTACACATCTGCACTTTTTCTGCCATGCCCAAGGTTTGCAGGCGGTCGATGAATACCGCCACCATGCGGGCTTCCAACCCGGTATCAGCCAGATCAGCCAAGGTTTTGCGGGTAATGGCGAATACTTCTTGGCGGGTGCGGTTGGCAATGCCTTGGGTTAGGCTTTGCTGTTCCTTGAGCAGGGCTTCCTGCCATTGGTTGCGCAAGTTGGCGGTTTCGTTACGGGCAGCTTCCAGCAGTTGCAGGCGGGTGGTTTCTGCATCTGTCGTGGCCTGTTCCAGCAAACCGGCTTGTTGCTGGGCGAATTCGGCATTGCGGCGCTCAAATTCGTTACGTTCCGCAGCAGCAGCGGACTGGGCATCCTGTGCAGCCTGCATCTGCTGGGTAAGGCGCTCCTCGCGGGCATCAATGGCATCCAGCACCGGCTGGTACAGGAAGCGTTTCAGTAGCCACATCAGGATCAGGAAATTGACCACCTGAGCGGCGACGGTGAACCAGTCAATCAACATGGCTTAACCTCCGCTTGCAGTAGCAATGGCATGGCTCCAGAACGGATTGGCAAAAATCAGGATCATGGCAACCACGAAACAGTAAATCGCAATGGATTCAATCATCGCCAGCCCCACGAACAGGGTGCGGGTAATGGTGGCAGCAGCATCCGGCTGTTGTGCCAAGGCGCTGAGTGCGGTGGCGACGGCCTTGCCTTCGCCCAGCGCCGGGCCAATGCCGCCGATGGCGATGGTCAGCCCGGCAGTGACGATGGAGGCAATCGCAATCAGTGTGATCATGTCCATGAGTATTTCCTTGTAGTGTCAGACATCGGTTAGGCTCCTTCCCCGCGTGTCGCGGCAGCGATATACACCGTGGCAAGGATGCTGAAGATATAGGCTTGCACCACCCCAGTCAGCAGGTGCAGCGCGTGCATCACCACGGGGAAAAAGAACGGGGTAATGGTCAGCAAGATGGCGATAATCATGCCGCCGCTCATGATGTTGCCGAACAGGCGGATTGCCAGTGCCAGCGTGCGGGAAATTTCGCTGACGATATTGAACGGCAGCATCACCGGGGTCGGGTGCAAGTAGGACTTGAGGTAGCCGAACACACCGATTTCGCGGATGCCGAATAGCGGCACGGCAGCAAACACGCAAATCGCCAACGCGGTACTGGTGGACAGTGAACCCGTGGGTGGCTCGTAACCGGGGATGATCGCCGCCAGATTCGCTACCACAATGAACAGGAATAGCGTACCGATGAAGCTGAGATAGCGGCGTGACTGGGCAAGGCCGACTTCCTCAATTTGCGCCTGTATCCCCAGCACCACCACTTCCAGCACATGCTGCCAGCGCGGAATGTGGATGGCGTTGCTCAGCCTGCGGGTCAGCAGCCAAGAGCCACCGCCCATCACCACCATCAGTATCCAAGTCGTGATAATGGTCAGGTTGAGTTTCACCCAACCGTATTCCCAGAACACCAGATCGTCGGAACTAAGGTGCATGACCAGCCTCCTGTGGCGAAGCCACAAAACGGGTCAGCAGCATCCGCGCCAGCACGAAACCTGCCAGTGCTGCCAGCAAGCGTTGCCAGTCGTCAGCTCCAATGGCATAAAAACCCGCCAACGCGCCAGCCGTGCGCAGGATAAAGCTGCCCATGAACCACAAGGCCGGGTTGGCGGAAGTGCTGCCTTTGCGTACCGTCCACCACAGCCCGCCGAAGAAAAACAGACCCAGTGCCATGCCTGCCAACAGGGGTAATGCCAGACTTTCAATCATGGGGTTGCTCCTTGTCATCCTGTTCGTCGTGCATGGCGTGAAATTCCTTCCTAACCCAGAAAATGACGTTGATACAGCCCACAAACAGACCCGCCATCAACAGGTTCAGCGTCCAAGCGTATCTGCCGGGGCAGCAATGATCCAGCCACCAGCCCAGCACCAGCCCTAACAGTACCGGCACGGCGATTGACCAGCCGACGATGCCCAGCAAGCCCAGCCCCAGCAATACCCGTGGCTTGCCTTGCCGCTGGGCTTTTAGCTTGCGGTCGGCTTTAGTGCCCAGCTTGCGGAGGAAATCGCTGTCATCGTTATCTATTTTCATGCTGCTTGCCTCATGTCTGCTGCACTCCGCTCAAACGGCGGATGAAACCGCTTTCCAGTTTGGCGAGGGCTGCCCGCAGTTCGCGTTCGCGCTCATCCAAGTTGAGGAATTCCTCTTTCACTGCTGCATACAGTTTCCCCAGATCAGCACCGCCTTGGGCGTTGCGTACCGACACCCGCACTTCCTGACCAGCTTTGACCAGAATGCCTTCGTCCACCGCAATGAAAACCTCGCCATCAGCCTCGGTGGTGTAAGCGAGGATGCCCGGTTCTAATGCCGCCACACAGTCCAGCCGTTGCGGCAACAGGCCGAAAGAACCTTCGCGGGTATCCACCACCATGCTTTGCACCCCGTGCTTGTCGGCAAATACCGTGAAGGGCAGCAGGATTTGCAGGTGCATCAGTTCAGGCATGGTCGACCTCCGGCGTGGGCTGTTTCGCTTCGTCGATTGCGCCAATCATGTACAGCGCACTTTCGGGATAATCCTTGAATTCGTCGTTGAGGATGCGTTCGCAACCCATCAAGGCATCTTCCAGACTGACGGTTTTGCCTGCCATGCCGCTGAATTGCCCGGTGGTGTAAAACGGTTGGGTAAGGAAGCGTTCCAGCCGCCGCGCCCGGAATACCACTTTGCGGTCTTCCTGCGAGAGTTGTTCCAGACCCAGCATGGCAATAATGTCCTTGAGGTCTTCGTATTGCGCGAGGGTACGGCGCACGGCTTGTGCCAGATGGTAATGGCGTTCGCCAACAATACCGGGGGTGAGCATTTTGGAGGAGGATTGCAGCGGGTCAACTGCCGGGAACAAGCCTTCACTCGCCCGCTTGCGTGACAGTACGATGGAGGCCGACAGGTGCGAAAAGGTATGTACCGCCGCAGGATCGGTGAAGTCATCCGCAGGCACATACACCGCCTGTATTGACGTAATTGCCCCGGCGTCGGTATTGGCAATGCGCTCTTCCAGTTGCGCCAGTTCAGTACTCATGGTCGGCTGGTAGCCGAGGCGCGACGGCATTTGCCCCATCAGCCCGGAAATCTCTGACCCTGCCTGAATGAAGCGGAAAATATTGTCGATCAGCAGCAGCACGTCACGCTTTTCATCATCACGGAAATATTCCGCCATCGTCAGCGCCGCATGACCGACGCGGAAACGGCTACCGGGCAGTTCGTTCATTTGCCCGAACAACATCACCATGCCGGGTAATACGCCCGCATCCTGCATCTCACGGTAGAGTTCCTCACCTTCGCGGCAACGTTCGCCGATACCACAAAACAGGCTGACACCGTTGTGATGCCCGACCATATTGTGGATCATTTCGGTCAGCAATACGGTTTTACCCACACCCGCACCGCCGAACAGCCCGGCTTTGCCACCACGTTCCAGTGGAACCAGTACGTCGATGACCTTGATACCGGTGATAAATACTTCGGAATGGGTGGAACGGCAGGAGAGTGAGGGTGGGGCGTGGTGTACCGAACGCCATTCGACGTTTTCGGGCGCAGGCAATAGGTCGATGGGCTTGCCGAATACGTCGAACATGCGTGATAGGATGTTGTTGCCGACTGGGGTCATCAGCGGTGCTGCGGTATCTTCTACGGGCATTCCCCGCGCCAGTCCTGCGGTTGGAGTGAGGGCAATGGCGCGTACCCGTTGGCTATCCAGTTGGGTGAGGACTTCGAGGACGATCTGCTGGTTTTCCCCGGTGCGCAACAGGGTGCGGATGTGGGGCAGGTGTTGCGGGAAATACACATCTATGACGCTGCCCCGCACTGCGGTAACGTTGCCGATATTGGCAGGCGGCGGGGTAGCTAGATTGGTTTCTCGCGGGTTGCGCTCCATATAAGCATCCTTATATTCCTTGATGTTTATGAAGGTACTCCATGCAGGATGCCTTGTCTTTGATGAAAGTGGATAAAAGTGCCGAACACCACGGTCTTAATGTTTCAGACGAATGCTATAATGCAGCAAGACCAACACAATGGTTATCAGGAATGCTGTATGACCCTAGACGAACTCAAAACCCAAATTGCTCTCGGCGAAGACAGCCGCCGCCAGTTCAAGCAGGACATCACTAATCCTGATGCGCTGGCAGCGGAAATGGCAGCTTTTTCCAACTCCGAGGGGGGCGTCATCCTGCTGGGGGTTGCTGATGACGGTTCGTTACCCGGTCTGACGCTTGCCGATGTTGCCCGCATCAATCAAATGATCAGCAATGCGGCTTCCCAACACATCCGTAGCCCGATTACTGTCCAGACGGAAAACGTCCCAGTAGGTGATGGGCAACTGGTGATCGTGTTGACCATTGCCAAGGGGCTGGATAAACCCTATTTCGACCGTAATGGCATCATCTGGCTGAAAAGTGGTTCAGACAAACGTCGGGTCAATTCCAAAGAAGAATTGCGCCGCTTGTTCCAGAGTGTGGATTTACTACACGCTGATGAAGTTCCGACCAAGGTTGGGGTGGAAGCCATTGACCATCGCAGTTTGGGGAGTTTTTTACGCGATACCTATAGTTTGGATCTGCCGGATAAAGATGCCGAGGTGTTGCGCCTGTTACAGAACATGAACCTTGCCACAGCGGATGGTTCGCTGAATTTGGCAGGTGTATTATTGTTTGCCAAACACCCAGAATGGATCAAACCTGCCTTTATTATCAAAGCAGTAGCGTTCCCCGGCAATGCCATTGAAGCAAGCACCTATGTTGACAGTGAAGACATTGGTGGTCGATTGCGTGATGTGTTTGACGATACGCTGAGGTTCATCATGCGTAACCTGCACAAGCGGCAAGGCAATCAGAGCGTGAATTCGGTTGGTGAACCAGAAGTGCCGCGTCTCGTGTTTGAGGAATTGCTGGTCAATGCCTTGATCCACCGCGATTATTTCATCAGTGCGCCGATACGAGTACTGGTTTTTACCGATAGGATTGAAATCATCAGCCCCGGACACCTGCCTAATAATTTGACGGTGGAAAAGGTGAAAGCGGGCAATTCCAACCTGCGCAACCCGATTCTGGCGTCATTTATTGCCAAGAAATTGCTGCCTTATCGCGGTTTGGGGTCAGGCATTTTACGGGCGCTGGAGGCATGGCCGCAGATTGATTTCAAGGATGACCGAGAGGCGTGCTTGTTTACCGCTACTATCTGGCGGCTTGACAGCTAATAGGATCATTGGTTCTATTTATCCATCCGTCCGGCGGTAGTTGCATTTCATCGGTTTTGTGTCAGACTGCGGCTCATAATAAAAAATATAGATAGATAAGAAAGGGCATAAATAACAACAAAAGGGATTTGTATGTCCTGCTTAACATCTTTACGTCTGTGTGCGCTGGCACTTGCTGTCAGTGCTGCTGTGCTTAGCCAACCCGTACTTGCCAATACCCCGGCTAAACAAGCCAATGCTGCCGCCGTGCAGAATGCCCCTGACACTGACCAACTGATTATCCGTTTCCGTGATACCGCCAGTACAACCGATGTTGACAAGGTGTTGGGGCGGATGCGCTCCGAAAAGCGTGAAACTTTCAAATATGCTAAAACTACCCAGCAACGTTCCGACGTATTCCGCTTTGGCAAACGCAAAGGCAAGGCTGACTGGGATGCTTTGTCGGCATGGTTGAAAAGCCAGCCCGAAGTCGAATATGTCGAGCCTGACTACATCCTCACCAAAATGGATGTTCCCGCACCTGTTACCCCCAATGATGCTTACTTTAGTTACCAGTGGCCTTTGTTTGATGCCATCAGCGGTATCCGTGCGGATCAGGCGTGGGGCTACACCACAGGCAGTGGCAGCGTGGTAGCGGTGGTGGATACCGGTGTTTTGCCACACGCTGACCTGTTACCCAACCTGTTGCCCGGTTATGACATGATCAATGACAGCGTGACTGCCAATGATGGTAACGGGCGCGATGCGGATGCCACCGATACAGGCGACTACTTACTGGCAGGGGAATGTGGCAGCACTACCGCGATCAACAGCAGTTGGCACGGTACGCATGTAGCAGGCACGATTGCTGCGGTTGGTAACAACGCGGCAGGTGTTGCTGGGGTAGCCTTCGGCGCTAAGGTCATGCCATTGCGGGTATTGGGCAAGTGTGGCGGTTACACCTCCGACATTGCTGATGCCATTACGTGGGCAGCAGGTGGCACGGTGACAGGCGCACCCGCGAACCCGACCCCGGCGCGTGTCATCAATATGAGTTTGGGTGGCGCATCCAGTTGCGGCACAACCTTGCAAACGGCGATCAATACGGCACGTAGCAAAAATACCGTGGTCGTGGTGGCAGCAGGCAACAGCAATACCGATGCCAGCAAGTTTTCCCCTGCCAACTGTGGTGGCGTCATCAGCGTAGCGGCAACCGGGCGTAATGGTGGCAAGGCGTATTATTCCAACTACGGCAGTACGGTTGACCTTGCTGCACCGGGTGGCTCGATGAATAGCGGGGTGGCTGCTGATGGTATTCTTTCCACCCTGAATACGGGGACACAACAAGCATTGGCTGACACCTACGCTTACTATCAGGGAACCAGCATGGCAACCCCGCATATTGCCGGTGTTGCTGCCCTGATGCTCTCCGCCAACCCCAAACTGACGCCGGATCAGGTCGAAAGCCTGCTGAAATCCACCGCACGAGCTTTCCCGCAAACCTGTTCGGGGTGTGGCACGGGCATTGTGGATGCAAATGCAGCGGTGCAAGCCGCATTAAGCCGTACCACCACCACCGGCTGACCCGTATGCTGTGTTGAAAACGGATCTGACGAAAAACCGTGACCTGTGGCGGGCGCAAAACAGCCTCAATTACAGCTACATTCTGGAACAGCAAACCGGCACTTCCACGATCTTGCGCCTAAAGCTGACCATTAAAGCGGGTGTGGTGGTTTCCGGGGTTAACCTTGCCACCAATAAAACCTTGTCTGCCAAAGATTTGAAAGCGAAAGGCAAAACCATTGAGCAATTGTTCACAGTCATCGACACTGCTATTTCTGCCAAATATGCGGTGATCAAGGCCAGTTACGATGCTGCACTGGGGTTATCCGCTAACGGCCTTTACCGACAAAAGCACGGCGGTCAAAGGTGACGAAACCACGTTGAAAGCATCCGGTTTGATCAAGCTGTAATGGAGGTGGTTTATGGACAAGTACCATCCTTTTGCACTACGTACTCTGGTTGTTGCCTGCTGTTTGTATGCAGGCACGGCACAGTCCGGTGCAATGCTGGGGGCGTATGTTGATTACGATGGCTGGAATACCACCACCATTGACCAACTTAACGCTGTTACGGCCCAGCCCTTGGCTGTCGTCAACCTGTTCTCTGGTTTTGATCAGGACTGGACGAACCTTAAGACGCAAGCGAGCAATATTGTGTCACGTAATGCGGCTCCGATGGTTACGTGGATGCCAAGCCAGTCAGCCCGCCCGGATGCGAATCTGTTGGGTGAAATCAGCAGTGGGCAATGGGATGCCTACATCGACAATTGGATTGCTGGCCTGAAAAGCTGGCAGGCCACTTATCCGGCGGATAAACGCCCAACAGTATTGTTACGGTTTGCCCATGAGTTCAATGGTAACTGGTATCCGTGGAGTAATGACCCGGATGGCTTGAAAGCAGCTTGGCGTTACCTGCGTACCCGCTTTACCCAAGCCAGTGTCACCGGCGTGGAATGGGTATGGTGTGCCAACAATGTCAGCGTTGACAGTTACAACGATATTACCCGCTACTATCCGGGTGATGATGTGGTTGACTGGACGGCACTGGATGGCTACAACTGGGGCAGCAATTACAGCTTTACCCAGTGGAAAGGGTTTGCGGAAACCTTTAGCGCCCCGTACACCAAGTTGGTTACAAACTACCCCACCAAACCCGTGCTACTGGCAGAAGTCGCTTCGGCTGAACCGTTTGATTTGCCTAACCCCAGCTATGGTCAGGATGGCAACGACACCGATGCAGGGCAAAGCAAAGAGGTTTGGGTACAGGATATGTACACGCGCATCATGGCTGAGTACCCAGCGATCCGTGCGGTTGCATGGTTCAATACCAACAAGGAACTGAGTTGGGCGCTGAACGGGGTGGGTAATACAGGGCTGTTTGCCTATAACTCAGTGACTGCCAACAGTTATTACAGTGGAATGTTTACGCCGCTGACGCCAATAACAACACAGCCCCCCGCAGCCAGAGGTGGGAAAGGTGGTGGCGGCAAGAAGGCTTCCACCCGTACCCTGAGTACGTCCTCAGTCACTGCGGATACGCAGGTAAGTCACATGCCAGCCGTAGTGGGTGAGAAGGCGTTGGCCCGTGAAGCGCAAGGTTTCCATTCACTGCCGCCTCTCGCATTGCAGGCATTGCGTGAGGCGCGGTTAAAATAGCGTGGCACCCGTTTCATTTTCCACCCTATCCACAAACAGGATGCCATCCAAATGGTCGCATTCGTGCTGGATGATGCGGGCAATGAAGCCTGCGTAATCCGCTTCCAGCATTTCGCCCAGCCGGGTCAGGTAACGTACCCGCAAGCGTGCTGCACGCTGCACGGGCGAACGCAACCCCGGTACGCTCAGGCAACCTTCCATGCCTGTGATGGTTTCATCTGACAGCCAGAGGATTTGTGGGTTGACCATGACCACTGGTTCCATCAGCGGCGCATCCGGGTAGCGGATGTTGGGGTGCGAAGCCACAATGATGATGCGGCTGGAGGCAAATACCTGTGGCGCTGCAATGCCGATGCCATTGGCTGCCAGCATGGTGGCTAGCATCGCGTCAATTAGCGTCTGGATGGTTGGGTCGTGTACATCAGCCACTTCCAGTGCCCGCTGTTGCAGGATGGGTTCGCCACGTTCGGCGACAGTCAGTATGTGTGGTTCAGACATGATAACCAGCCCTATTCAAGGTTTCTGTGTCATTATACTTTACTGCGGTAGTGTTATACTGCACCGATTCGCCATTGCTGAGAACTGATTGATGCCGCCGGATAATGAATACACTAATATGGGGCTACTGCCTAACCCCAACCCGCCGCAATCCAGAATTCGCTGGGAGTTTCTTTTGCCCATGCTGACCCGCTTGCTGGTGTGGGGAATTATCCTTGGTTTGCTCACCCTGCTCAGTTCATTTTTCACCCTGATTTTTTTGACCTTTGTGTTTGCCTACCTGCAATCCGGCATGGTGGATATGTTGTCGCGGCGGGTGCGGCATTTAAGGATTCCGATGGTGGTGCTGACGGGAACCCTGTTTCTGAGCGTCATCATTGCGGTGGGTATTTTTCTTGCCCCCAAGGTGTACCAGCAGGCGGCTGGCTTTGCGAAAGGGTTCTTCGTTTACATGGAGCGCATTGATACCGAAGTGCTGGATCTGGCGGAACGTTACCCGGTTTTGCAGGAGGCTATCCCCGAATTACGTAAACTTACCGCGCCAGTGCAGCCAGCACCTGCCATCCCCGGATGGGCGGCGGCGGTGCAGGAGGGGGCAGCGGTACAGAATGGCGCGATTGTGCAAAATGGAGCAGTGGCAGCCCCGCAGCAACGGGCATTCCGCGATTCGCCCACCAGTTTGTTGCTGGGGATATTCGCGGGAACCGGCAAGGCAGTTGATGGGCGCGAAGCTGTGAAAGTGGTGCTTGACCAATTGACTGAAATTAGCCGCCAGACCTTGGGAATATTGACCACTTTCCTGTTGGCTTTGCTGTTTTCCTTCCTCATCGTGCTGGATTTGCCGCATCTGGCTGCCAGTGTGCGGGAGTTGGAAAATACTCGCTTGCGTTTTATTTACGAGGAAGCCGCCGATAATATCTATCAATTCGGCAAGGTGCTGGGTCATGCGATGCAGGCGCAGTTTTATATCGCTGGTATCAACACCTTTTTGACAGTTATCGGCTTGTCGTTACTGGGGATGGGGGAACATGTGGCGTTTTTGGCGGTCATTGTGTTCTTATGCAGCTTTATCCCGGTGGCGGGCGTCTTCATCAGTTCCGTCCCTATCTGCTTGATTGCGCTGAATATGGGGGGGGTTAACTTGATGCTGATGGGTATCGGCATGATTACCTTCATCCACGTGGTCGAAGGCTACGTCCTCAACCCGCTGATCTATGGCGCACGTTTGCGGATTAACCCGGTTATTGTGCTGATCATCCTGACTGTCGGTGGTAAGTTGTTCCATATCTGGGGCTTGGTATTGGGGCTGCCGGTTTGTACTTATTTGTTTGGTCATGCAATCCGTTACAGGAAAAACTAGCTACTTTTAAGGTGTTTCTTGTAGAATTGATTTAGCTGTTTAACCTGCTTCGTTGCTGGAGTGTGTCAGGGTTAAACATATCCAGTAAAATCAATGCTGGGTTCAGTTAAAATAAAGTTCAATAAATTGGTATAATTTCTGTTGAACAGGTCAGTTGAGGAACGTCATGAGTAAAAAACCTTCGTCAGGAAGTTACGACATTATCTTGGATATGGAGTACGTGGGTGGAAGAGGTAACCTGTGCCTATCTTTTGGCTCAGGGTTGTTCAGGAAGCTGGGGTGGTCATCGGGCGACTGGCTACAGTTTGATACCAGTGAAACCGGGCGCATTGCCTTTAAACAGGTGGAAGAACCTTCAGAAACCTCGTTTAATACCCGGAAAATAAAACTACAGTCTGGTTTTTATAAAGTCTGCTTTTATTCTGCTTTATTTAAATTCCCTAAAGCCGTAGAACTATCCAAAGAAAAAGCCTCTTTTAATGTGAATACTTGGACGCTGACCTTGGCGATTCCTGAAGAGTATTGGGTTTCACAAGAGCCAGAAATTCCGCAAGTTCAGCCGCCCCGTGTCTTGAGTGTTGACGATATAGCGGCTGCTTTCAGCAAAATGTAACTTCAGTCGAAATGATCAGAGGTTGTTTTGTGACCATGCATAAGAGGCGAAAGCCGCAGCAATAGACGCGGCGGCGTTGTGTGTCGCTTGTTTCCTCCCGCTTATCTGAGTGGTTGTCCTGATTGGCAGTGAAAAAGTCCTAGTATTAAGCTCCTGAGTTAGTAAATTATTAATTTAATGAAACATAAGGAGAAAATATTATGCCAAGCGCCATATATGGTCAGCCTGTCGGGCAACAAAATACGGGCCGTGATGCTTCCATCACTGCTTCTGGTAACAATCTGACAGGTGGTGCGGTTTCCATGCCGACTACTGCGGATATTTCCAGACTTTCCATTCCGCAATTGTTGCAGTTGATCCAACAGTTGATTCAACAAATGCAGCCGCAACCACAGCCACAACCGCAGCCGCAGCCGCAGCCGCAGCCGCAGCCACAACCGCAGCCACAACCACAGCCACAACCGCAGCCACAACCGCAGCCACAACCGCAACCACAGCCACAGCCGCAGCCGCAACCGCAACCACAACCACAACCACAACCACAACCGCACAACCGCAACCGCAACCGCAACCGCAACCGCAACCACAGCCGCAACCACAGCCGCAAAACGTGTCATTGAGCAATTCCGAGAAAAGCATCCTAAACAGCTTGTATGCTGCCGATAACAGCGGTAACACCCCGTCCGGTCATACCCTTGCGGTGGTGGATGGCGCGAATGCAGATGGCAAGCTCAATGCAGGCGACACCGTAGTGGTGCGTGACAGTGCAGGCAATCAGGTATCCAGCAAGTCATTGAGCGTCAGTGATATGTATGACGTGCGTTTCCGCGAAAACATGGTCAAAAATGTCAATAATATTGGCAGTGGCTGGGAATTCACCGATAATTTGGTGAAAATTAATGGTGGGGAACTGTCACGGCCCGTTACCCGTAACTACACCGATGCCAATGGCAGAAGAGGGCGCGAAACCGTCGTCGAACGCAATAATTTCTGGGAAGTGGTCAAGCGTGGTGACAACCATGTGCTGTTGATGCGCCAAACGGATAATAACGGTAATCGCGTCAAGCCGTCTGATGCCATCAATGACATTTTCAATAACCGCTCCGGGTATGCGTTTGACTGTGCAAGTCCGATGCGTCTGCTTAACCTGAAATCCACACTGGATACGATTGGGGAAAGTGACTTTAACCAGAATGCAGGGCGTTTGGCGGTTTCTTCATGGTATGACCAGCACGACAATTCCACCTTTGATGGTGGCTACATAGTGCAGCGTGCGGACTGCCCCGGCAGGTGCGGTCACGGTGAATGGAACCTCTAACCTTGCGGGTGAATATGCCTTGTTCGACCCAGCCCAAGGTGATGATTTGCGGATTGGCGGCACGTATTATTTTGACAAGCCGGGTGATATGACGACAGCCAGCCAAGGTTGGAATGCAGTCTATCTGGGGCGTCAGGATAATGGCTCACACCAGTTCTGGACTTCAGATGTCGGGGTTGTGGATGTGGCGTTTGGATCCGGTTCCAGTGCGTGGATGCCGACGAGTGGTTTCAATGACTACTATCTGGGGGCGGCGGTTGCCGATCCTAATGTTGGGCGTCTGCAACGTTGGGATACAACCCGTTCCGTTTGATGGGCAGGGTGATGGTGACGCGCAAACCGCCTTCCGGTTTGTTCATGGCACGGATATTGCCGCCGTGGCTTTCAATCGCCCGCCGCGCAATCGCTAAGCCCCAGCCCGTAACCGTTACGGCTGGCGCTGGCGTTACTGCTGCGCTGGAACGGCTCGAAGATGCTGCCCAATTCCGCTTCCGGTACGCCTGAGCCTTGATCATCCACCGTCAGATGCAGGCGCGACGCGGCACGTCGTGGTGAATCGCCAGTGTTACCGCCGTATTTTCGGGCGTGTGGTGGATAGCATTGCGCACCACGTTTTCCAAGGCGCGATACAGCAATTCACCATGCCCTTGAATGATCGGGTTATCCTCGACATCGCACTGGAACACTACTTGGCGCGATAGTGCATTCGCTTCAAACCGCGCATCATCAATCACCGCATCGGCTAAGTTCCAGAATGTCGATGTATTCATCCAACGGTTGCGGCACACCGGATTCTAGGCGCGAAAGTGTCAGCACTTCGCCCACCAAGGTATCCAACCGTCCGGCTTCGTGTTCGATGCGGGCAAGGCTGCTGGCGACTTTTTCCGGCTGTTGATGCGCCAGACCGATGCTGGCTTGCAAGCGTGCCAGCGGGGAGCGCAATTCGTGCGAAACGTCATGCAGCAAACGGCGTTGCGATGCCATCAGAGTTTGCAGTTTGGTTGCCATGTCGTCGAAATCGCGTCCTAAATCAGCAATTTCATCGCGCCGCGAACCGATCGCAGACGTGACGCGCTGACTCAAATCGCCTTTAGCTGCGGCACGGAAGGCTTTGCGCAAGATGCCAATGGGTTGCGAGAAATACCACGCCAACAGGAAACTGGATAAAAAGCTGGCGACAATGCCGGAGACAATCAGCGTTGGGGTGGAAATACGGTGCGGTGGTGACAGGCGTCTTTCTTGCTGGAATTGCGGATATTGCCCCGCCAGTGGTGCGAACAGCAGGTAACTTTCTGCCCCGGTTTGTACCTGCCGGACGATAGGCAATTTGAGGTTTTGCCCAAGGCTGGCGCGGACACGTTGTAGGGTGTCGTCAGACACGGTACGCCCCAGTAATTCCTTGCCGTTGGTATCCACCGCGTAGATTTGCAGGTCTTGGGGGGCTTCGTCGCGTTGTTCCTGCAACATATTGCGCATCGCCGCTTGTCCCGCCATACAGAAAGGTATTGGCGGCCGCTTTGACGGCAATGATGGAACTGGGGCGTATCACCACATCTTTTTCCATGTCCTGTAAATCGCTGTGGTGCAGCCAGACGGCAATGCCCGTGACACCGCCCGCCACCAGCAGGGTCAGCCAAAACGTGAGGAGGATTTTCCAAAACAGTCTGCCCATGTTTATTCCCCGATCAATTGGTAGCCGATGCCGCGCACGGTTTGGATGCAGGAACGCCCATCCGGTAAGTTGCCGAGTTTGTGGCGGATGCTGCTCATGTGTACGTCGATGCTGCGGTCGTAGCGGGTAAGCGCCCGCCCTAAGCCGTGGGTGGAAAGGTCGGCTTTGCTGACGGGTTGCCCTGCTTGGCGTGCCAAGACTTCGAGCAGGTTGAATTCGGTGCTGGTGAGTTCTAATGGTTGCCCGTGCCAGAGGGTTTGGCGTTTTTCGGGGTAAAGGCGTGAGTGCGCCAGTTTGCAGCGGTTCGTGATTCGTGGTGGTGGTGTCGCTGCTGGTGCGGCGTAGGATGGCACGGATGCGGGCAACCAATTCACGCGGCATACACGGTTTTGGCACGTAATCGTCCGCGCCCAGTTCCAAGCCGATAATGCGGTCGATGTCGTCGCCACGTGCGGTGAGCATCAGTACCGGCATTTTGCTGTGGGTGCGGATGCGGCTGAGGGCTTCGATACCGCTCATGCCGGGCATCATCACATCCAACACCACCAGCGCGTAATCGCCGTTGAGGGCTTCGCGCACCGCTGCATCACCGTTATGCACGGCGGTGACGTTGAAACCTTCGCGTTCCAAGTATTCCGTCAGCATGGTGGTGAGTTCGATGTCGTCGTCGACCAGTAATAGCTTGCTCATGGCGATTGTCTTCTGGGTGGTGTAATACCTTGAATCATACGGTGATTGAAATGCAAGGGCAGGGGGTTTTACATTTCTTTACACGGCTTTACACGACCAGTGCTGAGGCATAAGTTCCGGTATGCTTCTGCCCAATGTGCAGCGGCGCGGTTGTCGGGGCAACCTTCGCGCAGCCACAGGTAATACGCGGTTTCGCGGATCAGGGCTTCGGCAGGTTCATTGCTGTGGAAATAGTCGCACGTTCCGCTGACAGCATCGTAGGGCAGGGCGGTGAACCTGTCCCGCCCCGGTGTCGGTTGGGTATGCCGATAGCAGTCGGCGCACAGCGGGCATAAGTCGCCGTAGCAATACAGCATGATTCGATTCCTGACGGGTCAATAATGCGCAGAGTGTATACTGACGGCGCGATGAGCGTACATGGAGAACAAGAATGACGAAGGTAAAACCGTGGTGCTGGCAACTCGCTGCGAATGGCAATGGGCCTGATTGGTTGCTGCTGGCGCACGTTACCCCCGATAGTGTTGCAGCATTGGCGCAGGCGCTGGCAAACACTACCCTCGACGGCTACAGTCGATGTGCTGATACCCCCTACACTTTGATGGATAGCGCGAATGCGGCTGCCTATTTGGGTAATCTGACGGGCAACGATCCGCGTAATATTTGGGTGTACAACCTTGTCGAAATCCAAGGTGATTCGATCAAGGTGGAAAGCGGTTACGGGGGGCGTGGCAGTGTTAACAGCCAAGTGGAAACCGATTTTTTGCTGCATCTGTTCGCCCTGCCAAACATCACCTTGCAAGCGTGGCAAGTGCTGGCAGGGGGCGAGGGGTATGATTACGTGGTCAGTGCGGCGGGGACGGATGCGGGGAGTTTTATGGCGTATTGTGCTTGGCATGGTAATCTGAGTTAAGATAGCGCCTTTCTGAATGCCCTTACGGAACAAGAGTTATGCTGGACCCAAAACGTTTAAGAACAGAACTGGATGAAATCGCCACGCAACTGGCACGGCGTGGTTTCAAGCTGGATGTTGACACCATCCGTGCCGTGGAAGAACGCCGCAAGACGTTGCAGATTGAAACCCAAAACCTGCAAAATGAGCGTAACTCCCGTTCCAAAACCATCGGTCAGGCCAAAGCCAAGTGGTGAAGACATCCAACCGTTGCTGGCAGAAGTCGCCAATATGGGCGATACCCTGAAGGAAAAAGAGCAAGAGCTTGCCCGCTTGCAAGCGGAACTGGATGCCATCGTGATGGGCATCCCCAACCTGCTGGATGCTTCTGTGCCCGATGGTAAGGATGAAAATGCCAATGTCGAAATCCGCCGCTGGGGTGAGCCAGCCGCGTTTGATTTTGAGCCGAAAGACCATGTTGACCTTGGTCTGCCCAATGGTTGGATGGATTTTGATGCAGGTGCAAAACTGACCGGTTCACGTTTCGTGGTGATGCGCGGCTCAATGGCGCGGATGCATCGGGCGCTGATCCAATTCATGCTGGATACGCATACCCAAGACCACGGTTATACCGAAGCTTACGTGCCGTACATGGTGAATGCCGACAGCTTGCGTGGTACAGGGCAATTGCCCAAGTTTGCCGAAGACTTGTTCAAGCTGGAAGGCGAACAGGGCTATTACCTGATCCCCACTGCTGAAGTGCCGGTCACCAATTTGGCACGTGACACCATTATTGAAGCGGCTGATTTGCCGGTGAAATACGCTTGTCATACCCCGTGCTTCCGTTCTGAGGCCGGTTCTTACGGCAAGGATACCCGTGGCCTGATCCGCCAGCACCAGTTCGAGAAAGTGGAAATGGTGCAACTGGTGCGCCCGGAAGAGTCCATGCAAACGCTGGAAACCCTGACCGGACACGCTGAAACCATCCTGCAAAAGCTCGGTTTGCCTTACCGCGTCATCGTATTGTGTGCGGGTGATACTGGCTTTTCCTCACTGAAAACCTACGATATTGAAGTATGGTTGCCGGGTCAGCAAAAATACCGCGAGATTTCATCCTGCTCCTGCTTTGGGGATTTTCAGGCACGCCGCATGATGGCACGTTACCGTAACCCTGAAACGGGCAAGCCAGAATTGCTGCATACCCTGAACGGTTCTGGGCTGGCGGTGGGGCGTACCTTGGTGGCGGTGCTGGAAAATTATCAGGAAGCTGACGGGCGTATCCGTATCCCTGAGGTATTGCGCCCCTACATGGGGAATGCCGACTACCTGTATTAGCAAATAGTGAAATACTGTTTTAACTTGATTCTGCGCAATGTAAAGTGCGCAGGGTCGGGTATGATGCAGGCTTTTTACCCCGTCCGGCACTGCGAACGATTGGATATTGCACAACACATGAGTACTGAACAAGTCATTCAACCCAAGTCTTCCCTCCAGCCACGCTCGGTGGAAGGCCGTTTCCGTAACATCAAAACTGGCATTTTGCTGTTGGCGTACGTCACTGTTTTTCCTGCTGCCGTGGTTGCGTTGGGAGCGGGCAGTGGGGCCGGATCAGGCTATCCTGTTTGATATTCCGGGGCGGCGTTATTACATGTTTGATCTGGTGATGCACGCACAGGATATTTTCTGGCTGACGGCCTTGCTGTTTCTCGCGGCAGTACTGCTGTTTTTTGTTACGACCTTGTTTGGGCGGGTATTTTGCGGCTATTTCTGCTTCCAGACCATTTGGACAGATGCGTTCCGCTGGATTGAAAAGTTTGTGCAGGGCGATCGGGTAGCGCGTCTGCGTTTGGATAAGCAGGCGTGGAATGTTGAAAAAATCCGTAAAGTCGGTCTGACCCATGCGTTGTGGTTATTGCTGGCGATGTGGACAGGTTTGAGCTTTGCCCTGTACTGGGGTGATGCGTTTGAAACTGACTGCCAAGTTCTTTACCGGCGGCGCTCCGGCGGCGATGTATGGCACGGTCATTATCCTGATGACGACCACTTACTTGACGGCGGGTTGGGCGAAAGAATATGTGTGCCTGCACATGTGCCCTTATTCACGTTTCCAGAGTGTGATGTTTGACCAAGACACCATGATTGTGTCGTATGACAAGAACCGTGGCGAAGGCACAGCAGGGCGTGATCAAGCCGGTTAAGGAACTGCGTGAGCAGCAATACCGTCTGGAACAAGGGCATGGCGATTGCGTGGACTGTGACTTGTGCGTGCAAGTTTGCCCGACTGGCGTCGACATCCGTAACGGTTTGCAGATCGGCTGTATCCACTGCGCCCTGTGTATTGACGCCTGCGATGGCATCATGGATAAACAGGGTTGGAAACGTGGCCTGATACGTTACACCTCCGAACACGGGTTGGAAGGCAAGAAAACCAAAGTCCTCAAATTGCGTACCATCGGTTATGGGGCGGCAACCTTGCTGGCGACGGTATATTTGGTGTGGAGCATTGCTAGCAGCAAATTGCTGGAAGTGACGGCGGTGCAGATACGCAGCCCGCTGTACGTTACCCTGTCGGATGGGCGTATCCAGAACAGCTATGAAGTTAAAATCAACAACAAAACCATGGAAGCAGCGCGTTATACACTGGCTATCGAGAACCTGCCCAATGCTGAAATGGAATTGCATATTAATGATTTGAGCCTGAAACCAGATTCCAGTATGCGGGTATTGGCAAAAGTCCGCTATACTGTGCAGCCCGGTGATACAGGCAAAAACCGTGAATTCCAGTTCAAGCTGACGCCACTGGAAGGCAAGGTGAAGGAGCCTGTCATCATTCCTTCACACTTTATTACACCGTAAGGTTGCATGGAAAACCAAAATATTGCATTGACACTTGGGGTAGGCGTACTGGCTGTCGGTTGCCCTGTTTTTCCTCTTCTACAAAGGTTTTAAGCGTCCCGGTAAGTTGGCTTCCTTGCTGACTTTCTTGATGGTGCAAGCGGTGTATGTGCCGCTGGCAGTAATGCATTGGGCGAGTTTGGATGTATTCGCCATCCATTTCGCCTTTTTTACCATGGCGGCAGTGTTGCCCGGCATTATTGTCGGCAACCGTCGCGGCACTCAGGCGGATGCAGGCCGGTTCCACTGGGGGCCGGGTATTATTATTGGGTTTTTCATGATTTTGGTGGTGGTTGATTCGACCATTATCACCTTGGCAAACAGTGGGGCGAGTGCGGATTTTATCCGTAAATTCCTGCCCCAGCCGCAGCGTGAAAGTGCGCAAAACGTTACTTCTGCCTTTCCCGGCACGGTTTCAAACGACTACCAGAAGAAATATGACCTGTACAACAATTACATTGCGCAACTGAAGACCCAGAAAGAACGCGGTTGGCAAGTGGCGGATGGTTGGTTGGAAAAGCCACAGTCGGGTAAGCCCAGCATGTTTCGGATTCATGTCACTGATAAAGCAGGGCAAGCAGTGACCGGTGGAAAGGTGGCGTTATCCTTTTTGCGCCCCTCGGACAAGGCGTTGGATGTGAACCTTGAATTGCCAGAAGCCGCGCCCGGTTTCTACGCTCAGCCGGTGTCTTTACCTGCGCCCGGTGCATGGACAATGGTCATTTCCATCACACGCGGTGATGAAGTTCACGAAGTCAAAGGCGATACCTGGGTCGAGGCTAAACAGTAATAGCGTATGACAAAAACTGCCTTGCAAGTTGCCCCCACGGATTGTTTTCACTGCGGTCAGCCGATTCCAGCGGGGGCGCATTATCCGGTAAGCATCGACACCCAGCAGCGCGATATGTGTTGTACCGGCTGTCAGGCGGTGGCTACTGCCATTGTCGATAACAACCTGACGGATTATTACCGTTTCCGTACCGAAATTGGTGATAAGCCCGAAGACTTGGTGCCAGAAGCGTTGCGCCAGTTGCAAGTTTACGATGCCCCGGAATTGCAGAAGTCGTTTGTGCGCGACACTGGCGGTAATATCCGTGAAGCCTCGCTGATTCTGGAAGGCATTGTGTGTGCCGCCTGTGTTTGGCTGAATGAACACCACGTCAAGCAATTGGATGGGGTGCTGGAATTCCGCATCAACTATTCGACCCATCGGGCGACGCTGCAATGGGATAACACCCGTATCCATCTGAGTGATGTGCTGCGCTCCATCTCCGAAATCGGTTATCACGCCCACCCGTTTGATCCCGGGCGGCTTGAATCCCTGCAAAAAAAGGAAAAATCGGCTGCCTTGCGCCGGATTGCGGTGGCTGGTCTCGGCATGATGCAGGTGATGATGATTGCGGTGGCGATGTACATCGGCGCAGTTTCTGACATGGATACTGAGATGCGCGGTTTCCTGCGTTGGATCAGCCTGATCATGACCACACCCGTCGTATTCTATTCGGCACGGGTATTTTTTAGCTCGGCATGGCGCGATTTGCGGCGTGGGCGTTTCGGCATGGATGTGCCGGTGTCACTGGCTATTGCTGTTGCTTTCAGTGCCAGTGTGTGGGCAACGCTGATGGGCGGTGGCGAAGTCTATTTTGATTCGGTGAGCATGTTCACCTTTTTCCTGTTGAGTGGGCGCTATTTGGAAATGGCGGCACGGCATAAGGCCGGGCAGGTGGCAGAAGAATTGGTGCGGCTGATGCCTGCAACCGCGACGCGCTTGCGTGATGGTGAGCAGGAAGTGGTTCCGGTCAGCCAGCTTGAACCGGGGGATCATCTGCTGGTCAGGCCGGGGGAGGTAGTTCCTGCTGACGGTGTGGTGATTGACGGCACGAGCAGTACCAATGAATCGTTGCTGACGGGTGAAAGCCTGCCTTGCCACAAGCAGAAGGGCGATACGCTGGTGGGCGGGACGCTAAATATCGAAAGCCCGCTGACCATGCAAGTGGAAAAAGTCGGTGATAATACCGTGCTGGCCTCCATCATCCGTCTACTGGAACGGGCGCAGGCTGAAAAACCGGAACTGGCGAAGTTGGCGGAAAAAGTGGCTTCACGTTTTGTGCCCATCATTCTGGTGACGGCGGCTGCGGTATTCGCGTGGTGGTATCAGCATGAGCCATCACAGGCATTCTGGATTGCACTGTCGGTGTTGGTGGTTACCTGCCCGTGTGCGTTCTCGCTGGCGACTCCGGCGGCACTGACGGCGGCGACAGGCTTGCTCACGTCCAAAGGGGTGCTGACCACACGTGGTCATGCGCTGGAAACCCTTGCCCGTATTAACCACATTATTTTCGACAAGACCGGCACACTGTCCCATGGTCATCTGGAAGTGGTGGATTTCCAGACGTTGGGTGATGCCAGCATAAGCTTTTGCCAACAGGTGGCCGCAGGGCTGGAAATGGCGTCAGAACATCCCGTTGCCCATGCCATTGTGCGTCTCAGTGACAGCCCAGCGCGTTTCACTGACCTCACGGCAGAATCCGGGCGCGGGGTGAAAGGTGTGTATCAGCACAAACGTTACCGTATCGGTACGCGAGACTTTGTGCGCGAACTGACCGGGTGTGATGTGCCGCAAGGGATTACCCGAACGCCAGACCGCTCGCAGGTATTTCTGGGTTCTGAAGATGGCTGGCTGGCAATGGTCAGCTTGGCAGATCAGTTGCGTGCTGAGGCTGCCCAAATGGTGGCAGAGTTGCAAGCCTTGGGTGTGGAAGTTACTCTGTTGAGTGGCGATGCGCCCAGTGTGGTGGCAGCGGTTGCCCAGCAATTGGCGATTCCACATGCCGCTGGTGGGCAGTTGCCGGACGACAAGCTAGCTCATCTGCGCCGTTTGCAGGAGCAGGGTGCGGTGGTGGCAATGGTCGGTGATGGGGTGAATGATGCGCCCGTGCTGGCAGGCGCTCAGGTTTCCATTGCGATGGGCAGTGGTTCACAATTAGCACAAGCAAGCGCCGATATGGTGTTGTTGTCAGAGAATTTGCACCAATTACCGTTTGCTATCCGTACTGCCCGGCGTATGCAAATAATCATTAAACAAAATTTTATCTGGACGATAGTCTACAATCTGATAGCAATCCCGTTGGCTGCTGCTGGAATGGTAGCGCCGTGGATGGCGGCAATCGGCATGTCCGCTCAGTTCTTTGATTGTAGTACTCAATGCATTGCGTCTGAAAAATTAATTATTTGAGTCTATAATGACTGGTTTGGTCAGGATGTGAAACGATGGATGCCTTGTACATGCTTATTCCAATTGCGCTTGGTGTCATGGTTGTGGTGGTGATAGCCTTCATTTTCACGGTCAAGAGTGGGCAATACGACGATATGGAAGGGCCTGCACACCGTATTTTGATGGATGATGATGACCCACGTATCCCCGGTCAGCAAAGCAAGCAACCACAGGATCAAACGCCAGAAACTGCCACGGAGAAGAAAAACGGTTAGTGTGGTTGATAAGCCGGATAAACGCACCGCTTATCATTTTATTCACCAACCTGAACATATCATTAACCATAATGTCAAAATTGTTCTATGCTATCTATAAACAAATTCCTCTCGTGAAACTGGAAAGTGTTTTTGATAAATTTTTTTAATTGTTAATCAGTAGTGAATATCCGGGAATGGATGACCGGGACAGGGATAGCAAGGATGAATTCCCTGTGGGGTTTGCTCGGACTGGTAATAGGAGAATAGGTAATCATATGGCTGATAGAAGATTACAAGTCTTTCATGCGGTAGCTCGATTGTTGAGTTTTACCAAGGCAGCAGAAGTGCTGCACATGACTCAACCGGCGGTGACATTCCAGATTCGCCAACTGGAAGATCAGTTTGATACCCGTCTGTTTGACAGGACGCACAACCGCGTATCCCTGACTGAAGCTGGGAAGATCACCTTCGAGTATTCAGAGCGTATTTTCGAGCAATACAGCGAGATGGAAAACGCCATCCGTGAAATGACCAACGACATCAGTGGTTCCCTGACCATCGGTGCGAGTACCACCATTTCCGAATACATGCTGCCGTCATTGCTGGGTGAGTTCAACTCGAAGAACCCTGATGTGCAGACTTGCGTTTGCGTGTTTCCAATACCGAAGGCATTGTGTCAATGGTGGAAAACAACGTCATTGATCTGGGTGTTGTCGAAGGCTTGGTCAACAACAAAAACTTGTTAGTGGAAGTCTGCCGTCAAGACGAGTCTGGTGCTGATTGTGCCGCCGACCCATGCACTGGCGGGTAAAACGAGCGTTAAGCTGAAAGATGTGCTGGACTACCCGTTCATCTGCCGTGAAGAAGGTTCAGGTACACGTGAAGTTGTCCTCGACTACCTGTATGCCTTGGGCATGGACAAGCACGCGATGAATGCCTGTTTGGAACTGGGTAGCCCGGAAGCGGTGAAAGGTGCGGTTGAAGCGGGCATGGGTGTTTCCATCGTCTCCAGCGCCAGTATCGGCAAGGAATTGCGTCTGGGTTCATCTGGTTGCCATCCCGCTGGATCCGCCATTGACCCGTGACTTCTCTTTTGTGCGTCAGCGTCAAAAGTTCAAAGTACGTGCGATGGAAGAACTGCTGGAGTTTGCCCGCAGTTACTGCGAAAACCTCAAAAAGCAGAAGTAAATCCGCATTGGGTACAGCATGCTTAGCTGTACCCCGGATTACCACTGTCCCCGCCGTCAATAGGAATCCCTCCCATGTTACCCGGTATGCCCCAACAATCCGGCTCTGCCGAAGAAAAGCGTCTGCGCAAGTTATACCGCGACATGAACCCACAAGATCAAGCAACCTTAATGCGCTTTGCTGAATTCCTTGCTGGTTCTCCCACGGCTGCATGTGGAACCCATGACTGAATTCCCAGTGCCAGAAACCATCCCACGCCCAGAACAGGAAAGTGTGGTCAAGGCCATTAAGCGCCTGACAGCCACGTATCCAATGGTTCCGCGTGAACGTTTGTTAAATGAAACCTCCAGCCTGATGACGGCACATGTTATCCACGGCAAGACCGCTACGGTGGTCATTGATGAACTGGAGGTCATGTTTGAACAGCATTACACCACGCTGAAATCCGATTTTGAGTTATCCCAGCCCAAACACCTGAGCGCGGATGTGGGCAATCTGATCGCGGACTGATGCAGCCTGCTCGAATTCCAGATTTTTGGCGTGCTGGAACATTTTTTCTTCCAGCTTTTTGATCTGCTTGAGTGCCTGATCAGGCGTGAGGGCACGGTACTCCGCCGCTTCTTCAGCGACTTTCTTTTCCCCGCGTGTTTTGCCCTTGCCTTTGGTGGCATTGGCGTAAGCACCTTCCATGACATCGGCAATGCGTTTGCGGATGGTCTGCGGGGTGATGCCATGCGCTTCATTATAGGCAATCTGTTTGGCGCGTCTGCGGCTGGTTTCACCCATCGCTTTGCGCATCGACTCGGTGATTTTGTCGGCATAGAGGATGGCTTTGCCTTCCGAATTCCGTGCTGCCCGCCCGATGGTCTGGATCAGGGAACGTTCGGAACGCAGGAAACCTTCCTTGTCCGCATCCAAAATAGCCACCAGTGAAACTTCTGGTATATCAAGACCTTCCCGCAATAAGTTAATGCCGATTAGCGCGTCGAATTCGCCTTTGCGCAGGTCGCGGATGATTTCTACCCGCTCCACGGTGTCGATGTCGGAGTGCAGGTAACGTACCTTGATGCCGTGATCCATCAGGTAATCGGTGAGGTCTTCCGCCATGCGTTTGGTCAGGGTGGTGACGAGGACGCGCTCGTTGCGTTGGGCGCGTTCGCTGATTTCGGACATCACGTTGTCGACTTGCGAGAGGATGGGGCGGACTTCCACTTCAGGGTCGACCAGCCCGGTGGGGCGCACCACTTGTTCGGCGATATTGTCGGAATGTTCCAGCTCATACGTGCCGGGGGTGGCGGAAACGTGGATGGCTTGCGGAATCAGTTTCTCGAATTCGTCAAAGCGCAGCGGGCGGTTGTCGAGTGCCGAGGGCAGGCGGAAGCCGTAATCGACCAAGCGTGGTTTTGCGTGAACGGTCGCCTTTGTACATGCCGCCGAATTGCGGGATGGTGGCGTGGGCTTCGTCGATGAACACGATAGCGTTGCGCGGCAGGTAATCGAACAGGCAGGGCGGTGGTGAACCTGCTGGGCGTTTGGAGAGGTAGCGCGAATAGTTTTCGATGCCGGAACAGTAGCCGGTTTCGACGATCATTTCGAGGTCGTACTGGGTGCGTTGTTCGAGGCGTTGGGCTTCCACCAAGCGGTCGTTGTCGCGTAGCACCGTGAGGCGTTCTTTGAGTTCGTCCTTGATGTGGTCAATGGCTGCCAGCAACACTTCACGCGGGGTGACGTAGTGGGTTTTGGGGTAAACCGTCAGGCGCGGCACGCGGCGCAGCACTTCGCCAGTCAGCGGGTCGAAATAGCTTAAGGTTTCGATTTCGTCGTCAAACAGTTCGATACGGATGGCTTCGCGGTCGGATTCTGCCGGGTGGATGTCGATGACTTCGCCACGTACCCGGAACGTGCCGCGTTGCAGGTCAATGTCGTTGCGGGTGTATTGCATTTCTGCCAGCCGCCGCAGCACGGTGCGTTGGTCGATGCGGTCGCCACGCACCAGAATCAGCAGCATTTTCAGGTAGGATTCGGGGTCGCCCAAGCCGTAAATGGATGACACCGTGGCGATGATAATGACATCCTTGCGCTCGAACAGGTTGCGGGTGGCGGAGAGGCGCATTTGTTCGATGTGGTCGTTGATGGCGGAATCTTTTTCGATGTACACGTCTTTGGACGGTACGTAGGCTTCCGGCTGGTAGTAGTCGAAGTACGAGACGAAATATTCCACCGCATTGTGGGGGAAGAATTCCTTCATTTCGCCGTAAAGCTGTGCCGCCAGCGTTTTATTGTGTACCAGAATAATCGCCGGGCGCTGGGTTTGCTGGATGATGTTCGCCATCGTGAAGGTTTTGCCCGAACCCGTGACCCCCAGCAAGGTTTGGTGCAGCAAGCCGTCATTCAAGCCACCCACCAGCGAGCGGATGGCTTCCGGCTGGTCGCCTGCGGGTTGGTAGGTGGTGTGGAGGTGGAACTGGGTTTGTGTCGTCATGTTTTGGATTGTAGCGTTTATACTTCTGTTGTCAGAAATTTTGTTGTAAGGATAATGGTTATGCCCTGTTCTAAACGTATTGTTCTATGTTTTGCCCTATTGTTCGCCAGTACACCCGTGCTGGCGGAGTGTACCAATACGGCTGATTTTGGGGGTTGGCTGACCGATTTCAAGGCAGAAGCGGCTGTGGTTGGCCTGAAACCCAACCTGCTGGATAAGGCGCTGGCAGGGATCTCCCCTGACAAGGCGGTTATCCAACGTGACCGCTCGCAACAAACGTTTGCGCAGGATTTTCTCACCTTTGCCACTAAGAAAGTCAATGCCAATCGGTTGGGGCAGGGGCGGGCGATGTTAAAAAAACACGCTGCCCTGTTCAAGCGGATTGAGGCGGAATACGGCGTTCCCGCTGAGGTGGTCACGGCCTTATGGGGGTTGGAAACCGATTTTGGGGTGGTGACGGGGGATTTTTCCACGCTACGTTCGTTGGTGACGCTGGCGCATGACTGTCGCCGCCCGGCATTGTTTCGGGGTGAATTGCTCAGTGCTTTGCAATTGGTGCAAAAAGGCGACTTGAAGCCTGCGACAATGCGCGGTGCATGGGCGGGTGAAATCGGGCAATTGCAATTCCTTGCTTCGCGCTACGACCAGTATGCGGTGGATTTTGATGGGGATGGGCATCGTGACCTGATCCATTCCAGTGCCGATGCGCTGGCCTCAGGAGCCAATATGCTGAAAGCCAGCGGTTGGCGGGCAGGCGAGCCGTGGCTGCAAGAAGTCAAAGTACCCGCCACGATGGATTGGTCATTGGCACGGCTGGACAATAAATTGCCGCTGGAAGATTGGGCGACGCAAGGTGTCAGTGATGCGGATGGTAGCCCGTTAAGTGGCAGTGGTGCTGCCGCCTTGCTGTTGCCGATGGGCAGGAATGGCCCGGCGTTCCTGGCCTTCCCCAATTTTGAGGTATTTCTGCAATGGAATGAATCAACTGTCTATTCGGCGACTGCGGGTTATTTTGCTACCCGCTTGGCGGGCGCTCCGGCAATGCGGGCAGGTAATGCACCAGTGAACGGCTTGTCGATGGCGCAAACCAAGCACTTTGCAGGCCAAATTACAAGCACAAGGTTTCCCCATTACCAAGGTTGACGGCATTATTGGCGAAGAAACCCGTAACGCGGTGCGCCAAGTGCAGCAAAAGTTGGGGTTGCCAGTGGATGGCTACCCCGATGGCTGAATTGCTGGCGCGTTTATAATGCAGTAACATTACGCACCTCGGAATAAAACGCAATACGGTTGGTTTTCAGTGGATATACAACTTTCACAGCGCGTCGGGCGCGTCAAGCCTTCGCCGACACTTGCCATCACAGCATTGGCAGCACAACTCAAGGCATCAGGCCGCGATATTATCGGTTTAGGGGCAGGTGAGCCTGATTTCGATACCCCTGACCACATCAAACAGGCGGGGATCGAAGCGATCCAAAAAGGTGAAACCCGTTACACCGCCGTTGATGGTACGCCCGCACTGAAACAGGCGATTATCCGCAAGTTCAAGCGTGACAACGGCTTGGATTTCACCCCCAAGCAGATTTTGGTGTCTTGTGGCGGCAAACAGAGTTTCTATAACCTGTGCCAAGCCTTGCTGGATGCGGGTGATGAAGTCATCATTCCTGCGCCGTACTGGGTGTCATACCCGGATATGGTGTTGCTGGCGGATGGTGTGCCAGTGATTGTGGCAGCAGGGCAAGCGGAACATTTCAAGCTGTCCCCTGAACAGTTGGAAGCGGCGATTACCCCGAAAACCCGCTTGTTTGTGATCAATAGCCCGTCTAACCCCACAGGTGTGGCTTACACGGCGGATGAATTGGCGGCGTTGGGTGCGGTATTGCGTCGTCATCCGCAGGTGCTGATTGCCACCGATGATATGTACGAGCATGTGCTGTTTGAAGGCAGGAAAGTTCGTCAATATCCTCAATGTCTGCCCGGATTTGTATGAGCGCACCATCGTGCTGAATGGGGTTTCCAAAGCCTATTCCATGACGGGCTGGCGGATTGGCTACGCAGGCGGGCCGGAAAACCTGATTCAGGCGATGACTATTATCCAGTCACAAAGCACATCCAACCCCACCTCGATTTCGCAATATGCTGCAGTGGTGGCGTTGGATGGCGATCAAAGTTTCATCCAAACGATGGTGGATGCGTTTGAACAGCGCCATGCTTTTGTGTTGAATGCCTTTAATGCGATGGATGGAGTGGAATGCCTGCCTGCTGACGGCACGTTCTACAGCTTCCCGAATGTGGAAGGCATGATCAAACGGCTTGGGGCTGGAAAACGATACTGCACTGGCAAGCTACCTGCTCGACAAAACCGGGGTGGCGGTAGTGCCCGGTTCGGCGTTTGGTTTGGAAGGGCATATCCGTATTTCCTTTGCGACCAGCATGGCGAATCTGGAGAATGCGTTGGGACGGATTGCCTCAGTTTAATTGATACTCAATCTGTTCAGCAAATAGTCAGGTTGTTTGTGCTAAATGTGACCAGTTCGATTTTTTTAGGGCTGTGTCATGGCGCAAGTACATCATCGTTTAGCGATTGATCATGGGCAAGATCAATCACCGGGTCTCATCAACACCACTCGGCTGTTATTGGTTGAGTTGTTGAGATGGCAAGTTCAGCCCAATTTGCAGGATGAAGTCAGAACCCGACGTATCCGTGATGCCCGTTACACGCTCAACAAAATGGTGGGGCGTAGTTTGATGATGAAATCCATGCTAGCGCGGATTCTGGAAAGTTTGTATCAGGATGCGCGGGAGTGTGTTGGGCAGGATGCAAGCGCAAGCATCAGGCAGTTCCCCGAACATTGCCCGTATACGTTACGCGATATTTTATCGCCGTTCTTTTTCCCCTCATACCCGTCAGTGCGTTGAAGCGTAAACCGGGTAGCGTTTTTCAATATGGGTAATCACCAAATCCTGAAATACGATGAATTCGTCGTTTTGCAGCAGGTATCCGTAGAACTTCTTCCCCAGCAGATTGCTCAGTTGTAGGTATAGCCCCGGTAATTCCATCGATGCCAGTGAACCTTCTGGTGCTACCCGTCCATGCAAGGAACTCTCTGAATGCGTCGCTTGCGGTGGGTTCAGGTGAGCATCAGCAGGCGATGCCAGCAGTGAAAATGCGGTAAGTACTATACCGATAGTATGTTTAGTGTATTTTTGGCCCAGCATAAAATATTCCCTCTTTGTTGCATCAATCCGTAAAGTTCCTAAGAGCGATAGGTTTGATTATTCTCCTTATTAGTCGAGTTATTCTGTGAGCAGGTTCACACTATAGAGAGAATTTTGCAATTTGTAGAGAAATTTATTGACTTGTCGGCTTAATCCCGGTAGCGTCTCACCAAATCCTCATAGGCATCAATCCGCCGGTCACGCAAATAAGGCCACCAGCGGCGCACTTGTTCGGTGCGGTCTAAATCCAGTTCCACCACCAATTCCGTGGCGCTGGCAGTATCGGCTTGTGCCAGCAATTCACCCTGCCAGCCGACGATCATGCTGGAACCCCAGAATTGGCTGCCAGCCGTTTGCCCGCTGGGGTCGCCTTCAAAGCCGATGCGGTTGGCGCTTAGCACCGGAATATTGTTGGCAACCGCATGGGAGCGTTGGATGGTGATCCATGCATCCCGCTGGCGGGCTTGTTCTTCCGCGTGTATCTTGTGGATTCCAGCCGATGGCGGTGGGGTAGAGCAGCAATTCCGCCCCTGCCAATGCCATGAGGCGGGCTGCTTCGGGATACCATTGATCCCAGCAAACCAGCACGCCGAGGGTTGCCAGGCTGGTTTTGATCGGGGTGAAGCCGAGGTCGCCGGGGGTGAAGTAAAATTTTTCGTAATAACCGGGGTCGTCGGGGATGTGCATCTTGCGGTATTTACCGGCAATGCTGCCATCCGTATCCAGCACCACCGCCGTGTTGTGGTACAGGCCGGTAGCGCGTTTTTCAAACAGGGAACAGACGATCACAATGCCCAGTTCCGCCGCCAGTTTGCCCAATGTGTCGGTGCTGGGGCCGGGGATGGTTTCGGCAAGGTCAAAATAATCGGTGTTTTCCACCTGACAGAAATACAGGCCGGTATGCAGTTCCTGCAACATCACCAATTGTGCGCCCTTGCGCGGCGGCACGGCGGATGCCCGCGATGCTTTTTTCCAGATTATCAGGGTAATCGGCGCTATTGCTGTGCTGGACGACAGCGACTTTCAGGTTACGGCTCATACGTTGACGACCTCGTGTGGAATCTGCATGGTGACACAATGGAGGCTGCCATTCTGGGCAATCAGGGCGCGGCAATCAATCGGGATAATCTCATGCTGCGGGAAAGCGGCTTGCATTTGCTCAATGGCGACGGGATCAAAACATTCATCGGCATACACCGGCAGCAACACCGCGCCATTGATAATCAGGAAATTGACGTAACTGGCAGGCAGGCGGCGGCCTGTCATCGCAAATGGCCGCCGGCAGCGGGATCGGGAACAGGCGATAAGGTTCACCATTGGCTTGGCGCAAGTGCTTGGAGTTCAGCTTCCATTGCTTGCAGTGGTTTGTAATGCGAATCGGTCGGGTCATTGCAACTCATGTACACAATGCTGTGCGGGTCGGCAAACCGTGCCAGCGTGTCGATGTGCGCATCGGTGTCATCGCCTTCCAGATGCCCATGTGCCAGCCACAGGATGCGTTCCACCCCCAATGCGCCGCGTAATCTGGGTTTCGATGGCGGCTTTGTCGAGCGTGGGGTTGCGGTTGGGGTTCAGCAGGCAGATTTCGGTGGTCAGCAATGTGCCTTGCCCGTCGGTTTCGAGGCTGCCGCCTTCCATGACCAGCGGATGGGTTTCCAGCGTATTGCCAGCCAGTAGTGGGTGTTGTAGCAGTTGTGCATTCACCGCGTTATCCAGTTCCGCGCTGAATTTGCCGCCCCAAGCGTTGAAGGTGAAATCCAGCAGCAACGGCTTGCCATCCCGTATGACCGTGATAAAACCAAAATCCCGCGCCCACGTGTCGTTATACGGCATTTGCACGAAATGCACCCGTCGTAGGGACATAGTTCATCGCGCCCAATACCCCTTCAATATGGGCCTGATGCTCTGCATCATGGCACAGTAACAGCACGTTTTCGCGTTGGCTGATGGCGCTGACAATCTGGCATAACAGGTTTCGGCTGCTTCCAGATTATCGGCCCAGTCGGTGTCAGGGTGAGGCCAAGCAAGCAGTACGCCCCATTGCGGATGCCATTCGGCGAGAAATTCACGGTTTTCCATCTGGCTGGTCACATCAGGTAACAAAGCGGCGATTATACAAATCTGCTGCTAGTCTGGCATCTGGAATGTGCGCTTGTTTTCCCTTGTTTGCTTGTAGCTATTTACCAAAAGCGCGACAAAGGTGGGACAATACTTGTATTTCCATTACCAAAGGATCGTAGATCTCATGATTAAGCAACTTTTTGGGCTGGCTATCAGTTTCTTTGCTGCTACCAATGTGATGGCTGAGCCGGTTGCTGGGCCGGTCACTGACAATGGCTGTCCGGCGGCATTGAACTTTCACCTTACGGGCGCTGGGTTCCGATAAAGAGGTGAATCTTGTGCGAAGCGTACAAGGGCAAAGTGGTTATTCATGGTGAATACTGCCAGCAAATGCGGTTTTACCCCGCAGTTTGAAGGGCTGGAAAAGTTATACAGCGATTACAAAGATCGGGGCTTGGTGGTGCTGGGGTTCCCGTCCAATGACTTTGCGGGGCAAGACCCCGGTACGGAAAAGGAGATCAAGGAATTCTGCGAACTGACCTATGGCGTCAAATTCCCGATGTTCGAGAAAACCCAAGTGTCCTCAAAGATAATGCCTCACCGATCTACCAAATGCTGGGCGAGATGGCGGGCGAATACCCACGCTGGAATTTCCACAAGTATGTGCTGAATACCAAGGGCGAATTGATTGGTAGTTTTTCCAGCTTTGTCACGCCGCAAAGTGATAAGCTGGTGAAATTGATTGAAGCGAACTTGCCATAATGCAACATGACGAACGGATAAAAATTGGTATCAGCGCGTTGCCTGCTGGGGCAAGAAGTCCGCTATGACGGTGGGCACAAGCGCGATGGGTACATTACTGGCACGTTGGGCTTGTACTTTGATTTTGTGCCGCTGTGCCCGGAAGTGGGGGCAGGGCTGGGTATTCCGCGCCCGACCATGCATCTGGTGCGTAAGGATGGCACATTGCGGGCGGTCAATATAAAAGATCCCAGCATCGACCATACCGAGGCACTGGAACGCTATATTGACACGGCAATTCCGCAGTTGGATGGGCTACACGGTTATATCCTGAAAAAAAACTCCCCCAGTTGCGGCATGGAACGGGTGAAAGTTTACAGCCTTGAGAAGCAAAATCTGCCGCCAGACCGTGATGGGGTGGGTATTTTTGCGCGTGCTTTGCGGGAACAGTATCCCTTGCTGCCGGTTGAGGAAGAAGGCCGCTTGTGTGACCCGGTATTGCGGGAAAACTTTATTGAGCGGGTATTTGTTTACCACCGCTGGCAACAGTTGCTGGCATCTGGCCTGAAACCGAGTGATTTGGTGGAATTTCATGCCGACCACAAATACATCCTGATGGCGCATGATCAGGACATTGCCCGTGAACTGGGGCAAATGGTGGCGCAGGTTGGGGCTGCTGAAGACTTGCTCAAGCTGGCAACCGCTTACCTCCAGTTGATGATGACAGCACTGGAAAAGCGGGTGTCACGCGGGCAACACGCCAATGTGCTGATGCATTTGATGGGCTATTTGAAAAGCTACCTTGACGCCGAAGACCGGCAGGAATTGCTGGAAATGGTTCACCAGTACCGCACTGGCTATGTGCCGCTGATTGTGCCAATCACGCTGCTAAAGCACCATTTTCGGCGGCATCCACAGCCGTATATTGAGCGCCAGCATTATTTGAACCCGCATCCGCGCGAGTTGATGCTCAGGAACCAGTTGTAATAAGTTTGCGCAAAGAAAAAGCCCCGATTCGGGGCTTTTTCTGCTGGGTCGGGCAATCCCTGTTATTTGCCTTGGGCTGCCATATAATCCACGGCTGCTTTGACATCCGCATCAGACAGCGAGGCATTACCACCTTTGGCGGGCATTGCGCGTATGCCGTTCAGGGCATTGGCATACAGCTTACCGGCGGCAATGCGTGGGCTCCAAGCCGCTTTGTCCCCCAGTTTGGGGGATCCGGCTACGCCAGAGTCATGGCAAGAGGAACAAGTGTTTTTATAAATTTTACTGCCATTACCACTGGGTTTGGCAGCCGGTGTTTCTGTTTTGGCAGCTTTGGTTTCGGTCTTGGATTCAGCCTTAGCTGCTTTTTTATCAGCAGGTGCAGTGGATACTACAGACGCTTTGGCAAAACGGGGAGCCGCCGTTTTGGCAGCTTCTGCTTGCGCTTGCCCTTGAATGCCAGCCGATTCAACTTCTTTTGCCAGTTTTATCGCGGCTTTGTCATCACCGCTATTGGCGGCTTTGATCGCATCCTGCAAATGTTTGGAAGCAGGCTTGTCTTTCCAAAACCATTCATAACCGGCTGCTACAGCGGCGCTATTGGCTGTTTCTGCTGCGGTGATGGCTGCCTTGGTTTCCGGTTTTGCACCTGAACTCAATGCCACCTTTTCATCGGGGTTTCCTCCTGTCGTCGCACAACTGGCAAGCCCTATGGCTAATGCGACCGCCAACCAACACTTATGCTTCATAAACGTCTCCTCCTCGTTGATAAAACTGCACTGTTCTTGATGAATTTTTTGTTACAGGGCAATAAGATAATGGGATTTGAGGTATAAAAGCAACAGCAAATTTGATAATTCTCAATAAGAGTGTTTTACCCCAACATCTCTTCCGCCAACGCCCGTGTCGCCGGGGTGATTTCCACCCCGCCAATCATCCGCGCCACTTCTTCCACCCGCTGCGGGCGGGTCAAATGGTCAATGCCGGTGGTGGTGTGTTCCTTGCCTTTGAGCTTGGTGACTTTGTAATGCTGGTGCGCTTGCGAGGCGACTTGCGGCAAATGCGTGACACACAACACTTGGCGGTTTGTGCCGAGGGCGCGAAGTTGTTTGCCGACCACTTCGGCAATGCCGCCGCCGATGCCGGTATCCACTTCGTCGAAAATCAGCGCGGGCAGGGTGACTTTTTGCGCTGCAATCATCTGGATGGCGAGGCTGATGCGCGACAGTTCGCCGCCGGAAGCGACTTTCATCAGCGGTTTCAAGCGGCTGACCGGGGTTGGCGCTGACGGTGAATTCGATGCTGTCCATGCCCAGTGCTTGGAAGTGCTGCTGGCATCCGCGTGACGGCAATCTCAAACTTGCCACCTTGCATCCCCAATTGTTGCATGGCTTGGGTAACGCCCTGTGGAAAGCTGTTGTGCTGCGCGTGGTGACGTGCTTTGCTGAGGACGCTGGCTTGTTGGCGGTAGGCGTCTGGCAGCTTCCTGCAATTGCTGTTTCCAGCGCTTCAAGGTCGTAATCGCCACCGCCAAGCTGGTCGAGTTCGGTTTGGATGCTGGCCAGCCGTTGCGGTAGTTCTTGCGGTTCGAGTGCGGTATTTGCGGGCAAGGCTGCGGATGTCGGCGATGCGATTTTCCACCCATTGCAGGCGTGCCGGGTCAAGGTCGAGGCTTTCGGCGTAATCGCGTAATTGCGCGGCGGCTTCCTGCACCTGAATTTGGGCGCTGGTGAGCAGTTCTAAGGAGGGTTCTAGTTGCGAATCCACCCGTGCTTGCTGGGTCAGGTCGTGGATCAAGCGCCCTAGTGCGGAATACAGCGACGGTTCGTTGTCGTAAAGTTGGTCATAGCCTTGCGCGGCGGTGGCGCGGAGTTGTTCGGCATTGGCGAGGCGGTTGAGTTCTTCGTCAAGCTGTTCGGATTCGTCGGGTTGCAAGGCGAGGGTTTCCAGTTCCTGTGACTGGAAGCGCAACAGGTCGATGCGTTCCTGATGCTGCTGGTTCTGGCTGGCGAGTAGGGTGACGCGCTCGTGCAGTTTTTTCCAGCTTTGCCATGCGCTGCGGGTGTTGTCCAGCAAGGTGTCATTGTCGGCGAAAGCATCCAGCAGTTGGCGTTGCGCATCCTTTTTCATCAGCGATTGGTGTTCGTGCTGACCGTGGATGTCGACCAGTTGTTCGCCGAGTTCGCGCAATTGGGTGAGGTTGGCGGGGGAGCCGTTGATCCAAGCGCGTGATTTGCCTTGTGCGGAAATCACGCGGCGCAGGATGCAGGTATCATCCGCGCCTTCCATGCCTTGCGCTTCCAGCCACACGCGGGCGGAAGGGGTTTGGGTAATGTCGACGCTCAAGGTGATTTCGGCTTTGTCCGCGCCGTGGCGCACGCTGTTGCTGTCGGCTTTATCGCCTAGTACCAGACCGATAGCGTCCAGCAGGATGGATTTGCCCGCCCCGGTTTCGCCGGTCAGGGCGGTCATGCCGGGGTGCAGTTCGAGTTCAAGCGTTTCGATAATAGCGAAGTCGCGGATATGGATGTGTGTCAGCATGGCTTAAGGCTGGACTCCCCAGTGCAGTTTTTCACGTAAAATGTGGTAGTAATCATAGCTTTGCGGGTGCAACAGGCGCACTTTTTCCGGGCGGGTGTGGATGCGCAGGCGATCACCGGATTCCAGCTCAATATTGTTCTGCCCGTCGAATGACAACCGGGCGGGAATGTCGCGGTCTTCGCACAGCTGAATTTCGATCACGCTTTGGTTGCTGATGACCAGCGGGCGGTCACTCAGGGTGTGCGGGCAAATCGGCACGAGCGCAATGGCTTGCAGGGCAGGGTGCATGATCGGCCCGCCACTGGACAGTGCGTAGGCGGTAGAACCCGTCGGCGTGGTAATGATCAATGCCGTCAGCCCGTTGGGTATTGACGAAATGCCCGTCAATCCGGGTGGTGAATTCGATCATGCGGATTTCGTTGCGCACATGCAGCACCACGTCATTGAGGGCATCACCGCTGCCGATGATTTCATCGTCACGGATGGCTTCGGCGTGCAGCACGAAGCGTGGTTCTTCCTTGTACTGCCCGTTGAGGATTTGCGTCCAGTTGGGTGAGTCATGTCATCCGGTGAAACATCCACCAGAAAACCGAGCGCCCCAAGGTTGATGCCAATCAATCGGCACTTCATGATCGGCCAGCAAGCGCCCGGTGGCCAGCAATGTGCCATCGCCGCCGACCACGATGGCAAGGTCAATTTGGCGCGCCAGTGTGTCGGAGGGCATGGTGGGCAAGCCCAAAATAATCCCTGCATTGCGGTCGCAATGGACGTGAAACCGCGTTGCAACAGGAATTCGTGCAACTGGAACAGCGTCTTATCGACGCGGGTATCGTTGGGTTTGGTGAAAATGCCAATGTGCGAAAACAGGCTCATAACCGCTGCTTGTATCATTAAAGCGGTAAGGCTGGCAAAGCTACGGATAAAATGCAAGTTAAACAGGCTTGTATCTGCACTCCTTTGCCCTTATAAATGAAGGCATGACAATCAACTTTCACCCCGAACTGAACGAACGCGCCCGCCACATCCTCAAAGTGTTGGTGGAAAGCTATATCCATGACGGGCAGCCGGTGGGTTCGCGCAACCTTGCCCGCAGCAGTGGGCTGGATTTGAGCGCCGCCACCATCCGCAACGTGATGGCTGATTTGGAGGATATGGGCTACATCCGTGCGCCGCACACTTCGGCAGGGCGTATTCCCACCTCGCAAGGCTACCGCCTGTTTGTGGATGCATTGGTGAACATCAAGCCGCTGGAACAACAGGCGCATGCATATGTCTGCAAGGCCAGTTGAAGGCGGAACGTGACCCCAGCGCCTTGATCCAGTCGGCTTCCAATCTGCTCTCTGGCATTACCCAATTGACGGGGGTGGTGAGTTTGCCCCGGCGTAACCCCTCCTCGATCCGCCAGATTGAATTCCTGAGCCTGTCCAGCCGTCAGGTGCTGGCGATTCTGGTGATGAACCGCAACGAGGTGCAAAACCGTATTATCCAACTGGATGATGATGTGACTTCCAGCGAATTGCAACAGGCGGCTAATTTCCTCAACGAACGCCTGATCGGCAAAGATTTGCACCAAGCCCGCGCTGCCTTGCTGGAAGAAATGCGCCAGCACCGCGAACGAGATGAACCAGATGATGTTGTCGGCGATTGAGCTGGGGGAAAAGACCGTTGCGGATTTGGGCGAGAAACAGGATGAGGATTGCGTGATTGCCGGTGAAACCAATTTGATGGGCTACGATGACCTGTCCGATATTCACAAGCTGCGCGAACTGTTTGCGGCATTCACCCGCAAGCGCGACATCTTGGGCTTGCTGGACAAATGCTTGCTGGCAGATGGGGTGAAAATCTTCATCGGGCGCGAATCGGGGCAGGCAGTATTCGATGATTGCAGTTTGGTGACTGCGCCGTACGAGGTGGATGGCGAACAGCTCGGCGTGCTGGGCGTGATTGGCCCGAAGCGGATGCCGTATGAAAAAGTGATCCCCGTTGTGGATATTACCGCGAAATTACTCAGTCTAGCCTTGAAATCCCGAAACTAAACCCTACTTTCCACCAACGAAATGACTTTTATCGCCGTGGAGTAGCACATGAATGATCCCAAAGACAACAATCTGCAAGACGCAGCGACAACCGACGCCGAAGACGCTGTTAGCTGAGGTGATGGACATTGAGCCATTAAACATTGAAGAGCTGCAAGCCGAACTCGACAAAGCCAAAGCCGAAGCTGCCGATAATTACGAACAATTCCTGCGTGCCCAAGCTGAGCTGGCTAACCAGCGCCGCCGTGCTGACAAGCAGGTGGAAGATGCACACAAATATGCCGCGCAGAAATTCATCGAGGCCATCATCCCCGTGGTTGACAGCTTAGAGATGGGGATCCAGGCACAAGGCGACATCGAACAAATCCGCGAAGGGATGCGCCTCACCCTCAAGCAGTTTGAGACGGTTATGGAAAAATTCAACATTGAAGCGGTTGGCAAACCGGGCGATGTGTTCAACCCCGAACACCACCAAGCCATGTCGATGCAGCCGCACCCTGAATTTGACAACAACACCGTTTCGATGGTCATGCAAAAAGGCTATCTGCTGAATGGTCGCATCGTGCGCCCTGCGATGGTCATGATCAGCAAAAAGTAAAGATTCTGTCACATTGGCTCTTGAAAACGGGTAGATAACCCCACATAAACAAGCCAATTGTGAACATTATATCACGCCCCAACCAAAAGAATTCTGGAGAGACACTATGGGAAAGATTATCGGTATTGACCTCGGTACCACCAACTCTTGCGTGGCTGTCATGGATGGCGACAAGCCACGGGTTATCGAAAATGCAGAAGGTGACCGCACCACCCCGTCCATCATTGCGTTCATGGAAGAAGAAGTGCTGGTGGGTCAAACCGCCAAACGCCAAGCTGTCACCAACCCTGAAAACACCCTGTACGCCATCAAGCGTCTGATCGGGCGGCGTTTTCAAGAAGATGCAGTACAAAAAGACATCAAACTCGTCCCTTACAAAATCGTCAAAGCCGACAACGGCGATGCGTGGGTAGACGTGCGCGGCAAGAAAATGGCACCGCCAGAAATTTCCGCCCGCGTGCTGATGAAGATGAAGAAAACCGCCGAAGACTACCTCGGCGAACCTGTCACTGAAGCGGTCATCACCGTTCCGGCGTACTTCAACGATTCGCAGCGTCAAGCCACCAAAGACGCGGGCAGAATCGCGGGTTTGGAAGTCAAACGTATCATCAACGAGCCAACTGCTGCGGCACTGGCTTACGGGATGGACAAATCCAAAGGCGACAGCAAAATCGCGGTCTATGACTTGGGTGGTGGTACATTCGACGTATCCATCATCGAAATCGCTGACGTCGATGGCGAAATGCAGTTTGAAGTGCTGTCTACCAACGGTGACACCTTCCTCGGTGGTGAAGACTTCGACATGCGCCTGATCGACTATCTGGCAGACGAATTCCGCAAAACCAGCGGTATCGACCTGAAAGGCGATCCACTGGCGATGCAACGTCTGAAAGACGCGGCAGAAAAAGCCAAGATTGAACTGTCTACCAGCCAACAATCTGACGTGAACCTGCCGTACATCACTGCTGATGCCACTGGCCCGAAACACTTGAACATCAAAGTGAGCCGCGCCAAGTTGGAATCACTGGTGGATGACCTGATCGAGCGCACCATCGAACCGTGCAAAATTGCGCTGAAAGATGCAGGCTTGTCTGCTGCACAAATCAATGACGTGATCATGGTCGGTGGTCAAACCCGTATGCCTAAAGTCCAAGAAGCGGTGAAAAACTTCTTCGGCAAAGAGCCACGCAAAGACGTGAACCCTGACGAAGCGGTTGCCGTAGGCGCTGCGATCCAAGGTGGTGTGTTGGGCGGTGGGGTGAAAGACATCCTGTTGCTGGACGTTACCCCGTTGTCACTGGGTATCGAAACCCTCGGCGGCGTCATGACCAAGCTGATCACCAAAGAACACCACGATCCCGACCAAGGCATCGCAAGTGTTCTCCACCGCTGATGACAACCAGACCGCTGTTACCGTGCATGTGCTGCAAGGTGAACGCCAAATGGCGCGTGACAACAAGTCGCTGGGGCGTTTCGACCTGCAAGACATCCCACCAGCGCCACGCGGTATGCCACAAGTTGAAGTCACCTTCGACATCGACGCCAACGGTATCCTCAACGTCGGCGCGAAAGACAAGGCCACCGGCAAGCAGCAAACCATCGTCATCAAGGCTTCTTCCGGCTTGTCTGACAAGGAAGTTGAGCAAATGGTGAAGGATGCTGAAGCCCACGCGGAAGAAGACCGCAAGCAGCGTGAACTGGTCGATGCCCGCAACCAAGCGGACAGCATGATCCACGGCACTGAAAAGTCGCTGAAAGAATACGGTGAAAAAGTGGATGGCGCATCCCGTGCCAACATCGAATCCCTGATCAGCGAACTGCGTGATGCGGTCAAAGGCGACAACAAAGACGTGATCGAACGCAAGTCCGAAGCCCTGATGGAAGCTTCCGGCAAGCTGATGCAAGCAATGGCAGGCGGCGCTGAAGGTGGTGACGCGGCAGGTGCTGGTGCACAAGGCTGGCGGCAAATCAGGCGGCGACGACGACATCGTTGATGCCGAGTTTGAAGAAGTTGATGGCAAGAAGTAATCCTAGCCATCTTCTAAAACATACAGGCGCAGCGGGATTTTCCTGCTGTGCCTGATTTCGTTTAAGCAGGAACCGAATTTATGTCCAAGCGGGATTACTACGAAGTCCTTGGTGTGCAAAAGAATGTCAGCGAAGATGACCTGAAAAAGGCATTTCGCCGTTTGGCGATGAAACACCATCCTGACCGCAACCCTGACAATGCCGAAGCCGAAGCCAAATTCAAAGAGGCGAAAGAGGCTTACGAAATCCTCAACGACCCGCAAAAGCGTGCCGCGTACGACCAGTTCGGTCATGCTGGGGTCGATCAGTCAGCGGGTGGTTTTGGCGGCGGCGGTGGCGGCGGTCAGGGTGGCTTCGGTGACGTTTTTGAAGATATTTTCGGCGACATTTTTGGCGGTGGACGTGGCGGCAGAGGTGGCGGCGGTGCGAACCGTGCTTACCGTGGCAGCGACCTGCAATACAATCTTGAATTGAGCTTGGAAGAGGCGGTGTTTGGTACGACCACCGACATTCGCGTGCCTTCCATGCAAACCTGCGATACCTGTAACGGTAGCGGGGCAAAACCGGGAACGCATCCGCAAACCTGCCCGACCTGCCACGGCAACGGTCAGGTGCGTATCCAGCAAGGTTTCTTTGCTATCCAGCAAACCTGTCCGCATTGCCACGGCAAGGGCAAAATCATTTCCGACCCTTGCCCTGACTGCCATGGTCAAGGTCGTAAGGAAAAGCAGAAAATCCTTTCTGTGCGCATTCCGGCAGGCGTGGATAATGGCGACCGGGTACGTTTGGCAGGCGAGGGCGAAGCTGGCATCAATGGTGGCCCAGCCGGTGACTTGTATGTGCAAGTCTTCGTCAAGGCGCATACGCTTGTTCCAACGCGATGGCGACAACCTGCATTGCGAAGTGCCGATCCGTTTCAGCACCGCAGCGTTGGGTGGTGAACTTGCAAGTGCCGACGCTTGGACGGCACCAAAATCAGCCTCAAAATTCCGGCAGAAACCCAGACAGGCAAGCAATTCCGCTTGCGTGGCAAGGGTGTGAAATCGGTACGCAGCGCCACGTGTTGGTGACCTGATTTGCCGGGTGGCGGTGGAAACGCCAGTCAATTTGACCAAACGCCAGCGCGAATTGCTGGAAGAGCTGGATGCTTCCATGCACGAAGGCGGCAAAAAACACAGCCCGCAAGAACACGGCTGGCTGGACAAAGCCAAAGATTTCGTCAAAGACCTGTTTAGGTGAGAAATAATGACCACGGATTGCAATCGTCGGCGCGGCTGGGCGCATGGGCAAGGCATTGATCGAAGCCTGCGCCCAAACCGAAGGGCTGGAACTTAGCTGTTGCCACCGAACACCCTTCCAGTTCCCTGATTGGTGCGGATGCGGGCGAAGTCGCGGGTATTGGCAAAAATGGCGTCATCATTGCCGCCAACGCTGGATGAAGCCGCCAACGATTTCGATGTGCTGATCGACTTTACCCGCCCGGAACCTTGCTTGTTGCACCTGAACTGGTGTGTGGCAAAAGGTAAAAAAATCGTCATTGGCACGACAGGTTTTGATGACAACGGCAAGGCTGCCATTGCTAAAGCGGCGGAACAGATTGCGGTGGTATTTGCCCCCAACATGAGTGTCGGGGTCAACTTGTGCCTGAAGCTGCTGGATATGGCAGCACGGGTGCTGGGTGATACGGTCGACATTGAAATCACCGAAGCCCATCACCGCCACAAAGTGGATGCACCTTCCGGCACGGCATTGCGCATGGGCGAAGTGGTTGCCAATGCCTTGGGGCGTGACCTGAAAGAATGCGCGGTCTACGGGCGCGAAGGTGTGACGGGCGAGCGTGACCGTAAGACCATTGGCTTTGCCACGGTACGTGCTGGGGATGTGGTGGGTGACCACACAGTATTGTTTGCCGATGTAGGCGAACGGGTGGAAATCACCCATAAAGCCTCCAGCCGTATGACCTTTGCCAAAGGTGCGGTACGTGCCGCGGGTTGGTTGGGTGATAAATCATCCGGCCTGTTCGATATGCAGGATGTGCTGGGGCTGAAGTGATGGCGGTAAATTGCTTTTTCTCAAATCGCCCTTTCTTGATACATATCATTAGTGATCTTTAATATACTTAAATAGAATGCTCCCTATTGGATGTTGAACGGCTTCCCCGTGCTTTTTTTGCCGGGAAGGGAGAGTGCAGTGAACTACGAAATATTATTCGAGCAATTCAGTACCGAGGAAATTTCTGCCATTATCGGGTTGGTGGTAGGGCTTACTTTTGGCATTTTTGCCCAACAAAGCCGCTTTTGTCTGCGGGCGGCCTGCGTGGAGTTCTGGCGTGGCCAAACTGGCAAGAAATTCGCCATCTGGTTGCTGGCTTTTGGCACTGCCATGATCGGCACCCAGTATTTCATTGAAACGGGGGCGATTGATACCGGGCAAATCCGTCAGTTGAATAATACCGGCTCTATGTCCGGGGCGATTATTGGTGGTTTGATCTTCGGGGCAGGTATGGTGCTGGCGGGAGGTTGTGCCAGCCGTCTGCTGGTGCTATCTGCTACCGGCAATATGCGCACTATGGTGGCGGGCTTGGTCGTGACCATCGTTGCCCAAGCGTCCTTGCGGGGTGGGCTTTCCCCGTTGCGTGAAGAACTTTCCTCATGGTGGCTGGTGGATGCCGGTTCGCGCAGCTTTGCACCGTGGTTGCCGCCTTACGGTGGTTTGCTGCTGGGTATTGGCTTCCTGCTGTTTGCGTTGTGGTTTGCCAAACGCCATGAACTGAGCAAATGGTGGGGGTTCGCTGCCGTCATTACCGGCCTGAGTATTGCTATGGGTTGGTTGCTGACCAGTTGGCAGGCTGCCAATTCCTTTGATGTGGTGCAGGTCAAGAGCGTCAGTTTTACCGGGTCTTCCGCTGATACCCTGATGGGGCTGATTAACCAGCCTACTCTGCCACTGAGTTTTGATGTGGGTTTGGTTCCGGGGGTATTTCTCGGTTCCCTGCTGGCAGCGTTGGTGACGCGGGAGTTTAAATGGCAGAAATTCACTCAGGATAGTGGTTTCACCCGTTTCTTTGTGGGTGCGGCCTTGATGGGGTTTGGCGGTATGCTGGCGGGTGGTTGTGCAGTGGGCGCAGGTGTTACGGGTGGCGCAGTGCTGGTCATTACCGCTTGGGTTGCGCTGTTCAGCATGTGGATTGGTGCAGGTATCACCGACTGGCTGGTTGATAGGAAAGCAGATGAACTCAAGGCTGCGGCAGAATCTGCCCGGCTGGCGGCTGAAACCATGCCCTCACTTGCTTGAAGAAGGGCAGACACGGGGGGCTGCCCCATACGCGCCAACTTAAGTACCCAAATCATTGATTAATAGCGGCTATCACTTGCTTTGGCATTGTTGAACCCAGATTAAAACTGGCGGAGGCAATGCCTGAAGCTGCCGTTTTCTCTTCCGTTCCTTCAGGCTTTTGAGGCAGTCACCGTCAAACCTGCTGTCTACGGGAAAACAGGCTTTCAGTGCCAGCCGGATGTCATCGGCGACCGTGCGCCATAAGCGCCACGTCGTCAGCTCACGTTTACCATCCATGGTCATCAGGGCACTGGCAAAGCGGCGTTGCGCCACTTTCTCCACCACGGCGGCATAGAGCAGTTTGCCCTGCAAATACAGTTCAGCCAGTTGACAACCCTTGTGGGCACGTAGCTGGTCTACCGCGAGCAGGCTTTTCAGGCGCTTTATCACCAGTTCCACCTGCCAGCGAACCCGATATAAGGCGGCAGCGGTTTCCGTGTTAAGCAACACTGGCGGCAGCGACGTGAAAATCAGCACCCACTCACCGAGGCTCAGGGCTTTCTCACTGATGGAGTTCCCCTTTTTGTTGGCACGCCGCTTGGCCTTGCGCCTTGCTTCTACTATCTTGTCGGGGGGTAGCGGGATGGCATGGACATAGCCCTGAACCCGTTTGCCTTGATGGTGCAGGTAGGCAGGCACATACCCCGCCTGTTTTTGCAGGGGTTGCAGGCGTTTTTCCCAGTCGATTTTTGCCCAACCGCCCTCAGTGTCTGCTTCGTACAGGTTCATGCTGTGGGGGTTGTAACGCAGCACCACTTCTCCGCCCCGATCAAGAAACGGAACCAGCGATTTGGGTGAGTTGTAGCCCCGGTCAACCAGCACCACATCACCCTCCTCCAGCTTATAATGACCGAGATGCTCACTTCCCTTGTCGGTAGTGACTTCCACCTGCCGTAAGCTCAGGTTGACTAAATCAATGGCGATATGCAGCCGGTACGTGGTGGCTGTTGCTCCCGGCTCTTGTACCGTTGAGCCGTCAATCACCACAAACCGTAATGCACCGCTGTTGACCGCCTGTTCCAGCTTAAACACGCCTGCCAACAAGGATTTTACCCAAGGGACACAGGCTGCCAGCCTTTTTTTACCGCTGTGTCGCTCAGGTAGCCCTGAAGCTGGGCAACCTCGCCTGCACAACTGCGTAAGGACAAATCCAAACCGCAATACAGCATCACCAACTGCAACAATTGCAGGGGTGAACGGATTTTACGGGCGCGGGCAAACGCTTTGAAAGCGTAAGCCTGTTCTTGGTAATCAGCAGGCAGTTCTTGCAAGAATTGCTCAAAACGGCTATCTAATGCGGGTGGCAACTTCATCGGGACTTTCACTTTGGTCGGTAAAAGCACTTGATGTGGTTGCCACAACCCCATTTTCAACCCGTCAATCATTATCTTAGCCGCTTAAGTTGGCGCGTATGGGGGGCTGCCCCATACGCGCCAACTTAAGTACCCAAATCATTGATTAATAGCGGCTATCACTTGCTTTGGCATTGTTGAACCCAGATTAAAACTGGCGGAGGCAATGCCTGAAGCTGCCGTTTTCTCTTCCGTTCCTTCAGGCTTTTGAGGCAGTCACCGTCAAACCTGCTGTCTACGGGAAAACAGGCTTTCAGTGCCAGCCGGATGTCATCGGCGACCGTGCGCCATAAGCGCCACGTCGTCAGCTCACGTTTACCATCCATGGTCATCAGGGCACTGGCAAAGCGGCGTTGTGCCACTTTCTCCACCACGGCGGCATAGAGCAGTTTGCCCTGCAAATACAGTTCAGCCAGTTGACAACCCTTGTGGGCACGTAGCTGGTCTACCGCGAGCAGGCTTTTCAGGCGCTTTATCACCAGTTCCACCTGCCAGCGAACCCGATATAAGGCGGCAGCGGTTTCCGTGTTAAGCAACACTGGCGGCAGCGACGTGAAAATCAGCACCCACTCACCGAGGCTCAGGGCTTTCTCACTGATGGAGTTCCCCTTTTTGTTGGCACGCCGCTTGGCCTTGCGCCTTGCTTCTACTATCTTGTCGGGGGGTAGCGGGATGGCATGGACATAGCCCTGAACCCGTTTGCCTTGATGGTGCAGGTAGGCAGGCACATACCCCGCCTGTTTTTGCAGGGGTTGCAGGCGTTTTTCCCAGTCGATTTTTGCCCAACCGCCCTCAGTGTCTGCTTCGTACAGGTTCATGCTGTGGGGGTTGTAACGCAGCACCACTTCTCCGCCCCGATCAAGAAACGGAACCAGCGATTTGGGTGAGTTGTAGCCCCGGTCAACCAGCACCACATCACCCTCCTCCAGCTTATAATGACCGAGATGCTCACTTCCCTTGTCGGTAGTGACTTCCACCTGCCGTAAGCTCAGGTTGACTAAATCAATGGCGATATGCAGCCGGTACGTGGTGGCTGTTGCTCCCGGCTCTTGTACCGTTGAGCCGTCAATCACCACAAACCGTAATGCACCGCTGTTGACCGCCTGTTCCAGCTTAAACACGCCTGCCAACAAGGATTTTACCCAAGGGACACAGGCTGCCAGCCTTTTTTTACCGCTGTGTCGCTCAGGTAGCCCTGAAGCTGGGCAACCTCGCCTGCACAACTGCGTAAGGACAAATCCAAACCGCAATACAGCATCACCAACTGCAACAATTGCAGGGGTGAACGGATTTTACGGGCGCCGGCAAACGCTTTGAAAGCGTAAGCCTGTTCTTGGTAATCAGCAGGCAGTTCTTGCAAGAATTGCTCAAAACGGCTATCTAATGCGGGTGGCAACTTCATCGGGACTTTCACTTTGGTCGGTAAAAGCACTTGATGTGGTTGCCACAACCCCATTTTCAACCCGTCAATCATTATCTTAGCCGCTTAAGTTGGCGCGTATGGGGGGCTGCCCCTACCAAGGAAACCGAAAATTCATGCGCCGTGGGTATATATCATCGCAATTTGTGCCGCAGCCTTTCAATAAAAGCGTAGGAAAGTGAGTAGTAATTGTAAATGGGCGTTAATTTGCCATTGAAGGTGCGCTTGAAGCGGTTGATGCCTTGCATCCTCGGATCGGTGGCGTTTTCCACGTAACCACCCCAGTCATAGGTGTGAAAACCAGCAGATTTGAAGTGGCGCATCCCTTGCCAGTGCAGGCAGCGGTTGGCAAAGCCCATTGCACGGCGCATGTCAGGGTCATCGTTATATTGCTGGGAACTGGCAGAAATCAGCAAGTTGGTCACGCCAGTGTCTGCCGAGAGTAGGTATAAGTGGACAATCAGGGGCTTGCCGTGCGTGGTCTACACTGAAAATGCAGTAGTTGTCTAGCCCCCATACTGTCAGCATCATGTTGAGAAAATAAGGACAGCCCTTTGTGGCGGGCAAACGCATTATACAGCGGGATAAATTGTTCCAGTGAGGTTTGCAGGTTGAGGCTGAAATGCTGATCCTGCTCACAACGGCGAATCTGGTTGCGGGTATCCTTGGGGAAATTGCTGAAAATATCCTGTTCATCAGGGGTTAGATCCGTCAACAGGGTATGGCGGTATTCGGTACAGAAAAACCGGGGTTTCGTGACTGAGTACGAATCCATGTAGGCCGTGGGTAGGATAAGGTCATGCCACCCCGCTTGTGGTGCATCGGTGAAATAATATTTGCGGATGGGGATGCCGAATTTTTTTTGTTCTACGCGCATGATGATGTCCTTCTTTATTAGTGTTAAGCCATATAATACCTGTACTGGCCTGCGGGGTGGGTGTATAATTTGCCCCTTTTTAGCAACCTTTAATCTGGAGCCTAGGCGAATATGTCTCTGAGTGCAGAAATTAAGGCTGGTGTTGTTGAACAATACCGCCAATCAGACACAGATACCGGGTCCCCGGAAGTGCAAGTTGCGCTGCTGACAGCGCGAATCAAGCATCTGACGGACCATTTTGCAACCCACAAGCATGACCATCACTCCCGTCGCGGATTGTTGGCAATGGTAAGTCAGCGTCGCAAGATGCTGGATTACCTGAAGCGTAAGGATCTGGCGCGTTATCAAGCCCTGATCACTAGCTTGGGTCTGCGCCGCTAAGTCAGGTGCAACCGCTACAAAACACCGCCTTTGTGCGGTGTTTTGTTATGTGCAAACCCATTGTTTACCATCTCCATCACGCAGGAAGGTTGTTGAAAAGGGTTCTGTGACCCTAGAGAACCCTTCTCAACAGCCTGCCCGTGACACCTCCCTCTGTAAAAATCCCTATCTAAGGAACAATAACGTCATGGCAAAAATTACCAAGACCTTCCAATACGGGCAACAATACCGTCACTATCGAAACCGGCGAAATCGCTCGCCAAGCCTACCGCCGCTGTCATGATCACAATGGATGACACCAGCGTATTGGTCAGCGTCGTCGGTAGCAAAGAAACAGTGCCGGGTCGTGACTTCTTCCCGATGACCGTTGATTACCAAGAAAAATTCTACGCAGCAGGCCGTATTCCGGGCGGTTTCTTCAAACGTGAAGCGCGTGCGACCGAAGACGAAACCTTGATTGCCCGTCTGATTGACCGCCCTTTGCGCCCGCTGTTCCCGGATGGCTTCACCCATGAAGTGCAATTGATTGCGACCGTGGTTTCCATGAACCCTGCGGTCAGTGCGGACATTCCAGCATTGATGGGTGCATCAGCGGTCATGGCACTGTCCGGTATGCCATTCCAAGGCCCTATCGGTGCGGCACGGGTTGGCTACCGCGATGGCGCTACTTGCTGAACCCATCCAAAGAAGAGCTGAAAACCTCTGAGTCTGGATCTGGTGATTGCCGGTACTGACACTGCGGTACTGATGGTTGAATCCGAAGCGACAGAACTGAGCGAAGAAGTCATGCTGGGCGCGGTCATGTTCGGTCACGAACAAATGCAAGTTGCTATCCAAGCCATCAAGGAATTGGCGGCGGAAGTGGCAACCCCAGCGTGGGATTGGACTGCACCAGTAGCCGAACACTGCCTTGGCAGACGCAGTTGCAGCGGCCTGTGACGCTGATTTGGTGGAAGCATTCCAAATTGCTGACAAGCAAGCGCGTTATGCTCGCATCCATGACGGTGCTGGAAGCAGTGGTTGAGAAACTGGCTGCCAAAGAAGGTGAGACTGGTTTCAGCGCTGACGACATCAAAGGCGAATTCAAAAACGCTGAAAAGAAAGTCGTGCGTGGCAGCATCCTGGATGGCAAGCCGCGTATCGACGGTCGTGACCTGCAAACCGTACGCCCAATTACTGTCCGCGTTGGCGTATTGCCGCGTGCGCATGGTTCCGCACTGTTCACCCGTGGCGAAACCCAAGCACTGGTTGTCACCACGCTGGGTACTGAGCGCGATGCACAGGTGATCGACGCGATTACTGGCGAATACAAAGATAACTTCCTGTTCAACTACAACTTCCCGCCGTACTGCGTGGGTGAAGTCGGTCGTTTTGGTTCACCTAAGCGCCGTGAAATCGGTCATGGTCGTCTTGCCAAGCGCGGCGTGAAAGCCATGATCCCGATCCACTGACGATTTCCCTTACACCATCCGTTGCGTGTCTGAAATCACTGAATCCAATGGTTCCAGCTCAATGGCGAGTGTGTGCGGTAGTTCCTTGTCGACTGATGGATGCAGGCGTGCCGATCGAAAGCCCCTGTCGCGGGTATCGCAATGGGCTTGATCAAGGAAGGCGAGCGTTTCGCAGTGCTGTCCGACATCCTCGGTGACGAAGACCACCTCGGCGATATGGACTTTAAAGTAGCAGGTTCCGCTGACGGTATCACTGCGCTGCAAATGGACATCAAGATCACCGGCATCACCAAAGAAATCATGCAGCAAGCCTTGGTACAAGCCAAAGCAGGTCGTTTGCACATCTTGGGTGAAATGGCGAAAGGTCTGGAAGCGCCGCGTGACGAAATTTCCGAATACGCGCCACGTTACGTCACCATGAAAATCAACCCGGACAAAATCCGCGAAGTCATCGGTAAAGGTGGCGAAACCATCCGTGGCATTACCGCAGACAACCGGCGCACAGGTTAATATCGACGACGAAGGTTTCATCAAAATTGCTGCCGTGGATGCGAAAGCTGCTTATGAAGCCCGCAGCATGATCGAAGCCATTACTGCCGAAGTGGAACTGAACAAGGTTTACACCGGTAAAGTCGTACGTTTGATGGACTTCGGTGCATTCGTCACCATCCTGCCGGGTAAAGACGGTCTGTTGCATATTTCCCAAATCAGCAATGAGCGCGTGGAAAATGTCACCGATTTCGTCAATGTAGGCGATATTGTCAAAGTCAAAGTCATCGAAATCGACCGTCAGGGTCGGATGCGTTTGAGCATGAAAGCAGTAGGCGAAGGCGAGTAAGTTTTCTCCCCTTCGTTGATGACTCAGCAAAAGACCCTACGGGGTCTTTTGTTTTTGGTGTCGACAATCTGTTAGCGAGTATCGTTATTCTTGGTGGCGTTTGCAAGCGCAATAATAGCCAATATGTCGACAATATAAGGGCTTTCTGTTTGACCTTGCGGATAAAAACCCCTATAATGTCGACAATTTCACCAGACCACCAACAGTATCCTCCAGCTGATACTGTCAAACAAAACACCAATGAGGATGTGTACAGATGAGCAGTGAGATTCTGACCCCGGTACTGCCAGAGTCCGTCGCCGATGCTACCGTGGTCGCATGGAGCAAAAAAGTCGGTGATGCGTCAAGCAGGACGAAGTTCTGGTTGAAATCGAAACCGACAAAGTGGTACTGGAAGTACCTGCTCCTGCTGATGGTGTCCTGACCGAAATCGTCCAGCAAGCCGGTGCAACCGTCATCAGCAGCCAATTGCTGGGTCGTATGACGGTTGGTGCAGTTGCCGCCGCACCGAAAGCCGAAGCAGCTCCTGCTGCTGCTGCTCCAGCCGCCAGCACTGAACCGCAAACTGCTCCCGCTGCCCGCAAGCTGATGGCAGAAAACAACCTGACTGCTGCTGATGTAGACGGTTCTGGCAAGCAAGGCCGCATCCTCAAAGAAGACGTGCAAGCCGCTGTTGCCGCTAAACCTGCTGCCGCGCCGCCTGCGCCTGTTGCTGCTCCAGCACCTGTCGCCAGCACCCGCACCTGCTCCAACTGTTGCCGTTACTGCTTCTGGTGCTCGCATCGAACAGCGCGTGCCGATGACCCGCCTCCGTGCCCGCATCGCCGAACGTCTGATGTACGCCAAGCAATCCACCGCGATGCTGACCACCTTCAACGAAATCGACATGAAGCCGTTGATGGATATGCGTAACGAATACAAAGACGCATTCGAGAAAAAACACAAAGCGAAACTGGGCTTTATGTCCCTGTTCGTCAAAGCAGCCGCTGTGGCGCTGCAACGTTTTCCTGAAGTCAATGCCTCAATTGATGGCAATGATATTGTTTACCACGGCTTCTGCGATATTGGGATTGCCGTGTCATCTGATCGCGGTCTGGTCGTTCCGATCCTGCGCAACACCGAAAACATGGGTCTGGCTGACATCGAATCCGGCATTGCCGGTTACGCTGCCAAAGCCCGTGAAGGTAAGCTGGATATGGGCGATCTGACTGGTGGTACGTTCACTATAACCAACGGGGGCGTTTTTGGGTCGTTGCTATCAACCCCAATTCTCAACCCTCCTCAAAGCGCGATCCTGGGGATGCACTCGATCCAGAAGCGCCCTGTCGTTGTCAATGATCAGATTGTTATTCGCCCGATGATGTACGTGGCTCTGTCGTATGACCACCGCATTGTCGACGGTCAAGGTGCGGTTACCTTCCTCAAAACCATCAAGGAATTGGTTGAAAATCCGGTTCGCTTGGTGCTGGATGTGTGAGGTAGCACGCCATGACTGAAAAGTATGATGTCATCGTCATCGGGGCAGGCCCCGGTGGTTATGTCGCCGCCATCCGTTGCGCCCAACTCGGTTTGAAAACCGCGTGTGTGGAAGAGTGGATCAACAAACAGCAAAAGCCAGCCCTCGGCGGTACTTGCCTGAATGTCGGTTGCATCCCTTCCAAAGCCTTGCTGGAAAGCTCCGAACGTTACGAAGAAATCGCCAAACACAATGCCGACCACGGCATTACGGTTGACGGTTTGCAGATTGACGTTGCCAAGATGATTGCCCGCAAGGACAAAATCGTCAGCCAACTGACTGGCGGTATTGAGCAATTGTTCAAAGCCAACGGTATTACCTGGTTGCAAGGTCGCGGCAAGCTGCTGGCTGGCAAGCAAGTGGAAGTGACTGCACATGACGGCACGGTTTCAACCGTATGCTGCTGATAACGTAATCATCGCGGTAGGTTCTACCCCGATTGAACTGCCGATTGCCAAGTGGCTGGATACCCGCATTGTCGATTCCGCTGGTGCGCTGGATTGGGAAACCGTTCCCGGCAAACTCGGCGTGATCGGTGCAGGCGTGATCGGTTTGGAAATGGGCAGCGTTTGGCGTCGGCTCGGTTCCGAAGTCGTGGTTATCGAAGCGATGGACGATTTCCTCGGTTCGGCTGACCGTGATGTTGCTAAATCCGCGCAGATGCAATTCAAAAAGCAGGGGCTGGACATCCGCCTTAGCTCCAAAGTTGCCAAGGTCGAAGCAGGTGATAACGGTGTAACCGTCACCTACAACGATCCGAACGGTGAGCAAACCTTGCTGGTTGATCGCTTGATCGTGGCAGTTGGGCGCAAGTCCAATACCGCTGGCGCATTCGCGGACGATTCCGGTGTGCAACTGGATGAGCGTGGGCGTGTGGTGGTCGATAGCCATCTTGCAAACAGCCGTGCCGGGTGTTTACGCGATTGGTGACTGCATCGTCGGGCCAATGCTGGCGCACAAAGCCTCGGAAGAGGGTGTGCTGGTTGCCGAACAGATTGCAGGTCAAAAGCCGCACATCAATTACGACGCGATTCCGTGGGTTATTTACACCCACCCGGAAATTGCGTGGGTGGGCAAGACCGAAGCCGAATTGAAAGCCGCAGGTGTTGCGTACAACGCAGGTAGCTTCCCGTTTGCCGCCAACGGTCGCGCCAAAGCGATGGATCAAGCCGATGGTTTGGTGAAAGTGCTGGCAGATGCCAAAACTGACCGGATTCTGGGCGTGCATTTTGTGGGGCCATTGGCTTCTGAATTGGTCGGTCAGGCAGTGATTGCGATTGAAACCGAATGTTCGTCAGAAGATTTGGCACGGATGACCTTTGCGCACCCGACCGTTTCGGAAGCAATCCACGAAGCAATGCTGGCAGTGGATGGGCGTGCATTACATGCCGTTGGCAAAAAGCGTAAGTAAGCCGAATTTCTAATACATACGCTGAACGCCACGGTCTGCTGTACGCAGATACGTGGCGTTTGTACGAATATAACCCGCGTTTTCGCGGTGAACTACCAAAGGAAAACTGAGGATGAATCTACACGAATATCAGGCCAAAGCGGTGTTTAGCCAATACGGTATGCCTGTACCGAAGGGTAACGTTGCTTCCACAGCGGCTGAAGCCGAAGCGGCAGCGGCATCTTTAGCACCCCTAAGGTTGTGGTCAAAGCGCAAGTCCATGCCGGTGGGCGCGGTAAAGCGGGTGGCGTGAAACTGGTTAAGACTCCCCGGCGGAAGCAGCAGACAGTTGCGGCCAGCTTGCTGGGCACAAAGTTGGTCACTTACCAGACGGACAAACACGGTCAGCCGGTCAACTCCAGTCTGGTGGAAGAAACCTGCAATATTGCCCGCGAACTGTATCTCGGCGCAGTGCTGGATCGTTCCAGCCGTCGTATCGTGATCATGGCGTCCACCGAAGGCGGCATGGAAATCGAAAAAGTTGCCCACGAAACCCCGGAAAAAATCCTCAAAGCCACGGTTGATCCGCTGGTTGGCGTAATGCCTTACCAAGGCGCGTGAACTGGCGTTCGGTCTTAGGTTTGCAAGGTCGTACGCAAATTGCACAATTCACCAAATTGCTGGTTGGCTTGGGCAAAATGTTCAAGGAAAAAGACCTGTCGCTGGTCGAAATCAACCCCTGGTAGTGACGGCTGAAGGCAACCTGCTGTGTCTCGATGGCAAAGTGAATGTCGATAGCAACGCGCTCTACCGTCAGCCTGAACTGGTGGCGATGCGTGACAAATCCCAAGAAGATGCCCGTGAAATCGAAGCGGACGAATGGGAACTGAACTACGTCGCACTCGAAGGCAATATCGGTTGCATGGTCAACGGCGCAGGCTCTGGCGATGGCAACGATGGACATCATCAAACTGTCCGGTGGTCAACCTGCCAACTTCCTCGACGTAGGTGGCACGGCGACTGCCGAGCGCGTAGCGGCAGCGTTCAAAATCATCCTCTCGGATAGCCAATGTGAAAGGCATTCTGGTCAATATTTTCGGCGGCATTGTGCGTTGTGACCTGATTGCTGAAGGCATTATCAAGGCGGTGCAAGAAGTGAATGTGGCTGTCCCTGTTGTGGTGCGTCTGGAAGGCAACAATGCCGAGAAAGGTGCTGGAACTGCTGAATAACAGTGGTTTGGCGGTCATCACCGCCAGTGACCTTGGCGATGCTGCCCATAAAATTGTTGCTGCCGTAGGAGAAGCCGCATGAGCGTATTGATCAACAAAGACACCAAAGTCATCTGCCAAGGCTTCACCGGTAAGCAAGGTACTTTCCATTCCGAACAAGCGATTGCTTACGGCACTAAAATGGTCGGTGGGATTACACCGGGCAAAGGTGGCACACAACATTTAGGTTTGCCGGTGTTCAATACCGTGCGCGAAGCGGTGGCAGCAACGGGCGCGGATGCCAGCGTGATCTACGTTCCGGCAGCATTCTGTAAAGATTCCATCATTGAAGCGGCAGACTCCGGCATCAAGCTGATCGTGTGCATTACCGAAGGTATCCCGGCGCTGGATATGCTGGATGCGAAAGTCGTTGTCGACAGCCTCGGCGTGCGCCTGATTGGCCCCAACTGCCCCGGCATCATTACACCGGGCGAATGCAAAATCGGCATTATGCCGGGTCATATCCACCGCCCCGGCAATGTCGGTATCGTGTCCCGTTCCGGCACGCTGACTTACGAAGCGGTCAAGCAAACCGGCGAATGGGGTCAAAGCACCTGTATCGGTATCGGTGGCGACCCGATTCCGGGCACTAAGCTTCATTGATGCGCTGACCTTGTTCCAAGCTGACCCACAAACCGAAGTCATTCTGATGTGCGGTGAAATCGGTGGTTCGGCGGAAGAAGAAGCGGCAGAATTCATTAAAGCAAATGTAACCAAGCCAGTGGTTTCCTACATTGCCGGAGTTACCGCACCAAGGGTAAACGCATGGGTCACGCTGGCGCGATTATTGCAGGCGGGAAAGGCACAGCGCAGGAAAAATATGTTGCACTGCAAAACGCGGGCGTGTATACCGTTTCTTCGCCAGCCGAGCTGGGGAAGGGTGTCGCTGCTGCATTCGCCAGCCTTGCAGGATAATGATTTTATTAATTTGTGAGTTGGAGTGCCAACATGACCAAACAAACCGTAACCCTTACGGATAATGCCACTGGTAAGCAAATTGAGTTGGATGTATCTGCATCCACTCGTTGGGCCTAAAGCCATTGACATCCGTAAACTGTACAAGGAACTGGGTTATTTCACCTATGACCCCGGTTTCATGTCAACCGCCAGTTGTCCAGCCAGATTACTTATTTGGATGGCGATGAAGGCACGCTTGCTGTATCGCGGTTACCCGATTGAGCAATTGGCAGAACACAGCACCTTTCTGGAAGTGTGCTACCTGCTGCTGAACGGTAAGCTGCCCAACACGACGGAAATGACTGATTTTGAACATGATCATTACCCGCCACACCTTGCTGCATGATCAGGTGCAAGGTTTCTACCGTGGTTTCCGCCGGGATGCGCACCCGATGGCGACCATGGTGGGGGTAGTGGGTGCATTGTCGGCGTTCTACCATGACGATTTGAATATTCATGACCCTGAGCAACGCCAGCGTTCGGCGCATCGTTTGATTGCGAAAATGCCGACCATTGCGGCATGGAGCTACCGTTACTCAATGGGTTTGCCGTTTAACTACCCGCAAAACCGTTTGAAGTATTCGGAAGATTTCTTGCACCTGATGTTTGCCGTGCCGACCGAGCCTTATGAGGTTGACCCGTTGATGGCACGGGCATTGGATGTCATCATGATCCTGCACGCCGACCATGAGCAAAATGCCTCTACCTCGACGGTGCGTCTGGCGGGCAGTTCCGAAGCTAACCCGTTTGCAGCAGTGGCAGCGGGGATTGCATCCCTGTGGGGGCCTGCGCACGGTGGTGCGAACGAAGCCGTTATTACCATGTTGCGTGAGATTGAGAAGTCGGGGCTGCCGCTGTCGCATTGGGTTGATCGGGCTAAGGATAAGAATGACCGTTTCCGTCTGATGGGCTTTGGGCATCGTGTGTATAAAAACTACGACCCACGCGCCAAGATTATCCGCGTGCTGGCGAACCAGATTCTGGATAGATTGCCGCCGAATAACCCTAACCAGAAGTTGTTCGACATTGCGCGTGAGCTGGAACAGGTGGCGTTGAATGACGATTATTTCAAGTCACGTAATCTGTACCCGAATGTGGATTTCTATTCTGGGGTGATTTTCCTGAGCATGGGGATTCCGGTCAGTATGTTTACGGTCATGTTCGCGCTGGCACGTACCATCGGCTGGATTTCGCAGTGGAACGAAATGATGGGTGACGAAGAGTCGCGCATCGGTCGTCCACGCCAGTTGTACATGGGTGCGGAACGTCGCGATTACGTGCCAGTGGATAAGCGTTAAGTTTTGTTGTTTTGAGGAGTCGATAGAAAATGTTGCAAGAATATCGCCAACACGTTGCCGAACGCGCTGCCCAAGGCATTCCGCCTAAGCCATTAGATGCTGCGCAAACCGCTGCACTGGTGGAATTGCTGAAGAACCCTCCTGCTGGTGAAGAAGCGTTTCTGGTTGACCTGCTGGAAAACCGCGTTCCGGCGGGTGTGGACGAAGCCGCTTATGTGAAAGCCGGTTTCCTTGCCGCAGTCGCTAAGGGTGAAGTAAGCTGTGCTCTGGTCAGCCAAGTCCGCGCTGTTGAAGTGCTGGGCATGATGCTGGGTGGCTACAACGTACAACCGTTGATTGCTGCACTGGATAGCGATGTTACCGCAGCGGCAGCCGCTACTGCTTTGTCACACACTTTGCTGATGTTTGATGCTTTCCACGACGTGGAAGAAAAAGCTAAAGCTGGCAACGCAGCCGCGAAGCAAGTTCTGGCTTCTTGGGCAGCGGGCGAGTGGTTTACTTCCAAGCCTGAAGTGGCTGAGAAAATCACCGTTACTGTCTTCAAAGTTCCTGGCGAAACCAATACTGATGACCTGTCTCCTGCACCAGATGCGTGGTCACGCCCTGACATCCCACTCCATGCTAACGCGATGCTGAAAATGGCGCGTGACGGTATCGAGCCAGAAGTCCAAGGCAGCGTAGGCCCGTCTGAAGCAAATCGAAGCCATGAAAGCCAAAGGCTTCCCAGTGGCTTACGTTGGTGACGTTGTTGGTACAGGTTCTTCACGTAAGTCTGCGACCAACTCCGTGCTGTGGTTCTTTGGCGATGACATGCCGGGGATTCCGAACAAGCGCGTGGGTGGTTACTGCTTCGGTAGCAAAATTGCACCGATCTTCTTCAATACGATGGAAGATTCCGGGTCGCTGCCAATTGAAATGGATGTTGCCCAAATGAACATGGGTGACGTGGTTGATGTGTATCCTTACGAAGGCGTTGCGAAGCGTCACGGTACGGATGAAGTCATCTCCACTTTCGGCCTGAAAACCCAAGTGTTGTTGGACGAAGCCCGTGCAGGTGGTCGTATCAACCTGATCATCGGTCGTGGTCTGACTGCGAAAGCGCGTGAATCACTGGGTCTGCCGCCGGTTGACCTGTTCCGCACCCCTGAGCAGCCTGCTGACACGGGCAAAGGCTTCACACTGGCACAGAAAATGGTCGGTAAGGCGTGCGGCATGACGGGTGTACGCCCCGGCATGTACTGCGAACCGAAAATGACCACGGTGGGTTCACAAGATACCACTGGCCCGATGACCCGTGACGAGCTGAAAGATTTGGCTTGCTTGGGCTTCTCGGCTGATCTTGGTGATGCAGTCTTTCTGCCATACCGCTGCTTACCCTAAGCCAGTTGACGTGACCACTCACCACACGCTGCCTGATTTCATCATGACCCGTGGCGGTGTTTCGCTGCGTCCCGGTGATGGTGTAATCCACTCGTGGTTGAACCGCATGTTGTTGCCGGATACCGTCGGTACGGGCGGTGACTCGCATACCCGTTTCCCGATTGGTATTTCCTTCCCAGCGGGTTCTGGTCTGGTGGCGTTTGCGGCGGCGACGGGCGTTATGCCGTTGGATATGCCGGAATCTGTTCTGGTACGTTTCACTGGCAAAATGCAACCGGGTATCACCCTGCGTGACCTCGTGCATTCCATTCCACACAAAGCGATCCAAATGGGTCTGCTGACGGTGGAAAAGAAAGGCAAGAAGAACGTGTTCAACGGCACGGTGCTGGAAATCGAAGGTCTGGATCACCTGACTGTCGAACAAGCCTTTGAACTGTCTGACGCTTCTGCTGAACGTTCTGCGGCTGGCTGTACGGTTGCGTTGTCTGAAGCATCGGTTGCTGAATACCTGCGTTCCAACATCGTGATGTTGAAGTGGATGCTGGCAGAAGGCTATGGCGATCCACGTACTATCGAACGCCGTATCGGCAAGGATGGAAGAATGGTTGGCGAACCCAAGCCTGCTGCGTGCTGACGCTGATGCGGAATACTCGGCTGTGATCGAAATCAACATGGATGAGATCAAAGAGCCTATCCTGTGCGCACCGAATGACCCGGATGATGCACGTCTGTTGTCTGAAGTGGCTGGTCGCAAGATTGATGAAGTCTTCATCGGTTCTTGCATGACCAACATCGGTCACTTCCGTGCGGCGGGTAAGTTGCTGGATGCTACCACCAAGCAAATCCCGACCCGTATGTGGATCACGCCACCAACCAAGATGGATGCTTCCCAGTTGAGTGACGAAGGTTACTACAACATTTTCGGTCGTGCGGGTGCGCGGATGGAAATGCCGGGTTGCTCACTGTGCATGGGGAATCAGGCGCGTATCGCTGAAAACTCCACGGCGGTGTCCACATCTACCCGTAACTTCCCGAACCGTTTGGGTACTGGCGCGGATGTGTTCCTGGCTTCGGCGGAACTGGCTTCTGTGGCGGCGATCATGGGCAAACTGCCTACGGTTGCAGAGTACATGGAATACGCGAAGAAGATCGATAGCATGTCGGGTGACATTTACCGTTACCTGAACTTCGATAAGATGGAGCATTACCAGAAGGCGGCGCAGAAAGTTGTGCCGATTCCGGTAGTGGCGGGTTAAAACCCTCCTCTCCAAAAAAAGCCCCGCTAGTCGGGGCTTTTTTGTGCAGAAAAATCCTGTTTATTGCGTTGATAAATATCAATGTAAGTTCTAATCTTAATGGCAAGTGTGTTTTCTTTTATCGGTTGCAATAATCCCTGTGCGAGGGGTGGAGTGTTGTCTATGAAAAAGCGTATTTCTCTAGTGGTGACGGCGTTGTGTGTTTTATTGCCATTGGCTGGATGTGCGACCAGCACTGTCACTGAAAAACCACCAGGAAAAACCATCGAAAAAGCGGCTACGGCTGTTGATACAGTGCGTGGGTTTTATGAGCGTTACCTTGCCACTTCCGTCAAAGATGCGGCAACGCCAGACATTGCCATGTCCAAAGCCTTCCAAGCGGACATCAAGAAAAGTGAGCAAGCCTGCAAGGGGCATAACGATGAGCCTTGCGGTTGGGGGGCGGATGCGGATCCTTACCTCAATTCCCAAGATTATGATGATAATTTTAGCTATGCAAGCTCCGGCATCAGTTTCAAGGAAACAGCACCCAATACCGTGCGTGTTGATCTCAATGTAACGCCTTCTGTGCCTAATGGCAGCAAAACCACGATTGTTTTCAAAATGGTGCAGGAAAACGGTCAGTGGGTAGCGGACGACATCCTGTATCCCGATGGCAAAAGCCTGTATTCCACCCGCAAGGCGCTGGCGGATGAACGTGCGAGCCTATCGAAAATCAGTAAAGCCGAGCGTATCCAGTTTGCCAAGGGTGCATCCAGTGCCACTGTCACGGGCAAGTTAGCGGATTTTGACAGCGAACAAAGCTATGTCATCGGTGTAGGCAAAGGTCAGACCATGACGGTTGAGCAGCTTGATAAGAAAAGCGATGGCAGGGTTTCCATCTACATCATCGACCCCAAAGGTGAAAACGCCAACGACATGGATTTGTCTTGCCACAGCAATGCTACGGTCAAACCAACCATGGCAGGCGATTACAAAATTCAGGTGGTCGAATGCAAGAAAGCCGACCCGTGGAAGGGCAAATATACTGTCCGTGTTAACGTGAAATGAGCTACCGCCTCGCTGTATTAGCGGGGAATTTTTTAGCGATACGATAAAAGGAGATCAAATATGCCAATCCGTTCTTTGTTGGCAGCCAGTTGTTTGGGTTTGATGCTGGCTTTTCCGGTCATATCACAAGCTGTTTCCCTGCTGCCGGTAGATGAAGCCGCCAAGCAGCCGGATTTTTTCACGTTCCGCGCCCAATTGCAGGTTGCCGTTGCCAAACGCGACAAGGCGGCGGTGTTGGCAGTCGTCAGCAAGACTGTCCAAAATGGCTTCGGTGACGATAACGGCATCGACCATTTCAAGAAAAACTGGGCAATCGACAAGCCTAACAGCAAGCTGTGGGAAACACTGGGTACGGTACTTGCGCTGGGCGGTGGTTTCCAACAAGACGGCAGTTTTAATGCGCCCTATGTTTCTTCCCACTGGCCTGATGTAGATGGTTTTGAAAACATTGCCATTGTTGGCGATAAGGTGAATATCCGTGCGACTCCTAAGCCGGATGGCAAAATTCTGCAAACCCTCAGCTACGCAGTTGTTCCGGTGGACACGATGAACAATGGCAATGATCAATGGGTGGCTATCAAGCTGCCTAACGGCAAGAAAGGTTATGTTGCCCGCAGCTTTACCCGCAGTTCGGTGGATTACCGTGCTTTTTTTGAGAAGGTTGAGGGGCGTTGGCAAATGACGGCATTGCTGGCGGGGGATTAAGCCTGATGCAGTCTTATTGTGGGGTTGTACCAACGTTGGTTTGTGAGGGGATATTGTTTATGCGTAAGTATTTTTCTTTAGCTGTTACGGCGGCGGTCTTGTTTGGTTATGTACATACTGCTACGGCAGGTGCAATGACATGGGATGAGAGCTTCTATGAGATGACAAAATCACCCTATGCCAAGCAGGGTGATTGGGAGGTTGAGTATTTTAACGAGAAGGGGGAGATTTTGCTTACTGCCAAGCGACTAAAATCTTCGCCCAAGAAACGGCTCTGCGTTTCACGATGCAGGAAAGTGAGTTCACGGTAGATTTCATGGGGGAAGCTTCTGGCGCATTGGGTGACAGCTTCCCTGTCAGCTATTGGGTTGATGCGCCTGATCTTAAACACGAGGAAATTGCCGCGTTGGTGGAAGACCCAGAGAAAGTGGAATGGGCACGCTTTACCGAAACCAACGAGGAGCCGGGTATTGCCGATGATGCGTTGCTGAATGGCAAGGTATTCAATATCCAGTCGGGTAAGCAGAAGTGGACTTATTCGCTGGAGCAAGCCAAGCCTGTATTGGAAAGTTTGTTTAAGTGTAACGATGAACACCGTGGAGCAGGTGTCAGCGCAGATGATGCAGGGAAAATCGAAAAACCGGCTGCTTCGACACAAGATTTCCGTAAAGATGCCGAAGGCCGCGAAGTGAATTGCTCACTGAAGGTTAAGGGCAAAACCTACCTCAAGGGTACGTGCATGTACGAGGCTGACAAGGATGGCTCTTTCCGCCTGTTTGGCGACAAGTATTTTGTTTACCTGAACATGCTGGAAAAGGGTGTGGCAAGTGCTTCGTGGAACGGTACAGCGCAGTCTTCTGGTGCAGATGAATTGCTGGGAGAGGATTTCAAGCGCAAGGGTGGTTGCTGGGTAGGTAAAAATGCTGAAATTTGTGCATTGAACAAGTGAGCAGTTGAAAGCGTGATTGTGCAGTAATTTAAAGGAGTTGTTGATGAAAACAGTAAAATCATGGGTTGTTGCCACTTTATTGGCAGGTGTTTTTGTAGGGCAAGTAACGGTTGCCCATGCCGAAGACTGGCGCAAAGATGCTGAAGGCCGCGAAGTTGATTGCTCACTGAAGGTCAAGGGTAAAACCTACCTCAAGGGTACGTGCATGTACGATGCCGACAAGGATGGTTCTTTCCGCCTGTTTGGTGACAAGTATTTTGTTTACCTGAATATGCTGGAAAAGGGTGTGGCGGGTGCTTCGTGGAATGGCAAATCTCAGGCATCCCACGCACAGGAATTGCTGGGCGAAGATTTCAAGCTCAAAGGTGGTTGCTGGGTTGGCAAAGATGCTGAAATTTGCGCATGGGATAAAAAGGCTGACAAACCCAAAAGCAGTAAGGCTGCGAGCGCATCAAGTTTGCCAAGGGTGCATCCAGTGCCACTGTCACAGGCAAGTTGGCGGATTTTGACAGCGAACAAAACTATGTCATTGGGGTGGGCAAAGGTCAGACCATGACGGTAGAGCAGCTTGACAAGAAAAGTGATGGTGATGTTTCCATCTATATCACTGATCCCAAAGGTGAAAATGCCAACGACATGGATCTTTCTTGCCACAGCAACGCAAAGGTCAAGCCTACGCTGGCAGGCGACTACAAAATTCAGGTGGTCGAATGCAAGAAGGCTGATCCGTGGAAAGGCAAGTTCGCGTTTAAGGTGACGGTGAAGTGATTAAAGAGTCCCCGCTAGTCGGGGCTTTTTTTGCATAAATCCCACACTTTTTGAACTATTTTTCTTGAGAATTATCAATAGAATTTGTATTGTTCATGGGACAGTCAATAACGGGCTAATTCTAGCGGCTGTCTCCAAGCCATTGTTTTATTTTCAATTAAGCCTCATGCGAGGAAGGGGATTCTATGTCTGTAAAAATCACACCTTGGGTAGCGACTGCGATGCTCAGCACCCTTTTGGTATCGGTGGCAGGCTGTGCTAACACCGATGCGAAACCTGAAGTGAAACCCGCAGCTAAACCTGCAACCACCCAACCAACGCTTGCCAAACAGCCCATCAGCAAGCCAAAACCCGCTGCTGTTGATAGCGCGTCCATCGTCTCAGGGCGTTGCCATCAAGGGAGTTGCTGGTGGTGGCAAGTCGGTGAAATCGGCATTGGCGACAAAGAAGGCTGGGATAAGCTCAGTAACCCCAAACACCCCGGCGATTTGTTCAAAGTCCCCACCCGTATCGCTGAAATGGAATTCCCCGACGGTAAATATCCCACCACCTTCCCTAAAGACAAAAAACCTAGCTGGAGCAAAGAAGTAACCGAAGGCTACATCTACTGTTCCGCCAGCTTGCCGGTTTACTTCGAGCCGGATGAAGGCAGCAAGCAATACGTCGGTACTGTCCTGTTTAATGAGAAGGGCGAAGACTCCGGTGCAACCGAAGGCGCGGGCAACCTGTACCGCTACGTCTGCGGGGAACGTGATACGCCGCCCAAAAAAGTCAGTGCTGACATGGCGTTTGAAACGGTCGTGTTGGACAAACCCGAAGACATTTTCACGTACGTCATGAAAGTGACCGTCAAGTAATTTATTTAGCCGTGCATATTTATTAAACTCTTGGAGAGTGATTATGATGAAAACTGTTATTAGCACCGCTTTGGTGCTGTTGTTATCCGCCACCACCGTTACCGCTGGGGACATTAAATGCAATCCCGAAGGTAATCAGGCTGAATTGAACCAATGTTCTTTCGATGATTACAAGGCGGCAGACAAAAAGCTGAACGACACGTGGAAAAAGCTGATGGCGAAGTTCAAGTCTGACAAAACCGCCACCGCCAAGCTGAAAGCGGCGCAAAACGCATGGATTGTCTTCCGCGATGCCGAAGTCGAAGCACAGTTTGCCTGTGACGCGAAAGATGCGCCGTGCTGGGGCAGTATGGAGCCGATGTTAACCAACGAAGTAATGCAAGAGCTGACGGAAGCTCGCACCGCGCGTTTGCAGAAATACATCGACGACGGTTTGGGTGTTTCATTGGGCAATTGAAGTCAGAGGATGGGCTTCAGATCCTAACGCTGATAGCGCAACACCTGCCCGCGAAACGGTTCCGCCAAATAATCCGCCTGTAGCGGCTTACTTTGGCTGTGCGAGTACCCCAAGCTGACCATTTTCTTGCTGAAACTGGCATGGTGGCCGCGCCCCGGATCAACGATGATCACCTCACAGGCTGCTTTGGCGTGCTGGTCGATGAAACCCGCCAGCGCGTCGGCATGGCTGCGTTCATACAGCAAATCACTGCCGATGAGCAGGTCAAACTCGCCCAGCCCGCTGTCCATGTTCTCCCACGCGGTGCGCACGAAGGGGATGGCCTTGCCCTGATTGAGGCGGATATTTTCCAGCAGGAAACTTTCCACTTCGGGGTGATAGTCGGTAGCAGTAATATCCGCCAGCCGCTGGTTTAGCACCAAGCTTGCCAGCCCGATGCCGCAACCGACCTCCAGCACGCGGATGCCGGTGATTTTCTGGTCGCTCATTAAGTGCGCCAGCACCTTGCCAGAAGCCCAGATGACCCCGAATAAAGGCCATGCGGCGGACGATATGCCCAAGCTTTCTGCCACTCCGTCGGCATCAGCGTATTGCTGGTTGTCGCGCAAAGTGCGCAGGTGTATGTCAGCCTCCCCAATCTCTAGGGTCTGGTAGCGGATGCGAACTGGGGTCATAAAATGGCAGCCAAATGGGTGGGTGAAACTCAGTGTACGCTATTTCCCTTGAAATCCCGCATCTTCCCCCCATCTTCCGCCCATCTAATGAACAAGATGTGAGGATTAACATTCCATGACAGCAACTGCACACAAAGAAAACCTGCAATTTCAGACCGAAGTGAACCAACTTCTGCACCTGATGATCCACTCGCTGTATTCCAACAAGGAAATCTTCCTGCGCGAACTGATTTCCAATGGTTCGGATGCGTGCGACAAGCTGCGTTTCGAGGCTATTGCCAACGACAGCCTGTACGAAAATGACAGCGAATTGCGCGTCGAAGTCGAATTCGACAGCAAAGAAGGCACGATTACGGTACGTGACAACGGCATCGGCATGAGCCGCGATGAAGTCGTCGCCAACATCGGCACGATTGCCAAATCCGGCACCAAAGAATTCTTGAGCAAACTGACTGGCGACGAGAAAAAAGACTCGCACATGATCGGGCAGTTCGGGGTCGGTTTCTACGCCTCCTTCATCGTTGCGGACAAAGTAACGCTGACCACGCGCCGCGCTGGCACTGCCGCTTCCGAAGGCGTGCGCTGGGAATCTGATGCGCAATCCGGTTACTCACTGGAACAGGTCGAAAAAGCCACCCGTGGCACTGAAATCGTCCTGCACCTCAAGGAAGACGAAAAGCTGCTGGCGGACGGCTGGCGTTTGCGCAACATTATCCGCCAATATTCCGACCACATCCCGCTGCCGGTGAACATGCGCAAAACCGAAGCCGGTGAGATCAAGGATGAGTGGGAAACCGTCAACAAAGCCAACGCGCTGTGGACTCGCCCCAAGTCCGAGGTGAAGGACGAGGAATACCAAGAATTCTACAAGCACGTTTCCCACGACTGGGAAGACGCGCTGGCATGGTCACACAACCGTGTCGAAGGTAAGTACGAATACACCTCCCTGCTGTACCTGCCTGCCAAAGCCCCGTTTGATATGTTCGACCGCGACAACACCCACGGCCTGAAGCTGTACGTGCAGCGCGTGTTCATCATGGAAGACAAGGAATTCAAGCTGATGCCACGCTACCTGCGTTTCGTGCGCGGCGTGCTGGATTCTAGCGACCTGCCGCTGAACGTGTCGCGTGAAATCCTGCAAGGCAACAAAATCATCGAGAACATGAAAAATGCCTCGGTGAAAAAAGTCATCGGCTTGCTGGAAAACATGATCGCCAACGAGCCAGAAAAATACCAAAAATTCTGGAAAGAATTCGGCAAAGTGCTGAAAGAAGGCCCCGGCGAAGACTTCAGCAACCGCGAACAAATCGCCAAACTGCTGCGCTTCTGCCTCCACGCTGGACGACAGTGCCGAACAAACCGTTTCCCTGCCAGACTACATCGCCGCATGAAGGAAGGTCAGGAAAAAATCTACTACATCACTGCCGACAGCCACACTGCGGCGAAAAACAGCCCGCATCTGGAAGTGTTCCGCAAAAAAGGCATCGAAGTGCTGCTGCTGTCCGACCGTGTAGACGAGTGGCTGGTACAGCATTTGATGGAATTTGAAGGCAAATCGCTGCAATCCGTCGCCAAAGGCCAGCTTGACCTGTCCAAACTCGAAACCGAGGAAGACAAAAAAGAACTGGAAAAAGTCGAAGCCGAAGCCAAGAACATGGTGGAACACATCAAAACAGTCCTTGGGCGGAAAAAGTTGGCGATGTGCGCGTTTCGCACCGTTTGACCACTTCACCATCGTGCATCGTGCTGAACGACCAAGACATGGCGCTGTACATGCAGCAACTGATGAAACAGGCAGGGCATGAAATGCCCGACACCAAACCTGCGCTGGAAATCAACCCGACGCATCCGCTGCTCAAGCGCATGGAAGCTGAAACCGATGACGAGCGTTTCGGCGAATGGGCGAGCATCCTGCTGGATCAAGCCATCCTTGCCGAAGGCGGGCAGTTGGACGACCCGGCGGGCTTCGTGCATCGCCTGAATAACTTGATGTTAGCGATGGGCTGAAGACCCTCACCCCAAACCCCTCTCCCGCCAAGCGGTAGATGGGCTATGGAACTGAAACGATTCCGGCTAGTCAAATAAGTAAATTACTTGTTAAGGAGTCGCTTATGTCATTTATCCGTAGTGGGGCTGTGGCGTTATTGTCCAGCCTGTTCCTGAGTGCCTGCATCCCGAATGGCGATTATGTCAACCCGTGGAACCAGTGGAATCCGTGGGGAATAGCTCCTCCAGCATCCTCGGTGCCAGTCAGTTATACCGATGTCTACAAATATCAGGGTTCGCGCCAGTGTGAAGGCGGCGGTGTGCCCTTGGCAGAAATGCAGCGCCAGTTGCAAAATGCTGGGGCGGGCGTCACCAATAGCACCTGCGGGATGGATGGGCGCATGTACCCCGCATTCTGTGGCGGTGCGGATGGCAAGATCAATATCTTCACCATCAACAGTACAGCGGTGAATGCAGCCTTGTCGCAAGGTTTTTCGCTGCTGCGGGATTTGCCGGAAGCGCAAAAAACCAGTTGCTACACCAGCAACAATACCAACAACAACACAGGTGGCAGCACCACTTACCCTTATGCAGGCACTGGCGGGGATACTTCCTACTATACGTACCGCTTGAAGCCTTAGCCTGCCAACTCGCGTACTTGGTCGGCGCTGAGCAGGAATACCCCATCACCGCCGCGTTCAAACTCCAGCCAATGGAACAGCACATCGGGGTAAGCAGCCTGTAGCGCATACTGGCTGTTGCCCACTTCCACTACCAGAATCCCGTTTTCACTCAAATGCTCGGCGGCATCCCGCAAGATGCGGCGGGTATGGTCAAGCCCATCAGCACCGGACGCCAATGCCAAATCCGCTGGTTCGTGCAGGAATTCCGGGGTGAGGGCTGCCATATCGTGGGCATCCACATACGGCGGGTTGCTGACGATAATGTCGTACTTGCGCCCTTGCAGATTGTCGAACAGGTCGGACTGGATGGCTTCCACCTGTCCGCTAAGGTTGTGGCGCTCGATATTGATTTGCGCCACTTCCAACGCCCACGGGGAAATGTCACTCAGGTCTACTTGCGCATGGGGGAAGGCGTAGGCGCAAGCGATGCCGATGCAACCACTGCCAGTGCAAAGGTCAAGGATGCGGTGAACCTCGTGCGCTTCGACCCACGGCGCAAACTGCTTTTCGATGTATTCCGCAATCGGCGAACGCGGGATCAGCACATTCTCGTCCACGAAGAAGGGCAGACCGAGGAACCAGCCTTCATGGGTGAGGTAGGCCGCGGGTTTACGGGTTTCCACCCGCTGTTGGATGATGTCGGCAACAGCTGCACGTTCGCTGATGGTCAGGCGGCTGTCGAAATACAGGTCAGGGGTATCGACGGGCAGATGTAAGGTGTGCAGCACCAGATAAGCGGCTTCGTCGAAGGGGGATGCCATGCCGTGCGAAAAGCTCAATTCGGCTTCGGCAAAGCGGCTTGCGCCCCAGCGGATGTAGTCCTTGAGGGTAAGGAGGTCAGCGTGATTGAAGTCCATGATTAGCACACCAGTAAAATTGTGATAATTGCGGTATCATCCCTCATTTTTAGCCGACATACCAACACCAATGAACCTATCTGACATCCTGAAATCTTGGCCTTTATACATCTTGCCGCACCACTTCATTTCCCGGCTGGTTTTTCGCCTCACGCGGATTCAATGCCCGACTGTCGTACCGGGCGCAATCCGCCTGTTCAGCGATATTTTCAAGGTGAATCTGGCGGAAGCAGTCAACCCCGATCCGGCGAGCTACCCGACCTTCAATGCCTTTTTCACCCGCCCGCTAAAGCCTGAACTGCGCCCACTGGCGGAAGGTGCAAATGTGTTGACCAGCCCGGTAGATGGCACGATCAGCCAGATGGGTAAGATCGAAAACGGGCGCATTTTCCAAGCCAAAGGCCATGATTATTCCGCGCTGGAACTGCTGGGGGGGGATGAGCAACGTGCAGCCCCTTTCCTGAATGGGCAGTTCATGACCATTTACTTGTCGCCGCGTGATTATCACCGCATCCACATGCCGCTTGCTGGCACGCTTGAGCGAGCAGGTGTACGTGCCGGGGCGGCTGTTTAGCGTGGCAGGGCATACCGCCCGCACCATCCCGCGCCTGTTTGCCCGCAATGAGCGCGTGGTGGCAATGTTCGACACTGATTTCGGCAAGTTGGCAATGGTGCTGGTGGGGGCAATCAATGTTGCCGCTATCGAAACGGTGTGGGATGGGTTGGTGACACCGCCACAAGGCTGGGGGGTAAAACGCCAGACATTCGCGGATGTGGCGTTGGCAAAAGGGGCGGAAATGGGGCGTTTCAATATGGGTTCCACCGTTATCCTGCTGCTGGAAAACCAGCAGTTGCAATGGGATAAAGCCCTCAGTACCGATATGGCACTGCAATTAGGACAGGCATTGGCAGATTTATCCGATTTACCCGCATAAGGATGGATGTAATGAAACCGTATCAACAGGAATTTCTGGATTTTGCTATTGGGCAAGGTGTGTTGCGCTTTGGTGAATTTACCCTCAAATCGGGGCGGATCAGCCCTTACTTTTTCAATGCAGGTTTGTTCCAAACGGGTTCGGCGTTGTCGCGGCTGGGCAAGTTCTATGCGCAAGCCATCGTCGATTCCGGGCTAGAATTCGACATGCTGTTTGGCCCTGCTTACAAAGGCATCCCGTTGGCAGCAGTGACGGCGGTGGCTTTGTACGAACACCACGGCAAAGATTACCCTTACGCCTTCAACCGCAAGGAAGCCAAAGATCATGGCGAAGGCGGCACGATTGTTGGCGCACCGCTGCAAGGCCGGGTGCTGGCAATAGATGATGTGATGACGGCGGGCACGGCGATCCGCGAATCGGCTGCTATCGTGGCAGGGCAGGGCGCGGCACTGGCAGGTGTTGCCATTTCACTCGACCGCCAAGAGCGCGGCAAGGGCGAACAATCGGCGGTGCAGGAAGTGGAGGCACTGTACGGCATTTCGGTCATCAGCATTGTGGGCTTGCGCGAAGTCATCAGTCATGTGGGCGGCAGTTTGCATGATGCCGATTTGTTAGCAAAAGTGCAGGCTTACCGTGACCAGTATGGTGTCTGAGGCATCTATTTTTAGGGTTTAAACTTAGCATTCAATTGCAAGCCCATCGGGTCTTGTAGCGCCGGTTCTGCTGAGGGTATCCACTGTGCCATGCAATCGGGGCGGGTAACGCAAGGGTCGGTCAGGGTTTGTAGGAATGCCACCAAATGCTGCACATCTGTTTCGCTATAGTCTTGCCCGGCAATGTCGGTATTGCTGCCCAGCATTTCGCGCAGGTTTGGCTGTAGCTGCCCGGTCGGAATATTGGGCTTGCTGTCAGTTGTGCCGTATCATAATTGAGTGCTGCCTGAAACGGGTTGAGCATGTGCCGTACCATTGCATCGAGAGTGGTATACGCGCCGTTATGCCCCCACGGCCCAGTGACTGCCACATTCAGCAGGCTGGGGGTGCGGAAGCGGAATTTGTCAGCGGGGTTGTGGGTGACCAACCAGCGCCCGTAATCCTGTTGCACGTTGGGGTCTTTATTACCTTTGCCGGGGCCGATGGGCGGTATCAGCACATTACGGAACTGTTCGTCAGTGAAAAAATCCCCCCGGTGGCAAGATGCACAGGCATACCCACCTTCGCCGCGTTCCCGGAAAAACAGCAACGCCCCTTGTTTGGCGGGTTCGCTGATGGCGGCAAGATCGCCTTGCACATATTGTTTCCACGCATTATTGACGAATACTTGTGAACGTTCGTATTCCGCCAATGCGGCTGAAATATTCTGTTCGGTGACCAGTTCTTGTGCCAATCCCGTCGGTTGTTGGTAGGCAGTGCGGAACGCTTCCAGCCAGTACTGCACTTCGGCAGCTTGCAAGCCATTAGCGGCAGTGCCGTAGCCGCCCAGCCGTTCAGCCAGACGCTCACGGCAGGTTTGGCTGGTTCCACCCGCATCAAAGGTTTTACCGCGCATTTCAGCGTTGGAGGTGACCGGAAAACGTGCTTGCGCCTGTGCCAGATTGCTGCCCGCCCGTGGGTCAGGCTGGGGGTAGGGGACATCCGGGGTAGTAATACCGGATTCGACTTGTGCCACCCGCCCATCATGGAACATGAACTGTTTCCACAAGCCGATATTGAAAGTGGTGGGGGCGTTACGCGGTACGCCGGTGCAAGTTGCCTTGCAATAGCCGCTTATGCCCCAGCACATCCGGGTCAGCCACATCCACCCCAATCGACAAGGAAAGGTTGTCGCCACCGCCGAGCTGCGGGTGGTGGCAAGTTGCGCAGGCAACATCCAGATTGCCGGACAGTGCCTTACTGAAAAACAGTTTCATCCCCAGTTGTGCCAGGGGTGAGTCGATGGACGGCAGTGTTTGCCCCTGCACCGGGTCACCCGTTAGCCCATACCGCTGGGTTAGCGCACCGAGGGTAATGTCAAGTTCGGAACGCAATACCAGCGCACTGCTATTGTCGGGGAGATGAATGGTTGTAGCAACACGCTCATCATTACAAGCTGCCAGCAAGAGCGCACAGGTACACACCAGTGCGATAAAATGTAACTGCATGATTTAAAGCAATACTTTTGAAATGGGGTAGCCGTATTATTACATTGCCATAGATCAAGGGGTGAGGAGGTTTGTCTGCTTAACCCTACCATTTGGTGTATTCTGTCCACGGTATCATCCGTTTAGAATCCGTTTTGCAATATAAAAGCATTAAAGACACGCTAAATTAATGGAGTTTCTCAATGTCCAAATTCGTAGGCATATTTATTCTTGGGGTACTGGCAGGTTGGGTGGTGGAGTGGATATTTGTCCGCTTGTTTGTGCCTAACCCGAAGAAAAAGGTCGAACTCGCCCTGCAAGCCAGCCGTAAAGAAAACCAACAGTTACAAAAACAGAACAGTGAGTTGCAAGCAGCGTTAGCATCCGCCGCAAAAGTTGTCGCAACGCCTGAGCCAAAAGCGCCCGTCGCAGTCATTGCTGAAGCAGTAGCTGACATAGCACCTGAACCTGAACCGACCGTGGCAGTAGCAGTTGATGCAAAACTGGAGCAAGTATCGGCGACAGCCGCTGATGATGATCTGACCAAACTGAGCGGTATCGGCCCAAAGCTGGCAGAAGCGATGCAGGCAGCAGGTATCAATGGTTATGCGCCATTAGCTGCAATTGGTGTTGATGAGCTGGGTGAGCGTTTGAGTCCCAGTGGCATCCGCTATAGTAAGGCATTTGCGGAAAGCTGGGCTGCACAGGCAAAACTGGCAGAAGCAGGTGATTGGGAAGGTTTAAAGGCTTATCAAGCCGCGTTAAAAAGCTAATCTGATAAAGGGGCGGTTTATTAAGCCGCCCCTTTCCACTATATCTGCTGCTGAATCAATCAGAGCAGGTTATGGCGTTTCAGCTTGGTGCGCAGGGTAGCACGGTTAATACCCATACACTGTGCTGCCTTGGACTGGTTACTGTGAGTGTAACGCATCATAATTTCCAGCATAGGGCGTTCAACTTCATCCAGTACCAGACGGTAGATGTTTGATGCCTCATGATCACCCAATGTTTCCAGATAATCTTGTAAAGTACGAGCAACCGTTTCTGACAGTGATGAGTCCAGACCGGTACGAGAAGATGTATTTGTCATAATTCATGCAACCTTTTTAATATTTGTCGGTACGATTCTACACAATGCTTCATGAACCGCAGCCAACTGTTTTTCAGGAGTCGTGATCGCAAAAATCCCTTTCTTGAAACTTGTCTCGGAGGTGATTCGATCCAGATACCACCCGATATGCTTCCTTGCAATACGGACACCTGTATCCGCTCCATAAAAGTCGTGAATAGCCCTAACGTGATCCAACACGACTTGGTATCGTTCATAGACATCCGGCTGTACAAAAAGTTCTCTTGAATCCAGAAAATCTCTTATTTGCCGAAATATCCACGGTTGACCCCAAGCTGCTCGACCAATCATCAGGCCATCGGCATGTGTATAATCCAGAATAAAAGCAGCATCCTGCGGTGTCTGGATGTCACCATTCGCAATCACGGGAATAGTGACATTACCTTTAACCTGCCGGATCGTTTCATACTCAGCGTGCCCCAAGTAAGCATCAGCCCGCGTTCTACCGTGGATGGCGATAGCCTGTATGCCGGACTTTTCGGCAATTTGGGCAATCTCCACAGCATTACGCACTGTTACTGACCAACCAGTCCTGAATTTCAGGGTGACTGGCACATCGACAGAGGAAACGACTGCCTGCAAAATATCCCGGACAAGCGGCTTATCCTGCAACAGTGCAGAACCTGCGGCCTTATTACAGACTTTCTTGGCAGGGCAACCCATATTGATGTCTACCATCTGAGCGCCCATTTGCACACTTGCGCGTGCTGCTTCGGCCATCTGTTCCGGCTCGCTGCCTGCAATCTGGATACTGCGCGGGGCAGATTCCAGTAGTTGCGGAAGCCGCGTCTGGGATTTTTTGCTATTCCATAAGGCTATGTCAGCACTGAGCATCTCGGATGTCGCCAAGCCTGCACCGTAATGCCGACATAAGCGCCGAAAGGGGTAATCCGTAACACCTGCCATCGGGGCAAGTAACAGGTTACTTTCGAGCTGATATAAACCTATAGAAAGCATCTAACTAAACGCATATCCTGAATAAAAGAATACCAATAGCTTGAATTGTATTCACCTTTTTATCGACCAACGGTCGAAGTCTGACCGACCGATGGCATAAGGGTTATACTTATCACGGAAAATCGTGCTGAAACTCTATACTCTTTTGAATGCAGAGGGAATTAGCGCATAGAAAATGTACCGTTATTTTTAGTATTTCGCTTGAAAAATAACCAAATCAGATAAAGAGCCAGCAATATAAAAATTGGGAAGGTCAATTGAGGAAGGCTAAAACCAAACAATGACCAACTTACCTCGGTGCAACTAGCACCACTGCGGAGCATGATTTCAGTGAATCGCCCTTGTGGCAGGTATTCAATGAATTTGTCGAGCCAGACTTCAAGGCCAGGGCCGCAAGAAGCTGCTTCTTCGGCTGGCAAGCTGAGCAGCCATACTTGACGGCTGGCAATACCAGCACTGCATAGGCCACCCACGACTAGCAGGAAGCCATATACTTTGTCAGCGATCCCGGCAGGATGGTGCAGGAACGCCAACAGTGCAATCAGCCCAATGCTTATGAGTGCCAGACGCTGCGAAATGCACAAAGGGCAGGGTTCCAGATCGATCACCAATTGGACAAACAAAGCCGCGCCCAGCAGGGCTAGCAGAGAAAGCAACAATAAACAAGTAGTGAGGACGTTTATTCATACCATCGGTTTTCCTATTTTTCCGCCTGTTTTCAAGACATTTTCCACTTCGCGGAAACAATCAATTTTACCACCTTCCAGCACCAGTACGTCGCCTTTGTGTAAAAAAATCTCTGGTGACGGCTGTTCGCCCCGGATCTCACCCCGGCGTAATGCCTTAATGCTGACGGCGAAGCGTTCCAGTTTCAGTTCGGCAATGCGTTTGCCTACTGCATAATCATTATCCTGCAAGGTGAAGGTGTGCAGGAAGGCGGCTTTGTTGCCCTGCAAGGATTTTTCCTGATCCCCGTGGTAATAGCTACGCAGCGAGCGGTAACTGTCACGGCGGATTTTTTCGGTCATCTGGAACACTTCGTCGGGGCTGAAACCCAATTGTTCCACCATGCGTTGGGTGATCATCAGGGTGGCTTCCAGTGTTTCAGGTAACACCGAGGTTGCACCCAGCCGTTCCAGCGCCTCCAGATGGCGTTCGTCGCGGGTACGTACCAGTATCGGAATATCAGCACGTTTTTGGCGTACCGCTTCGATGATGCGCTTGGCAACGTCAATGTCTACCACGGTGATCACCACCATGCGGGCGCGGAGCAATCCGGCGGCAACCAGGATTTCCGGGCGGGTGGCATCAGCGTAGTGTACCGGGTCACCGGCTTCCCACGTTTTTTCCACGATGCCGGGGTCAAGGTCGAGTGCGATATACGGCACACCTTGCTCTTGTAAAAAATGCGCCAGACTTTGCCCCATGCGGCGGTATCCGCACAGGATTACATGGTCTGCCACTTCCTCGTTGGCGACGCTGACATCGTGGGCATTCTTGAATTGTTGGCGCACATAAGTATCCGCCAGCAGGTTTTTAGTGAGCTTGTCGTTGTAGCGGATAATCAGCGGCGAAAGCGCCATGCTGATGACAATGGCTGCCAGCGTGATTTGGGATTCCCCCGGCTGCATCACCTTATTGCTCAGTGCGATGGTGAGTAATGCAAAGCCGAACTCCCCGCCTTGTGCCAGCACTAGCCCGGTGCGCAGTGATGAGCCGTTGCTGGCGGAAAACAAGCGGGTCAGCAGTGCAATCAGCAAGGTTTTGCCGACGATGATGCCCAGCACCAATAACAGCACCGGCAGCCACAGGGATGGCAGGATGCCAATGTCCAGCTTAGTGCCTACCGTGATGAAAAAGATGCCCATCAGGATGTCGCGGAACGGGCGTATTTCGCTTTCAATCTGGTGCTTGTACTCGGTTTCACTCAGCAGCATACCGGCAAGGAATGACCCCAAGGCCAGTGACAGCCCTAACGATTGGGTAATCCACGCGGCAGTTAGGGCAACCAGCAACACGGTGATATTGAACAGTTCAGTCGATTCCGCACGGGAAATGTAGTGGAACAGCGGGCGCAGGGTGTAGTGCCCGACCATCAGCATAAAAATGAATAGCACCGCAGCGGCGGAAACCTTCAGTGCCAGCTCGATGGGATTGCCCACCATATTGGCATCGCCTGCGAGTAGGGGGATGGCGACCAGAAAAGGCACAACGGCTATATCCTGAAACAGCAGTACCCCCAGTGCCAACTGCCCGTGCGGCGCACGCATTTCAGCCTGATCAGTGAGTTGTTTGACGACAATAGCGGTGGAGGACATTGCCATTGCCCCGCCTGCTACCAAGGCACTTTGCCATGAGACGCCAAAATAGGATACTAGTGCCATGCCGGAAAGGGTGGAAATAATCACTTGCAAGCCGCCCAAGCCAATGATGGTAGTGCGCATCGCCATGAACTGCTTGAGTGAGAATTCCAGCCCGATGGCGAACAACAGGAAGACCACGCCGACTTCCCCCATAAAAGCCAGCCCTTCACTGTCTTTCAGGAATTCGACGCCGTGTTGCCCCATCAGCGCCCCGACCAGCAGATAACCCAGAATCGGTGGCAGGCGCAAGGTACGGAATGCGGCGACAGCCCCAACGGACATCACCAGCAAGAGCAGGATGCTGCGCAATAGTTCGTGTTCTTCCAAGGAATCCCCTACAATTTGTTGAGTTGTTTTGAACAAGTATACGGGTTTCTGACCTTGATCACACCGTATCGGTTCGGTTCTTGTCCAAGCTGATTGAGGCAAAGCGTGAAAAAACGTCCATTCTGGTGGCAACCGTTGGCTTACCTATGGGTCGGGCCGGTGACCGTGTGTTGCTTGCCACTGGCTTTGGTGGCGAGATGGACAGGGGGCGGGTGTGCTATTCATAGCGGCGTGCTGGAAATTTGGGGCGGTTGGGTGGGGCGCTGGTTGGATCGTGGGATTCCCTTTCTGGGGGCAGTCAATGCTATTACGGTGGGGCATGTGGTGGCAGGTGTTTCACCTGAACATCTGCTGCAAAGCCGGGTGCATGAACGGGTGCATGTGGAGCAGTTTGAGCGTTGGGGATTCCTGTTTCCACTGGTTTATGCGCTGGCTGGGTGGCGGGCGCATCGGCAAGGTGGTAGCTTTTATTGGGACAATCCCTATGAAATTGAGGCACGGGAAAGGGCTAAAGCATCAAAAGTGGCAACTGGGGTGTGTCACTGACTGGCTTTTTTGATGCAATATGTCTAAACTTGGCGCTTGTTTTTGACACCTGCCAGAAAACTCCTCCTGCCCGGATGGTGAAATCGGTAGACACAAGAGACTTAAAATCTCTCGCTCGTGAGGGCGTGCCGGTTCGATTCCGGCTCCGGGCACCAATTTAATCAGTTAGTTAGCGAGCTTTTCCGCGACCTCCAAACTGACACCAGAATCTCCATGCTACCAATATGCTACCGCTTTTCCTGCTGTGCTACCTGTAAGGCATTTAGCCTATAGCGGCTAGTATGCCTGTATCCTTCGGGTATTCACCAGTATTGCTTGCAATATCTCGCCCTGTGCTTTGATTGAACTCTCGCCATTCTTAATAATAAATTGAATCTTTCTATAACGACATACTCTATAACCGTTTTTAATCCCATAGGGTTTGTATGGTAAAACGAAACTCATTACCTGCTTGGTATCCAGCAGAATGCCATTCCAATAATAAGTACTGGACTGTTCCTCAGTGGATTGAAGGGTTGGCTCACCGTAGCCAATTGGTGCGGGCTGAAATGGAAGGCCGCTTGGATGCGGCGCATTTAGAGGCGGCGATTCTGGGGAGCGGTAAAGGTGTTATTCCCCCGCCAGCAACTGTTTTGTTTTCAATTGACGTTGGGCAGCCAGATACCGTGTTACTGCGGAATTTTAGGATAGAACTGGAGTCGGCACGCAAACAGGCATATTCCCCGTTTGGCTGTAGCATCTGTCAGCAGATTGCTAGGCAAAAAAGCAAGTTCAAACTACTGGGGCTAATGGATGGGTTAGGCACGTTGCATCGGCTGCGGGTGTTGGATTGGATTGACGTGTCATTGTGGTCACGGATTGCAGGTGTCACATTGGAAGCTACCTATTTAGGGGATGTTTTTTGGCCTAATGAAGATGTTGACCGACGTTATCGGCTCGTTACTAGAACCCGTCCATTGGCCTGTCAATTGATAAGCCAATCAGTCATTTATAGCATATCGCGGGTAGGTGGTGATGTTTAGGTGTTGGTTGTATATAGCCACATAAATTGTTTTTTAAGACATACCTAAACACACCCAAATGCCATAAAAAGCACTGTAACTTGTCTTAATGCAATTGAATGAGGGCTTCGTATGTATCAACATCATCTGGCGAGAACATCTAAACAACGGACGACTAAGACGGCATCACGTCCAGTGGCAATAACGGATACTGCCGTTGTGGCTTTTGCTGCGGTCGATTTTTCCCTAGACAACCGCTTCTCAACCGAAACAGCCGCAAATTATTTGGGGATACGCGGAGAAACCCTTGCACGTTGGCGTTCTGAACGACGTATTTTGGGCGATGAGCAGCCTAATTTCTATCGTATCGGTAAAAAGATCTTCTATCTCAAAAATGACCTTGATGCTTTTCTCCTAAAGCGAGGCGAAGCATCACTGGCAACCTCAAGGGCAAGTTAACAGGAAAGACTTGGGGGATTCTTTATGATTGACGATGCGGAAAAAAAATCGGTAATGCCGATGCAACCGATGATACTCACGGTTTGTTCTACCAAAGGCGGCGTTGGCAAGACCACCTTAACGGCAAATCTGGGTGGTTTACTGACGAGTTTTGGCAAACGTGTCCTGCTGGTAGATGCGGATGTGCAACCGGCATTATCCAGCTACTACGCATTGACCCAAAAAGCGGCTAGTGGTGGGTTGGAAAGGTTGTTGGTGGGTGCTGATGTGGTCAATACCATCAGCACCACGGATGCAGGCTGCGATCTGATCTATTCCGACGACCCGGAAGGCAAATTGCAAGACTGGGTGTTGCATACACCCGATGGGCGTACCCGTCTCAAATATCTCCTAAACCAGCTCAAGCCAAAGTATGACTACATTCTAATCGACACCCAAGGTGCTGTTGGCCCGTTACAAGATGCGGCTGTCCTTGCCGCCGACTTACTGTTGTCACCTATCCCCACCGAAACCATGTCTGCCCGTGAATTTGCACGCGGCACATTAGGTATGCTGGAACGCCTCCAGCCAATGACGTATTACACCACCCTTCAAATTGCCCCTCTATACGGTTTGCTCTATCGGGTTGACCGCACGCGGGATGCGGCAAACGTGACCCGTGAGGTACGGGAGGAGCTGGGTGGGGAAGGCAGTGGCATTACCATCATGAATGCCATCATCCCTGCGGCGGTTGCTTGGCGGGAAGCTGCCACCCAGCGGGTTCCCGTCCACACCTTGAGCAAATACCCAATGGCAAAACTGTCGTTGATGGCATTGGTGGCAGAACTGCCATTGGGGTTTACGTTGGGAGAGGGCTGGCAGCATGACAGATAAAACTGACAAGAAAAGCAGCTTATTCGTGGGGCATTTTGCCAAACCCGGCAACATCCCGCCACCCGGTGACCCGATCACGATCACGGCAATGGTGGTGGATGTTGACCGGATTACATTCTTTGCTGGCAACCCACGGCTTTCGCCGAACGAGAAATACGCTGAGATTAAGGAATCCATCCGGGAGTCCGGCTTGGACAACCCACTGCCGATCAGTCGCCGCCCGGATGACCCACTGGGGCATTACATTATCTACAAGGGCGGCAACACCCGCTTGCGGGCGTTGAAGGCACTGTGGGAGGAAACCAAAGACCCCCATTTTCTGAAAGTCCGCTGCGAATTCCACCCCTTTGTTTCCGATACCGACGCGCTGATTGCGCACCTGCGGGAGAATGACCTGCGGGGCGGGCTAACATTCATTGACCGGGCGATGGCAGTCCAGAATGCCAAGCGGCAATTGGAGGCGGAATGCGGGGAGAAGCTGTCGCTACGCCAGTTGGAAGCTGCCTTTAAGCAGCGTGGCTTTCCTATCAGCAACAGCATGATTTCCAAGTTGGAGTATGCCGCCAGCCTACATAAATGCATTCCCACGGCGCTTAGAACCGGCATGGGTAGACCTCAGATTGAGCGCCTGCAAAAGCTGGAAACCGCTGTGCTGGCAGTGTGGCGTTTCCACGGCAACCGTCTCGGCACGGATCAGCAATGCCGCGAATCTGTGTTTTTCCCGGCATTGTCCAGCACTGACGGTGAATCGTGGGCGTATGAAGTGGCTGAAACGGCGGTGCAAGACAAGCTGCTGGCAGTGTTACCGCAAAGCACCGATGCGGTGTTGGGTAACTTCAAGCGTGCAATGGAAGGCAAGGAACTACAAGCACCAGAACCTGCACCATCCCCACCAGCACCATTAGCGTCACCACCCCGACCGCCTGACTCCACATTGGAATTGGATCCATTGGCGTTACCCGACATACCAGCCAACATTAGCTACGGTGATCTTGATGACGCTAATGGTTTGGATGACTGGTTACCATCCGCCTCGCCGAAGGAGGTGGTGGTAGTGGGTAGAGGCCAATGGTTGACCCGTATCAAGACCTTACGGGAACGCAACTACGAACTGGCAGTGAAGCTGGCTGACGGGTATGTGCCGAAAGGCCGCCAATCCATCACCAAGCTGGATGTTGGCTATGGTTTCATCATGCATGATGTGTTCAATATCGAGTATGTCACTAAGCTGTTTGAATGTTTGCGCGGCACGAATGCCGACCAATACAGCGACGATGCCAAGCATGATGCGGATGCGTCGATTTTGCACGCCGCCAATTTATGGTGGTTTTTGGTCGAAGTCAGTGCAACCTTCCCCGACAATGGCGCACACAAAATCAGTTGTCCGCAAGCGGTATTGGCGCAGCATGTGCCAGCGGATAGCTACCTTTACGACCAAGACATGCTGCACCAAATCCATCCAGTACTCCAGCACTCTGCCCGTTTGCGCACTTGGTGGTTGAAGTTGCCGGATAAGCATCAGGATTGGGTGTTTGAGCTGGTGCGCAACACTACCACCATCATCGACACAGCGGCGCAACATGCAGCGGAAACAGGGGAGGTGATGGCATGGGGAATTACCACATGAGTGCCGACCCCTTGGATGCCATCGACATTAGCCAAATCGCTGAGGCAGCCTTGAGCGCAACCCAGCGGCACTACTTGGACGGTTTTTGCGAAGCGTTGCGGGAGCGTGCCTACCGCCGGGTTAAGGCAGCATTGTGCCTATCTGTCAGGATGCAGGTGGACTATTGCTCGCAAGTGGGCATTGAACAGTCGGTATTGGAACGCTTGGTTAATACCGAACAGTTGGCACTGGCGCTTGAACAGGGGCGGAGCGAACTGGCACTGAAGCTCATCCAAGGCGGCGCACCATTGGCAATGTTGCATACCTTACTTGGCATGGGCAAACGGGAGTTTACTGCTATCCGTAAGGCACTGGGCATGAGTCTGCCTGTCAGCCGCAAACAGGTGGATGACGATGAATCAGCCCGCATCTACCGGCAATGGGAGCAGATGGGGAATCCCACCGATGTCGAGGGTTTTCTACAGCTTCATGCCGTCAGTGGGCAATCCATACACGTGTTGTGGGGATTGGTGCAAGATTGGCAACAGGCTCACCAGCAGCGTGGCACTGCCAGTCGTCGCAAGGCAACATGGGCATAGTCATGCCTGAGATGCAGGGTTACCTTCAAAAAATGGTGGCACGCAGCAGCGCGGCGCTGCTGGGCAAGGATGGTAAGTCCGCCGTTGAGGGTCTACTGTTTTTGGGAAACCCGCAATTGGTGTTTCCCCGGATGCTGTTTGACGACCCAGTATTAGAGCCGGTAGACCGCAACGTCTGGGCAGCTATCAAGCTCCATGCGGCTGACGGTGATTCTGTGACGGCTTTCCCCAGCTACGGGGAACTGATGCTGCGTTGCAATGTTGGCTCCAAAGCCACCCTTTCGCGGAGTATCTCCATCCTGCGTTCCACCCGTTGGTTGACCGTCTGTAAGGCCCGGTTGCGGGATGCCCAAGGGCGGGTCAGGGGCAGTATCTATGCCCTGCACGATGAGCCACTACAACTGGTGGAAACGTTGGGGTTGGATGCCCACTATTTGGAGTGGTTGGAGGCAACTGCCCAAGGCCGCCAGAACCCACATTCCCGTGCCATCGCCATCGCAGACAAGGTGCTGCGGGATATGCGACGGCAGTTACAGTCAGGTGAGGATATTACTGACTTGGAATCTCCATTGACCCGCCGGGCGCGAGCCGCAGAGTCATTGAGCTTGCTCAGGAGCGGTCGCTCAGAAGGGCAAATCTTCAGCTTGTCTACCCAAAGTTGCCAAGAAATTTCCAGTAGGGAGTACCTGCGAAGCCACCCCACCACCCAAGTACAGAAACTGTACCTAGTGGAAACCACAGGGGTGAGTACAGTTTCTGTACCACGTAGTAGTAATAGTAGTCAGTACTTATCTATAAGAAAAAATACAACTACTACCGATAGATCTACGGCTACTGTACTGGCATGGCCTGATCTTGACCCAAACAACCGGGCATTGGTCAGGATGCAGTTGGAAACTGTCCCCAACCAACACCATCAGCCCATCTTGGATGCGCTGGCAGCCAAATTGGCAGCGATTGCCAGCGGGGTTTCACCCAAACTCACCTACGGCATCCTGCCTTATACCCGCAAGCTGTGTGAACTCGCTGTCACAGGCAAGCTAAATCCCGTCAGCGTGACAACAACCGTCCAGCCAACGAAGCCAGTGGCAGTACAGCAGGAGCAGGGTGCTGAGGCAATGGAACGCGAGTTGAAAATCTTGGAATGCCAACTGTCGAACCTGTCCTCTGAGGTCAGGCAACTGGAACAACTTAGCAAGGCTGGAAATTATGTTCCGGCGGCATTGGAGCTAGCCAAACAGCAATGGCGGGCGGTTAGCCAGCGTCATATGGAACTGAAGCACCGGCAAGGCAGGGCTGGTACTGTGCTGGAGGGTAAAAGATAGCCACTGCTTCCACTGGAAGCAGTGATTAAAAATTAGATGTAATAACTAACGGAGAATGAGATGGCAGAGAACGACAAAAGCGCGGCGCGGCAAAAGCTAGCCAGCATGTTCAAACGGGGTGATCAGGCAATGCCTTTGGGTTTACCGCCGCCAGCCAGCAGTATGGTGGCAGCACGTAGTGGGCAAGTCGGTGCATTGCGTGGGGAAGCGGTGATGACCATCCAAACCCGGCAAGCCCAAGTGTTGCTGACGGGGCGGGAGTCAACGCCCGAACGTCCCCAGCGGGTGATGGGGCTGATGCAGTTCAGCAAATACCTTGCACAGATTACTGGGGCAGCCAAGGATGATGACCCGTGGGCGGATTGGGTCATGGTACAGGTGGAAGACAAGCTGGAGGCCGCCGAGGCTGAAATTGCCAAGCAGCAAGCCAATATCCAGCGGGTGCTGGGTTCCAATGCGCTCATGGATGTGCGGGTGGCTGAATCGCTGAACCCGTTGCGCGTGACTATCGGGTTTGCGTCCAGCCATGCTTATTGGGTGGCGCGGGTCATCACCGAGTACGACACTTTGGTACGGTCGGTGCTGACAGCGCGACACGTTGCTCTGATCGACCCAAGCATGGCTAACTTGCTGATGGATGATGCCGCGAAAGTGATACGTCGGGTGTTTGAGGCGACCGTGCGTTACCGCCAGACAAATGTGAACCGGGCGGATGTGAAGGCTGGCACCGATCTGGCGCAGCAAGCTGAAAAGCTGATGGGGCGGATACCGGCGGATGTGCTGGATAAGTCCAAGCGGGCGAAGTTTGCACCAACTACCCAAGTGGCCCAACTGCCGGAAGCAGACGTACCTGCATCAGCCGATGGTGGTGATGTAGTTCTGGAAGGAGCGGCTTAGCTAGGGAGTGATTTAGCTCCGCCTAAAGGGCTTTTAAGGGTAAGGGGAGTGGGTAGGTTTTATGGGGTTATACGGTTTGCCGTTCGATGGGATCAAGGGAATCCGAGCCGAGATAGCGCGGTTGACGGCTGTTGAAGACGGTTTCCAGCAAGAGGTGGATACGCTGAGGCGGGAGTTTACCGCTAGGTTTGGTTTTAGTTTGCCCGTAGCGTTGGTGTGGGTGCGCAACAATGCTTATGCCCCAGTGGGGTGGCGCAACCTGAGCAACAGCAGGCAGTCCCGCGAATTGCTCAAAGGCGGGTTATTTGGCGCGGTTGGGCGGCAGGTGTTGGCAGGTATTGAAGCTAATGACCGACGGATATTGTTGGGTATAGAACATAAGCGGATGCACATCAGCCATGCGCTTGGTTTGGTGCAATACGAGCGGGTACGGTTGGAGCGGCTGGAAAGCGAGTTCAACACATGGCGGCAGGTGATGCGGGATATGAGCCAGCATTGATGATGGGTTTTTACAAACAGAGAGGGTTTGGGCATGAGTAACCGATTTGAAGGACGTGGCAATTTGGGCAATGACCCAGTGTTAAAGTGGGTGGATGTGGCAGGTGAAAAGCGTGCCGTGTGTGAACTGCGGGTGTACTTCGACCGCCAAGTGCGGGAGGGGGAAAGCTGGAAGGAGCAAGGTGGGTTTTGGCTGAACATCAGTTATTGGGGCAAGCGTGCGGAACAGGCAAGCAAGCTACTGGTGAAGGGATGCAGGGTGTCAGTGGTGGGCAGCTTAGTGCAAGACACATGGGTGGACAAGGAAACAGGTGAGGAAAAAACTCGGTTGGTGCTGGATGCTGACAGCGTTGACCTTGATCTGATGCGGGTCGAGTCCTTGAAGTTTGCCGAGAAGCGGGCGGAGTAATGCTGTATTGGGTATCTGGGGTGTAAGACTGTCGTGAATGTTGGGACGTAGTGGGTAATTGTGTTAAGTAGTGTCTGACCGAAAAAGCATATTTCCCTTTAGATACATAATGTTACAGGCGAAGTTTGTAACGAAGATTTTCACAAAGAAACAGGCTGCTGACCACCCAGTGGAAAATTACTTATTATTCATGAGGTTACAAACGTCGGTCATTGGTAAATGGTACGTCAGCTCAAAATCTTCGTCGCCTAAAAATCGGCATAACCATATGTATTAGTTGATGAAACTGACTTTCCGGTCAGACACTAAGTAGATACATTGTATATACTTGGTGTCATTAAATGGTGGTTACGGGGTACAGTCATGCAAATTGAAGCAAGCATACAGCGGTGGGGCAACAGCTTAGCGGTACGGTTGTCGGGGATGGCGCGGACAATCCCCAAGTTTGAGGAGGGGATGCCTATTACCATTGAAATCCTCGATGATGGCATTTACATCCGCAAGGCCATCTTAAAACCCGCTCCGCTAGGGTTGCCGTTCACGGAGGCAGAACTGCTGTCCGGGTTGACCCCTTATCTGGCACATGCCGATGAAGTGGTTTCCCTTGTCTCTAGTGAATGGGCTGATTGATGGCTACCTATACACCTGAGCGTAACCACATCGTCTGGCTGGACTTTGAACCTACCAAAGGCAAGGAGATCGGCAAATACCGTCCTGCTTTGGTTTTGTCCTCCGGTGCTTATAAGTAACTATCCAAAAGTTATCGTGTATTTTTTGCCGAAGCCAGCCAGTATAGCCAAGACCTGTTCCTTCATATCCTTGTAGCTTTTGTACGCATCCAGCGGCAACCATTCATATTTGATTTTTCGCCAAAGTATTTCGATAGGATTGAGTTCAGGACTGTAGGTTGGCAAAAAATGTAAGCAAATCCCCGCCAACATCCAATCATCACGCTTACCGAGGAAAGCCTTACTGGTATGTATCGGGGCGTTATCCAGAATAACAAAGCAAGGTATTTTCGTTTGCGCAAATTCTTCGGCATAACGGGCAGCAAATGCATCAAAGGCGGCAATGGCAGCTTGTGAGTCAACGCGCCCTTCCACCGTGTGGAAAAAACTGTCGTTGCCCAAGCTCATAAAACCTAAGACATTCAAGCGTTTGCTATGAGCAGTAGGCAGCCTGCGTGTTTCCCCCCGTTTCTGCCACCCGTAAGGGACGCAAGGGGTGGTGGTGAAACCTGAACCATCGAAGTAGTAAATAAGCAACTTGCCAGCCGCCACTTGCTGGTGGAGGAATGCTTGAATTTCTTTCTCACGCTCGAAAGCCACTGGGTCACGTTTATCTTTCAATGACTTACGCATCCGCTTCCAGAGGTATTGGAATTTTTTTTAACAGGCGTTTCAACGTGCTGGTACTGGCTACTTTCTGGGTCATATCAGCCAGTTTGGTTTGGGCAGTCTTGATTTGGCGTGGCTCTTCGTCCACCAAGGTTTTCAACAACGCTACTTCGGCTTCTGTGTATATCCGGGGGCAACCAGAGCGGGGACGGTCGTAAAGCCCGATTAGACCTTCTTCTTCCCAGCGCGTTATCCACTCACTGATGGCATCACGCCGCACATCCAGTATCGACCACAATTGAATGAGCGTGAAGCCTCGTACACTCAACAGGATCGCTTGGGCGCGTTGACGGCAACGGAACGTTGGGTGATTCATATACATCTCCTGCAAGGTGATGCGGATTTCTTCAGGGATAGGTTGAGCAAATTTCATCGACACGGACATTCATGGGTGACAGGCTACCAGTTTACATCAGCAGAGTCTTATACGTGAAAACTTCTAGCTAGTTACTTAACCGGCAAACGGGTCTCCTGATCTGTTGTCCCATCAGCACCAGCATTCGGGGTGGCATGACGGAAGTGCCTGTCAATAATATTGGTTCCCCCTCAGTCGTTGCCGCCAGTTTGGTACAAACGCTGTCATGGACAGAACGCAAGGCAAAGTTCATTGCTGAAGCAGAGGATGGGGTGATGGATGCCGTACTTGCCCGGTTGCTTCCCCTGATGGGGGCTGGCAAGTTGTTGGGTGAGCTAGAACCGTCAAAATCTTGACAGGGGTGTTGGGGCGGTTTTACGATTAGCCCATCCATAAAGGTTTCCTATGTGTGTTGTTCCACCCTGAACAAGCCCTTAGCTGTTTACCTTTCCGGTTTGCAGCAGACCCTTTAAAGCACCCTATACCATTGCTGGATGCGGCTTACCTTCGGGTCAGTTGGTGGTTATTTCATATTCAGCCCTTTTTGGGCTTTTCACCCTTAACCCTGCTGGGAGCATTACTCCCGATGGGTGTATTTCTCCCTGCGTTCTTACGTCTATTTTTTGGAGAAATACCATGACTACTTCTACTACTCCCAGCAAATACTTCAACCTGCACACCAGCGGCATTGGTTACGTTTCCCGTATCCGCGAAGTTGTGGTTAAACGTGGCACACCCTTTTTGGCGTGTAACATCAGCGCCCTGCATGGTACTGCGGATGCGGTGGAATACACCAAGTTCGATTGCCGGGTTTCTGGTGGCGAAGCTGATAAGCTGATCCGCCGTTGCATGGATGCGGTTACTGCCGAGAAAAAAGTCCTTATTGGCTTCAATCTGGGTGATTTGTATCCTGACCTGTACACCAAAGCCGATGGTACAACAGCGGTCAGTTTGAAGGCGCGGTTGTTGCGTATCGACTGGATAAAAATTGATGGCCAACCTGTCTACACTGCGCTTAAGCAGGATGCGGTTGAGGCTGATGCAGGGGAAACGGTGGCTGCCTGATTGTCCATTTTACATTGCCTGCGGGGAAGCTTCTGCTTCCCCCGTGCGGTTTCCCCCTTGCTGTGGTGCAGTGTTGTAACTGTGGCGGTTTGTCCAGAGCCGTTACAGCTACAACACTGCCGGTTGCACGTCGCCGGTCATACAGACGCTTGCCCCTTTGTGCGGAACTTGTCCGTGCCCAGTTGTGGTTTGCTACAGCATTTAATATTGGGTTTAATCACATCTTCGGGTGTGGTGACCCTGCCAGCCGGTGATTGGTGCAGGTCAGTATCAGTACCGGGCGGCAAGGTTTCCTATGTGCAGTGTTCCACTCTGAACACGCCCTTAGCTGCTTACCTTTGCGGTTTGCAGCCTACCCTTAAAGCTATCTATGCCATTGCTGGTAGCGGCTTACCTTCGGGTAAGTGGTGGCTATTGTTTACCGCGCCCATTTTGGGCTTTTTACGTTAACCCCGTTGGGAACATGCTTTCCCACGGGGGATGTGTGTCTCCCGGCTTTTTTATGCCACAACTAGGAGATACACCATGAAACCATCTATCAATACTGCCAATGTAGCCACTTCCACTGTCATCGTTTCCGGGACGTTAATGATCCGGGATATTCCGAAACGTGCCGGTGGCTCATTCAAAGTGGGCAAGCTGTCCACCCATATCGGTCAGTTCGAGGTTAAAGACCCTGAACTTGACCAATACGATGCCGGGACTTACTCCGGTAATTTTTGCATCGACAAGATTTACCCCGCGCATTACATCGCTGGCGGTAAAATTGTCATTGAGCTACGCGCCGTGCTTTCTTGTTTTGTCCTTGCTGGTTTCGACACGGAAACAGGTGAAGTCGAGCCACTGGAAGTTGATCCAGTCGATGAGGAAAAAGCTGCCATAGCTATTCCTGAACCTGCGCCAGTAGATTCCGCACCTGAGGATGAAGCACCTGCTACAGACGGCATGAAAGTGATGTCTGTGGAAGAGGAGCGAGCGTTCCGTTTGGAACAGATGGATCGGGATACGTTTGGCGAACTGTACCCTTTGGGTGCGGAAGTCAAACTTGACCCACTGGTAGGCCGTGCCAAATTGCGTTCACAGTGTGACCGTTTGAAGGTTCATGGTTACAAGTTCCAAGCTGCGCGTCAGACTTGGGCGTTTGCGGCTTAACTTTCAACTTTTGACTAACCCGTTTGGGAGCATCACTCCCTGCGGGTGGTGTTTTTCTAAGCGGGTAGCTGATCGAGGTAGTGCCATGCAATTTGATGATATTGTATACGCCCTGTGCATACGCTATTTAAGCTCATTCTCACTAAATCCGATGGGAGAAACACCATGACAACATTAACCGTTACCCTTTTTCAGGACGGAGACTTCAAACGACTACTCGTACATGACCAACAACGGGTGTACGGTGGATTGCTGGCTTACGTAGAGGATGTGTTTGCCTCGCTGGAGGAAGCAGGATTGGCAGTTTACAACCAAGGTTCTGATACCTTTGAGTGTAACCATGATCTGCTGGAGAATTATCAGGAACTGAGTCAGGAGGAACAAGTTGCTTGCTCCTTTGCTGACTATATTGGTGACTACCTGATGCAAGTCTGGCTGATGGTTGGTGATGGAGCGGTAATTTCTACTGCTTATGTTGATGTCCAGAAATAAATAGAAATCTTCTGAAATTTTTAACCCTGCTGGGAGTAATCACTCCCGCAAGGTGTGTGTTTCCCCAGCATTACTTTCTATGTTCACGGGAGAAACACCATGACTGCTATTGCAAACGTCGGCATCGCTGACATTCAACAACCCATGTTTTCTGTCGCTACCATTGAATCGGGGCCAGGAAGTACGGGGTTCATGCCTGCGGGTATTTTCTGTATTGGTGCGCTGGCTGCGCCTGATGGTCAACTCCTGTATTTGTCTTTGATAGGCCGTGACACGGCTTTTCAGGAGTTGCGCGGGAAGATGACTGCGGGGCAGATTAACTCATTTGTAATCCGTCAGGATGGCAGGCAAGTTGCCAGCGACTGGTTCAGCCGTGAAATGCTGGGCAGGATGGAGTACCACGGTGCAAAGCTTCAAACCTCCCTATTTGGAGAAGTGGGGCAAATGATTCTTTACCATCCGCTGCTGACGACCCCTGACAAGGCCACTCAAACGGCGGCATTGCCGTTTATGGGAACTGCTAGTGAGCAAAACCTCCAGGACATTTGGCATGTGGTTAGGCATATCTGTGAAGTACCGCTGCTGGAGCAATGGGAATTGGTGGTCATGCAATTGCTGACAGCTTTGCAATGGTTCCAGCCTCTTCAAGGGTTTGGTTGCAATGCAGCTTATGTCAAGCTGGGAAGTGAAGTCGCCGCACTGATCAGTGCCAATATCCGTTCCGGCGCATTATGCGTTGAAGCGGATGAAACTGGCTGTTACGCCTTCCCCGCCAAGCTGACACTTGACCCTGAGTTTGGTCTTGCTAAACGCCATCAACAGCCTGAACCGCCACAAAGCAGTACAGGTGATAGTTTTTGGGCTGATGCTGAAGTTATCTACGGCTATAGCCGTAAACAAGCCATTGAAGACGGCGAACTGGTCGATGTATCGGCAAGCAGTGAAGCCCGCGAAGCGGGTTTTCGGGTGCCGGTGGCATTGACGCGAGCTGTTTGGGATAGTTTTGTCGATTGGGATAACGAGGATGTCAGCCCTAAGCAGCAAGCCCTTGGGCAAAGTACCGCTGGGCGTTTATGGGATGTCCTCTACATGGCTAAATACGGCATTAGTATGGCCCCTAAAAATCATGGCGATACGTTGTTGTATGAACTGTATGCCATCAAACGTGACGGTCATAGCACGACCCCACGTAGCATCAAGCTCAAACTGCACTCTGGTGGCGGTGACAATGGCGAACACGTCATAACCATCATGCTGCCAAACGAAGACTGAGCATTTAACCATTCACTGTTTTTAACCCTGCCGGGAAAGCATTTCCCGTTGGGGGGAAGTGTTTCTCCCTGCGTACTTTTACCTGTGGAGAAATGTATGAAAACTACACTTGAAACCCTGAATGCCCAATTGGAAGCGGTGATAGCAACATTGGCAACCATTCCTGAAGCCGAACAGCCCGGTAATGCTGCGTATTACCTTAATAAGCTGGCACACTGGGTCACCAACCAAGGCGTTGATGAGCCAATGGTCGCACCCGTTTGGTCGAAAGAAGACTTTGATGAGTTGGATGAAAGCAGACCCACTATAAGCCGGGATGAAGCTCGGAAAATGTTCGCATTGATTGACCGCACTCACAACGCCGAGATTGGTGTGAATTGGGATGTTCTCAAGTGCGCATTGGAAGAGGTGTAGTCATGAAACTCAATGGCATTGATACCAAGCCAATACACACGCCGAAAGCTAAGGCATTGCTATCCCCCACCCGCGCTTACTCCCGTTGGGAGTCTGCCAGTGGGAATGGGATGAACATCACACTTCACCGTCAAATGCGGCTTGCCATTTTCCGTGCAGTGCAACTGCGGGGGTATGTGCGGGCTGTATCCTATTTGCCGGATGGCATTGTCCAGCACGGTGAATGGAGGAGAGTCTGATGAATGACAATGCTTATGTGAAAGCTCAGGCAATGACTATTGCCCAACAATTGGTAGGCGGCACGATCACGCAAGCGGTTGTTGCTGCTGACGGTGAGTATGGCGATGCCAACTTCGGTTTTGAGGTGCGTCTGCCGTCTGGTGAAATCAAAACTGTTTGGGTACTCAGTGACCCAGAAGGTAACGGTGCTGGTTTCCTTGAGATTGAAATTGCATAAATCTAACTAACCTTGCCGGGAAGCATTTTCCCGTGGGGGGACGTGTTTCTCCGGCGTCATCTTTTACTTTGGAGAAACCCATGAAAACCACTACTGTTGATGCCACTAAACCCGTCTTCTTCCGCAGCTTGTTTGCTAATGCAACAGGTGAGTTTGCCTGCAACATGGAGTACCCGGCACAAGCACGGGTTTGCATGGAGCAGCGGGAATACGATGTTCTCGTGGCTTTTTTGAAGACGTTACCAGACTCGGTGATGTCGTTGGATATGCGCTTGAAAGCTTCTGACGACTTTTTTGATGAGAGTGGGGAAGCGGTTGAACCCAGTGATTTGGAGGATACCCCCCAGTTCCATTGTTATCGTTTTGACCGGCGTAATGCCGATACATTTACGTTCTACCTCATCCTACAAGCCAAGCACCACGAAACGTATGTTGCGTATGAACTTGGACTGGGTGTGACTGGACAGGAGGCTGTGTGATGGAAACGACTACTGACACTAACCGAATCCTTGGCAAGATCAAGAAATGTTTGGCACTGGCAGCATCGGATAACCCCGGTGAAGCCGAAGCGGCATTGCGTCAAGCCAAAAAGCTGATGGAGAAATACGGCATCACCGAAGCACAGGTAAAACTGGCAGAAGTGAAGGCGGTAGAAGGTAAGGCTCCGTCTGCCCGTGATCGGGCTAGTCGGCTTGCGGCAATGGTTGCACGGGCATTCGCCTGCCAATTGATCATGCACCACCCCAGTCGTGGCGGTGCATTTGAATTTATCGGCAAAGGCCACTACCCGGAACTAGCGACACTACACGTATTCCGTGTTGTGGAAGCGTTTGGAGATGGAAAGCAAAGCGTTTCATGAACAGATGCTGGCAAGCCTAAGTGACCCTGATTGGGACATATACGCTGACAGTGCTTGTCAGTATGACTCTGATTGGTATATCCGTAACTGTTACCGCCTCAGCCATGCCAAGAAAAAGGAGGCTGCTGAAGAGGCACGTAAGGCAACCACATCCTTCTGTGAAGGTTGGTTGTGCCGTGTCAGTGAAACAGTCCACAATTTTGCTGGGCATGAACCTGACCAAGACGTGCAGGACTGGATTGATGGCAAGTTCGGCAAGCTCAAGAACCATAAATCCCGCATCAACCGCGACCTTAATTCCGATGGGGTACGGGCTGGGATAGATGCGGGTTCACGGGTGAGCCTGCATCATGGTGTCAATGGAAAACCTAGCGGGCAGCACCTGCTGGCGTAACGTAAAATTTAACCTAACCCTAACGGGGAGCATCACTTCCTTCTGGGAGAGGTGTTTCTCCCGATGGCATTAACTTTTGGAGAAATACCCTGATGGAAGCTAAAAACCATTACGTTTACGACTATGAGGGGGTGGAAAACGCCCTTGAGGAATTTGCATGTTATGCCACCAGCCGTGCCGAAGCCGATGCTCTGGCACAGGAACACTACCCGGATATGCTCGATAATATGGTCGAGTTGACGGTGGATGGTGTGACGGTCTTCGAGGATTTGGGTACGGATGTTTACAGTCATTTGCTTGACGATAACACCGTTTGTTGTCTCAGAGTGTCCGATTGGATTTCCGCCGGTATCTAACCGAGTTTGTTATACTCTGGAGAACGATTTATGTTGATGGTGATGCCCATGATGACTGATAAACCACTACTGCCACCGCAGTTAGATGATGATATTTCTGATGCGGAACTGGAAGCAATTACCGAAGGGATGCTAAAGGATGTGTTGGCACGTAAAGCATTAGCCCAGCGTAAGCTGGATAATGACCTCGCCAAGGCGATGGCGGATGCCAATGCGTATTTTCGTGTCCAACCCGCCCCTTGAAGGTTGGATATGAAACCACGTTTGATTGTTATTGCCGGGCCTAACGGTTCAGGTAAAACATCCATTACTACCCAGATACTGGGGCATGAATGGGCGCAAAGTTGCGATTACATCAACCCGGATAATATTGCCCGTGATGTATTTGGTGACTGGAATGACCGTGAAACGGTGCTGAAAGCTGCACAATATGCGGAAGATTGGCGGGAACGCTGCCTGCACGAAGGGCGTGATTTTATTTTTGAGACGGTGCTGTCAGTGCCGGACAAAGTGGAATTTATCCAACGAGCCAAAGCTGCGGGTTTTTTTGTGCGCTTCTTTTTCATTTCTACGGATACGCCCTACATCAATGTGGCGCGTATCGCCCAGCGTGTTGTGGAAGGTGGGCATACCGTGCCAACGGATAAGATCATTGCCCGTTATGCCCGTTCCATTGCCAATGGGGTGGAAGCTGCCAAGTTGGCTGACCGGGGGTACTTCTTTGATAACTCCGTTGATGACCGCTCTCCAAATCTACTCTTCCGTAGTGTAGACGGGGTGGTTGTGAAGCAGTATCCAGCTTTGCAGCTTCACCCTTGGGGGCAACAAGTAGCCGCCAGATTAGGCAATCCCGTTTAACTTTGGGCATATCACACCTTCGGGTGTGGTGGCCTTGCCAGCCGGTGATTGGTGCAGGTCAGCATCAGTACAGGGCGGCAAGGTTTCCTATGTGTAGTGTTCCACTCTGGACACGCCCTTAGCTGCTTACCTGACGGTTTGCAGCCTACCCTTAAAGTATCCTATGCCATTGCTGGATGCGGCTTGCCTTCGGGTAAGTGGTGGCTATTCTTACAACTTCGCCCTTTGGGGCTTTTTACTTAACCCTGCTGGGAGAGCAACTACTCCTACGGGGGATGTGTTTCTCCAGCGTAATGTTGCTTTTGGAGAAACTATCATGGCTAAAGCACTTGTCTTTCCACGGTTGGCAAATAATTTCATCAAAAATGGGTATTACCCAACGGATGATGAAACCATCTCGCGTGCGTTGTCCGCTCTGGAGTCGGCGCAAGAAGGTGAAGGTCAGATACGTATCCTTGACCCGTGCGCGGGTGAAGGTGTGGCACTGGCTGAATGTAAACACGCGCTAGGTAAAGACCGTACCGTTGCCTATGGCATCGAATACGATACTGAACGCGCTTGGCACGCCAAGACTGTCCTTGACCACTGCGCCCATGCGGACTTTAACAGTTGCATGGTGTCCTACGGTTCGTTTGGCTTGTTATGGCTGAACCCGCCGTATGGCGACATGCTGAAAGACCACGAAGGCAATGGTGCGAATGGTTTATTCAAGGAAAGTCGTCCTCGACTGGAAAAACACTTCTACCAACGTACCCACGGGCTGTTACAGGTCGGTGGGGTGATAGTGTTGATCTTACCTTCTACTTCCTACGACAAGCAGTTGTCAGGGGTGGGTGGCTACTCACTTCCGTGACGTGACAGGTGTTCCGTGCCGCCACTGACCAGTTTAAGCAAACTGTTTTGTTTGGGGTCAAGCAAAAGTCCAACGGCAATATTGATACTGCCCTGCGTCAACATTTGGTGGCGATTGGGGTGGGCGATGTTGTGCCGGATGAATTGCCAGAAGAATGGCCGGATACGCCTTATGTTGTTCCTGTCATGACGGATACGCGCCGTCAGTTCAAGTTCGTATCGCACAACTTGGATACGCAGCAACTGCAACAGGAGCTTGGTCGTTATGAAATTACCCTGCAACAGCAATTCACGGGTTTATTCCGCCAAGCGGCGGCACAGGCTAACCGCCGTCCACTGCGTCAGATGACGGAATGGCATACGGCATTGGCCTTGGCAGCAGGGCAAGTGGGTGGTGTGGTGCGCTCAGACGATGGGCGTGTGTACCTGATCAAGGGCAGTACGCACAAAGAAAAGCGTACTGAAACCCGTTTCCATGAAAACTTGGATGGTTCGCAGACAGAAGAACGCATCGACACGGATGTGTTTGTGCCAGTGATCCGGGCGCTCGACTTCACCCCCAACAGCAGTACCTACGGTGATGTGCTGATGATCCGGTAATTTTTCAACTTTTGACCGACCCACTGGGGAGCATCACTCCCTGTGGGGATGGTGTTTCTCCGGCGTACTTTATACTTTGGAGAAACGCTATGAAACAACAGTCTTTCCGTGATTTTCATGACCCCCGTGACGATGATGTTCAGTTGGAAGATATTAGTCCGCTAGACTACGAATGGTGGTGGCATCGTGAAAGCGGGTTGCACCTGCGTTCGCTGCATAGGAAAACGAAGCTCAAAAAGGCATGGAACCATTGGCTTTTTGAAGTTACTGATGGACGGTGTTCGGTTTTCCTTAGCTTTGAAAAATGGCCAACCTTCTACCCGGTACTCAGGAGGTCGTTGGCGCTTTTCGACGAGTTTTTCCCGGTAGGTGATGCCCAGTTTGGACATTGGTATACGGTGGAAGGGCTTGATGGAGCGTCAGTGATTGAGATTACCCGCCTTTACCCTTTGCGCGGTAAGTTTCAAGGCGTGGAATATGATTTAGATATTGCCCAGTTGGGTGAGTGTCTGACAGCTTGAATATACTGACTTTTTAAATCCAGCCGGGAAGCATTTCCCCGCTTGGGTAGTCTTTCTCCGGCGTAATTTTTTATTTTTTAGGAGAAGCACATGACGCAAAAATACGAAGTTGGACAAACTATGATGGTGGATGGCAAAGCATCCATCATCATTGAGGTATCTGGTTCGGGGTTGTTCTACGACTCCATGCCATTAGAGGATATTTTTTGGACGATTCCTGATCAGGAAGAGGCTTTAGGTCAAGGTTGGGGGCTATTCCAGACTGATGGAAAGCTGAAAATTCAACGTTATGATGAATCCCAGTGCTTTGATAGTGATTGGGCTGCCCAGAATTATGTTGAAAATTCCGGTGACGGAATCTGTCGGAAAGCTAAGGCTTACCTGCTAACCAAGAAATTGGGATAAAAGCCATGCTTTATTTAAAACTCTATAACGGTCGTTACAACCTTGCACAAAGCATCGAAGATTTTGGCTTTACTAGGCCAGGAATAGGCCCACTCAAAAGCGTTCACTGTAGTGGCTCCACGCACGTTATGTTGGCCTTTGTGAATGAGGCTGATGCAATGAAGTTTGGTATTGACCCTAAACTGCCTGTTCTCAAAGTCCATGATGAGATGCTCCATCACCAGATGCCGGGAGAACCAGCAGTTTTATACGGTGATTGGACGGTTTATCTTCAGGCAGGAACTGTATGGTCGGTTTGTGCCAAGCCAACGGCGGTAAACGCTGTCTAATTGAAACACTGGGCAAACCATACCTTCGGGTGTGGTAGCTACCCTGCAAGGGGATTTTACCGTTTAGTTATTTTTTAACCCTCTGGGAGAAGCACTCCCATGGAGGTGGTGTCTCCCGACTTTTTTAGGAGATACACCATGAAACCTAGAATGTAAACCAATGTGTGCGGGACATGACGGTTTGTACCGTGTTAGCGGAAATTTCACGGCTGATGAAATTCTTGAGATAGCCAGTGGCATTGCACTCCAGACTCTTATGGGGCGTGAGGGCGTTGTACTGACCGAACCCGGTATAGTAGCCAGCTATTTAACCAGTTGGTTGGGAAGTCGTAAGGCAGAAGTATTTGCCTGTTTGTTTCTCGATAACCATCATCATCTAATCGCCGCAGAGGAGATGTTTTTTGGCACTATCAGCAGTGCCAGCGTCCATCCCCGTGAAGTTGTGAGAGCTTGCATTACGCACAATGCGGCGGCGGTGATCTTTGCACATAATCACCCTTCTGGGATTGTAGAACCCAGTCAAGCAGATGAGCGGATTACCCAGAAACTCAAAGATGCCTTACAGTTGATTGACGTAAGAGTGCTGGATCATTTTATTGTGGGCAGTACGGAGCGGTATTTATCGTTCGCCGAGCGCGGTCTGCTGTAATTTTTTGAATTGATTGATTCGGTTTTTCATTTTCAACCCTGCCGGGAGTGCTTCCCGCTGGGGAGGTGTGTTTCCCGGCGTAATCCCATTACTTTCTGGAGAAACACCATGACCACTATCGCTAACACAACACCTGCTGTCATTTCATTGGCAGACTTCGTAAAAGACTTTGGTACTGCCTTGCGTGATGCCGTTGATCTTCAAAACCCTCCTGTATTCCATCGGGAAGACACTTGTCCCATCCGCGATGCAGTGATGGACGGGCTGATACGTGCGCCTTTCGTGGCGCAACGCGAAGCTGTTCATGCCATTACTGCCTTACTGGTTGATCAAGGTGAAAAAGCCGGGATCATCAATGCAGAAATGGGGACGGGCAAAACCATGATGGCAATTTGTGCCGCAGCGGTGATGCAAGCCGAGGGCTACCAACGTACTTTGGTCATCTCACCGCCTCACTTAGTCTACAAGTGGCGTCGTGAGATCAAGGAAACTGTACCGAATGCCCGTGTTTGGGTACTCAATGGTGCGGATACGTTGGCTCGCTTGCTGCAACTGCGGACGATGGTAAAAACTGGGTGCAACCATGATGCGCCAGAGTTCTTCGTCCTTGGACGGGTGCGGATGCGCATGGGCTATGAGTGGAAACACTCATTTTCCAAAATCCTCATGAGTGGTCGTAACCAAGATACGGGTGAGTTTTACGCGCATAAAGTGCTGGCTTGCCCTAAATGTGGCAACGCTTACCGTGATGCAGAAGGGCAGGTTTTCCGCAACGAACGGCTTTTGCCCGACCAGCGGTTATCTTGCCAACACAAGCATCTGGATGATGACGGTGTGGAACACGTTTGCAGCGAACAACTGTGGACGTTGACCCGCAAGGAAGCCTCTGAAAGACAAGCGCAAGTTGGTCACAGATGCACTCAAGCAATTACCTACCATCGGTGACAAGACGGCTGAACGCCTGATTGCCACGTTTGGTGAAGATATGCTGGGTGATATGCTATCCGACAACATTCACGAGTTTACCAACTTGATGGATGAAGATGGCAATCTGATGTTCAACGACCGCCAAGCGGAACGCATGGAACGTGCCTTGGGTAAAACCGAGATTTCGTTTGGGCAAGGTGGCTACCAACCGACCGAATTTATCAAGCGGCAATTGCCGGATGGTTACTTTGGGACACTGGTGGTCGATGAAGCCCACGAATATAAGAACGGTGACTCTGCACAAGGCCAAGCCTTCGGGGTACTCGCAGCAAAAGCCCGCAAGGTGCTATTACTGACCGGAACGCTGATGGGTGGCTATGCCGATGACCTGTTTTACCTGCTGTGGCGTGCTAACCCGCGCCGTATGATTGAAGACGGCTACAAGTACCGCAACCGCTCCTTGGGTGGTGCGGTTATGTCCTTTATGCGTGATCACGGCATTCTTAAAGATGTGTTTAAAACCACTTCTGGCGGGAGTCACAAAACCTCACGCGGGGAAAAAAACTCGCAGCGCACCAGTAAAGCACCGGGCTTTGGCCCGACCGGCATTTGCCGTTTCATTTTGCCGTACACCGTGTTCCTGAAACTCAAGGACATCGGTGGCAACGTGTTGCCGCCTTACCGCGAGCATTATGTTGAGGTGGAGATGGATGGTGAACAACGGGCGGCTTATGACGTGTTTTCGCTGGAACTGACTGCGGTGATGAAGAAGGCACTGGCAAAAGGTGACACGACCCTATTGGGTGTGGTGCTGAATGCCTTGCTACGCTGGCCTGAAACCTGTTTCCGGGCAGAAGCAGTGCGTCACCCACGCACAATGGAAACCTTGGCGGATGTACCACCGTTGTACGCTAAGACGAGCTAACACCCAAGGAGCGTAAGTTGTTGGAAATCTGCAAATCTGAGAAGGCGGTGGGTCGTCGTGTACTAGTTTATACCAGCTACACAGGTAAGCAGGACACTGCGCAACGGCTCAAGACGCTGCTCCATGCCGCAGGCTTGAAAACCGACGTGCTGCGTTCCAGCGTTTCAACCGACAAGCGGGAAGACTGGATACTCGACCGCGTTGACCGTGGTATCGACGTACTAGTATGCAATCCTGAACTGGTAAAAACAGGTCTGGATTTGCTGGAGTTTCCAGCAATCGTGTTCCTACAAACGGGGTACAACGTTTACACGCTTCAACAAGCTGCCCGCCGCTCATGGCGGATTGGTCAGAAGTTGGATGTGGACGTGTTTTACCTTGGTTATGCGGATACCGCGCAAACCGCGTGTTTGTCGCTGATGGCGGAGAAAATCGCTGTTAGCCAAAGCACCTCTGGCGATATGCCGGATAGTGGGCTGGATTCGTTGAACCCTAACGGGGACAGCGTTGAAGTCGCGTTGGCGCGGCGGATGTTGCAAGCGTAAGCCTGTTTCTTTACCTACGTTTACACTTAACCCCGAACCCCGCCGCGTGCGGGGTTTTCTTTGGGCAATATATTATAAATTTCACTCATAAATAAAACTTGTTGTCAAGGTTCGGAAAATTTACGGCATTTCCCCTAAACGCCAAAACTTGTTTGACAAGGGGGTGATTGCCATAGTTTCCCCTACATAACCAGATTGGATTAACACGTTTTTATGGCATCCCCCCGTATTTGGCAGCATCCCTTAGCATTAGCAGCAATTCCCCTGTTGTTGCCAGTGCTGTTGTGTGCCTTGCCGGTGCGGGCAGGGGATGCCGCCTTGGGAAAGACCTACCCGATTAGTGAGCGTGATTTTCTGGACGTTATCCGCGAAAAGCTGGAAGCCAAACAGGCATCCGGTGAGCTGGCGGACAGGCAGCGGTCGATGGCGGCAACTGCCAAACACACGGTTGAGAACCCAACCCCCGTACCCGGCATTACCCGTGCCACCACTGCTGCCACCCATTACTACGACCCGTCTGTGGTCGCCACCACTGATGTGCTGGATGCTGACGGCAGGGTGGTTGTCAAGGCCGGAACCAAAGCCAATCCGCTGGACTTCATGGGCTTGAGCAAAGTCCTGCTGTTCATTGACGCGGCTGATAAGCAACAAGTTGCCTACGCTGACCAGTATTACCAAGACAGCAAAAAACCCGTCAAGGTGATACTGGTGGGTGGCTCGTACATGGGGCTGATGCGCCAGTGGAAGCGTCCGGTTTACTTTGACCAAGGTGGCTACCTGACGACCAAGTTAGGCATCCCGCAAGTCCCTGCCTTGGTCTACCAAGAATCACCCGCCGCTACCCAGTTGCGCA